>CATOST010000001.1 GCA_951812665.1 uncultured Acidobacteriota bacterium
CCTTGACAGCCATGGCTTACCTCCTAGTCGGAAACGAACAGATCTCAATCTCCCTGGGGTTCCAATTTCCATTCTTCCGGCTCGAAGCCGGAACGGTCTTCCATCAACAGCCAGGACAATATTTCCGCCGTCTTACCCTGGCGCACCGACGCGATCAGGTACGAGTACCAGGGCCAGGCATGGTCCCGATCATATCGGGACGGGCGCGCCGGCACATCGGGGTGGCTGTGAAAATAACCCAGAATCTCCAACTCGACTCCCCGGAGCCGCCTTTCCCACTCCAGCAGGAACTCGGGCGCGATCAGGTAGCGATTGGCGGCACTGTCGCTCCTCTGGTTCCGCGCCTCCACCACCTGGGAAACCCGCTTGAGCCCGTTGCCCGCCGAGCCGACCAGGAGTCCGCAGCACTCGTGCGGATAGGTCTTCTCGGCAATAGCTTTGATGCGCTCCAGATCCTCCGGTTTCAAAAAGAGCATCAATCACTCTCCCAGAACGCCTCTGAGAGGTATTTGTCTCCCGCATCCGGGAATATGGCTACGATGACGCCGTGATCCAGGGTCCGTGCGATCTCCAGCGCCGCCGCCATGGCCGCCCCCGCGGAGATCCCCGCGAAGATGCCCTCCTCCCGGGCCAACCTCAGGACCAGCTGCTGCCCCGCTTCGGTGGATACCTCCATATTCAGGTCGGCCAGATTCGGATCGTAGATGGAGGGAACCAGCGCCGTGGGCATGTGCTTGAGACCCTCCAGACCATGGAAGGGAGAATCGGGCATGAAGGAGATGGCCTGAATCCGCGGATTCAGCTCCTTGAGCCGGCGGGTCGATCCAACGAAGGTTCCACTGGTTCCCAGACCCGCCACGAAGTGGGTGATCCCGCCGTTCGTCTGCCGGTAGATCTCCATTGCCGTGGTCTCGTAGTGGGCCCTCCAGTTGGCGTCATTGCTGTACTGGTCCGGGTAGAAATACTGTTCCGGAGACTCCTGGTAGAGTCGGCGGATCTCCCGGATAGCCCCGTCGGAACCCTCCAGCGGATTGGTCAGGCGAATCTTGGCCCCATAGGCCCGCAGAATCTTCTTCCGTTCGATGCTGGCGTTGGCTGGCATGGCCAACAGGACATCGTAACCCCGGGCGGCTGCGATCATGGCGTAGGCGATCCCGGTGTTGCCGCTGGTGGAATCGATGAGCGTGCGCCCCGGCCGCAGCAACCCCTGCTCCTCCGCCGTCCGGATCATGTTGTAGGCGGCCCGGTCCTTGACCGATCCGCCCGGGTTGAATCCTTCCAGCTTCGCCAGGATGCGGACCCGGCCGGGAGGCAGAATCCGCCGGATCTCGACCAGCGGCGTGTTGCCGATCCGATTCAGCAGACTCTCTTCCGACTCGACTGCCAGCTCGACTTCCATGAGTCCCGTACGCGCTCCTCAGATATGGTAAACCAGGACCCGGTCATCCTGGATCTTGCGGCGAACCAGATCCTCGACGGTGATGGATCTGAGCTTGGCCACGAACTCCTGTTCGATCTCCTGCCAGACCTTGTACAAGACGCAACTCGGCTTCACCCTGGAATCGAGCAGGGTCACGTCTCCCTCCACTGCTTCCAGAATCCGGGCCAGACTGATCTCTCGGGCCGGACAGGCCAGTTTGTACCCTCCCGCGGCTCCGCGGACACTCTCGACCATGCCCGCTTTCTTGAGCTGATTCAGAATCTGCTCCAGGAACCTCAACGGAATGTCCTGCCTCCCGGCCAGCTCGCGGGCCTGCACGCGAGTCGTTGCCGGGTGCAGCGCCAGCTCGAAGATGGCCAGGATAGCGTAGTCGGCCCGCGCCGTGATCTTCATTGAATCTCCACAATCCCTACCGAATTAGTCAACTTTCGCCGGCATTATGGGATTGCCTCAGAGATGATGTCAAGATTTTGCCGGGTGGTGAGGACCTCCCGTCAACAGGTCACGAACTCGACGTCCGGCCGGTGGGGAATCAGGCCGGCAGAGTAACCGCGGTCCAGGAAGAGGCGGACGGCCCGGCGCCCTTCCTGGCCGTAGCTGAGGGTGCGCTGGTTGACGTACATCCCGACGAACTGGTCGCCCTGGCGACGGCCCAGCCCCCTGCCAAAACTCAGAGCGTAGTCCAGGGCCTGGTCCCGATGCTCCAGGGCATAGCGGATGCTTTCCTTCAAGAGCCGGCAGACCTGGTGGATCCGTTCCCTTCCCAGATCCCTTCGGATCACGTTCCCCCCCAGAGGAAGGGGAAGACCGGTGCTCTGGTTCCACCATCGGCCCAGGTCCACGACACAGTGCAGGCCCAGACTCTCGTACAGCAGTTGGCCCTCGTGGATGATCAGACCCGCATCCACCTCTCCAGCCTGAACGGCGGGAATGATCCGGTCGAAGTCCATCACCCGGTATCGGAGATTGGGCTCCAACAGCTTGAGCGCCAGGAGGGCGGAGGTCCTCTCGCCTGGCGCCGCCACCAGCAGCTTTGAGATCCGTTCCGCGTCGATCGGTTCCCGAGCGACCAGAACCGGTCCGTAGCCTTCTCCCATGCTGGCGCCGCTGTCCAGGAGCGCATAGCGATCGGCGAGATAGGCATAGGCATGGATGCTCACCGCCGTCACCTCGTAGCGGCCTACCCTGGCATCTTGATTCAAGCTCTCGATGTCCTTGAGTTCGTGCACGAATTGGAGTCCGCCCGTGTCCATGGCGCCGGTGGCCAACGCGTAGAACATGAAAGCGTCGTCGCTGTCGGGACTGTGAGCTACGTGAACAACCTGATCTGTCACTGAGGATCTCCTGTTCCGCCGGCCGTTCGGCCCCGGCTGGCACCGTCGAGAGGCCGCACTATAGCAAAAATGAAATGATGTCCTGCAAGTCCTCGACGCGATGCTCGGCGCGGCCCACCCAACGTCGTCCGGGATCGTAAAGAAGAGCCTGCAGACCGGACGCTCGTCCCGCGTCGTAGTCCTCCGCCGGATGGTCTCCCACATGGAGGCACCGGCCCGGGACGGACCCGGCCTGCCGGATCACCCTCCGGAACATCGCTTCCTCCGGTTTGGCATGAGGTGACTCGGAGGAAACTGAAACCAGATCGAAGAATTGCCGGATTTCCAACGCCTTCAGGACCGAGTCGATCCGGCTGTCGAAGTTGGAGATGATACCCAGGTTTCGCCCCTGGAGCTTGAGGCGGCCCAGGACCCGCCGGCATCCTGGCTCCAGTTCCCAGGCAGCGTCCGTGGCGAAGAGATCGAAGACCGATTCGAAAAAACCGTCGAACCGGGGGAATGGCCCCAGGTTCCGGAAGGTCTCGCGAACCACCTCTCTCCACCACTCCTTCTGGGCGGTTTCTCCGGATCTTTCGGCCAGGGGAGATGCCGTCTGAACCTTCCGAAAGGCTCGCTTGAAGGCACGGTCGATGCGAACGGTCCCGGCCCGGTCCCCGGCGTCCCGGAAGCCGTGGCGGGACGCTTCCCGACCGTAGATTGCTCCAACCGAACCGCGGACCCGAAACAAGGTTCCCACCGCGTCGAAGAACACCCACTGTATCTTCCAGGGCGGACCCATCATTTGCAGCCGGAAGCGGTAGTTGCTTCGGAGTTGTTGCCTGTTCTGACTAAAAGCCGACGGGACGGGCCGCACCCGTCAGGAACGGGTTGTAGAGTCGCTCCTCACCCACCGTGGTCACGGGTCCGTGGCCCGGATACAGGATGGTGTCGTCTCCCAGGGGAAGGATCCGGTTTCGAATGGTCTCGATCAGGACGTCGTAGGACGACGAGGGCAGATCGGTCCGGCCGATGGATCCCTGAAACACCGTGTCCCCGCAGAACAGGTGATTCTCCACCTGCAGCGAGACGCTGCCCGGGGAGTGGCCGGGCGTGTGATGCACGCGAATCCGCAGACAATCCAGGCTCAACGTCTGTCCCTCCTCCAGGACGTCGGTCGGCGGCGGCGCTGGATCGCAAGTGAGCCCGAACCAATAGCCCCATTCGGGCAGAGCGTCGTAGATGGATCGATCCTCAGGGTGCAGGTAGATGGGGATTCCCCACTCTTCCACCACTTGTCCGACTCCCGTGATGTGATCCACGTGGGCATGGGTCAGCACCACGGCGATCAAGCTGAGGCGGCGCTCCCGAATCCGGGCCAGAAGGCGCGAAGCCTCGTCCCCGGGATCGATGTAGATGGCGTTTCCGGTGGCCGGACAGGACAGGATATAGCCGTTCTTGAAGAACGGTCCCACTCCGTCCGACTCGATCTCGAAGGTGCTCACAACGCGCATATTCTCAGCCTCAAGAACCCGCAGGTCAACTCGGCCGCCGCCGGTCCATCTTCGGTCGTCGTCATTCAGGACTCGAACCATCCCCAACGGCACCCGCAGGAATGGATTCAGGAGTCCCGGCCGGACAAGCAGTTCACACGAGTGGATTGAGGGTTGCGAGCCCTTCCCTGGTGGCGGCGTCGCAAAGACGAGTGTCTGCACAGACGAACGTCAGCGGCGGAGGTGTACTGTGACGGATCGTCAGGCATCCGGCGAGTTGGAGGGCATCCATGGTTCTGAGCGCATGCGAATCGAGTAGCCGGGCGGCCTCCTCGATCACCGAAGTGGTCGGCTGCACCAGAAAATTCGACGATCCATCCTGCTCAATCCGTTCCAGGATCTGATTGGCGGCGGGTCCTAAGATATCTCCCTCTCGCTCTCGTCTTCGGATTGCCGACCTTGATTCCAGCAACGTGATATCCAATATGACCAGATGGTCGCCGGCGAGGCCCTCCGCGATGTCGAGAACCGCAGCCGTTCCTTTCTCCTCGATGTAGAGCTTGATCAGCGCGCTGGTGTCGAAATAGTAGCTTGCCATCGGCGCGCCTCAGTTCCGATCGTCCAGGACCGTATCCGAAATCGAGCCGCCACGAATTCGCACCGGGTTGAAGCGGGACATCTGAGCGGTGGCATCCGTCCGAAACCGCGGATGACTTCGATTCAGTCGGATCGCCGTCGTCGGATGCAACGGCGAGTTCGGATTGGGCACCCTCGAAGTTCGAATCAGTTGCTGCTTGATCGCACGATCAAGCAAGGACCGAACCGTCTCTGAATTCCCGGCCCATTCGTGGCCACATTCGGCAACCAGAAACCGGTCCCGAAACCAGGTCAGACCCACAAACGGTCGGCGTGCTTCGGCCTTGGCGAGTTCTTCAAGAAGTTGGTCCATGGCCGTTTCCTGATCGGAACCTCCGACAGTTTCGCCGGCGATCCCAACGGGTTCGCGCCGAATTCCATGATCCTGAGGCTCTTCCACGGGTTCGAAATTTATCGTGAGTTCGCAGTTGCCTCCGTCGAAGTAGCTTGCCGAAGCCGTTTCTCGAACCTTCCGCCTCTTCCTTCCGCTCTCGGCCGCGTAGTAGACGGTCACCCTCGGTTTGTAGCCGAACATCGGCAGATGACGAAGCCCTTCCAGCTCGGAGGGCAACGCCAAGTCAGGCAGACTCGCCAAGCTCTCCTCGATCTGACGCTGCAAGTCCCTGATCCGCAATACCGTATCCATGCGTTCTCCTTAGTTCCATATTTAAAATATAGATAGATATCTGATAATTATTTGAATTTTATCAGATCAATCTCTTCAAATCAGGACTTTCCCCGTTTTTTTGGGAGTTCGGGAGAACAGGGGAAGCAGGTATGAACCAGGATCACGACGTAGGGGCACCCCTTGTGTGTGGGTGCCCGCTGTCGCCGCTTACTGTCCGGCGCAGGGAGGGCAACCACAAGGGTTGCCCCTACGTGCCCGGGGAGGGCGACCACAAGGGAGGGCGGCCACAAGGGTCGCCCCTACGTATGATGCAAATTTTTTAGGCCCGCAGGGCCGCAGTCAACTCGACCGCCGCCGGATCGCATCCAGCTTGTAGCCCCTCCCACGCAGGGTCTGGATCCGTTTTCCCGCCTTGCCCAGCTTCTTCCGGAGCCGTCCCACGTGGGTATCCACTGTCCGCTCGCCCCCCTGGTAGTCCTCTCCCCAGGCCGCGTCCAGCAGTTGACGGCGGCTCAGAGTCCGGCCCGCGTTTCGCAACAGGCAAACCAGAAGATTGTATTCGGTGAGAGTCAGGCGGAGCACGCGTCGTCCGGCCCGGGCCGTAAACTGCTCCAGATCCACGGAAATGCCCCCGGCACGGATGACTTCAGGAGACATGGAAGTCCGTGCCGAAGGTCCGGCATGGCAGCCGGAGGAACGATGCGCCGGCCCTTGCGACGGAGGAGCACTTTCGTGCCCGCCCGTCGTCATCCGACAGAATATGAACGATGCATAACGCCCCGGGGCGCGATTCAGCGCCCTTCGAACCTCGCGAAAGCTCTTGTCCCGTCTCCATGGTTGCCATCCTGCAGCTTCAGGACCGAACCAGGACGAGGTCCTGGCCGCGGCTGGAGGCGTATTCGGAATTCGTCCGCGTAATGCGAGCCAGAGTCTTGGCCAGGGGATACGAACTCTCCACCTTGGAAGCCCCGACGCCCACCGGTATGAAGTTCCCGCCCTGAGCATCCCAGATGGCCTTGTTCACCCGGTAGGCGCGCTCTTGGGCCGCTTCGTAGGAGGCATCCGCAAACACGTCGCGGAACTCGGTCATGCGACCCGATTCATCCAATTGGATCCAGGCGGACACGGCGACTCCGCGGCTGGAGATGGTGGCGATGGCGTCCCGGAAAGAGAGTGGCGTCGGAAACATGTAGTGGGACCCCCGCCCGTCCCCCTGAGTCATGTAGAAATGGTCCCGCATGAAGAGATTGAGCCCCTCGGCCAGCGGTTCCACCGAAAGCAGCACCGGGTCATCCTTGCCCAGATACTCACCTCCCGAAATGACGGCCAGCTTTTCGGTGGAGGCCGACAGCAGGACCTCGTCCAGAATTTGGTGAGGCCGCGACGGATCGAATTCCCCGTTCCGACTCCACACCCGTTTGAGGTTGAACTTCTCCACAGCCCCCAGCAGCGTCTGGCAATGCCCCGACTCGGTTTCCAGGTCCAGGAAGATCCGGCGATGATGCTCCACGTCCCAGACCTCCAGAACCGCCCCCACGCCACCGATGGAGTCGAGGTGCCGTTGCAGCGAACCGCTGGTCCGGGCGTGATTCAGACTCCACCAGACGGGCAGGTTGAAGGCCGAGGGTCCTGCCTTGTCGATGGACAGAAGGCCTACCCGCTGCGTGCGGTTGAGGGGGAGCTCGGCGAAGCCGGGCCCCTGCCCCGAAACGTTGCCGGAGAAGACCGGTTCGGGCTCACCGGCCTCGACCAACCCGGCCTTCCAGTCCCGGTAGGATTTATCGAGGACCCCAATCTGGGACCGCTCGGCCTCGGGCAGGTGATCGGCCAACAACTCCAGAAACCGATCGGTGAGGTGAGCCAGCTCCTCCGTGGCGCGGCCGGCAGAGGCGTCTCCTACGAGATCCTGGCCCAGTCCGTACCATTTGTAACCCAGGGTGCTGGCGACCCAAACCTGGCGAAAGAAGGTTCGATAGGCAAAGAGGTGGACCGCGTTGTCGTCGGCGCCGCGGGAATGGGTCATGAGCAGGTGCTCGTCATCTCCCACTTCGATGATCTCGGAGGTCGAGGAGATGAGACCCAGCTCCGTCGCTTCCTGGAGACTCGCCTTGGCGACGAACCGGAAATGGTTCGGCGGCGTCGTGTGTCCCACTTTGCCTCCACCGTCGGCCTTGATGTCCGAGATGGTGAAACGCGCCCGCTGGTTGGCGCCCGCAATCAGGGAATCCTGGTCAGGTATATCCTCAAGTCGACCCGCGAGTCGACCGGCCAGTGCCGCGGCCCTGGATTCCGACGCTTGGGGATTCAGATAGGGCTCGAACTCGCCGTGTCCGACCATGTGCCGGATCAGTTCGGCGGCGTCCCGTTGCAGACAGCGGGTCTCGGGACGATTCTGGTCGAAAATATCCACGACATCGGTCTCGGAAGGGATACGGCCTCGATCGAATGATTGGTAGGCGTAAGCCACGATCCGGGCGGCTCCCTCTCCGGAACCAAGGGGACGGCTTCCGGGAAAGTCTACCGGGACCAGTCCGACCCGGTACTCCCCGCCACGCCCTCCCGGTCCGAAATGAAACTCTCCGGCGGCCTGGGTGAATTCACCGATTGCCGGAAGCCCCGACTGGGAGCGTCCGATCAGGATGGGATTGGAACTTCCGCCCACCAGCGCCGCCGGCTCATCCCGCAGAGCGCCTTCGGCGAACCTGCCCCGAACCGCGTAGACCTGACTCAGACGCCACTGCTCGGCATCGGCGATGAGAGCCACCAACTCGTTCAGCTGGCCCGGTCCGAACTCGTAGGTTCGGACCCGATCCCGGCCCGCGGCCAAGTCTTCGATGGATTCGACTATTCCAAGGTAGTCGTTGGCCTCGATCCTCCGTCCGGAGCCCTTGTCCGGGTTGAAGAAAAGATTGAAAAGAGACCGGTTGAAGAAACCCCACGCGCCGCCCAGAGCCTTGGCCACGAAGATGGGTTCGGCCCCTCGCTCGGTATAGGGAAAGTTCAGGAGGCGGACACCTAGAGCCTCCCGCTGCGCGTCCTCAGACAATGAGAAGACTTCCTCAGCCTCGGGGCCGGTCAGACCGGCCGCCAGCGCCTGTTCCAGGGCCTTGAGTCCACCTTGCAGTCCAACCCCGGCCGAAACCTCAACCGCATCCTCATTGGGAAATTCTCCATTGAGGCTGGAGAGATGGATGTGAACGTCCCCGCCGAAGCCTCGGACCCAGGACCCGCGAAGACCCGATTGGAGGACCGAGGCGACCACTTCATCTCTGACGGCCTGCACGATGGCGGCCGGAGTCTCCGCCGCGGTCCAGCGGCCCAGATCTACGGAAACGATGGTGACATTGGATTGTTCGGAGACGGAATTCCCCGTTTTCATTTTGCTCATGACTCCCAGACACTAGAAAAAACGATTCAACGGTACCGGCGAACGGATCTTCTGCACCGGTACCACAGCCGTCGATCAGCCAACTCTCACTCGGACGGCGTAATTGTACCCTGCTCCCCCGAAAAAAACGTCGCCCGCCGACGCTCGCGGCCACACATCGCCGACACCCGAAGACGGGACCGGAACAGAGTCTCGGTGAGTCTGCGGATCAGCAGGTCCAGTGATGCGGTCTGGTGCCGGAGATCGGCGATAGTTGAACTCTCACAGTCGCCCGCCAATATGGAGCGGCATGGGACGCTGGAACGTCGCCACCCGTCAGGAGGTGGGGACATTGCAAGGCGGCTATGCTCTCGACCGGCGAAGTTCCCGGATGCCCTCGGAAAGAATGCGCAGGAAGCTGGACCGGTTCTGCCAGAGCAACAGGATCCAATGCCGCTTCTTCATCTGGGGAAAGTAGATGCCCCGGAACGCCAGCCGCGTGAAGAACATCAAGGTTCGTTCGTGGAAGGGACGCCCCTCGATTTTCTTCAATGCCTGGGCCGTGGTCTGGGGTGAATAAGACCGTCTCCAGGCTTCGTGCACTTCGGCTTCGGCCGCCTTGACGCTGATGTTGTTGGGAGTGAAGGCCATGCGGAAAGGCCTGAAATCGAGCCAGTGTTTGGGACGGGTCAGCCGCTTCTGCGCCAACAGACGATCATACAACGGGGTTGCGGGATAGGGCGTCAGCAAGCCGAACACGGGCAGCCCCGGAGGCCAGCTGTCGATGATGTCCAGGGTCTTCCGGGCCACTCCCGGACGATCGCCGTCCATCCCGAAGATGAAGGAGGTGATGGAGTAAATTCCGCGTCTGGCGAGGCGATCCAGGACCTCCGCGTATTGCGCCGGTTTGTTGAAGCCCTTGTTCACTCCCTTGAGGTTCTCATCGTCAATCGACTCGAGACCCATGAAAATCCAGCGACCGCCACTCTCCTTGATCAGGTCCACCAGTTCTTCGTCCTTCAGCAGGTTCACGCTGATCTGAGCTACCCAGGGAATTATGGCATCCTGCGCAATGATTTCCCGAAGCAGCGATTTGGTCCGCCGCTTGTTGAGGGCGAAGTTGTCGTCGATGAAGAAAACGCCGACTCTACTGTCCTCCTTTCGGGCCCGGGCCTTGAGCCGCAGCATCTCGTCAACGACACTCTGATCGCTTCGGAAGCGAATGGAGTCGCCGAAGAACCCGGTGACGGTGCAGAAATCGCATCCGTACGGACAGCCCCGGCCGGACTCGATGGGTACGACGTAAAGGCCCTTCCAAGTGTTTCCCGCTTTCCTCAGCAGGTAGCGGCCCCAGTTGGGGATCTTGGACATGAGGTCGAACTGGCTCAAGTCCAGATCTTCCCATGGAATGTGGGGGTAGTCGTCCAGAGAGGGCTTGACCTCATGACCCGTTTCATCGACCGGCTTGTAGACTTCTTGGAGCTGACCCGCCTCCGCGTCGGCCACGATCTTGGGCCAGACGTCATCCGCTTCCCCCAGCGCCACGGCGTCGGCGTGGCGAGGTTCGCCGCTCTTTCCGATCGGCTCGTCGGGTACCTCGGTCACGTGGGGTCCCCCCATCACGACCTTGGCGCCCGCCGACCGAATGGCGTCGGCCATCTGGTACGCGCGCGCCGCCATCCGGGTCATGGCCCCGATGCCGGCCAACTGGATATCGTTCTCCTTGACGAATTCCATGATGTCCGCCCGGGTCATGGGCTGGGCGTTCCCGTCGATCAGGAACACCTTGTGCCCCGGAGGCGTCACCGCCTGCAGCACAAACATCCACAGATGCGGCATGTAGTTTTTCGTCACCTGGTTGTCGGGGTTGTACAACAAAATGTTCATGAAGGCTTCCTCGATCCAGGGTCCGGCAGTCGGCCCCTTCCCACCATTAGCAGACTAGAAAACAGTGACACACAGATGTTCCCACGGGAGTTCAAGCACAGAGTTTACTTGAGCCGGTTTTCGATGTACAGGGCTCGACCCAGGGTTGCCGCGAATCCAGCCAGAATGGCAACAGGCCAAAACCGGGATCAAGACCCCACCAACGTCGAAGCCTGCCTGCTGACCTTGCGGACTGCCGCTCCGATTTCTTCCATGTCGGAACGCGAACCCAGAAAGACGGATTGCCCCAACCAGACGGCCTCTTCGCAAAGGCGGTCGTTCTCGGGGCAGCGATTCCGCTCGGGCCATTCCTTGAGGACCCTTTCCGGATAAATTCTCCGAAAGGCACGGGACTGGAGGGTCTGCTCCAGGAACGGCTCCCGGTTCAGTGGACGATAGCCGGGCGAGCAGCGAACCCCCTCCGCCCGAAGCGCTTCCAGGAATCGGTTCCTCGGAAGACCCGCAAAAGCTTCGGGCCGGTAGCGGAACATGTAGAGGTGGTAGGCATTGCCGGTGCAGCCCTCGTATTGCCGAGAAGGCTCGATGCCGGGAATCTCATGGAACAATCGAGTCAGGTAGGCAGCGTTCTCCCTTCGAAGTCGAGTCTGGGCGTCGAGGCGCTGCAATTGGGCCAGCAGCAGCGCCCCCTGAAATTCGGTCAGGCGCCGGTTGTCGCCGCTTCGCACGTGCGCCAACGGTGCGGCCGCTCGCTCCAGGCGTCCCTCGGACGTCGCCTGGTAGCCCCGCCCGGCGTCCTGGAAGCTGGTGCAGGTCGCGGCCAGTTCGGGGTCGTCCCCGGAAATCGCTCCCCCTTCTCCGCAATTGAGATTCTTGGAAGCCTGAAAGCTGAAGCAACCCAGATCTCCCAAGGTTCCTACCGGGCGTCCTCTCCATTCCGCCAAATGAGCCTGGCAGGCGTCTTCCACCACCTTCAGCCCCCGCCTCCGGGAGATCTTCAGGATCCGGTCCAGGTCACACACGTTGCCCCCCAAATGAACCGGGATGACGGCTCGCGTCCGTTCGGTTGCCGTTTCCTCGATTCGAGACGGATCCAGCTGGGAGGTTTCACGATCGGAGTCCGCAAAGATGGGCAGGGCGTGGCAGAGCAGAACCACGTTGATGGTGGCGACGAAGGTGTATGGGGGGACGATGACCTCGTCTCCGGGTCCCACCCCCAAGGCATTCAACGAAGTGTAGAGGGCGCTGGTCCCGCTGGAGGTGGCGACGACGTACTTTGCGCCCAGCCGCTCCCTCCACTCCGCCTCGAAACGCTCGACGTAGCTACCGCCCCTCCGGTTCCAGCGCCGCGTTTCCAGCACTTCTTTCCAGATCTTCCGGTCGCCGTCCTCGAGGATCGGCCACGAGCTGAAGGGCCGCGACCGGACCGGAGTTCCCCCCAGCAGAGCCAGCCGATCGTCGCGAGTCGTTTTCGTCAGCGGCGCCGAGGCCGCCCGGCCCGTAAGCCGGGTGCCTGCGAACGCGGCCGAGGCGCCCAGAAAGAAACGGCGCGACCAACTTCTGCCTTTCATTTGCACCTCCCGTCGATGCCCCTGCGTTTATCCACCTCAGGAAAAGGCGACGTGGACGCCCAGATCCTGGTCGCGGGCCTGCTGGAAAATGGTGCGAGCGATCGTGGTGTCCTGGATGCCGATCCCCACTCCGTCATAGAGGGTGATCTGATCCTCGTCCGTCCGGCCCGCGACGGCCCCGTTGATGACCTGGCCCAAGGAGCCGGCATAGCAGTCCTGACCCAGGATTCCAGCCTCCACCGCCTGACTCACCTCGCCCCGAACCAGAGCATGCTTGACAAAATCGGCGAACAGCCGGCAGCGGGGCATCAACTCCATTTCACATTCGATCTTCTCCCCCAGATCCGAACCCATGCAGCAGAGATGAGTTCCGGGCCGGACCCAATCGGAGCAGACGATGGGCCGGCGGCTGGTGGTCGCGGTTACGATGACGTCTGCCCCGCGGCACGCCTCCTCGGCCTCGGCCACCTGGATCGGCGCCGGCGCCTCGCCGGCGAGTTCGCGGCTCACCTGCTCGGCCGCTTCCCGGCGCAGATCGTGGAGGTAGATCCGGCTGAAGGGCCGGACCGAGCTGACCGCCCGCAGGCACTGGCGTCCCAACTGTCCGGCGCCGATCACGGTCAGCGTCGCCGAATCGGGACGGCTCAAGTGTTTCGCGCTCACCGCCGCAGCCGCGCCGGTACGGTACATGGTGGGCAGGGTGCCGTCGCAGATCATCAGGAGCTCTCCGGTCCGGGGCTCGAATGCGGCGATCCAACTGTTGGTGGTGGGCAGGCCCCACTCCAGGTTGTCGGCCCGTTCCTGGCCGACCTTCATGGAAAGCAGGTCGGCGGCCTCGGTATAGCCGGTGATGCAGGCCGCCATGCCCCCGCTCGTCCCGGGAATCGACAACGGATAGATGGCTTTGGGAGGGAGGAAATCATTGCCCCGCTCGAATTCTCCCATGGCGTGCTCGATGGCGGGGATGGCGGCCTTGATGTCGATTCGGGAACCGATGTCCTTGCGGGTCAGAATGATTGTTTCTCGAGCCATGGAATCATCCTTTCGAATGCCTTCTCGATCTGGTCCATGGAGGTCGCGAAGCTGATCCGCAGGGCGTTGTTGCAGGATCGGCCGAAAGCGCCTCCCGGGATGGTGCAGACACGAGCCTCCTTGAGCATCTGCATGGCCACCTCGAATCCATCGGCTCCCTCGGGAAGGAAGGGCATGATGAAGAATGCACCCCCCGGCTTGTAGCCGGTCAGAGAAGGCGCCTGATCCACCAGTTCCACGATCCGGTCCCGACGCCTGCGGTATTGCCGGACCATTTCGTCGACGCAACTCTGGTCCCCTTCCAGGGCCGCCACGACGGCCCACTGGGAAGCGGTGTTCTCGGTGGTGCTGATGAACATGTGGTAGCGCTGAAGGTCCACGATGTTCCGGGCGCTGGAGATGGCCCATCCCAGACGCAGCCCGGCCATGGAGTAGGTCTTGGACACGCTGCTGGCCACGATCACATGATCCAGCGACGGGGAGCAGGTCAGAGCGCTGGCGTATTCCACGTCGTCGAGGATGAGACACTCGTAGACCTCGTCGCTGATCAGGGCCAGTCCCCGCTCGGCCGCCGCCTCGCTGATGGCGCGGATCGTCTCCTCGGGATAGATGGCGCCCGTCGGGTTTCCCGGGGAATTGAGCATGATGGCGCAGGTGCGATCATTGATGGCGTCGATCACCGCCTGCGGGTCCAATTGGTACCCTTCCCCGGCCGTCGTCACCAGGGGCCGGGGGATGGCTCCGGCCATGCGAAGGATGTGGACCAGGATGAAGACCGGCTCGACGACGATCACCTCCATGCCCGGTTTGACAGCGGCAGTGAGAGCCATGAACATGGCCTGGCAACAGCCGGTGGTGATGAGGACGTTGCCGGGACCGAGGTCGATGCCGTAACGGAGGTTGTACCAGTCGGCGACGGCCTCCCGTAGCCGGGGCAGTCCGGCGTCCAGCTCATACCGCGTCTTGCCCTCCCGGAGCGCCCGGACGTGTGCCTCGACGATGTGGGAGGGAGTGGGAAAATCGGGCTGGCCGATGGAGAGATGGACCACATCCTCCATGGCGGCGGCGGTGTTGAAATACTTGCGAATGGGAGAGAACGGAAGCTCGGCCAGATTCGGATTCCAGTCGATGCCTGCGGTCATGAGTCCTCGGCGCTTGCTCCTCGTCCCTGGACTTCGTGCTCCTTTCCAGGAGCGTGAACTGCGGAAATGCTCTATCAACCCGGAAGCGGTGTCAAGAAGCCTCGGGTAGCGTGCTGAAACCGCTCATCAGACGAGACACACGGAGAAATCATGGTCGTAAGGAATAGCCGGATTCGCGGGTTTGCGAGCGATACGAATGCGGGCATCTGCCCCGAAGCCTGGGAGGCGTTGGATCGCGCCAATCGGGGACACGCTCCCGCCTATGGCTTCGACTCCCATACTCAGGAGGCCCGCGCCGCCATTCAGGACCTTTTCGCCACCGATTGCCAAGTCTACTTCGTCTTCACCGGTTCGGCCGCCAACTCGCTGGCGGTGGCTCATCTCTGCCGCAGCTATGAGCTGGCCATCTGTCACGAGACGGCTCACCTGGACCTGGGGGAATGCGGCGGTCCGGAGTTCTTCAGCGGCGGCTCCAAGATGCTGCCCCTGCCTGGAGATCACGGAAAACTGGACGCCGCCGGCATCCGGTACGCGGTCGAGACTCGAACCCGCGACTTCCAATATCCCGCCCCCCGGCTCGTCAGTCTGACCCAGGCCACGGAGGCGGGAACCGTCTACAGCCTGGAACGGCTCCGGGAAATCTCCAACCTGAGCCGCGAATTGGGACTCCGGGTGCACATGGACGGGGCCCGTCTGGCAAATGCCCTGATCCACCTGGATTGCGAGCCGGCCGACTCGACCTGGAGAGCGGGTGTCGACGTCCTCTCCTTCGGCTGCACCAAGAATGGACTCCACCAGGGGGAGGCTGTCGTCTTCTTCGATCGGGAGCTGGCTTCGGGCTTCGAGTACCGTTGGAAGCAATCGGGCCAGGTCGCTTCCAAGATGCGTTTCCTGTCGGCGCCCTGGACGGCCCTTCTCAAGAGCGGCGCCTGGCTCCGCAACGCCCGGCACGCCAATGCCTGCGCCGCCCGTCTGGAGCGGGGTTTGAGACGGTTGGAGGGCATCTGCATCCCCTACCCGCGGGAGGCCAACGGCGTGTTCGTCCGGCTCAAGCCCGCCCTGGCGGCAGCCCTGAGGCAACGGGGCTGGACCGTGGGAATCATGCCCGGCGGCGCCGCCCGCTTCATGTGCAGTTGGGACACCCGGGACGAGGACATCGACGCCTTGGTCCACGATTTCCGGGAACTGGTGGCCGACCCGGCGCTCACTTGACAGTCCGTGGTGAAAGTCCCGCGAGCACCGAGACCGTTCCTGCGCCCGCCGGACAAGGCGCGATTCGGGTGCATATCGGGAGTATGTGCCCGAATCGCAACGCCGTCCGCCGGGATGCAGGGACGGTCGAATGCCGTGATGACTTTTGCCACGGGCTGTTGAACCGATGATCATCGATACCGTGGTCACGCACCCCGATTGGGCCGCCGCCTGGGGCAACTGGGGGAGGGTGGGGGTCCGCAGGATCGCGGACGCCTGCGCCGCCGGGGGCATCCGCAGGATCTACTGGAGAGCCAACTGCGGCTCCCGGGTCTTCTACCCCAGCCGTCTCGAGGACACCTTTCGGGGCGAGGACCGGGAAGCGTGCGAGGTCCCCGATTACTGGAAGGTCACGCTGGCCGAAACCGACTACTCGACCTGGAACCTGCTGGAAGAGGCCATGGAATGCACTCTCGGAGCTGGTCTGGAGCCCTGGGTCTGGTACAGCCCCTACGAAGAGTCCCACGGCCAGGTCTCGCTGACCCGCTTCGCCCGGGAGCATCCCCAGTACCATGCGGTGGCCCGGGACGGACACCGAAGGTCATCCCGGCTCAGCTTCGCCTATCCCGAAGTGCGGCGCCACAAACTGGCGGTCGTCGAGGAACTCATGTCCTACGGTTTCCAGGGCGTCCTCTTGGACTTCGTCCGCCAGTTGCCCCGCATCGACGAGAACCTGCCTCCGCAACTGGACCGGTGGGGCGTCTGCCGTTACGGCTATGAGGCGCCGGCCCTGGAGAGTTACCGGCGGACCCATGGGATCGATCCCAGGGAACAACCCAACCCTACCGATTCCTGGATTCGCCATCGGGCCGCGTACGTCACCCGTTTCATGGCGGAGCTGGACCGGCAGCGGCGGACCAAGAGTGACGAATATCCCGTGAGCGTGCTGGTGTCGCCGGAGAGTCCCCTGAGTCAGGTCCTTCCCGACTGGCCCCGCTACGTCCGTGACGGACTCCTGGAGGAGACGAGCCTCTGGCGGATGCGGACCGACGCCCTGAGGGGCGCGCTGGTGGACTGGAACTCGTGGCTCGCCGGGGGACTCTGCCAGGAGACCCACATCATGCTGCCCGAATGGAACTTGGCGCGGCTGGACCCGCAGGCCGTGGCACGGCAGATTCACCAAGCCAGGCAGACGGTCGGCGACGGAGGCGGCATCCTGGCCGGAATCTACTGCTACAACATGGACCAGTTGGGACTGCGGGAGGGCTCGGCACGGCTGGAATCGGGCGTTCGGGCGGCTCGGGAGGCGGGAGCCGAGGGGGTCGTCCTCTGGGAGTCCACGTCCATCGAGAGTTGGTCGGGATGGGACAAGTACCTTCCCTCAGGACTCTGGGCCACAGTCGCGCGGTTGGCCGCGGAACCTTGATACGCCGGAGAAGATTCGGCTAATATGGCGGCAGTCGACCGCAGGGGCCGGCGTCCATAATCGTCTTTTTCCCGTTTCCGAGCGCCCTCGGACCGGGAGCCATGCACCGGAAAAAAGGAGTCGTCATGAGCAAGTCATCCATCAGCCGCCGTCGATTTCTGTCTCGCTCCACTGGAGTGGGGGCAGGATTGGCCGTCGCCGGGTTCCCCGGAATCGCCAGCGCCCGCAACGTGAACAATCGGATCAACGTGGGAATCGTGGGTCCGGGCGGCCGCGGCACAAGCCTCCTCAAGAACTTTTTTGCCGACAACCATCGCTTCAACGCTCACCTGACGGCAGTCGCCGATCTCTGGAGCTACCGGCGCGAAGAATCCTCCAAGTTCGTCACCGAAAGGCAGGGACAGGCTCCCAAGGTGTACCGCCACCACGAAGAGATCCTGGCCGACGCCGATCTGGATGCCGTCATCATCGCGACTCCCGATCACGCCCACGCCCAGGTCCTGACGGCGGCTGCGGAAGCCGGCAAGGACGCGTACTGCGAGAAGCCCATGTCCAACGTCCTGGAGGAGGCCAACGACGCCCTGGACGCGGTCAGAAAGGCCGGAACCATCGTTCAGATCGGGACCCAGAGGCGCTCCTGGCCCAAGTACCGGCAGGCCGCCAAGATGATCGCCGACGGCATCATCGGCGACGTGGTCAAGGTGGATATCCTATGGAACGCCTACAGTCCCTACCGTTGGGCCGGGCGAGCCGACCAGCGCGCCATGGTCAAGGAAAGCGACGTGGATTGGACCAGTTGGCTCATGGGGAAACCCCACCGCCCCTTCGATGCCAGGATCTTCCGCTGCTTCCGCCTCTGGAAGGACTTCTCCAGCGGCATCATCGACCAGTGGATGACCCACGGAATCGACCTGGCCCACATGTTGGCCGGCGTGACGACTCCGTTGAGCGCCGTGGCCCACGGCGGCATCTACAAGTATAAGGACTGGAGAGAGAATCCGGACACCTTGGAAGTCGCCCTCGAGTACGAGAAGGGCGGCAATAAACTCATGGCCGTCTACTCCACCAATCTCATCAACGGCTACGGCAAGGCGACGCAGGTCCACGGCACTCTGGGCAGCTTCTCTCCCGGCGGCGGGATGGACTGGAAACAGGGCAAGGAGGAGCCTAACGCCGATCCTTCCCACGGTTGGCAATTCTCGGGCAAGGGCGTCAAGGCCGACGGGAAGGTCGGCGATATGGTCGAGGTGCCCGATGCTCCCGGCGAAGTCAGCCACATGGCCAACTGGCTCGATGCGGTTCGGCAGCAGGATTCCAAGAGGCTCTACTGCACGGTCGACGCGGGCTACGCCCACTCCATCGCCTGCATCATGTCCAACGATGCCTACTGGGCCGGACGGCGCATGACCTTCGATCCGGTGAAGCGGACCATCCAGGCGGGCTGAGAGCCAAGCGACGCTTCCGGCCGAAATCGGTTGGCTAAAGCATCCATTCGGCGGCACGGATCGGCGAAGGGTGGACTTCGCTCGAGGAGAAGTTTGATGATTCCCCAGACCTTGGGAATCTCATCCCGGCTCCAAGCAAGCTAGCGGTTTCGGCCGAGAAATCGGTCAGGCCGAATCCGAATCTATCGATCAGGACCGATCTGGTTGAGCGTCGGACCGGGACGGGAATAAATCTGGCCGGACTCCGGCGAATTTTCCATGGTCAGCGCCATGGCGTCCAGTGTCGACGCGTCGCTCCGATCGAGGTGATCCTCAAAAGCTCCGGGGAACGAGCAATCATTGTTCTGACCTCCCCACGGCAAGATGGATTCTCATACTCTGACACGGCTACCCACCGTTGACCGAATCGTGTGTTCCCCAACACGACTATGAGGCGGGAGTTGCAACCCGAAGACATCGACGTGGAACAATCGATTCTGGCGCAGCGCAAAGATCCCGACCACTACCCCGAACTCACCTACCTGGGAAAGGAATTCAGGAAAATACGCTTGTATCGGGAGTTGTCCTTCGGGCGCTACACGCCACCCCGCCTGCCTCAGAAATCCGATCTTCCCAATGATTTTCTCTCCGAAGACGGAAAGAACTTGGGACTGGTGCTCAATCGGTTGGCAAAGGACTTCAAGGTCAAGCAGGAAATCCTCAAAGCGCTGCATGACCTCTACGACGGCGTGTCTGAACGGTGTCAGTTGATTGTCACGACGCACTCGGACACGCTCATCGATGCACTGACGGAGACACCTGAAAGCGTTGTCGTCTGCGAGAAAATCAATGGCCAGACGACCTTGAAACGGCTAGACAAGAGCAAACTGGCTCACTGGCTCGAAAAGTACCGGCTCGGGGAACTCTGGAGTACTGGAGAACTCGGAGGAAATCGCTGGTGAACGCCAAGGTCTACGTGGAGGGAGGCGGAGACAGGAGAGAGCTGAAGGCCAGATGCCGCAAGGGTTTCACTTGCTTCTTCCGCAAGACGGCTCTGGCCGGAAAGATGCCACGAGTCATTCCCTGTGGTGGTCGGCACAAGACTTATGACAGATTCTGTACCGCTATCGCCCACGCGGAGGCGGACGATTTCATCGTTCTGCCGGTCGACAGCGAGGAGCCGGTGACGGCTTGTCCGTGGCGGCACGTGAGGGATCGCGACAAATGGCGCAAGCCACCCGACGCCACCGATAACAACGTTCATCTGAAGGTAGCCGAGGCATCTCCCTACGCCAAAAGGCTCCTCAGCACACTGTTGATCAAGTCATCTGAATGAGGCGAGTTCACACGAGCCGGCGGAAGCCGGTGTGCTTGACCGGACCGCCGATCCGAGGCTCGATATCTCCCTTCTGAATCGCCTCACTCAACTCTTGGAACACCGGCTCGCAGGCCTCCAGGAATTGCTCCACGTGCGTCTCCTGGTGGGCGAATGTGGGATAGAAGCCTCCCGCCACGAGGAAACCCCGGTCCAGCATGCGAACGGTCCAAAGGGTCTGGAGGGCGGCCGCCTCGGGATGGTCGAAGTGATAGAAGGTCAGCGCCGGATGACCGGTGGCGCCGACGGGGACGCCGCAGCGGTCTCCCAGTTCCGTCAGACCCTGCCGCGCCGCCTCTCCGATCCGGGCCACGTGTGAGCGAACGTCCTCCCTCTGGAACTTGCGGATCGTGGCCAGGGCGGCCGTGGGACCCACCGCCTCCGTCCAGAGCGCACTGGAGATGAAGCTGTTCTGGGCTGCCTGCATGATCTCGCGCCGGCCCACTACAGCCGAGATGGGATGCCCGTTTCCGGTGGTCTTGGCGAATACTGCCATGTCCGGCTCCAGCCCGTACTTCAGGTGGGCGCCTCCGAGCCAGAGCCTCCAGCCGATGGTGATCTCATCCATGATCAGGCAGGCTCCGCAACGGGTGGCCAGTTCCCGGATCTCCTCCAAAAACCCGGGCTCGGGATCGTAGTTTCGGGTCGGCTCCATGACGATAGCGGCCAGTCTCGAGCCGTGCCGATCCACGATGGCTCTGAGTTCCTCGATCTTGTTGTAGGTGAACGGCATGGCCGTGCCGGCCAGCCCACTGGGCACGCCTGCCGGTTCCAGCCCCGGCATCAGGTGTCCCCCTCCCAACCGGTCCACCGTCTCTTCGCTGCGGTCGACGGGAAGATTGGCGGCCAGGTACCAGTCGTGCCAGCCATGGTAGCCGCAGAACGCCACCTTGTCCCGCCCGGTATAGGCTCGAGCGATCCGCACCGCGATGGTCATGCTCTCTCCGCCAAGCCGCCCGAACCGCACCATCTGAGCCCAGGGATGGAGCTCCATCATCAGTTCGGCCAACTCCACCTCATCGGGGGGATTCAAGGAAGACATGCAACCGTTGCGCACCCGCCGGATGACCGCCTCGGTCACGTCAGGATCGGCATACCCCAGGAGCGTGGCGCCGATGCCGGCCATGGACATGTCGATGTAGTGGTTTCCGTCCACGTCCACCGTCTCGCAGCCCTGGGCCTGGGCGAAGTAGGCCGGCCACTGGCCCGGAGCGGTCATTTCCTGGCGCTTGCCGTAAAGCTGCGTCGCGCCGGGGATGAGCTCCCGGGCCCGGTCATACATCTTCTGACCCAAGATTCTCTTATTTCCTTTTTTATTGACTATTTGCAATTTACTATCTCCTAAGTTACCTGACCTTCATCCAAGCACTTCAAGTGAAACTTCACCCCGAATTTGATGCGAAACATATCCAACCGCAGGTGCCCGGTCAACATTCTCGGGCGGCTGCGCCCGTCAGTTCCGGGGTCTCGCGGCGGGCTCGCGAAGCGGACCTCGATCCAATATGATGGGGCGCCCTGAGGAGGACTCTCCTCCTCCGACCAAGGGAGAGCAACGAACATGGTGTACGACCCCGGAAAGATCTATCGCGCCGCCCTCATCGGTTGCGGCTCCATGGGCAGCTACTGCATGGACGAGCTCCAGAACGCGACGGGCCGGATTCTGCTTCCCTTCGGACACGCGGAGATCCTGAAGACCCATCCCAGGACCCGGTTGGTGGCGGGGGCGGACCCGGACCGGGGACGCCTGGAGGACTTCGGAAAACGATGGGAAGTCGACGCCCTCTATTCGGACCACCGCGAGATGCTCGAAGCCGAGCGCCCCCGAAATCGTGGCCATCGTCAGCCCCCCCGATTTCCATGCCCCCCAGGCCGTCGACTGCGCCCAGAGTGGAGTCAAGGGCATCTTCTGCGAAAAACCGTTCACCACCAACTTGGCGCTGGCCGACCGGATGATCGCGTCCTGCCGGGAAAGCGGCACCCGCTTGGCCGTCAACCACACTCGCAGAGGCGATCCCCTGATCCTCCGTTCCCGCCGCCTCCTGGATGAGGGGGACATCGGACAGGTCCTCAGCATCGTCGCCACTTGGCCCGGACGCCTTTTCCTGTCGGGAACCCACTGGTTCGATCTGGTGAACTACCTGGCCGGAGACTCGCCGCCGGCCTGGATCATGGGTCACTCGGAAGATCCCGAAATATCCATGGTGGCCATTCCCACGCAGCGGGGACGGGATCTGGGCGGCACCCTCTACGCCGTGTATCCGAACGGGATCCGGGCCTTCTTCAACGGCAGGGACAGTCACGCGGGCTATCGCGTGGAGGTGAACGGCACCCAGGGCGTGCTCAGCATCGAGACCACCGGAGTCCGCCTCTGGAAGACCAATGCCGGGAGCGTGTTCCGGGAGCTCCTGGAACACCCCTTCCCTCAGATGATGCACCATACCGCGCCTATGGTTTACCTGCTGGAAGACCTGCTGGAGGCGATGGAAACAGGCCGCGAGCCCCTCTCCAACGGAATCACGGCCCGGAACGCCCTGGAACTGATCCTGGCGACCCACGACTCCTCCCGGAGAGGCAACGTCAAGATCCATCTGCCCTTGCAGGATCGTGAGATGAGGCCTCCGTTCCGGTGGCAGAACCCGGACGGTTCGACCTTCTACAGCACGAGCACAGGAGACGGTTCTCCGCCCCCCCGATGATTCGTAACCGCCGTCTCCTGCTCGCCAAGCTGGTCTTTCTGCTGGGGTGGACCTCGTCGTGCGCCCCGGCCACCGACACCGGAGTCGATCCCGCCGGCGACACCGACCGGTCCCAGAGCCTTCGCTTCGCGTGGCAGGGAGACCTGACGCCGATGTGGCATCCGTCCGGGTACGAGACCTTCAGCCAAGCGGTGATATTCTTCCTCCTCTTCAACAAGCTGGTCCGGCTGGGACCGGACCTGATGACCATCCTCCCCGACCTGGCCGAGAGTTGGGAGGTTTCCCCCGACGCCCGCGTCTTCACATTCCGTCTGAGACAAGACGTCCGGTGGCACGATGGCAGACCCTTTAGCGCCCGGGATGTGGTGTTCAGCTTCAGCCGCCAGCTATTGGAACCGTACCGCTATGTCAAATACGCCGGCGGAATCGCCGGAGCGGAAGCCTATGAGGAAGGAAGCTCAGACAGACTCGAGGGCCTGGAGGCGCTCGACGACTTCACGGTTCAAATCACGCTGCGGGGCTCCGACGTGACGTTCCTGCAGAAACTGACCGAACCGACGATGGTGATCATGCCGTCTCACCTCCTGTCCGGAGTCGAGCCCGACGCCGTGGAGTCGGCGCCTTTCACCACCACTCGTCCGGTGGGAACCGGTCCGTTCCGCTTCGTGCAATATTTGACGGACCTCTACGTGGAGTTGGAGTCGAACCCGGACTACTTCCGCGGCGCTCCCTTGATTCGCAAGGCCTACATGAAACGTCTCCGTCCCGAGGTGACGGTGGCGCAACTGGAGAGCGGCGAACTGGACCTGGGAATGCGGCTTCAACTATTGGACTACGACCGGTTGGCGACGCTGCCCCACCTGGAGACGACCACCCGTTCCGGAATCGGCATGATCTCGGTGGGTTTCGCCCTGGACCGGCCCGTGGTACAGGACCGGCGGCTGCGCCAAGCCATCTATTGTGCCATCGATCGGAAGGCCGTCGCGCGCACTCTTTTCCGGGGCCGTGCCAGGGCCCTGGAGGGGGTCCCGCATGGCATGGAGCCGGATGAGAGACTCGATACCTACGAGCATGACCTGGAACGGGCACAGAGGCTGTTGCAGGAGTCGGGCTTCGACCCGGCGACTCCGCTGCGCCTCATCTACGACCAGACCTATCCCAGCGCGGCCCAGATCTATCCCATCATTGGGCAGCAACTGAGAGCCTTGGGACTCCGGGTCCAGCTGGAGGCCATGGAGTCCACGGCGTACATCGCGCGCCGTTACGAGCAACGCGACACCTACGAGATGTCCGGGAGCCAAGGCGGAGCCTACGGTCTGGGGCCTCACGTGACATCCACCTACTTCAACTGCCGGCGGCCCGACTGGCAGTATGGCTATACCAACTGTGATCTGGACCGCTTCTTCGTCGAGGCATCGGCCACCGTCGACCCGATCCGGCGGCGGGACCTTTACTTCCAGGCCAGCCGCCTGTTGAACCGGGACCTGCCCCTCCTGTCCCTCTGGGCGCCCGACGAGGTCCACGCGCGTCACCACCGGCTCGGCGGCGGGTTTGAACTGCATCAGGACGCACGCCGGACATTCGGCAACATCGAGACCTGGACCCTCAATCCCTAGCCCGGAAGGCGCTCCATGGGCCGTTACCTGCTCCGCCGCCTGCTGATCGCGATCCCGGTGCTGTTGGGCATCACCTTCGTCGCCTTCGCGGCGTTGGCGCTGGCTCCGGGAGACCCCATCCTGGCCCGGATCGATCCCAGTATCCTGGCCCAGCAGTCGCCGGATTGGATCGAGGAACGGCGCCGGGAGCTGGGACTGGATCAACCGATTCCCGTCCAATACGTGAAATGGCTGACCGGTCTGGTCCAGGGGGATCTGGGATACTCGGTGGCGACGCGCCGTTCGGTGGGTGACGAACTGCGGACACGGCTCCCGGTCAGCCTGAAGCTGATGGGCGCGGCCCTGCTGTTCGGCATCGTCGTCGGCATCCCCTGCGGCGCGCTGGCGGCGCTCAAGCAACATTCGCGGTTGGACTACGCCCTCAGTTCCCTGACCATGCTCCTGATCTCGACCCCGACTTTCTTCCTGGGTCTGTTGGCCATCTATCTGTTCGGAGTCCATCTGCGATTGCTTCCGACGGGCGGGATGGCGACCCTGGGCACCATCCCCAACCTGGCCGATCAGATCCGGCACCTGGTGCTGCCGGCCACGGTCCTGGGACTGCGGAACGCGGCCCTGCTGATGCGCCACACCCGGAGCAGCCTGTTGGAGGTCCTGCGGGAAGATCACGTAACGACGGCCCGGGGCAAAGGATTGTCCCAACGGGTCGTGTTCCTGCGTCACGTCCTGAGGAACGCCCTCATCCCCATCATCAGCGTCCTGGGCTTTCTGCTGCCGGAAGTGGTGGTGGGAGCGGTGATCACGGAACAGGTCTTCGCTTGGCCGGGGATGGGATTCATGGCCGTTCGAGCGGCGGCGGACCGCGACCCCTCCATGCTCATGGGAGTGGTCCTGGTAGTGGGAATCGGAGTCCTCCTGAGCTCCCTGCTGGCGGACATCGCCTACGCCGTCGCCGACCCCAGGATCCGTTTCACCCGAAAGCAGAGAACATGGATCTGACCCGAGACGAAGAGAAACCGGCGAGACTCCGCCGGGGTCCCGGACCCTGGGCTCGATTCTTGCGCCACCGGCTCGCCTGCGGTGGCGCGGTCTTCCTGGGAATCATCATCCTGGCCGCCCTCCTGGCTCCCTGGGTGGGCCGACACGATCCCTTCCATACCGAACTGGAACGTCTCAACCAGGCTCCCGACGCCGTCCATTGGCTGGGGACGGATCTGATCGGACGGGATGTCTGGAGCCGGGTGATCCATGGCAGCCGCACCTCCCTGACCGTGGGAATCCTGGCAGTCGTCCTCTCCACGCTGATCGGCTCGCTACTGGGTGCGCTGGCGGGATATTCAGGGGGTGTCGTCGATCAGGCCGTCATGAGGGCCACCGAAGTCATGATGAGCATCCCGGTCCTGCTCATGGTCATGCTCTTCGTCTCGCTGCTGGGGCCCAGTCTCGCCTCGGTCACCCTGGTCATCGGGCTGCTGGGCTGGTCCAGCACCTGCCGCGTCGTGAGGGGAGAGGTCCTGGTGCTGCGAGAGAAGGATTTCATCATGGCGGCCCGGTCCCTGGGCAACGGCCACGCCCGCGTCATCCTGCGGCACATCCTGCCCAACACCGTGGGCCCACTGAGCGTGATCGCCACCTTCGGTTTCGCCAACGCCATCCTGCTGGAGGCGGCGCTCAGCTTTCTGGGCCTGGGAGTCCCCCCTCCCACGCCGAGTTGGGGAGGGATGCTCAACGAGGCCCAGTCCCCCACGATTCTGGCCGGGATGCCCTGGCTCTGGATGGCGCCCGGGGCCGCCATCGCCGTGACGGTGCTGGCCGTCAACTTCATCGGGGACGGGCTGAGAGACTCGGCGGACGTCCGCTCCCTTTGAGACGGATCGCTTCGGCCCAGTGAACTCAATTTTCCACCAGACCCAGTTCCCCGGCCTTCCGCCGAATGTGGTCCATTCGATCCTGGACCGGAACCAGTCGGTTGCCGTCGGGCGTGGCGCGAGCCAAGTGGAAAAATTCGTACAGATCGAACCCGGCGAAGCGACGGTCGCGCCAAATTTTTTCTATGTCCTCTACATATTCTTCGATGGGAATGGCCCGGGCCACGTACCGGTTCAGGTAGACCGGAAGCCCCAGGTTTTCCGTTACCTCCAGGACCTCGTCCACCACCGGATCGGCCAGGACGTTGCTCAATTTGCTCCTCCGGGCCGGAGATCCGTCCAACGGATCCTCGGCGGCCTCATACCAACTGGACCTCAGGGTCACGGCGTCGGCCAATCCCTCTTCCAACCATTGGCGCCAGGCGAAGTGAATGTTGGCCGGAAAACCCATCAGCTGACCGAAAACGGGATCGGGACGAAAGGCCTCGGTGTGGACCTGCACCTGGAAGAGCTTCCCGGCCCTCCGGGTCATGGCGCTGGCTTGGCGGACGAATCGAGTGTAAGCCTCGCCGCGCAGAGCGCCCAGCAGGTCCGGATCGAATTCCTCCCGCCGGATGTCGACTCCGTGCCGTTCCCGGTAGGCCTCCACCACGGGAGGGTTGAAACCGTATGCGCAGGGCTCGTCGGTGAGGGTCCCGTGAGCCGAGACGCGGAGCACGACGCCGTCGACCCCCTTCTCCAACATGCGGTCGACCCGCCACCTCCAGAGCCGTTTCACCTCGGGATAGAACTCGCACGGCGCTACCGGAAGATACTCGTTCCTGCCCCGGGCAAAAGCGATGAAACCGCCTCCGGCCCCCCGGCCCAGCTCGGCCCGATGTTCATGCCAGGAGCGGGTCTTCGATGCTTTCGGCGTCGACCCTGCGGCCGCCGGTTCCCGGACCCCATCCAGATGGAGCCGACGCGTGCCGTAACCCGAGTCGAACTCCAGACCGTAGGTCCGGAAGTCGCGCGGCCGAACCCAGGTGGCGTCCCGGGTGGCCACCACAATGGGAAGGGCTTCGGGGTCCGGACCGAAGACCTGGATCATGCCCAGAGCCGTGTTCTCGAAGTCGGCCGTTCCGTCTCGGAAGTTGGTGGCCACCACCAGATAGGGGTCTCGGAGATCGAGACCCGTGAGGCTGAGAACTCGGACATAATTTCCTTTTCTGGTAACCACTTGTCCATAATAGTCTCGAATTTCCCGGAGGGACGGCTCCACCGTCTCTTCGAGCCGGAAGTCCAGCTGCCGGCGCCGGTACCGGTAGTTGTCCGGACTGCTCCAAATCTCCAGGTTGCCGGCCTTGATGCGAGTGGGCGAGTCGTCCCGCTTGAACAACCGGATCCGGCGGATGGGAACGTCCCGCAGGTTCGGCGGACCCTTCAAGGGACGGCGTTGGATCCGGGTGTGGGGGAACCTCTCCATGAACGGGTTGAAGCACTGGAGACTGCCCCCGATCCGGCGCACCGGCGTTGCGGGATCCGAATCCGGCGAGCCGTCGGGATAGGTGGCCGACATCCCGGTGTGATAGGGCTTCAGGACGCCGAAGATTTCCAGACCCCGGCGGTGGGCTGCTCGCACGGCGGCCTCCAACGGCTCCCCGATCGCCGCCAGCGTGCGAGGTCCATACTTCGCCCAGGGGGTGCGAAGCATGTTGGTTCCGGCTCCGTACCGCTCCTGCTCCAAGTCTCCCAGGTACTGCCAATACACCCGGGTGACCCCCAGGCGGCGGGCCTCCCCCATCATCAGGTCCAGGGTGTGAGGCGCGTAGAGACCCCGGCCCCCGTCACCGAAGAAATCCACCGTCATGGAGAGCTTGAAAGGCGGCTCTCGGTCGACCCGGACCGGCGGCATGGAATTCCCGCGGTCAGGAGATGTGGGCGCCCTGGGTCTCGACGTAAACGGCGTAGAGTGACTGGCTGGCGGTCATGAAGAGGCGGTTGCGCTTCCGGCCTCCGAAGCAGACGTTGCCGCAGATCTCGGGGAGGCGGATCTGCCCGATGCGTTCCCCGTCCGGCGCGAAGATGTGGACTCCGTCGTAGCCGTCTCCGACCCAGCCGGCGCTGGCCCAGATATTGCCGTCCACGTCGGCCCGGATGCCGTCGGCGAAGCCCGCCTTTCCGTTCAACTCCATAGAGGTGAACTCGCGGCCGCCGGAGAGGCGTTTCCCGTCCACTATGTCCCAGACCTTGATGTGCTTGGGGGCCTCCGGGTAGTGGGAGGCACCGGTGTCGGCCACGTAAAGCTGCTTGTAATCCGGAGAGAAGCAGAGCCCGTTGGGCTTGAAGATCTCGTCGGTCACCTTGTCCATCCGGCCGCTGGCGGCGTCGATCCGGTAGACGGCTTCCTTGATGTGGAGCGTTCCCTTGTGTCCCTCATAATTCATGAGGCTGCCGTACCCCGGGTCGGTGAACCAGATGGCGCCGTCGTCCGGATGCACCACCACATCGTTGGGAGCGTTCAGCGGCTTCCCTTCCCACTCGCTGGCCAGCACCGTGGCCGTGCCGTCCGGCTCGTAACGCACGACCCGCCGGGTGCCGTGCTCGCAGGAGATCTGGCGTCCCTGGTAATCGAACGTATTCCCGTTGCTGTTTCCCGAGGGGGACCGGAAGACGCTCACGTGTCCGTCCTCGTCCAGCCAGCGCAATTGACGGTCGTTGGGAATGTCGCTCCAGACCAGGTAGCGGCCCACTCCGCTCCAGGCGGGTCCCTCCGCCCAGAGGGTTCCGGTGTACAGACGCTGGATGGGCGTATTGCCCAACTTGTAGCGCGCGAAGCGTTGGTCCAGCACCACGATGTCGGGGTCCGGATAGCGCACCGGTTGCGCCGAGGGTCCATATTCCCGGCCCAGGACGGGAACCGACGCGGCTGCGGCCGCAAGGAAGGTCCGGCGCCCCCATCGGTCCCATCGGTAGGAAGAAGTTCTCGCTGTTCGAAATCTCTCCGCTGTCGTTTCTGCGCTCGCGCCTGTCTTCATATCCAACCTCCACTTTCAGGATGGCACATCCCAACGCCGGGATGAAGTAAGCAGCGCGGCTTAGATTAAGTCATTCCGGTAGATGACGCCGCTGAGGGCTTCGTTACGCAACTCGAATGCAGACTCGGCGCCCGGATCGGCGTCTCCTGGAATGATCCACTTGAACAGCACCGAGGCGTCAGGGACGACTATGCTGATGGCTGTCGCTCCCGGTCTTGGCGAAGCCAACGGACCACCTCGTCGGTGCTGACCGGTGGCAGCGTGGCGCGTATCTCATCCATCCTGCCGGCAGCGTCGCGACGTTTGCGAAGGCGCGCCTATTCCAGAATCGCGACACTGACGGCTCGACTGCGCTCTCCGCGAGGCAGCTTCGCCAGCACGTCCCACGCTTCATCTTGAATCACGACGTTGACTCGATGGGACATCGGACCTATTCCTCCGTTCCGCTCAGGATATTCAAACTAATTCACATCATCCGGCAGATTCCCGGCAACGCTCGCACCCGATCAGATCGTGCCGGGACGGGAGGCAGTTCCTCCTCTACTCCGTCGCCTTCGTCGATTCCCGTCGCCGCGTCGCCTCCATGATCGGCAGATTCGCCTCGGTGGGAATGTAGATGGTCTCGCTGGAGCCGTCCTGCAACCCCTGAATCCAGAGATATCTCAGATAGGCGTCGTTCCCTTTGAGGCTGTCCCCGATGATCTTGTTGGCCTCCGCCACTCCCTTGGCCCGTTCTACTTCGGCTTGGCTTTCGAACTTCGCCGATTCGAGTCTGGCCTTGGCCTCTTCCACTCTTACCTTGCGGCTCGATTGAGATTCTCGCAGCTTTGCCTCGCCGGCGAGACCCTGCTGCCAGACCTTGTACTTCGGACAACCGTACATTCCGCCCACGACGAAGAAGATCACGGCCCACGACAGCACCGTTCCATACATCCAACCTTCCGTCTTGTAGTCCATATCACGCCTCCTTTCGTCAAGTCCGTGTGGCCACCGCTCATCGACGGCCTCCACACACTTGCTACAACGCGTGAAAACCTGTTTCCACGAAGTAAATTGAACCGAATCATGCCAGCCGAGCCCTCGCCGAACATTCCGGTGCGGGCAGTTTGCCCATGGCCGGACGAATCGGGTTAGAATCGGCGCATGGCGAACAAGCCCGACCCAAAAGCGGCGGGAGATTCCGGACTGCCCCGGTCATTGGACTTCCTCCGGGCCATCCTCGAGGACGACCGGAAGACCGGTCGCTTTCAGGGCCGCGTCCAAACCCGATTCCCTCCCGAGCCCAACGGATACCTCCACATCGGGCACGCCAAGGCCATCTGTCTCGACTTCGGATTGGCCCAAGAGTACGGCGGTCTCTGCAACATGCGCTTCGACGACACCAATCCCACCAAGGAGGAGCGGGAGTACATGGTGAGCATCCTCGAAGACGTGCGCTGGCTCGGCTTCGATTGGGACGACCGCCTCTACCACGCCTCCGACTATTTCGAGCAGCTCTATGAATACGCCTGTCAGCTCATTCGAGCGGGAAAGGCGTATGTGGACAGTCTCAGCGCCACCCAGATCCGGGAATACCGGGGCACTCTCATCGAGCCGGGCCGGAACAGCCCCTACCGGGACCGGACGGTGGAAGAGAACCTGGACCTGTTCGAACGAATGAGGAACGGTGAATTTCCCAACGGCGCCCATGTCCTCCGGGCCCGCATCGACATGGCCTCAGGCAACCTGAACCTTCGAGACCCGGTCATGTACCGGATTCTCCATGCCTCCCACCCGCGTACGGGAGACAAGTGGTGCATCTACCCTACCTACGACTTCGCCCACGGCCAGTCCGATTCCATCGAGAGGGTCACTCATTCCATCTGCACCCTGGAGTTCGAAGATCATCGGCCCCTGTACGACTGGTTCCTGGAGAACCTGGGGATCTATCGCTCCCAGCAGATCGAGTTCGCTCGTCTCAACATCACCAAGACCATCACGAGCAAACGGAAGCTCTCCCGGCTGGTGAAAGAGGGCTACGTGAGCGGCTGGAACGATCCCCGCATGCCGACCCTTTCGGGGCTGCGCCGGCGGGGTTACACGGCGGAAGCGATCCGCGACTTCTGCGCCAAGGTTGGCGTTTCCAAGAAAGACAGTGTCGTGGAGGCGCAAATGCTGGAGCACAGCCTCCGCCAGCACCTGAACCAGACCTCTCCCCGGGTCATGGGGGTGCTCCGTCCGCTCCGGGTGGTCATCGAAAACTATCCTCCGGACCAGATGGAGGAACTGACGGCCATCAACAATCCCGAATGTCCCGAGGCGGGCGTCCGAAAGGTCCCCTTTTCCCGGGTCCTGTACCTGGAGCGGGAGGACTTCATGGAGAACCCGCCCCGCAGGTTCTATCGGCTGGCGCCGGGACGCGAGGTCCGTCTGCGCTACGCCTACTTCATCACCTGTGTGGGAGTCGTCAAGGACGAAGAGGGACGAGTCGTGGAGTTGCGCTGCACCTACGACCCGGCCACGCGGGGAGGAGACGCGCCCGACGGACGCCGGGTCAAGGCCACCCTGCACTGGGTCTCCGCCGCCCACGCCCTGAGCGCCCAGGTCCGTCTCTACGACAGCCTGTTCACCAAGGATAATCCCAATGACGCCGACGACGGATCGGACTTCATCTCGAATCTCAACCCCGACTCTCTAAAGGTACTCGAGGACTGTAAATTAGAACCCAGCCTCGCGGAAGCCCAGGGCGGGCATCGGGTCCAGTTCGAACGGCTCGGATATTTCTGCGTGGACTCGGAGGACTCGTCTCCCGACCGGCTTGTCTTCAACCGCACCGTGACCCTGCGGGACGCCTGGGCCAAGATCCGGAAATCCCGGAAGAAGGTGACTCGGAAGCGGCGCCGCGGTCGGCGCTAGCAGCCCGGGAACGTGATCAGCAGTAGAGGCAGCGGATGTCTTCGAAGACCGTCGATTCGTCGGCCTCGGTCAGCACGTAGTCGATGACCACCCGCAGAGCCTTGTCCTGATCTCCCAGATCGTACTTCTCGGCCATCTGCTTGAGCCAGTCCACGTGATTCGGATTCAACTGATAAATCGCTTCGACCTTGGGTCCAGCCATCAGGGCGTCCTCCTGAAAAAATCCAACAACCAGCTAAAAAAAACCGCCGCGAACGGTAGCGATAGGAGGCCGCTACCATTCGCCGTGCTTGTATCGTTTGGCCCAATCGACCCCTTGCCAGCTCATGAGCTTGCGGGGCCGGACGAACAACAGCCATCTGGGCTCGTTCAGAGTCGGAACCAGGTAGTCCGGGCCCCGGTGTCCCAGGTAGCGCAGCGACATTCTACGGGCGATCTCGACCCATCTTCCACCCACGTTGGGCTCCTCCAGGACCTCGGCCTCGCCCCGGACCAGGACCC
>CATOST010000002.1 GCA_951812665.1 uncultured Acidobacteriota bacterium
CCATATCCGTGCTGACGCAGCCAGCGGCGCGCTCGCGGGTAGCTACGCTCAGGGCGATCGCCCAAAACGAAAAGGGCCTCGCGGCAGCCCAGTTCTTCTCCCCGCCGAACGACGGTGAGAACCTGGTCCGGGGTCATGTAGGGTGAGAACTCCTCATTGGGATCCTGCCGGAAGGCACAGTAGCCGCAACGGTCGCGGCAGAGGCGGGTCAGAGGAATGAAGACTTTGGGAGAAAAACTGATGGTCCGACCCTTGACTTGGTCGCGTAAGCGTGCGGCAGTGCGGCAGAGAGATTGCACGGACTCAGGCGGCCGCCGTTCCCGCGTCTTGGCCATTCCAGCGTGATGGTAGCAGCCTGCGGCCGGCCGGAAAAGTACACCTCGAGCGCCGGCCCGCATTCCTGATTGCGCCCGCCGGCGAGAATTTCGGGCTAAAATGTCGGCACGGAGGCACTTCTCGTCTGGTGACGGGCCTGGTCTTCAAAATCAGTCGGGCCGCGGCGAGAGCCGGGGCCGGTGGGTTCGATTCCCATGTGCCTCCGCCGGATGGCTCTGGGATAGCAGCCCGTGGCAAAAGTGGTCACGGCATTCGACCGTCCCTGGATCGTGCGCGGACGGCGTTGCGATGCGGTCACATACTCCCGGTATGCTCCCGCATCGCGCCTGGTCCGGCGGGCGCAGGAACGGTCTCGGTGCTCGCGAGACTTTCACCACGGACCGCCAGAGGGTGGAGGAGAGCTGAAATGGAGGTTCCGGTTGGACGCGGATCTGTACGATAAGGGAAAGGCGGCGCGAGTCGCCATTCAAGGAGAACGCGGATCGTTCAGCGAGCAGGCGGCTCTGCAGATGGTTCCCGGACCCCTGGAGTTTCTCTGCTGTCGGACCTTTGACGACGTCTTTCTGCGTACGGCCCGAGGGGAATGCGGCTGTTGTGTCATTCCCATCGAGAACTCTCTGGCCGGATCGATTCACCGGAATTACGATCTTCTGGTTCGTCACGGATTGAGAATTCGACAGGAGACCAATCTGCCCGTTGAGCACAGCCTGATCACGCTGGCCGGAGGTGCCTTCGAGAACGTGAAAACGGTCCGCTCCCATCCCGTGGCACTGGATCAGTGTGAGCTGTTCTTCAAGCGGCATCCGCACTTGGCGCGGGAAACCGGCTACGATACTTCCGGGAGCGTCAAGGAGATCGTAGAAGAACGGCTGCAGGACCATGCCGCCATCGCCAGCAAGAATGCCGCCCGATTTTATGGCGCGGAAGTTCTGATGGAACGGATCGAGGACAGCGAGGAGAACTTCACCCGTTTCTTTCTGCTCTCGATCGAATCGCCGGTATCGGAAGCCGCGGACAAGACCTCCGTCGTCTTCAGTTTCAAGAATGCCGCCGGGGCGCTCTTCAAGTGTCTGAGCGTCTTCGCACTGAGGGACATCGACCTCACCAAGATCGAGTCGCGCCCCATCCACGGCCGTCCCTGGGAGTACCTGTTCTACCTCGACTTTCTCGGGAACACTGGTGAGACGCGGGTCCGCAACGCGTTGGGCCACCTCGGTGAATTGACGGAGTTCCTGACCGTGCTGGGTTGTTACCCCAGGGATGCGACTCATGAAAAGAAGGGCATGTAGCCGTGCCCGGAGCTGAGATGGGGAAAGAGAAGTGACCCGGGAGGCGGCGGAGCGAGTTGAATCCGGCGGCCGGAATTGATAGCATCTGGTTCCTTTCGATACGGGCGGAGACGGAGATGAAGCGAACCTTTCAACCGAATAATCGCCGTCGCAAAAAGAATCATGGGTTCCGGGCGCGCATGGCGTCGCCGGCGGGCCGGGCGATTCTGAGGCGGAGGCGAGCCAAAAAGCGGACGATGCTTTCGGTGAGCGGGTGAAACAGTTCGGTTTCTCCTGGGAAGAGCGCCTGCACAAGCGGAAAGAATATCTGGCCGTTTACCGTGAAGGGCACAGGGTCTTCACGCCCTACTTCGTCCTCTACTTCCGGGAAAACGGGCGGCAGTTCAGCCGGCTGGGGATCGCCGCGTCGCGGAAAGTGGGACGGCCGGTGGTGAGGAACCGCATCAGGCGGCGCTTGCGGGAAAGCTTCCGCATGAACAAGCAGGGAATCCGTCCCTGCTCCGATCTAGTGGTCAACGTTCGGCGTTGCGCCGCGGCGGCAACGTTCCTGGAAATTCAAGGAGAGTTTCTTCGAGTGGTTTCGCGCTGGAAGAGAAGGAAGCAGAGGTCGTGAGACGATTCCTGACCGGCTGTCTGCGTTTGTATCAGAAGTTCGTGTCTCCTGGTTTACCCCCGTCCTGTCGATTTCACCCCTCCTGTTCGGAGTACATGCGCCAAGCGATTCAGAAAAAGGGAGTGCTCAGGGGAATCCTGCTCGGGCTCAGGCGAGTGGCCTGTTGTCACCCTTGGCATGCCGGAGGGTTCGATCCTCTTCCGTAGCCCGCATTTCACACCAAGCCGCTATGCTTATTCTGAAAAGAGTATGTTGTTAAGCATTTACGCGACTATTGCCAAGATCTCTCCGGGGCCGACTGTCCTGGGCGCGCCCTCGCTGAGGGCGAAAATCCTGCGCGGTCATCGCGCCCCCTGGCGAGAAATGCGGGCGGGAGATCTGGTCGCGAGAGCCGCGATTCGTGGATTGTAGTAGACGATGCTGGGTGGTCAAGGACCGGAGCAGATGGACATGGAAAAGCGCCTCCTTATGGCGATGCTTCTTTCCATGGCCGTTCTGCTGTTGATTCCCTTCCTCTACCAGTGGCTTGGGCCAACCCCGGCTCCGGTGGCCGTGGAGACCCCTGAGGAGCCGCGGGTCGAGGAAAAACGCGTCGAATCCGAGCCCTACCAGGAGCGCATTTCCCAAGCGAGTCGCGGAAGCAGCGAGCCCTTGAGCCCAACCCGGGGGCAGGATCGCAAGATTCAGGTCGAGAACGACGATATGGTGCTGACTTGGAGCAGCACCGGCGCCCGCCTGGAGAGCGTGCGCCTCAAACGGTACGCGGATGAGTCCGGCGAACCGGTGGAACTGTTGGTGCAGGGCCTCTCCGAGACCCTTCCCAGACCCATGCAACTACGCCTGGACGATGAAGAGTTGGACCGGGAACTGGCCACCTCGCCGTTCGAGGTCACGGGAGGGGCGGCCGGCACGGTGCAGGCGCCTGCGCAGATTGCGTTCAGTTATCGGAACCAGGGTCTCCTGGTTGAAGAGGAGATCACCATTCCTCAATCGGGTCATCTGTTGGAGGTCCGGACGCGGGTCGAGCTCGGCGGAAGACCAGCCGCTTATTCGGTCCTGCTGGGGCCGGGCATCGGACGGGCGGACCCGGAGGGAGGCACTTCTACGGATTTTTGGTGGCCCGGCGTTGCCTACTACGCGGCGGGCTCGATGGAAAAGTACGATGCTTCGGATCTGGCCGAGGGAGCCCACCGGATCGAGATGTCTGCTCGCTGGGTGGCGGTCGACAGCAAGTATTTTGCCAGCGTCGTGATCGCGCCCGACGAGATCCGCGCGGCGCGTCTGTCGGCGGTCGCGGGGCCGGGTGGAGCTGGCGGCGAGTCGGACGAGGCGCCGCTGGTGCTGGGAGAAGCCGAGTTCAGGGGCACGGCCCGGTACAGCTTGTTTCTGGGGCCCAAGGATCAAGAGGAGCTGGCTCTTGCCGACCCCTTTTTGAGCGACATCGTCGACTACGGCTGGTTCGATCTTCTGGTGAGGCCCCTGCTCTATTGCCTGAAGCTGACCTATGCCTATGTGGGCAATTACGGCGTCTCCATCATCATTCTCACCTTCCTCATCAATCTGGCTCTTTTCCCCCTGCGCTACAAGCAGATCGCGTCCATGAAGAAGATGTCCGAGCTTCAACCCAAGATCCGCTCCATCCAGGATCGCTACAAGAGGATGAAACGGACCGACCCCAGACGCCAGCAGATGAACCCCGAAATGATGGGGCTGTACAAGCAGCACGGTGTGAATCCTCTGGGCGGGTGTCTGCCGCTGGTGATCCAGATGCCCTTCCTTTTCGCCTTTTACCGCATGCTGGATTCCTCCATCGAATTGCGCGCCGCGCCGTTCATGGGCTGGATACAGGATCTCTCGAGGCATGACCCGTACTACATCACTCCCATCGTCATGGGAGCGAGCATGGTGGTCCAACAGAAGATGACGCCTGCTGCCGGGGACCCGATGCAGAGGCGCATGATGATGCTGTTGCCGGTGGTCTTCACGTTCTTCTTCTTGAACCTTTCCAGCGGCTTGGTAGTCTACTTTCTGTTCAGCAACCTCTTTGCTATGATGTTTCAGGTCTTGATGCAGAGATGGAAGCCTGAGTTGGCCCCCAAGCGTAAGTCCCCCCCCAAGAAAACCAGGAAGAAATGATGGAGTCCCGGCCCTGGAGACCTCCGCGCGGAGGCCAGTCTGGGCGTCACCGGGAGCGCTGGCGCCAGCCTCGGGCGCGGCGCGGCGCGGCGCGTCCGTGGAAGACTCAGCCAAAGATCGACAATGGCGAGATCCTGGCCAGCTCGGAGATGTTTCTGAACAACTTGTTGGAGAGGATGGGCTTGGACCTCTCCTTCGAATCAAGTCTCGATGGCGACCTGATCAGTTTTCGCCTCAGCGGACACGACAGTGAGGTGGTCCTGGCCAACAATGCCCGTTTCCTCTACGCGGTGAATCACCTTCTGAACCAGATCTACTACCGTAAATCTCTGACAGGCTGTAACTTTTGGGTCGATTGCAATGGTTACCGCACGGATCGGGACGGGGAGTTGAGGCTGCTTGCGGGAAAGGGCGCAGAGCAGGTGCGGCTCACCGGCCGAGAGTTCGTGTTCCAGTCTCTGCCGTCGGCCGAGCGGAGAATCATTCATTTGAGCTTGGCCGACGAGCCCGGAGTTCGGACTGAAAGTGAAGGCACGGGAGCCAATCGGCGCGTCATCATCCACGCAACCCCCTGACGCCACAGACCCCTACAGTGAAAACATCGTTGCGGCCGCCACGCCCGCGGGGCGCGGGGCCGTCAAGGTGATTCGCGTCAGCGGTCCGTCCAGCCGGAATCTGGTCGGCCGGCGGCTTCCCCCCTCTCGCCGCCGACCTTGGAAACCTCGACATTCGTCCTTGACGGATTTTCTGGACCGAGACGGGAATCGGATCGACCAGGTGCTGGTGACGTTTTACGCCGCACCGGCCTCCTACACCGGGGAGGACGTCGTGGAGATTTCCTGCCATGGAAGCCCTGCGATAGAGGCGCAGATCGTGGATGGCCTGCTTGCCGAAGGCGCCCGTCTGGCTGAACCGGGAGAGTTTACGCTGCGAGCGTTTCTCAACGGGAAGATGGATCTGGCCCAGGCAGAGGCGGTCCGCGATCTGATCCGGAGCCAGACCGCGCATCAGGCGCGCATCGCCCGGGACCAGTTGGACGGCAAGTTGTCTCGGGTACTCCGGTCGGTGAAGGAGCGCCTGGTGCGGGTCATCTCCCACATGGAAACGGGATTGGAATTCGTCGAAGATCCCGTGGAACCCGACAGCCGGGACAAGTTGCTACGGGACTTGCGGCGGATCGCCGGCCGCATCGGCGAGCTGGAGGAATCCTTTCGCGTCGGACGGGTTCTCAGGGACGGATTCGTGGCCACCATCGCCGGCAGGCCAAATTCTGGTAAGTCCAGTATTTTCAATGCGTTATGTAGAAACGAAAGGGCTATCGTCAGCTCTGTCGCCGGAACTACCAGGGACGCCATCGACCAGACCGTGGACCTGGAGGGCATCCCGATGCAGTTGGTGGATACGGCTGGAATCCGAAAAGCGCGAAGCCCGGTGGAGCGGCTGGGTGTCCGAAAATCATTGGACTACGTCGGAGCGTCGGACTTGACCCTGTTCGTGGTCGATCGCAGCCGGGACTTCTCCACGGAGGACGCCAGAATCTGGACGGAGCTCAAGGACACACTCTATCTACTGGTGGTGAACAAGATTGACCTGGAGGCCGCAGTTCGAATTCCTTCCGAATTGGAGTCCGGCGCTCGAAGCAGGTCCGACGTCTCGGCTTTGACGGGTCAGGGGTTGGACACCCTCAGGGGGGCTATCCGGGAGGCTGTCGCTCCTGACAGCGACTGGGAGCGGGAACGCGTCGTGGTCACCGAGGTTCGGCACCAGGAGTGTCTGCAACGTGCCCGGCAGAGGCTCGGTGCGGGGATGGATGCCTACCGGGACGGTCTGAGCGAAGAATTTCCGCTGTACCATCTGCGGGGTGCCTTGGCCGAACTGGGCGGGGTGACCGGCGAGACGACCGTGGAAGACCTGCTGGGCCAGATTTTCAGCTCTTTCTGCATCGGGAAATAGCGGGAGAACAGGGGCGCCGAAGCGACATCGGGGTCCCCGTTGCGGGTGCCCGCTGTCGTCCCTCACTGTTCTCGGCCCGGGGAGGGCGACCACACAAGGGTCGCCCCTACTTCATCAGGTTCTCGTACAGGCGGTCCAGTTCCTCACTGGAATTGAAGTGGAATACGATCTGGCCCTTCGAGCCCCGGGTGCGGATCTGGACTCTGGTCTTCCAGAGGCGCTCCAGCCGCTGCTGCGCCGCCTTGACGTTGGGGTCAAGGGAAGCGGCGCGCGAGGGGGGATCGCGGCGCAGCGCCTGAACGCGCCGCTCAACCTGCCGGACCGAGAGATCCTCCGACACAATTTGGCGGGCCAACTTCAATTGCTGTGCTTGAGTCAGGGGAATAAGGGCCCGGGCGTGCCCCATGCTGATCTTGCCGTCCAGAAGGGATTCCTGCACAGCTTTGGGAAGACGCAGCAGGCGAAGAGTGTTGGCGACGGCCGCCCGGCTGCGGCCGACGCGTTGAGACACTTGTTCCTGGGTGAGTCGAAAATCCTGGATCAGGATATGGTACGCGTGCGCTTCCTCGATCGGGCTCAATTCGTCGCGCTGGATATTCTCGACAACGGCGACTTCCACCATTTTTTCGTCGGAAAGGTCCTGGACGACGGCAGGAATCCGGGTAAGACCGGCCTGTTGAGCCGCCTTCCAGCGGCGTTCGCCGGCGACAATCTCGTAGCCCTCGGGCCGGGACCGGACCACGATGGGTTGGAGAACGCCGTTTTCGGTGATCGAGTCGGCGAGCTCCTGCAGTCTGGCGCTGTCCATGCGGATTCTGGGCTGAAAAGGATTCGGCCGAATCCGGTCCAGTTCGACTTGAAGGAAAAAGGAGGCGCTTTCGGGCCTGGGCAGCAGAGCGGCCAAGCCCCGTCCGAGAACTCTTCGCTTCATCCGTTCACCTCTCGGGACGTCGAGTCCTGATCCAGGCCCGGCTGGCGCCGGCCAACCATTTCCCGGGCGAGACTCCGGTAGCTGTTGGCTCCTTTACAGCGGGCGTCATAGAGCAGGATGGGTTGCCCAAAGCTGGCGCATTCGGCCAGCCGGACGTTGCGGGGAATAAAGGTGTCGAAGACCTGGGATCCGAGGTGAGAGCAGACGTCAGCCCGGATCTGGGAGGAGAGAATGAGGCGCTCGTCGTACATGGTGAGGAGAACTCCTTCCAGCTCCAGACCGGGGTTGTACCCTTCCCGGATGCGGCGAATAGTCTCCAAGAGGTCCGACAACCCTTCCAGGGCAAAGTATTCTGCCTGGATGGGAATCAGGACCGAGTCGGCAGCCACCAAGCCGTTGAGAGTGAGAATGCCCAGCGACGGCGGGCAGTCGATCAGGATGAAGTCGTAACTGTCGCGAATGCGGTTCAGAGCTCGGGCGACAAGCCCTTCGCGGTCCGGCGCGTCGAGCAGCTCCACTGTGGCGCCGACGAGTGCGCGATTGGCAGGGAGGAGGTGCAGGTTCTGCATCTCGGTCTGCCTCAGGGCTGAGAGCGGATCCGCGGCGCGCGCCAGGATGTCATAGATGAAGAGAGCGTCTTCGTTCTTGTCGATTCCCAGTCCAGACGTGGCGTTTCCTTGGGGGTCCAGGTCAACCAGGAGGACGCGCCAAGCGGCGGAAGCCAGCGAGGCTGCCAAGTTGATAGCGGTCGTGGTCTTGCCGACGCCACCCTTCTGGTTGGCAATGGCGATGGTTCTCGTCATTTCGCGATTCCGGGTGCCGGCATATTAACAGCAGGCGGTGAAAGATCCGGAGAACGCGCCACCCGGGCATCCCGTTTCGACGGAAAGGGGGCGCGCCGATCAATAATCGGACCAGCGGCCTGGCTCGCTCGCTGAACCGGGTTAGATTTGTTTCACGTGAAACATTCGAGCCTATTTCGGCGAGTCTTACCAGCCCGCGTTAAAAGTCATCATGGCATTTGAACGTCCCTGCATCGTGCGCGGACTGCGTTGCTATCGGCTCAGATACTCCCGGTATGCCCCCTCCGTTGCGCCTGGTCCGGCGGGCGCAGGAACGGTCTCGGTGCTCGCGGGACTTTCACCATGGACTGTTAGCCGAATAGCGTCGCAAAACGGCGCCGCGAGCCCGGAACCCGTTCCCGGCGAACGTATCGTCGTCCCTTCAGGGTTTCGCTGAGCTTCTCACCATGAAGCGCCAATAGCGGGATGCCGCGGTGGTCCAAAGTTTCGGACAACCTGGGTGACGGCTTGAGTCCGCGAATCGTAACCAGTTGGACGCCCTCCCAGTCGGCGGCGGCCTCGGCCTCTCCATGAACGATCCGGGTCCGCAGGGAAAGGGTCCGGGCGACTTCCTTCAAAAAAACGGTCTTCTTGAAGTTCTTTTCGATCAGGGTCAGGGAGAGGCCAGGGTAATAGAGTTGCATCGCCAGGCCTGGGAAACCCGCTCCGCTACCGACGTCCACTACGGCCTGGCTCGGCTCCAGAAACCGCTGTGCCAGCCAGAACGACTCGAAGAAATGAAATCGCAACTCGTCATCCATTCGAACCAGGCGTGTCAGGTTCAGCCGCGAGTTCCATTTCGCCAGCAGCCGGAGATAGGTCCGGACGCCGTTCCGTTGCGCTGGGTTCAGGGTGAGGCTGAAGAGGGTTTCAAGCGAAGAGACGCATTTGGAGAAGCGGCTCATGCTTGGGAAATCGTTCCGGCGACAGGCGCCCGCACCAGAGACCTTCTTCTCACTTCGAGGTGAATGCTCAGCATCGACAGAGCGGCAGGAGTGATTCCGGGTATTCGAGAAGCCTGACCCAGGCTGGTGGGGCGAACTCGCTCCAGACGCTCCTTCATTTCCAGGGAAAGCCCGTTGACGTGGCCGAAGTCGAGTTCGGCAGGGATGATTCTGCCCTCCATGTTCTTCAGCCGTCGGACATCGTCCAGCTGCAGGCGGATATAACCTTCGTACCGGATCTGCGTCTGAACGACCTGCCCCTCCTCCCGGCTCAGAGAATGTCCGTGCGCCCTCAAAATGGGAGTCATGTCGCGAATGTCGACCTCGGGCCGCTTGAGCAGACGGTCCAGGCAGGCTCCACGGGGAGCGCCGGTCTGCAGCCGCAGGTCCTCGAGCAGGGGGGACGCTTTCTTCAGACGAGTTTTTCGCAAAAATTCGATGGCCTCGTCGATCCGCTTCCATTTGTGCTGGAATCGGTCGAAGAGCTTCGATGAAACCAGTCCCAGCTTGTGGCCGTGAGGCATGAGTCGACGGTCCGCATTGTCGATCCTGAGCAGCAGGCGGCACTCGGCCCTGGAGGTGAACATCCGATACGGTTCGTCGACATCCTTGGTGACCAGATCGTCCACCAGGATACCCAGGTAGCTCTCGCTGCGGCTGGGCACGAAGGGCTCGCCCCCGGCGGCCTTGAGGGCGGCATTGATTCCGGCCAGAATTCCCTGGCCGGCGGCTTCCTCATAGCCTGTGGTCCCGTTGATCTGGCCGGCATGAAATAATCCCTCGACCTTCTTGGTCTCCAGCGAAGGCCGCAACTCCGACGGCTGGACGTAGTCATATTCGACGGCGTAACCCGGCCGGATCATGGTCGCTTCTTCCAAGCCGTCGATCTGGGCCAGAATTTCTTCCTGCACGTCCACCGGGAGGCTGGTAGAGAGGCCGCTCACATAGATGAGCCCGGAATCGAGTCCTTCCGGCTCCAAGAAGAGCTGATGACGGTCGTGGTGCGGAAATTTCACCACCTTGTCTTCGATCGAGGGGCAATAACGAGGTCCGAGACCCACGATGTCTCCGCTGTAGAGGGGGCTGCGGTGCAGGTTGTTGCGGATCACATCGTGGACTCGGTCGTTGGTGAGCGTGAGCCAACAGTCGACTTGGCGCAGTTTCGGCTCGTGGCTTTGGAATGAGAACAAGGTGGGATCCGGATCGCTGGGCTGGACTTGGAAACGCGAGAAGTCGATGCTTTTCTTATCAAGCCGCGGTGGTGTCCCCGTCTTCAGCCGGCCGAGGCGAAAGCCGATGGACTTCAAGGAGCGCGCGAGCTGCACGGAAGCCTTTTCTCCTGAACGGCCGGCACGAAACTTCTTCTGTCCCAGATGGCAGAGCCCGTTCAGGAAGGTGCCGGTGGTCAAAACGACGCAGGGTGCGTCGACCCGATCGCCGGCAGCGGTTTCGATGCCGGCGATTCGGTTCCCATTCCGCAACAGGGCCGTGGCTTCTGCCTGGACCACCGTGAGGTTTTTCCGGCAACGGAGCCGATGTTGCATCTCCTGCCGGTAGAGTTTCTTGTCGCACTGGGCGCGAGGGGCTTGGACGGCAGGCCCGCGACTCCGATTGAGCAGGCGGAAATGGATTCCGTTCGAATCCGCCACTTGGCCGATGAGGCCCCCCAAGGCATCGATCTCCCGCACCAGGTGACCCTTGCCGATGCCCCCAACGGAGGGGTTGCACGACATCTGGGCAATCATTTCGCAGTTTATGGTGACCAGGGCGGTATTGGCCCCCATTCGGGCCGCGGCAAATGCCGCCTCGCAACCGGCGTGGCCGCCCCCAATGACAATGACGTCGACTGAGAGATCGGGCATGGCGGGGAGTATATCCGAGTCGTCGCAGCAGCACGCGTCCCAAATGGACCCGGCCACGAAGGATGTACTACTCGGGGCTGATCTTCAGCGAGCGCAGAAACTTCTCGTCCTGACCCGTCAACTGCAGCCGGACCGCTGACAGTTTCTTGGCTGGCGCCGCTCCGCTCCCCCTGGCATTGAAACCGATGGTGGCTTCGATGATGAGGAAGACGTCGTATCCGTGTTCTCGAATACCCTGAATGGCGGCGTTGATCTGGGGGGAGGTGACGAGGGCGTCGTTGATGGCCGACTCGAGTTGCTTCTTGTATTCCTTCAGCTGCCCGTCTTGCATTTGAGTTCCACCCTTCCCGTTGCTAACATCCATCCGCAATCAAGCAAGGCTGCAGCCTTGCGGAACTCTGGCCTTGAATTGAGCCCATGATATCAAACGCGAGATGCTTGTAAAGTGACAAAGGATGCCACCCGATTGAGTTCCGGGGCCGGTGCCGGCGAGCCCGAGCAGACCTGCTTCGGGCCCGAAGACGTGCCGGAATTCGACGAGAATACGGATCTGGGGGAACCGGGCGGCTATCCTTTCACTCGCGGCGCTTATCCTGGCATGTATCGTGACCGGCTCTGGACGATCCGCCAGTATTCGGGTTACGCCACGGCTCGAGAATCCAACCGTCGATACCGTTATCTTCTCGCTCAGGGAAACCGGGGCCTGTCGGTAGCGTTCGACCTGCCGACTCAGCTGGGCTTGGATTCGGACCACCCCTTGGCGGAGGGAGAGGTCGGCCGCGCCGGCGTTGCCATCGATGGCCTCCGGGACATGGAGACCTTATTTCGTGAAATCGACCTGAGCCGGGTCTCCACCTCCATGACCATCAATGCAACCGCGCCGATTCTGCTGGCGCTCTATCTGGTTCAGGCACGCCGGCAAGGAACCTCCTGGGGGGCGGTGCGGGGCACGGTCCAAAATGACATTCTCAAGGAATACATTGCCCGCGGCACCTATCTCTACCCGGTGGAGGCGTCCCTCCGGTTGGTCACCGACCTGGTGACGTTCTGCCAGGGGACGGTTCCCGGATGGAATCCCATATCCATCAGCGGCTACCATATCCGGGAGGCCGGCTCTACGGCCGCTCAGGAAATCGGTTTCACTCTGGCCAATGCCGAGACCTACGTCGAATCGGTCTTGAAGGCGGGCCTCCACATCGATGACTTCGCCCCCCGGCTCTCCTTTTTCTTCGCCGCCCACAACGACCTTTTCGAGGAAGTGGCCAAGTTCCGGGCGGCGCGCCGGCTCTGGGCCCGTTGCGTCAAGGAACGCTGGGGCGCCGCGAATCCGAAGTCCTGCCTGATGCGTTTTCATACCCAGACTGGCGGCAGTACGCTGACGGCGCAGCAGCCCGACAACAACGTGGTCCGAACCACAGTACAGGCGTTGGCTGCGGTCCTGGGCGGCACCCAGTCGCTTCACACCAATGGGAAGGACGAGGCGATGTCGCTTCCGACGGAGGCCGCCGCTCAGTTGGCGCTTCGGACCCAACAGATTCTGGCCCACGAATCAGGTCTGACGGACGTGGCGGATCCGCTCGGCGGGAGTTGGTACCTGGAGCAGCTCACGAGCCGCCTGGAGGAGGAATCGCAGAGCTATCTGGAGCACATCCGGTCCCTGGGAGGGATGGTGCCGGCCATCGAGAGCGGGTTCATCCAACGAGAGATCCAGGATTCGGCCCATCGTCTCCAGAGAACCTTGGAATCGGGGGAAAGGGTGGTCGTGGGGGTCAATCGGTTTCAAGATGAAGAGCCGGCGGACATTGAGTTGCTGAGGGTGGATCCGGAGACGAGAGAACGGCAAATCGTGGAATTGTCGCGGCATCGGGCCCGGCGGGACCGGGACCGCTGGGAGCGATCCGTGGAGAGATTGACCCGAATGGCCCGGGGACGGGAGAATCTGATGGCCGCCATCATAGAGGCGGTCGAGGCAGGCGCGACGGTTGGAGAAATGTCTGCTGCCATGGGTGAGGTGTTCGGAAAATATCGGGAGCAGGTGGTGCTGTAGCTTCCAGGATCCGGAACTTCTATCGATAACCTATTCAATATCAGATGTTTGCAGGCAATTCGTCGGGATGGAATCCGGTGACGGCAAGGGCTTGGAATGAAACCCTTCAGTCCCTTTCTCCCAGCCTTGCAGTTACCGAAACCGAACAGGGAACTTGAGCGAGATGGCCGATTTGCTTCCCTATGAAGATGCCTTGGAACGGATTCTCTCCCAATGTCCGGCCCCGGTGACGGTTGCGCTGCCGTTGGAGCGGTGCCTGGATCGGGTTCTGGCGTCTCCCGTCCATGCCGACGCGGACGTGCCTCCATTCAACAAATCGTTCATGGATGGTTTTGCCGTCCGCAGCGCCGACGTCAGGAAAGTTCCGGTGCGCCTGGGCGTGGTTGGAGAGGTGGCCGCCGGAGCAGATTCATTGCCGTCCGTCGCTCCGGGCGAGACGGTACGGATCATGACCGGGGCGCCTGTCCCCCCCGACACCGATGCGGTGCAGATGGTGGAGGAATCGAGAATGGTCGATGGGTCCACCGTGGAGATCTTGAAAACGGTAGCGCCGGGAGCCAACGTCTCGAGACAGGGGAGAGAAGTCTCCAAAGGAAGCGTAGTTCTGGAAGCGGGAAGCTTGATCGGTCCCGCCGAGATTGGTGTCCTGGCTTCCTTCGGTCAGGCTCGCCCGGAAGTCTTTCGCCCACTTTCGGCCGCCGTGGTTTCCACCGGAGATGAGTTGGTTCCGGTCGAAGCACGTCCCCGGTTCGGGCAGATTCGAAATTCCAACGGCCCCATGATAGCGGCGCTCTGCCGCCGGCTCGGCTTGAAGGTCGAATCGGAGGTCTCGGTGGGGGACGATCCGGAACCCATTGCGGAGGTCATTCGATCCGGACTGAAATTCGACCTTCTCCTGCTCTCCGGCGGCGTTTCCATGGGCGAGTATGATTTCGTCCACCGGGTCTTGGAACGAGAAGGAGCCAGACTGATTTTCCACAAAGCCGCCGTCAAACCGGGGAAACCGATCTGCGTGGGCCGGAAGGGGTCGACGCTGGCCTTCGGGCTTCCCGGCAATCCGGTTTCGGCGTTCGTCACCTTTCAGCTCTTTGTGAGGCCGCTGGTTCGCCAATGGATGGGATTCGAATCCGTTTCTCTCCGCCGGATCGAGGCGACGTTGACTCAGGCGGTCTCCCACAAGCCGGGCCGCACCTTCTTCAAACCGGCCCGCACGGACTGGAGCGGAACCCTTCGGGTTTCCCCCGTCGAGACGGGCGGGTCTGCCGATCTGACGGGATTCGCCAGAGCGGATTCCCTGTTGATCATACCTTCCCACGTCTCCGGGATCGCTGCCGGAGCGCGGGTCTCGGTTCTGCTCCTCGACGCCGATCCGGGTCGAGGCCGACTGGCATGAGAGGAGGTGGGATGACGCGGCTGACCCATGTCGATTCGACGGGAAAAGCGCGCATGGTGGACATCGGCGGCAAAGACCTGGTTCGCAGGACGGCGGCGGCCGAGGGACGGGTCCTGATTTCGGAGCAGGCGCGCCAAGTGATATTGGATGCCGGTCTTCCCAAGGGAAACCCATTCGAAGTCGCCCGTCTGGCCGGCATCGAGGCGGCCAAGCGGACCAGCGGGCTGATTCCGCTCTGCCACAATATCAACCTGGATTTCGTGGATGTGGACGTGGACGTGGACGAGTCCGGGTTCTTGATCCGGAGCCGGGTCAGCTGCCGCTGGGCGACCGGTGTGGAGATGGAAGCATTGACAGCGGTTGCCGTCACCGCCCTCACCCTCTACGACATGTGCAAGGCAGTGGACTCGAGAATGGCGATCTCACAGATTCGTCTCCTGGAAAAGACGAAGTCCCCCCTTCCCTGACCGCATCCAAGACCGAGCCGTCCGCTATAATGGCTCAGTGGTCTATCTGACGTTGCTGTTCTGGGGTCTCTTCTGGCCCAGTATCCAGGATGACGTCCCTCCCGACGCAGAAGAAACCGACACCGGCTTTCGAATCGGTGTCGCCGTCGACCAGGTCTTCCTTTCCGTGAACGCGCGCTCTATCCAGGGAGGCTTCCTTCAGGGCCTGACCCGGGACCAGTTTACCGTCTACGAGGACGGCGTCCGACAGGAGATCCTGAACTTCTACAGTGAGGCCTTGCCCGTGCGCGTGGTGCTGTTGGTGGATGTGAGTGGAAGCACGCGGGGCAGCCAGAGTGAGATCCGGCGGGCGGCTCTCCGCTTTGTGGACAGTCTCGGGGAGGAGGACCAGATCGCTGTCATCACCTTCAGCAACGTCCCCAAGCTCATTCTCGATTGGACCAACGACCGTCAGCGCATCGAGAATGCGATGCTGAAGATCTATGCCAAAGGAAAGACCGTTCTGAACGATGCCCTTTACGTGACCTGCGACGACCTCTTGGCAAACGTGTCGGGAAGAAAGGCCATCATTCTTCTCTCCGACGGCATCGACACCCACAGCATGGTCAGCGCTGAGGAGGTTCTGGATCTGGTGACCCGCTCCGACGCCATGACCTACGTCGCCTCGACGGTGGAAGCTTACTGGGTAGGCGCCATGAAGATGCGGATTCAACTCCAGAGCCGAGGCCGGCTCGTCCCCAGGCAGATGACGGACGAGTACATCGTGGGCGTGAAGAAATTCCTCCGCACGCTGGCTGATCGAACCGGTGGCCGCGTGCTCGACAGTGAGGCCTTTCGAAGTCTCTCCGACGTCTATGCGCGGGTGGCGGAAGAGCTTAAGAATCAATACTATATCTCCTATCGTCCGACGAATCGAGCCCGTGACGGTTCCTGGCGCGAGGTGACGATTCGGGCAGCGGTTCCAGGGGCGGTGGTTCGTACCCGGCCCGGATACTACGCGCCCGGGTCGCTGCCGGGTCCCGGGCAGTAGCCTGCCTTCGCTCCGGCAACAGTCTGGTGCCGCAACGGCCCTGGACCCGTGGCCTCAGTGCGCGGCGTCCCCCTCCCGCGGTGATACCCGGAGAGTCCTCCGCCGGGTCTGAGAGCGGTTTGAAACGAGGCTGCCGCTCTGGTTGACAGAAACAGGACCAAATTAGTACTATATGCGCTTGCGGGAGTGATGCGATCGTGATGAGAATGAGTAAGGAGGCCGACTACGGAATCGTTCTGTTGACGCATTTTGCCGGTGGCGAGGGACTGACCTACAGTGCCCGAACACTTTCCGACGAAACCCGGATCCCGCTGCCCATGGTCAGCAAGATCCTCAAGGGGTTGGCCCGGGAAGGAATCCTGTCGTCCCGCCGCGGCGCCAAGGGAGGCTATAGTCTGGCACTCAAGCCGGGACGAATCTCGGTGGCGGACATCATCAACGTCATCGAGGGGCCCATTGCCATGACCGAGTGCATCGGGACGCCCGGAGAGTGCAAGCAGGAACCGGTCTGCTGTATCCGAAGCAACTGGCAGGTGATCAACCAGGCGGTTCTCGACGCGCTGGAGCGGATCAGTCTGCTGGACATGACTTCTCCCCTCTCAGACTCGCTGGTCCCGCTGGAAGCGGGCCGCGGGATGGAGCCGGAACGGCCGCAGGCCACAAGCTGGAAGCCCTGAAGGATTGCCGGAACGACGATTGTCGGTGAGAGAGGAATCCCATGCCTACTGAAATGGAGCAGTTGCAGGATCTGGCGACCGAGGAATACAAATACGGCTTCTACACCGATGTGGAGGCCGACGAAGTTCCTCCCGGTCTGGACGAAAACACCATCGGGCTGATCGCATCCAAGAAGGGAGAGCCCGAATGGATGCTCCAGTGGCGACTCAGGGCCTATCGCCGCTGGCAGAAGATGACGGAGCCCGATTGGCCCAATGTCCACTATCCGCCCATCGACTACCAGGACATCGTCTACTATTCGGCTCCCAAGTCGAACGGCGACGGCCCCACGAGCCTGGACGACATCGACCCCGAGATCCGCGCCACCTACGAGAAGCTGGGAATCCCCTTGCGCGAGCAGGAGATGTTGGCCGGAGTCACGGAGGTGGCCGTGGATGCCGTCTTCGACAGTGTCTCGGTAGCTACGACCTTCAAGCAGAAGCTGTCGGAACTGGGAATCATCTTCTGCTCGTTCAGCGACGCCATTCAGGAGCACCCGGAACTGATTCGGCGCTATCTGGGGTCGGTCGTGCCCCATACCGATAATTTCTTTGCGTCCCTGAATTCGGCCGTCTTCACCGACGGTTCCTTCGTCTACGTCCCCAAAGGCGTCCGCTGCCCCATGGAGCTCTCGACCTATTTCCGAATCAACGCCGCCAAGACCGGGCAGTTCGAACGCACCCTGATCATCGCCGACGAGGGGTCCTACGTCAGCTATCTGGAGGGCTGCACCGCGCCCATGAGAGACGAGAATCAGCTCCACGCGGCGGTGGTGGAGTTGGTGGCGCTGGACCATGCCGAGATCAAGTACTCCACCATTCAGAATTGGTACCCGGGAGACAAGGACGGCAAAGGCGGCATCTACAATTTCGTCACCAAACGGGGCAAGTGCCAGGGGGTCAACTCCAAGATCTCGTGGACGCAGGTGGAGACGGGCTCGGCAATTACCTGGAAGTATCCCAGCTGCATCCTGCTGGGCGACAATTCGGTGGGAGAGTTCTACTCGGTGGCGCTGACCAACAACCGCCAGCAGGCGGATACGGGCACCAAGATGATCCACATCGGCAAGAACACCCGGAGCAACATCGTCTCCAAAGGAATTTCGGCCGGCCGTGGACAGAATACCTACCGGGGGCTGGTCCGGATCGGCTCCCGTGCCGAACGGGCCCGCAACTATACCCAGTGCGATTCCATGTTGATGGGGGACGAGTGTGGAGCCCATACCTTTCCCTATATCGAAGTGAACAACAGCAGCGCCCACATGGAGCATGAGGCTTCGACCTCCAAGATCGGAGAGGATCAGATCTTCTACTGCCAGCAGCGGGGGCTCTCGGCGGAGGATGCCGTCTCCATGATCGTCAATGGCTTTTGCAAGAAGGTGATCAAGGAACTGCCGATGGAATTTGCCGTCGAGGCCCAGAAACTGCTGTCGATCAGCCTCGAAGGAAGTGTCGGCTAGGAGTCTGCACGGCCGCCAGGTTGCCAATCCATCAAGCCGCGAGGCTCCTAGACTCAGGAAGGGAATCCAATGCTCGAAATCAGCGATCTGCATGTGAGATCGGGGAATACGAAGATCCTCAACGGTGTGGATCTGACGGTCCGAGAGGGAGAGATCCACTCCATCATGGGCCCCAACGGGTCTGGGAAAAGCACCTTGGCTCAGGTGTTGGCCGGCCGGGAAGACTACGAGGTCACTCGGGGAGCGATCACCTACCGGGGCGAAGATCTGTTGGAGTGTTCTCCTGAAGAGCGGGCCCAGGCCGGGATATTCCTGGCCTTTCAGTATCCGGTGGAGATTCCCGGAGTGAGCAACACGTATTTTTTGAGAGCCGCCCTCAACTCGATCCGGGTCAGCCGCTCCCAGGAAGAGGTCGATGCCCTGGATTTCCTCAAGCTGGTCCGTGACAAGACCCGGCTCCTGAAGATGGACGAGAGCCTCCTCACCCGGCCGGTGAACGAGGGCTTCTCGGGCGGCGAGAAGAAGCGCAACGAGGTCTTCCAGATGGCGGTTTTGGAACCGGCTCTGTGCATCATGGATGAGACCGATTCGGGACTGGATATCGACGCGCTGCAAGTCGTCGCCCACGGGGTCAACGCCATGAGGTCGCCCCAACGGGCCATCATCATCGTGACCCACTACCAACGTCTGCTCAATTACGTCGTCCCCGACTTCGTCCATGTCCTGGCCCGCGGCCGCATCGTCCGTTCAGGGGGCAAGGAACTGGCCCTTGAGCTGGAAGAGAGAGGGTACACCGGTCTGGAGACGGTCCGGCCGCAGGCGGTGGCGGGAGCGTAGTCCGGGATCGAGGTACGAATCGAAATGAAGGTCGCACGAAAATCCCTGGACTCCTATCTGGAACGATTCAACCGCCTGGACGAGACGGCGGCGGACACTCCCGGCTGGTTGTCTCAACTGCGCCGGGAAGCCATGTTGCGATTCGCCGAGACGGGGTTCCCCACCATCGCCGATGAGGATTGGCGCTATACCAACGTCGCCTCCCTGGCAGCCACTGCATATGAGACCGCTCCCGCGCCTTCTCCGGACGGAGATTGCCGGATGGATTCCAAGACGGCCGGCGGCAGCGGCGGCGTCCGTTGCGTCTTCCTGAATGGACGGTACTGTGCCGAGTTGTCCCACTTGGACGAGATGGAGAGCCGGGTTCGGGTCGGCTCATTGGCGTCCATTCTTCGGGAGAGCCCGGAAGAGGTCGAGGCTCACCTGGCCCGGTACGTCGAGGCTGAGCGCCTTCCGTTCGCTAACCTCAACACCGCATTTATTGAAGATGGAGCGGTGGTCCGGGTCTCCGCAGGAGTCCGGATCCCGGAGCCCATCCATCTCGTTTTTCTCTCCACCGGTAACGGCGGGGCGGCATTCGTGACCCATCCCCGGAATCTGATCCTGGTCGGCGCCGGCAGCGAATGCTCCGTGGTCGAGCACTATGCGGGAGTCGGTGAGAGGTCCTATTTCAGCAATCCGGTCACCGAGGTGGCGGTGGGGGAGAACGCCAACCTGGATCACTATCGGCTGCAGGAGGAGAGCCGTGCCGCACACCATGTCTCGACCCTGGAGATCCGGCAGGAATCCAACAGTGTGTTGCGCACCATGTCGGCAGACCTGGGGGGAACGCTGACGCGCAACGATCTGAACGTGGTTCTGGGGGGCGAGGGCGCGGACGCGGCGCTGGACGGCATTTTCATCGCTTCCGGCGAGCAGTTGGTCGACAACCACACCCGGATCGAGCACGCGGCTCCTCATTGCGGTAGCCGAGAGCTGTACAAGGGAATTCTGGGCGGACGTTCCCGAGGTGTGTTTCGGGGCCGGATCGTGGTCCATCCCGGAGCCCAGAAGACCGACTCGGAACAGACCAACAACAACCTGCTCCTGTCCGATCGAGCCCTGGTGAATACGAAGCCCCAACTGGAGATTTACGCCGACGAAGTCAAATGCACTCATGGCGCCACCATCGGACAGCTCGACCGGGAAGCCCTCTTCTACATGCGGTCGCGAGGAATCGATGAAGAGCTGGCGCGAAGCATCCTGGTCTACGGCTTTGCCGAAGATTTGATCCGCCGCGTGCGGCTGGCCGGCCTGCGAGATCGACTCAGCTCGCTGGTTTTCGATCGGCTGCCCCAGGGGCGTTTTCTGAGGAAGGCACTGGCGTGAGTTTCAGTGCCACGGCCCGAAACGATCACCGGACAGTGCCTGGAGAGCTGAATCCACGCCACATCCGCCGGGATTTCCCGATCCTTTCCAGGAAGGTTCACGGTAAGCCGTTGGCCTATCTGGACAATGCGGCCACCAGCCAGAAGCCGCAGCAGGTCATCGATGCAGTGAGCCGATACTACTCCCGCAGCAACGCCAACATTCAGCGGGGCGTCCATCTCTTGAGCGTCCGAGCTACGGACGCCTATGAGGCGACCCGTGAAAGAGTGCAGCAGTTCCTCAACGCCACCCGAGCGGAAGAGATCGTCTTCGTCCGGGGCACGACCGAGGCTATCAATCTGGTGGCCCAGACCGCGGGACGGAGCGTTCTGAATCGGGGTGACGAGGTCGTCGTTTCCCAAATGGAGCACCATTCCAATATCGTTCCCTGGCAGATGCTCTGCCAGGAAAAGGGCGCTCGGCTTCGGGTCATTCCCGTGTCCGGCCGGGGCGAGCTGGATCTGGACGAGTACGAGAAGTTGTTGAACCATCGCACCCGGATGGTCGCGGTGACCCATGTGTCCAACGTTCTCGGGACCATCAACCCAGTGCGGAAACTGGTTGAATTGGCGCATCGACATGGCGCTCTCGTGCTTCTGGACGGGGCCCAGGCGGTGCCACACGTCAAGGTGGACGTGCAGGAATTGGATTGCGATTTCTATTGCTTCTCCGGACACAAGATCTACGGACCCACCGGAATCGGCATCCTTTACGGCAAATGGAACCATCTGAATTCCATGCCTCCCTATCAGGGGGGAGGGGAGATGATCCGTTCCGTATCCTTCGAGAAGACGACCTACAACGAACCTCCGCACAAGTTCGAGGGGGGAACCCCCAATATTGCCGGCGTCGTCGCGTTGGCCGCGGCACTGGACTATCTTGAGAACCTGGGCCTCGATCGGGTGGCGGCCTACGAGAACGAGCTCCTGGAATACGCAACTTCCCGGCTTTCGCAGGTTCCCGGCCTGCGCCTGATCGGCACCGCTCCGTCGAAGGCGGCGGTGCTCTCCTTCGTTCTGGACGAAGTCCATCCTCACGACCTGGGCACCATTCTGGATCTGGAGGGGGTGGCGATTCGGACCGGCCATCATTGTGCCCAGCCCCTGATGGATTACTTTGGGCTGCCGGCCACGGCGCGGGCGTCGCTGGCGTTCTACAACACACGAGAAGAGATCGATGCCTTGTGCCGGGGCCTCGAGAAGGTGATCGAGGTGTTTGAGTGATGTCGGACCTGAGCGCCCTCTACCAGGAGGTCATCCTGGATCACAATCGCCGACCTCGGAATTTTGGCGTTATGGAGGACGCGGATCACCATTCGGAAGGATTCAATCCTCTTTGCGGCGACCGGGTCAGCGTGTATGTCAAGCTGAACGAGTCTGTCGTCGACCAGATTTCGTTCCAGGGGTCGGGATGCGCCATCTCCATGGCCTCCGCCTCCATAATGACCGAGAGTCTGAAGGGTCGGAAACTGGAGGAAGTCAAGGCGCTGTTCGAATGTTTCCATCAACTGGTGACGGGAAATCTCGATTCGCAAGATCGCTCCGAATCGGATCTGGGCAAGTTGGTGGTGTTTGAAGGGGTCAGCCGCTATCCGGTTCGGGTGAAGTGCGCCACCTTGACCTGGCATACGTTGCGGGCGGCACTCGAGAAGAGAAACCAGGTCGTCTCCACCGAATGAGACTCCGGCGGCCCACCGCGGAGGGAGATCCATGGCAGATGAATTGAATCCGGAACCGGGTTCCCAGATCGAATCGGGAAGCGGGACGTCGCCCCTGGGCGGCCCCATTCAGGAAGAGGTGATTTCGGTCCTCAGGAGTTGTTACGATCCGGAGATTCCGGTGGACATCTACGAGTTGGGTCTGGTCTACGGGGTCGACGTCGACGCCGGAGGAGCCGTGGATATCAAGATGACCCTGACCTCGCCCAGCTGTCCGGTGGCCGAGTCGCTGCCGTTGGAGGTCGAGTCCAAAGTTCGAACGCTTCCCGGCGTCGAGAAAGTCGCCGTTGAAGTCGTGTGGGATCCGCCTTGGACCATGGATAACATGTCCGAGGCGGCAAGACTTCAATTGGGGCTTCTCTAGCCAGTCGCGCTGAAAGATGTGCGGCATTATCTGCTACCTGGGGGATCGCCCCTCCCTGCCTATCCTGCTCAACGGCTTGAGAAGACTGGAATACCGCGGCTATGACTCCAGCGGCGTCGCGGTGGCCGTGAATGACGGGATTCACTGCCGGAAGGCGGTGGGAAAGATCTCGGGCCTGGCCAATCTTCTCGGGGACAAGCCTTGGAAGGGCTGGGGCGGCATCGCCCACACCCGTTGGGCCACGCACGGTGTTCCCTCTCCCGAAAACGCTCATCCGCATGGGGATTGCCGGAACCGCATCTTCGTGGTGCACAACGGAATCATCGAAAATTACCGGCGGCTGCGGGAGGAACTTCGGGAAAAGGGGCATCTTTTCCGGTCTTCCACCGATTCCGAGGTGCTGGCCCACCTGATCGAGGAATACTATCGAGGTGACTTGGAAGATGCGGTCAACTCGGCCCTTCAACGCGTGGACGGTACCTACGGAATCGGAGTGATTTCCTCCGAGAATCCTTCCCAAATCGTGGTTGCGCGGCTGGGCAGCCCCCTGGTCCTGGGAATCCGAGACAGTGAGATCTTTGCCGCGTCCGACGCGGCCGCCCTGATGAGTCACACGCGAGAGGTGGCCTACCTCCACGATGGTGAGGTGGCGCTGCTGAAGCCCGGGAGTTACCGGATCCGCACTTTGAGCGGGATGCCCATGAATCGATCGGTCCAGACCCTGGACTGGGACATGTCCTCCGCCGAGAAACAGGGTTATCCCCACTTCATGCTCAAGGAGGTCTACGAGCAGCCCGAGGTGGTCGGAGAGGCCATCCGGGGAAGGCTGATCGAGGCGGAGGGACTGTCCAAGCTGGGAGGCTTGGAGGGAGTCTGGGGGCGCCTGCGGAACATGCGGCGGCTCATCATACTGGCCTGTGGGACCTCCTACTATGCGGGCTTGCTGGGACGTTACGTCATCGAGAGCTGCACTAACTATCCTGTCGACGTCGATCTGGCATCCGAGTTCCAGTACCGCAAGCTGAACCTGCAAGCGCGAACAGCGGTTCTGGCCATCAGCCAATCGGGGGAGACGGCCGACATCCTGGCGGTCGTGCGCGAGGTCAAACGGCGTGGAGCTCTCAGCCTGGGCCTCGTCAACGTGGTGGGCAGCACGGTCGCCCGCCTGACCGACGCCGGAATCTACAATCATGCCGGTCCGGAAATCAGTGTCGCCTCCACCAAGGTTTTCGTCTCCCAGATCGCGATTCTCTATCTCGTGGGCCTTTTGCTGGGACGTCACCAGCAGATGTCATTGAGCGAAGGCCAGGAATTTGTCCATGAGCTCCGGGCCCTGCCTGAGAAGATGCAGTCGATGCTGGCGCGGGCGCCGGCCATTGAAGGAATCGCCCGCCGCTACGCCCACTTTCGGAACCTGCTTTATCTGGGGAGAAACTTCAGCTACCCGGTGGCGATGGAGGGCGCTCTGAAGATGAAGGAGATCTCCTACCTGCACGCCGAAGGCTATGCCGCAGGCGAGATGAAGCATGGACCTCTCGCACTCGTGGACGAGAATTTCCCCACCGTCTGTCTGGCGCCCCGCGACAGCGTCTATCGGAAGATGATCGGAAACATTGAGGAGATCAAGAGCCGAAACGGGCCGGTCATCGCGGTGGGGACGGAAGGAGACGCGCACTTGACCGACCTGGTCGACGACCTGATCGAGATTCCGCGCTGTGGAGAGATGTTCACGCCTTTCCTGAGCGTGATCGCGCTCCAACTTCTGGCCTACTACGTGGCGAGGGAGCGGGGTTGCGACATCGACCGGCCCCGGAATCTGGCCAAGTCGGTCACGGTGCAGTGATCCGCAGATCCAACGTCCTTGGGAAATGGGACGCAATGCGGGTTATCCGGTCATGGCATCCACCATCTCCTGGTTGATGGTGATGGCGTCGGCGCTACGCAGGCGTTCCAGCGTGCCTTCCACGTAGGCATTGAAGTAGTCCGCACGCTTCTTCTCCGTCAACTCCTTTTCCAGCTGACTTTTCTCGCCTTCGAACTTCTCCTGGTCCAGTTCCGTCTTCCCGGCCAGCTGGAACACGAAGTACTTTCCGGTGACCAGGACGGGCGGCGCGACCTCTCCCGTCTTCAGTCGAAAGGCATGGTCGTGAACCTGCGGCGAGAATCGGAGGTTCTCGTCGATGGTAGCGCCCCGCTTGAAGAAAGGCGTCGTCATGACCTGCAGTTCCCGTTCCTGAGCCAGCTTCTGGAACTCGCTGCCGTCCTGGATGGTCTGGTGCAGGGCGAATGCGTTCTCCCGAGCGAATTCGTCACCCTGCGTGGAGCGGTAATCGGAGAGGACCTGATCGCGTATCTCTTCGAAAGGCGGCATGTGGCCGGGCCGGATCTCCATCAGCTGAGCCACCAGGTAGGAATCGGCCGCCTGGTACGGCTCCAGTGACTGGTTCTCCTGGAGATCGAAGACGTCCTGGTTGAAGTCGTTCTTGACGGACAGGCCGGGAATGAATCCGCCCAGCTCGAAGTAATCCGATTCCTCGACCGGGAGGCCGCGAGCGCTCGCCGCCTTCGCCAGGTCCGGATCCTCCGCCAGATCTCCGGATATTTCCGTCGCCAGCTCCTGGGCCTGGTTTTCCGCCTCCTGCTGCCGGGCTTCATATTCCGCGATCGGCCGCCGGGCATCGCCATCGTGGTGCTCGGGATTGAAGCTGCCGCGGATGATGTGGTACCCGAAAGGCGTCACCACCGGATCGCTCAGTTCTCCGGGCTTCAAGGCAAAAGCGGCCTTTTCGAACTCCGGCATCATTTTGTCTCGCCCGAAAAAACCAAGATCCCCACCGGCCGCCGCCGAACCCGGGTCCTCGGAATGCTCTCGCGCCAACTGTGCGAAATCCGCGCCGGATCGAAGCTGCTGCAAGAGGGTCTGGACCTTGACCCTCGCCGCGGGTTCTTGGTCAGGGCTTCCCACCGAAACCAGAATATGGCTGACTCTCACCTGGTCCGTGTCAGTGACGCGATCCATTCGATCGCGGATCTGCTCTTCGGAGACGTTGACGTTCTCAGGGTCGACGGCAACGGAAGCGTAGCGTATCCTGCGCTGCTCGCCGACCCGGTAATTCTCTTGGCGCTCGTCGAAATACTCCTTGAGTTTTTCTGCTTCCACGTCCCCCGGGGCCAACTTCTCCGGATCGAAGGTCACGTACCGGAGCTTCACCTCCTGATTCCGGTTCAGAAATTCTCGTCGGATCTCTCCGGGCGTGGGGAGGATCCCATCAGTCAGGATTCTGCGCAGCTTCTCCCGGGCAAGCTGCCTCCGGATGCTGTCCTCGAATTCCTGGGGTGCCCAATTATTGGCCCGCAAGATTGCGCGATAGCGATCCACCCCGATGAAGTTGCCGTTTTCCTGGAATACGGGGGTCTTGGTGATGAATCGAACGATTTCATCCGAGGTCACGGCGATTCCCATCTGGCGTGCTTCGTAAAACGTCGCGTATTCCGCGACCAACTGATCGAGCGCCTGTTGGCCCAGACGCAACTGCCTGACGATGGCAGGATCCTGTCGACCCAGCTTGTAGACGCGGCGGTAGGCTTCGACCAGTTGGATGTAGTGTCTTCGAAATTCACCGGAAGTAATGACGAAATCGGCCACCTCGGCCGCATGGGCGGAGGAAACGCCGGAGCTGGGGCCCGGTGTATCGACGAACAGACCCAGCATCCCGACGCCCAACCCAATGATGACCAGCCACAGGATCCACTTGAGCCCTCGTCGCTTCTCGCGGAAAAAGGGTAGCATCCAGCCCTCCGTCAACTCCTGAATCAGGTTTGCGTCAGTCGGCGATTATAACATGGGCCTGGTACTGCTACCCGGTCTCCGGAGCGAGGTCTATTGCGATAAAAACTGATGGCGTTCAATAATGGACGCGAGTTGAACGGGGCTGCCTTGGCCGAGGGTAGGTTCCGCTGCAATCCCGAGGGGCATAAGGGACCAATGATTTTTCGTTCCCTGTTCAAATCTTTTTCCCACGATTTGGCCATTGATCTGGGCACGGCGAATACTCTCGTGTTCGCACGCGGGAAAGGAGTCGTCGTCGACGAACCTTCCATCGTCGCCATCAACAGGTTCACCAACAAAGTGGAAGCCGTGGGGACCGACGCCAAGGAGATGCTGGGGAGGACGCCGGGCAACATCGTCGCCATCAAGCCCATGAAGGATGGGGTCATCGCCGACTTCGACGTGACCGAGGAAATGCTCCGTTATTTCATCAGGAAGGCCCAGAACAGGAGTTTTCTGCTGAGTCCCCGGATCATCATTTGCATCCCTTCCGAGATCACTCAGGTGGAAAAGCGGGCGGTTCGTGAATCTGCGCTGCGCGCGAAGGCCAGCGAGGTCTATCTGGTGGAGGAAGCGATGGCGGCGGCCATCGGAGCTGGTCTTCCCATCACCGAGCCGAACGGAAACATGATCGTCGACATCGGCGGCGGGACCACCGACATCGCCGTCATCAGTCTTGCGGGGATCGTTCACAGCCGCTCGGTCAGGGTGGCGGGAAACGAGATGGACGAAGCCATCATTCAGTACGTCAAACGAAAGCATAACCTGCTCATCGGCGAACGGACGGCTGAACGAGTGAAGATCAAGCTCGGATCGGCGGCTGAATTGCCGGATCCCATTACCGCGGAAGTAAAGGGAAGGAATCTCATCGAGGGAGTACCCATGACCGTGACCGTCACCGACGAAGAGATTCGCGAGGCGTTGGCCGACTCCATGGTGGCCATCGTGAATGCGGTCCGAGTCGCCCTCGAGAGGACGCCGCCCGAGTTGTCCGCCGACATCTCGGACACGGGAATCATCTTGACCGGGGGAGGGGCGCTGCTCCAGAAGATGGACCACCGAATCAGCCTGGAGACGGGCCTTCCCGTCTATGTGGCCGAGAATCCACTCTCCTCTGTCGCTATCGGAACCGGAAAGATGCTCGAGGACATCGCGCTCTTGAGGAGAATCAGCTCCTGAGGATCTCGAGATCAGATATGAGTTGGTCGGCCGAACGGAAGTCACTGCCCCTCGTCATCTTGGCGATCGTGTTGCATCTGGTGCTGATCTCCTCGCAGGTTCGGAATCCCGACGGCCATACCCTGCTGAGAACCCTGGGACTGGCCGTGACCTCCCCGCTTGCGCTGGCTGTTTCGGCAGTGGCCGACGGTGTCGAGGGAGCGTTGAATCGCTATGTGATTCTCTTCGGAGTTCAGGAGCGGAACGAGGAATTGGAGGCAGAGATCGGGAGGCTTCGGCTGGAGAACGCGCAGCTCAAGAGCGTGCAGTCGATGCTGGGCCGCAGCACGGAACTCCAGATCCTCACCCGGCAGTATCTTTTCGAAACCACAACGGCCACCATTATCTGGAAGACCGCTCCCTTCTTCAGTCATCGTCTCGGCATCAACGTCGGGACCCGTCATGGCGTCAAGCGAAACTTGGCCGTCATCGGTCTCTCGGGAATCGTGGGGCGCGTCGTGGCGACCACGCCCCTGAGCTCGGAGGTGGAGCTGGTGACCAACCGTGGCGCTTCCGCTGGCGCCATGCTGGCGGACTCCCGCCTGCAAGGTGTGCTCCAGGGCGACGGAAGCGATCTCCTCGAGTGGAATTTCATCCCCAATTACGAGTCGGTGGATGTCGGGGAGTTGGTCTACACTTCCGGGGCCGACCGGATCTATCCCAAAGGCATTCCGGTGGGCCGCATAGTGAGCTCCGAGAAAGGAGAAATGACACATCGCAACATTAAGGTCGAGCCCTTCGTCGATTTTTCCAGAATCGAAGAAGTTCTCGTCGCACGTTAGCCTTGAAGCGTCCGCGACCGGTCGCCGAGACGAGTTGGACCCCTCTGCAAGCCCGATTCTCCCGAACCGAGATTCTGATTCTGATTCTGCTCGCAGGAAGCTTCGAAATTCTGCTCAGCAGGGCGCTGCCGGAGTTCCGGCGCTACCTGGATCTGCCGCTGGTACTGGTTCTCTACCTTTCCATGCATTCGACGGCGGCCAAGGGTGCGTTCTGGGGCACCTGCTTCGGCCTGCTCTCCGATCTGCTATTGGGAACCCTTTTGGGACTCAACGGCTTGAGCAAGACCTTGATTGGATGTCTGGTTGGTCTGCTGCGTCTGAGGGCGGCGGCGGAAGGAGTCCTCGGACGCATGTTGTTGTTGGGGGCGGCAGCTTCCCTTGACACGGTTCTCATCGCTGCTATCTTGGACTTACTCGGACAGCCGTTATCCGATAGCTCGCTGCTGTTCATCGTGACTCGCAGCTGTCTCACGTCGGTGGTCGGAGTCTTCATTTTTCGCGGTTACGATCGGATCAAGTTTCCCCCCAGGGATTTCTCCAGAAATTCGATGGTCGAGGAAGATCCCTACTAGGAGTCCGCTTTGGACAGGTCAGGGCAGTCCAGCCGCAGCAGTCTCATAGCAGCCCGTGGTAAAAGTCGTCCCGGCATGCGACCGCCCCTGCATCCCGGCGGGCTGCATTGCTATCGGCTCACAGACTCCCGGCAGGCTCCCTCATCGCGCCTGGTCCGGCGTGCGCAGGACCGGTCCCGGTGCTCGCGAGACTTTCACCACGGACTGCCGGGGGTCCATCGGTAGTCATGCCCATCTATCAGGACAATTCACTCTGCCGGCTTCGTCTGAGATGGATCCGCCGCCTTCTGGTCATCTTGTTTCTGGGGCTGTTCCTGAAACTTTGGCATCTGACCGTCGTCGATTTCACGCAGCATAGCGTGGCCGCGGAGCGCAACCGCGCTCGTACGATCCCCATCAGGGCCCCCCGCGGAGTGATCTACGATCGCGACGGGCGGGTATTGGCGAGCAGCGTGAACTCGTTCAGCCTGGTTTGTTATCGGAGCGAGGCGTCAAACTTGGAGGCCACCGTGGACTTTCTGGTCCAGGGACTTGGTCTTGACAGACAGAGTCTGGAGCAGCGCCTCGCCGTGACCGACGGCTATTCCCCGTATCAACCGCTGGTGGTCAAGAAGAGCCTGGCCCTGGCGGAGGTGGCCTATCTCCTCTCCCGGAAAGGCGAGCATCCGGAATTGGATGTTCTGGCCGAACCGAGACGGTCGTACCCGTACGGTGAAATGGCCGCACATGTCCTGGGTTACGTGGGCGAGGCCTCCCGGGTTCAACTGGAGACCGCGGAGTTTTCCGATTTCAGGGCCGGCGACATCGTGGGAAAGTACGCCGTCGAACGGGTCTACAATCATCATCTGGCGGGCCGGAACGGATCCCGGAAAATACTCGTCGACAGCCTGGGACGCACCATCGACGAGTTGGCGCGTGTCCCTCCCGAGGAGGGGTCCGCGCTGGAGCTCACGCTTGATCTTGACCTGCAGCTCGCGGCTGAAGGGCAACTCGGCGGCAGGCGGGGAGCGGTGGTTGCCTTCGATCCCCGAAACGGCGAGATATTGGCCATGGTGAGTCAACCGGCTTTCGACCCGAACCGGTTTGCAGCCCGAATCAGCCGACGGGAATGGAATCGTCTCGTCGGAGACGAACACCATCCACTCCAGAACCGGGCGCTCCAGAGTACGTTTGCCCCGGGGTCGGTCTTCAAGTTGGTGGTGGCGCTCGCCGGTCTGGAATTGGGGGGTATCGATCCGAAGCGGTCCTATTTTTGCGGCGGCGGCGTAACTCTGTACGGGCATCATTTCCGATGCTGGAAGAAGGGTGGGCATGGATCCGTTTCGCTCCGGGAAGCGATCCGCAGCTCGTGCAATGTGTACTTTTACCAACTCGGAAAGAGCCTGGGCATCGATCTGATCTCCGGTTTCGGACACGCCATCGGCCTCGACCGGCCAACCGGAATCGACTTGGTGGGGGAGGTCGCCGGATTGGTCCCGTCCAAGGAATGGAAACGGCGGACCTACCGGCAGAAGTGGTATCGCGGGGAAACAGTTTCTGTCTCCATCGGTCAAGGCCCGGTCCACCTGACGCCACTTCAACTGGCTCGGATGGTCGGCATCCTGGCCACCGGAGCGGCCGCTCCCCTGCATCTGGCCCGGAACCAGCTCCCCCGGGGGCGGCCGGCAAGAAACACGCCTGCCATCAAACTCTCGAGTGACAACCTCGACTTGGTGCGGGAAGCCATGTGGGAGGTGGTGAATCGATTTGGCACCGGCCGAGCCGCTCAGGTCAACGGCTTCGACGTGTGTGGAAAGACGGGAACGGCGCAGACCATTGGCCGGGCGGGCCTCTCGAAGCTTGCCGCGGGGCAAGCCTCCCGGTTCACTGCCAATGCCTGGTTCGTGGGTTTTGCTCCCCAGAAGTTTCCCCAGATCGCCGTGGTTGTCCTGGTGGAAGCCGGCGGCTCGGGCGGAGCTGTGGCAGCTCCGATTGCAGCAAAAATTCTGCAGGTGTTCCACCAAAAACGGGGTCCCGGCCGGATTATGGAAATGGCGAGGCAATAGCAGTCCATGATACGGCGGCGTTTTCGCGCGAGGCTGGATCCGGTTTTGTTGATTCTGGTATTGGCGCTCGCGCTGATGGGGGGCATGGGTGTCTACAGCGCTGCGGAACCTGGCTCCAGCGGGCTCTTTATGCGGCAACTTATCTGGATTGCCCTGGGTATCGGCGCCTGTGCAGTTCTGGTCAGCCTGGATTACCGGCTGTACACGGACTATGCCCCGGTCTGGTACTGCGGAAGTCTGGTGCTCCTGGTTCTGGTCCTGCTCTATGGTTCCGAAATCAACGGCAGCCGAAGCTGGCTGGTGCTGGGTCCGGTTCATTTTCAACCTTCCGAGGTGGGCAAGCTGGCGGTCCTTTTGACGCTGGCGAACTCCTTGGCCAACCTGAACCGGCGGCATCCCGGGGCCTGGCAGCTCCTGAAGGTGGGATTTCTGACGTTGGTTCCCATGGTCCTCGTCGTTCTTCAAGGCGATTTGGGAACGGCACTCATGTACCTGCCCATTATGCTGGGTATTGTGGTGGTGGCGGGCCTGCGGAAACGGGTCCTGGTCTGGTGCTTGCTTGCTGTTTTGGGGGTCTCCCCCGCCGTCTGGATTTACCTGAAGGACTATCAGAAGCAGCGAATCCTGACCACGCTCGATCCCGAGTTGGATCCCCAGGGGGTCGGCTACCAGACTCGGCAATCCCAGATCGCCATTGGGTCAGGCGGCGTTTTCGGGAGAGGAATCGGCCAGGGCAGCCAGAGTCACTTCGGTTTTGTCCCGGAAATTCACTCGGATTTCATTTTCTCGCTTATGGCCGAGGAGACGGGCCTGATCGGCGCTGGAACCATTTTGCTGTTGTATCTGCTGGTCCTGATGAGGCTGATTCGCATCGCCGTCGAGGCGCGCGACCGGACCGTGATCCTGGTGGTCACGGGCGTGGTCAGCATGATCTCTTCCCATGTTCTGGTGAACGTGGGAATGACACTTGGACTCTTGCCGCCGATCGGCATCCCCCTCCCTCTTCTCAGCTACGGGGGATCCTTCACGATCGTCACCTTCTCGGCTCTGGGCGTCGCACTCAGCGCCCAGTCTCAGAGTTACGTGAACTGAGCCGCCGCTAGTTGGCCGCCCGGTCGACCCACGCCGATTCTCCCCGCGTTTCTCTGGTTCCGATATTCGGAGTCGCCCGCCGGAGCTGCAGTGTTCCAACGGGAGGACGGAAGCCGTTGCGCGAGCGTTGAGGGTATAATGAGTGCGGATACGACGCGTCGGCGCGGACGGAGGCAGACCTGAGCTGGCGGCCGCCAGACGATTTCGTTCTCTTCACCGGTCCCGCTGCAGGATCGTTTCCCGAGGGAGCAATGATCAAGGAACTCATCATCGGCTCGACTCCACTCGAGATGACGATCGCACTCCTGGAAGACGGTAAGGTTGCGGAAGTCTTCATCGAGAGGGAAAAGACCAGGGGCATACTGGGCAACATCTACAAGGGCCGCGTGACCAAGATCCTGCCGGGGATGCAGGCGGCTTTTGTGGACGTCGGCTTGGGCCGCAGTGGGTTTCTCTTTGTCTCGGACTTCCTGGAAGAAAAGCGTCCCGGCGTCGAGGAGGGTTTGGGGGCGCAGGCTGAGGCCGATTGGGCGGCGGTCACCGAAAGTCCAGGGTCCATCTCAGAACCGCTGCCGGTCCGCTCCGGCGGGAGCGAGCTCTCATCCGAAGGATCGCTCCGGACTTCTATTCTCCCCTTCCGAATCACTCCGGATCGCGGAATCGGTCCGGAGAGCGTTGCAGTGGGGACGGCCGCCGCCGGCTGGTCTCCCCAGATCCTGCCCGAGCGGTTGAGTGGATTCGATTCTCCTTCGCCAGGCCCGGGCGGAAGCGGCGCGGGCGGGTCGGGCGGCGACAGGGGCAACGGCAGCGCCGGAAATTCGGCTCAGAGGAATCGGAGCCGCAAGCGGCGGGGCAGCAGATCTATGACTCCTCTGCCCATCGGGAGCGTGCTTCAGGAAAATCAGGAGATTCTGGTTCAAATCGCCAAGGAGCCGATCGGCAGGAAGGGGGCTCGCATTACTTCCCATGTGGCGTTTCCTGGCCGGTACCTGGTTTATATGCCCACCGTCAGCCACGTCGGCGTGTCACGGCGAATCGTGTCCGATGAGGAACGACGGCGGTTGAGGGGGCTGATCCGTGAATTGCGGCGCGATTTTTCCAAAGGTGGCTTTATCGTACGAACGGTGGCGGAGAACCATTCGGAGGAGGAGTTGAGGCGTGATATGGAATACCTCACCCGGCTCTGGGAGCAGGTCAAGAGGAAGGGTCAACGGGCGGCGGCGCCGGCGCTGCTCTACTCCGAGTCGAGCCTGTCGCAGAGGGTGGTGCGAGACTATCTTTCCGCGGACTTTCGCCATGTCTACATCGACGATGAGGAGGAATACGAAAGGACGTTGGAGATGGTTCGGCGTCTGAGTCCCGAACTGGTCTCGCGAATCAAGCTGTACCCCAAGGACTCGGATATTCTGGAAGACTACAAGATCGGCGTAGAGATCGAAAAGGCGTTGCGCCCGAAGGTCTGGTTGAAGAGCGGCGGCCACATCGTGATCAATCAGACTGAGGCGCTGGTCGCTATCGACGTCAACACCGGCCGCTATGTGGGTAAGACCGATTCTCTGGAGGACACGATCACCAGGACAAACCTGGAGGTCGTCAAGGAGCTGGTGCGCCAGATCCGGCTCCGCAACATCGGCGGAATCATCATCATCGATTTCATTGACATGTCCGACAGCGCGAACCGGCGGCAGGTTCTGGATTCGCTCCGCCGGGAGTTGTCCAAAGACAAGGCTCCGTTCAAGATTCTCGATTTCAACGAGTTCGGGTTGGTGGCACTGACCCGGAAACGGGACAAGCAGTCCCTGGAGAGGACGCTCTCGCAAAAGTGTACGGTCTGTGAGGGCACCGGCCTGACCCGTTCCGTCCGCACCGTCTGCTACTCCGTTCATCACCAGGTGCAGAGGATGCTTCCCCTCTCTGCGGACGCCAAGTCGATGACCATACGTTGCCATCCGGAGATCGGGAAGGCGTTGCGGGGAGGGGAAAACGCGGTGCTCAAGGAAATCAGGAAGATGACGGGACAGAAAGTTCGGGTCAAGACGGACCCGCTGCTTCCGATCGAACAGTTCAAGGTGATTGGAAATTGACTGCGTTCGATCCGGAAAATGCGCTGCGTTCAGAACCGTCGCACGGTGACGACGCGGGAAATGCGGACTGCCATCATCATTTTCGGAAGCTCGTGGAGTTGATGGATACGCTGAGGGGGCCCGGCGGCTGTCCGTGGGATCGGGAGCAAACGCCCGAAACCCTCAAGGCGATGCTGATCGAAGAGAGCTACGAGGTCTTGGAGGCGTTGGATTGGTCGTCGCCGGCCGCGCTGTGTGACGAGTTGGGAGACCTGTTGTTGCAAATCGTCTTTCACAGTCGGATCGCCAAAGAGAGAGGCGAGTTCGATATCGACGACGTCTGCAGGACCATCCACCAGAAGATGGTCCGCCGGCATCCCCACGTCTTCGGGCAGGCTCGTTTCGAGTCGAGCGAGGAATTGTTGAGGGAATGGGAACGAATCAAGGCCGGTGAGAAGAAAGATCGCGGCCAGTGTGAGGAACGGATGTCTCTGTTGGAGACCTTGCCGGATCGATTGCCTGCCCTTTACGCTACCTATCAGATGTCGGCCAAGGCCGCTCGAGTCGGCTTCGATTGGCCGAGTCTGGAGGCTGTGGGCGACAAGGTCATGGAGGAATTCCAGGAATTGGCGAACGCCGTGCGCAAGGGAAACGAAACGGATATCAGGGAAGAAATCGGTGATTTTCTCTTTGCCGCCATCAACGTCGCTCGGTTCCTCCAAGTCGACCCGGAGACTTCACTGAATCGGGCCAACCGCAAATTTTCGGATCGCTACCGAGCCCTGGAAGAGCACTTCTCTCGACAGGGCAGGGCGCTGGCAGAGGTCGGGCCGGAGGAAATGGAGCGGCAATGGCAGAGCCAGAAGCAGGTGCTCGGAGCTGACGGCAAGGCCTCGAGCTCGGTGTCAAGGAAATGATGAAGGCGCTGGTCCTGAACGAATACAAGAGGCTGGACCTGATGGAGGTCCCGAGCCCCGATGCCGCGCCCGACGAGGTGCTGGTGCGGGTGCGCTCGTGCGGGATCTGCGGAAGCGACGTGCACGGCTACGACGGAAGCTCCGGCCGCCGGGTCCCGCCGGTGATCATGGGCCACGAGGCCTCGGGCGTAGTCGCAAGGGTGGGAAGCGCAGTACGCGGCTTCGACCCAGGCGAACGGGTCACCTTTGACTCGATGATCTGCTGCCGGAACTGCCTTTTCTGCCGAGAAGGCCGGCCCAACCTCTGCCAGGACCGGCGCGTGCTCGGTGTCTCCTGCGATGATTATCGGCGCCACGGGGCATTTGCCGAATACGTGGCCGTGCCGAACCACATCGTGTTCCGGGTGCCTGACGGTGTCAGCTTCGACGAGGCTGCCATGGTGGAACCGGTCTCGGTCGCGGTGCATGCCGCCGCGCGCGCCAACCCGTCGCTCGGGGACAGGGCGCTGGTAGTGGGAGCGGGGATGATCGGCCTGCTGACGATCCAGGCGCTGCGCAGCGCCGGCTGCGGCCGGGTCTTCGTGGTCGACCTGGCGGCCGACCGCCTGCGACTGGCGAAGGAACTTGGAGCCGACGAGACCGTCCGGTCCGGCGACGGGAAGGACGTGCCGGCGGTCGTGAGGGAGCTCACCGGCGGTCTCGGGGCAGACCTGGTCATGGAGGCCGTGGGGGTCGACGCCACCGTATCGATGTCGATCGACAGCGTGCGCAAGGGAGGGAGGGTCGTCCTGATCGGTAATATCGCGTCGACCGTCAGCTTCGGCTTGCAGAGCGTCGTGACTCGTGAAATCGACGTGCTCGGCTCCTGCGCGTCTTCCAACGACTACCCTGCCTGCCTGGACTTGATGCGGCGCGGCGCCATCCGGGTGCGGCCGGTGCTGAGCGCCTCGGTACCGCTGGAACGCGGGCAGGAAATGTTCGACCGGCTGTACGCGCGCGAGCCGGGGCTGACCAAGGTCATCCTTCAGCCTTGACCGCGGTTCGCCGCGCGGGAAACCTGGGCGCTGCCGAAGTGACGGACGAAGAGGGGGGCGAATTCATGACGGGAGATTCAGGCCAGGGAGGATTCAAGGTTCAGGATCGAAGGATCTTCTCCGAGGAAGGAGAGTTGCGAGCGTCCCACCCGGAGAAGGCATCGAAGACGGTGGAGAAAAGCAAGGCCGAGACCGACGCCAGGGAGTCGCGGCCTCCCGGGGCAGGCGAGGCTTCCGGTGAAGCGGCGATCGATTTTTCCGGCTTCGTCCTGTCTCTGGCCACCACCGGCATGGTTCATCTGGGTGCCATTCCTGACCCGGTGACCGGCAAGATACAGGAGAACCTTCCGGGCGCCCGGCAGATGATTGAAATCCTGTCGGTGCTGAGGGACAAGACTCGAGGGAATCTGTCAGCGGAGGAGGAGCGGCTGTTGGACGGTCTGATCTACGAGATGCAGATGAGTGTCATGAGGCAGTCCAACTCGATCAAGCTGTGATGCGGGTGACGTTTCTGGGAACCGGGACCTCCCGCGGGATTCCCGTCATTGGCTGTGATTGCAAGGTTTGCCGGTCGGACGACCCGAAAAACCATCGGCTCCGGAGTTCGCTCCTGATCCAGGGCAAGGTGACGCTCGTCATCGATACTTCCGTCGACTTCCGGCTTCAGATGCTGCGGTACGGAGTTCGTCACCTCGACGCCCTCCTCTATACCCATTCTCACGTGGACCATATTCTCGGCCTCGACGACGTCTACCCCTTCAACATGTGGTCGGAGCGGACGGTACCCGCCTATGGGAGCAAAGCCACCCTCAAAGAGATCGCGGTGACCTTTCGGCACCTTTTCGACGGAAAGGGATATCCCGGCGTTCCCAGCGTCGAGCTGATTCCGGTGGCCGGAAGGTTCCAAGTGGGGAGCCTGGAGATCGAACCCATCGACCTCATGCATGGCCGCATGCCGGTGCTGGGTTTCCGGATCGGACGCTTCGCCTACCTGACCGATGTGAGCTACATTCCGGAGGTCAGCTTCGAGCGCCTCCGAGGGGTAGAGTGCCTGGTGCTGGACGGCCTGCGCTATCAGAGTCATCCAACCCACTTCAGCCTGCCGGAAGCGGTCGAGGCAGCGGCTCGTATTGGGCCCGAGCGAACCTATCTGGTCCACATCTGCCACGAAGTGGACCACGACGAGGGGAATGCCTACCTTCCGGATTCAGTCAGTCTGGCCCATGACGGTCTGGTCCTGGAGGTATGACTCGAGTTGCCGCCACCACGACCTCCCGCATCGTGAAAGAACATGCAGATCATTGACGACCTCAAGAATCTCCCTCCCGGACTGCCCTATCCGGTGGCCACGATCGGAGTTTTCGACGGTCTGCATCTGGGGCATCAGGCGATCGTCAAACGAGTCGTGCGGCGGGCTCGGGAAATGAACGGGAGCGGGATTCTCCTCACCTTTTCCCCTCACCCTCAGAAAATCATTTCGCCGGCGGACGCGCCCTCCTTGTTGCAATTGCCGGCGCAGAAGCATCGTCTCCTCAGCAAGATGGGTCTGGACATCCTGGTGCGTTTCCCTTTCAGCCGTCAGGTCTCCCGATTCAGTCCGGAACGCTTCGTCCGGGACGTGTTGGGCTCCCATGGAGTGAGGGAGATTCACGTGGGCAGCAACTTTCGCTTCGGTTATGGGAGAGCAGGCGACTTCAAGACCATGGAGTCGCTGGGCCGGAAGTTCGGGTTTGACGTCTTTTCCATCGATTCGGTCCGTTTTCGGGGACAACGTGTCAGCAGTACGGTCGTCCGCAAGTTGTTGGGCCAAGGGAGGGTGGCACTCTGCCGCCGCCTTCTGGACCGGCCCTACCAGATCCTGGGTACGGTGGTGAGGGGATCGGGCAGAGGTGCGGACCTGGGATACCCGACGGCGAATCTTCAGCCGGCCAGCGAACTCATACCGGCAACTGGGGTGTACGTCACTCGAGCGACGGTCAACGGCGCTGTTTTTGTCGGCGCCACTAATGTAGGCTACCGGCCCACGCTCGGTGAACCCGCGGAAAAGCCGGTGGTCGAGACCTACTTGCTGGATGCGGACTGCGACCTCTATGGAGAGTTCATGACGCTCGATTTCTGGTGCCGGCTGCGTGCGGAAAAGCGATTCCGCAACCTTGAAGCCTTGAAACGGCAACTCGGGTGTGACGTACGCAGGGCCCGCAAATATGGAATGAAGTCGGATTCGGTCCTAGGAGTCTGCGCGGCAGAAATTGATCTACTGCGAAAGCGGTAGAATCGGTCCATATTTCCTCGATTTCTCGGCGAATAGAACGACTATGCACCTCCAAATCGAGAAAATCTGGCCTCGATTCCCCACTTTCTCGCTACGATCATTTCTGCCGCGCAGACTCCTCGAGAAGAAGCCCCAATGAGCATCACTCCCAAAGAAGTCCGGAGAATCGCCGCGTTGTCCCATCTGGAGTTCTCGCCCGATGAACTGCAACGGTTCGTCGCCCAGTTCCAGCGGATTCTGGACTATTTCGAACAACTCCAGCAGGTGGACACGGAAGGGGTGGCGCCGACCTATCATGGCTTGGTGGAGATCCCGGAAGGGGGCGCCGTGCGTCCGGATCGGACCCGGCCCTCGCTGGCGCCGGAAGCGGTCCTGGAGGGGGCGCCCAAGGCTCAAGAGGGGTACTTCCGAGTGCCCCGGGTCATCGAGTGATGAATCACGAGCCCCCCGGACGCCCGAGTGAAATCTGCGATCTGTCCATTGCCCAACTGCACCGGGAGATCAAGAATCGGCAGCTCTCATCGGTAGAAATTGCCGAAGCCTACCTGCGGCGGATTCGGTCGCGCGACCCCAAGATCCAGGCCTTCATCAGCGTTCGTGCGGACACTCTGCTGGAGGAGGCGCGGGCTCTGGATCGGTCTCTGGTCTCGGGGAAACGGGAGGCCGGCCTGTTGACCGGGATTCCTCTGGCCGTGAAGGACAATATTGTTACCCAAGGAACGCGGACGACCTGCGGGTCCCGGATTCTGGAGCATTACGTTCCCCCCTACGAAGCCACAGTGGTCGCCCGTCTCCGGGCTGACGGAGCGCTGATTCTGGGAAAGACCAATCTGGACGAGTTCGCCATGGGTTCCACCACCGAGAACTCGGGATTCTTCCCCACCCGCAATCCCTGGGATCTGAACAGAGTCCCCGGCGGGTCCAGCGGCGGGTCGGCGGCGGCGGTGGCCGCATTGGAGGCGCCGGGCGCCCTGGGGAGTGACACCGGCGGCTCGATTCGCCAACCTGCCGCCTTCTGTGGAGTCGTGGGATTGAAGCCGACCTACGGGAGGGTTTCCCGCTACGGACTGGTGGCCTTTGCCTCCTCCCTGGACCAGATTGGACCGTTGGCCCGCAGTGCCCGGGACGCGGCCATGATTCTGCAGGTCGTGTCCGGCTACGATCCAATGGACTCGACTTCCGCGAGGCGGCCGGTGGAAGATTTCGTTGGAGCGCTCGAAGGCGATGTCCGGGGCTTGAGGATCGGTCTTCCGGCGGAGTGGTTCTCGTCCGGTCTGGATCCGCGGATCGAGGCTGCGGTCCGGCGCGCGGCAGCCCGGCTGGAGGCGGTTGGGTGTGAGGTCGTGGAGGTCGATCTGCCCCATACTGAGTTCGCGATCGCCGCCTACTACATCATTGCTCTGGCCGAGGCGAGTTCGAATCTGGCTCGCTACGATGGAATGCGATATGGCCACCGGAGCAGCAGCATCGGGGCCCTGGAAGAAACCTACCGGAACAGCCGCAACGAAGGATTCGGAGACGAGGTCAAGCGGCGGATCATGATCGGGACTTATGTCTTGAGCGCCGGCTACTACGATGCGTACTACCTCAAGGCCGGCAAGGTTCGAACCCTGATCAAGGAGGACTACTTCAGAGCTTTCGAGCGGGCGGACGTCCTGATGGGTCCCACCGCCCCATCGCTGCCGTTTCTGCAGGGAGACAAGATCGCCGATCCCCTGGAGATGTACTTGTCGGATGTGTACACGGTCACTGCCAATCTGGCGGGTATTCCTGGAGTGGCCACGACTTGTGCCTACACGCCCGAAGGGGTGCCGATCGGACTGCAGTTGCTGGGGCCCCACTTCGGGGAAGGTCGGTTACTGCGGGTCGCGCAGGTGCTGGAACAGGAGTTGGGCCTGGTGAAACCCGCTCTGTCCCTGGGCGCCTGACGACTCCCCGGCCCGGTCAGCCCGCAGTTCTCACCAGCGCGCGCGCCCAGCACGCAGTCGGTCCCGGAGAAACCTTGGAACAATCCGCGGAAATGCTCACAAAGAAATTATTTTTCATCATACGCGTAGCGACCTGGTGAGCACTGCGGGTCAGGGGACGATGCGGGTCCCTGCCCGCCCCTCGATGCCCCGGATCAGGCCGTTGGGCGCCAATCCTCCCACGATCTGAAAGATGGGGATCTGCTGCTCCAATGCCTCCAAGGCGGTCTGCATTTTGGGAACCATCCCGTCGCTGATGGCGCCGGACCGCAGGTGTACGCGGACCTCATCCGCGGTCAGCCGGGGCACCGTCACGCGATAATCATCCAGGTAGAGGCCTTCCACGTCGGTCACCGAAACCAGACGGTCGGCGCGCAACGCGGTGGCGAGTCTTGCGGCGAGAGTGTCGGCGTTGATATTGAGGATGCTGCCGTCATCCGTAGCGCACAGACAGCTCACCACCGGGAGCAGATTGGCAGCCCAAAGGTCCTGGATCAGTTGAGGATCGACGCTCTCGATCTCTCCGACCAGACCGAAATCCACCAATCGCTTCTCGGAGTCGCCGTTGCTTCCGGTGGTCCGTACGGGGATCGGTCCCCGGCGGCGGCAACGAACCAGTCCGGCATCGAAGCCGGCAAAGCCGATGGCCCTTACGCCGCAGGAATTCAACGCCGCCACCAATTCCCGGTTCACGGCCGAGAAGACCATCTTCGCCGCGTTCAATGTGGGCTCGTCGGTGACGCGGCGCCCCTCATGCTGCACCACCGGAATTCCCAGCCGGCGGCAAAGGCTGGAGAGCTGCTTGCCGCCTCCGTGGATCAGAAGGACCTGATGAGAGGCGCGAACCAGGGCCGTGATCTGACGGCAGAGAGACCGGCGGAAGCTCTCCTGTTCCAGGACCTTTCCGCTCAGCTTAATGACCAGGTTCATAGTTGCGGACCACCTCCAGGAAGGCATCGGCCTCTTTTCGTCCCAGGACCAGCGGCGGCATCAGGCGAAGCACGGACGGATCGCTGGAGGTGCCGGCCAGGATTCTGCTCGTCCGCAGGAAGCGCCCCAGATCCTTGGCGGTTCCCCCCTGGATCTTGATGCCCAGCAAGAGACCCCTTCCGCGGACCTCCGCCACCCAGGGCAGGGTCTCCAGCTCTTGACGCAGATAGCTCCCGATCCGGGCCGCATTCCGGATCAGGTCCTCCTCTTCCAGAACTTCAAGCGTGGCTTCCATGGCGGCACAGGACATGGGGGCTCCTCCGAAAGTGGCGCCCAGGTCCCCGGACCGGACCTTTTCCGCCACCTCGCGGGTCACCAGAAGCGCACTGGCGGGAACTCCCGATGCGATCCCTTTGGCCAGGGTGACCATCTCGGGGTAGATTCCTGCGGTGCCGGCATAGAGGAAGCTGCCGGTGCGGCCGACGCCGGTCTGGACCTCGTCGAAAATGAGGAAAGCCCCATGGCTGCGGCAGGCGTCGTGGATCTGATGGAGAGTCTGCTCCGGAACCTCCTCCACTCCACCCATGCTCTGGATCGGCTCCAGCAGGACGGCAGCCGTGTCCGAATCGACAGCATCGGCTACTTCCTGGAGATCCAGGATCCGATGACCGGGAACGGGAGTGTTCAGATACTCGGCGTAGTGGGAGACGCCGGTGCTGGAAAGACTTCCGTAAGTGCGTCCGTGAAAGGAATTTGACAGGGACAGCACATCGGTCCTGCCGGTCAGAGCCCGGGCCACCTTGATGGCACTCTCGTTGGCCTCGCTGCCCGAATTGGCCAAGAATGCCTGCCAGTAGGGCGGTCCCGCCAATTCCATCAGCTTCTTGACCGCCCGGGCCCGGACCGAGCTGTAGACCACGTTGGAATAGAAGAGAATTCCCTCGGCCTGAGTGCGCAGGGCTTCCACGACCCGGGGGTGGCAGTGGCCGGTCGAGACCACGGCGTGGCCGCCGTACAGATCCAGGTATTCGTTTCCATCCTGGTCATAGACGTAGCAACCGCGACCCCGATCCAGCACCAACGGCAGCTTGGCGTATGTCTTCAGCTGGTACCGGTCCTCCGTTTCCTTGACGGTGTTGGCAAATTCTTCCATTTTCTCTCCCTGTCGAGTCGGGTCCGTCACGGGTGCGACGGAGGGAAATCGAGTCCCATGGTTTCCGGGAGGCCGCAAATCAGGTTCATGTTCTGAATGGCCTGTCCGGCAGCGCCCTTCTGTAGATTGTCCAGCGTCGACCAGACGATGAGGAACTGTTCGTCGTGGGCCGCGCCCAAATCTACGAAGTTCCCGTTGCGGACGAAGTTGATGTCCGGGTCTTCGCCGACCCAACGAACGAAGAATTCGTTTCCGTAGTAGCTGGAGTAGAGATCCCGGACTTCGTCGGTCCGCAGCGGCCGGTGCAACTCCATGTAGTGGCTGGCAAATATGCCCCGGACCAGGGGTGTGGAGTAAGTCTGGAAAACCAGCGGGTGAGCGGCGGTGTCCAGGATCTGTGAGATCTCGGCCACGTGCTGGTGCCGAAATGGCTTGTAGGGAAAGAAGCTGTTGCTCCGCCGGGGATGGTGAGTCTTGGGGCCGGGCCCCCGGCCGGCCCCGGAGGATCCGGTCTTGGTGTCTACGAAAACGGGGCCCTTGACCCACCCCTCCTGGTACAGGGGGTGGAGGGCAAGAATGGTGGCGGTGGCAAAGCAGCCCGGATTGGCGACCCTGGAGCTCCCGCGTATCCGGTCCCGATGGATCTCGGGAAGGCCATAGACGAACCTGGACTGATGTTGTGGGGCCTCCTGGGCAAATCCGTAGTGCTGCTCAAAGACGGCGGCATCGGAAATGCGGAAATCTCCGCTCAGGTCGATGACGATCAGGTCCGGAGGAAGCTGCGGCAGGATCTTCATGGCATGGCCATGGGGCAACGCCAGGAAAAGGACGTCCAAATCGGTGTCCGAAAGAGATTCCAGACTGTCGAAATGAGAGTCCACGAATCCCCGCAGGTTGGGATAGAGGGAAGCCACAGGCTGGCCGGAGAACTGCCGGGAGGAGATCCAGCGCAACTGCGCCCGGGGATGTTTGGCCAAGTTCCGGATCAGTTCCCCGCCGCTGTATCCCGACCCGCCGGCTATGCCGATCTTGACCATGGTATCAACCGTTCCAGGATGAAGGTGCACAGCTTTCCGGAACTCTCGAAGGAGTTGGCCGCGGGAACCTGGAAATGCCGCTCGATGTAGCGAATTCCCTCAGCGCTGTCGGTGGCCGGACCCGACACCAGAAGCGACAGCTCCTGGGGTTCATGACCCTGCTGGCGCAACCACTCCAGGGATCCCCAGACTCCCATCAGGTCGTTGGCGCACAGGACCACGCACACGGTTCGTTCCAGCAACCGATCGTCACGGAACAGAGAATCGACGTGGTAGCCGCCCAGTATTCCGTCGCCGGCCTCCAAGAGGGTGAAGTCGGGCCGGGGGGAGGAAAGGTGGTGCACCAGCGACCGGGCGACCGTGGAGAGATCGGACAAATGGGCGCTGGAGGGAAGGCCCAGATCATGAAAACTCAAGACCCGGCCGGCCCCGCTCTTGCGCATTGCCTCCAGGTCGGCGCACGCTGCCACGCCGGCCACCTTGCCCGCGTTGACGGTGAAGCCCTTTTGGGAGAAGAGGCGGAGAATCTGCTTGCAGACGGCGGTCTTACCCGAGTTCATGCAGGTCCCCAGCACCAGGATCACGGGAATTCCGGGAAGGGAATGGGAAAGCGAGGGAAGGGCGCCGTCCAAAAGGCTCAGGAACCTTTCCCCTTGGTGAACGGTCCCGAGATACTCGAGTTCCGCCGGCCAACCCAAGGCGCGATGAAAGGCGGTGCACTCGCCCATCACGCCCCCTTTGTTCAGAAGGTGGAAGATCGCTCCTGGGCCGAGTCGCGCCGGCAAGCGTCCGGAGAACCCGTGGAGAGCTCTTCGGGCACCGAGCGCGCCGACGATTATCATGCCCTCCCGGACGCGGACACCCCGACCCTCTGCCGTTTCCAACACCGGATAGGAAAGGTTCACGCTCCGGACGCGAGCCGCCACGACCTGGCCGTAATCGATCTGGTCCGGGTGTCCCAGCCGGAGGTTCCCAGGAAGCTGGAGACGAGAGGCCACCGAAGAGATGACGTCAACGCTGGTTTTAGCCGGAGTCGAAAGACTCGTGGCGTGCTTGAAGTCGTTCATGCTCTGTCACCCATCCCGCTGAGAGGCAAGAGTTCATATTTATACAAAAAATTATGGAAGAATGTCAAGTTAAGTGAGAAACTTCCGATCGAAATACAGTTATTCTGAATATTTCCTCAGATTGGATCGGTTTTTTCACGGCGGTCGGACGACTCTCCAGCTTCCAGACAGCGGCGGTAGACCTCCCGGCGAGGGAGCCCCAATGCGCGCGCGGCGGATCGCGCGGCCTGGGTAAGGGTCAGATCCCGAACCTGCATCAGTCCTTCCACGTAGGCTTCCAGGTCCAGGTTCGAAACCCTCGGCTGCTGAGATGCGGCTCCTTCGATGACCAGTGTGTACTCCCCTTTCGGCCGCCTGCCTGCCAGGGAACTTATCTGGCTCAGGGCTCCCAGGTAGAACGATTCGTGGATCTTGGTCATCTCCTTGGCCAGGCAGGTCTGGCGATCACCCAGGACTTCCTGGGCCAGCTCCAGGGTGGAGGCCAGTCGGTGCGGCGCCACGTAGAGAATCAACGTTGCCTTCAAGTCCTTCAGCGCCTCCAGCTCCCGGCGCATGGATCCGGACTGCCTGGGAAGAAATCCGGCAAACAGGAAGCGATCGGTGGGAAGGCCGGAAACCGACAGAGCGGCGACGGCCGCCGAGGGGCCGGGGATCGGAGAGACGGGAATCATGTTCTTCCGGCAGAGGCGTACCAGGCGGTAACCGGGGTCCGAGACCAGGGGTGTCCCGGCATTGCTGATCAAGGCAATGTTCCGGCCCTGGCGGAGCCGGTTCAAGAGGGTCCGGGCCTGGGCCGTTTCATTGTGCTCGTGGTAGCTGATGGTGGGAGTCCGGATGGCGAAGCTGGCGAGCAACTTTCCCGAATGTCGAGTGTCCTCACAAGCGATGAGTTCGACGGAAGCGAGCACCTCGCGGCCCCGTGGGCTCAGATCCCCCAGATGGCCCAAGGGCGTGGCCAGAACATGAAGAGTTCCAGCTGCGGCGTTCCCCCGGGATGGAAGACCAGTCGCGGAATTCATTCGTTCATGGCGCGCAACATCTCTCTGACGGCGCGTTCCATGCCCACCAGGGTGGCTCGAGCCACGATGTTGTGTCCGATGTTGAGCTCCTCCACTTGAGGGAGTTGCGATACGGGTCGTACGTTTCGATAGGTCAGGCCATGACCGGCCAGGACCCGAATACCCCGCGAGACGGCGAATTCCGCGGCTTCCACGATCTTGCCCAGCTCCCGCCTGAAGCCCGGTTCGTGTTCCGACAATCCCTTGGGGACGGCGTCGGCATAGGCCGCCGTGTTGAGTTCCACCAGGCGTGCGCCAATCCGGGAAGCGGCGTCCAACTGCTCCGGATCGGGATCGATGAACAGGGAGACCTCCAACCCCGCTGCTTCCAGGGTTCGGATCGCGGAGCGGATCGATTCGGGCCGCGCCACGACATCCAGTCCTCCCTCGGTCGTGACCTCCTCATCGGTTTCCGGCACCAGGCTGGCGGTATTGGGACGGAGCCGGGTCGCGATTTCCATCATCTCTTCGGTGATGGCCATTTCCAGGTTGAGGCGGGTGGTGACGACCTCCCGCAATATTCGTACGTCCCGCTCTCGAATATGGCGCCGGTCTCCGCGCAAGTGGACGGTGATGCCGTCGGCGCCTGCCAGCTCGGCCAGCAGCGCTGCGGTCACCGGATCCGGCTCGGGGGCCCGGCGAGCCTGCCGAACCGTGGCCACGTGGTCCACATTCACACCCAGTCTGGTCATGAGTCGTTCCCCTCGGTTGTCGGTCTCAAGTTCCTGTTTCGTTCAACCTCATCGTAGCGGCCGAGCAGATCGTTCCAACGGATGGAGATCAGACCTTGCAAGAGTCCGAGGCCGTCTCTGAGGAGATGGATCTTGCTTTCGGAGTGGTGGCGCCAGATGACTCCGACCTCTCGAGCCGCCAGTTCCGCCTTGCGGGCAAGATAAAGGATTTCCACGTCGAAGGCATAGCTCTGCAGCCGCTGTTTCCGGAAAAGGACCCGGCATGATTCCAGTTCGAACAGCTTGAATCCGCACTGCGTGTCCCGGTACGGCAATCCGGTCACGGCTCTCATGGCCAGGTTGAAGATCTTTCCGGCCGTCTCTCGGAAGATGCTTTGACGCTTTTGGATCTGGGCGTCCGTCAAGCCCCTCGATCCAAACGCAATCTCGTGCCCTCCGCGAGCCATTTCCCGTTCCAGCTTGGCGAACTCCTCGATAGGAGTGCTCAGATCGGCATCGGTGAGGAGAGCGTACGTCCCCTGGGCGGCGAGCATGCCACGCCGCACACTGTAGCCCTTGCCCCGATTGGCCCCGTTCTCCAGGATCCGGAGACATTCTTCCCGTCCTCGGGCCCGCAGCGCCGAAATGGCTGTGCGGACGGTACCATCGGACGAACCATCGTCTACGACCACCAGTTCGAAGGGGATGCTGCGGCCCTCCAGGTAGGTGATGATCCTCCCGAGGCTGACTCCCAGCCGATTCTCCTCGTTGTATGCGGGGATGATGACGGAGAGGACGACGGGCCTCATGGGAGGAGTTTCAGACACCTGTTGAGGCGCTCGACGACTCTTTGCCGGCCCAGCGTCGCGATCACGTCGAAGATTCCAGGAGAGGCGGTGCGCCCCGTCAATGCCACGCGCACGGCCCCAAAGAAGACTCCGATCTTGAAGCCGGAGTCCTTGGCGGTTCTCCGGAGCACCGCCTCCACGTTCTCCAGGTTGAACTCCTCGAGTTGGTCATATTCGTTGGCCAGGGTTTCCAGCCAGCTCCGGAGTCGAGAACGTTTCTCCGGGTCCGCCAGGGAAAAGTGGCGCGTCACTGCCTTGGATTCGTAATCAAAACGGTCGGTCAGGAAAGGAGTCGCCATCTCGGGAAAGTCCGAAAGCCGGTTCAATCGGCTTTTGAGCAGCGTGATGACCGGGAGTAGTTGGTCGTCATTTCCCCGGCCCTGCCGGAATCCGGAGCGCTCGAGGAAAGGTTGCAGGTGCCGGACCAGATCGTGGCTGCTCGAGCTGGCCAGATAGCGGGAGTTCATCCAGTCCAACTTCCGCCGATCGAAGACCGCATTGGCCTTGTTGACCCGGTCCAGACCAAAGCTCTTCACCAACTCGCCGTTGGAGAAGAGTTCGCGGTCGTCGCCCGGAGACCATCCGAGGAGCGCCAGATAGTTGCACAGCGCCGCGGGATGAATTCCATGTTCCCGGTATTCGAGCACCGACTCGGCCCCGTTTCTTTTGCTCAGCCGTTTCTTGTCAGGACCCAGAATCAGCGGCAGGTGGGCATAGACGGGCGCCTGGTTGCCGAGAGCATCATGCAGCAGGATCTGCTTCGGAGTATTGGAAAGATGGTCTGCTCCCCGGATTACGTGGGAAATACCCATCTCCCAATCGTCGGTCACCACGCTGAGGTGGTAAGTCGGGCTTCCGTCGGATCGGAGGAGCGTGAAGTCCTCGATGTTCTCGGTGGAGAGCGATACCTTCCCGTAGACTTGATCCTGGAAGACGATCTGCCGGCGCCCCGGAACCCGGAAGCGGAGGGTATGGGATGCTCCCGCCGCGACCCGCGACCGGGCTCGATGCGAGGCTCGATCCCGGCATCCGTGGTCCCGCCAGATCCGGCCTGCCGACCGGGACTTGAGCGAGAGAGCCTGAATTTCTTCCGGGGGGCAGAAGCAGGCGTAGGCATGGTCACCCTGGAAGGCTCTTCCGGCCGTTTCCCGGTACAGATCCGAACGCTGCGACTGGTAGTAAGGACCCTGGTCCCAGTCCAGACCCAGCCAGCGCAGACCTTCCATAATTCCGTGCGCCATTTCCTGACTGGAACGCTGGGCGTCCGTATCTTCGATCCGCAAAATGAAGGTTCCCTGCTTCTTTCTGGCGAGGAGCCAGTTGAAGAGGGCGGTCCGAGCGCCACCGAGGTGAAGGAACCCGGTTGGACTCGGGGCGAAACGGACCCGGACGCGACTCATGGCGTCCGATTATAGCAGTGCCGGCTTTGCCTCCGGACAGGGGAGTTCCCCGGAGCCACGGAGAAGGATGGCACCATCCCATCAGGCCAGGACTGAGGAGTCGAGGCTGGGATGGTAGAATCTTTATAAGCCGAGTCGTCCGGGACGGAAGTTCGGACCAGCACGGAGATCGTGGATGCAGCGCCGGTCAAATACCACGATGACTCTTGCCTTAGGCGATTGATCGAGCAGGAGTTGACTTTCGAAGGCTTTTGCATCCAGGTTTCGGTGGGAATGAATTGTGTGCCCGGATGGCGGAATTGGCAGACGCACAGGACTTAAAATCCTGAGGAGGTTCACCTCCGTGTGGGTTCGAGTCCCACTCCGGGCATTCTCCCAATATGTCCGCCTCGATGGAGGCCCGATCCAACCCAGGCCCGGTTTCCCAAACCGGACAGCCGATCAGTCGCGGTAGAAATCGTATACGGCTTCGCAGACGCGCCGCTGCTGTGCTCGCGTCAGCTCGGGAAAGATGGGCAGCGAGATGACGTCGTGGCCTGCCGTCTCGGACGCCGGCAGGCTGCCTGGAGTGTACCCCAGGCTGGAGAAGGCCCTCTGGAGATGGAGCGGGACCGGATAGTAGACGGCGTTTCCGATTCCCCGGCCGGCCAGTCGCTTGGCGAGTTGGTCACGGTGCGGAGCCCGCAACGTATAGACGTTGTAGACGTGGCGGCTGCGGCGGGACCCTGATGGTGTCTGGACGGGAGCTTCTTCGAGCCATCGGTCATAACGGCGGGCGAGGGCTCGCCGTCGGGAATTCCACTCCTCCAGCGAAGCCAGCTTGACCTCGAGGATGGCCGCCTGGAGGGTGTCCATCCGGCTGTTGAACCCAACAACGTCGGCTCGGTGCTTGCGGCGGCTTCCCTGGTTCCGGAGCAGAGTCAGTCGCTCGGCGAGATCGGGATTGTCGGTGACGACCATCCCACCGTCGCCGAAAGCCCCCAGATTCTTGGTGGGGAAGAAACTGAGACAGCCGGCGTCCCCCAAGGAGCCAACCACGGCATCGCGGTACCGGGCTCCCACCGCCTGTGCACAGTCCTCGATGACCCTCAGGCCCCGCGCCGCCGCCAAGTCCCGAATCGGGGCCATTTCCGCCGGTTGCCCATAGAGGTGAACGGGAAGGATCGCCCGGGTGCTGGAGGTGATGGCGGATTCGATCCGGTCGGGATCCAGGTTGAAGCTCGCGGGATCGATGTCGGTGAACACCGGGGTTGCGCCGCAACGGACGATGGTGCTGGCCGTCGCCACGAAACTGAAGGGGGTCGTGATCACCTCGTCGCCGGGGCCAATGCCCAGAGCCGACAGGGTCAGCCGCAGGGCGTCGGTCCCTGATGCCACCGCGACGGCGAAACGGCGCTCGCAGTAACGCGCCATCCGCTCCTCCAGCCGAACCACAGCCGGTCCCAGGATAAACGCACCCGAGTCCAGGACTTCGCGAATGGCGGCCGTGATCTGCGGTTGCAGCAGGCGGGTCTGCTGCTTCAGATCCAGCAGTGGCACCGGTTCTTGCGGGCGGCCGTCAAGAGGGGGCGGGCTCGACTTTGAGGCGGTCCGGAAGGGGCTGCTCATGGTCTCTTACTGCTATCAGTATCTGGTCCAGAGTCCGGGTCGATCTCCAGCCCACAAGAGCCTGAATTCTGGAAAGATCGGGGACCCGGCGCTGCATGTCCTCGAAGCCCTTCCCGTAGGCATCGGAGTAGGAAATATGGACGATGGGTGAAGAGGATTCGGTCAATATCTTGACCCGCCGGGCGAGCTGGTTGATGGAAACCTCCTGATCGTTGCCGACATTGAATACGCTTCCGGTTGCGTCGGGACTCGAGGCCAAGAGGATGAGAGCCTCGGCGGCATCTCTGACGTCGCAGAAGCATCTGGTCTGGGAGCCGTCCCCGTAGACCGTGATGGGCTCTCCGGAAAGAGCCTGCCGGATGAATCGGGGCACTACCATGCCGTAGCGTCCCCGTTGCCTCGGTCCGACGGTATTGAAGAGCCTGAAGACGGCGACGTCGAGGTCGTATTGACGTTGGTAGGCCAAGCCCAGAAACTCGTCGATCATCTTGCTGGCCCCGTAGGCCCAACGGCTCTTCTGGGTTCCCCCCAGCAGCAGATCGTCTTCCTCGCTGAACGGGATCTTCACCCCCTTGCCGTAGACCTCGGAAGTACTCGCCAGCAGAACCCGGCAGCGATAGCGGAGGGCGGCCTTGAGAATGGCCTCGGTGCCCATGATGTTGGTCTCGATGGTGTGGACGGGATCCTGCACAATGAGCTGGACACCCACGGCCGCCGCAAAATGGAGTATGACGTCGGAGGTGGAGGCAAGACGATCCATCACGATCTCATCCGTGATGCTGGCCCGAACGAACTGGAATCGCGGGTGGTCCAGCAGCTGCGTGATGTTGGAGAGGCGTCCCGTGGACAGGTTGTCCACGACGACGACCCGGTCTCCCCGCGCAATCAGAGCGTCCGCCACATGGGAACCGATGAAGCCGGCCCCGCCGGTGATGAGGAATCTGGATGTCCGCAAGCCCGACCTCACGCCTGTTGGGACCGCCTCAGGAATACGGCACGGCCCCAGGTTCAATTCTCGGGCCCAGTCTACTACGAGCGGTCGTCAGGAGACGAACTGGAGAGAGTAGAGGGCCGCCGCCCGCATCGCCAGCCGCAACCGGACCGGCTTGCCTTCCAACTGGGCGACTTGGCCGCCGCGCCAGCGCAACTCCTGGCGCCCGCTCTCCAGCAATGGAATCGACTGCTCCAGGGAGAAGCCTTCGATGCTCCCTCCCGACGGATCCACCAGCGCCCCCCGGACCTCGCATTCGTCGAAGTTGCGATAGCTCTTGGGAGGTTCCATGGCCAGTGATGCATCGATGTCCAGCATTAGTTTGGAGCCGGTAAAGGTGAAGGGACGGGTCAGGATCGAGCCTTGGAAAGGGCCGGCCAGCAGACCCAGCCATCGATCTTCAGGAAGTGTCGCCAGAGCCACCGATATGGTGTTCTTGGAGCCCAGCCTGCTCGGACGGTAGCTGTGGGCTCCACTGTAGGCGCCGTAGTAGATCCAGATCTTTCCATCGTGAAAAATGGGTCCGGAAGGGGACATGTAGCCGGCATCGTAGCTCCCGATCTCACCCCGGCCCAGAAACGGGACTTTCCGATCCACCCAGCTCCAGTGGAACCCGTCGCGGCTGGTCATCAGGAAGATATCCCACACCTGCTCGTGGGTCTCGTGCATCCAGAGAAAACCCACATAGATGCCTGCAGTCACACCGGCGGTAAAGCACATGTATTGATAATCGACCCGGTCGTGCCGGTCCGGCGCCAACATGATGCGGGTGGGAGTCCAGTGGATGAAATCGTCACTCTCAGAATAGCCGATGGTGCGGATATGCCGGTGGACGCCGTTGCCGTGTATCTCCATGGCCAACGTATGGCCGGGTCGAGGATACAGGACATGTTTTTTTCGAAGCGGGTCCCAGCCCATCAGGGTGGGAGCGTCGCCCAGGTTGGGTCCGTGGCGGATCACCGGGTTCCCGGGCCAGGGATTCCAGTGCAGGCCGTCGGGAGAAAAGGCCACGGCGGCGCCTCCGGTGTGGTTGGGAATGGGACCCTCCTGTTCGCCCAAGGCCTTGTAGCGCCGCTGGGGATCGGGATCATGGGGGTCCTTGATGACGTTGAAATAGTTGGGATCCCCAAAATTGGCCATGATGTTGTTCCGCCTGGATCCCTGGAAGTCGTAGCTGCCCAGTTCAGGTTTCTCCCAGGTGTAGCCGTCTGGGGAGACGGCATAGCACCAGAGGCGGCTTCCATTCCGGAAACCCCACGGCAGGTACCACATCTTGAAGATCTGTTCCTGTTCGTCATAGAGGACGTTTTGGCCAAAGATTTGAACTCCGCGAAAATATCCGGCGACATCCCCCATTTCCCAGGGCCGATCCCGCTGCAGGACAGGATTTCCCGGATACTTCCAGGGACGGCACATGAAGCGGGAGATCCGGTTCTCCTCCTCGGTCAGCCAATCGTCCAGAAAGAGCTGCTTTCGTCCCGCCAGATTCAGGATTCCGGGTCGTGGCCGGGATGCCGGCTCCAACCCCTGTCCAACCGCCGGCTGAGCCGTCCCCAGAGCGGCGGCGGACAGACCCAAGGATGTTTTTACGAAATCTCTTCTCTTCATCCTGATTTTCCTGGCAGGGTGTCTTGCAGAGGCGTTCTCGATCGGCTTAAGCAAAGGTCTATGCTATTCTTGGCCCGATGATCGCGAGGCCGTTGTCCCGGAAACCGGCGGCCGCGGTCCCCGGATATGATGTGGAAGATGATCACACGGGTCTTCTGGATCGCTCTCCTATCGTTCACCTCCTCCATCGCCTCCAGTCCCCGCGAATCTGATCGATTAACCTTGGTCGATGCGATCGAGAAGGGAGATGTCGAGACCTTCGAGAGACTAATTGGAGCCGTCGCCGACGTCAATTCCACCGACGAGCGAGGCCGGTCTCTGCTGCTGGTCGCGGTGGACCGAGGTGACCTGAACGCCATCTGGACCTTGTTGCTCCGGGGTGCCGATCCGAATCTGACTGATGGCAGCGGCAGGACCCCGATATTGGTGGCGGCGGAACGGGGAGATGCCACGATCACCCAGGCGCTTCTGTCCAAGGGGGCGACCACGACGGTCGAAGATCGGCAGCAGCGGCGGCCACTCCAATTGGCTGCGGAAGGCGGGGCCTCGTCCACCGTCCAGGCCTTGCTGGCAGCGGGCGCCGACGCGAACAATGGTGGCCCTCGGCGCACGACACCCTTGTTGGGCGCAGCCGAGACCGGCGATGCATCTACGGTTCGAGCCCTGCTCGCAGCGGGCGCCGATGTCAAGGCTCGCAACGGCCGGAGGGAGACTGCACTTCATCTCGCTTCCTCCCGCGGGGATCCGGCCATGATGCAGGCTCTCCTGACGGCGGGCGGTGATCCCAATGCTCTGGACGGTGCCGGTCGGACTCCCCTCATGATCGCAGCGGCCAGCGGCGAGGGGGCCGTTCTCCACTCCTTGATCCAGGCGGGAGCCGATTTTGGGAAGAAAGACAGAGAGGGAAGAACCCCCCTTCTATTGGCGGTGGAAATGGGGGATGTCATTTCGGTCCAATCCCTGTTGGCGGCCGGCGCCGACGCCAACGTGCCGGACCGAAACCGGAATACCCCCCTTCTGGAGTCCGCCCGCAGGGGCTTCATCGTCGCGGCCCAGGCTTTGCTGGCGGCCGGCGCCGACGTCAACGCCCGGAGCAAGAAAAAGGATCGAGCCTTGCTCCTGGCAATTGAGAAAGGCTACACGCCGCTTGGATTGTCCCTGCTCAACCAACCGGACATCGAGGTCAATTTCAAGGACAAGCATGGACTCACGCCTCTCATGTGGGCCTGCGTGGCGGGACGCACGTCCCTGGTCAGGGCTCTGATCGCCCGCCGCGCCAAGGTGAATGAGAAAGACAACAGCGGACAGACGCCCCTGATGTGGGCGGCGGCCGGGAAGTACGCCGAACTGGTTCAGGTACTTCTGGATGCGGGCGCGGACGTCAACAAGCGGGCCGAACATCGGATGACGGCACTCATGGTCGCCGCCAGCAAGGATGATCCGGCTACGGTGGAGGCGTTGGCGGCGGCCGGCGCCAAGCTGCACGCACGGGCCGAGAATGGACAGACGGCCATGATGATGGCCGCGCAACGGGGCCATGTCGCCGCCGTCCGGGCGCTGAAACAGGCCGGCGCCAAAAAGTAGGCAGTCTGGCAAGACTCGTTACGTCGGGGTCACTTTGCCGAGTTGGCGGCCCGGTAGTCTTCGATGAATCGATCCACGGACTGGGCGGCCACTTGGGCCAGAACCCCGACCGAGTCGGCCGAAACCGCACCGACACGACACCCGGTGGCCCAGGTGGTGGCAGCCACGGCGACGGCTGGGAGACGCTCCAGTTTCACCGTCTGATTCAGTTGCAGGTCCACGGCGTAGACGTACAGGTCTCTGCTCTTCACGGCGTTGACGTTCAGATAGAGGTACGGCGCTCCCGCGGCGATGGTCCACTGGTCCTCCATCAGAACCCGGACGCCGGCATCCCACAGCCGCTGGACCACTCTCTCCTCGATGGCGTCCTTGGACAGGCCGTCCTCCACCGCCTCGGGCCGGAGTTCCTCCACCACCACGTGAACGCCGGTCAGTCCTCGCAACGTGTCTCGAGCCACTGCGTGAGGAGTCGACGAGACGGCCTCCTGACCCAGCAGGCCACCCCAACCAAGAAGCAGAGCGCCCGCCGCGGTTGTCGTTCCTCCAAGGCGTCCTGTTCGATGCATGCTTTCTGCTCCGTTCCTCAGCGCATCAGCCCGGGTCCAGGGCGTGCTCGATGATGAGATGCTCTCGGACCGGACGCCCACTGACCAGGTGTTCCCGGATGATTCGTTCCAGAACGGGAGGATCGCAACGCCGGTACCAGGCTCCCTCCGGGTAGACCACAGCCATGGGACCGTCCATGCAGATCCTGAGGCAGTCGGCCTTGGTGCGGCAGATGCCCCCCTGCTCCGAGAGTCCCAACTCCTTGAGACGCCGCTTCAGGTATTGCCAAGCCTCCAAGGTCCGCTGACGGTCAGCGCATTTGGGCTTGGCCTGGTCACAGCAGAGAAAGATATGGCGCCTGCAGACCGGCACCCCCAGGGCTTCGGCCACCTTTTTCTGCCGGTCCAACTGATCCTTGTCCAGTACCGGCGTCTCGGTTGCGGTCTCGTTGCTCATCCAGCGTGAAGTCTACCGTGAAGAGAACGAGGGAGGGAAGAGGAGCCTTCCCGGAGTCGTCACCGGCCGGGCGTATGATTGGCCGCAGGAGAGGCGAAGCCGGAGTTGACGACAAGTATGGCGACTGATCATGTTCCGACTCCCGAGACCCGAAGCACAGGCTCGTCTCAAACCGATTCCTACAGCCTGCTGGATACGGCTCTTCTGTCAATGGGCCTGGCCCTGAGAGGTCCTGAGGTCGAAGCCTATGTCAAGGACGAACTCTATCGGGGCGGGTCCAGCCCCGACGCGGTGGTGCGAAGGGTGCTGGAGGGCCGCCGGGCCAGACCGGGCCGGAACCCGCAGGAATTGGAACGACTGGTGTTGTCTCTCTGGCATCAAATCAAAAAGGAATACGATCCGGGCCGGGACCGAACCGCCGGCCGCTATCGTTTCCAGGCTCTCTGGATCTTGGACGGGAATCTGCGCTGGCTCCGCAGGCTGGACCAGCGTGGAGTCGACCCTGATGCCCTGGAACCGCAATTAGGTCTTCTATTGGCTCGTTTGATGGCGGTGGTGTCACAGATTCTGGAGACGCTCAATCAGGGAGACACCCGGGAATTGGAACAGAGCACCAATCTGGATCGTCTTCTGGACGCCATGGCGGCGGCCAGCTACAGGATTCGCGAGGCCATCGAAAAGCGGATGATGGAGATACGGCCCGAATTGGAAGGCCGGCTTGCCGAAACGGTTCACTAGCCGGATCCGCACGGAGTTTTCCTACCCCGACCCGTCTCGTCCTCGCACCGGCGAGGGTCAGAGTTCGTCCAGTTCGTCGTTGATCCAGGAGAGTGAGGCAATGGCGCCGGACCAGCCTACGGTGGTGATGGCGAGGAGTGCGGCATGGTAGATCTCGGCGTTGGTCAGGCCTGCCTTCCGGCATTTTCGGGCATGGGAGTGAACCGCTCCCCTGCGGCCGGCGCCGATGGCGATTCCCAGCTTGACCAGGCGTTGAGAACGGAAGTCGAGGCCTTCGATCCCGCCAACCGTCCGGCTGAGGCGGCCGTAATCGTCCCAAACCTGGGGATAGCGCTCGACGACCCTCTGGAGGAATTCGGGCAGGTCCTGATTCGCCATCAGTCGAAGCTCACCATCAGGCCCCCGGAGAGCTGGTTGAATCCGTAGGCCTGTCCTCTGATATTGGAGATTCTGCAGCGCCTGTAATCGAGTCGAATCCCCAGTGCGCCCGCGAGTTTTCGGAGCTTGACACCGCCCCCGAAGTTGCTCAGGAACCGGGTCCCCTGGTCCAGAGAAAAGGAACTCTGCTTGCGGAAAAAGCCGGCCCCGGCAGCGACATAACCGAACTTTCCGCGGAAGGGGATATTCAGAGTCAGGCCGCTGGTGAGGCCGAATCCGGCGTCACCACTCCCGGTGATGTCCACCGGCTGGTTGTAGTAGGTGAACGTGTTCTCGAATCCTACGATCGCGAAGTACCTCTCGAAGGTCGCGCCGAATCCGGCAAAATCCCGCAAGTCGGTGGCTGCCAGAGTTCCGCCCGGAGCCCAGGCTCCGAACAGAATGATGTCGGAAGCGGCGTCCAGGTGGCTTCCCGGAGAGCAGACCAACAGCAGCGCGACCCACCCGGCGCTGATGGACAGGGCCAGACGATGAGTCCTGGAGCGACACTGCCGGCGAATGCGCACCGGTGGCGTGGAAACCAGGGTCGTTGGAGCGTTGCGAACGGAATTGATCATGCAGCTAGTCTATGCAACCGTGGTGACGCTTCCTGATTCCTCGATGGAAATGGCGGAGAGAATATGGGAACCAGGGGCAAGCAGTGAAAGGCGAGCCTGCCTCCGGTGGCGTCCGGAGCCCACGCGAACGACACCAACGGAAGTTACGGAGCGGGCGAGACCCAGATGGGAGAGGCCCAGGCTTTGGCGCCGTCCTTCTGGAGTACCACGACGTAATAAGGTGCCGGAGCTGTGGGTGCGGCCGGATCCGTCAACTCGGCCTCGACACTTTGGCCCAGCCCCAGCGGCTCGCGCCGAACCTGAACCTTCAGGTCCAGCCCCCCGGCTGAATGGGTGACGGGGGCGTCCAGCAACTTCTCCAGGCCAACGTCGAATTGGGCCCGTTCGGTCCTGAAACGGAGCGTGCCGGTATCGGCGGGGTCCAACTTCAACAGAATGCCGTCGGCGTCGCCGCTGGTCACTGATTCCCAGGAGACCCGGTGTGGTCCGACCTCACGGATCCCCTCTCCCGGCGAGTCGAAAGCGTAGCCCTTGGCCTCGACGATTCGAGTCCCCGCGACCTCCACGGCGCCGTCCCAACGAGCGGCCCGTTCCCGGCCACGGTTTCTGGCTCCCGACCAGGCGACACGGACGGTATCGGACGCGCAGGGAATGCCGGGGCCTCGAGGAAGCGCGTCCACGCACTCCGTTCCCCGGCGCAGCTCAATGCGCTCGACGTCACCGGTGCCCTCGACCTGCACCCGGAAGCGGGGACGTCCTTGCGTTCGTTCCTCGCCTCCCATGGGAATGCCGTTGATGGTCTCGAACTCCAGCGCAATGCGGGCTCCGGTGGTGCCGTAGCAGCGGCGCCCCCGAAGGGCTTCCCAGAGGCTCTCGCGCGTCAACTCCGAGGCCCAGAGGCAGAGCAGGCCACCCTGGACTCCAAAAGTTCCGGCCCCCGGATAGCTGGCGCCGGGCCGGCCCTTGTGGTCGTCGCTGCCGCAGCTGATTCCGGCCCTGAGGCCCCGATCGAACGCGTCTTTCAGCAGCCATTCGAATTCACCCCAGGAGGAGTAGATTTCCAGCAGCGGCTCCAATTCGGGATCGAAGCAGTCGAGGTCCGCCCAGCGTCCGCCCACATGGGGAATCATGAGGACGTCGTCCCGGCCTCGCAGCCGCCGGTAGAGTTCCGTCACGGGATAGCATTCGGGGTCTTCATCCCTGCCGGCCGGCGAGATCAGGCAGCGGCTGGCCCGATGCAGGGGCCCGTCGTCTCCTCGAAAATAGACGTTTCTGTCCCCGCCGCCCGCGGTCAGTCCGGACCACTCGTAACCGAGAAAGGTGACGAACCGGCCCGGCTCATGGTAGGCGCTGACCGTTTCCCGGATTCGGTCCCAGACCTCCGGCGTGATCTGGAAACAGTTTCCCTGATGGCTCGCGAACTCCACCAGCGCCTGGTTGCGTGCGAACGCGAAGTATTCGTCCACCGTCAGGGTTCCCACCGTCTCCTCGCTCTGGCCGTGGAGATCTCCCCAGAACCGCCTCCGCCGCGGCTGGTGCGTCCTCACCTGGAGCGGGTTGCTGACGGCCTTCAGGCCGCGTTTCGGGTCCACCGCCTCTATCCGATAGATCCCCGGCTCCCGGGCCAGGACGCCGTCCAGACAGAGAATTCCCTGATCGGAGCGCTCAAGAGTCAGACGGGAAGGCAGACCGTAGAAGAGTTTTACACTGTCGCCGGTCTCCAGCGTTCCCTGGTAGCGATCCGCCGGGTTTCCCCATTGGTCCAGGACGCGTACCGACACTCGAAAGGGGATTCCCAGGACCACGTCGGTGGGAACGATCAATTGGATCTCGGCACCCGGCCCACCCACTATGGGGAGGCTTCCAATCGGTTCCAGCTCCACGAATGATCCCGTGCCGAAGCAGTCCACCAGGACCTTGAACTCGAATCGGGGCTCGCAAAAGGTCTGCGCCCGGGAACCCGGCCCACCTGACGAGGCGTCTCCCAGGACCAGCGTGGCCGTGTCCCCCTCCCGGAGGTATCCGTCATTCACGGAGACGGTCATGGACTTCTGCCAGGGTCGAACGTGTGCCTGCGGATCAGAAGAGACCGAGACTCGTGCCCTGCCCGAAGTGGAGACGGTCAGGAAATCGGCCTGGTCGGGCCGGTCCGTCTGAGGCGTGCCCCAGTCACTCACGAAACGCCTGACGACACGGATCCTTCCTCCGTCGTCGATGCCGTATTTCCCCACCCGGTAGCGAATTTGCCAAGTACCCATGGAGCCGGCCACAACCGGTCCTTCGGGGCTCATTTCGGCCCAGCCGTGGAGGACTCTGAACTGGGATTCGGAATCAGAAACACTCATGGAAAGACCCATTCGGTACTGTGATAGCATAACGGCACCCAACCGTTCTGTTCCAAATCATTGAGGAAAACTCATGGATTCCCTGAAAATATTCCTCCTGGCATTCCTGGCCACGTCGCTTTCGGCAACGGCGGCCGATTTTCCCAAGTTGTCGCTCCGATACGTTGCCGATTGGCCTCAGCTCCCGGAAGGCGTGAACTTCGGCATCACTACCGGGGTTGGTGTGGATTCCGCCAACAACGTGTACGTTTACAACCGGGGGCCGGATCCCGTCCTCTGCTTCGACGCCAGTGGCAAGTACCTTCGGACCTGGGGCCGGGGTCTCCTCACCGAGTCTCATGGTCTGGCCGTCGACGCGGACGACAATATCTGGGTGACGGATATCGGGTCTCACGTCGTGGTCAAGTTCAACTCCCGGGGACGCGTCCTAATGGTGTTGGGACAGAAGGACACGCCGGGGGAGAGCGAGAATCAGTTCAAACAGCCGGGTGCTGAAGCTGGACCTGGACGGCAAGGTCCTGGGTTCTTTCGGCCAAGAGGGAAGGGCCCCCGGCCAGTTCGCCCTCGCCCATCATCTGACGTTGGGAAAGAAGGGGGAACTTTATGTGGCCGAGATCCAAAATTGGCGGGTCTCCAAATTCCTCTTCGACTAGCTGGCCGTGCGCTCCGCTTCGAGTCTTCCGGCGAGGTCCGGACCGCGAACCGGCTCCCGTCGAGCACCCCTCCGACACACGTGCATTCCCGCTTATGGCTGCTTCCTTCCGGACCTGACCAGGTTCACGGGCGCCCGTTGTGGAGGACCCCACGTTCGACGCCGTCCCACGGGACGGAGTGACTCACCGGGGGCGACCCTCAGCGGAGTCGTCAGCCTCGCTCCAGCGGATTGCGAGTCCTCCCTGGCTGTCAGGGAATCAGGGTACCGCTAACACCCCGCCTAGCACGGCCGTCCCATAATAGACGATCGGAGCCGGGGCAACCGGACTACCTTGCTTTTTTCACCCTTTCACGCTGATGGAGGCGCGCCGCGCTGCATGAACTCCCTGGCGCCGGCCGCGATCCAAGGGGCGGGCACAGTCAGGAACAGGCGGACGCCCGCGGCGGCGTAGCGGGCAATCGTGTCGTTCATGGCCAGGGTGCCCGCGACCCGTCCGCCCTGCTGGATTCGCGCCAGGGCGTAGTCGATGGTCTCCTGAACCTGGGGATGGTCAAGCTGTCCGATCAGACCCATGGAGGCCGCCAGATCACTGGGCGCCACGAAGAAGACGTCGATATGGTCGGCCTTCAGGATCTCGTCCAGATTCCGCACGGCCACGATATCCTCGATCAGGACCATGAGCAGGATCTGATCGTTGGCAACGTCGTAGTAGTCGGGGACGCCGTAGCCTTGACGGCTCATATAGAGTCCCCGCTGGCCGATGGGTGCGAACTTCCCGCCCTGGACCACGTTCTCGGCTTCCTCCCGGGTGTTGACGTGGGGAACGACGATTCCCTGGACGCCCCGGTCCAGCCCCCGGTAGATGATGGACTGAAGGTTCTGGTTGACCCGCAGGATCGAGGTCATCCCCCAGATGTCGCAGGCCCGGGTGAGGTCGGGTATGTCCGCGAAGTCCACCGAGCCGTGCTCGGCCTCCAGCCAGACCCCGTCGAAACCGACGGTCCCGAATTGATCGATCTCATCGGCGCTTCCCAGCCCTCCGATCACATACGCGGTTTCGCCGGCGGCCAGCTTCTGCTTTACCCTGTTCGGTCGCATTTTCACCATGATCTCCTTTCGGCGCGGTGCCCGTTCTCACTATAAGGGACGGTCAAGCGAGGGACCTGCCCGAGCGGCGGCCCGGATCATCTCCCGTAGGACTGGCAGAACGTAGACCTGGGAGAGGTCCACAGCCGAGAGGTCGCGGCAGAGGATTTCGATCTGCTGCGACAGCGGCAGCGCCTGGTTCAGAATAAATCGATTCTCTTTTCCGATTCGACACAGGCCGCCCGAGAACTCTCCCTGTTCCCGCACCAGGTCGATGTCGAGACGGGCCAGTATTTCCTCCAGTCTTTCCAAGATCTCCCGGTCGGTCATGCCCTCCTTAACAGTCCGTGGTAAGAGTCCCACGCAGCACCGGGACTGGGGGCTGCGCCCGACCGACGAGGCGCTCTGAGGGAGTATCCATGTTGCAAATTTTCCGATTCGCCATGGGTTGCTCCCTCAATGGCTAGACTCATCCGACCGCCGCGACCGGTTTCGGGGTCCAGATCCGATCCTGCTCCAGCAGGACGTTGGCCAACACCACCATCTTGCGCATGATCGCCGTGAGCGCCACCTTCGGCGCCTTGCCCCGCTCGCGCAGCTGGCGGTACTTCCGGACATAGTCCGGATTGTGTCGAATGGCACTGAGCGCGGCCATGTACAGCATTCGCCGCACCCGGTGCCGGCCCCCGCGGATGAAGCGGTGTCCCTTCCAGGTCCCCGACTCCCGAGCGACCGGCGCCAGACCGGCCAGGCTTGCCACCGCCTTGGAGTCGATCGCTCCCAGTTCCGGCAACAGGGAGAGCAGGCCCGCCACCGTGACCGAACCCATTCCCGGAATCGAAGTCAGAACTTCGGCCTTGCGCGCCAGCGCCGGATCCGCGTCCAGCAACTTGCGGATCTCGCGATCCATCGACCGGACCTGCCGCTCGATCTGAGCCAGCTGCTGTTGCAAGTGCCGCTTCACCAACGGGTGGCGGGCTTGGTGGCTCCGGTTGCGCGCCCTCGTCCGGTCCTTCACCAGCGCATTCCGCGCCGAGATCAGTTCCTCCAACTGGCGCTGCGTGGCCGAGGACGCGCCCACCAGTCGCAACTTGAGCGCCGCGCCCATCTGGGCCAGCATCCGGGCGTCCACGGCGTCGGTCTTGGCCTCCTGGCCCAGAGCTTGGGCGAAGCGTCGCGCCCGCATCGCATTGACCCGTGCCAGCGGTAACCGGGCGGCCAGGGCTTCCTCCATCGCCCGGTGCCAGGGGCCGGTGGACTCATAGACCACGCACTTGACCTCCGGTCCGATCCAGGCGGCCAGGGCCCGGAACCCGGCCGCGTTGTTGGGGAACCGCTTTGACCGTCCCGAAGGCCACTCGTGCACGTCCAAATGCGCTTTTGAGATGTCCACACCGACCGTTTTTGAGGTATCCTGAGTCATCTTTCCTGCCTCCTGTGCTTGTCGTGCGAGCCTTGATGCTCACGTATCCATTCAGGACGTTGGGAAAGACGGTGGCGGCCCCACTCCCTCTCGGCCCGTGACGGCCGGCATACACAACGGCCCGACCACCGCCGCCGAGGCGCCTCTGGCCAGAGGCGCCTCGGTTGGACCCTTCCCAGAGATCCAAACTCGTATCGGAAGAACAGACCTGGAATCATGGAGACCCCACAGAGCCAGCCTTGGACGATGGCCTGGTCGCGGTCCGGCGCAAGTTGTCGCCGCTGGCGGCGCTCACGGGGGCAGGGGGGGCGCTGCCCCCCCTGAGACCCCCCGGATGCAAAGAGACACATACCATTTGAAATCCCTGAAAAGAGAGTCCCGAGCCCCCCAGGTTACGCGGAACCCCCCTGTGGAAAATCAGAGATTTCCAACAGGGTGCTCCCTTTTGCTGACGCGACAATCTGTACCCCCCAAAAAAGAAAGACAGACTAAGGAATAACAGACAAGCATACCGGGAGTATGTGACCGGGGAGCAACGCAGTCCGCCGGTATGCAGCCCCGATCGAATGCCGTGACGACTCTTGCCATGGGCTGTTCGGACTCGCCGGTGGGCTGCGTGGGATCGGTCCTCAGTCCAGGTCGAATAGCTTCCGCCCATTGTTGCAGAAAACGTCCTCGACCTGGGAATCGGTGAGGCGGAGCCGAGTGGCGGCCAACTTCACAGCCCGCAGGGACTCCATGCCGACCAGGTAGGGTTGAATTTCAACGTGAGAAATCCGCTTCCAGTCGACGGAGTCCTCATAGAGCCAAAGGAACTGGTCTCCGATTCCGACGCAGCGGCCTCGAAAATGACTGATGGGATAATCGGATCCCCAGAGCAGACGTTGGTGGCCGAAGGTGTCCACGATGGCCTCGAAAGCGCCGGCCTCGGTGACGGCCGAAGTGTCGAACCAGACGTTGGGAATTCCCTCCAGGGAGTGGATCCCCTCGATGGTGTGGTGCGGATTGAAGCTCCGGCCGGCATGGGCCAGGATCAACCGCAGGTTGGGGTAGCTTTCACAGAGGTATCGGATTTTGGCTTGATTGCCCGGGTCCGCGAGTGCCCGGGGTTTGACCATGTGCAGCGTGACGCTGAGCCCTTCCTCATGGGCGATGCGCGCATGTTCCTCGGTCAGGAACTCGTCGATCTCCGAGTCGTGGGACGAGGGACGGTTCTCGACGAAGAGATGATAGACTTTGAGCCCCACCATGGAGAGGCGCCGCACTTCCTGCCGCACTTCCTCCGGATCCTGCCGGGGGGAGACGATCAGCTGGCCTCGGGACTTGGGATCCTTGGCGGCCTCCCCGGCCAGGAATTCGTTGGATGCCCGGTAGGTGCCCTCGTGCAGGCCGGCTCCGAAGAAGAGCCCGTGGGTCTCCCGGCCCGGCGTGATCCACTGGATCTGCTCCTGAAAGACTTCCATCGTCGCGCTTTCAGGACCCGCGGCCAAGGCGGTCCGGACCTTCCAGTGCCACAACTCGTACAGGTGGGCATGGGCGTCGAAGATCGTGTCGGGAACGAATGAATCCAGTTCCCGGTGAAAAAATTCGAGATCGTAGTCTCTTTGCTCCCAGGTCATCTTCATTTCGAGTCTCCCGAAATCAGATCATCAGGTCTCCCCCGTTGATGTCCAGTGAAGCCCCGGTGATGTAGGCCGCTCGATCCGAGGCCAGAAAGGCCACCAGCTCGGCGACCTCGCCGGGCTTCCCGAGACGGGAGATGGGAAAGCTCCGGGCGTAGGATCGAATCCGATCCGAGTCGATGGTGTCCCGCACCATCTCGGTGTCGATGAGCCCGGGACAGACCGCGTTGACCGTGATCCCGTGCCGAGCCTCTTCCTGGGCCAGGTGCCGGGTGAATCCCAGCACGCCGGCTTTGGAGGCCGTGTAGTGGGCCCCGCCAAGGGTGCTGACGTTCTTGCCCGCCGTGGACGAGAAGTTGACGATCCGTCCCCATCCTTCCCGGCGCATGGCGGGCAGCACCGCCCGCGAGCAGAGGTAGGTCCCCTTGAGGTTGACGTTCAAGACCCAGTCCCATTCCTCCTCTTCGATCTCGATGACCGGAGTCGGCCTCAGGACGCCGGCGTTGTTGACCAGGATGTGGATGGCGCCGAAGCGTTCCAGCGCCTGCTCCACCATGCGGGCCACGTCGCGGCCGGAGGAGACATCGCCGGCCACGGGCTCCAACTCGGCAGCCTTCCCCTCCATGGCTCCGACCGCCGCCCGAAGCGTCTGGGGATTCCGGTCGTTGAGAACCAGGCGAGCGCCCGCGGCGGCCATTCTCTCCGCCACCGCCCTGCCCATGCCCTGGGCGGCGCCCGTGATCAGTGCGACCCTTCCCTCCAGTTCGAGAGCCATCAGGGTTCCAACAGCCCGGTTTCCTGACCCGCTTCGCAAAACGCGGACAGGGCCCGGTCCAGGTCCTGGCGCGTGTGGGCCGCGGAAAGCTGAACTCGAATACGGGCCTCTCCCCGGGGGACCACCGGAAAGCTGAAACCGACGACGAAAATGCCGCGTGCGTTGACCGCCCGGGCCATCTGAACGGTCCGGACCTCGTCCCGGATCATGATGGGAACGATGGGGTGGCTCCCCTCGATGATTTCGAAGCCGAGACGGGTCAGTCCCGTCCTGAAGTAGCGGGTGTTCTCATGCAGGGTTCGGCGCAGACTGTCGTTCTGCCGGATCAGTTCCAGAGCCTTGAGTGCGGCGGAGACGATCGGGGGCGCCACCGTGTTGGAGAAAAGGTAGGGCCGGGAGCGCTGCCTCAGGTAGCGGATGATCTCCCCGCGGCCCGAGGTGAATCCGCCGGAGGCTCCTCCCAGGGCTTTGCCCAAGGTGCCGGTGACGATGTCGACACGGTCCATCACCCCCAGCTGCTCGGCGGTCCCTCGCCCGGTGGGCCCCAAAAAGCCGGTGGCGTGGGAATCGTCCACCATCACCAGGGCCTGGTGGGTTCGGGCCAGATCGCAGATTTCCACCAAGCGGCCCAGATCGCCCTGCATGCTGAAGACGCCGTCGGTGGCGATGAGGCGAAAGCGGCAGTCCCGAGTCTCCCTGAGCTTCCGCTCCAGGTCTTCCATGTCGCTGTGACCGAAGACCTTTTTCCGAGCCCGGCAGAGTCGGACTCCATCGATGATGCTGGCGTGATTGAGGGCGTCGCTGAGGATGGCGTCCTGAGGTCCCAGCAGGGTCTCGAACAGGCCGGCATTGGCGTCGAAGCAGGAGGTGTACAGGATCGTGTCCTCGGTCCCCAGAAATCCGGACAGTGCCGACTCCAGCTCCTTGTGGATGTCCTGAGTCCCGCAGATGAAGCGAACCGAGGCCATTCCGAAGCCGTGACTCTCCAGACCCTCCCGGGCCGCCGCCACGATCTCCGGATGATGGGCCAGGCCCAGGTAGTTGTTGGCGCAGAAGTTGATGACCTCTCCATCCCGAGTCCGGACCCGCGGCTCCTGAGGCGTGAGGATAACCTGTTCGTCCTTGTAGAGACCCGAGTGCCGGATTTCCTGGAGTTCGTCTTCCAGCCAGGATTTCAGCGCGCTATAGGACATGGGTTCTCCAGTTGATGCGTAAGCTACCGATGAATCGCACCTCTGGCGGCGGTGGTCTCGGACGTCTCCGGGACCGAAGTGCCGGAGAACCGGGAGTAGTCGGCGCCGGGACGCAGGATGATCTTGCAGGCTTCTCCGCTGGCCAACAGTTCCATGGCCTGGTGGATGTCCTCCAGCCCCAACTGCCGCGTGATGAGGGGTCTGAGGTCCACGACCCCGCTTTCCAGCAGCCATCGGGTCCGGTACCAGGTATCGAAGATGCGGCGGCCGTGGAGTGCCAGAACCGTCAGGTTCTTGAAGATCATCTGTTCGGCGACGTCGATCTGCACCGGATTCGAGGGGATCCCGAACAAGGTCACCCGGCCGCCGTTCCGGACGCTGCGGAAGGCGGCGTCGATGGCCGACGGCGCCCCGCTCATCTCCAGGACGATGTCGACGCCCAGGCCGTCGTTGTTCCGGACCAGCCAATCGGCGGTCTCCAACGAGCCCCCGGCCTCGGCGGCGTTCAGGACCTGGTGAGCCCCCATCTCCCGGGCTAGGCCCAGGCGATAGTCGTTCAGGTCGACGGCCAAGATACGGGCCGCGCCCGAGGCCCGGGCAATGCCGACGGAAAACAGGCCGATGGCGCCGCACCCGAGAATGGCGACACTCTGGCCCGACAAGTCATGGGCATTGGTGGCGAAGACGGCATTGCCGAAAGGTTCCTGCAGGCTGGCGACCTCCGGAGACAGCTTGGATCGGTCGTTCTGCCAGATCACCTTCTCCGGAACCGCCACGTATTCCGCAAACGCCCCGTCCATGGCGATGCCGAGGATTCGGGTCGAAGGGCACATGTGGGCTTGGCCGGTCCGGCACTGGAAACACATTCCGCAGGTGATGTGGCTCTCCGCGGAGACGTAGTCTCCCACCCGCACCCGGCTCACCGACTTTCCCAGGTCCACGACGGTTCCCGAGAACTCGTGACCCAGGGTCAATGGGGGACGGATTCGTTGGGCGCTCCAGTCGTCCCAATTCCAGATGTGGAGATCCGTCCCGCAGATGCTGGCCGCCTCGACTCCGACCAGGACCTGGTCCCGGTCCAGTTCCGGAGCGGCACCTCCACGACGTCGAAGCCTTTCCCGGGCCGCACCTTGCGACCGCAACCATTCTCTCCAGCATAATGGCAGCCGAGTCTATAATGGACGAAATTTATTTGGTAGGGGTGCCCCTTGTGGGCACCCTCCTCGGTCCAAAGGCAGAACAAAACGCGGCCGGATGACGGCTCGGCGGGCGGGACGGGAAAGCCGGACCACGGGCCGGATTGCCGCGACGACTTTTGCCACGGGCTGCTATACAATGTGGCGCTCCAAACCATGCTGACAACAGGGGGTTGTATCGGACGTCTGGGACGTGTTCGGCGGTTGACGGAGGAGCGTGAAATGGGATGCGCTCCTTCTCACCGACTCGAGAAACGTCCGTCATCTCCAGTCCGTTGTGGTCGATCCCGGCCATCCGGTCCTCCTCTGGATCGAACGCCGGGGGACTCCTCTGCTGGCCACCGACTCCCAGCAGGCCCCGGCCCGCGCCGAGGTGGTGCCCTTCGAGAGCTATTCGCCCCAGCGGGTCCTGGACCGGCCCTGGATGGAAGCCGTGGAAGCTCTGGCGCCCAGGCTCAAAGGCCGGTCGGCTCCCTCCATCGGGACCGACAAGGAGCGTCGAACGGGTTGGTGTTGGAACTGCTCGGCGACCTCTTTCCGGCTTCGCGGGTGCGGGACGTCTCTCCGGAACTGGACGATCTGAGGCGCCGGAGGGACCCGGACGAGATCGAAGTCCTGAAACGAATCGCCGGGGTCGCCGAGGCCGGCTACGTCAGAGCGCGGGAGGTCCTGTCGCCGGGCCGCTCGGAGCTCGAGGTCTACATCGAGATCGTTTCCGCCATGATCGAAAACGCCGGGGAGCCCATCAGGGTCGGCGGCGATTTTGCCACGGGACCGCGAAGCACCAGCAGTGGCGGTCCACCCATCGACCGGAGGCTGGAGCCGGGGGACCTCAGCCCCTACGATCTCTTTCCCGAGTGCTGGGGCTATGGCGCGGACCTCTGCAGAAGCCTCACCGTCGGCCCCCCGTCGGACCTGCAGCAGCGGGGTGGGGAGATCGTGACGGCGGCGCTGGAACTGGCCGAGAGCCTGCTGGAGCCGGGCCGCCCCGCGCGGGAGGCGTATCAGACGATCCGGGCGTTCCTGGAGCGGGACCGGCTTTCCGCCGGCACCTTCTGGCACCATCTGGGTCACGGCGTCGGGATGGGGGGGCACGAGAACCCGCGTCTGGTTCCCGACAGCCATCACGTTCTTCGACTCGGCGACGTCATCTCCATCGAGCCCGGCTTCTACAACCCGGAGCTGCAGGGCGGCCTCCGGATCGAGAACACCTACTGGCTCACTGAAAGCGGTCCTCAGCAGCTCAATTCCCATCCGACGGAACTCTATCTGGGTGGGTAGCTGGACCGTCTCACCCTTCCTGGCCAGACACTGGTTCCTGCTGGCGCTGGCGTTTGCCGTCGCCGCCCCCAGCTATTGGCCCGAGGCCCTCCGTCCGCTCCATACGTTCGTCGATCCGGGCTGGAACGTGGCCGCGGTCATGCTGATCAACGGCCTGACTCTGGACGGACGCAGGATCCTCAACTCCCTGCGCGGGCCGGGACGGGTCCTCTCCGGGGTGCTCATCGGCTATGCGGTTGTGGCGGTCCTTGGTTTCGGCGCCTCGAGACTCCTGCTGGAGACCAGCCAAAGCCTGGCCCTGGGCATCCTGGTGATCAGCGCCATGCCCACCACCTTGGCCTCCAGCATCATCTGGACCCGCATGGCACGGGGCAACGCCGCCCTGGCTCTGGTGATGGTCGTGGCCAGCAATGGTCTGGGGTTTCTGCTCACGCCGCTGATTCTGTTCCTCACCATCGGGACCTTCATGACGCTGAGCCTGGAAGAGATGATGGGGGGATTCGCGCTGGTGGTGCTGGCGCCATTGGCGCTGGGTCAGGGCCTGCGTCTGGGTGGCCCCGTGGCTCGGATCGTGCATCGACACGCCAGGACTCTGTCCCACGCCTCCCGTCTCCTGATCCTGTTGGCCGTGTCCGGCGCCGTCGTCTCCGGGGTCACCGACGTGGAAGCGGGACGGGGGGAAATTTCCAGTTGGGAGTTGGCCGCCGTCAGCCTGATCACGGTCGCGGTTCATGGTGCCGCCGCGGCACTCTGCTGGAGTCTGGGCCGGGTCCTGGGTTGGAATCGGCAAGACCGGACGGCGCTCCTCTTCTGCGGTTCCCAGAAGACTCTGCCTGCGGCCCTGTACGTCTCGACCGAGTTCCTGCCCGGCTTCGGCCTCGTGCCCATTCCCTGTGTGCTCTACCATGTCGGCCAACTGATATTGGACTCTTGGCTGGTGGAAACAATTCGGTCCGGAGGGGAGTCACCCGCCTCTCGCAGGAATCGAGTGTAGTAGCGCAGGTGGAGACTCCGGGGCATACTGAACGGCTGATGCGCGGATTTCGACAACAAATTCGACTGGAGCGAGTGTCATGACTCTGGGAAGCAATCCGAAGGGGTTTGAATCCCGTTTGGAGACGGTTCGGGCCTGGGAGCCGCGAGTGCAGGCCTTGGTGGATTGGAATGAGGCAGCCGCCCGAAGGCGCTACTCCCAGGCCGGATCGGGCCCGCTGGCGGGATGGTCGCTGGGAGTGAAGGACATCGTGGACGTGGAGGGCATGGCCACGCGCTCCAACACCGATTTCATTCCCTGGCGCCCCGCCTCCCGAGACGCCGCCGTGGTCGAAGCGCTCCGAGCCTGCGGCGCCTTCGTCCTCAGTAAGACGGTGACTACCACCTTCGCCTTCTTCGATCCCGGACCCACGCGAAACCCCTGGAACCCGGATCACACCCCGGGCGGCTCCAGCAGCGGCTCGGCCGCCGCCGTCGCGTGCGGGATGATCCGCTTGGGATTGGGAAGTCAGACGGTCGCGTCGGTCAACCGGCCGGCCAGCTATTGCGGCGTGGTGGGGTTGAAGCCGTCCTACGGCCGGATTCCCATTCAAGGAGTCTTCCCCTTCGCTCCCAGCTTCGACACCCTCGGGTTCTTTACGGCCGATGTTTCCGATGCCCAGACCGCATATTTGGCTTTCACCGGCGAATCGCCGGCCCCCTTGGCGTCGCCGATTCGGGTCGGTCTGCTTCCCGATCTTCGGGTGGACGCGGCCGAAACGGAGATGCTTTCGGCCTTGGAGCAGGCGGGCCGCCGGCTGGAATCGGGGGGGTTCCGGCCCGCTTCCGCCGAACTGCCTTCCTGCTGCGAGGAGGCGTTCGACAACCACTGGAAGCTGGTGGCGGCTGAAGCCTCGGTTGTGCACCGCAGCCTGTTCCAGGACTATGGAGAGTCCTATCCTCCCAAGCTGAGCGCCCTGATTCAGAGAGGAGGGAGGATCGAAACGGCGGAGCTGGGGCGGATCCAGCGCCACCGGAAGCGGGTCCGGGAGGAGGTCGAACGCCTTTTCTCCGATTTCCATGTGCTCTTGTGTCCGTCGGCGCCGGGAGGGGCGCCGGCCGGAATCGAGGCCACGGGAGATCCTCGCTTCAGCCTGATCTGGACCTATACGGGACTGCCCACGCTGACTCTGCCCTATTGCCTCTCTGGGTCCGGACTTCCCTTGGGCCTCCAGTTGGTGGCGCCCCCGAATCGGGAGGCGGACCTGTTGGCCATCGGAAGAGAAATGGAATCCGTCTTCCAATTTGCGAGGAGACATCCTCTGAGACTTCATCGCGAGACGGCGGTCCGTCCTAGTGAAGGCGAGTGAAGGGCATTCCGATTCGGACCATACGGGCGATTCTCTTCGATTTCGACGGCACGCTCACCGCTCCGGGTTCTCTCGACTTCCAACGGCTCCGGGAGGAATTGGCGAGTCCGGTGGGCGCTCCCATATTGGAATATATCCAAGGCCTTCCCCCGGATCAGCGACGGCGATGCCTGCGTGTCCTCCACCGCTTCGAGATGGCGGGTGCGGCCCGATCTCGGCCCAACGACGGAGCCGAGGACCTGATTCGGGAGCTGCAGGCAAGGGGCCTGCCGCTGGCCGTTGTCAGTCGAAACAGCCGGGCCGCAGTCATCCGCGCCCTGGAAAACTTTCCCTCCATCGGCCCCTCCGATTTCGACGTCATCATCTCCAGGGACGATGCCATCTTGCCCAAACCGCACCCCGATGGGATCCGGCTCGCAGCCAGGAAAATGGGAGTCAGTGCCGGCGAGACGCTGGTGGTGGGGGATTTCCACTTCGACATCGACGCCGGGCTCCGAGCCGGCTCGCCCACGGTCTTCCTCACCAACGGCCGGATGGAGCCGCCGGAAACTCTCACCCCGAACTTCGTGGTCGAGAATCTGTTCGAGGTAAGGAGATTGGTCCGCGAGCGGTCTCCATTGACGGCGGGGAAGCTCCCCAACGACCTGCTGGACCGGATCCTGAGCGAGCGGGAATCAGGTGATCCCTCGCTTCTCATAGGTCCCGGGGTGGGAGAGGATACGGCCGCCGTGGCATTGGGGCAGGAGGATGAGGTCCTGATCCTGAAGTCGGACCCCATCACCTTCGCCACCGACGAGATGGGGTACTACGCACTGGTGGTCAACGCCAACGACGTGGCCACGTCCGGGGGCACGCCGCGCTGGCTGCTGACCACCCTCCTGTTCCCTCTGGGAACCACCGCCGAACAGGTGGCGAGGCTGATGGCGAGTCTCCAGTGCTGGTGCGACCGGTTGGGAGTGACTCTCTGCGGCGGCCACACCGAGATCACCGATGCCGTCAACAAACCGGTCGTCGTGGGGCAGATGGTGGGGACGGCGACGCAGAGCCGGCTGGTGGACAAGAGGCGGATCCGCCGCGGGGACCAGGTCCTGTTGACCAAGGCGTTGGCAGTAGAGGGAACTGCGATCCTGGCGCGCGAATTCCCCCAGGCCCTGGGCCGCCTGGGGGTCCCGGAGGATGAAATATCCTGCTGCGGCCAGTTTCTCTTCTCTCCCGGAATCAGCGTTCTGGACGAGGCCGGGACGGCTCTGCAATCGGGAGGAGTCTCGGCTCTCCACGACGTGACCGAAGGGGGAGTCGCCACCGCCCTGGAGGAATTGACCCATGCCGGGCGGCACCGCATTCGAATCCGGATCCACCAGGTTCCCGTCTTTCCCGAAACGGCGCGGATCTGCCGGCTGCTGGGCATCGATCCGCTGGGACTCATCGGCTCCGGTAGCCTCCTCATCGTCTGCCGGGCCGATTCCCGGGAGCGGTTGCAGGAAGCACTTGGAGACCGGGGAATCCGGGCAACCCCGGTGGGGGAGGTCCTGGGGCCCGGGTCGGGGGTGGAAGCAGTGGACGGCAACGGTGAGCCGCAGCCGTGGCCTCATTTCGAGACCGACGAGCTGCCCCGAGCCATCGAGAAGCTGCAGCAGGTCAGGAACTGAGGGACGGGAATCAAAACCTCCTCTTCTCTCTTTTCTCTCTCCTCTGCGACGGGGCTTGTCTCGCAACGGTCCCCAGTGTACTTTGCGCGGGCGTTGGTTCCGAGATCGAGGACGAAGAGAGGATGACAGAGAAGAGCGACGTTCTCGTCATCGGCGGCGGTGTCATCGGCGTCTGCTCCGCCTACTATCTGGCAGGGCGGGGATGCGCCGTCACCCTGGTCGAAAGGGGGGAGATCTGTTCCGGCAGTTCGTACGGGAACTCGGGGCTGGTCGTCCCCAGCCACTCGGTCCCTCTGGCCGCGCCTGGAGTGCTGAGCCAGGGGCTCCGCTGGCTGCTGGACCCGGTGAGCCCCTTCTATATCAAGCCCCGTTTCGACCTCGATCTGGTGCGCTGGCTCTGGTGGTTTCAACAGGCATGCAGGGCGGAGCCCATGCGAAAGGGTGTTCCCGTCCTGCGGGATCTCTCTCAAGCCAGTTTGGAGTTGTATCGGGAGCTGGCCGATCAAGAGGAACTGGAGTTCGGTTTCCGGCAGCAGGGCTGGCTGCAGATCTTTCGATCCGAGTCGCTTCTGGCCAAAGCCCTGACGGAAGCTCGGCTCCTGAGAGAATTCGGTCTCGAATCCACTCTGCTGGACACGCATCGAGTCCGGGAAATGGAGCCGAATGTGCATCCGTCGATCATCGCCGGAATCCATTTTCCGGACGACGCTCATCTGATCCCGCACCGATTCGTCCACCAGCTGGCGGACGGCGCCCGCCGGGCGGGCGCGGACTTGCGGACCGGGACCGAAGTGCTGGAGATGAAGACTTCCGGGACTCGGGTCACGCGGGTGGTGACGACCCGAGGGGATTTCCGGCCCGAACAGGTGGTGCTTGCCGCCGGATCCTGGTCTCCCCGGGTCGCTCGAACCGTGGGGCTGGACGTCCCCGTCCAGCCCGCCAAGGGATACAGCGTGACGGTCAAGGCTCCGGCCAACATCCCCCGGGTCCCCTTGATGCTGGCGGATGCCAAGGTGGCCGCCACTCCCATGGGAAATAAACTGCGCTTCGGCGGAACCCTGGAACTGGCCGGTCTGGACCTTTCGGTGAACGTTCCCCGCGTGCGAGCCATCCTGCGGGCCGCCAGAGCCCATCTGGTCGGAATGGAAGAGTTGGATCTGCACGAGATCTGGAGAGGCCTGCGCCCGCTGACCCCGGACGGCCTTCCCTTCATCGGACGGACTCGGAAGCTCAACAATTTGTTGTTGGCGACGGGACACGCCACGATCGGTATCTCCTTGGGACCCGTCACCGGAAAACTGATCTCGGAAGTGGCCGCCGAGGAGGCCGCCAGCCAGGACCTGTCGCGCCTGGAACCGGAGCGCTTTCAATAAATCGTGAATCGGACCATTTCATCGAGGAAAACACCATGCCCCAAGTGATGATCACGCCCACCAGCATGCAGCATCGACCCTCTCCCTATGCCGACCTCCTGAAAGGGGCCGGCTTCGAGGTGCGTTATCCCACCAACCCGGAGTTGGTGATGGGTCTGGCCGGTGAGCAGGAAACCATCAGTCAGCTGAAGGGAATGGGCGCCGTCATCGCCGGCGGGGAATATTTCACGCCCGCGGTCTTGGACGGGCTGCCGGAACTCCGGGTCATCGCCCGGGCCGGGGTGGGTTTCGACCGGGTGGACGTCGAGGCCGCCACCGGCCGGGGAGTGGCGGTGACGGTGACGCCTACGGCCAATCATGAGGCCGTCGCCGAGCACGCCATCACCCTGTTGCTGGCCACGGTCCGGTCCATCATCCCCACGTCCAGGCAGGTCGCGGCGGGAAGATGGCCGCGGGAGCCCTTGGACACGGTGAGGGGGAAAACCTTGGGAATCGTCGGTCTGGGACGGATCGGGCGCAGCACCGCAGTCCGGGCCATCCCGCTGGGAATGAAGGTGGTCGCCAACGAGATTTTCCCGGACCAGGAATTCGTCCGCGCCCACGGTATCGAACTGCTGAACCTCGAGCAGCTTCTGGAGCGCTCGGATTTCATCACCCTGCACTGTCCGCTGACGGATCAGACTCGGCACTTCTTCGGAAGAGCGGCATTCGATCGCATGAAACCGGGGAGCATTCTGATCAACACGGCCCGTGGACCGCTGGTCAAGGAGACGGACTTGCTCGAGGCTTTGAGGTCGGGACAGCTTCGGGCTGCCGGTCTCGACGTCCTGGAGCAGGAGCCGCCGGACCCGGACAACCCCCTGCTGAGGATGGCGAACGTTCTGGTCACGTCTCATCAGGCCGGCGCCGACGAGGGTTCGGTGATCGCCATGGGGATGGAAGCCGCCGAGTGCGTCATCGCCCTTTGGCAGGGACGTTGGCCCGAAGGGGCGGTGATCAACGACGAGCTGAGGTCCGGCTGGGGGTGGTGACGAAGGGCAATCACAAGGGTTGCCCCTACGTTGTTAGAATTCCTGCGTGTCGGACCTGCGAAAGCTGATTCCCTATATCCTGCCGACGGCCCATTGGCTCCTGCTGGGCTTTCTGCTGCTGTTCGTCAGCGGCGGTCTGGACGGTCTCATCACGGTGCTCCTGAAGCCGATTTTCGACCAGCTGGCTCCCACCGCAGGGACGGTTGAGGCGGTCCATGCCAAGTTCGCTTTTCTGCAGGAATATCTGGGCCTGGGAGGGAACAGCCTCCGCCGAATCGCATTTCTCCTGGTCGGGTTGTCCCTCCTCAAGGCGTTCCTGCTCTATTTTGCCGAATACCTCATGAGCTACAGTGGCCAGAATGTGGTGGCCCGCTTGAGAAATCGTCTCTACGGGCGCCTGCTTCATCAGTCCGCCGCCTTCTTCTCGGATCAACCCACCGGACAGCTCATGTCCCGGGTGCTCAACGACACGGAACGGTTGCTGGAAGCGGCCAGCAAGTCCCTGACCGATTTTCTGCGTCAGGTTTTCCTCTTGTTGTTCTTTCTGGGACTGATCTTCTACATCAATTGGCAGTTGTCCCTGCTGGCGTTGCTCATGGCTCCGGTAGTGCTGGGGCTGGCGACACGCCTGGGACGGAAGATGCGGGGCGTCGGCCACGAGAGCCAGGAAAACCTGGCGCGACTCTCCCAATTGTTGCAGGAGACGTTGGCCGGCCAGAAGATCGTCCAGGCCTTCGGAATGGAGAACTACGAGAAGAAACGCTTTCGCCGTGCCATCGGAGATCTGGTCCACGCCAATCTCAAGGGGGCCCGGCTCTCGGCCCTGGCGTCGCCCCTGGTCGAGTTCCTCGGGTACGCCTCCTTCGTGCCGTTCCTGTTCTACGCCAACCGGCAGGTTCAGGAAGGACTGGGAATCGGGGTCCTGGTGGTTTTCCTGGCGGCCCTGTTTCGCCTTTACGAGCCGGTCAGAAAGCTCTCCAGAATGCATCTGCACTTCCAACAGGCGTTCGCCTCCTCCAGCCGGATTTTCGACTTGCTGGGCTCTCGAGTCGGGGTGGCGGACATCCCCGCGGCCATTGAAATCGACCCCTTCGTCCGTTCCATTGCCTTCGAGAAGGTGTCGTTCCGCTACCGGCAGGGCGACGTTCCCGTGCTCCGTCAGATCGACCTGAACCTGGCCCGCGGAGAGATCCTGGCACTGGTGGGGACCAGCGGAGCCGGCAAGAGTACTCTGGCCAGTCTTCTTCCCCGTTTCCATGACCCTTCTTCGGGCCGGATCTCCATTGACGGCACCGACATCCGGACGGTGTCCCTTCGGTCCCTGCGGCGGCAGATCGCCCTCGTCCCCCAGGAGACCTTTCTGTTCGACGACACGATCCGAAACAATATCGCGTATGGTCGCCCTGACTGCGATGATGCCCAGGTCAGAAGAGCGGCCCGAATGGCATTCATCCATGACTTTGTCGAAACCTTGCCCGCGGGCTATGAAACCCGTATCGGCGAGCGGGGAACACGACTCTCCGGGGGTCAGCGCCAGCGGGTTGCCATTGCCCGGGCGCTGGTCAAGGATGCCCCGATCCTGATTCTGGACGAGGCGACCTCCGCCCTCGACGCCGAGTCGGAGCGGCTGGTCCAGGAAGCACTTCTGAACCTCCTCCGGGAGAGGACCGCTCTGATCATCGCTCACCGTCTGTCGACGGTGCTCCTGGCGGATCGGATCGCACTCATGGAGGAGGGGCGGATTGTGGAAGTGGGAGACCACGACACGCTGCTGGAGCGTTCCGCCTCTTACCGCAGGCTGCACCGGCTGCAGTTGGAACCGCAAGCATGAAAGCCATGAAATCATCGGAGGATCCATGTACAGCATGACCGGATTCGGACAGGCCGAGGCGGCGTTCGAGACCATGGACGTCTCGGTGGAAGTCCGGACCCTAAACAACCGGTACCTGAACCTGAAGCTGAGGCTCCCGCACGGAGCCAGGTTCCTGGAAGCTCGAATGCGCCGGCTGGTCCGGGAAAAGCTGAGCCGGGGACGAGTGGACCTGACACTGGAGATCGCCTGGAAATCCGGGACCCGCTACCGGATCGACGATGACTTGGTGAAAAACTACCTGACGATGGTGGAGCATCTCCGATCCCTGGGGGTCGGCGGAGAGCTGGACGCGGCCGACTGTCTGCGGCTGTCCGGCACCCTGGTTGCCAACCAGCCGGCGGACGAGATCCGCCCCTTCTCCGATGATCTGCTGGCAGTGGCCGGCGAGGCCCTGGATCGGGTGGTGGACGCGCGCCGGGCCGAGGGAGCGCGGCTGTTCGAGGACCTGACGGCGCGGATCCAGACCCTTGAAGGGACGGTGAAGGATATCGAAGGACACGCTCCGGAGGTGTTCGAGCAGGCTCGCGCCAAGTTGAAGAAACGCCTGGATGAGATGAACCTCTCCATAGCGCCCGACTCGGGCCGCCTGGCGGAAGAGATCGCGTACTACGCCGCCCGGGCGGAGATCTCCGAGGAGGTCACCCGCATGAGCAGCCATCTGGTTCGTTTCTCCGAGCAACTCCTGGCGCCGGGATCCGAAACCCGGGGCAAGAATCTGGATTTCCTGTGCCAGGAAATGAACCGGGAAGTGACGACCATCCTGGCCAAGAGCTCTTTGCCCCAGGTCTCGAGCCTGGCCCTGGAGGCGAAGGGCGAGGTCGAGAAGATCCGGGAACAAGTACAGAATGTAGAATAACGGTCCGGTGTCCGGAAACCCGGCCGATCATCGAGAATATCAGAGGCGATAGGCACGGCATGGCAGGCAGATTGATCGTCATGAGCGGCCCCTCGGGAGCCGGAAAGACCAGTCTGGGCCGGGCCTTGGTCGAGCAGGTCGACGGCATCCGCTTCTCCGTCAGTCACACCACGCGGCGGCCCCGGCAAGGCGAGCGTCACGGCGTCGAATATTTTTTCGTCTCGGAGCGCGAATTTCGCGGCATGGTGGCCCGCGATCGGTTCCTGGAGCATGCTCGCGTGCATGGTCACTATTACGGCACGGACCGGACCTGGGTCAGAGATTGCCTCGGTGCGGGACAGGACGTGTTGCTGGACATCGACGTTCAAGGGGCGCGTCAGATCATGGAGCAGGTCCCGGACGCGCTGACGATCTTGATCCTGCCGCCTTCCCGGAAGGAACTGGAGCGCCGCCTGACCGACAGGGGGCAGGACCGCCTGGCGGTCATCCGGCGGCGCATGGAGCGGGCGGCCGAGGAGGTTGGAGCCTACGAACAGTACCGATACGCTATAATAAATGATTCCCTTGAGGACGCCTTGCTGGAGTTGAAGTCGGTGGTCGGTTCCGATTCCGGCGGCTCGGTCCGGTACACCAGGCGGATCCAAGAGGTAATCAGAAACTTCAAGGAGGCCCGATGATCATAGACATTCCCGACGAATACGACAGCAAGTTTCGATTTATTCTGGTCGCGGCCGAGAGGGCCAAGCAACTTCAGAACGGCTATCCTCCCATGATCGACGAGAAGTCCCCGAAGCCGGCCTACATCGCCATCCGGGAAGCGCAACAGGGACTCATCACCTGGGAAATCCTGGAAGAAGCGGACGAGGACGCGCTCGAGGCCGAATACGACGGCAGGGAAGACTACTGATATCCCATGCGAATCGTTCTGGGGGTCACCGGCTGCATCGCGGCCTATAAATCCGCCGTCATCCTGAGATTGCTTCAGGAGGGAGGCTGTGAGGTGCTCCCGGTGATGACCGAGCATGCCCAGAGATTCCTGGGACCGTTGACCCTGGAAAAGCTCTCGGGCAACCGCGTCGTGGGCAGTCTGTTCCGGGATTCCTCGACGGCCATCGAACATATCTCCCTGGCGCGCAGCAGCGACCTGTTGCTGGTGGCGCCGGCGACGGCCAACACTCTGGCCAAGTTCGCCCACGGCATCGGCGACGACTTCCTGAGCACTCTCTACATTTCCACCGTCACTCCCACCGTCGTGGCTCCCGCCATGAACGTCGAGATGTGGCGGCACCCCGCGACGCAATCCAATCTGGAGATTCTGCGCGGGCGCGGAGTCTCCATGGTGGAGCCGGAAGCGGGCTACCTGGCCTGTGGAGAAGTGGGGGAGGGACGTCTGGCCGCACCGGAGGTCATTGTCGAACGGTCACTTCGGATCCTGAGCCGAGGGAAGGAACTGGAAGGCAGACGGGTGCTCGTCAGCGCCGGTCCCACGGTCGAAGACATCGATCCGGTCCGGTTCCTCTCGAACCGATCCTCGGGGAAGATGGGATACGCCATCGCCGCGGAGGCCCAGACCCGCGGCGCTGGCGTCACCCTGGTCTCGGGGCCGACCCATCTGAACCCGCCGCCGGGGGTGGAACTGATTTCCGTCCGGTCGGCCGAGGAGATGGCCACCGCCGTCGGGGGCCGCTTCGCCCGGTCGGAGATCCTGATCATGGCCGCCGCGGTGGGAGACTTCGCACCGGCCCGCCGTTGTCGGGAAAAGATCAAGAAGGACCGAGCGAGTTTCGGCACCCTCCAGCTGCGCCCGGTTCGGGACATCCTCTTGGAGTTGGGGGAGAAGAAACGGGCCGGTCAGTTCCTGGTGGGCTTCGCCGCCGAGTCCGGCGATCTGCGGCAGAATGCGCTCGGAAAACTGCGCCGGAAACGGCTGGACCTGATCGTCGCCAACGACATCTCCCATCCCGATCGAGGCTTTGCGTCCGACTACAATCAGGTGCTGCTGCTGGATCCGGAGGGAGGGGAAGAGAATTCTCCTCTGCTCCCCAAGACACGGGTGGCGGCCTTCCTGTGGGATCGAATCCAGGACCGGCTGGCCTCCCGCCCGGTTCAGGTCGCGTGAGCATGAAGGCGTCGTGGCCAAGGTAGGATTCGTCGCCCTGATCGGTCGCCCCAACTCGGGGAAGTCCAGCCTTCTGAACCGCCTCATTCGATCCAAGGTCTCCATCGTCAGCGACAAGCCCCAGACCACGAGACACCGGATTCTGGGCGTCCTGACCCAGCCGGGATCCCAGATCATCTTCGTGGATACTCCCGGAGTCCATCGCCCCGGCTATCGGCTCAATGAAAGGATGATGGGCGCGGTCTACGAGGCGCTGAGGTCGGTTGACCTGGTGCTCCACATGGTGGATGCTTCTCAGCGTTTCGGGAAGGGCGAGAAATACGTCCTGGATCTGATTGGCCGGATCCGGCAACCTGCGATCCTCCTGCTCAACAAGGTCGACATCATCAACAAGGGGCGATTGCTTCCCGTGATGGACTTCTACCACCGGCACCACGGCTATCGGGAGATCATCCCCATCTCGGCTCTCAAGGGGGACAACCTGGCGGTCCTGCTGGACCGGATCGCCGAGAACCTGCCCGAACGGGAGTTCGAGTTTCCGACCGATTACCTGACGGACCAACCGGAGCGGTCCCTGGTCGGCGAGCTCATCCGCGAGAAGGTGTTGGATTGCACCCGGCAGGAACTTCCCTATTCCACGGCTGTCCTGGTGGAGGAGTTCGACGAAGGCCGGCGGGCCGCCGGCCTGGTCGTGATCCGGGCCTCCATCATGGTGGAGAAGCAGAGTCAGAAGAAGATCGTCGTGGGCCGGGCGGGCCGCATGATCAAGACCATCGGGACGCGGGCCCGCAAGGAGATCCAGCGCTTCCTGGGCGTTCGCAGGGTAGCCCTTGAGCTGCAGGTCAGGGTCGCTCCCGAGTGGAGGAACCGGGAGGGACTCCTGGATCAGCTCGGGGTGGTCTAGCTCCTAGCGTCGCCGTCCGCCGGATGCATTTTTGCCACCAGCTCGTAGTAAACTGAAACCACGACCTCCCGGAGGGTTCGTCCTGCATGCGTGAACTGATCCAGCAACTGAATTTTTTCGGCGAGTTGGGGGTCACCCACCTCAACCTCGAGAACCTGAATCGGACTCCGACTCTAGAGGAGATTCGCGAGGAGATCGGGGACTGCAAGAGGTGCAAACTGCACCGGGGACGCCGCAACATCGTGTTCGGAGTCGGAAACCCCGAAGCCGACCTCATGTTCGTGGGAGAGGCTCCGGGAGCCGATGAAGATGCCCAGGGGATTCCCTTCGTGGGCCGGGCCGGTCAACTGCTGACCCGCATCATCGAGGCCATCGGCCTGCAACGGGAACAGGTCTATATCGCCAATATCCTCAAATGCCGGCCTCCCAGAAACCGGGACCCCGAAAGGGACGAGGTCGAATCGTGCGAGGGTTTCCTGTTTCAGCAGATCCAAGCCATCGATCCGATGCTGGTCGTGGCCCTGGGCAGGTACGCGGCTCAGACTCTGCTTCAGAACCAGACCGCCATTTCCCGAATGCGAGGCAAGTTTTTCCCCTACCGGGGAGGGCTCCTGATTCCCACGTTTCACCCCTCCTATCTGCTTCGCAACCCGCGCGCCAAACGGCAGGTCTGGGAGGACATGAAGGCGATCCGGGCCAAGCTGACCGAACTGGGAAGTACCTACTACGCGCCCGGACCCCGGTAGTCTGCTCGATCCCCGCCCGGGATCGGTCTTGGCCGGATCGAGGCCAGAACTGACTGGGCGTTTCGCACTTGCCCGAGTTTCTCATGGCCGCTAACCTCCACCTCAGGTCCGGCCGAGACCCTGAGCGAGACCGGAAGGTCCAGGTTGCGGTCCCCCTCCCTCTCTTCCAGGAGTTCACCTACCGGGTCCCGGATCGGATGGAGAAGGTGCCGGCCGCCGGCACCCGGGTCCTGGTCCCCTTCGGCCATCGGAAGCTGGTCGGCATCGTCGTCGACGGTTCGCCGCCGGTCACCGATCTGGAGCTGAAGGATCTGGAGCGGGTTCTGGATCGGGAGCCCATCCTTTCTCCCCAGCTATTGAATCTCGGCCAATGGGTGGCACGCTACTATTTCTCCCCCCTGGGTGAGGTGCTGCAAAGCATGCTTCCCCCGGGCCTGATGTCGAAACCTGCCTCGTCGGTCTCCCGGGCGTGGCCGGTCAAAACCAGGATGTCGATTTGGAGCACCGACCCTTCCCGTGGACCCGATCTGACGCCGCGGCAACGGGAGCTTCTGGCTCTGCTGGCCGCCCGCAAGCTCCCGCTACCGGTATCCCGATTCGTGCGGGAGGCCGGCTCCACCCACCGCACGCTGAAAGCGTTGGCGGCTCGGGGCGCCCTGGTGCTGAAACCGGAGCGCGTCTACCGCTCTCCGTGGCTTGATTCGGACCCGCCTCCGCCGGTCACCCGTCATTCGTTGAATCCGGATCAGAGCAGGATCCTGGAAGAGATCCGAAGGCGGCTGACCAGCGGCGGATTTCACAGCATGCTCATCCATGGAATTACGGGAAGCGGAAAGACGGAGGTCTATCTCAACGCCATTTCCCAGGTGGTTCGATCCGGCGGAAGCGCCTTGATTCTGGTGCCCGAAATCGGACTGACCCCCCAGATCTCGAATCAGTTCCGGGGCTGGTTCGGTTCGGAGGTGGCCATTCTTCACAGCGGCCTCTCGGAGGGGGAGAGATTCGACCAATGGTTGCGTATTCGGGAGGGAAAGGCCCGGGTCGTGATCGGCACCCGGTCTTCGGTTTTCGCTCCCGTACCCGATCTCAGAATCGCCATCGTCGACGAGGAGCACGACTCATCCTACAAGCAGGGGGAAATGCCGAGATATCACGCCCGGGACACGGCGTTGAAGCGGGGGCAGTTGGAGCAGGCCCTGGTGGTGCTGGGCAGCGCCACGCCGCAGTTGGAGATCTACCACGGTTCCCGGGACCGGGGACGTCCCCGGGCGGAGATTCTCCCTCGCAGGGTCCTGGACCGCTCCCTGCCCCAGGTTAAGGTCGTGGATATGAGGCTGGAGTTCCAGAAACACGGCAAGGCGTTGATCCTCTCGGACCTGCTGAGATGTTCACTCCAGGAGAGTCTCGACTGCGGCGACCAGGCGCTGCTGTTGCTGAATCGCCGCGGCTACTCCTCGTCCCTGCTCTGCCGGAGTTGCGGGAGCACCGAGAACTGCCGGAACTGCAGCATCAGCCTGACCTACCATCGAGACCGGAATCGGCTCCTCTGCCACTATTGCGGGTTTACGCGTTCGCTCCCCACCCGCTGCCGGGAGTGCGGCAAGCGGTACATTCACCTCTTGGGGGAAGGGACCGAGAAGGTGCAGGAGGCAATTCAGGATCTGTTTCCCGAAGCCCGCGTGGGCCGGCTGGACCGGGATACGGTTCGGCGCAAAGGACGCCTGCAACAGATCCTGTCGGATTTTCGCCGGGGGCGGACCGATATTCTGGTGGGCACGCAGATGATCGCCAAGGGGCACGATTTCCCCGGCGTCACGCTGGTCGGCGTCCTGAGCGCGGACCAGGGCCTGAGACTGCCCGACTTCCGGGCCGCCGAACGGACCTTCCAACTCCTGACCCAGGTCGCGGGCCGGGCCGGACGAGGGGAGCGGGCCGGCCGCGTCGTCATCCAGACCTATTACCCCAACCACTACAGTCTCAAGGCGGCTCGCCGACAGGACTACGCTCTGTTCTTTCAGGAAGAGATCGAGTTCCGCCGCCGCTTCCAATACCCTCCGTTCTCGGCCCTGGTCAGCCTCCTGGTTCAGGGCAGGGACCGAAATTCGACCCTGGACTTGGCCAACCGACTCGGCCGGAGGCTGTTGGCGCACCGAAAGCGAGTCTCCGCGCAACAGCGGCTCCGTATTCTGGGGCCGGCTCCGGCTCCACTGGAGCGGATCAAGGGGGAATACCGTTTCCAGATTCTGATCAAGGCCGTCCGCCGGTCGGAGGCCTTGGGAATCGTCCGTTCGAGCCGGGAGGATCTCTCCCGGAAAGGGGTCAGCTTGAAGAAGGTCTCCGTAGATGTGGACCCGGTGAACCTGATGTGAGTTCTGATCGCCCGAACGAGGGTCGCCCCTACGTCTGTCTCTCCTCAAATTGGAACCGCTTCCGGGCAGGAGCTACAATTGACCCATGGCTGAGTCTTCGGCAGCGGCTGCGTCCGGACCTTTTCTGAGTTCAGACGACATTTTCCGAAGCATCCGGGGCTGGGCTCCCGAACCGGTCCTCGACCTCCTGGACCAACTGGCTTTCCTCCTCCCGGATGACATCAAGTATCGCCTCAAGACCGTCATGGACACCCTCCCGCGCCAAGGGGACAACATGCAGAAGGTCCTGGGGGTGGTTCGCGGGCAGTGGCGGGAAATCCAGTCGGAGGAGGAGTTGCAGATCAGTGTGGTGGGGATGCCCCAATCGGGGAAGGCGGCACTGATTCGGGCTCTGACCCGGGATCAGGACGAAGTGGACCGGCCCATCTTTCGTTCCGTCGGCATCCAGGGACTTGAGGAGTTCGTCGGGTACGGGACGTCGGACCTGACCCGGGATCTGCAGGAGGCCGATTTCATTCTCCTGGTTCTGGACGGCCGCTTCGAAGCCACTCTCTCCACTCGGCGCCTCTTGGAGCGGCTGCAGGGTTACGGAACGCCGCTGCTGGTGGTCCTGAGCAAGATGGATCTGGTGGAGCAGCCGAACCGAATGGTCCGTTCGGCCAGAAGCGTTCTGGGCACCGCAGTGTTCCCGGTTTCCGTGGTCCAGCCGGAGAGACTTGAGCGGCTCCTGAAATCGATCGTCTCGGCGCTCCCCAAGGCCCTCTATCCGCTGACGCGAAACCTCCCGGGTTTCCGCCGAACCATCTGCAATTCCATCGTGACCCAGTCGGCCTTCTCCGCCGCCCTGGTGGGCGCCGTTCCCATTCCGGTCAGCGACATGCTTCCCCTCAGCGCCATTCAGACGGCCATGATCCTGAAGATCGCCAGAGCCTTCGGCTTTCCGCTGAATCGGAGCCGGGCCCGGGAACTGTTGCCGCTGCTGGCGACCGGAGCCCTGGTGCGGGAGGGGGGAGACCGGCTGCTGCGGCAATTCCCAGGGAATAAGCACATCTTGCGCGTTTCCGTGGCCGGCATCTGGACCTTGCTCGCTGGTCAGATCGCGGTCCACTACTTTGAGGAAATGCGGCGCCACACGGAGTTCCGGGCCAGGGTTGGCCCCGGGGAATTGAGACTGGTCAATTCCTGATCCGTGCAGCCTGTCCGGGGCCTCGGGAGGACTGGAGGATCGCTTGGATTCCGGTTCTGGAGAAACGGGACCGAAGCCTTGCCTGAACCGTTTCTCAGTTTTGCCCGTCCAGTATTTGTGTAGCGGGTAACATGAAGACTGGGATCTTAAGTTTGGTGACCAGCCTGATGATGGCTGGTCCGTCCCTCGCGGCCAAGAAGTTCCGGGAAGAGATTCCATATCAAGAATGGACGCGGGAACAGATCTCCAAGATCCTGACCAAGTCGCCGTGGTCCCACCAGTTCCACATCTCACGAGCCAAGCTCGAAGACTTCCAGCGACCGGCGACGAGCGGCCCGGTGGACGAACAATTGGAAAAAAATCCCGCGAACGCACCAGGATCCGTTGGAATAACCTCCCGTGGGTCTTCCGAAATCTCAGACCAGAAAATCTCCCGGAAGTTCAAGCTCAAGGACATGGTCCTTGAGGGCAAGCCAGCCTTTTGAGACTGCGTTACGTGAGGAGTGCCGCGCGGGAATTTGGTGGCCGTTTTGCCGCGCACCTGCTCGTCCTGTCCCTGCTGCCGGGGACCTTGGCCCGGACTGAAGCTGCGCCACCACAGGACAGCCCCCCCAGATTTCGCGCCGAATCGGAATTGGTGCTGGTGGACCTGGTAGCGACCGATGGAAAGGGGCGCTTCGTTTCCGATCTCCGTCAGGATGAAATCGAGGTATTGGAGGACGGAAAGCGCCGAAAGATCCAGTTCTTCAGGTTGGAACAGTTTGAGCCCACACGTGACGAACCGGGGGCGCCGCCGGCCCCGGCAACCCGTGGGCGTGGGAGCGTCCCTCAAGGGAGGCAAGGCGGCTATGTCGTTTTCCTGTTGGATCTCCAGACCATGGACTTCAACTCGGCGGAGCGGAGCAAGGAAGCCATCCGAGAGTTTCTGCGCTCCGGGATGGATCCTGGAGATTTGGCCATGCTGGTCACGATCCGGCCCGCGGTCCGGGTGGACCAACCCTTCACCCGGAATCTGAAGAAGCTGGAGGTGGCCCTGGCTCAGGTTCCCTATCGTCGCGAAGAAGCCAGCCTGGAGGAGTTTGCGGAACAGGTGGATGCAATCTTCAATCGCTTCGGGGTGGGTGTTCCCCCGGACGTGCCTCTGGACTACGCGGAAGCGGAGGCTCAGCAGTACCTCTCGAACCTGAGAACCCGCCTGGATCTGTCTTGCCGGGCGATTTCGGCCCTTTCCCGATACCTGGGCTCGCTTCCGGGGCGAAAGCGGATGCTTTACTTCTCGAGAGGGTATGCCATCAATGCCTACCACCGGGTGTCGGAGATCATCCAGCGCAGGAAGGACCAATTGCATCGTGGGCTGAGCAGGCCGCGGATGGCCACTTTGTCCAGGCTCAATATCGGCAGCATGGCCTCCATCTACGCCAGGAGTCTCCGCTCCGCCGTCGATCAGGCCAATCGCAACCAGGTGTCAGTCTACAGCATCGATCCTCGCGGCCTGATGGTCCTTCCCTTCCAGCACAGCACCTATTTTGACATCGGAGACATGGAGGCGACTCAGGAGTTCCTGGCCACCCTTTCAGAGGACACGGGAGGTCTCCTCTTCACCAACGAGAACGAACTCGGCAGTCCCATCCGGACCGCGTATCTGGACAGCCGGTCCTACTACCTTCTGGGTTACGTTCCCGATGCCAAGTTGGAGGACGGCAAGTTTCGCCGGATTGAGGTCAAGGTGAAACGAAAGGGCCTGAAGCTCCGGTACCGCCGCGGGTATGAGAGCGTGGCGCCGGAGAGGGCGGCCCAGTTCAACTTGGCCAATGCCTTCAAGTTTCCCGACCTCTACCGGGACTTTCCGTTCCGGCTCTCCGTTCGCCGCCAGGGCGGACAGTGGGTGGTGCGGCCCCTGATCCCCAATCAGGCGCTGACCTTCTCCGACGATGCCGGCCGAAAACGTTGCACCTTGGAGATATTCGGCATTCCCTTCAACGCTTCGGGCGAGCCCCTGGGAGAGAATTTCCTGTTCGTCAAGGTGCTCGAAATGGATTTCTCCGAACAGGAACTCGTGTCGTTCCGGGAGTACAAGAACTTCGGTCCTTCGCTGGAGACGGTAATGCCGGAAGACAGCCATGATCTGGTGGTGGTCTTGCGCCAGCGGCGCACCGGAAAGCTGTCGGCCGCGACCCACACGATCGGCACGAACTCGAATCCATCCAAATAGAGCCCTTGCCAGGCGCCAGCCGGCTGGGATACCTTTCCCTATGCGCTTCGTGGGGGTCATTCCGGCCCGTTACGCTTCTACGCGCCTTCCCGGAAAACCGTTGCTCAAAGTCGGGGGAAAGACCCTGGTCCAATGGGTCTATCTGCGCGCCCTGCAGTCGACTCGGCTGAACCAGGTCCTGGTCGCCACCGACGACGAGAGAATCCTTCGGTCCGTTCGTTCCTGGGACGGCAACGCCGTCCTGACCTCGGACCAGCATCGGAGCGGCACCGAGCGAGTGGCGGAAGTGGCGCAAGGGGTCGAGGCGGACGTCTTCATCAATCTCCAGTGTGACGAGCCGACGCTCCCGCCCACGACCATCGACCGGGTCTGTGGCTGCTTCGACGGAGACCCCCAGGTCCAGGTGGCCACGGCTTGTGTTCCCCTTCAAGATCCGGAAGCAGCGTTGGACCCAAATGTCGTGAAGGTGGTCACGAACTCGGAGGGCCGGGCTCTGTATTTCTCCCGGGCCCCGATCCCCTTCGCCCGAGAGGGGAAGGCCTCTTTTTTCAAGCATTTGGGAATTTATGGCTACCGAAGACGTTTGCTCCAGAAGCTGTCACGGCTTCGTCCTTCTCCTTTGGAGAGGATCGAGAAGCTGGAACAGCTCCGGTTTCTGGAGAACTTGATTCCGATTCAGGTGGCCACGGTGGACGAGGACAGCATTGGCGTCGATACTCAGGAAGATCTGGAACGTGTCAGACCATTCTTTGAAAATGGCTCTTTAATTCCAAGTCAGAGACACACAAACGTAGGGGCGGAAGGGGAGAGCTAGGATGGCGACCAAGTTCATTTTCGTGACGGGCGGGGTGTTGAGTTCGTTGGGCAAGGGTCTGGCGTCAGCCGCCATCGGATGCCTCCTGGAAGCCCGGGGCCTGAAGGTGACCCTGCTCAAGCTGGATCCCTACATCAACGTCGACCCTGGAACCATGAGTCCGTTCCAGCACGGCGAGGTGTTCGTGACCGACGACGGTGCAGAGACGGATCTGGATCTGGGTCACTACGAGCGGTTCACCAGCGCCAAGATGCGCCGGGACAACAATTCCACCACCGGCAAGATCTACCAGACCGTCATCCGGAAGGAGCGCCAGGGAGAGTACCTGGGAAAGACGGTCCAGGTCATCCCGCACATCACCAACGAGATCAAGGCCACCATCAAGAGGGTGGGGAGCGAGGTCGACGTGGTGGTGGTGGAGATCGGCGGAACGGTCGGGGACATCGAGAGCCTGCCTTTCCTGGAAGCCATCCGGCAGATGCGAATCGACGTGGGACATGAGAACTCGCTTTACGTTCATCTCACCCTCGTGCCCTATATCGAGACGGCCGGAGAGCTGAAGACCAAACCGACCCAACACTCGGTGCGGGAGCTGAGGGAGATCGGCATTCAGCCCGACATACTTCTCTGCCGCACCGGGCAAATGCTGCCCCGGGAGATCAAGCAGAAGATCGCCCTCTTCTGCAACCTGCCTTCAAAAGCCGTGATCACGGCCAAGGACGTGGAATGCATCTACGAAGTCCCTTTGGTCTATAGCAAGGAAGGTTTGGACGCCATCATTGCCGATCTCCTCCGTCTGCCCGACCACTCCATCGAACTGGGTCCCTGGGAAGATCTCATGGACCGGATCCGGAGCCCCGAAGGGGAAGTGACCATAGGGATCATCGGCAAGTACGTGGGCTATGAGGAGTCCTACAAGAGCCTCAGTGAGGCCCTGGTCCACGGCGGGCTTCCGGCTCGGACCCGGGTCCGGCTCCGTTGGGTCGATTCGGAGGGCCTGGCCGGCGAAGATTACGAATCGAGGTTGGAAGGGCTGGATGCCATCCTGATTCCCGGCGGCTTCGGAATCCGCGGAATCGAAGGGATGATCCGGGCGATCCGGCATGCCCGTGTCCACCGGATGCCCTGTTTCGGAATCTGCCTCGGAATGCAGTGCATCGTGATCGAGTTCGCTCGTAACGTCTGTTCCCTGGACGCCAACAGTTCCGAGTTCAACCCCGCAGTGCCACACCGGGTCATCTACAAGCTTCGAGACTTGCTGGGAGTGGATGCCATGGGCGGCACCATGAGGCTCGGGGCCTATCCCTGTCTGCTGGATGAGGGCTCGTTGGCACGCCGAATCTACGGGGATAGAGAGATCTCCGAAAGACACCGGCACCGGTATGAGTTCAATCGAGAGTACGAGGAGGTTCTGGTGAGCTACGGGCTTCAGGTGTCCGGCAATTCTCCCGACGGAAATTTCGTCGAGATCGTGGAATTGGAGGACCACCCCTGGTTTCTGGGTTGCCAATTTCATCCGGAATTCAAGTCCAAGCCGTTGAGCCCTCATCCTCTCTTCGCGAGTTTCATCGAGGCGGCGATTCGGCACCGGCAGGAATCCCGGCTGGCGCCAGCCATGCGCCAAAGCCTGAAAGCCGTAGTGACCGTCACCTGATCGGAAGTTTCCCGGCCCGGCTCCAATTTCACGAACCAGGTTCTTGACGATCGGTGCCTGCATTTGTCGCGACCCCTCTCTTTCCCCGCTTTGCGCTATGATCAGGAGTCACTGTGTCCGGACGGATGGACTTCCGCAAATGGCGGCTCGGAGCCCGGCAACCCTTCTTCCTCATCGCCGGTCCCTGCGTCATCGAGAGCGAAGATCATGCCCTCGGCCTGGCCGGCCGCCTCCGGGAAATCACATCCACTCTGGGCATCCCTTTCATCTTCAAGGCTTCCTACGACAAGGCCAACCGGACTTCCATTCGCTCCTTCCGGGGCCCGGGACTCGACCGCGGGCTGGAGATCCTGGGACGAATCCGCCGTGAGTTGGGTCTTGCGGTCACGTCCGACGTGCATGAAGTGGCCCAAGTGGGCCCGGCGGCGGAGGTTCTGGACCTCCTGCAGATTCCTGCTTTCCTCTGTCGCCAAACCGATCTGATCGTCGCGGCGGCCGCCACGGGGAGGCCGGTCAATATCAAGAAGGGACAGTTTCTGGCGCCCGGTGACCTGGTTCACGCGGTCGAAAAGGCCCGCGGCACGGGCAATCAGGACCTGCTCGTCACCGAGCGGGGCACCAGCTTCGGTTACAATAATCTGGTCGTCGACTTCCGGTCCCTGCCGCTGCTCCGAGACTTGGGCGTGCCGGTCGTTTTCGACGCCACACACAGCGTCCAGCTTCCAGGGGGCGCCGGCGGGTCCAGCTCGGGGGACAGCGCCTTCATTCCCTATCTGGCGCGAGCTGCCGTGGCTGTGGGGATCGACGGGCTCTTCATGGAGGTGCATCCGGACCCCAAGCGGGCCCTGAGCGACGGCGCCAACGCGTTGCAGATCGACCTCCTGAAGGATATGTTGACACACCTTCGCCGGCTCGACGCACTGACCAAGGAAAGCAGCGGCGGGCCCTGAATATCCGGGAAGGACGGGAGTGCGAGCTGAGACCGTGCCGAGTCGAAATACCGGGACCAGCCGGTCCCGGGAGACGGCCCGGAGAGTCCTGGAGACGGAGGCGGAGGCGGTGGCGGCGCTCATTCCCCGTCTCGACCATCGCTTCGACCAGGCCATCGAGCTGCTGATTTCCTGCACCGGGCGCGTGGTCCTCACCGGCATGGGGAAATCGGGGATCATCGGCCGGAAGATTGCCGCGACCCTCTCCAGCACCGGAACACCCGCCCTGTTCGTCCATCCCGCCGACGCCATCCATGGAGATCTGGGCATGTTGGCCGAGCGAGATCTGATCCTGGCCGTTTCCAACAGCGGCGAGACTCACGAACTGGTCCGCCTGCTGCCCACACTCAAGCGGCTTGGAGTTTCCATCATCGGCTTGGTGGGGGAGTTGAAATCCACGCTCGCGCACAACTCGGACGTGGTCCTGAACGTCAGTGTGGATCGGGAGGCTTGTGCTCTCGGTCTGGCCCCGACGGCATCCACCACCGCCGCCCTGGCCCTGGGGGACGCGTTGGCCGTCGCCCTCTCGGAGCGAAAGGGACTGCGGCCCCGGGATTTCGCCCGGTTTCATCCGGGCGGGGGACTGGGCAACAAGCTGATTCTGGTGTCCGATCTCATGCACCGGGGCGACGAGATCCCCAAGGCTGAATGGTCCGCTTCCATGAAGGACGTGATCGACGAGATCAGCCGAAAAGGACTGGGCATCGCCGGGATCGTGGCGGAAGACGACCGGCTCGTGGGAGTCATCTCGGACGGCGACCTGCGGCGAATGCTGCAGCGTCGAGGCGCGTCGACTCTCAATTGCACCGCAGCCGAGTGCATGACGCCGGATCCTGTGACCATCGGAGACGATCAGCTGGCCACCAAAGCGCTGAATCTGTTGGAGAGAAAGAAAATTACCTCACTACTGGTGCCGGACGCCAACGGGAGGCTGGTGGGGATCATCCACATCCATGATCTCTGGCGCACCGAGATGTTCTGATCCGGAGCCGGTTCATACCGGTCCACCCCGGAAGCGCAACTTTTCGTCCCGTGTGATCTTTCCATCCAGCAACTCGATCACGCGATCGGCGCGATCTCCGACATCGGGATCATGGGTGACCAGGAGGATCGTATTGCCCTTCCGGTGCAGCGTATCGAAAAGGTTCAGGATCTCCCGGCCCGTACGCGAATCCAGGTTGCCGGTGGGTTCGTCGGCCAACAGTATGGACGGACGGTTGACGAGAGCCCGCCCGATCGCGACCCGCTGGCGCTGGCCGCCGGACAATTCGTTGGGCCGGTGATTGGCCCGTTCTTCGAGTTCGACCTGAGCCAGGATCTCACGGGTTCTGGCGCGACGCTGGGAGCGGGGCAGTCGACTGTAGAGGAGTGGCAGCTCGATGTTCTGGTAGGCGGACGCCCTGGCCAGCAGGTTGAAGGTCTGGAAGACGAAGCCGATTTCCTGGTTCCGGACCTGGGCCAATTCGTCATCGTCCATGGAGCTGACCCGTTTCTCGTGAAGGAAATACTGGCCGCGAGTCGGGGTGTCCAAACAGCCGATGACGTTCATCAAAGTCGACTTGCCGGAGCCGGACGGACCCATGATGGCCACGTACTCGTTTTCTTCGACCTGGAAGCTGAGGTTCCGCAGGGCGTGAATGGTCTGGGTGCCCATCCGGTAGCTCTTCCAAAGGTCGACGGCACGAATCAGCACCTTGGACGTTCGATCCCGGTCTGTCGCCGACCCTTCATAGTCTGCGACGACTTTTGCCACGGGCTTTTCACGGGCTTCGTGGATGGGAACTCTATTCATAGCGGAGCGCTTCGATGGGAGAGACGCGGGAGGCCTTTCGCGCCGGGTAGATCCCGAAGACGAGTCCCACGGATGCCGAGACCCCGACCGCCAGCAGGACGGACACGCCGGTGATCGTGGTCGGCCAGCCGGCGTAGGTGGAGACCAGGCTGGAGATCGAGGAGCCCAGCAGGACGCCCAGGGCCGCACCGCTCAGGCTGATGGTCAGGGCTTCCAGCAGGAACTGCCGGCTGATGTCCCGGCGGCGAGCGCCGACCGCCCGGCGCAGGCCGATTTCGTTGGTCCGTTCCAAAACCGAGGCCAGCATGATGTTCATGATCCCGATTCCTCCCACCAGCAAGGAAATGGAGGCGATGGCGCCCATGACCAGGTTGAAGATCCGTTGGGTCTGGCGGCTCTGTTCCAACAGGCGCTCCGGAACCACGATGGAGAAATCGTCGATGTTCCGGTGGGTGCTTGCGACCATGCCGGAGATCACGGCCGCCTGCTCGGAGAGATCCTGGTCCTGGGGAAGCTGGACGATGATCTCGTCCAGTTCGTTCTCCACCGGTTTCCGTTCGTACTTGGCCAGAAGGGTCTCCAACGGGACGTAGATGTCGTTGTTCACGCTCTCGATCTTGACGCCTTCGAACTCGTCTTTTTCCAGAAGTTGATCGGCCAGAACTCCCACCACGGTGAACCAGAGCGCATCGATCTTCACCTGCTCTCCCAGCGCCGGGTTCAGACCGAAGAGCTTGCGGCGAGCCGTCTTTCCCAGGACGCAGACCTGGTGGCGCTTGAGGCCGTCCGCGGGCAGAAAGAAAGAGCCTTCTACCAATTCCAGATTGGCGGCGAGAGGGTATCCGGCGTCGACTCCCAAGATCCGCGAGTCCGCTCGGCCCACCGCCGCCGCGATCTGGTAGGTCTTGTGTTCCTTCTTGCCATTGATTCGGGTCCTGGCCGGAAGCACCTGCCTCAAGGCCTGGACATCATGGCGGGTCAGGCCGGGAGAGTCCTGACGGATGATACGGAGCTCCTCTTCCTCGAACGCCTTGGCCCGGATCAGGATGTTTCGCAGCCCCATTTTCCGGATCAGAGACAGGGCTTCTCGACCAGCTCCGGCCCCGATGGAGAGCATCGACAGGACGGCGGCCACCCCGAAGATCATGCCCAACATGGTCAGAGACGTGCGGAGCTTGTGCAGCAGCAGGTTGGAAAGGGCGATCTTGACCGACTCGGCGAAGAACATGCGCTCAAAAGGGGACGAAACGGCGCCGTTGCGTTCCCGCCGTCGGCGAGCTGAAGTCGGGAAGGTGGAGACGCTGATCCTCCAAGGGGTGGCGGAGGCAGATTTGGGTCCCCGCAGCCACGCCCTGAACCACGTGGAAGCCGAAGTCGCTGTCCACGATCTCGATCTTTTTCTCCAGGTATTCGTCGCCTTCCCGGACGAAAACCACGAAACTCGAATCCTTCTTGATGACCGCGCTCCGGGGAATCACGACGGCGTCGCTTTCTTCCCCCAACTCGATCTCGGCGGAGAATCGCATGCCCGGGTTGAGCTTTTCCAGGGAATCGGGTGAGACGTCGAGACGAGCTTCGCAGAGGAAGAATTTCCGGGGGTCGCGCGAATGCCGCTGGCGGGCGATCTTGTCCACCTTGTCGATTTCTCCCGAGAAGTTCTCCCCGGGATACGCATCGAGGCGAACCTGGACCTTCTTGCCGATCTGCACGCCCCGAATCTGGTTCTCCGGGACGAACAACCGTCCCCGGAAGCGGTCCATATCGGCGATTTCCATCAAGGGCTGCGAGGGCCAGACCTCGGAGCCCACTTCGAGAACGGTCCAGCTCCGTTTGTAGAGGACGACCCCGCCGAGGGGGGCTTTGGCTTCGAGTGAGGAGAGGGTCTCCTGGGCGAGTTTCATCTCCGTTTCGGCCATCTTCCGGTCGACTTGGAGAAGGCGCAGGTCGGCCTCGGAGAGCCCCTGCTCCACCTCCCCCTTACGATTCAGATGGCCTTTGCGGTACCGGGCCAGGGCGGCGCTCATGATCGATTCCCGGATCTCCCAGCGGGAGAAGATCTGTTCGTCCTTCCGGATCTGGTCCTGGGTGTAGTCCAATTCCAGTTCCGTGCTCTCAAGATCCCGCTTCAGGGTCTCCACCCGGCTCCGGGCCTCCATTTTCTGCTTCTCTATGAGGTGATCCTGAGTGTCGAGAGTGTTGTGGCTCTGCTTCAGGGTCAACACCGCGTCGGTCTGGTCGAACCCGACCACCGTGTCCCCTTTCTCGACGATCTGGCCCTCAGCGGCCAGCCAGGCCACCTTCAGCGATCCGGTTTTCACCATGGGGGCGTGAACCGGTGTGATCTGCAGTCCCGTGAGTTCGCCGTCGGCTCGAACCAGGACCCGATAGTCTTGGGGGGTCACCCGCATCAGGGGTACGGGTTCATTTTCCCGCGGATCCATCAGGGTGGCCAACCACTGTCTGCCCACTTCCCGGAAATGGGAAGCGACGCCCGCCGCGACGACCAGCAGCGACAATGCCAGGTAGACTTTCTTCATCGGCCCTCCTACACCCTCACCGTCCCGGCAGGTGGATGGGTTGGGTGAAGGCCCCGTTGCCGGCCGAATCCCAGGCGGCAAACCGCACCCACTTCTTGCCCGGCGAACCGAATTCCATCCGGAATGTCTTGCGACCGAACGAACCGAGGCCGGTTGTCGGCAGCACCTGCCTGCCGGTCGCTTTGCCGTCGCCCCACACGAGTTCTACGAACTCAAGCGGGAATGTCCATTCCACCTCGGCGACAAACGTCTTGCGGTCCTCGAATCCTTCGACCTCGTGGGACGGGATCAAGACCTCCCCTGTCGAGACGAAGAACTCTCCCCGCCTCATCGCCTCGGTGATCGGGCTCCAGTCCTCGTCGAATGCGGGCAACTCGTTCAACCGCACGTAGTTGACGATCAAGTGCGGATAGATCTCGTCCTCGGGATACTTCGTGTACGTATCGCCCTCCGCAATCAGGTACTTCGGCCCCGCCCAATTGTTCATGTCGTCGAGGGTTCCGAAGCACCGTTCCTCGCAGACCCTCGGCTGCGACAGGTCCGCCGGAAGGGATTGGAAGGCTCCACCCAGATAGCGGTCGCTGAGAAAGTGGGGCGCCTCCCGCACGACATCGGGATAGAATGTCGAACCCTTGGTGCGCGGGTGCGCCTGCCAAATCAGGCCTTTCTCCGTTTCGAGCATCGAGAGCATCTCACCCGCCGAGCCCACGCGGTAAACCGTTCCGTATTCCGGGTGGCTTGCCTGGAACGCTTTATCGGACCCGCGCACCTTGGACCAGTAAACCGGCCTCGGGAACACAAGCGTGTAGTGCCCGCCAAAATGCACGTTCGGCTCCTCGCCGGGCAGCAGCAGGAAATCCTCGTCCGAGTGCCGTCGACAAGCCTCGAAGTACTCGCCAAGTTCCCTGAACCGGACTTCACCTTCATCCGCCGGGTGGCCGTCGCCATGAAAATCCGACATCATCGCGATGTTGATCCCCAGGCCCTTGAATGCCGAAACCCACGGCGGCCTCGCGTCAAGGGACCCGAGGTCAACCAGCTGCTCGGCGAAGTGCGTATGGAAATGGCTGACCGCCACTTGATGGCCCTCCAGCGGCTTGTACTTGTCGCCATGGGTGTAGGCCAGCACTTCTTTCAGCGTGGACTCCGCGTCCCGCGGTCCCAGGTAGTAATAGACGGCCATCCGCTGCAGCGTTCCCGGCGGGGCGTTGTAGAGAGCGAAGTTGCCTTCCGCGAAGGCGCGCGATTGACGCACTCGCTTTTCCCAGATTCCCTTGGCAGCGCCCCACGGGCGGAACATCTCTTCCCGCTCGGCCTGGCGCACACCGACGTCGAAGCGCCCCTCCTCTCCCTGCCGGTACCAGACGTACCCGAGATTCATCTCGATCTCACGCGCGAAGAAGAACTTGTGAGAGGGGGGGAAGATCGCGAGCGCACCGCGCTCCTGCTCGAGCAGGACGACCCGGTTGCGCGCGCGAAGCGGAACCGGCCCCTCATTGACTCCACCACCGAAGCGATAGTGCTGCCAGTCCCTGGCGACGTCCCTCCAGCGCAGACGCCGGTAGTCATCGCTCTTCAGCCCGCCCAGACCGGCACGATAGACGTACGCGACCGATGGCTTGGTGGTCGCCGCCACGGCCTCTTGGCGAACCAGGTTGGATCCTTTGTAAACGGTGAATCGAAGGCTCCCTTCGAACGAGCCCAAGGTCAAGCCGTCAAACGAAATCTGGAGCCGCACACCATCCCGGCGCACCCGGCACGCTTTGACGCGGTATCGGACCTCGCTGCGCGTCACCTCCGAGGGATCCCTGGGGAGCCCGGGGTTCACGCCTTCGCGACCTGGCACATTCAGCGGCGCATCCCAGAAGACCTTCCATTTCTCCTGCTCCACGACTTCAGGCGTGGCCTCGCGGCCCAGGTTCTGCATCGGCCGCAACTGCTGGTAGGAAATGCGGCGCTTTCCCTCCGCTACGTGGAACTGTGGACGGGCGTCTCGCACGAGCGGCGCCCAATGCCCCGACCTGGACAGTGCGGCCATTTGCCGTATGACCGGCTGGGCGCCCTCCAGGCCGAACCTTGCCCGGAGCTGCCCGGCTGAGGTTCCGGCACCGGCTTGCACCGGCGCTTCGGAGCCTGTCCATTCAAAGACCACGTCTCCGTCGACGCTCTCGGCCGCCAGGCCCTCCAGGGGCCGGTAGTCCGTGAAGTCGCAATGGAGAGGTTCTCCTGAAGCCATCGCGCAAGAAAGCAGTAGCAGGCCGGGCAGGGTTTTCATGAAATCGAGTATGGCACCGCCTGGGGGCCATCGCGAGTACGTCGGTAGAAGCGCTGAACGTTGGATCTGGTAGCGAACCCCCATCCTGTAGCTGGTAGGGTCCGTGCGGTGCGGAGGGGGCTTGTCGGCTTCCCGGTGTTGTCGGCAGGGATCGAATTCCTTACCTGGCATCCGGCACATTGGCGACCTCCTCTCCCTCCGACAGCCCTTCCTTGACCACGGCGACGACACCGTTGTCTCGACCCAATTTGATGGACCGCTTGAGTGGCCCACCGTCCTGCTTCACCCAGACGAAGGACTCGCCGTTCTCCGTCTGAATGACCGACAGGGGCAAGGTCAGAACATCCTGGAAGTGGTTGACGACGATCCGGATCCGGGTTGCCATACCCGGACGCATCCTGTCCTGGTCCACGCGCTCCAGCTCCACTGTGAGGTCCAGCACCTTCATGGGCCGATCGAAGCTGGCCGGAGAGAAGAGGGTGGCCACCGACGCGATCCTTCCCTTGAAAGTCCGGTCCGGAATCGCGTCCAGGTCGACTCTGACCTCTTGGCCGACGCGGACTTTTCCGGCGTCGATTTCCGCGACCCGAGCATCCACCACCAGGCTCGACAGGTCGGGGAGGCTCATGATGGTGCTGCCCACATAGACGTCACTTCCGACTCGCACCGGCTCGTTGCGCCAGTTCCTCTGGTAGAGGACGGTGCCGGCCCGGGGTGAGACGATTTCCATGGCCTGGATCGATTTTCGATGATGAGAGGCTCTCTCTTCGTAAAGCCGCCCGCTGTCTTGCAGGATCCTGAGCTGAAGGTCGGCATCATCTTTCACGAACCTCCGCCGCAACTCCAGAGTCTCGACCTTTCGACGAGCCAACTCCGCCTCGTAGTCCGCCTTCTTGACCTCAAGGATCGACTGGAACTCCCTGGCTTCTACCAGTTGTTTCTCCTTCTTCCGGGCATCGACTCGAGCTTCTTCCAACTCCAGCTCCAGATCCCGGGCGGCCAACTCCAATGAGGCCTTTGTCTTCTCGTACTCCTCCCGGGCCTTCTCGACGTTGGCCGATTCCTCACGCAATTTCTTTTCGACTTCCGTCGGGTCCAATCGCGCCACGACTTCCCCTTTTTCGACGGAGCTTCCTTCGGGCGCCATATGAGTGATCTTGTAGCGCCAGGTGTTGGGAAGAGCCGGGGACCGAATCAAGGTCGCCAAATCGGCCTTGAGCACCCCGTTGCCGGGTACGGTGAGCGTAAAATCCTCCCGTTTCATCCGGATCCAATCCCCCTCCGATCGTCCACTCGGGCCCGTATCGGAGTTCAAGAGGAGTTTCTGTCCGGGATCCAGTCCAGCCACCGCCACCCATCGATCCGTCGTATCCAGGACCTGAACCGGCAGCTTCCGGCCCATCTCATCCCGCGCGAAAACCTCACCATCCGGGCCCAGGTGGAGCGCCTCCCGGGGCGCCGTCAACCGCTCCCCCGCCGGAACCGGAATCCACACTCGAGCCGTCATTCCCGGCTTCATGATGTCCGGGTCCGTTTCCAGTAGAGACACCCGGGCCTCGAAGACCTTGAATCGGGATCGCCACGACTTGGACTTCGCCGCCTCCGAGACCTGCAGCACGCGGCCGCGGAAGCGGCGGGAAGGATAGGCGTCCAGGATCACCTCGGCATTCAATCCTTCCTGCAACAGAGCGAGGTCGGAATCGTAGACGACGGCGGCAACTTCCAGGTGGTCCAGGTTGGGGAGCATCATGACCGGACGCCCTCCATAGATCGCGTCTCCCGCCTGGAGCCTGCGCTCTTCCCGGAAATGTCGCGCTCGGACCGCCAATCCGGAGGTGGGGGCCCGGACCGTGAGCCGATCCATGGCCTGAAGCAACTGCTTGAGTTGCAGGTCGGCCCGTTGATAGTCGAGTCGGAGAACCTCCAGTTCGGCCCGTCCGGTTTCTTTCTGACTGGCGAGTTGGTGGTCGGCCTTGTCCAGCTTGATCCTGGCCTGCGAGACGTCGTACCGGTACTTTTCGGAATCTTCGCGAGGGACCAGATCCGGCGGAATCTCGGCGTAGATCCGAGCGACCTTCATTTCTTTTTCGGCGGTGGCCCTTTGCAGAAGTTGCTCTTGGCGTTTGGATCCGATCTCGGCTTGCTTGCGGGCGATCTTGAGCTGGGCTTCCTCCCGTTTCTTCTCCAGGTCCAACCGTTCGGTCTCCAGACTGGAGCCATCGAACTTCACCAGCAGGTCCCCATTCCGGACCTCGGAGCCCTGGTCCGCCAGATGACTCAGTTTCAGGTTCCAATGGTGGGGAATCCTGGGAGAGTAGACGATCAAGGAGTCGCTGGCCTTGAGTTCGCCGGTGAGGGTCACGAACTTGACGAAGGGTCTTCTCTCCACCACGGCAATACCGGAAGAACCGGCCGTATCGTTGGCCAAGACCGGGACCGTGAAAAACAGAAGAACAAACCACAAACGGGTGTATCTCATGAGCACCTTGCCCGTTTGGAGGATAGTCTGGGGGATAGTATGTCTTTGGGGTGCGCCGTCGGGGAACATGCTTTCCCGGTCCACGGCTCTCCTCTGAAATCCGGCCGTGCCCCCGGGTGGAACCGGGATCGACCGATCCTTATGGAATTCGAATGCATCTCTAACGGAGACGAACCTCTGATTTGAAGATGCAACATGTACGCGAGGAGTTCAATGATGTTTGCCTTTCGCATCCCTGTTTCCCTAATGGCCGTTCTCTGTCTCGGACTGTGCCCGGTCCAAGGTGCTTCGGCGCCTGACCAGGAGTTCCCGTCCACTCGACCCTACGTCGAGCGGGTCCGGAGCGAAGGCGGATACCTGGATCTCTCCTTGAAGGAGGCCGTTCGTCTGGCCCTGACCAACAACCTGGAGATCGCCATCGAGGATTTCAATGAAGAAGTGACCGAACAACTGATATTCCAGACTCGCGGCGACTACGACCCGGTGCTCAGCTTCTCCACGGGCTGGAGTTCCAATGAATGGCCGTCCACCAGCATTCTGGACGCGGGCCGCAACATCCCCACCTCAATTCGGCGCGGGCTCACCCTCAACACGTCGGTTCAACAGCCGGTCAAAGGTGGTGGCGCCCTGCAGCTGACCCTGAACAACGTTCGCAACTCCTCCAACAGTCTTTTTTCCATCATCAATCCCAACTTCGAGTCCTATTTCAACTTCTCCTTCACCCAACCCCTGTGGCGGGGATTCCGGCAGACCCAGACGGAGCGGCAGTTGAAGATCTACAACTTGGACCGCCGCATCAACGAGAGCCAGTTCAAAGAGAGGGTGTCGGACATCATCCTGCGTCTCCAGACGCAGTATTGGGAATTGGTCTCGGCCATCGACATCCACGAGACGCGCCGCCAATCGCGGGAACAGGCCGTCCTGCAGCACCAGCTCAACAAGAGGAGGGTCGCGGTGGGCATCTCGGCGCCGATGGAGGTCAGTCGCACTCGGGCGGAGGTGTCCAGACGCGAGCAGACCACGATTCAGGCCGAGGTCCAGATCGTGGTTCGGCAGAATGCCCTCAAGAAACTCCTCACGCCCGACCGGTCGGCTCCCCTCTGGAATCTGACCTTGATCCCCACCGACCGGCCTCGCATCCGACCTCTCGGCATCACCCTGGAGGACGCCATCGGAGAGGGTCTGAAGCGCCGGCCCGAGTTGGAGCGCCTGAACCTGGAATTGGAAAAGAATCGAATCGAGAGGAAATTCTACCGCAAGGAGGGCAAGCCCCGAGTCGACCTGAGAGCCAACGTGGGCTCGTACGGCCGGTCGGGACAGGTCTTCAGGAACGTGGATTTCTTCGGCGCTCTGACTCGCGAGCCGGATCCGACGAACCCGTTCTACGGCAACTTCGGCAATTCCATGGGACAGGCGCTGGGGTTCGACTACATCTCCTACGGGATCTTCGTCGATGTGGAGATCCCCTTGAGAAATCGCCGCAACGAAGGCCAACTGGCGGAAACCGCCATTGCCGAGCGCCGTCTCCGGCACCAGCACCGGGAGCAGGAACAGCTGATCGTGGAGCAGGTCCGCAACGCCTATGAGCGTCTTGGCATTCAGAAGCGGGAACTGGACATGTCCGCTCTGGCGTTGCGTTTCGCCCAGGAGCAGTTGGAGCTGGAAACCAAACGGTTCAAGGCGGGACTGTCCACCAACTTCGAGCTCCTGCAGTACCAGCGTGACGTGGCCGAGGCCCGTCTCTCGGAACTGCGTTCCCAGATCGACTATCAATTGGCGCTCACCGATTTGCGGAAGGCCATGAACACCATCATCGACGCCCAGGACGTGGCGGTTGCCCAGAGATAAGGCTAGAATGGTGAACGAGCGGGAGTAATTCAGCGGTAGAATGCCAGCTTCCCAAGCTGGACGTCGCGGGTTCGATTCCCGTCTCCCGCTCCACTTTTTCATGCGGATAAGACGCGGAGTCAACTCGGCTCGAATCGGTTCCCCGCTCCTGATGGTGCTGCTCTTCCTTGCGGCGTCGACGGATGCCGGAGTGCGGGCCGCCCCGCTTCGAGCCGGGATCATCGGCCTCGACACGTCCCATTCCGTCCACTTCACCCGGATCCTCAACGACCCCGGGGACGAGGGCCACGTCCCGGGCTGCCGGGTGGTGGCCGCGTACCCCCAGGGGAGCCGCGACATCGAGTCGAGCCTGCGGCGGGTCCCGGAATACACGCGCCGGGTCCGGGAGATGGGTGTGGAGATCGTCCCCAGCATCGAGGCGCTGCTGCAGAAAGTGGACGTGGTCCTGCTGGAGACCAACGACGGACGTCCCCACCTGGAGCAGGCCGCGCCGGTCCTGAAAGCCGGCAAGCCGGTCTTCATCGACAAGCCGGTGGCCGGAACCCTGGCGGACGTGGTGGCGATCTACGAGCTCTCGAAGCGCTACGGGACTCCCGTCTTTTCCTCTTCCGGCCTGCGCTACGCCGCGGGGGTTCAGGAAGTGGTCAAGGGAAAGGTGGGAAAGATCCTGGCCTGCAACGCCTACAGTCCGGCTGTGATGGAGCCGAATCACCCAGATCTCTTCTGGTACGGCATCCATGGGGTGGAGTTTCTCTACACCGTCATGGGTCCCGGCTGCGTGGAGCTGAGCCGGATGAACACGCCGGGAGGCGACGTGGTGGTGGGAAGATGGTCCGACGGTCGGCTGGGAACCTTTCACGGCCGGCGGGCCGGGAAACGGGGATACGGTGGGACCGCCTTCGGGAGTGAGGCCATCGCTCCGCTGGGCGGCTTCAGCGGTTATCCTCCGCTGGTCGCCCGGATCGTGGAGTTCTTCGAGACCGGCGTTCCGCCCGTCGATCCTGCCACGACGCTGGAAATCTACGTCTTCATGGAAGCCGCCGATGAGAGCAAACGGCGCGGTGGAGTGCCGGTCCGCCTCCAGGACGTGCTGGAGAAGGCCAGGACTCAGGCGCGGGAGACACTCGCCCGCAGATTTCCATAAGAGAAGAAATTACTATCAATAGTAAAAACAGCTTTGACTTTTATTATCTATAGATAATAATGGCCTTCTTCCCGGGAAATTGCAGGGGCGCATCTTGTGGGGGCCTTCCTTCTTTTCCACCCTGCGCCTTGACTTCCGGCAGATGTTCGGATACCACAAACGAAACCTTGGAAACGTTTTGAGAGTTACGGATTTCCTGATCGCCGGCTTGCTGATCCTGGTCCTGACACCCGAATCGCCGGCGCAAGAGTCGGCCACCCGGAACCCTTACACCTCGGTCGCCGATTTGTATAACGGCGCACGGAACTTTCGGAACCATTGCGCCATCTGCCACGCCCTGGACGCCACCGGCGAATCGGGTCCGGACCTGACCCGTTCCGAGTATCGCCATGGAAACAGCAACTCGGCTCTGTTTCGCATCGTCAGCCAGGGGATCACCGGGACCAGCATGGCGGCCCACCGTTTCAGCGACCGGGAGGTCTGGCAACTGGTCGCTTATCTGCGATCACTGGATCGCCGTTCCGCGCCCGAGAGGCTTCCCGGCGATCCCGCCCAGGGCAAGGTCGTCTTCGAGGTGCAAGGGGACTGCTCCCGCTGTCACATGGTCGACGGACGGGGAGGGCGTCTCGGTCCCGACTTGAGTGACGTGGGCTGGAAGCGGTCCGCCAGTTTCCTTAAAGAGTCCATCCTGGAACCCACCGCGGAGATCGGAAACAGTTCCGAAACCTTCGTGGACGGCACCCGCCGCTACTGGCCGGTCACCCTCACCCTGGCCGACGGAAACTCGGTTCAGGGCGTGGTCCTGAACGAAGACAGCTATTCGATCCAGGTCATGGACGAGGAAGAGCGCCTCCTCTCCTATTCCAAGAAGCTCCTGAAAGAGATTCGCAGAGGGCAGGTCTCGTCCATGCCGACCTTTCAAGACGATCTCACAGACGCGGAAGTCGACGACCTTGTGGCCTACCTGGCCTCTTTGAAAAGGAAATAGCGTCCATGAAGCGGCATTCGGCGATCTGGTTGGTGCTGTTGCTGGCGGTGGCCTGCACGCCTGACGGAACCGTTCCCAAACAGGACGCGACGGTCCTCTCAGGAGAGGTGACTCACGACGAACTGCTGACGGCGGACCAGTTGCCGGGGCACTGGCTCACCTATTCCGGCGGATACCGGAGTTGGCGTTACAGCCGTCTGGACCAGGTCGACACCACCAACGTCCACCGCCTCAGTCTCGACTGGGTATTTCAATTCAAGAGCCTCGAGAAGGTGGAGACGACTCCGCTGGTGGTGAACGACGTCATGTATGTGACCCAGCCACCCAGCGATGCCATGGCCTTGGACGCCCGGACCGGACGGCCCTTCTGGGAATATCGCCACAAGCTGCCGGAGCGCACCAGCGTCTGTTGCGGCCAGGTGAACCGGGGGATGGCCGTGCTCGACGGCCGGGTCTATCTGGGCACGCTGGATGCCCAACTGGTGGCCCTGGACGCCAAGACGGGCGCCGTCGTATGGAAGGCGAAGGTGGCCGAATACAGCGAGGGTTACAGCATCACGGTGGCGCCGCTGGCCGTGAAGGACAAGATCATCGTGGGCATCTCGGGCGGGGAATACGGGATCCGGGGGTTTCTGGATGCCTACGACGCCGCCACCGGCGAGCGGGCCTGGCGTTTCTACACCATTCCGGGTCCCGGCGAACCGGGGAACGAGACCTGGTCCGGAGACTCGTGGAAACAGGGCGGAGCCCCCACCTGGATCACCGGTTCCTACGATCCGGAACTGGACCTGATCTACTGGGGCACGGGGAATCCCGCCCCCGACTGGAACGGCGACGTTCGTTTGGGGGACAACCTGTACGCGTCTTCGGTGGTGGCCGTGGAGGCCGATACCGGAAAGATGCGCTGGTATTTCCAGTTCACTCCCCACGACGTGCACGATTGGGACTCGGTGCAGATCCCGGTGCTGGTGGACGGCGAGTTCGGCGGCGCCCAGCGCAAGCTCATGTACTTCGCCAACCGGAACGGGTTCTACTATGTCCTGGATCGGACCTCCGGCGAGTATCTCCTGGGCAAGAAATACGTGAAGGTGACCTGGGCGGAGAGGATCGACGAAAACGGCCGTCCGGTCCGGGTCCCCAACATGGAGCCCACCGAAGAGGGAACGCTGGTCTACCCCGGAGTCCAGGGGGGAACCAACTGGTACTCGCCGTCCTATAGTCCGCGCACGAACCTCTTCTATGTCCCGGTCTGGGAATTGCCCAACTATTTTATCAAAGGCGAGGCTGACTACACGCCGGGTCTTCCCTACTGGGGCGGGCTGGTTCAAGGAGCGTCCGAAGAGCCGCCGGGGAGGGGAGCGATCCGGGCCTTGGTTCCGGGGACGGGCGAACTCAAGTGGGAGTATCCCCTGCTCACGGTTCCCTGGTCCGGCGTCCTCACCACTGCCGGCGACCTCGCCTTCAGCGGCACTACCGACGGTCAATTCTTCGCTCTGGATGCCCGCAACGGGGAGGAGCTCTGGGTGGCTCATCTGGGTGGCATGATCGCCACCAACGCCATTACCTACCTGAATCAGGGAAAGCAGCACCTGGCCATCACCGCCGGGACCTCGCTCTTCACCTTCGAGTTGGATTGACCGACTCCGGCGCCTCCTGGGCGAGAAACGCATCCTTGAGGTCGAAGCGGAGACGGACCGGTCGGGGGACTGGTCAGGCCAATGCCTTCCGGATGACCTGCCCGTGAACGTCGGTGAGGCTCATCTCCCGGCCGCCGTGGAAGTAGGTGAGCAGTTCGTGGTCCAGTCCCATGAGGTGCAGGATGGTGGCATGCAGGTCGTGGACGTGGACCTTGTCCTCGACGGCCTCGTAGCCGAAGTCGTCGGTGGCGCCGATGATCTGGCCGCCCCGAACGCCGCCTCCGGCCATCCAGGTGGTGAACCCTCGGGGACTGTGGTCGCGGCCGCGGTCTCCCTGGCTGGTGGGAGTCCGTCCGAACTCGCCCGCCCAGACCACCAGAGTGCTCTCCAACAGGCCCCGGCTTTTCAAGTCCTTGAGCAGGCCGGCGATGGGAAGGTCGGTCTGCCGGCAGTGCAGCGTGTGGTTTTCGACCAGGCGGCCGTGAGCGTCCCAGGTGTCGTCGCCGTGGCCGCCTCCCGAGTAGACCTGGATGAAGCGAACGCCCCGTTCCACCAGCCGCCGGGCAATCAGGCATTTGCGGCCGAATTTCTCCGTCTCCGGGTCCTCCAGTCCGTACCGGCGCCGGGTGGCCTTGGATTCGCGGGCCAGGTCGACGGCTTCGGGAGCCGCCTGCTGCATTCGAAACGCCAGCTCGTAGCTGGCGATTCGGGCCATCAACTCGTCGTTCTCGGACCCGGCCCCACCCCGCATCCGGTTCAGGCGCGAGAGGAGCCGGAGCTGGTGGGTCTGCTGGGCCGGGGTCACTCCCTCCTGGGGCTTCAGGAAGAGGATCGGGTCCCCCTCGGAGCGGAGCTGAGTGCCCTGGTAGCTGGCGGGCATGAAGCCGGAACTCCAGTTGGGCGGTCCGGAGATGGGTCCGCCTCGATGGTCCAGCAGCACCACATAGCCCGGCAGGTTCCGGTTCTCGCTGCCCAGGCCGTAGGTGACCCACGAACCCAGGCTGGGATGCCCTTGGCGCAGGAATCCGGTGTTCATCTGAAGCAGGCCCGAGCCGTGGGCGAAGCTGTCGGCATAGGTGCCGCGGATCACCGCCATTTCGTCGACGTGCCGGGCCTGATGAGGGAAGAGTTCCGAGACCTCGATCCCCGAATCTCCCCATTTCCGAAAGCTGAAGGGAGATCCCATGAGGCCGCCCAGGCGATTCTTGCGCAGCTTCAGGAGCGGGTCCGCGTCCATGTCGGGCATGGGCTGCCCATCCCGTTTGGTCAGTTCCGGCTTGGGGTCCCACAGATCCACCTGGCTGGGGCCGCCGTACATGAACAGGAAGATGCACGCCCGGGCCTGGGGTGGAAAGTGGGGGGCGCCGGGAGCCAGGGGCGAAGACTCTTCGGGAGAGGCGTGGACCGTCTTACCGAAGAATCCGTCCTGGGCCAGGAGGAAGGTCAGAGCGGTGCCGGCGAATCCGCCTCCTGCCTCCCACAGAAACTCGCGCCGGGTCCGTCCGCACGGGGTGAGGCGAAATCCGTTTCCCGGTTGAGGGCGCTCAGGTTCAGATCGCATTTCCAGCTCCTCTGAAACGGGGTGATTCCCCAGGGTATTTCTTCGGCGTTTCACTTGCAATCTCGCCCCCACCGGCAATCGGCCTCGCAACGCCCGGGCCGGTGAATCTCAGTTCAAGTAGAAGAACTCGTTGGTGTTCAACAGAGTCAGGCAGAGGGATTGAAGGGCCCGCTCCCGGATCACCGGGGTGGTCTGAGTCCCGGTCAGGTCCTCCCGGATCTGCTCTTCCTGGACCCGTAGAAAATTCAGCGCCGCTTCCAGTTCCTCGGGGCCAGGTCCCCTGGACAGTCCCATCCGGAAAGCGCCCCGGACCTGGTTGTCGCGTTCCTCACCATGCTCCCTCATCACTCTTCGCGCCAGACGCCGAGCCTGTTCGTGGGCGAAGTCTCCATTCAGAAAGGTCAGGGCCTGGGGCCCGGTGGTGGAGACGCGGCGCTGCTCGCAACTGGAGGTGGTGTCGGGTGAATCCAACAATTCCAGTTCGGGGACGGCCAGGGAGCGCTTGACGAAGATGTAGATGCTGCGCCGGAGGCTCTGCTCCGGGTCCGGTTCTCCCCAGTCGAGTCCCGGTCTCGACTGTCCGGCCAGGACCGAATCGGGGATTCGGGGAAACATGCTGGGACCGTGCATGGAGTGATTGAGACTGCCGCTGACGGCCAGCATCGAGTCCCGGACCGACTCCGCTTCCAGACGCCGGGGCTGCCATCGCCAGAGGAGGCGGTTCTGGTGGTCCACGCCGGCGGCCTGCGGGTTCCATTCGGACGCTTGGGCGAAGGTGGAGGAGCCGGCCAGAAGCCGGACCACGTGCTTCACGCTCCAGCCGGAGGCGATGAATTCCGAAGCCAGGTAGTCCAGAAGCAGGGGATGGCTGGGGGTCTCCCCCGCGACCCCGAAATCGTTCTCGGAGGCCACCAGGCCTTCGCCGAAGACCCACTGCCAGATCCGATTCACCATCACCCGGGAAACCAGGGGATTCTCGGGGTGGGTCATCCACCGGGCCAGCCAGCGGCGCCGGCCGCTGGAATTGCGGGTCGGCTCGATGGGTCCGATCCGTGACAGCAGGTCCGGGCGGCTCAGAATGGTGGGAACCACGGGTTGAACCTCGTCTCCGGGCGTTCCCGGGTCACCCCGGACCAGGACTCGGGTGGCAACGGGATAAGGAGTGTCTTCGTACCAGACGTAGGCTCGTGGGGGTTCTTCGGGAGCCTCCGCCTTCAAGCGGGCCAACTCCCGCTCCCACCGGCTCAAGTTCCGAGCCTCGTCGGTGGTGGCTTCAGCCAGGATCTCCCGGTCCGTACGTTCCTCGAACTTCCGGATCCGGGCCTTCTGCTCGTCGGTCCGGTCCTCTTCCGGGGTCCGGAATGCCAATACCGTCTCGGCATGGTGAGCCCAGCTCAGATCCCGGCTGGAGGCTCGGTCGGAGAGAAGCCGATCCAATATCTTCCGGCTCAGCTCCTCCTGCTCCCGCTTCAGCCGTTCCACCTCCACCTTCATTTTCATGGTGGCCACCCGGTACCGTTCCAGTTCGTCCGGCGTTCCCACCATCCGGTCCAGATCGGCCCGGGGTTTCAAGATATTCTGGGGGCGCTTGAGAGGTTCGAAGAAGGCGAGCGAACGATAGTAGTCCTCCTGGCTGAAGGGTTCGAACTTGTGGTCATGGCAGCGGGCGCAACGCAGGGTCAGGCCGAGAAAGGTGCTGCTGGCGGTCCCCAGGACGTCGTCCAATTGTTCGTACCGGTCCCGGCGCTCCTCCGCCGGCTCGTCGTCCCAGGTTCCCAGCCGCAGAAAGGTGGTGGCGATCTGAGATTCGGCGTCGGTGCTGTCGATTTCGTCTCCGGCCAACTGCTCGGTGAGGAAGCGATCGTAGGGCGTGTCCCGGTTGAAGGCGTCGATGACGTAGTCGCGATAGCGCCACGCGTGCGGTTTGGTGCCGTCTCGCTCGTAGCCGTTGGATTCGGCATAACGCACCACGTCGAGCCAGTGCCGGGCCCAGCGCTCACCGTACTGGGGCCGTCCCAGGAGTTCGTCCAGCAGACGGGTGTAGGCCGCGTCGCCTGGACCCGAGGGTCGGCCGGAGGTTTCCTTCCGGGACGGCGGCAAGCCGGTCAGGACCAGAGCCAGGCGGCGCACCAGAGTCGTGGGGTCCGCCTCCGGAGCGGGCTGGAGGCCCTTTTCTTCCAAGCGGATCAAAATGAAGGCGTCTACCGGATTCCGAACCCACTGCCGATTCCGTACGGACGGGATCGGCGGTCTTCGAATCGGACGGAATGACCAGTGAGACGGAGTATGCACCGTGGCCGTTTCCAGCCTGGATTCTGCCGGAACCGGGTCCGCGGGAGCCCCGGCGTTGATCCAGTCGGCCAGCAGCCGGACTTCCTCCGGTTCCAGCTTCTCCTCCGCTTGGGGCATGCTCTGGTCCGCGACCCGCTGGTAGAGAAGGCTCCCGGTAGCGTTTCCTCTCACCAGAGCCGGGCCCTGACTTCCTCCTTCTTCCATGGAAGAGACGGTCCTAAGATCCAGGTCTCCCATCTGGAGACTCTCGCCGTGGCACTGAAGGCAGTATCGGTTCAGGAGGGGACGTACGTCAGAGCCGAACCGGGGAACCGATTCGGTGGCGTGAACCAACCCGAAGGCCGCCAGCGTGCCAGCCAATGCCAGTCCACTTCTGATCATGATGAATTCCTACAGTAACCGGGCGGCACCCGATTCATCGCCGGCAGCCGCTTTCTCCTGGAGTGAGGCTACACCAGGATCTTCTCGGCCACCACGCCGGCGACGTCGGTCAGGCGGAAATCGCGGCCGCTGTAGTGAAAGGTCAGCTTCTCGTGGTCCAGGCCCAGCAGGTGGAGCACCGTGGCATGAAAGTCATGGATGTGCATCCGGTCCTCGACGGCGTGGTAGCCGATCTCGTCGGTGGCGCCGTAGACGAATCCGGGTTTGACTCCACCGCCGGCCATCCAGATGGAATAGCCGTAGGGGTTGTGGTCGCGCCCGTCGCCTCCCTGGGAGACGGGCGTGCGTCCGAACTCACCGGCCCAGACCACCAGCGTCTCCTCCAGCATGCCCCTTGATTTCAGGTCCTTGAGCAACCCGGCGATGGGCAGATCCACTTCCCGGGCGTTCTCGGTGTGCTTCTCATAGAGCTGGGAATGCTGGTCCCACTTGTAGCTGTGGGTGCACTGGATGAAGCGCACGCCCCGCTCGGCCAGGCGCCGCGCCAGCAGGCATTGCCAGCCGAACTCCCGGGTCTCCTCCTGGTCGAGACCGTAGAGATTCCGGGTGGCCGCCGATTCCTTTTCGACCTCGAAGGCCTCGGGGGCCCTCATCTGCATCCGAAACGCCAGTTCGAAGGCCTGGATGCGGGCCTCCAACTCGGCGTCGTACCGGCGCAGTTGCGCGTGGCGCCGGTTGATGTTCTGGAGCATGTCCAGTTCGTAGCGTTGCTGCTCCGGCGTGAAGCCGCGGTGAACCAGGTACTCGATGGGCTCTCCCCGAAAGTCCTGGACCTTGAGCCCCGAATGGCCGATGGCGGTTCCCTGGTAGGCTCCGGGCAGGAAAGCCGAACTCCAGTTCTTGGCGCCGCCGTGGGCCAGAGCCGGCTTGATGGTGATGTAACCGGGCAGGTTCTGGTTCTCCGTTCCCAGACCGTAAAGGGCCCAGGAACCGAGCGACGGGCGGGTGAAAGTGCTGGTGCCGGTGAAGGTCTGCAGCAACGCGGCTCCATGGTCCACTCCTTCTCCCACCATGGACCGGATCACGCAGAGGTCGTCCACGCAGGTCCGGACGTGGGGAAAGAGATCGCTCATGGGAAGTCCGCTCTGACCCGTTCGTTTGAAGTCCCAGAGCGGCTTCATCAACGGTCCCGGGGGATTGTCGTCGAAGGCCAGGGGACGTTTGATGGGAAGGGGTTTCCCGTGATCCCGGTAAAGCCGGGGCTTGGGATCCAGAATGTCGACGCTGGAAGGTCCGCCGTGCATGAACAGGAAGATGACCTGTTTGGCGCGCGGCTCGAAATGCGGCTTCCGGACGGCGAGCGGGCTGGCCGGCCCGGATGCGGCGGAGAGCCGGTCCGCCTCGGCAATGAGTCCGGCCAGTCCCAGCACGCCGAAGCCGCAGGCCGTGTCTCTCAGCATGGAGCGACGCGTCAACAGCGGGGGACGTTTCAACTTGTTCCATGGATTCTCGATCATGAGATCACCTCAAGCAGGGTCCAATCCGGGCGCGAGCCCGATCCTGTTTCCGGATTCGAGACTTTTTCCGGGTCGAGCGCGTCTCTCCAAATCTTGCCGCCGAATTCCGGTCTAGTCAACATACATGAAGTCGTTGGACCCCATCAGGATCCGGCAGAAGCTGCCCCAGGCATCCAGACCCGGCGCCTCCGGCCCTCCGAATTTTCCCGTGAAGTCACCGAGGTAGGCCAGCGCGGCTTGCCGCTCCTCCGATTCCGGCATCCGGTTCAGGGTGATGAGGTAGGCTCGAACGATGCGCTGGGCCGAGTCCGCCTCCTCCATTTCCAGCCGGGTCGCCAGGTTTCGGGCCCGATCGGCCACGAACTCGCTGTTCATCATGAACAGGGCCTGAGGAGCGACGTTGGTGTGTGTCCGTTTGCCCATGCTGGTCGTGGCGTCGCCGAAGTCGAACAGGTTCAGGAGTGTCGGGAGGTTGGCACGGCGGAGGGGCAGATAGACCATCCTCCGGTGGACCGTCTCGGGCTTCAGGCTCAGACGGTCGTTGCTGTTCTCGGTGTCGGTGCCGAATCCGGATTGCAGGGTTCCACCCATGGTCAGATCCAGGGAACCGTCCAATGACAGCAGCCCGTCACGGATCTCTTCGACCTCGAGGCGGCGCCGTTCGAATCGGGAGAGAAGTTGATTCTGCGGGTCCCGCAGACTCTTCTCCGGCGTCGTCCGGCTGCCCATTCGGTAGCTGGCCGAACTCATGATCAAACGGTGCATCTTCTTGATGGACCACCCTTCCCGGATGAATCGGCGAGCCAGATAGTCCAGCAGTTGAGGATGGGTGGGCGGGGTGCCCAACTTTCCGAAATTGTTGGGCGTTCGCACCAGACCCTGCCCGAAGTGCCATTGCCAGATGCGATTGACCATGACCCGGGCCGTCAGAGGATGCTCCGGTTCGGTCAGCCAGCGAGCCAGCTCCATGCGGCCGCTGCCTGCGGAAATCGGGTCCTGTTCCGCCCCCGCCAGGATCAGGGGGAACCGCTTGGGTGCTTCCTCGCCCAGATTGTTGTAGTCCCCCCGGACGAAGACTCGTTGCCGGACCGGATCTCCTTCCTCGACCGCGCAGGCCATGGCCGGTTCGGGAGGCAAGATCTCTTCCAGTTGTTTCAGTTCCTGGCGGTAAAGCGCCAGCAGCCGATTGGACTCTTGAGAGAAGACCTTCTCCTGGGCCTCATCCTCCAGGAAGAACGGTCCCTTGTCGGCGAAGTAGACTTCGTGGAAGAAGCGGTCGCTCCCCGGCTCGAAGGTGGGCTTCGGCGGGGGCGGCATGTTCATCTCCTTGAGCATCCGGCGGACCCGCTCCCGCCACTTCCGGAGGGTTTCGTTCCATTCCTCCAGACGCTCCTGAAACCGGGTCTGGTAGGCGTCTGCCGTCTGGGCAGGGTTCGCATCGGAAGCCTGGCGCCACTCGTCCAAGTGGGGCCTTCGGACCTCGCGCGGCTGGAGGTAGGCGATCCACTTTCTCAGAATCGGAGCCTCCAGATCGTTTGCCGCCGCCAGCGCCTCGGCCTGCTCGGGTCCGCCGGCTTTGCCGGCAGCCAGCATGTAGTCGGCCAGGCGAGGACTCAACTGGGACACGTAGGCTTGAAGTTCCTGATCGACGACGTCTTCGATCTCGATCTTCTTGTTGCCGATAGATTCCTTGTGGTCCTTGTACGCCTGGTACTCGTCCTCGGGGACCAGCGGTGTGAACAGGAGCTTGGAGACGGTCTTGCCCATGGCCGTGAAGCTGCGGGTGCTGGAGAACATGCCGAGCAGGGAGTAGTAGTCCTTGGTGGGGATGGGATCGAACTTGTGGTCGTGGCAGCGGGCACAGGTCACGGTGAGTCCCAGGAAACCCTTGGAGACCACGTCCAACTGTTCGTCCCAGACGTCGTAGAGCATCCGCTGCTTGTCCTGTTGCGCCAGCGCCTTGGGGCCCAGGGCCAGGAACCCGGTGGCGACGATCCCGCGGCGCCGCTTCTCGATCGATTCTCCGGTGTGGAGCAGGTCACCGGCCAACTGCTCCGTGAGGAATTCGTCGTAGGGACGGTCCTGGTTGAAGGCGTCGACGACATAGTCGCGGTAACGCCACGCGTAGGGGTAACGGTGATCCTCGTCGTTACCGGTGGAGTCGGCGTAACGAGCCACGTCGAGCCAATGGCGTCCCCACCGCTCGCCGTACCGGGGAGAAGCCAGCAGTTGGTCCACCACCTTCTCGAAGGCCCGAGGCGAGTCGTCACTCAGGAATTCGGCAATCTGTTTTTCGCTGGGAGGCAGACCGATGAGATCGTAGCTCGCTCTCCGCAACCAAGTGAGTCCGGACGCAGGAGCGGCCGGGCGCAGGTCGGCCGCCTCCAGCCTGGCCAGCACGAAGCGGTCCACCGGGGACCGGACCCAGTCCAGATCTTTCACCTGGGGCGGTTCCGGATCCTGGACCTTCCGAAAGGCCCAGAAGTTTCGCTCTTCCGCAGTGAAGTCGTCTCTCTCTTCCGCCTCTGCGGCCGGCGAATCCATGACCGGAACCCCCGGCCAGTGAGCGCCGGTGTCGACCCAGGCCGCCAGGGAAGCGATCTCGTCCTCGGGCAGCATTCCGCCGGGAGGCATCTTGATTCGATCCTGGTATCGGATCACTTCCAGGATCCGGCTTTCCGCGGGCGCCTCTGTAGAGACCACCGGGCCACTCTGGCCGCCGCTGGTGAATCCCTCGGCGCTGGACAGATCCAGCCCGCCGGTCTTGAGGCCGGAGTTATGGCAGGCTTGGCACTTGTTGGCCAGCACCGGACGGATCCGTTTCTCGAAGAACTCCGTCGCTTCCACATCCTGGGCCGGCACCGAAGCAACGGAAAACGCGAAACCGAGAAGAAGAAACAGAAATGCACGCATGAGAGTTGATGGGAAGTATACCAAAAGCGTTGAGATTCGTTGCTCCGGGAACTGCGGCAGGTTGGTAGACTCAGGCGTCAATGAGGCGCGATCTGGGGATTGGAATCACCGGCTCGGGATTCATGGGGAAAACCCATGCCGAGGCGGTGTGCGCGGTGCCCGGGCTCAGGCTGGTTGCGGTGACCGGCGGCCGCCGGTCAGAGGGATTGGCCGACCGGTACGGAATCGATCGGGAGCCGGACGTGGAAGGTCTGGTTCGCCGCTCCGACGTGGACGCCGTCATCATCACCACTCCCCACCACATCCACGTTGGGGATGCGCTGGCCACCATCGCCGCGGGAAAGCACGTCCTGGTGGAGAAGCCGCTGGCCACCTCGGTGGCCGACTGCGACCGCATGATCGAAGCTGCGAGCCGCCGATCGGTGACCCTGGCCGTGGGCTACCATCAACGGTTTCGGCGAAACAACGTCGAGGCCCGGAGGCTGATTCGAGAGGGGACCATAGGACGCATCCTGACCATCCAGATCACCATGTTGACCGAGGCCTCGTTGCGGGACGGCGGAGGATGGGAATGGTGGGACGATCCGGCCAGCCTCGGCCACGTCCTGAACTCGGCGCCACACGGCATCGACCTGCTCCGCTGGTGCCTGGGGACGGAAGTCGCCACCGTAAGTGCCTTTTCCCGCAACTTTCTGACCCCGGCCCCCGTGGAGAACACGACGCTGGCTCTGCTGAGTTTCCACAATGGCGCCCTGCTCAGCCTCTACTCCACCAACGAGATGGCGGACCCGGGATTTTCCGGCGAGTTCTTTCGCCTCAGGATCATGGGCTCACAGGGTCTGATGGACCTCGATCCCTTCGGGGACCTGAAGCTGGCGGTCGGAGGAGCCTGGCGCACGGTCTCCACCCAGCCCGCGGCCCGGTTCGTTGCCGCCGACGTTCCCCTCAGCCCGGCCCGCCTCAGAGCGTACGAGCGCCAACTCCGGGCCTTTCGCGACGCCATCGAGGGCAAGCCCAGCCGGATCGGGTCCGGACCGGACGGCCGCGCCGGCGTGGAAGCCGTGACCGCCATGTTGGAGGCGTCACGAACCGGGTCCGTGATCCGTCTGCCGGACCGGGGAACCGGCGGCACTCCTCTTTTCGATTCCTGATTCCTGGTTCTCGATTCGGCATTCTCGCCGGTCGCGGTATAGACTGGCCGCCGGGCTGCACACATGCGGATCGCGACCTGGAACATCAACGGGATTCGAGCCCGTCTGGACTTCGTTTTTCACTGGCTCGATTCCCGCCGTCCCGACCTGGTGGGGCTGCAGGAGTTGAAGATGCAGGAAGAGCTGTTCCCCCACGCCAAATTCCAGGCCCGGGGCTATCAGGCCGTGGTCCATGCGTCCAAGGCCTGGAACGGCGTCTCCATATTGAGCCGGGAACCGGCCACCGTGCTGCAGTCGGGGCTGCCGGGACAGGAGCACCTGGGCACCCGCCTGGTGAGCGCCCGCGTGGCCGGCGTCACCTTCATCACGGTCTACTGTCCCAACGGGAAGTACGTGGGGCACGACGACTTCCCCAGAAAGCTCTCCTGGTACGACGCGCTCCTGTCCTACCTGGAGGCGCGGCACCACGTTTCCGAGTCCCTCGTCCTCTGTGGCGACTTCAACATCTGCCCCACCCGGTTGGACACCTGGAACGAAGAGGAGCTGGGGGGGAAGATCTTCCACACGGACGAGGAGAGAGCTCGATTCCGGCGATTGTTGGACTGGGGACTGGTGGATCTATACCGGGAGCGCTTCCCCCGGGAACGTAAGTTCTCCTGGTGGGACTACCGGGGAGGGTCGTTCCACCGGAACCGGGGGCTCCGAATCGATTTCCTGTTGTCGACCCCGGCGCTGGCCAAGCGGCTGCGGCAGGTGGAGATCGACCGCGACTACAGGAAGAAGAAAGAGGGCATGACCGCCTCGGACCACGCCCCGGTCATCGCCGACCTGGAAGCGGTGGCATCCTAGCCCCCGAACAGGAGCGGTAGTTTCCAACCCCCGGACGGAAGCGGCGGTTTCCAACCGCCGGGCTCCTGACGAAGCACGGTAAAAAGAGCGGGGGGCAAGAATGTCCCCCTCCAATCGGCGTGTTTCTCAGAAATCCAATACCCGGATCGGGTTGTCCACCAGGATGATCCGAAGCTGCGCCTCGGTGAGGCCTTCTTCCCGCAGCAGGGGAACGAAGGTGGTCAGGAGATAGTCGAATCCGTGTCCTCCGTTCCAGTGCAGCAGGGAGTTGGCGCAGATGTCCATGGAGATCAAGACCCGCTCCAGGTAGCCGGCCTGGACCAACTCGGCCATGTTTCGGGCCCTCCGCCATTCCGGCTGGGTCCCGGCGCTGGCCGCCCGCCCGACGTGGTCGATCTCCACGTAGACGCCCCTCTCGGCGATGGCCAGTTCGCCCTTGACGCCGCGCCGTTCCCCCAGGTGCCCGATCACGATCCGTTCCGGCGGAACCCCCTCCTCCATCAGGATGTCCATCTGCTCGTGGGCCAGGTCGCCGAAATGGGTGGTGTGGGTGGTCACGGTGGCGCCGGTCTCCCGTTGGGCCCGAGCGGCCGCCCGGAACACCTTTTCTTCCGCCGGAGTGACGTGGAATCGCTCGGTGCCGATCTCGCCGATGATGCCGGGTCGAATGCCTCCCTCCACCCCCTCTTCCAACTCCTTCACCAGCATGTCGGCCAGGGCCTTGGTGCTGAGCTCATGAATGTAGGCCGGATAGACTCGTTCCCGGGGGGGAAAAGAAGGGGACGGTCACTGCTTGGTCCTGCCGGGGGGTCGTCGTCTGATTCCCCGGTGGGAGCGGTGGGAGAACCGATGGTAAGCGGTCAGGCGAGTCCAAGTCCAAGAGTCTGCGCAGCAGAAGAAATGGCAGAGAAAATAGACTTATCCGAGGCCAAAATTCCCCACATTTGAGTCTAAATTAGGGGAATGATGCTCAATTTGGCTGGTTTTTCAGCGTTCTTAGGCGTGATAATCCTTCGTCCAGCCTGGAAATCGTTCCGCGGCGCAGGCTCTTACGTGACAAAGGCGTTTGAGCGCTGCTCCCGCAGGGAATACAGCACACCGTCCAGTTGGGGGATGGGGTGGCGGCGACGTCGATATCGACCTTGCTTGCGATACGTTTCCAGCAGCTTCGCCACCTTCTCTGCCGGCCCCACGGCCAACCCGTCCGTCAGAAATCGCAAACGACGGCGAAAGGCTCCGACCTGGGTAAATCCCCGCCGCTGCTCCTGCTGGAGGATCCACCGGGGGATCGCGGCCTGGTTCTCCCGGGTGGGGACGGCGCCTCGATAGTACAAGAGAGCCCAGTAACTGCTGTACGGGTCCGTTCCGGGATCTGCAGGGAACAGTTCCTCCAGCGGAATCAGATCCTGATCCTTGCCGTTGAGTCTCCAGAGGGCCGAACCCCACTTCCACTGCTCGGGCCGTTTGACCAGTCCGGCTCGGACGGCGTTGAGTTCCACGTACAGGAGGGCGTCCTGGACGGCTTGGCTGTCGAGCAGTTCGAAGCTCTTGAACCGGTCACCCCAAAAATGACCTCGCTGCTCAAACGTGCGGTTGAACCACATGGCATATTGCCCGTCCAGATCGGCCATCAGTCTCGACAGGTCAAAGAGACGCTGGTTGAACGCCTTCCACTGGGCATCGGTCCAGCCGGCGGTTTTGGCGTCTGCCTGATGTCCATAGAGCAGGCTGGCGCTGGTCATCATCTCCTCACGGGACAAGGGTCGGAACTTCTCGAAATGGACGATGAAGTGGAAGTGGTTGCCCATGATCTGGAACGCGGCCAGACGACACCGGTAGACTCTGACGTAGAACAGCATCATGTCCAGGAGTTTGCGACGGGCTTGTTGGTCCTCGAAGGGGAACCAATCGGGCCGACCGGTGACTCGATTGGTGATGTGATAGAAGGCGGCATCGGGGCTCTTGTGTCGGGCGGTTCGGGCCATGGCCATTGTCCTCAGGTATTCGGACTCGGACTCGGCGGGGAGTCGGTTCGCACCCCTGATGACAACAACGATTCAGAACTGAGAAAGGTGACGGAAACTCAAAAGAAAATCAGCAAGTTCGGCGCTTTCGGAAGCAACCGGAGAAATTTGACCAAGTGACGACCTCAGTCGTCTCGGAAAAATCGGAAAAATAGACTGTCCCTTTCCTTGGTCCTGCAGACTGTCCCCTGTCCTTTTCGCCTGCCATTCTCGCCTTGAAGCTTGTAGCGCTGGTGGCCGGAAAGCGTAGTTTGGAGCACCCGATCCGGGATCACTTACGATCCCTGTACCGCGAGTTGTGGTCGGTCTTCACTCCCAACGAGGATCGGTTGGACCGGGAACAGGTCGACGCGTTGCTGGCGGGCCTACCACATCGCTTGTTGTCCATGCGGAGTGCACGATGAGCACCCGTTCGGCGGCCAATGTACGGCGTCACCGCGATCCGGCGCGAATGTCGGGAAATGGGAGATCACCAAAACATCAGCGCTGCTCGTAATGCTCAGAGCCGCTTGGGGACCGCCGTCGGTCACGCCTTGCGGGTGCCCGTACCCGACTCCGTCGGGGATTCCGTGCTGGACACCGTCGCATACCACGATCTGGGCCTCTACACGGTGATCCGCAACTTCTATTTTTCTTGGATGGTCCCCGCTCGCTTGGTTTGTCGAGGGTTGACCTCCGCGCAGACGTCGTCAGCGTGACAGGGATTGACAGCTGGTCCCCACATTGTAGTATCCTACCGCGTACTTGTTCCCCGCCCGACACGCCGAGAGGCCTCGGGTGGGGTTATTTTCCCCCTAATCACCCATTGAACGGCGAGCCTCCAGCCAAGCGTGCAGTCGTCTTCGTAGACGGCCAGAACCTATTCCACGCTGCTCGCGAAGCGTTCGACTATACCTACCCCAACTACGACGTTTCAGTCCTCGCCGATCAAGTTTGTGCAGGACAGGGATGGGAGCCGACCCAGGTACGCTTCTACACAGGGATTCCTGATGCCAGCGATAACTCCAGATGGCACTTCTTCTGGGCTCATAAGCTCGCGGCGATGGGGCGACAGGGTATCATCGTGTATAGCAGGCCACTCCGGTACCGGAACCGCACCGTGACTCTACCCAACGGGACGCTACACTCTTTTCTCTCGGGAGAGGAGAAGGGGATCGACGTGCGGATCGCTCTCGACGTGATTGCGCTCGCATACCGTCGGGAATACGACGTGGCACTTGTCATGAGCCAGGATCAGGATCTCTCGGAGGTCGCCGAGGAGATCCGAACAATCGCACAGGAGCAGCGACGGTGGATCAAGATCGCCAGCGCCTTTCCGCAGAGTCCTGCCAGCCGAAACCGCAGGGGGATCAACAAGACTGACTGGATCAGGATCGACCGAGAACTCTATGATCAGTGCCTTGACCGGCGAGACTACCGCAGGAAACCGCAAGGATCGTAGGGTTTTCCCTTGAATTATTGGTTCTTGTCTCTCATTTCGTCATTCCCGCCGGTCGCGGTATAGACTGGCCGCCGGACTGCAGACATGCGAATCGCGACCTGGAACATCAACGGGCTTCGAGCCCGTCTCGAGTACGTTTTTCACTGGCTCGATTCCCGCCGTCCCGACCTGGTGGGACTGCAGGAGTTGAAGATGCACGAGGATCTCTTCCCTCATGCCGAGTTCCGGGCGCGGGGCTACCAGGCGGCGGTCCATGCGTCCAAGGCCTGGAACGGCGTCTCCATCTTGAGCCGGGAACCGGCCACCGTGCTGCAGTCGGGGCTGCCGGGACAGGAGCACCTGGGCACCCGCCTGGTGAGCGCCCGCGTGGCCGGCGTCACCTTCATCACGGTCTACTGTCCCAACGGGAAGTACGTGGGGCACGACGACTTCCCCAGAAAGCTCTCCTGGTACGACGCGCTCCTGTCCTACCTGGAGGCGCGGCACCACGTTTCCGAGTCCCTCGTCCTCTGTGGCGACTTCAACATCTGCCCCACCCGGTTGGACACCTGGAACGAAGAGGAGCTGGGGGGAAAGATCTTCCACACGGACGAGGAGAGAGCTCGATTTCGGCGATTGTTGGACTGGGGACTGGTGGATCTTTACCGGGAGCGCTTCCCCCGGGAACGTAAGTTCTCCTGGTGGGACTACCGGGGAGGGTCGTTCCACCGGAACCGGGGGCTCCGAATCGATTTCCTGTTGTCGACCCCGGCGCTGGCCAAGCGGCTGCGGCAGGTGGAGATCGACCGCGACTACAGGAAGAAGAAAGAGGGCATGACCGCCTCGGACCACGCCCCGGTCATCGCCGACCTGGAAGCGGTGGCATCCTAGCCCCCGAACAGGAGCGGTAGTTTCCAACCCCCGGACGGAAGCGGCGGTTTCCAACCGCCGGGCTCCGGACGAAGCACGGTAAAAAGAGCGGGGGGCAAGAATGTCCCCCTCCAATCGGCGTGTTTCTCAGAAATCCAATACCCGGATCGGGTTGTCCACCAGGATGATCCGAAGCTGCGCCTCGGTGAGGCCTTCTTCCCGCAGCAGGGGAACGAAGGTGGTCAGGAGATAGTCGAATCCGTGTCCTCCGTTCCAGTGCAGCAGGGAGTTGGCGCAGATGTCCATGGAGATCAAGACCCGCTCCAGGTAGCCGGCCTGGACCAACTCGGCCACGTTTCGGGCCCTCCGCCATTCCGGCTGGGTCCCGGCGCTGGCCGCCCGGCCGACGTGGTCGATCTCCACGTAGACGCCCCTCTCGGCGATGGCCAGTTCGCCCTTGACGCCGCGCCGTTCCCCCAGGTGCCCGATCACGATCCGTTCCGGCGGAACCCCCTCCTCCATCAGGATGTCCATCTGCTCGTGGGCCAGGTCACCGAAATGGGTGGTGTGGGTGGTCACGGTGGCGCCGGTCTCCCGTTGGGCCCGAGCGGCCGCCCGGAACACCTTTTCTTCCGCCGGAGTGACGTGGAATCGCTCGGTGCCGATCTCGCCGATGATGCCGGGTCGAATGCCTCCCTCCACCCCCTCTTCCAACTCCTTCACCAGCATGTCGGCCAGGGCCTTGGTGCTGAGCTCATGAATGTAGGCCGGATAGACTCGTTCCCGGTACCAGCCGCATCCCATGATGATGTGAAGTCCGGTGGCCTGAGCCAACCTTCGCATCCCGGACGGGTCGCGCCGAAGTCCGATGGGGGTCACGTCCACCAGTGCGGAGCCCCCCGCGTCGCGATAGAAGGCGAGTTCCTCCACCAGCAG
>CATOST010000003.1 GCA_951812665.1 uncultured Acidobacteriota bacterium
GGGTCAGGAGCTGGTTCCAGAGGCAGTCCCCCGGCTTCATGACGAAGGTGAGGACGTCCCGAGGCTGCAGCCCCCTGAGGCTTGGACAGTTCCTCCCGCCGGGCCTCCTGGACCACCTCGTCCAGGGGAGTCCAGTGGCCGGGCCGCGTCAGGCCATGAAAGTGCTTGGTCCCGTAGATTTGCCGGGCTAGACGTGGAGAGGTCCATGTGGTAGTTGGTGGCGCAGCCGGGACCCGAGAAGAAGAGTATGGGAAGCATCTCCGCCAGGTGAACCCGGCCGAGTGGAGGAATTCCTTCTCAGGGAACCATCACCTGCTCTTCCAATCCTTCCAGGATCCCGCCCGGTCCCTGGAACCGGGAAAGGTCGAAATGGGACATCTGGAATGGGGAGTCCAACGCCTCCTGGATGGGGAGGGACCGGAATTGCCGCGAAATGTCGGTCTCGTCCATGTGGTCTCCCCGTCTCCCGCTCAGGATCCGGGCCTCCTCGTCCCGGCGGACGGCGTCCACCAGACGGTCCAAGGGAGGGAACTGGTAGGAGAAGGGAATCAGGGAGTCGGCCACGGGAAAATTGAGCCAGCCGTTCCATCGCTCCCGAAAGGCGCTCGGAGTATCCGCCGCTCGATGCATGTTCATGGCCGGTTGGACTCGTTATCAGGTCAGACAGATTCGAGGAAAGCTTCAGGAACTCCTGACCCAATGGCGATAAAGTGGCTTCACTGTTTCCGGGAGGCGTTCGTAAACCTCCGGCTTCACCGGGGGATCTCGTTCTCCGGCAAGCCCGGCTCGTCCACCATGGTTCGGCGCGCCCGGGTTCCCCGGCATCAGGACCCGGATGTCCAGCCACCAGGGAATGTAGCGCACGATCATGCTGATGCGGCGTCCATTGCTCTCGTTGCTCGCCGTGGCGTGCCAGAGCCGGCTGTCGAAGAGGAGGACGCTGCCGGCCGGTCCGGTGGCGTGCCTCTCGGTGCGGTAGGGTTCGAACCGGGGAACCCCGATGGCGCCGGTGGGGTTGTCGGACGTCCGGTGGCTGCCGGGGACGATCCAGGTGCCGCCGTTCTCGTCGGTAAACTTGGAAATCATCCAGATGGAGGAGAGCTGGAACGGGTAGTCGGGGTAGGGAGCCGGGACATGGGCGGCCTTCTCCTGGTTGTAGGGCCAGTCCGCGTGCCAGCGGCCCCGCTCGTTGCCCGGTTCGGTGATCATGCTGCCCGTGTAGGAGATCCGCACGTGGTCGCCGAACCATTCGCGGGCCACGGCCATGACCTTCTCGTTCGCCAGATAAGGCAGAAATGTGGGGATCGAGCCCAGTACTTCGAAGGCGCTGCTCACACCCTCATAGGTGTCGGCCGAACCTTGCGCCGCCATGACGGCCTCGACCTCATGTCGAATGGTCCGGACATCCTCGGGGGGAATGACCCCTTCCACCACGCAGAAACCGTCCAGCTTCAGATGCAGCAGGATCTTCTCCAGATTCACGTTTCAGGCTCCTTTCGTGAGCGGGCCGTCGGTGGCGATTTCCGTCCACCGGTGGCTGCGTGAGCGGTAGATTTCCCGGGGCACGGTAGTGTTGTTACCACATCCGCGCATGGTAATCTGTCCGTCAAATGGTGAGACGGGCGATCCTTCCTTTATTCCTTCCCTTGATCTTGTTGATCGCTGGCCCGGGCTTCGTCGCGGCTGAGAATCTAACCTGTTCCGACAAGTCGGTTGTGGCCAGCGGCATCCGTACGCCGGAGGACGTTCAGGCATTTGTGCAGTGTGCCTACGAATTTGTCCAGGAAGTGGGTTTCGAGGAGGCTCAGCGAGCCTTTCATGAGGATGCTCGTTGGAGAAGCGGCGCAATCTATGTCGTTGTCGTCGACGTCACGGTCGGTTCAGAAATGTCTCGGGTTCTGGTCCTGCCCCCCAATCCGTCAGAGGAAGGAACGGCGCGGGGACCGTTGGTGGACATCTTCGGAAACGCCTACTCGACGGAACTGCATCGGATCGTGAATGGCTACGGCGGCGGTTGGCTCTACTATTCGACCCGGAACCCGGCGACGGACCGGGACGAGCCAAAGGTGGCCTATTTCAAGGGGCTTGATTGGGACGGGACTCCAGCCGCCATCGGCGCGGGGATCTACCGTCCCGACCTCCCGATCACGTGCAGTCCGGAAGAAGTCAACGCCATGGAGCTTGCCTCCGATCCTTCCGCTGACAGGCTGCAAAATTTCGTCCGTTGCGCCGCACTGGAGCTGGAAGCGAACGGGTACTTTGCCGCCATCTCGCTATCCGCCGACCCGCGGTGGACGCACAAGTCGATCTACGTATTCGGCGTGGACCGGCACGGCAAGACGCTTTTCAGCGGGGACCCGTCCTTTGAACAGTGGTCCTACGCCGATTCCGAGTTGACGTCGCTCAGCGACCGGGATGACCTGAGTGTGGCGCAAGCCTTCGGCGAAACGTTCCTGTATTACAAATCCCTCAATCCCGCCACTCAGACGAAGCGGCGGAAGGTCGTGTTCGTCAAGAGGGTGGTCACCTATGGATTTCCGATTCTGATCGGCGCAGGCTACTACCTGGATCTTGCAGGCCAGGGTGGAACTGCGACTCTCCGTTTTTGGCAAGCGCCGACAATCCTGAATCCGTACCTTTCCTCCGGTAACAAGGATGCCGAGGCGGCCTCGTTGGTCATCGAGCCGCTGGCCGAGTACAACCCTGACGGCGAATTGGTCCCGGTTCTGGCGACGCGGATCCCGACGCTCGCGAACCAAGGCATCTCCGCCGATCGGTCCCGGATCACGTGGACCCTGCGGGAGGATGTCGTCTGGTCCGACGGCACGCCCCTGACCGCCGGCGACGTCGTGTTTACATGGCAATACTGCAAGGCTCCGGACGCCGGCTGCTTGCAGACGAAGAACTTTACGAACGTGTCCTCCGTGGATACCGTCGACGACCGGACCGTCACCATCACGTTCGACGGACCGACGTCGTTCCCGTATGCCCCGTTCGTGTCCTACTTCAGTCCGATCCTCCAGGCCTCTCAGTTCGCGGACTGCCTGGGAGCGGCGGCGGGCGATTGTACGGATGCCAACGAGCGGCCCATCGGCACGGGTCCGTACGCCGTGGCCGATTTCGGAACCGGCGACTCCGTCCGCTACGAGCTCAATCCGCTCTACCGCGGCGTCGACTACGGCGTCCCCCATTTCGGAGAGGTGACGCTGCAGGGGGGCGGCAGCGCAGCCGCGGCGGCGAGATCCGTTCTGGAACTCAGCGAAGCCGACTACGCCTGGAATCTCCAAGTCGAGCCTGACGTCCTCGCTTCCCTGGCCGAGGGCGGGCGCGGAAGCATTGTCTCGGCCTTCGCTACGACGGTCGAGCGCATCGTGCTCAACCGGACGAACCCGGACCCCAGCCTGGGGGAGCTTCGTTCGGAGTACGCGGACGGGACGAACCCCCACCCGTTCCTGACCGATCCGGTCGTGGGCCGGGCTCTCTCCCTCGCCATCGACCGCGACACCTTGGTCAGGGTCGGTTATGGCGAGGCCGGCCGGTTGACCTGCAATGTCTGGATCGGTTCGCTGGCCCAGACCTCGACCAACAACGACGAATGCCTGGTTCAGAACATCGACCTCGCGAACCAGATTCTCGACGACGCGGGGATCGTGGATTCGGACGGCGACGGAGTGCGGGAACGGGAAGGGGTGCCACTGAAGATCCTGTATCAGACCTCCACGAACTCCGTACGGCAGACGACTCAGAAGCACATCAAGAGCTGGTGGGCGGAAATCGGCGTCGAAACCGGGTTGAAGGACATCAATCCATCGGTGTACTTCGGCGGTGATTCGGACAACCCGGATACCCTGGGCCGGTTCTATGCCGACGTCCAGATGTATGCCAACGGGGCGACCGCCCCGGACCCCGAGGGCTATCTGGGTTCGTGGGTGACGTCCCAGATCGCCGGAGCGTCCAACTCGTTCCGTGGTTCGAACGTCCCCCGCTTCCAATCGGACGAATACGACCGGCTCTATGCCGAACTCCAGAGCACGGTCGGAAAGGATCGGCGCGACGAGCTCACGGTTGAGCTCAACGACCTGCTGCTCCAGAGCTACTCGATCATCCCGTTGATTCACCGCGGGAACGTTTCGGCCCACTCCAACGACATCGAGGGGGTCTGGATGAACGCCTGGGACTCGGAGCTCTGGAACTTCGAAACCTGGACCCGCCGCAAGTAGCGGAGCGGCGACTTTCTTGTCGCCGACCAGGGACGGCGGCTTTCTTGCCGCCGGACCCCGGAGTACCCAGAGGCCGTGAAAGCAACGGGCGCACGACAGAATGACCGCGTGCAAGGAATAGGCGACAAGAAAATCGCCTCCTGCCACCCCTACGCGAAGAACCGGTAGCGAAACAGCGCCCACAGCGCCTTGAGGCCGTCGACCCAGGTGATTTTCTTTCCCTCCTGGTAGGAGCGGCTGTGGTAGGAGATGGGAGTCTCGTAGATTCGATAGCCTCTGCGCGCCACCTTGGCCGTGATCTCGGGTTCGAACTCGAAGCGGTTCGACCGGATCCGGATGCCGTCCAGGACCTGACGGCGGAAGACCTTGTAGCCGGTCTCCATGTCCGACAGGTTCTGGTTCGTCAACAGGTTGGTCACGAACGTCAGGAAGCGGTTCGCCAAGTAGTGCTGGAGATAGCGAGTCTGACCGGCGCCACCCAGGAACCGGCTGCCGTAGACCACGTCGGCGCGGCCCTCCAGGAGCGGAGCCAGTAGCCGCGGATAGTCACGGGGATCATACTCCAGGTCGGCGTCCTGGATCAGGATCCAGTCTCCGGTGGCTCTCGCGATCCCGGTCCGAACCGCGGCTCCCTTGCCCCGATTCCTTGCGTGGAAGAAGATTCGGAGTTCCTCCGGGTCGGCGGCATTCCCCGAGAGGCGTTCCAGGATCTCGCGGGACCCGTCATCGGAACCGTCGTCCACGACGATGACCTCTTTTCTCAGGGGCGCCTTGGCGACCCGTTTCAGCACCTCCTCCACCGTGCCGCATTCGTTGTAGACGGGAATGACGACGGTCAGTTTGCCTTCCATGGGTCATCCCGGAGCGAGGGCGGCGCAGGATCGTTGCCTGCGGTGCTTGCTCGTGACCGAAAGCTTAACAGGGATGACGATTCACAGTCCGCCGCAAGGGATCCGGGCAGCAACAACACGCGGGTGTGGGAAGGTAGTATATCGAGAGCTGAAGCTCTCCCCGGAAGATCGCGGGGTCAAGCCGTGGCCCTGCTCTCGTGCAAGATGCGTTTGGAAAGGCTGATTGCCTCGTCCAAGTTGTCCGCGAAGTGCTCGTTGGGGATTTCTCGGAGGACCATGAGCGAGCGCAGCACGTCGGCGACCTCGCCGCTGAGACCCATGACGATGCAGGCGGAGTCCCCGTCCATGGCGGTGTTCATGAGTTGCTCGATGGCAAGGGCGGCGCTGTCGTCCACGCTGGTCGTTTTCGAAAAATCCAGGATCGCGATGTCATGATCCTCGATGTCCTTCATCACCTCGCGGGTCAGTTCGTTCGCCGACGCGACCGAAAATCGTCGCCTCGACCTGCAACTGCCGTCTCCCGAGTTGCGTCTTGCAGGTTCCCTCACGAAGGAGACGATCGTGCGCGTTGTTGGCCCAGGCCCGGCGCTTCCTGTTGCCAGTTTGGATCCGGTGCACAAACGGCTGAACAGTCGTCGTTTTCACAATGGTAAGGCAAATCTGATCCGTTTCAAATAGTGGGACCTTAACAGTCCGTGGCGAAAGTCGCGCGAGCACCGAGACCGTTCCTGCGCCCGCCGGACAAGGCGCTTCGGAGGGAGCATACCGGGAGTATGTGAGCCGATAGCAACGCAGTCCGCGCACGATGCAGGGACGGTCGAATGCCGTGACGACTTTTGCCACGGGCTGTTAATTCGTCTCGGAATTTAAGACGCCAACACGTAGGGGCACCCCTTGTGGGTGCCCTCTTCGGTCCAAGGCGGAGCAAGACCTGACCGGACGAAAATTCGGCGGTTGGAAAGCCACCGCTCCGGCGAAGAAACTAACGCCTGCCCGCGCTGGGCAGATTCAGTTGATGTGGCCGTGGGAGACCGGTTCGACTCAAGCCGTTTCCAGCAGAAACGTCGGCATGTTGATGCCTTGATAGGGCTGGTATTGCCCTCGAATCTGGCAGAAGTGGAGTTCGCAATTGCGGGCGCCCCAGTCGTACATCTGGCGGACGAGCCCGTACCGGTCGACCGGAACCAGGAAGACGGGCGTACGGCCGCGGTGCCGGTCCAGTTCCGTGTGGATCAGGGCCGCCGCTTGCGGCTCCGTTCGAATCACGCCCGGCCCGAGCATGTTGAAGGCCGGGTGCGACGACGAGGCCAGGAACCCTTCGATGTCTCCGCCGGACCCCTCGTAGACAGAGACCGTCCAAAATCCCAGATCATTCCGGATGCAGAGGCGGTAGTCCTCCTCCCGGCTCACCCCGCTTACTTCCATCTCCAGAGCCGCCAGAGCCGGAACGTCGTCCAAGGTGGCGTCGCGGACCCGGTCGAGTCCAGCCACCTCATGATCCAGGCCGGACTCGGGCACCTGAAGGATCATGTCCTGGTAGGCCTGGCGAGGGACGAAGCCGTATCGGTTGTAGAGCGAGAAGGAGTCCAGGTTCAGGGCGCTCTGCGTCAGGCGCAGAGCCTGGTAACCGTTCCCGTCGGTGAAGCGGCAGATGTACTCCAGGAGCCTGCTCCCGGCGCCGAAACCGAAATAGTTGGGATGGACGGTCATGATGCCCAGTCCCACGTGGGTCTTTCGGGGATGGTAAAAACAGGAGCCCATGAGACGCCCGGTGCGGGCGTTTTCCGCGACCACGCAACGGCTGGAACCTGTCGCCGAATAGACCTCATGGAAGATCTCGGTGACCTTGGGCGATCCCTGAAAGGGCTGGCCCAGGCCTCGAAGGCCGTACCAGGCGTTGATGGAGGCGTAGATGAGCTCGGCCACTTCCGACCGGTCCTGGGGCGCCATTTCGCGGAGATTCATGGAATCGACAGCCATTGGAGTTCCTCTTTAATTATATATATTTGTTTAACGATTATTGAGATTATACATCAGGGTCAGAAGCAGGCTGCGGCCCGGGGCCGGTACGGACCAGCGGTCGGGGCTGGCCGGATAGTCTTTGTCGGTAAGGTTCCTTACCAGAAACTGGAGTTGAGTCCGGGAGTCGAAGAGCCAACTCCAGGAGAGATCCAAGGTTCCGAAACCCGGGGTGGACGTCTCCGTGGGGCCGGCTCCGGAGTCCCGGCCAAAGACACGGCTATGGAGCCAGAGGTGGCTCCGGGAACCCAGCGCTTTTCCGACGATCAGCGTGAGCGCGGGGGCGGGGACGTCGTCCAACGGGTTCCCGTCTTCCTGGGTCCGGCCCCTGGCGACGTGGCCTCCCAGCCCCAGGGAAAGCCCCTCTCCGAAATGTCGGTGCAGCTCCATTTCCACTCCCCTCAAGAGGGCTGAACCGCGGTTGCGAAAGAAGAACCTGCGAGGTTGGGCTTCGAAGCGCTCCACCAGTTGCCGGATCTCGTAGCGGTAGAGGAACAGGTCCCAGCGCCAGTCGTTTCCGGACCAGCGGGCCGAAAGGTCCCACTGCCGGCTGGTTTCCGGCGCCAGGTCCGGGTTGCCGTGAACCAGGCCGCGGCCGCTGACTCCCTGGAAATAGCGGTCCGAAAGGGTGGGTTCCCGGAAGCCCCGGGAGAGCTGAGCCGTGAGCTGGAGCGGGGGCAGGGGACGGGCGACGATCGCCAGATAGCCGGAGAGCGCCCGCCCGATCCTGCTGAAGTCTCCCAGCGACCCGCGGCTGGCACTGGAGACCTGATCCCAGCGGCCACCTGCCCCAAGGGACAGATAGGAGTTGACCGTCACGTCTGCGGATAAGAAGGGCGCCAGATTGATGCGGCTCGCATCCTCGATGGAGGCGGCGGCATGGGTGCCGGCAGGTCGATTCCCGGCATCGAAGCTGCGGGTCGTGTTCTCCGAGTGGAGTCCGAAGCGGCCATTGACGTCGAACCCTACCTCCAGCCGGGTCCACTCCAGTGGGGAGACGGCTTGCACCCGCAGATCGAAGTGTCGGGCCGAGATTCGGGATCTTTGAAGTTGGCGGCTCTGGTTGGGTGAGGGAAGGCGTTCCCGGTCGGTGATCAGGGCATAACGGCCCGTCGACCCTTCGATCCGGATCTGTTCGAAGCCGCCGATGGGCCTCGATTCGAAGGCGGCGTTCATGCGGTCGGAGCTCTCTTCCGGGTAGAAGATTCGCAGCTGGGGCGACCGCAAGGTGGGGCGGCCCAGATCGTGACCCCGGTCCGTCTGCCATCCAAGGGAGAGTTCTCCTGCTGCGACTTGGAGTTGGGTGCCCGCGAGGAACGAGCGGTTGCGGGCGGCCGAATTGTCCACCGTGACTCCGGAGCTCCGGTAGTCGCCGTAGTTCCTGAGACTTCCCAGAAAGAAGACGGATCCCGATTCCAGACTTCGGCTCAGCTCCAATCCAGCGCTCTGCTCGGGCATACCGTAACCGAGGCTTCCCATGAATCGGGCTCCATAATCAGATTCCGGGTTCGGTCTCCGGGTCAGGGCGTGAATGACGCCGCCGAAGGCGTCGGACCCGTAGGCGACGGACCCGGGACCCCGTACCACTTCGACCCGGTCGAGGAAGAAGGGATCCAGATACGACGCGCTGGGTCCGACTCTCCTTTCCGAGATGACCCTGGCTCCGTCCAGGAGAATCAACGTCCGGCCCCGCGCCAAGCCCCGAATGGAGGGGACGCCGGCGTGACCCGCCGAGATCCGGCCCACGCCCGGGATTCCCTCGATCGCATCGATCAGCCGGGAGGGCCGGCTCTGAGCCAACTCCTCCTGAGTCACCAGGTCCAAGGCGCTGGCGGGCGTCGTCCCGGTGCGTGTCGGGCTACCGGCCGTGACCGTCAGGTCCTCGCGGAATAGCGGCCGGACCACCATCTCGAAAGGCCCTTCCGGGACCGCTTCCCGCACGACGATGTGCAAGGTGTCATGACCGCCCGGGAGTTCGACCCGAACTTCGAAGGGGACGGGAGGGTCGGGAAACCAGCGGAATCTCCCCTCTCGGTCGGTTCGGCTCTGGCCGGGTTGATCCAGGATCATGACCTGGGCCCCCGCCACGGGGGTTCCGTCGGGGAAGAGAAGTCTTCCCTCCAAGGCCCTCAGAGCCGGGCATAGTGAGAGCAGGATCAGGGCCCAGGCCATGCCCCAGCGCATGGCCAGAGAGTATACCGTCTGGTCCCGCCGACTCGGGTAACGATCTTGATCCCCTCTCGGGACTCCGAATAGACTCACGTCTGCCCGGAGAGGTCTTCAGCCCGCGCGGCAGGCGAATCCTTACCGGTCCAGGCGTTCGGCAATTCCGATTCTCGCTGGAGGAATGATGCAGTCGATTCAACCAGACCAGGCTTCTTTGATGGAGACGTCGAGACTCTGTTGCTCCCGTTTCCTTCCCGCGGTGGCCGCGATGGCGGCGCTTTCCCTGTTCGTGGATCCGGTTTCGGGCGCCGCCGGCGGAGAAGGGAAATGGCGCAAGCATCAGGTCTATTCCGGCGCCAACGCCTACACCGCCGTGGGCGGCGATTTCACGGGAGACGGTCTACCCGACGTCATCGCCAACAGCGACGGCCGGACCCGCCTGCTGGTGGCTCCCGAATGGAAGGAGATCCTTCTGGGGCCGGAGGAGGAGCGGAACTTCATCCACAGCGAGGCCTTGGACGTGGATGGCGACGGTGACCTGGACTGGGTCGGGGCCCGCTACAAGCCGGGCCTGATCACTTGGTTGGAGCAGCCTGAGAACCCCGAGACCGATGCCTGGAAGGAGCGGCTGGTCGACGATCAGGTCGACGGCATTCATGGGCTGTTGACCGGTGACGTGGACCGGGACGGACGCCTGGACCTGTTGGCCACCAGCGCCCAGCCCATGGGTCCGTTCCCCGAATCCCTGGTCTGGTACCGGATTCCGGAAAATCCGAAGCAAGCCGATTCCTGGCATCGATTCGTCTTCGCCCACCGGGATGCGCCGGGACTCAGTCACTACCTGGGATTCGGAGACGTCAACGGGGACGGCCGTCCCGACATCGCCTCGGCCGCCAAGGGAGGTCCCTCCGACACGACCGGTCTGGGGAACTGGTTCGCCTGGTGGGAAGCCCCGAAGGATCCGGAGGCGGCCTGGAAACGGCACCGGTTGGGAGGCGTCGAGCCCGGAGCCACCAATATCCATCCGGCCGACGTCAACGGAGACGGCCGGGTCGATTTTGTGGCCTCCCGGGGTCATGCCCGGGGTGTGATCTGGTTCGAAGCGCCCCATTGGAAGGTCCATGACATCCATCCGGAGATCCAGGAACCTCACGCTCTGACCGTGGCCGATCTGGATCAGGACGGCGATATGGATGCGGCGACCTGCGCCTTCGGCTCCAAAATGGCCGCCTGGTACGAAAACGACGGTTCGGGGCGGTTCCGGGTCCATGTCCTGGATCGCGATCAGGAGTCCTACGACATTCGCGCCGTGGATCTGGACGGGGATGGGGACCTGGACCTGCTCGTGGCCGGCAGGCTCAGCCAGAACGTGGTCTGGTACGAAAATCCGCTGAGGTAACTCGATACCCCATGGGCTCGGCCGGGAGCCGCTGGCGAAATGCGGCTGGCTGCTAAATCGATTTTTCCGAGATCGGATTCAACCCGGGAGTCTCAGGTTTTGCCAGCCGGTGCTCGGTGGTTTTCACCAGTTTCGCCAGCCCCTCGCGTCGAGTTGCGCTCACCGCCAGTCCACCGAGCCGGCCGCAGAGGGCATTCACCTGTTCCCGGGGCAACAGATCGATCTTGTTGAGCACCTTCACCAATGGGATCCGGTTCAGATCCAGATCGACCAGCAACATCTCCACCGCCCGGATCTTGTCGTCCATTACCGGGTCTGCGGCGTCGATGACGTGGAGCAGGAGGTTGGCGTCCGAAAGCTCTTCCAGTGTCGCCCGGAAGGCGGAGATCAGGTCCGGAGGCAGCTCGGCGATAAATCCGACCGTGTCGGTGATGAGAACCTCCCCCTCCCGGGGGAAACGAAGGCGTCGGCTGGTGGGGTCGAGGGTCATGAAGAGCTTGTCCTCGGCCTCTATGACGCTGTTGGTCAGGGCGTTGAGGAGGGTGCTCTTGCCGGCATTGGTGTAGCCGATGATGGAAAGCACCGGAAGCCCCTGACGGCGCCGCCGCCTGCGCCTGAGCTCGCGCTGACGCGAGAGGTGCTCGACCCGCTTCTCCAGCCGCCGGATTCGCGTTCGAATCCGGCGCCGGCCGATTTCCATGACCGTTTCGCCCGGTCCTCGTCCGCCGATGCCGCCGGTGAGCCGGGACAACCCCTCGTCCTTCTCGGTCAAACGGGGCAGGGAGTACTTCAGTTGAGCCAGTTCGACCTGAAGCTTGCCGTCGGCGCTACGGGCTCGTTGGGCGAAGATGTCCAGGATCAGTTGGGTCCGGTCCACCGCCTTGAGGCCGGTCCGGTCTTCGAACGCCCGGGCCTGCGCCGGTTTCAGATCGATGTCGAAGATGGCCGCGGTGGCGTTGCAGCGCATGCTCTCCAGGACCAGCTCCTCCAGCTTGCCCTTGCCCAGAACGGTGCGCGGATGGATCCTGGGCCGGCGTTGGCGCATCCGCCCGGCAATGGTGGCGCCGGCGGAGCGGACCAGTTCCAGGGTCTCCCCAAAATGGGCGTCCTCGGGCCGGAGACCGACGACCATGACCCGCTCGGCGCCTTTCGGTCCCCGGGTCCTTCGGGCCAGGCGGGCGAACTCCCGCTCCAACGCCTGGATGGTGGCCTGGAAATCCAGGTCCAGGTCATGCACCGAACGGGCTCGGATTCGCAGGAAGGGTTCGGCCGCTGAATCTCCGTTGCCGCTGCCGGCCAGGGATCCGGGATCGAGATAGGCGGCTTCCAGCCTTCCCGGCCAGCCCCCTTCCAAGACCTCGATGACGGCGACCAGATCGAGGCGAAGCAGGACCAGGTCGTTCAGGTCATCGTGGTTGAGGGCCGAACCCCGGAGGCGCGTGTGCAGCAGCCGCAGTCCCCGAAAGCGTCCGGTCCCGCCGCGGAGACGGCCGATGTCCGGCAGCATGAGTCCGCGGGCGTTGCCGACGATCACGTTTCGTACGATGCCGTCGCGCCCGATCAGGACCCCGACTTCGCGGCCCAGGTCGTGCGACGCAGACGCCAGATGCCGTGCCAACTCCGGAGTCACGGCTTGCTGCGGAGGGACGCGGCGGCGATAGGTGCGTTCCAGCATCCGCCGTTGCGAGGCCCGGATGCCTTGGACATTTCCGCTGATGGGATGTTTGGAGATGGGTCCTCCTGCAGTCAGCCTGGACTGTTCCCGGTCCGGTCCGGAACGTCGCCGGCGCCTGACGGGGCTCGACCTGCCCGGCCTGGACGCGCCGTGCCGGTTCCCCGGGATCTGTGGTAGATTTCACCGAAATGAGACTCGCTCCCGCGCAGTTGGAAAGTTTTCGCCAGGACGGGTACCTCTTTCTGCCCGGCCGATTCCAGGAGGAGGAGGTGACGCCGTTGCGAGCGGAGGCGCGCCGGATCTACAAGCTGGACCGGCCCGAGGTCTGGCGGGAGAGCAGCGGCGCCGCCCGGACGGCCTTCGCCGCCCACACCTACAGCGAGCCGTTTCGTCTGCTCGGCGCCCATCCGCGGGTGGTCGAGCCGGTCATGCAGATCCTGGGCGGTCCGGTCTACATGCACCAATTCAAGGTCAACGCCAAGGCCGCCTTCGACGGCGAAGTCTGGCAATGGCATCAGGACTACGGAACCTGGAGGCGGGACGACCAGATGCCGGAGGCGCGGGCCATGAACATCGCCGTCTTTCTGGACCCGGTCACGGCGGCCAACGGCCCCCTCATGTTCATTCCCGGAAGTCACAAGCTGGGTGTGCTGCAAGCGGGACACGATCTGGAGAGCACGAGCTACCCGCTCTGGACCCTGGATCGGGCGACCATCACCCGGTTGGCGGACGAGGGAGGGATCGAGGTCCCGCTGGGACCGCCCGGATCCGTCATCATGTTTCACGGAAATCTGGTCCACGCCAGTCCGCCCAACATCAGTCCCTGGAACCGGACCATCGTCTATCTGAGCCTCTGTGAAGTAAGCAACCACATCCGCAGGTTCAAACGGCCCGAATGGATCGCCCACCGGGATTTCACGCCCATCGTTCCGGAAGCCGACGACTGCCTGCTCGACAGTTCGGTCAAGGCAGCTCCGGCGAGCTGACGTCGTAGTCGACGTTGAGCTCGCGCAGGAAGGCCAGGAGGTCGGCCACTTCCTCTTCGGTCAGCTCCGCTTCCTTGGCCTCCCGAAGGTTCTCCTCGTCAAGCCACTGGTTGGGCTTGCCCCCGTCGAGCATCACCTGAACCGCGTCTTCCAGGGTTGCGGCGCTCCCATCGTGGAAATAGGGCGCCGATTCCGCGATGTCCAGAAGCGTGGGTGTCTTGAAGGCGCCCGTGTCCTTTTCGTCTCCGGAGACCTTGGCCCGGCCGATGTCCGGAGATTCGGCGTCCATTCCGATACCCACGTTGTGGTACTGGAGATCGGTCAGGAGGAGGCCGTCGTGACAGTTGGTGCACTTGGCCTTCTCGCTGAAAATGGTGTAGCCGCGGCGGGCCGCTTCACTCAGGGCGGACTCGTCCCCTTCCCGGAAACGAACCCAGGGAGAGCCCACGGCGACGATGGTCCGCATGAACGACGCCACGGCCTGGGCGACGCGGTCCGGATTGGCTTCACCGCCGAATATGGCCTGAAATTGCTCCTTGTAACCGGAGACCTCGTTCAGCTTGGCACAGACGTCGTCCATGCTGGGAGCGCCGTCCTTACCCGAGGCGCCCATGTTTCCACCGCGCCAGGCACCCTTCACCTGGGCTTCCAGGCCTTTGGTGCGTCCGTCCCAGTAGAGCTCGGAGTGGTATCCGATGTTCCACAGAGTCGGGCTGGACCGGGTCAGGGTCTTGTCGAAAGCCCCGATGGCGACGGGCTTGCCGTCGGTCAATCCGTTTTCATTCAGGTGGCAGCCGTAGCAGGAGCGAACACCGTCTCCGCTGAGCCGGGCGTCGTAGTAGAGCTGTTTCCCCAATTCGATCTTGGCGACCGTCATGGGGTTGTCCTCGGGCACGGCCATGGCCTCGTAGCCGGCCAATTCAGGCCACTGCGGGGCCGGTTCCTCGGCGGGAGGGGGGGCCGGTGCGCATCCCCAGAGGCCGGCGAGGAGGGCGGCGGTCAGGGTCCAAGAGAACCGATGACTTGGAGTTACGGATGTGGATCGATGCATTGTCTCCTCCCGTGGGTCTGTAACGGCCAGTCTTTCACCTCGTCCCCAAATTGGGGGCCGACACCGTCGCAGGGAGGGTCAACTCCCCGCCGGCGGTTCCCCGAGCGTCTCTCCCAGCTCGTCCTGCAGCTTCTCTCCCTGGTCTCTCAGAAACTGATACAGAATCATGATGTCGGTGCCCAGGCAGAAGTGGCGAACCCCCAGATCCAGGTAGTACTTGGCCCGGTCCACGCTCTCGATCTCCGCTCGGGGCGGAACCCCTGCGGCGAGGCAGGTGGCGATGACCCGGCGTTCCGTTTCGCGAACGTCGGGAGCATGAAACTCACCGGGACGACCGATGCTCAGGGCGTAATCGGCGGGACCCCACTGGATCATGTCCACCCCTCCCAGGGCCAGGATCTCGTCGAGGGCATCGACTGCGGAACGCTTCTCGATCATGAACGCGATCACCACGTCGTCCAACTGCTGAGCGTAATCCGGCTGTCCGGAACCATGCACGTAGCTGCTTCGCCGCACTCCGACCCCGTGGTAGCCGCCGGCGGCGGGAGTTTCCGGCTTGACCGCCCGAACGCACTCCAGCACGTCTTCCGGGGATCGGCAATCGGCGAACAGGACACTGTCGAACCCGGCCCCGATGGAACGTTGAGCCAGAAAGCGCCGGGGCTCCTGGTCCAGCTTGATCATGGTGGAAAGTCCCACCAACTCTGCCGCCCGGCACAGGTTCTCCAGGGAGAAGAGGTCGAATGGAGCGTACTCCGCAACGAACTCGATGTAGTCGAAGACGCCCGTATGCCCGATGATCTCCGCCACCGACGGCCACGAACTCTGGATGTGGGTCCCGACCGTGGGTCTCCCGGCCTTCAGCGCCTCTCTCAGCTTGTTCCGTTTCATCGCTTAGTTGTCTCCTGTGAACCGGTTCGGGCGCGCTGTCCGCCCAGTCTACTACGACCGGACGTCAGGGTTGCACCTCCGGGAAAGATTGGACCGAACGCAGGGAAGGGGCAGAGGATCTGCAAGGGGAAACAAGGAGGTCCAACGCCGGATACTGGAGGCAGCTTCCGCATTCCACCCCCAGGTGGGGCCGCGAAAGCCGGTGCGTCGCCTGGAAAAGACTCGATCTGGGACGGGAAATGCAAGCGGATGGGGTCCCGCTCCGGAAACTCCTCGAATGGTCTCCTCGCGATCCCGGCGGACCTCAGACAATAGGCGGTGCGGATCCGGGAAGCCGGGATCGACCCTTGAGCGGAGAGGGGAAGCATTCAGTGTGCGGCGCTGGATGGATCCTCCACTGCCTCGCCGAAATCCTCTTCCTCCCTTTCTTTAACCTCTTCGATGGTGATGGCCGTGTCCAGCGGCCCGTCGGTGTCGGTGATGCGATTGTCGTCGGTGCAGAGTTCCTCGTCATTCATGTCGATCCACTCGTCGTACTCTTCCGGCACCTCGGATTCGGGGTAGATGGCGTTGACCGGGCACAACGAGACGCAGGCGTCGCAGTCGATGCACTCGTCCGGATTGATGATCAGCATATGAGGATCTTCAATCTCGTAGAAGCAGTCGACTGGACAGTCGGCGACACAGTCGGTGTAACGGTTGTCAACGCATCGTTCGGTCACTATGTAGGTCATTTCCGTGCTCCTTGTGCTGGACCCGTTGAGGGCGCCACTATAGCAAGGAAGCCTGATATCAAGCAATGAAGTATGCGAGTGCAGAAATCACCTGACCAGGGTGCCGCCAAAGGCAACGCGTCCCTTGCCGGCGGGCTCGTAGAAGATGTGCGTGTTTCGTCGGGGCCGCTGCAGGCGATTGGCCACGATCCGCGCGAGTTCGCTGGCTTCCCGCACGAGTTCCTCTTCGTGCGGCAGGTGGTGTCTCAATACGTAAACCAGGGTGGGTTTCACATCCTCGGCCGGCTCGCACAGGTTTTCCGCATACTGTTCGGCCGGAAGGTAATCGACTTCAAGCCACGTCGTCGCCGGTTTCGACTCGAAGTATCTGCCCAGCTCGTCGGCCAACGCCTGTAGAGTCTCCTGTTTGATACGTTCGGCGTTGTCCCGAATGAGTAGCTTCAGACGAATGATCGGCACCGTGTTCTTCACCCCATTTTGCACCGGGAGACCCGCCCGGCAGGTTCTTCGCAGGAGACTTCGATTATAGAACCGGCAGGCGGGTGAAGATAGAATCGGCGTCGTCGGCTACGCTGGTCGCGTGCCGAAAATTGCGGGTTGGAGGACTGGTGCCGGGACGGCTGGGAGACTCTCGCCGCTTTCCCGGAAAATTTGAACTCGGAAGGGTTCTGTTCCATGATGACGCCCCGATAAAAAGGACTGGAGAGGATACGGTTCGATGGATTCGGTTTCTGTCCCCAATGCCTGCCGCAGGCGGCTCCTGTGGACGACAGGTGTGGCCATGAGGCGATGGGTGTGGATCGGCGTTTTGTTGATGGGAGTTGGGGCCGTCTGGTCCCAGGGGCCGACGGGCGGCTCCCACGGCGCCGGTCTGCTGATCATGGCTCACGGCGGGGACGAACAATGGAACCAAGCCGTGCAGGAGGCGGTGGCCCCGCTGGAGAAAATTTGTCCGGTGGTCGTGGCCTACGGAATGGCGCAACGGGAGCCATTGCGGAAGGGAATTCAGCGGCTTGAGGCGCAGGGGGTCCAAAAGATTGCCGTGGTCCGGCTCTTCGTGGACGGCAGATCCTTTCTCTCCCAGACTGAATACTTGCTGGGCCTTCGGATCCAGCGTCCGCCGTTCTTCCTGCACCACGATTCCGAACATCACCATCAGGCGATGTCCCGCGATGCGGTCCGATTGCTGAGAGGCTCCGAGATTCCCCCTCCCATCGAACTGGAGTCCCAGGTTGTCCTGAGCGCTTCAGGTCTGCTGGACTCACGGCTGGCCGGCGATGTGCTGTTGGACCGGGTCCGGGCATTGAGCGAATCTCCGGCGGCCGAGTCGGTGCTCGTGATCGGACACGGCGTCGAATCCGATGCCCGTGACCGGTACTGGAAGGACCGGATGGAGAGCTTGACTCAGGGGCTGAAGGCCCTGGGGCGGTTTCGGGCGGTTCGGGTCGAGACCTTGAGAGAAGACTGGGAAGCCAAGCGCCGGGTCGCCGAGCAGCGGATTCGGGGTTACGTCTCGAAACAGAGCCGGGAGGGACGAGTGCTGGTGGTTCCGTTCCGAGTCTTCGGATTCGGGCCCTATGATGAGGTTCTCGAGGGACTGGACTACAGGGCTGACGGAAAGGGTTTGCTCCCCCACCGGAACGTGACCGAGTGGTTGCGGGAGCAGGCCCGGGACTGCTTTCTGCGGGCAGGATGGTCCAGCCCCTTTCCCTCGATTCGCTCTTCCAACTCCTGGGGTTCCGATTCCGCCGTCGCAAAGACGCCCTCTCCCTTCCGGTAGACTCCATGGCGGCGACGATCCTGAGCATTCTGCTGGTAGTGGCGATCTTGGGCGGGTGCGCACTCCTGACCCAACTCTTTGCCCGGGTCATGTACCGGCGCTGCCCGGAGTGCGGCATTCTCAACGCTCGGCGCCGAGTCCGGTGCCGGCAATGCGGCTTTCCGCTGGTCGAAGAGCACGCGGACAGTGGTTGAGCGCAGGGAGAGAGCAAGCGGCCGCAGTGGTCCCGAAATGGGGTGAGGGCCGGTGGACAGTCCTCGGCAGCGGCTGCTAGAATGCGCGCTTCAAATCTGACGTCCCCATCGTCTAGCCTGGCCTAGGACACCGCCCTTTCAAGGCGGCAACACGGGTTCAAATCCCGTTGGGGACGTCTCCGATTCCCCTTTCTCCATGGTCGGTTCGCTCTCATTTCCGGGGCGGTTCTGCTACACTTCGGCTGTCTAGCCGGTGCGCCCGTAGCTCAGCTGGATAGAGCGTCGGCCTCCGGAGCCGAAGGCCACAGGTTCGAATCCTGTCGGGCGTACCATACCGATACGCGGAAATCTCAAATCCCAAACTGAAGAGTGGCTCGGAGGGGCGATTACCAGTCGGGCGCTGCCTCGTTGAGCATTGCTCCACGGGAGTTCGGCGGCTGGAAACCGCCGCTCCGCGGCTAGATTCCTCTCAGGTCCAGCTCTTGCCAAAGGTGGCGGCGGACACGGTGCCCGGACGCGACTTTCTCCAATTGTGGCAGTTGGTTGCGGCATCGATCCTGAGCGTGGGCGCAACCGGGGTGGAACGGGCACCCGGAGGGTGGATTCAGGGGACTGGGAACCTCGCCGCTCAAGCGGATCCGGGATCGGTTCCGGACCCGGGGCTCGTGAAGAGGGTTTCGGCGGGGGCCGTCTCCATGATTCGTCCCAGGTACATGACGGCGATCCGGTCGCTGACGTGACGAACCACCATCAGGTTGTGAGTGAGCAGCAGGTAACCGATGCGGAACCGCTCCTGCAGTGCAAGCATCAGGTTGAGGATCTGGGCCTGTACGGAGACGTCGAGGGCGGAGACCGGCTCATCAGCCACCACCAGCCGGGGCCGTGAGGCCAGGGTGCGGGCGATGCCGATCCGCTGTCTCTCCCCGCCACTGAAGGCGTGGGGATAGCGCCGGGCCGCTTCGGGCCGGAGCCCCACTTGCAACAGCAGTTGGCGGACGCGATCGCGCCGGTCCTCGCGGGTGGTGATTCCCAGTGCCTCGCCGTGAATTCGCAAGGGCTCATCGATGATCCGCTGAACCGTCATTCTGGGATTCAGGGAAGAATAGGGATCCTGGAAGTCCATCTGCAGTTGCCGGCGCAAGGGCTTGAGCCGGCGGCGGCGCAGGGTCAGCAGGTCGACGACCTCGCCCTCCTCGGTGCGGAACCAGGCCGATCCGGCCGTCGCCTCGTAGCCCCGGAGGAGGGTCCGGGCCAGCGTGGTTTTTCCGCAACCGCTCTCTCCCACGAGTGACAGAGACTCTCCCTGGCTCAGGTGAAAACTGACGTCGGTGACGGCTTGGACCTTGCCGCTCGGCCGTTGGAAGGGACCGGAGCGGACCGGGAAGTGCTTGGTCAGGTTCCTGACGTCCAGAAAAATCTCAGGGCTCAATCTCTTCTCTTCTTTATTCGGGAGCGAGGTGTCCGGTTTCGGGACAAAGTGTCCGGTTTCGATACAAAGTGTCCGTTTTCGGACAGTTCGTCCGGCGGCGAGTGCCCAGCGGGGTCGTTCGGCCCGCGGCGAAGGCAGAGCACCTCGTGGTCCGGGCGGACCATGACCGGTTCCGGTTCCGTACGATTGCAGCTCCCCTCCAGGAACTCTTGGCAACGGGGATGGAATGAGCACCCGGAGGGCCGCCGGAAGGCGGGCGGCACCGAACCGGCGATGCTGGGCAGCGCCTGCTTGGCGGCGGCTCCCAGACCGGGCATGGAGCTCAGGAGGGCACGGGTATAGGGATGCTCGGGCGAGTGAAAGATGCGATCGACGGGCGTGCACTCCACGCCCTTCCCCAGATACATCACCAGGACCTGGTCTGCCATCTCGGCAATGACGCCCAGGTCGTGGGTGATGAGAATGATGGCCATCCCTCTCCGCTTCCGGAGATCCCGGAGCAGATCCAGAATCTGGGCCTGGGTGGTCACGTCCAGGGCCGTCGTCGGTTCGTCGGCGATCAGGACCCGGGGTTCGCCGGCCAGGGCCTGGGCGATGAGGGCGCGCTGGCGGAGCCCGCCGCTGAGTTGAATCGGATAGAGCTTCGCGCCCCGCTCGGGATCGGGGATCCCCACGGAGCGCAGAACCTCCACCGCCTGTTCCCGGGACTGTCGCCGGCCCCTGCGGCGATGCAGCCGAATGGTCTCCGAAACCTGCTGGCCGATGGTGTGCACCGGACTCAGCGAGGTCATGGGTTCCTGAAAGATGAGGGCGATCTCCCCGCCTCGGATCGATCGGATCCGGCGTCCCTTGGGGTCCAGTCCAGCCAGATCCACGGGTGGGCCCCCCCGCGCCGGGCGGAGCAGGATTCGTCCCGCGACGATGCGACCCGGATGATCCACGATGCCCAGGATGGACAGGGCGGTGACGCTCTTGCCGCAGCCGCTTTCACCGACGATGCCCAGCACCTGTCCGGGAGCGAGGTCGAAGCCGACACCGTCCACCGCCCGGACCACCCCCTCCCGGGTGAAGAAATGGGTCTTCAGGTCCCTGACCGAGAGGATCCGGTTCTCAGCCATATCTCGAGCGTCAGGTTCTCCTGGCATAGGGGTCCGCGGCATCACGCAGGCCGTCTCCCACGAAATTGAAGACCAGGATGGCCACGATGACCGGAGCTGCGGGAGCCAGCAACCAGGGTCTCAGCGCCAGGACCTGCACCTGCTGGGCTCCCTGCAGCAGGGTTCCCCAGCTGATGGCCGGCGGACGCAGGCCCAGTCCCAGAAAGCTGAAGGAGGTTTCGGCGATGATCATTGCCGGGAGCGCCAGGGTAGCGGTGGCGATGACGTGACTGGTGATGGCGGGCACCAGGTGGCGCCGGATGATGGAGGCCCGGCTGGCGCCCATCAGTTCGGCGGCCAGGACGTAGTCTTCCTGCCGGAGCACCAGGAAACGGCCGCGGACCTCCCGGCCCAGTCGGGTCCATCCGACGAGTGAGAGGATGACGGTGAGGATGAAATAGACGCGGAGCACGCCCCAATCCCGGGGCATGGCGGCGGCCAGACCCAGCCACAGGGGAATGGTGGGAATGGAGAGAAGGATCTCGATGATTCGCTGGATCACGGAGTCGACCGCGCCTCCGTAGAACCCGGAGATTCCCCCCAGCACGACCCCCAGGACCAGGCTCAGGATGACTCCCACCAGACCGATGGTCAGAGAGGTCCGGGTGCCGTGGACCAGGCGGGAGAACAGATCGCGTCCCAACCCGTCCGTGCCCAGCAGCGAGAGGGCCTGGGTTTCACCCTCGACGCCGATGAGGTGCAGGTCCGTCGGAACCAGACCCAGAAAGTCGTATTCGTAGCCTCTGACCAGCAGGCGGACCGGGCGCCGCCGATCCGGATCGGTGCGATGGACCCGTCGAAAAACGCGGTGGTCCCACTTCCCGGACACCGGGTGGACATGGGGGTTGAATCCGCTGTCGTCCCGCAGGTGGATGGGTTGGGGAGGCAGGTAGGCCCGGCTCGCATCGATTCGGTTGGGGTCGGCAGTGGCCAGGAAACCGGCCAGCAGGACCACCAGGTAAAGGAATCCCAGGAGGATCAGGGAGACGAACGCCAGCTTGTGCCGGCGGAAGCGTCTCCAGGTCAGTTGCCAGGAGGACGCCGTTTCGAGCTGGAACCCAATCTCCTCCGGGTCCGGATTCGTGACTGTCCCGTGACTGTCCCCGGAACCACCTCCGAATTCATGACTGTCCCCATGACCTCATCCGCGGAGCTTCATCAGTCCGACCCAGTCTTCCTGCTGCGATTCCCGCACTTTGCGATGGAGGTCCTCCGGGGAAACGTAGCTGGGATGGAATCGCTTCAGATAGTGCTCCGGAGCGTAGGGTCCCCAGAGGAACTCTCCGAAGACGCCTCCGCCGAACCGGCTGAACGCGGAGGCCACGATCTCCACGAGCCGGTGATAGGGATCGTCGAAGCGGAAGAGTATCGTGTGCGGGTCCAGGACCTGGAACTGGATCGTCTTGCCGTTGACCGTCAGGTCTGGATCGGGGAAGGGAAATACGTCCGGGTGGGCGTGGATATCTTCCCAATAGAAGCGCACGTCCTCCGCAGTGAAAGGGTGGCCGTCGGACCATCGCATGCCTCGCCGCAGGTGAATTCGGAGCCGGCGGCCATCCTCGCTCTGGTGCCAGTCTGCGGCCACGCTGGGGACGATCCGGGTTCCGGTCGCGTCGTAGAAGAGGAATTTCTCCATTCCCATGATCCGGTTCATCTCTTCGTTGAGACCCTTGGCGATCATGCCGGATTGCAGGGTTCCTCCGTACCGGCCGATGGACTCGATGGGATGGAGCACCAGCGGATTCTCCGGAAGCCGATCTTCCACCGGTGGGAGCTTCCCCTGGGCCACCAGCCGGGCCAGCATCGGGGCCTCCCGGAAACGCCGGGGCCGACGTTCGGGGTCGAGGACGATCTCGGCCCCTTGCGGGGTCTCTTCGTAGATCAGATAGGGCGAGGAACCAGGGACTTCGGACGCAAGATCCGGTTGGCAGCAGAGTGCTCCCAAGGCCAGGAGGGAAGGAAGCCGTGTCAACCTTATACGAGCCCGAATTTCTTACCGGGGTACTTCAACGAAATATGTTCAAATGACTGAAGAACCTAAGTTCTTCATCATATACTCAGCGACCCAGTGAGAAATTCGGGCTGGACATTTCATCGGCAATCGTCGATGGTCTGGCAGAATGGCAGAGGCGAGCGGACGCCGCAAGCGGCCCCGGCTCGGTCGCCCGGAGGATCCAACCATGTCGAAACGAAGCTTGTTCGCCCAAGACGATGTTTATTCCCGCTCCATACCTCGACAACCGGGGCTGCGGCAGGCCCATCCTGGCGCCACCTACGACTTCGGCGTGGCCTATCCCGATCCCGACTCGCTGCCGTTGGCGGAGTTGGCCGAGGCCCTTCGGGTGGGTCTGAAAGAGGAAGGGCGGGGACTGGCCAAATACCCCCATCCCTCGGGGTATCCACCCTTGCGCGAGTACATCGCGGCGAAATTGGCGCGGGACCGAAGTCTTTCGGTCTCGCCGGAGGACGTCATTCTCGGGGATGGCTCCAGCCAGCCCAATCACATGATCATCGAGGCTCTGATGAACCCGGGCGAGGTGGTCCTGACCGAAGAGTTCACCTATCCGGGGACGCTGGGCATTCTGAGACGATTCGGCGCGGATATCCGGGGGGTGGCCTGCGACCGGGAAGGATTCCTGCCCGATGCCTTGGAAGGGGCGATCCGAAGCGTGGCCGATGAGGGGAAACGGGTGAAGCTCATCTACACGATTCCGACTTTCCAGAATCCTCTGGGATGGGTCATGAGCCTGGAGCGCCGGCGGCACCTGCTGGAGACGGCCCAACGGCACGGCATCGCCATTCTGGAAGACGATTGCTACGTGGACCTTCGTTTTGAGGGGGAGGCGGTGCCGGCGATTGCTTCCCTCGATACCGAAGGGGTGGTCGTCTATGTCGGTTCCTTTTCCAAGATCATCGGGCCAGGCGTCCGCCTCGGTTACCTGGCCGGACCCTCGTCGCTGCTGGACCGGATCTCAGCCATCAAGAGTGGCGGCGGAGTGAGCCAGTTGGGAGCGTTGGCCATTCATCGTTACGCCGTGAGCCACCTGGATGCGCACGTCCGGTCCGCCAACCGCATTCTGCGCCGCAAGCGTGACGCCATGCTGGCGGGATTGGAGGAGGGGTTCGGAGAGCCGTCGGACTTCGGGGCTTCCTGGAGCCGTCCCCAGGGCGGCCTGTTCATCTGGCTGACTTTGGCTCCGGGAGTCGACATGCAGGCGGTTTCCGACCAGGCACTTCGCGAGGGCATAATCATCTTTCCCGGTATACGTCTGTCGCCCGAGGGCAATTCGGGTCACAACTGCGCCAGGCTCTGTTTCGGCTACGATCCTCCCCGGGTCATTCGGGAAGGGATGGGGCTCTTGGCCGGCATCTGCCGGCGGGAAACGGTCGCGTCGGTCTGATTCACTGGACCAGCGGCTCCACGGTGGTCATGAAGCGCTCGATCCGGTCCAGACTCCCGGACAGATCGTCCGTCAAAAGGACCACTCCCAGGTGGTCGACTCCCAGATCCTGGTAACGGCGGATGTCCCCGACCGTCTGATGGGTCTCGGCGGGCGGGTCTCGGTGGGCGGGCAAAAAGGGGACAGTGGCAAAAAGGGGACAGTCACCTTTGCTCCCCGCGTGCTCCCCGCGCGCTCCACCCCGTGCTCCACCCGCTAACCATCCCGTGCGCGCGTGCGCGCGTGCGTGCGTAGTCAGACTCGCCGGACTGATCGTCCGAGACTCCGCGAGAAGGGGACAGTCACCTTTGCTTTGGTCACCTTTGCTTTGCGCGTAACGGCACAGCAAAGCTTCCCACATCGGGATACTGAGCAGCAGAAAGGCCATCTATGGTCAGTTGAATCACCATGCGAACGGTGCCAGCATGCTGATCATCGTAGATTGTTAATATCGACTCTACGGAGGGGCGTTCGTGGGATCCTACAGTGAATCCGAGGTCCCAAAAAGCAATCGGCGGCAACAGAGGTTGCTGTCTCTTGACGCCTATCGTGGACTGATCATGGTCTCCCTCGCCTTCAAGGGTTTCGGTCTCAGGGAGACGGCCGAGAATCATCTGGCAACAAACCCGGACTCTTCCTTCTGGCAGACGGTTCATTACCAGTTTTCCCACGTCCCTTGGACCGGATGTGGCTACTGGGATCTGATCCAACCCTCCTTCATGTTCATGGTGGGGGTGTCGATGGCCTACTCCTATGCCAAACGATCCGGACTGGGGCACTCGTACGGCCAGATGCTGCGCCACGCCCTCTGGAGATCCGCCGTCCTCATTCTTCTGGGCATCTTCCTGATTTCCGATTCGCTCTCCAGCACCAGTTGGTCACTGATGAATGTCCTGACGCAGATCGGGCTGGGCTACACTTTCCTCTTTTTGTTCTGGCGTCGAAGACTTAGAAATCAGTCCCTCGGGGCAGTGTTCGTCCTG
>CATOST010000004.1 GCA_951812665.1 uncultured Acidobacteriota bacterium
GGTACCACGGCAGACGAAGGCTGCTCGATTGGCCACTCACGAACTGGTTGAAGATGTCTTGGGGCCTCACGGAGCAGTCGCTCGTGGTAGCGGTCCAAGGCCAATGCCCTGCGGTAGACATTCATCATCCGCCACCATCCCCGTTTCAGTCGCCCCTGCCCGGAACAATTCGGCCAAGCAGTACAGGCGAATCTCGCGGCGGGCTCCTTTGGAGCCATCGACCGCCCACCCTGGCTTGAGTACCCGGAGGACTTCCTCCAGGAACTGAGGGTCCGGGTACATATCGAGAGCCACACGCAGCAGACGCACGCTTGCCGGGTTGGCGGTCCACTCCTCGATGAGCAGTGCCGCGAAGAGCTTGGCTCGCTCGTCTAGCTGGACCTTTGAGAGCACCAGACTGTGCTCGCTCCCTTCGTCGTCAGGCTCGACGTCGGAAACCGACACTGCCTGTCCGACGCCCTGGTAGTCGCCTTCCAGTATGGGGCGCAAAGAGCGAAATGTTCGCCTGAAACGGCCAGCTGCGAATCGGGCGGCCGTTTCGTCGCGCATGTCGGACAGACCCACCAGCAGCCCCGTTCTGCCGACCTCCTCAGGCTTGATCTCGGTGGAGTACCTCCTTTGTGTGTGAAAGAAGCCCTCGATGGCGCCGATCAGCTCGGTGCCGTGGAGCATGTCAAACACGCCGGATATGTCGCTCTGAATTCGTTGGGCGGCAAGGGACTGCGGCACAAGGAATCGCCGGTCGCGGCCTTCCATCGTCACGGTCGTCTTGGACTGTTCGACCACGAGCCCGGGGGCCGTCATATCAAGCTGACGCTGGAGCCAGGCAGATACGGCGTTGCGAACTTCACGCTCTGCAAGGCCCGGGTCGGAACGGGGAATCTTCACAACCAATCGGAAGTCGTCAACGTAGTAGGCTACATCCAGCAGCGTGATACCCAGAGCTGCGTCAATGACCTGTCCGAACGCATCGCGGAGTCTCGTTTCGAAGTCCTGCATCACGACATTCGCGAAGAAACCTGATGCGACTAGCCCCTGCGGGAGCGCCACGTTCATAAAATCGTCAAGGCCGTGCTCGCGGGAATGGCGTAACGCGCGCTTCGTGTCCGCCCACAGCCAATCAAAGACACGGCCTGCAAGTTCGAAGAAGCGTGGGTCATCGCCGTCTCGTCCAAGTTGCTCGAACTTCTGACGGAGCAAGTCCGGCCGGACGCGGTCGTAGAACTTCGACAGATCGCTCTGTACAATCGCAATCTCGAACTCTGGAGAGTCCGAGTCTAGGCGCTCCGCTACGACTCGTGGGCGACGAAGAAACGTCTGGTAGTCGTGGAAATACTGGCGATACAGCTTGATGCTGCCCCAACGGTGCCGAAGTCCGCCATCCTCGGCATCATCGCAGACGAGCCGGTGGCCGTAAGCGAGCACACGCCGCCGATTCTCTTCTGACTCGATCGACAGCCGAGGGTCATTCATCCGAGTTTCGATGCGGTCGGCCAAGCAAAGCATGATGGCCGTCGCCACGACTTGGTCCCGCAGTGCCACATGAGCAAGTGGACGGAGCTTCTTCTGGTAATCCTGATTTGCCCGGGGAATCCAATTCCCACCGTCATCGAAGCACCAACGTTGGGTCTTCGGTGCCGGAACGAATTCCAGCGGGTGCGGCGTCCAGCTGGCATATGAATCAACTGCCTCCTGGATCTCGGCGAGAAAGGCCGGGATGCGCAAGGACTGATAGTCGATGCCGAGTGTATCGGCGTACCAGCTGTGCGTCCGCAGATATGAAGATGTCTTCTTCCACGCCTGCATGAGTACGCATTCGAGACGGAGGTCCTCCAGGGATGGATTGAGGATCTGCTTCATGCTCGGTGCCCGACGCGGGAACTCATGCCGTCGTCCCCTCGCCTTGTTCGAGCAGGGGCGTCACGCGGCGGTTGCCTGTGAGCAGGTCCTGCATGAGGCCTGCCTTAAGAGAACGAAGTTTTCCCAAGGCACTAGTCACGTCTCTGATGCCAGCGTCTTGTGCTCCTAGAACATTAAGGATCCGCTCCTGCTCGGCAGAGTCCTTCGGAATCAAAACATGGAGAGTTTGTTGGGCCAGTATCCCGACATAGTCTCGAGTCGATTGTCTGGCCAGAACCTTTAGCGGAATCTGCCACGTCTCTGACCGAAAGAACTGCGCCAGAAACCTGGGCAAGAGTCTGTCTTTGCCCGCAATCCGATAGTAGGTCACCTGCGGAGTCAGCATGAGCCGTGCGTTCTGCTCCGAAACGAGTGCAACAAAACCAATGCTCGCCTTGTGGCTCAGTAAGACATCATTCGGTTTTGCAAATCCGACTCGTAAAGTACTGTATTGTACGTCGGTGATCTTCGCCGCATTATCGCAATCTACAGTTCCCCTTGAAATGTCGCTGGCCATGATGAACGGGATTCCCTCGTCAACGAAGTCGCGACTCTTGGGGTGTTTCTCCCCGTGATTGCCGTCCTGCACATCAGCAATCACGCCCTTGGTTCTGAGTTCGGCCACAGTTTTCGCATCCCACTCCACCGGAATCCGGCCGAGCGGGGAGTTCTTGAACTCGTGGGTCTGTTCGGAGCGGAGGTCGCCGTGCTCGTCGATGCCGCGGGTGAGCAGGTCCTGCATCAGGCCGGTCTTGATGCGCTGCTGCTTGGCGATGAGCGCCTCGGTCTGCTCGATCGCCCGGTCCACCGTCGAAAGCACCTCGGCGATCTTGGCTTGCTCGGCTTTATCAATCGGCAATACCACCTCGGCCTTCGCGAGAGACGATTTGGAAATCTCTGCGAAGGTGGTGCCTTCACCGAGTCGCTTCAAGCGTGGGACAGCTGCAGTGACCGCGTGGTAGACGAACTCGGAGTGATATGAATTATGCAATGCGATGCTCTTGCACCCTTGGTTAGTACAGAACGGCACGGTCGGGATCGCCACATAGCCGATTGGTGCTCGCGATGATAAAACGATAGAACCCGGCGGCAGCAGTCGCGCAGAACAGTTCCGAAGCCCTCCCTCCGTGATGTGCTTCGTCGAGTCGTGCAGGTAGGGCGTGTTCAGACGACTGAGATCAGTCGGCGTCACCCAAACCGTAGCTCCGTCCCAGAACTCCGTCCTGGAGGAGGATGGTGTCGACCCGGAGCACAGTTCCCCAAGTTGGTCGAACCGCCGGCTTGTCCATCCATGCGGGAGGGTCATGACAGGTACCTCAATCCCTTCAGGAGGTCGCCCATCGTGGTGAGTGTGATCGCTCGCTGTTCCTCCAGCTCGTTCGCCGCAGTGGCATACTTTTCCCACAGATTCTCGACGACTCGCACGAGCACCCGCTTCTCCGCATTGAGGTAGCGGTTGAGTTCGGTGCGGGCGATGTCGTAGATTTTCTTAAGGATCAGCCGGCGGGCATCGGCCTCGCTGATCTGCCTGCCGATCGCCTTGAGCACCGCATCAGTCCGGGCCAGGCGGGCGTTCAGCGCCTTCTTGTCCTTTTCGAGCGCGGTGATGGCCCTCTTATCGGACTTCTCCTTTGGGTCAAGGTCGGCTAGACGGTTATCGGCCTGCGCGATCAGCGCCTGGGTCCCGGCCTTGAAGTCGTCGGCCCCGAGGTGCTTGAGTTCGAGCTTGAACTCTAGCTCCGCTGCCTTTTCCTTCAGCGCCGCCCTGGCGGCCCTGATGCGCTTCTCGATCGCCTTGATAGCCTTGTCCTGGTCCGTGAGGTTCTTGAGTTCCTTCCGTGCGGAAGCCCCGCCGCTGTCCTTCAGGTCGGCAATGAGCGCCTTGAGGGCCCTCTTGATGACGGCGGCGGTGACCTTCTTGTCTTCGTCGGGCTCGTAGCCGCTGACCTCCTGGGCGGTCTCGACCGCCTCGGACAGCTCACCCTGCGCTTTGGCGATGGTTGCCTCCAGCGCCTCGATGGCGTCGGCGTCGGCCTGGAAGTACTCGGCGATGAAATAGTCATCGGGAATCAGGGAGTGGTGCCAGCCGGTGGAAACGATGGTCTTGAGGTCGAAGCGGATCTGCTGCCACCAGTTAACGAAGACGCCGGCACTCTTGAACTCGTCAAGCACGCCCAGCGGCACGAGCTTGGCCTTGAGGGTGGTGAGCAGATCGTGGCGGACCTCGGGCATCTTCTTGCCGCCGTTGCCCGCATGCTGGAGCTGGGCGAAGTCGTCCCTGGCAACCGCCCACCAGGATTCAAGGGCGTTGTGGTGCCGGGTGAGAGTGCCCAGCAGCGCCGGGTCAGCTTCGAGCGAGGACTTGATGGCAGGTCTGGCGTCGATGGACTCGCGAAAGGCGAGGTAGGCGGGACGCGCGGGCTTGAAGAGAGTAGCTGGGTTGACGCCGAACTTGGCGAAGTCGGTTGCGCGCGCGGCAACCTCCGCCTCGGGGATTCCGCCGATGAGGTGCGCCTGGACATCCTCCGGCTCCGGGTCGGGCGTGTTGTCCACGTACCGGCGGATGTTGAGGTTGTAGTCGTGAGTGTCCACGATCTCGGACTTGGGCACGAGGCGCGAGTACTTGGGTAGCTCGCGCTTGTGAATGAAAACGAAATCGATTTTCTCGATGTCCTCGGGGCGAAGCCGGTTCTGGTTCTTGCCATCTGCGTATTCGCGATCGGCGTTGATGAATAGGACCTTGTCCTTGAGTGCGTCGGGCTTGCTCTTGTTGCAGACCAGCACGCAGGCGGGGATGCCCGTGCCGTAGAAAAGGCCGGGCGGCAGGCTGACGATGGCCTCGATGCAGTCGTCATTGATGAAGATCTCGCGGATGAGCTTTTCCTTACCACCACGGAATAGGATCCCGTGCGGCATGATCGTCGCCATCCGGCCGTTGGGTTTGAGGCTGGCAAGCATGTGCTGCACGAACATGAGGTCCGCCTTCTTGCCGGACTCCGGACACCACTCGCGGAAGCGACTGGTGAACTTCATGCTCGCGCGGCTGTAGTTCTGCGAGAATGGCGGGTTGGCAAGCACACGGTCAAATTTGCGGATCTGTCCATTTTCGAGGATGAGCGGGTCCTCCAGCGTGTCCCCGTTCTCGATGGTGGATCGGGTGATGTTGTGGAGGATCATGTTCATGATGCAGATTGACCAGACCGTGCCGTTGGAATCTTGACCATAGAGAGCGAGGTCGGCGGCGTTCTGGCCCTGCTCTTCCACATATTGGTGGGCCTGGATGAGGAAGCCGCCGGAGCCGACCGCAGGGTCGTAGATGGTGTTGCCGGCCTCCGGCTGGGTGAGCTGGACGAGCAGGCGAACGACCTCGCCGGGGGTATAGAACTCGCCCCCCTTTTTGCCGGCGCTGTCGGCAAAGAACTTGATGAGGTACTCGTAGGCGGCGCCGAGCAGGTCGGGGAACTCGAAGTTGTCGTTGACAAGGACGAACCTAGACTGGCTGAAGTGGTCGAGCAGATCTTTCCACTTCTGATCCGGGATCTTGGTCTTGCCCTTCACTGCGTTGAAGTCGATGTTGTTCTTCAGCACCCCGGCGAGCGCATCGTTCTCGTCCTCAATGGCCGCAATTGCCTTGTTGAGCATGTTGCCAATGTCGTGCTTGAGGTCCTTCATGGCCGGCACAAGATCGCCGATCTCATCTCGCCAGGACGCGTGCCAACGGGCTCTGACGGGAACAAAGAAGGTCTCTCCGTAGGATGTCTTGTCTTCGAGCAGTTCGGCGACGAGATTCGGCTGGTCTTGGAGGTGCGCGAAGGTCTTGTTGCGGAGTTGCTCGCGTTTGCGGTCGAACTCGTCAGAGAGCCGCTTCAGAAACAGCATGCCGAAGATGAACTCCTTGAATTCCGAGGCGTCCATTTTGCCGCGCAGGATGTCGGCGGCCTTCAGGAGGAAGGTCTCGAGCTGGGTAAGGGTGATCTTCTCCTGTTTCATCTTCTGGTCCCTGTCACGCTTCCGCCTGTCCGTTTCCCATTTGCTTTTCGTACGCCTGCCGGACCAGACCCATCACATATGGCAGCTCTTTCGGCTTGCTTAGGCTCACCTCTACATCACCATTACCCCAACGACCAAGGTTGGTGACGTCTTTGGCCAGACCCCTCGGATCATGAAGCTCGTGATACTGCATATTGAGCGACAGTCGGAGGCGGCTTTTCTGGGGCACTATGTCTACGAAGTTGGTTTCCGCCTTGTATGCGACATAGAGCTTAAGAAACTCCTCCGAGACGCAATGGTCGAGCGCCATAACGTCCTTACGAAAGATCTCGAACAGGTCGCGCATTGGGGAATCGAGCGCGAGCTGCGGATGGTCATCGATCGTGTAGCCCGCTTTTTTCTCGCGGCGCGGACGGTACGACTCGAGTACTTCGGCTTGCAAAGAAGGCACCGTCCATACACCCGCGGCCACCGCGGCAAAGCGTTCAGCGCGGTTCTTGATAGCCGCTTCATCCCACTTGTCGAGGCTTCTCAGGCCCTCGTTGAGTCTTAGTGGGCTCTCCCGGAATCCCCCTTTCAAGTCACGCTTTTCCGAAAAGGGCCGGTCGCTGTATTCGGCGTTGTAGCCAGTGAGCGTAAGATTGCCGAGCGTGTGTAACCAACTCTCTTGAACACGATGCCACTCAGGCCCGAGTTCGTCCCGCCACTTCGCAGACAGATTCTCGTTCTGCGGAAGAATATGCTCGATAGTGTATTCGTCGACTGGAACACGCTCCTTGCGACCATGGTTTTCGAGTCGACGCAACCAGTAGCTTCGACGAGGAAAGTTGTAGAGATCACGCACGACCAACTCGCGCTTGAACTCCTCGTCGCTCGGGAACCGGCGATAGGACGGGAGCGTCAGCAGGTGAGCCTGGACGCTCTCAAGGTACCGGTCTTTCCGCAGCGCACGCCCGAAAGTGGCGAAAGTCTTGTTCAGCGAGTTTGTAGGAATTGCACACACCGCACGGCGGAATACGTACGCCTCGACCAACCGAACTGCAGCCTCAAAGTCAATGCTCTCGAGTCTTCCGTTGGCAAAATCATCGTAAAGCTCAAGCAAGAACGGATAGGCGACGTCCACTTTCAGCTCTCTCAGGTCCCGAAAGGCCTCAGCGAGTTTCTTATCGATTTCTTTGCCCAATGCCATCGCGCAGTAATAGCCCGCGAAGGTGTGAATATCCGCGACTAGCGCATCCACGCCCGCAGCGTCTATGTCCGGCGTTCGCGCATGAGACTTGAACGCTTCGTATACCGCTCGAACGTTCGGTATTGTTCCCGTCTTAAGCGTCAAATAGTGCCGCATGAACCTGTCGAAATGTGAGCCGTACCCTTCCTGGCCAAAACCCACTTCCATCGGCCGCCAGTGATCTTCGTACAGCCGAGCCTGGTGAGCGGGCTCCAGCCCCATCAGGATGAAATTGCGGATCAGATCGGCTTGGCTCAGCGCACGTCCGGTCGAATTCATGCTCTCGAAGATGAGCTGGGGATTATCCTGGTCTCGACTGAGCGCGATGTCGACCACCACCAGCTTCGCAAGGCCGTAGCAAAGCGCTGGAAGGTCGGCGCTAAGTTTCTTCACCTGCTCCTCGAAGAAGGCGAAGTTCTCAGTGACGCGCAGGGATTGGTCGGTGGGTTGTGCCTTCTGTTGAACCAAGGCTAGCAGGCTCGCCTTGTCGGTCTGTGTGAGCAGCAGCTTGAATCCGCGCTCTCCCTCCTCCAAGAGATTCAGCAGGTAGTAACTGCGCAATTTCTTGGCCGAGAAGCCGTCAACAGGCTCGCTATCCCCCAGTTGGCGCGCTAAGGCTTCGAGAATCAATGTGACCGTGGTGAGTCTCTGCTGGCCATCGATCACGAGGAGAGGTGACTGACTGGATACTTGGTACAGGCCCTTCTCAATGTAGACGATGGAACCGATAAAATGGGCCGAGACGGCATCGTTGCGGCCGGTCCGAACGATGTCATCCCAAAGCTGGCGGCATTCACGCTCGGTCCATGAGTACGTACGCTGATAGATCGGAATGACGAATTGTGGTGACTTCTTGAGAAAGTCTAGAAACTTGGCTTCGGTAGCTTTCATTGCGCTAGCCCTCGTCCGGTGCCGTGGCTTGGCATCGTCTGCAGCTCGGAACCGATGGCTCTCCGCTCGGAATTACTGGGACGGCAAACGCTAGGAGGCTGTCCGAGAACTCTGCACTGAGCGACGTTCGTCCATGACAACGCTCATGGGCGATGGTCGTTGGCTTGGAAGGCCATCGAATCCCGGCCTTCAAAGCCGTTGAATTCTGGATTTTGCTCTATTTTCGACTCGAAAAAGTCCGATAGAGGGCGATTTTTGACCTCATGCGTTCTCATCGCCCCTTTTTTACGCCCAAACCGCCTGTTTCCCGAACTCCGGACACACTTCTCCCCGCAGTGCCGCAAAAATGATCTTTTTGAGGTTGTGCGCCACGCAGACCAAGGAGAACTCCCCCGCCACTTTCTCCCTGCCCCGCACCCCGAATCCCCGAAATCCCGAGTTCTTGATCTGTCCGAAAACCGGCTCCACGATGGTCTTGCGTCGTACGTAGATCGCTCGGCCTTCCGGTTGCGACATGCGCTCGTTCATGGCCCGTCGCAACGGCTCCTTCCCATCGCTCGTGATCGTGCGCGCCGCCCCCGACTTCGACCGGCAGCAACGACGGTAGTAGGGACAGGACCGGCACTCCTCGATGTCCCCTTGATACACCCGATGTCCCGTGCGACGGGCGGTCTTCAACCTCAGCATCTGCCCGCCGGGACAATGAAAGCCGTCCTGCTCCTCGTCGTAACGAAAGTCCGCCTTCACCAGGTGGCGTTTGCTCGCGTCGAGGTCGCCCTTCCCCCGCTTCTCTCCCCGGTCCGTCGCGATGTACGCTTCCACCTGACGATCCGACACCTCCTGCAGGTTCTTCCCCGAGTAGTACCCGTTGTCCAGACTCAGCTTCTCCGGCAACCGACCGCTCGTCTCCTCCACCTCATCCAAGGCCGGAGCCACTTCCTGGGAATCGTTCGCCTGTTGGCTCACGTGCTGCCCCACGATCACCTGCGACTTCCCGTCCACACTGATCTGCGCGTTGTACGCGTACTCGAAGTCCCCTTTGTCCTTCATGATCCGCGCCTCGGGGTCCGCAAAGCTGATCTGCTTTTTGTCCTCGATCTCCTGTCCCGGTCGAAGCTCCGCCTCCCGCGCTTCCAGCTTCTGCTTCATCTCCCGGACCTTCTTCAACCGCTGCTGCTTGTCGCGCAGGTCATCCGGCAGCTCATACCCGGTCCGCTCCTGGTAGGCCCGATCCTCTTCCTCGTCCTGAGCGTCCGCCTGCCGGGTCAGGGCTTCGATCTCCTCGCACAACTCCTGCTCCTTCTCCTTCAGCCGTCCGTAGCTCATCGCCTTGTGCTTCGAGCTGTTCGCCTTGAACTTGGAGCCGTCCAAGCTCACGTGTCCCAAACTCACCAGCCCCAGGGCCATCGCCAACTCCACCGTCTGCTTGAAGCAGGCCCGGAAGAACTCCCCGTGGTCCTTCCGGAAATCGCTCAACACCCGGAAGTTCGGGCAGTTCCTCCCCGCGATGTACATGAAGCTGAGATCTTCCCGGCAGCGCTGCTCGATCTGCCGGGAGCTGAACACGCCGTGACTGTAGGCGTAGATCAGAATCGAGATGATCTGGCGCGGCGCGTAGGCACGCTGACCCCGGTGGCTGTACCGGGCCTCCACTTCCGACGTGTCCAGTTGCGCGAACAGTTCCTGATACAGGAAACATTCGTGATCCTCCGGCAAGAGGTCGAACACGTTCGTCGCAAACAACTGACTCTGGCAAGAGTCCTTTCGATAGGGCTTGAATCGAGGGGCCATCCGACACTCTCCTGACGATCTGTTCCCCTGATTTTAGAGAGCGTCGGTGACAGCGCTATTCTCGGACAGCCTCCTAGCGACGGCAGTCTCGAAGCGGCTTCCGAGCCCTAGCAGACAGGAGGTTACCTGATGCACCAGGTTCATCCATGCCGCCCTTTACGTTTTTTCCCTGGCTCATTGCCTGAAGCTCCGCCGTCCGGCACTCAGTCATCTACCTCCGACAGCTTGAACTTCCACAGTATTCCAATCTTGTGAGCCGGCAACCCCTTGTGGTCAGTCCATCGATAGACGGAGTCCTTGACTACGCCGAGGTGTTTTGCCAGATCATCAACGGAGACCCAGGATTCATTCGTCATCAAGTTTCCCTTGTGGCGGCGGGCGCACCGAATCGCAGGATTCTGGGGGTTTACTGCGACTAGAGGGTTCGGGGCCGCCACGAAACATAGCATTGCAGCCTTAATCCGATCAATATCGCGAGCGTGCGCGAGAAAGGGACAGTCACGTCTTTACCTACCTACCCGTACCTACCCGCGTTGGTTCGACGTCCGGGGTGTTCCAAGGCGCAAGGGATTGGGACTTGGTACGTCCTTTGCTGAACGTGAACGTCTGAAATACTTGATCCTGATGTAAATGGGGAGTCCCTCAACCATATCATCCCCGACGAAAACCGGTCTTTCTGTCGAGGGTGTGGAGTCGCAGGCGATCCTAAGCGCCAGTGTCTCAGGACTCCCTTTGGCCGAATGACAAGGCCAAGTTCGTGACTAGCTAGCAACCCAGTTGTAGCCTTCACCTCGGGAGATGAAGGGACCCCAGGGCTGCTGGTCCAGCACCTGCTTGGCGAGCCGCAGGAAGTTCCCGCCGATGATCTTCCGGATTTCGTCATCGCCGAGTTCGCGGCAAACAAGTCCCACCGTGAAGTACGGCCAGTTGCTCCAGGACATGGGCCGGGGCGGGTCGTCCGGCGTAAAAGTCACGTTCGAGGGGATGCCGACGTGGTCGATGCCGGCCACCTTGATGGCGTGTTCCAGGTGGGGGAACCAGGCATTGAAGGAAAAATTGGTGTCCGGATCGTGCGAGTAGTCTGCGGCCATAATGCCCGCGACACCCCCCTTACGAGCCAAAGTGCGAAGATAGTCGTCGTCTTCGTTCTTGTAGTAGTCGTCGACCGCCCGGCAGGCCGTGTGGGCATTCATGACCGGTTCACTGGAGACCTCGATGGCATCCAGCCCCGAGCGGTGGCCGCAATGGGCCAGATTGACGATCATTCCCAACGCGTTCATCCGGCGAACCACCCGCTTGCCGAGCAAGCTGAGTCCTGCGTCTCTCCCACCTTCGAACTCGTCCGATGAGGCCAGGCTGTTCTTCTCGTGAGACGTCAATTGGGAGACACGGACTCCCAGGGCAAAGAAGAGATCCAGAGTTTGAAGCGGATCAGGAGTCATGGCAAACCAGTTGGCGCCATGAAGGTGCAGGAGGACGGCGACCTTTTCGTCCTGCCGGGCTGCATCCAGGTCGTCCACTCCTGATACGTGCACGGCGTCGGCCTTGATCTTGTCGTAGACGAAACCGGCCCGTGCCGTGTGCTGGAGGCCGGCGCGAAAGCTGGGTTCATGGAAGTGCCCCACATCTTCCACCGCCAGGTCCATGCCGGCCAGGCGATACAGATTCCGGTAATCCTCTCGCCATTGGGGATCAAAGGCTGATTCAAAGGCCTTGATGTCCCGCCACCGGTTGAGCACCCGCTGCTGGATCTCCTCCCGGTCCAGGCCCTCCCGCTCCAACTTGTTTCGGTAGTTCTCCAGCTCACGCTTCAGACGGTCTCCCATCCAGATGAAGAGAGGGTCCGCCACATAGAGACAGCCGCTGAGGTCGGCGACGTAGCTTCCGTAATGCAGCTCGAAACCCCGTTCCAGTTGGCTCCGGGTGGGCTTCAGCTCTTCCAGAACCGCATGCCGGCAGGCGTCCACCACCTTCCGAATCTCCGGGCGGAGCGCGACCGGACGGAAGTCCTCCGGAACCGGATTGCTCCTCTGGGTCCAGACATGGGTCGGAAGTGCTGCTCCAGCCAGGGAGGCCCCTACGAATCCACGCCTTGAAACCTTTTTCATTTTTCCTGTTGAGCCGGGCCGCCTTGGCCAGGCCCGCGGCTATGTGGCCACCCAGTTGTAGCCCTCGCCTCGGGAGATGAAGGGACCCCAGGGCTGCTTGTCCAATACCTGTTTGGCGAGGCGCAGGAAGTTCCCGCCGATGATCTTCCGGATTTCGGCATCACCGAGTCCGCGGCAAACCAGTCCCACCGTATAGTAGGGCCAGTTGCTCCACGACATGGGCCGGGGTGGGTAGCTGGGCATAAAGGTCAAATCCGAGGGGATGCCCACGTGGTCGATGCCGGCCACCTTGATGGCGTGTTCCAGGTGGGGAAACCAGGCGTTGAAGGAAAAACCGGAGTCCGGATCGGGCGACAGGTATCCGGCATACATACCCGCGACACCCCCGTTCCGGGCCAGCGTACGAAGATAGTCGTCGTCTTCGTTCTTGTAGTTGTCGTAGATGGCCCGGCAGCCCGTGTGGGCATTGATGACCGGTTCGCTGGAGGCCTCGATGGCATCAAGCCCGGAGCGGTGCCCGCAGTGGGCCAGGTTGATGATGATTCCCAATTCGTTCATCCGGCGAACCACCCGCTTGCCAAGCAAGCTGAGTCCCGAGTCTCTGTCGCCATCGAAATCGTCCGATGAGGCCAAGCTGTTCTTCTCGTGATACGTCAACTGAGAGGCCCGGACTCCCAGGGCGAAGAAGAGGTCCAGGGTCTGAAGCGGATCGGGAGTCATGGCGAACCAGTTGGCGCCATGGAGGTGCAGGAGGACGGCGACCTTTGCGTTTTGCCGGGCTGCATCCAGGTCGTCCACTCCCGATACGCGCACCACGTCGGCCTTGATCTTGTCGTAGACAAACCCGGCCCGTGCCGTGTGCTGGAGGCCGGCGCGGAAGCTGGGTTCACTGAAGTGCCCCACGTCTTCCACCGCCAAGTCCACACCGGCCAGACGATACAGATTCCGGTAGTCGTCCCGCCACTGCGGGTCGAAGGCAGATTCAAAAGCCTTCATGTCCCGCCATCGGTTGAGCACCCGCTGTTGGATTTCCTCCGGGTCCAGACCGTCCCTCTCCAGCTTGTTTCGGTAGCTCTCCAGCTCACCCTTCAGACGGTCTCCCTGCCAGATGAAGAGAGGATCCGCCACATAGAGACACCCGCAGAGGTCGGCTACGTAGCTGCTGTAATGCAACTCGAAACCCCGTTCCAGTTGGCTCCGGGTCGGCTTCAGCTCCTCCAGAGCCGCATGCCGGCAGGCGTCGACCACCTTCCGGATCTCCGGCCGAAGCGTGACCGGACGGAAGTCCTCCGGAACCGGATTGCTCCTCTGGGTCCAGACATGGGTCGGAAGTGCTGCCCCTGCCAGGGAGGCCCCTACGAATCCTCGTCTTGTGAGCTTGTTCACTTTTCCGTTCTCCTTTTGCGATGGTGTGATTTCCGTTTGGTTCGAATCCTTCTGATCCGCCCTTGCTTCGCGGAAGAATTCACCTGCCCACCCAGGGGGCGATGACATCGACCCCTGTCCCCTCGAAATCCCGAATATTCCTTGTCGCCACCGCCGCGCCCCGAGAGTGGGCGATGGCCGCGATTTGGCAATCGGCCTGTGCAATCGGTCGGCCCGCCTTGCGTCGCTGCGCAGCGATTTCGGCATAGGAGCGAGCCGCCTCACTGTCGAAAGGCAGCAGGCGACCAGAGAACAACTCGCTGAAGGCCCGTTCGGCCGCATTGGCGAGACCCCGGCGCCGTTTGCCTTCGGGCAAGAAAGCGATGCCAGCGCGGATTTCCGCTTCGGTCACCGCGGTCACGAACAGATTGCGCACCAACTGATCGTTCACCCAAGTGAGAACAGCGGGCCGTGGATTGTCACGCATCAACTCCGAGACGACATCGGTGTCCAGAACAATCATCAGGCGCCCCCTCAATCGAATCCAGGTGGCTCACGCATCGGTTCGCGCGGCGGAATCTCCAGTTCCACGCCGCCAAAGGGCCTGAACAATTCCTGGAGAGCCGTGCCCAGCCCTTTTTTCGGGATTGCCTTCAAATCAACCGCCTCACGCAGAATGGTCCGTGCTTCTTCCTCCATCGAACGCCCGTTTTCGGCTGCCCTCATGCGAAGCCGTATCTTCACCTCGTCATCAAGTTTGCGGATCGTAATGCTCGCCATCGCCATGCCTCCATTTCTTCAGATCCCGTTTTTAACTACACCGTGATTGCATTGATATCAAGTCCAAGGCGCGCGAACTACCGTTCTGGTCGAGTTGCCTGAACTCGACCGGCTATGGAAAAGGTAAGGAGTTCAAACCATGGGCAAGCGAAATCAACATGATGCGATACAGGTGGGTGTCGCTGCGAATCAGGAGAGACCGCCCGGCGATGGCCATGGACGCCAGGGTCCGTCCTTCCAATTGGTTTTCGGCCAACTTGTCGAAACTCCGCCCCGGCTTGACGACGGTCGTCTTCCCGTCCTCGTCGAGAAGGAAGATCTTGCCGTCGGCGTAGGCGGGTGAAGCGGAGAAATTCCCTCCCAGCCGTTCCCGCCAGTGCAGGGTTCCCTTCTTGGCGTCCAGGCAGGTGAGGATTCCTCCGTCGCTGACGAAATAGATCTCCCTTCCCACGATCAGGGGAGAGGGCGTGACGGGAACCCCACGCTGCCAGGTCCAGACCACGTGCGACTGGGTGACGTCTCCACGGCCATCGGGCCGGACGGCATACAGCACGGGCTGGCCGAGCGCGGGATTGACCAGGTAGACCAGACCGTGGACGTAGAGCGGCCGGGGAACCTGGGAGAAGCCGACGTAACGGATCCACCAGAGCTTCTCGCCCGTGTTCAGTTCGTAGGAGACGGCCACGTTGCCGCCGGTGCTGATCACCTGGCGCACACCGGCGGCGTCGATGACCAGAGGCGTCGAATAGGCCATGTCGCCGTCCTCGCGCAAGGTCTTCCAACGCACGGTGCCGTCGTTCTTGTCCAAGGCTGCCACGAACTGCGTGTCGGTGCCGTCGCAACTGATGAGGAGCAGGTCATCCGCGAGCGCAGGTGTCGACCCGGGTCCGTACTGCTCCACGTAACGCAGGTTCCGGCTCTTCCAGAGAATATTGCCCCGGGCGTCGAGGGCCGCCGTGCCGAAGTCGCCGAAATGGGCGTAGACCCGGTCCGCTTCCAGGATGGGCGTGGGAGAGGCCGATGAGTTCTTCGTGTGCAGCGAGGGGGGCCCTTCCAGCGCGATGACCTCGACGTCGTGGAGGAGCCGGCCCGAAGCGAAGTCGAGCCCCAGGGCGCGAAGCGAGTGGCGCTCCCCCGATGAATCGTTCACGGCAATCCCGGTGGTCAGCCAGATCTTGCCGTCACGCATGACGGGCGAGGACCATCCCTGTCCGGGAATGGGGACTTTCCAGACGATGTTCTCGGTCTCGCTCCAGGTCAGAGGCAGATCGACCGCATCCGAGTGACCTTGGGCAGTGGGCCCGCGAAATTCGGGCCAATCTTGTGCCGGAAGGAGGCTCAAGTTCAGAGTCGACAGCAGGAAAAGATTCGTGACGATGAAACAATTTGCGCGTCTTCTGAAATCCGGAAACGGTCCCGGACCATCTGATGGCGAGAGAGCTGAATTTCGTTTCACCGAATTGGAATCCTTTGCCGAGCTGGTTCTGGCCCGGCAGACGATCGGACCGAAGAGGGCGCCCACAAGGGGCGCCCCTACCGATAATTCTTCGGCCATTTGCACAAGATCTTGAGAATTAGAAACCAATTTGCAGCGGTGGTCTGGAGCCTTGAGGCCTTTGTATGCGCTTTCGTCCCCGGTAGATCCGAAAGCGGCCCGTGACTGGAACCGGCCGGACATCAGGGAGACGCTCGAAACTCCAGGCCGTCCATCTTCCAGACGTTGAGCTGGTTCGTGGCGACTCCCATGATGGTGACGAGGGCGCCGTCCTCCACCGACTTGGGTGAGGAACTGAAATAACCGGTGATGTCCAAGGCGTCCATCACCTGGTCGTCCAGGGTCCAGTAGACGGTGTTGGCATCGTCGGTCAGGTAGACACCCCAGCGCCGAGGGCGCTCCAGCAGGTCGGCGATCTCCGCCGGGTCCCGATAAACCCGGGTGGCGAGCGCCAGGCAGGGGACGGTCACGTAGGGACCACCCGTTGCGATGGCCGCCTCATGGGAGACCCTGAGTTCCTGGGGAGTCATGTTCTTGCCCTCTTCGGTCCCGAAGGCGTCCCTGGGATACTTGTCGAAGTCATCGGGCCGCAGACCGCGCACCAGGTAGACGAAGAGCCCGTCGTCTCGCAACAGGTCGAAATGGAGTTGAATCCCCCGGTCCTCGTCCTCCTGGCCACCCACGAACCCGTGCCAACTGCCCAGCGTGATGCTCCACGCCTGGACCAGTTGTCCCTTCTCGTTCATTTCCTCCGGGTAGTCCTCGTGGCTGAACACGCCGACGGTCACCTCCGCGCCGTTGGTCCCGGCCAGTCCGGGATTGAAATACTTCCCGGTGGTGCCGAAACCGCCCAGGACCGCTTCGCCGGGACCGGGCGGGGGAGCCCGCTCGATTTCCAGCAACCAGTGTCCATCCCGGATCCGCGCCCGGGCCGTTTCCAGGCGGGTCCAACGTTTCAGGTCGAACTGGTCCGGCGGACCGTAAGCCTGGTTGAAATCGTCGCTGAGCTGCACCGTCGTCTTGCCCTTGGTGGCTTCGTGCTCCGCCTGTGTCACCAGGCTGGGAGCCGCGGTCGCCTCGGCTGCCGGCTCCTCGGCCACCGGCGCCTCTTGGGTTTGACCGCCGCAGCCGAGCCCGGCAGCAACGGTCGCAATTGCCCCCAGAATTCCCATCCACTGCCGCACCATTCTTCTGCTCATAGTTTCACCTCATTCCGAACCGGAGTCACGCCCGCCCGGTTCCTTGACTTCCAATTGCTGGTTGGCCTGGATGGGTCCCGAGACGACTTGCCGTTCCCCGGAAGGCCAGATCACCTCGATCCGGTCCACGAGACTCGCGTTGCCCAGTCCGAAGTACAGGGCCAGCCGGCTCTGCGAGAGGTAGCCCGATTTGCCGTCGTTGACCCGAGTATAACTTTGGGCTCCAGCCTGCATCGTCACCCGTGCGCCAAGACCGTCCCGGTTGCTTCGCTCACCCTGCAGCTTCACCTTCAGATAGTTGATCGGCATTCTCTCGGCCAGATCGCTGACCAGCACCATCGGTTCGGAGTTGAACTCGTTGGTGACGACGTCCTGGTCGCCGTCTCCATCCAAGTCGAAAATCACCGATGAACGGGTCCCCAAGGCGGCCCAGACCACGAATCGCCCGCTTCGTTGCCCACAACGGGAATGCGTTTTGTCCTTGCCGTCACAATCCAGTTCGAACCAGGGTCCAGCGGTCCGGTTCCCGCGCCTGGGTTCCACACCCAGAATGAATTCGCTGTCCCGAAAGGTCTTTCCCCCATCATTGAGCAGGACGGAATTGACCCCGTAACGAAACGGATAGTTCATGCTCGACGCGATGAAGGCGTCGATGTAGCCGTCGGCGTTCAGATCTCCCGCGCTGAGGCCCCAGGGCCAGTAGTTCTCGGCGCCGACCTGGTCGGAGATTTCCCGGAATCGGCCCTGCCCCTGGTTGAGATAGAACGCATTCCCGTAGATGCTCTGCTCGCGCGGAACGTCCAGGCGCGAGGGAGTCCATTGCATGTTTGACTTGAGCTTCTCGAAGAGGGGAGGGATGCCTTCGCTCATGTCCGAATGCATATCGGTGAGAAAGATATCCATGCGCCCGTCGTTGTCGAAATCGAAAACCTGGATGCCCATCGAGCCCCAAGGGGTCTTGGGAAACAACTCCCGGCTCTTCTTGACGAACTTCCGGCCCTCCACGTTTTCGTAGTACTCGTCGTTGCCCTGCATGTTCAGGACGTAGAGGTCGGGCCAACCGTCCCGGTTGACGTCGATGGGATTTGCGTCGCCGCTCCAACCTTCATCGACGAGTCCCACTTTCGCGGATATCTCTTCGAACCGGCGATCGCCCAGGTTCCTGTAGAGTAGGCTTTTCTCCGTACGCTCCGGCCTCAGGTGCCCCCCGAAAGCATCTTCCACCCCGACGTAGTAACCTCCCCGGCCGACCTGCTCGGTAGTGTAAACCCCCACATTGGTCACGAACAGGTCCAGGAGGCCGTCTCGATCGAAATCGAAGAACACGCTTCCGGATGAGTGCCCCGAGTAGACGAGGCTCGATTCACTGGTCACGTCCTTGAACTCGCCCTTCCCCCGGTTTTCGAACAGGATGTTTCCCTGACGCACGGTGGTGACGAAGAGGTCGGCGTCCCCGTCGTTGTCGACGTCGGCAAAGGCGGCCGCCACGCTGATCCTGTCAGCCAAACCGACGCCTGCCACTTCGGTCATGTTCCGGAACCGGCCGTGTCCCAGGTTTTTCCAGAGTTGATTGGCTCCGATCTGGTTGAGGAAATAGATGTCCTCGAGCCCGTCGCCGTCCACGTCCGCGGCGGCGATTCCGTTCCCGTGGTCGTAGTGCACCGGTTTCCAGTACTTCCCCGAATCATCCACGATCCGGTGAACGAACTCGATTCCGCTCTCTTCGACGCGGTCCGAGAACCGAAACTCGTGAAACACGCCGAAGGTGTCCTTGCTTTCGACCTGCAATTCCTTGCGGATCTCCATCCATTCCGGCGCAAGCACCGTATCCGGAATCGGCAACACTTGCGCCGCTTCCCGGGAGTCCTCCTTCTGTGCGACGGCATTCAGGCTCCAACCGGAAAGGGCCGGAGCCAGGGCCAACACCGGCAACCACACCCACGAACGGCCTGAGAAGCGCCGTCCGAGAATCTCTCTCCCGGCCGGATAGGCTGTCCTCATGATTCGTACCGTCCGGCTACCGCTCATTTCGTCCCAGTATACTGCCGATCTTCGTTGACGTTAGAACCTCTTGCGCCTGTGAACCAAGCCGTCACTCGGAACCGCACGGCTGTCCCGATCCACGGCGTAACGTCACGTAGCGCCCGGACTCCCGGACAGGCCAGACCTCGCATCGGCCGTCCGGCCATTCGACGGCGACGCCCTGCATCTGCGTGGCTTCGTCGAGACCGAAAAGAACCCTCCCGTCATGGGCGCTGAGATAGCTGCCATCGGTGCGGCAGCGGTGCCGGAGGGGTGGGAGCCCGTGTCGCAATAGGGCGACTCCCGCCTGAAGGATGCCGGTGTAGGGGCTCTTCTCGCCTTCCAAGCGCACGCCGAGCCAGCGCCGGATCGATGACGCCTGGTTGAGCAGCAGGCGCACCGGTCCGTTGTTGTTGGAGACCACCACATCCACGTCTCCATCGTCGTCCAGGTCCCCGAAGGCCGCTCCGCGGCTCACTTCGACCAGATCCAGTCCCGGTCCGGCGGCCGAGGGGGCCACTTCCCGGTACTCGCCCCCACCGTGGTTGCGAAAGAGCTGGTTCCTCTGGGCGTAGGGATAGGGCGAACCTGAGGGCTGGTTCTCATCCACGGTGACGGCCCCATTGGCCACGAACAGGTCCAGCCAACCGTCGTGATCGTAGTCGAACCAGAGGGTGCCGAAACCGGTGTAGAGGACACTCGCTTGGGCCAGCGCGAACCGGGAGGTGGCGTCGGTGAACCCGGTGGCCAGATCGCTCAGGTAGAGGGTATTGGTTTCTCGCTGGTTGTGGGTGACGAAGAGGTCTTCGTCGCCGTCGCCGTCAAAATCGGCGGCAGTCACGCCCATGCCCGCCTCCGCCACGCCGTCGGCATTGTACGCGACGCCGGACATCAGCCCGAAATCCTCAAAGCCTTTCTCACCGCCGTTGATCCACAGTTGATTGGGTGTCCCGTCATTGGCAACGTAGATATCCAACCTGCGGTCCCGGTTGGCGTCCACCGCAATGACGCCCAATCCGGGTCCGAAGGCGGCGCCCAGCCCGGCCTCCTCGCTGACGTCTTCGAATTTGCCGCCCCCCAGGTTCCGAAACAGCCGGTCCGGCGCCGGTTCGTAGACGCTGGGTGAACAGTAGTCCCGGCGGCTCTCGCCGCACACCTTGTTCCCCCTGACGGTGAAAGAAACGTAGTTGGCGACGTAGAGGTCCAGACGGCCGTCCCCGTCGTAGTCCAGAAAAGAGGCGCTGGTGCTGAACCTGGGGTCGTCCACGCCGGCGTCCCGGGTCACGTCCTGGAAGGTCCCGTCGCCGCGGTTCCGATACAACACGTTGGGTCCGAAATTGGTCAAGTAGAAGTCCAGGTCGCCGTCCCCGTCGTAGTCGCCGACGGCCAGCCCCATGCCGTACCCTTCGTGTCCCACACCGGCGGCGCCGGTGGCATCGGTGAAGCCGAGCCGGCCCGTCTCCTTCAACTGATTGCGGAAAAGGCGGTTGCGCGGCGGCCAGCGTCCGGGAAACGGAAACAGAGATTGAGAGCGGGCTTTGGCCGGGTCCAGCAGCGCTCCCTGGATCAGGTAGACGTCCAGGTCACCGTCCCCGTCGTAGTCCAGCAGGCCTACCCCGGAGCCCATGATCTCGGGCAGATGGTACTCCCCGGTGGCGCCGATGAAATGCTGGAAGTCCAAGCCAACTTCGCGGGCCGCTTCCCGGAATGCCGGATCATTCCCTGCTTCCAGCAATCCCCCGGCCAGGACTCCGGCCAATGCCAGAACGAAAACCGGTGGGAAACTATTCCGTGCCAAGAGCGCCCATCCCTTCCAGCCGGTTCAGGAGTTCCTCGATCTGCCGCAGCAGGGAATGCTGGTTGGACGCGGCGGCCATCTGCTTCGCCTTCAGCGCGGCCTCCTTGGCCTCCCGGAACTGTTTCAACTGGATCCGGGCCAGGGCCAAGGTGTGCAGGTACACGGGTGTGCCCTCGTCCTCGGGTTCCAGCGTCTTCTCCAGGTGTTGCACCGCTTCGGCGGGCTTGCCTTGGGTCATGAGCAGGCGGGCCAGGTTGAAATGCGGAAGATGGAAATTGGGCTCGTACTGGATGGCCAGGCGGAAATGCCGCACCGCGTCTTCGGCCTGACCCTTCTGCGCCAGCAGATACCCCAGGTTGTTGTGACTCAGGGAGTGATAGGGGTTGATCTCCAGGGCCTTTCTCAGCGCTTCTTCAGCCTCGTCCATGCGGCCGGTCATGCCCAGGAACATGCCGAAGTTGTAGTGGGTCTTGTACATGCCCGGGTCGATGGCCACCGCCTTGCGGTAGTGTTCCTCCACCTTCACCGGGTCACGCAACACGACGTACAGGGAGGAGAGGTTCCCGTGGGCCACCGAGTGATCCGGGTCGATCTCCAGGGCCTTCAGAAAAGCGGTTTCCGCGGCCCGGAAATCGCCTTGGTCGCGAAGGGCGATCCCCTCTTCCAGATACCAGGCGGCTCCGGAGGCGAGTGACTGGATCGCGTCCAGCAACGGATCCTGACGGGGAGGCTCCTTGGTCGAGCTTTGCCGGAACTGGACGAGATGCTCCCGCATCTTGGCTCCGTCGCCCAGGTTCCGATAGGCCAAACCGAGAGCATAGTGGCTGGCCCCGAATTCAGGGTACAACTCGCACGCCTTCCGGAAATGCTCGATCGCTCCCGGCAGATCGCCCGTGTCGGCGTGGACGCGCCCCAGACCATAGTGGGCCATTGCCGAGCCGGGATGGTCCCGGATAATCCGTTGGTACGCCTCCCGGCTCTCATCCGTCTGTCCCAGTTGCCGGAGGACGTCCGCCAGCGCCAAGCGAACCGGAAGGTCATCCAGTTTGAGCGCCGCGGCCCGGCGAAATGCGGCCGCCGCTCCCTCCAGCTTTCCCAGCGGGACCCGGACGACTCCCAGGTAGTAGGCCCAGGGATAGTGGTCGGGGACCAGCAAGTGAGACCTGAGATAGAGCGGCTCCGCCAGCTTGTAGCGCTCATTGGCGTGGAGAATCATGCCCAGTTTTCCGTTGGCCTCCGCAGACTTGGGCTCCGAGCCCAGCCGGTTGGCGGCCACCTCGATCTGTGCCCACGCCGTGGCGTCGAATTCATCTTTCCATGGGGCCAGATCCGGCACGGGGGGAAGTTCTTCCACCGCGGCCGGGGCCGCGAAGGAAACCGCGAAGCTCAGGCCCAGAACCATCAAAACCGCACTCGCGCTCTTCCCTCGCCGTCCTTCCACGAACTTCAGTCCTCGCGTCTGCCAGCTCATTGGTCCGTCACCGATTTTCCGCTACCCCGATAGAGAACCGTATATCGGTCGACGGGCAGGCCGCGCCACTCCTCCTGTGTTCCGTCCGTCCATTCGGCGCGAACCTTCAGGACCCGCGTCTCGTCCCCAAGTCCGAAGAGCAGCCTGGGATCGTTGGCGGACGCGTAGCTCCCGTCGGTCCGGGCACGGCGCCACAGGGTCCGTCCTGCGGGGAGGAACACCGCTACGCGAGTTCCCAACAGGTCCCTCTTGAGCCGCCGGTCCATCAACCGCAGTCCCAGCCAATGGCGCTGCTGCCCCATCTGGTTGATCAACAGCCGCGCCCGGCCGTTGTTGTTGAACACCAGGACATCCGTGTCGCCGTCGTTGTCCACGTCCCCGAAGGCCCCGCCCCGGCCAACTTCCGAGAGTTCGAACACCGGGCCGGCCCCGCTCGTCACGTCCTCGAACCGCCTCCCGCCCGCGTTGCGGAAGAGTTGATTGGGCTGATGAAGTGGGTAGGGGTCGTTCTTCTTGGCCAGGGCGTCAAGGGTGTCCACATGGCCGTTCACGGCCAGGACATCCAGCCAGCCGTCATTGTCGTAATCCAGGAAGGCCGTCCCGAATCCGGTGTAGGGGACACTGGGGGGCGCGAGACGGGTCCCGGAGGACTCGTCCTCGAACCAGCCGCTGCCGTCGTTCCGGTAGAGGGTGTTGGTCTCGTTCAGGAGATGCGTCATGAAAAGATCTTCGTCGCCATCGTTGTCGAAGTCCGCTGCATCCACGCCCATGCTCGATTCCGCCTTCCCGTCCTTGTTGAAGGCGCAGCCGGCCAGCAACGCTTCGTTGCTGAAGGTCCCGTCTTTCTGATTCATCCAGAGATGATTGGGCCGCTGGTCGTTGGCCACGTAGAGGTCGATCCAGCCGTCCTGGTTGAAGTCGGCCGTGACCACCCCCAGGGAGCCATTGTACTGGCGGGCGATCTGGGAGGGGGCCGACACGTCCTCGAAGGTCCCGTCTCCCCGGTTGCGAAACAACTGGTCCGGGACCGGCTCATAACTGAGCGGACCGCAATAGTCGACACGCCCCGTTATGCCAAAACAGTCCTTGGTGTAGGAAAAACTGAAGTTGACGTAGTTGCCGACGAAGAGATCGAGCCAACCGTCGCGGTCGTAGTCCAGGAACGCCGCGCTGACGCTCCAGCGGGGCGCGGCCTCTTCCGGCAGCGCGGCCTCGCTGAAGCTGCCGTTCCCGTTGTTGCGAAACAGCTGGTTCCGCCCGAAGTTGGTCACGTAGAGATCGATCCAGCCATCGTTGTCGACGTCGGCCGCCGCCGCTCCCATGCCGTACCCGGTGGCCTCGACTCCGCTCTCCTTGGTGACGTCGGTGAAACGCAGGACACGGCTCCCGTCCGCCCGGACCTCCAGGTCGTTTCGATACAAGCGGTCTCTCGGCGGCAACGGGACCCGCGGCGGAAAGAGGGCGTCCTTGAGGGCCTTCCCCGGCCCCAGCATGTTGCCCTGGACGATATAGAGGTCCAGGTCTCCATCGTTGTCGTAATCGAACAGGGCGCCGCCCGATCCCACCACCTCACAGAAGTACTTCTCCCCCGACATCCCGTTGAAGTGGACGAAATCGATCCCGACGGCCTGAGCCTGGTCGGTAAAGATGTCGGGTCCGGCGGTCACGGCTCTCAGCAAAAAGAAAAGGCTCAGAATCAGAAGACCCGTGCCGGTAAAGGAAGTCCACCGGTCTCCCTGGGCTCGGGGTTGCTTCCTTCCCCGGTTCATGGTTTCGTCACCGCCGTCCCGCTACCCCGATAGAGAACCGAATATTGATCGACGGGGAGGCCGCCCCATTCCTCCTGTGTTCCGTCCGTCCATTCGGCGCGAACCTTCAGGACCCGCGTCTCGTCCCCGAGTCCGAAGAGCAGCCTGGGATCGTTGGAAGAGGCGTAGCTCCCGTCGGTCCGGACGCGGCGCCACAGTGTCCGTCCTGCGGGGAGGAACACCGCCACTCGAGTGCCCAGCAGGTCCCTGTTGAGCCGCCGGTCCATCAACCGCAGCCCCAGCCAATGGCGCCGCTGGCCCATCTGGTTGATCAACAGCCGCGCCGGCCCGTTGTTGTTGACCACCAGGACATCCGTATCGCCGTCGTTGTCCACGTCCCCGAAGGCCCCGCCCCGGCTCACTTCCGAGAGCTCGAAGACCGGGCCGGCCCCGCTCGTCACGTCCTCGAACTGGTCACCGTCCACGTTGCGAAAGAGTTGATTGGGCTGATGAAGCGGGTAGGGATCGTTGTCCTTGGCCAGGGATTCGAGGTTGGAGACATGACCGTTCAGCGCCAGGACGTCCAGCCAGCCGTCGTTGTCGTAGTCCAGGAAGCCCGTTCCGAAGCCGGTGAAGGGGACGCTGGGAGGCGCGAGCCGGGTACCCGAGGACTGGTCCTCGAACCAGCCGCTGCCGTCGTTCCGGTAGAGGGTGTTGGTCTCGTTCCGGAGATGCGTCATGAACAGATCTTCGTCGCCGTCGTTGTCGATGTCCGCCGCGTCCACGCCCATGCTCGACTCCGCCTTCCCGTCCTTGTTGAAGGCGCAGCCGGCCAGCAACGCTTCGTTGCTGAAGGTTCCATCCTTTTGGTTCATCCAGAGATGATTGGGCCGCTGGTCATTGGCCACATAGAGGTCGATCCAGCCGTCCAGATTGAAGTCGGCCGTGACCACTCCCAGGGAACCATTGTATTGGCGGGCGATCTGGGACGCGCCCGATGCGTCCTCGAAGGTCCCGTCTCCCCGGTTCCGAAACAACTGGTCCGGGACCGGCTCGTAACTGAGGGGACCGCAATAATCGACACGCCCCGTCGAACCGAAACAGTCCTTGGTGTGAGAGAAGCTGAAGTTGACATAGTTGCCGACGAAGAGATCGAGCCAACCGTCGCGGTCGTAGTCCAGGAACGCCGCGCTGACGCTCCAGCGCGTCGCGGCCTCTTTCGGCAGCTCGGCCTCGCGGAAACTGCCGTCCCCGTTGTTGCGGTACAGCTGATTCCTCCCGAAGTTGGCCACGTAGAGGTCGATCCAGCCGTCGTTGTCGACATCGGCAGCCGCCACTCCCATGCCGTATCCGGTGGCCTCGATCCCGCTGGCTTTTGTGACGTCGGTGAAGCGCAGTTTCCGGCTCCCGTCCGCAAGAATCTCCAGGTCATTTCGAAATAAGCGGTCTCCCGGGGTCAGCGGGACCCGCGGTGGAAAGAGAGCGTCCTTCAGGGCCTTCCCCGGCCCCAGCATGTTGCCCTGGACGATATAGAGGTCCAGGTCTCCGTCGTTGTCGTAATCGAACAGGGCGCCGCCGGCCCCCACCATCTCGCAATAGTATTTCTCCCCCGACATCCCGTTGAAGTGGACGAAATCGATCCCCGCCGCCTGAGCCTGGTCGCGGAAAAGGACCGTGCCGGAGTCCGATCCGGCCAGGGGAGCCAGGTTCGCTTGAAGGCAAAGAGCAGCGGCGAGCCCACACCATCCTCGGAGGGAAAACCAGAGCCCCACCGCGGCCTGCCTTGGCTCGAGTGGGTTTTGCACGTCCTTGCCTGGTGTCTTCGTCATCGGGAATCCATGTGCCTATCCAAGCGGATCAACGACGGTCAAGAACGGGAAACGATTGAAATCGGCATCACGGGTGCAGATCCGGCTGACGCCATGTTCCCTCATCAACACGGCAGTATGGAGATCGTGAAAGAGGTTGCCGCCGAGATCCGGAAACTCCTTCAGGGTCCCCGCCAATACCGTGGCGTGACGATCGGTTGCCAGGAGCAGATCGAAACCGGGCGACTCCAGCAACGCCCGTAGAAAACCCCATGACTCCCCCGCCGTCCAAGGGAATCTCGAGACTCGCGGGTGCGTGGTCACCCGCAGGAACTCGTAACAGACGTTCCAAGTGAGAAAAGCGGGCGACGGATCGTCGCGAGCCTGTAGGATCTTTCGGCGGCAGCGATCATGAAACGGGGAATCCTCGTCGACCGCGTAAACGAGAACGTTGGTGTCAAAGGCCAGCACTCACGCCTCGTCCATCGTGCGGTAGAGCGCCTCGCGGTCGGCGACATCGACCCGGAGCCCCCCGCTTTTCCAGGTCGGCAACGGCGGCATGGGTTCCCGTCCATCGTCGATTCGCTTACTCCCGGCGAGGACACGCCGGAGTCCCGCCTCAACGAGAGCGGACATGGTGGTTCCGCGCCGGGCCGCTTCTTCCCGTAGCCGCTGCATCACCGTATCGTCGATGTTGAGGGTCGTTTTCATATGGAAAACCATACTCGCTGGATCTCTGAAGCGTCAACCGAAACGGCCGACGCCTCATGCTATGATGCGCGGATGAGCCAAAGACTGAAGGTGCTGTTTCTTCCCCTACCTGGTTTGTTCGAGCGCTGGGGGTCCGACGTGGTTGCCGCCGTGACAAAGAATCACGACTTGCGCATCGCCGACTACGACCAGCCCCTGGCCCCGCAGTTCGAAGGCATCGACGCCGTCATCGATCACGGCGGATCGGTGGGAACCCGGGAGATGGTCGATCTGGCCGCGGCAGGCAAGGTCCAGCATTGGCAGATCCTGGGGACCGGGTTCGACCACTTCGACCTCGAATACTGGAAGGCGAAGAGAATGCCGGTTTCCAATTGCCCGGGAGCCTTCAGCGCCGTGGCCTTGGCCGACTGCGCCATGATGTTCATTCTGATGCTGGCCCGCAGGTACCAGGAATCGAAGGAAGTTCTGGATAGCGGCAAACTCTACCGGCCGATGGGCGCCGAGATGGAGGGTTGGAAGCTGGGCATTCTCGGTCTGGGGGCCAGCGGCATCGAACTGGCGAAACGCGCCCCGGGCTTCGGGATGAAGACTCTCGCCATCGACATCCGGGACATCGGGGCCGATGAGATGAGCGAGCTGGGACTGGAGTTCGCCGGGAAGCCCTCCGACATGGACGACGTCATCGCCCAATCGGACGTCGTCTCCCTGCATCTGCATCTTAACCAGGAGACCCGTCACATCATCGACGAACGCCGGCTGAAGTTAATGAAGTCCTCTGCGTTCCTGGTCAACGTCTCCCGTGGAGAGCTGGTGGACGAGGCGGCTCTGGAGCAGGCCCTCGTGGAAGGCTGGATCGGGGGCGCCGGAATCGACGTCTACAGCCAGGAGCCGCCCGATCTGTCCTCGGCCATCTTCCGGTTGCCGAATGCGGTGACCACGCCCCACATCGCGGGCGTCACCGACGGCACCTCGCGCAAGCGCGCGGCCTGTGCCACCGAAAACCTGGACCGGCTCGCCGCGGGATTGGAGCCGCTGTACCGGATCGACCAGTGACGAGCTCCGAGCCGGCGGTCCCGCCCGGCGTTCGTTGCTGACTTTCAGCCGTGGCAGTTTCTCACTTGGCTTCGGCAAACAGTCCGGCCGCAGGCAATCGGACTGAGAACCAGTCTTCCCCTTCCTCAAACGAGATCCGATTCTGAAAAGACGCTGGCGTCTTCCGGAGCTCCTGGCAATGGGTCAGATACTTCCCAATCTTCAATTGGAGCGGAAAGGGCCGGACCGACCGCAACTTCAGCTTGGCCGGCGCAAGCAGATCCATGTAGTCCTCAAGTGAGTAATAGGCGACGTGGCCGGCCGATTCCCGCTCCGCGGCGGTGAACACGTCGTTCAGCATCGTTTGAAACCGGCCGGCTTGGGGAAGAACCTCGACGATCAGGTAGATCCCACCCGCTTTGAGAACCCTGCGAACCTCACGAAAATGGGCAGCCACGTCGGGATAGTGGTGGAGCGAGAATCGGCAGACGGCGGACTCGAACACGGAGTCGGGAAACGGGAGTTCCGACTCCGTCGCCACGACGAAATCGATGTTCCCGGTCCGGCACAATTCCTGGGCTCTGGCGATGACCTTGGGCGAGATGTCGAGTCCGCACACCCGAGCTTGCGGGAAGAGTCTCTTCAGGTGCGATGCGACGATTCCGGTACCGCATCCGATGTCGATCAGCTTGGACTCGGGCGACACCGGCAACGATTCGAGCAGTCGCCGGGTGCGATCGTCATCCTGAATGGATGGCGGGGATACGTCCTGGTAACGATCCAGCTCGGCTTCGAAGAAGTTTCGGCTTCGCTTTCGGATTTCCCCGGCCGTTTGGGGATCGAGGGGTTCAGCCACCCTTTTGTTGCCATTGACTGGACACGGACCCTCAACGGGGTATGAACGGCCGCGATCGATCCTGGGGCACAAGATCGCGGCATCCGTCTGCGGTGACCACCAGGGAACGCTCCATCTGTAGCGAACCGACGCCCGGAAGGAACATGGAGGCCTCCAGGTTCAGGACCATGTTCTCTTCCAAGGGCATGTCCGAGGCGACGTCGATGCAGTCGTCGCTCACCCGCAATCCATTGTCGGCCACGACGGTGGGATAGTCCCGGACGTCAATACCGACCCCGTGGCCATGGGGGTAGGAAGCGGTCAGTCCCAACTCTTCCAGCACCTGCCACATGGCACCCCGGACGGCTGAGCAGCGAACGCCCGGCCGCATCTGGTCCACCCCTGCCGCAACGCTGTCCCGAACCGCTTCGAACCGCCGCATCAGAGGGTCGGACAACTCCTTCAGGGCCAGCGTGGTCCCGGTGTCCGAGAAGCAACGCCGGTAGATGCAACCGAAGTCCACCATCATGACGTCGTCTTCGCCCAGGGCGTAGTCCGGTTCGGTCGCCATACCGAGCCCGCCCAGGCCGATACAGAAGTGATCGAAGTCGGCCCCCTCCCGGGCCGCCAGGACCCGATAACGGTCATTCATTTCTCCCAGGGTCGTTCCCGGCCGCGCTTCCGAAAGGACCTGCATCCCCGCCTGCTCGTTGATGGCTGCCGATCGGGTCAGCAGGTCGATTTCGTAATCGTTCTTGACCATCCGGACCAGTCGGATCAGGTTCGACGCGTCGAGCAGGGCGGCTCGGGGTAGTGCCTGGGCCAGCTCTTCCTTCCGGTCCGCCGTCACCTCTTCCAACTCCACGCCGAGCCGTCCCCCGGTCAGGCCCCTGGCTTCCAGGATGCGCACCAGGGCCTCCAGAGAGCTGGACGACCGAGGCGGTTGCAGCAACAGGTCGTGGATCCGGCGGTAGTTGCCGGGCAGCTCGTCGGAGGTGAGGGTCTCGTCCACACCCGAGGCGCCGAAGACATGGAGGTCGCTGACCCGGAGGTCCGCGGCGTTGACGGCGAAGAGGGGATTGAGCACCAGCGCCGGCTCTCCCTCCAGGGGGAAGACCGCGTAACCGGGGAGCGCCAGGCTGGCCGGGGCTCCCGGCTGCAGCATGTAGCCCCGAATGGTGGGGTCCAGCCAGCAGAAATAACCGGTGAAATAGGTGATGTTCAGATGGGAGGCGGCGACCAGAGCATCGAGACCGCACTCCCGCATGAAGGTTCTGGCCCGCGCCTGGTTGAGGAACATGTCCACGACTCCCGAAAGGTTTGGATCGGGCTCGTTGCGAGCCTATTTGAGGTTCCGGGTCCACGATCGGCCGATCTCTTCCAGGGACCGGCCCTTGGTCTCGGGGACCATCTTCCATCCGAAAAAGACGGCGAAGATACAGACCCCCATGAAGATCCAGAACGCGTACGCCTCGGTCCCCAGGTCCTCTTTGAAGTAGGACATCATGGGGGGCAACACCTGGGCGCCCAGATAGGCCGACACCCAGAGTCCCAGCGCCGCCACCCGCATGGCCTTGGCCCGCAGGTGCGTGGGAAAGATCTCGGACATGATCAACCAGGCCAGAGGAGCCAGGCTGATGACGTAGCCTCCCACCACCAGGAACATGGTGAGCAGAAGGAAGATACCGGCCAGATCGAAGTAGAAGAAGATGCCCATGAGCAGGAAGCCCACCGCCATGGCGGAGGTTCCGGCCATCATCAGCGGGCGCCTGCCGTAACGATCGACGGCCCAAAGTCCGATGCAGGTCCAGGTCAGGTTCCAGACATTGACGATGATGGACTGCAGGATGGCGTCGGAGATGTTCTCGAAGCCCGCCCGCTGGAAGATGAGCGGAGTGTGAAACAGCAGGGGGCTGGTCCCGCTCAACTGTTGCAGGACGGCCAGGGTCAAGGCAATGAAGAGGGCCGTCCTCATGCCCGGCTTGACCAGATCGCGAAAGCTCCCCAGCTTCTCCTTCAGCGACCGGGCGATCTCCTCCAGTTCCGCCGCAGCGTATGCGCTTCCCCCGATCCGGGTCAGCACCGCTCGAGCCTCCGCTCTCCGATTCACCTGGGCGAACCATCTGGGGCTCTCGGGGACGAAGGCCAGGCCGATCAGCAGAATCACGATGGGGACGAGCTCGGAAGCGAACATCCATCGCCAGGACCCGATCAGGGAGAGATAGTAGGAGACGATGATGGAGGACAGCGAACCGACCACGATGGCCACCTGGTTGACCAGAACCAGCCGCCCCCGCATGCGGGCCGGGGCCACCTCGGCGATGTACATGGGCGAGATGATGGAGGCCAGACCCACCCCGATGCCGCCCACGATCCGGAAGATATAGAACTCCGTCATGGTCCGGGGCAACGCCGTCCCGATGGCTGAGACCCCGAACAGGATGGCGCAAAAGAAGAGGGCCTTTTTTCGACCCCAGCGATCGGTGAGACCGCCTCCGAACAGCGGCCCGATGATGCACCCGATGACGGCGCTGCTGACGGCGAAACCCAACCAGAAAGGGCTCAGGGCGAACTCTTCCTTCAGGAAGAGGCTGGCGCCGGCGATGATGGAAAGGTCGTATCCGAAGATGAATCCGCCGACGGCCGCCACCAGAGCGACACCGTAGAGGTAGCGTGTTCGTACCATGGCTGAGGAGTATAAGCAGTCCGCGGGTGAAAGTCCCGTAACCCGCCGGGGGCCGGGTCCGCACCCGTTACTCCAATGCGTTTTGCCCAGGATGAGGTCAGGCGGCTTCGGTAGCATATTGATGCAGACCGTAGCCGAGTGGGTCTGGAATGATCGGAGGATCCAGCGGCAGCCAAACATCGCGAATCTGTCAATCATGGGGACCGCTGGTGCGGCGAGTCGTCATCCCTTTCCGACACACGTCGGTTTTTCTGGCTTGGTTGGGACACCTGACAATGATCGAGGCATCGTGGCTACGACATCGATGAACCTGATTGAAGACGCACGGGAGATCCCGGAAACATTGGCCCGCGCGATTGTAGAAGACGGATCATCGAATGCCAGAAAGCTGGCGTCCTCGGTCAAGGATGAAGACAGGCTGGACGTTGCGCGGGCGGTCGTATTTGGCGTCGTGTCTGCGTATTGGAAAGAACTGCAGGCGGTGTCCGGTCATGATTGGTCGTTGCGCAAACTGCCTGTCGACATCGATGTCGCTCCAGTAACAGCGGAGGCCGAAGAACAGGCGGAGAGCATCGGAAGGGCTGCCGCCAGGCTGGATGTCCTGGATGCCAGCTACATGATTGGAGTGCTGTACACCGGGATGATGCCGGCCAAGTTCCGGGCGCGGCTGGGAGCCTATTACACGCCGCCGGCATTGTGCGATCGGCTGTTGGACATGGCAACGGAAGCCGGTGTCGATTGGCGTTCAGCGAGAGTACTCGACCCAGCCTGTGGCGGGGGCGCATTCCTGGCGCCGGTGGCGCGACGGATGGCGGAAAGCCATAGCGAGAGCTGCCCCAAGATCGCGCTCAAGAACATTCAGCGCCGATTGACCGGATTCGAGCGGGACTCGTTTGCGGCGTGGATGTCGAAAGTGTTCCTTGATGTGACGCTCGGAGACCTCTGCAGCGAGGCAGGGACACGGCTGCATTCGGTTGTGCATGTGTGCGACAGCCTCAAGCAGATGCCCGTGGGTGAAGGCTTTGAGTTGGTGGTCGGTAACCCGCCTTACGGACGGATCACGCTGTCGCCGGAGTTGCGGGAGAAGTTTCGCCGCAGCCTCTTTGGCCATGCGAACCTCTATGGTGTGTTCACTGACTTGGCGGTTCGCTACACTCGGCCGGGCGGCGTCATTGCATACGTGACTCCGACAAGCTTCCTTGCCGGGCAGTATTTCAACGCGCTACGCGGTTTGCTTGGCCGGGAAGCGCCGCCGGTGGACATTGACTTCATCGGCAAGCGCAAGGGCGTCTTTGCCGATGTGTTGCAGGAAGCGCTGTTGGCGACGTATCGACGCTGCGGCGATCCATGTGTCGCACGGGTTCACTGCATCTCGGAGGAGCCGGACGGCTCGATCAAAGCGACCAGAGCAGGGGCATTCAAACTGCCTGAAAACCCGGACCAGCCATGGCTGATGCCTCGAACTGAAGCCCAAGACGCGCTGGTGAGCCGGATCAGCATGTTGCCGGACCGATTGGCCGATTACGGCTACACAGTGAGCACGGGACCTCTGGTGTGGAACCGGCACAAGTCAAGTCTGCGGAACCAACCGGGAAAGGGGCGTTATCCGTTGGTCTGGGCAGAATCGGTACGATCGGAACGTGTATTCGAGTTCCGGGCAGAAAAGCGAAATCACAAGCCGTATTTCGAGCCGAAGGCCGATGAAAACTGGGTGGTGACAGATTTCCCCTGTGTGTTGTTGCAAAGGACGGCAGCGAAAGAACAATTCCGGCGTTTAATTGCGGCAGAGCTGCCGACAGCGTTCATCGAGGAACACGGTGCCGTCGTAATCGAGAACCACCTGAATATGATAAAGCCGCTCAACGGCGCGCCGCGGGTGGCGCTGGCGGCGTTGGCCGTCCTGTTGAACAGCAACGTGGTCGACCAGGTATTCCGATGCATCAATGGCAGCGTGGCGGTGTCGGCCTATGAGCTGGGAGCATTGCCGTTGCCGCCACCGGAAGACATGAAGGAAATTGAGTGGCTGATGAAGAAGCGTGCGACGCACGAGACGCTGGAACGGGCGGTGGAGCGTCTATACATCAACGGGGCCGGGTGATGCCACTAGCGCCGTTGTTGCCGGTACCTGATATCCACGAACGGCAATGCCCGTCCGCGAGCAGGGGCGCTCGCAGTAGGCGTTCATCCAGGCGGGCGGTACTCCAGCAGCGATGACTTCCCGAACAGGTCAATGAAGCGTACCGACCATTCGGAGCCGTGGACATCCGTCAGCCGCAGCGGCTGGTTCAGCTTGAAGTGCACCGGCTGCGGTCTTCCCTGCTCGATCGCGACATTGGTCGCATAGAGGTAGGTCCGATCCCGGTTGTCCAGGATCGGATTGAGCCGCCCTTTCATCCCGGGCAATTGGCCGGTTCGCTCGGTGAAAATGGCGGAGCCTCCCCCCGGCAGTTCCGTCAGTCGAATGGAAAGCGGTTGCGGGGGGCGCCAACCCCGCTCGACATGTCCGGCATGGCCGGGCGCCGCGCAGTAGACTGTGATCGGCAACTCTGCATAGAACCCGAACACGGTCCGGCCGAAACTGTCGGTGATCGCCTCCATCCAGGTCTTGTTCGGATAGTGCGCAACTACTCGGGCCCCCGCCAAGGGATGTCCGCCCGCTGTCACCAGGACATCAGCGGCGAGTCCGTCAATCGGTGGACTTGCAGAAGGCAGCATCAGTCGCAGTTCCGCGCCGTCAATGAGTTCGTACACGGGATCCCGGCCGGTGAGCTCACGAGTCTTCTCGCATATGACGGGAACGCCTTCGCCTCGCAACTCCAAGAAGTATTGGCGGTCGCCCGCACCGTGGATGTCTCCGACTCTGAGCATGCGGAGCAGCGACGCCAGGGCCTCGTTCCTGGTCGCCTGGCGGGTGCGCATCGCTCCCAGAGAAAGCGTGTTGACCAGACCCCCGGGCGAGTACAGTTCCAGCCTGTCATCGAAGATGAACATCCGTGTCCTGGCGCTCTCCATCGAGTAGTCGCGATGCACCACTGCATTCACTATCGCCTCGAACACGGCCCTTGGAGCAAACTGAGGGATTTCCATCCGCCCGGGCGCCTTTCGGGCCGCGACCCGTGTGTTCCGACGGGCGAACTGGACGGCTTCCCGGATCTGTCGGTCGAGGGGACCAACGATCGTGGCTGCATCATGCTGGTCGGCCTTCCCCAGTACGGTGCCCCGGTAACGCACGGCCTCGATCACCGCGCCGGGGATGTACCTGTCCGGACGTTCGGTGGCCAGCAGAACGCCGGCGACCGTAGCCCTTGTCACGCCCGCGTCGTCGTCGCCGAGGAGGCCGAGCTTCGCGAGCTGCGTGTCGGCAGGCTCCAGCGTACGAGAACTCAGGAACCTGTCCAGGAGCCCGGTCTCCAGCGTACCGCGACCGGTATGGGCCACCGGCACCTCATCGGGTCCGAGCAGGCCCGAACGCCCTCGATGCAGAAAGAGGCGTTGCAGCGCCTGGGCCGTCATCTCTCGCTTCGAACTGCCCAGCCGGACCAGGTAGCCACCGGGGCTCCTGTGCACAAACGGACTCTGCTCGATCTCGACGACCAGCACGGAGAGTCCGTCCGGCAGGGGCAGACGCTGAGTTGTGAAATGGAGCGGGGGCCTGATGCTGTCCGCGCAGATTTCGCCGACAAAAGCCTCCAGCGCGTCGATCTGCGGGCGAGCGAGCCGGCGTATCTCGCCGGCATCGGACACGCTGAACACCAGAGTCCCACCCGTAGAATTTCCGAGGGCCGCCAGTTCGTCCGCCACGGCTCCGCGGCCGGGCGCGCGTACCCGTCCCTTCTCGAAGAAAGCCTCCTTGAATTCCACGCGGCTGTCCTCGCCCAGCTCGATTTGGCGAAGCAGATTCCCGGCGGTCCAGATCATGCGACCGGATCCCGCGCCTTGAATTCCGAAGACGGGGCCAAGTCACCGTCCCGAGTCGGCAGTTCGCCGATGGTCGTCTTCATGCGCCAATACTACCCATGTCACCTCGGATGGTCACCTTGGGGTTGTCGAGCAGTTCCCCCGACGAATCAGGTCAAATCTCCGCAAGTGGTTGAAAACACGAGAGTCAGACGATTCGACAAGTGGAACCGGTCGAACTTTCCAATAATCGAGTAGGGGCGATCCTTGAGTGTGGTCGCCCTCCCCGGACCGATCAGTGAGGGGCGAAAGCGAGCACCCACACAAGGGGTGCCCCTACGGTTGGGCCGGAGACCGGGAATGGGAACGCCTCGATCCGATCCTCGTCTGAACCTCCTTCCCCTGTTCTCCTGACCCTGCGAAAAATGGGGGAAATCCTCCAAGTGCACGACTTGATCTGAATTCCGTTTGTCAATGATAATCGCTCCGTTCTGAAGGGAGGAAGACGGGGCAATCGAGTTCCGGTCGAGTTCTTCAGGAATCTGATCGAAACGAGTTCCCAGCCAGGAGGATTGGAATGAATTGGGTAAGGAATCTGGACCATGTCGCGGTCACGGTCAGCGATCTGGACCGCTCGCTACACTTTTACTGCGACGTGCTCGGCTTCAAGGAGATCGAACGGCACCGGCTGGAAGGGGAGATGATCTCCAAGATGGCGGCCAAGGAGAATGTCGTCATGCAGGTGGTCCGGCTGGCCATTCCGGAGACGCCCGGCATTTTGGTGGACCTGCAGCTTTACATCGAACCCCCGGGAGAACCCTCCAACGCCGTTTTGGGAATGTCCAACCAGGGGCACTTCTGCTTCGGCGTGAAGGATATGGATCGAGCCTATCGCGAGCTCACCGAAGCGGGAGTGGAGTTCGTCTCCGAACCGGTGGTCTTCGACCTGGGAGACGAGTGGGAGTACGGTGCCCTCAAGGTCGTTTTCTTCAAGGACCCGGATGGATTCATCTTGGAATTGATGGAGTTCACCGACTGAGGCTGGGACACGAACAGGGGAGCGCACCACCATGGCCAGATATCCGGAAATCGAGGGAAACACCGCGTTGGTCACCGGGGCCGGACGCAGCATCGGCCGGGCCATCGCCATGCGCCTTGCCCGGGAAGGGGCGCAGGTGGCGGTGGCGGACATTGATCGGGACGGCGCCGAGTCCGTGGCGGCGGAGATTCGTACGGCGGGCGGGGAGTCGGTCGGTCTGCAGGCGGACGTGACGTGCTCCGGCGACGTCGACGCCATGATCGCTGCGACGGTGGAAGCCTTCGGCAAGCTGGACATCCTGGTGGCCAATGCCGGGATCGGCATCGTCGCACGCCTGATCGACACGGACGAAGCAAGCTGGGACCGCCTGATGGCCGTCAATGCCAAGGGGGTCTTCCTCTGTTGCACGGCTGCGGGCCGGCAGATGATCCGGCAGGGCCATGGGGGACGCATTGTCATCAATGCCTCGGGAGCCGGAAAGATCGCGCCGGGGAAGAACACGCCGCTGGGCGCCTACGCCGCCAGCAAGCACGCGGCGATCGGGTTCGGGAAGCAACTGGGCCTGGAGCTGTCCGACCACCAGATCCTGGTCAACAGCATCTGCGGCGGCATCATCGATACGCCCATGTGGGATTTGATCGACCGTGAGACTGCCAAGATCCTGGACGTTCCCGAGGGATCGATCAAAGCGGGGGCCGTGGACAGCATCCCACTGGGCAGAATTCAGCAACCGGAGGACATGGCCAACGTGGTGGCGTTCCTCTGCTCCGACGATGCCGGCTACATTACTTCCAGCGCGATGAATGTCGAGGGCGGGTTGCTGCCTTACTAGCGATGATCACGATCATCGAAGCTCTGAATTACCGTTGCCTGCGGTATGTTTCCAAACCCCTCGACTCTTTTCATGTTCTGGTTGGCCCCAACGCATCGGGCAAGTCGACGTTTCTGGACGTCGTGGCATTCCTGCAGGAGATCGTGTCCGATGGTCTCGAGGACGCTCTGTCGAACCGGGCGTCAAACCCTGAAGAGCTGCTTTTTCGAAGGCAGGGCGAAGCCTTCGAGTTGGCGATCGAGGCCCGAATTCCTGACGACATTCGTTGTAAGACGGCGAGAGAGGAATTGGACACGGCAAGGTATGAAGTCGCCATCGGATTCGACGAAACCCAACGCCGCTTTGAGTTCAAGTCCGAAACATTTCGGCTGAAAAAGGCTGGTTTCGTCAGGCCACAGCGACTACACCTTTTCCCCTTGCCGTCAGCACCTCCCCGTTCGCTGTTGACTCCAAAGGGTCGACGTCAGGAAAGGCTCGTGATTTCGAAGGTGCCTGGGGAAAACGACAACTTTTACAGCGAAATCTATGCCAGCCCGGGAAAAGGCTGGGCACCTTCCTTCAAACTGGGATCACACAGATCCGCGCTGGGAAACCTCCCCGCGGATGAAAAATCGTTCCCTGTGGCCACTTGGTTCCGAGAGCTGCTGAATACCGGGATTCAACGGTTCTTCCTCGACAGCCTTGAGATCAAACGCCCGAGCCCTCCCCAGAAGGTCAAGGGTTTTCTGCCGGATGGCTCCAATCTACCTTGGGTGATCGCCCACTTGAGGGAACAAGATCCCGAACGTTACGAGTCCTGGATCTCTCATCTTCAGACTGCCCTCGGCGACCTGAGGGAAATCACGACCGTGCAACGACCCGAAGACAAACACTGCTACATGGTTTTCCGATATGAAGGGGGAGTGGCAGTGCCTTCCTGGCTTGTTTCCGACGGCACGCTTCGACTGGCCGCGCTCACCTTACCTGCCTACCTCACCAACATACGGGGAGTCTATCTGATCGAAGAGCCTGAGAACGGAATCCATCCGGGTGCGATTTCGACGGTCTACGATTCCCTTTCATCCGTGTACGGAGCACAGGTCCTGCTCGCTACTCACTCCACGGTCATTTTGAACGCCGCCCGGCCATGTGACGTGCTGTGTTTCGCTAAGGACGAAGCCGGATCAACGGACATCGTTTTGGGAACCGAACATCCACGACTCCGAAAGTGGCACAGAAAAGCTAGTCTCGGCACGTTGCTCACATCGGGGATCTTGGGGTGAAGGAGCTCGTCGTCCTTGCCGCCGACAAGGACCTGCAGTTCGCGTTGGAGGGGTTGCTGGCGAGATCTGAGGCATTGGGTATCCAACCTATCGAAAAAGACATTTTCGTGGAGCCGGAGCACGACCCCGGGTGTGCGCTGCGAGGCGTCGAGTTCCTCAGGCCATTTGCAAACCAGTACCGCCACGGACACCTCATATTCGATCATGAAGGCAGCGGCCGGGAGGGGCATGCACGGAAGCAGCTACAAGATGACCTCAACCGAGCGTTCGCCCGCTTCTGGGGTGAGCACAGAGCTTGTGCCATCGTGATAGCTCCGGAGCTGGAGGCATGGGTGTGGAGCACATCGCCGCACGTGGCCGAGATTGCCGGTTGGGGAAGCCGGCACAGCAGGCTTCGTCGCTGGTTGGTCCAACAACGATGGTTGGGGAGAGACGAGATCAAGCCCGCTCGGCCCTAGGAAGCGTTTCAGGCGGCACTGCGCCAAGCCCGACAACCGCGGAGCGCGTCCTTGTATCGACAGCTTGCCGAGCGTGTTTCTTTGCAAGATTGTGAGGACGAGGCGTTCCGTGAATTCAGGGACGTGTTGAGAACCTGGTTTTCCTGACCGGAAGATCGCCGAAAGGAACCGGGAGAGAGCAGGGCTTGCTGTCGGCAGCGCCCTGTTTTCGGTGCCTGCCCAGAAACCGGAGGACATGGCCAACGTGGTGGCGTTCCTCTGCTCCGACGACGCCGGCTACATTACGTCGAGCGCCATGAACGTCGAGGGCGGGTTGCTGCCATATTGAGCGTTTTGGGAAACCTGTCGGGGACTGGGAGGGGACTTTTAGTCCCCCATTCCTCAGGTGCTCATTCCGCCTTGGATCCGTTGGCTCGGTGGGCTGTGGTTACTCTGGAGTTCGGCGACAAGAAAGTCGCCGTTCCCAGTCGGCGGCAAGAAAGTCGCTCCCGTCGATCAGGCGAGCAGATCGGCCAGGTCGGCGGCGCTCACTTCACCCCGGTGCACGACCGTCTTGAGACGGCCCCGCTCGAGGACGGCGATCCGGTCGGCGACGGGGACTACGTGGTTCATGTTGTGGTCGATGTAGAGGATGCCGAGTCCCCGCGTCCGGGCCTGGTCGATCGTGTCGTGAACGCGGCGCACTTCGCGAACGGAGAGGGATGCCACTGGTTCGTCCAGGATCAATAGCCGCGATTCGAAGTGGACCGCCCGCGCGATGGCCAGGGTCTGACGCTCTCCTCCCGAGAGTGAGGCCGCCAACTGGTCCGGCGAATGGACACTCTCCAGGCCGAAATCACGGAGCCGTTCGAGACAGATGCTTCTCATGGCGCTCCGGTCCAGGACTCTCAAGCCGAGAGACTTCCTCCTCATTTCCTGACCCAGGAAGAAATTCCGCCACAGGCTCAGTTGGCCGATGATGGCCAGATCCTGATAGACGGTCTCGATCCCGCACCGGCGGGCTTCCCGGGGGGATGCAAATCGGACCTCCCGGCCCCCCACGACCAGTCTTCCCGAGGTCGGCATCAGATAACCGCTGACGATCTTGACCAGCGTGGACTTGCCGGCCCCGTTGTCTCCGACCAGTGCCACCACTTCCCCGGCGCCCAGGCTGAGAGTGACGTTTCCCAGCACCTCCACTTCGCCGTAGGCCTTTGAGACCTGCATCAACTCCACGACCGATTGCCGCGACTCCACGAGCGTGTTCACGAGCTGTTCCCACCCCCGCGGCGTATCGACTCGGCCCGGGCATTGATCAACGCCACGACCAACAGTAGGACGCCGATCAGCCCCGTGTAGTATTCTCCCCGGGTCCCCACCAGGATCAATCCGGTCTTGAGCGCGCCCAGGATCAAGGTCCCCAGCAGCGTTCCCAGAATGGTTCCGCGAACGCCGAAAAGAGAGGTGCCCCCCATGACCACGGCCACGATGGCCAGCAGGTTGTAGTTTTCGCCCGAACTCACGCCGGACGACCCGAAATCCGCCAGTTGAAGACAGCCAGCCAATCCTGCCAGCCCCGCGCACAGGGCAAAATTGGTCAGCTTGACTCTGGCGACGGGCACACCCATGGCTCGGGCCACGCTTCCACCCGCGTGCCCGGCGGCCCGGGTCCAGTTTCCGTAACCAATACGCTCCAGGACGAACCAGAGAATGGCCGCCGCGGACAACATCCAGAGAAAGGGGGCGCCAACGGGCGTGGCCGGCACGTCCTCTCCCATGAAGCGGATCAGCGGACTCTCCAAGCCATAGAGCTGAACCGGATAGCCGCCGGCCAGGATCCGATTCAGGCTGGTGACGGCGAACAACATCCCCAGGGTCACGATCAACGAAGGGATCCGAGCCAGCGTGGTCAGCAGACCGTTGATCAGACCCACCAGCAGCACGGCCGCCAGCGCCAACCCAAGGGCAGCCGCCGCCGGCCAGTCCAGATCGGTCATCAGACGGCCCATGACGATGGGCGCCAAGGCGAAGGTCTGTGAGACGGAGAGATCGAACTCCCCGCTGATCATGAGCAGAGTCACGCCCAAGGCCACCATGCCCAGCGAGGCCGAGAGAGCGGCCAGAGCGCTCAACTGGGGGAAGGTCAGGAAGTTGCCGCCCGAGAGGATCTCAAACAGGAGTCCCAAAGCCAGCAAGCCCACGAGGGGACCCGACTCGGGTCGCCGGAGGCCCCGCACCAAGAGTCTGCTCGCTCCCTGCAATCCCCAATTCCCTAACCCAGCATAGCCGGAACCGAAATTTCTTCGCCGAAGCGACGGCTTTCCAGCCGCCGACTCCCCGTCTGGGCCTGTCGTGCTCCGCTTTGGACCGAAGAGGGCGCCCACAAGGGGCGCCCCTACAGAATGTTCTTCGTCCGCTTTCGATCGAAGAGGGCACCCACAAGAGGTGCCCCTACCGATTATTATTGCTATCCCAGGACGCCCCGATTGAACAGATCTTCCACCTGGTCGATGTTGGATCGGTCCACGAGCAGCCGGCCCGGGTCGACGAACGGCGTTTCAAGGATTCCGCGTCTGAGCTTGAGGTAGAGGGCGACCACCGCATAGTAGGCTTGGAGGTACGGCTGCTGGCTCAGGGTCAGGGTCAGAGCCCCTTCCTTCACGCTCCGGATGGTGACCGCATCCAGGTTCCAACTCAGCACCGGGATGTCGAGTCCCACGTCCGCCTTGGCTCGCGCCGCCGCCGATCCCGTCAGCGAATCCCAGCAGACGATGCCGCGGGTCTCCGGGTGCGCCGTTAGGTAGACCTTCATCAGCTGAAAGTTCTGGGCCGGGTCCAATCCCACCGGAAACAGCTCGATCCGCTCCCGGGTCCATCCCGCTTCCGCAAACACCTTGAGATAGGCGTTCTGGATGACCAGGTGCTCCGGAGAGTCGGGGAGTCCGTTGAACAGGACCAGGGGATCGTCGGGCGTCAGATGTTCGAGAAACGCTTCCCCGCTGCGGCGGGCGGCCTCCATCTTGTCCAGGCCGACGGCCGTCTCCGACAGCCGTACGATTCTAGGGTCTCCGGAATCGAACCCCTGGAAGTTGTTGAAGAACTGGATGGCGATGCCCCGATCCAGGGCCAGCCGAGTGACCTCTTCGAACTCCCGGCCCCGGTAGTCGATGGCGATGCCGTCCGGAGACCTGGCGATCACTCCCTGGATCAGCGCGCTGATGTTGGCCAGACTGAACTCCTCGGGCGCGGCGTAGGTGACGGCCATCCCGGCCAGATCCTGGGCGGCGGCTCGGGCGCCCCGGCCGATCAGGTCCCAGAAGGGGTTGTTCAGCACCGCTCCGACGAAGGAGATGCGGATCTCTTTCCGGTGGCCGTCAGGCTCGGCCCGGTTGCAGGCGGAAACCAGCGCGGCCGCCGAGGCGGACCCGCCCAGCAGCAGGTCTCGGCGCCTGAACCGGTCTCCGGATCGAGGTGGGGAGATCCGAGCAAACGGGATTTCGGACCGGCTCAGACCAACTCCTTGAGGGGCACTCCGGTCATGTCGTCGATGGAGTTGGCAATCTTGACGGGGCGGCCCGTGGGACTCATCAATTCCTTGTTCCAGTCGATCCCCAGGGCCTTGTAGATGGTGGCGTGCAGGTCTCCCATGGTGACCATGCGCTCGGCCACGTACCCGCCGCGTTCGTCGCTGGCTCCGACCACCTGACCCCCGCGGATGCCTCCGCCGCCCAGGGCCAGGGACCAGCACTCGGGCCAGTGGTCGCGTCCGTTGTTCGGATTCAGGTGGGGAGTCCGGCCGAACTCGCCCATCACCAGGACCACGGTCGTCTCCAGGAGGCCTCTCTGGTGCAGGTCCTCCATCAGGGTCGAGAGAGCCCGATCCAAAGGAGGCACCAACTCATCCCGGTGCTTGGCGTCGTTGTCGCCATGCGTGTCCCAGACATTGTGACTGTAGCCGTTGGCGGTGACGAAGCGGCTGCCGGCTTCCACCAGCCGCCGGGCCAGCAGGACGCTCTGCCCGAACTTGTGCTTCCCGTAGGCCTCTTTCATCTTTTCCGACTCTGCAGAGAGATCGAAGGCTTCCCGAACCTGGGGAGACAGGATCATTTGCAGAGCTTGTTCGCGAAAGCCGTCCATGTTGGAGAACTCGGCCAATTCCACCTTCCGGCGATAGTGACGATCCACGATCTTCAGAAAGGAACTGCGGTTCTCCAGGCTCTCCACCGGAAAGGACTGGGGCAGGACCAGATCGGTGACGTCGATCCCCTTCTCTCCCCGGTCCGCCAGGATCATGGGATCGTAGTCGGCGCCCAGGAATGCGGAACGAAACAGGTCGTTGTAGCGCTTGGCATCGGCCGAATCCCAGCCGGGACAGAGGACGTGGGGCGGCACCTCGCCCCGGCGTCCCAGTTCCTTGGTAATGATGGAAGGGAAGCTGGGAAACTTGTCGGCGGCGTTGGGGCGGTGCCCTGTGAGGACATAGTGGTGTCCCTGAGGGTGATTGTTCTCCTCGGTGTGCATGGACCGAATGATGGAGAGCTTGTCCATGTGCCGGGCGGTCAAGGGGAGGATCTCCGAGACCTGGATGCCGTCGACATTGGTGGCGATGGGTCTGAAGGCGCTGTTGGTGGGTTTAGGGTCCCAGGTGTCCATTTGACTGGGACCACCCCCCAGCCAGAGCAGGATGCAGGCCTCCGCCTTCTGGGCACGAGCCGCCGGTGCGGATGGGCCCGCCATCAGGCTTTCCCACTGCAGAACCTGGCTCAAGCTGAGGCCGAGTGCGCCCACCGAGCCCACCCGCAGGAAATCCCGCCTACCCAGTTCCTCTTCGGTACAGGTCAGACAACCGACTTTCTTCATCCGACTCTAAAACCTCCACAACCCTGAGCCCAGGACGGGCTCGAGGTTCCGTCAATGGTTATACGCAAACTCCCTGGAAGTGAGCAACGCCCAGGTCAGATCGGCGAATGCCTGCTTCCGATGCGGCATCTTGATATTCGCCAGCACCGCTTCCAACTGGCCTTTCTCGTCGCCCGTCGGCAGACGGGACAATGAAGCCAGATAGAGATGCTCGATGATTGCCCCTTGCGACGTGTTCTCTTGGATCAACCGGCTGATCCGTCCGTCCTCCCGGGTCAGCTTTTCCGTGTAGGTCTTGCCGGCGTAGAGGTGCAGGGCCTGGGGAACGCTGGGACCGGCGTCCCGCTCCGGCACCGCGTAACGCATCGGACGGCCGTAAAGGTCCAGAAAATGCGAAAAATAGCGCACCGGAGCCTTCAACTGGATGGCTCGCGTTCCCGGGGGAGGCTGCCCCTCCGGCGACTCCGGTTTCTCGTGAAAGACCTCAGGCACACCGGCCACATGGGTGATGGCGTCCAGGAGCACCTCCGCTTCCAGGGGCCTGGGCATGAAATGGGAGTAGTTGACCAGGTCGCCGCGGTTGTTCCGGTTGGGCCGACTTGAGAGCTGATAGGTCCTGGACTGCACGATGGTGCGAATCAGGCGCTTGAGGTCGTGCCCGTTCTGCCGAAAATCGGCGGCGAGCGCCTTGAGCAACTCCGGGTGAGTCGGCGGATTGGAAGCCTTGAAATCGTCCACCGGATCCACGATTCCTCTCCCGAAAAAGTATCCCCAGACCCGATTGACGATGGCTTCGGCGAAGTAGGGATGAGAGGTGAGCCACTTGGCCAGCTCCCGGCGCTGGTTGGGCCTCAACTCTTCGGGCAATACGGTCCCGTCCAGGAAAGCCGGCTGGACCACCGTCTTCTTCCGGGGATGCTTCAAGGGCCCCGCCTTCCCCTTGTCTCCGTACCCTCCGGCCGGGTTGTCGAAGGCGATGTCGTAGTAGCCGATGAAGTCGAG
>CATOST010000005.1 GCA_951812665.1 uncultured Acidobacteriota bacterium
GCAATCGCGCGGCCCAGTTGCAGTCTCGGCATCGAGAACCGCCGGAGCACGGCCTCGATCTGGTCCGGATCCACCGAGGAGATCACGCGGTGCAGGGTGGACTTGGAGACCGGAACGTAGCGGCCGGTCCGGGGGTTCTTCCAGGCGCCGATCGCCTCGAGTTCCGGCTGCGAGAGCTTCTGCGCATACTCGGCGGCGGCCACCGGTCCGCGCAGGTTCGCCAGCCTCGCGAGCAGGTAGACGGTGAGCACCGAGGCCACGGAATGCTTGCGCCCCTGGGCGCGCCGGAAATCCTTGATCTCGGCCAATTCCTGAACCAGCGAGCGCAACTCGCTCGCGCCCTTCCGGGTCGGACCCTTGGGCTCCCACTTCGAGGTCAGCGGGCGAGGGTCGCGCAGACGACGGCAGGCGTTGCGCCGCAACGGGGACACGTACAGCTGCTTCGGCTGGCCGTGAGGATCGGTATAGCGACCGTTGTGACGCGCAAACCCCCGCGTGTCGCCGAGATAACGCCAGTTGGAAGCGCGGTAGAGGGCGCCGTCGAAGCGGGCGGGGTCGACGAAGCTCTCGGCGATCAGCACCGGGTGTCCATAGTGCGCCTGCCAGTCGTCGCCGAGACGCCGCAGCATCCGGGCCAGCGTCCAGGAACCGAGACCCGGGAAGACGCCCTTGGAGGCGAGAATCACGAATCGCGTGTTGTTTGCGATCAGATGCAGACGCCGGTACTGCAGGTCGGGCTTCCACCCGATCCAGCGGTCCCGATGCCGACACTTGAAGGCGCCCGACTGCCAGCCGGCGAGCGCCAGCCACTTCCCGCGCCATTCGACGACGTAGCGCAGACCGCGACCGGCAAACCGATTGAAGCCGAGGTAATGGTGTTGGTGAACCCGTCGGTCCCACTTCACCCGCTCGTCGGGGCGGGCCAGTCGCACCTGGGCATCGTTGAGGAAAAACCCTTCCGGGGTTTCCTTGAAGATCACTTCGTCGTCTGCTGGAGCGCTCATACCCCCAGGATGAAGCCTGGGGCGAAAAAAAGCCAGCGGAGAATGCAAACCTCTGCGGTTGTTGGGGCGAATCGTCAGATATTCCTAGCGTGGGATGGCCCTGAACGGGTTGGGGAAGCACCGGTCCATCCGTCCTCCTCATGTCCCTTTTCGGGGCCAACATGACGGCCTTCGCGCTGCTCGGCGCGTCGGGAGCGGCGTATTACGAGGGTATCGAGGGCTTTGCCCTGATGGCATCGATCTCGGCTCTGATCATCCCCAGTGTCTTCTACGTCGGGACCCGGCCTTGGTGGTGGGGTCCGAGCTTGGCGTCCTCGTCTGTCCGGCCGGTAGCCCCTTTAGAGGAACTGCCGGGGCTTCGCCGTGTCTGTCGTGCGGCGGGGATCCGCCCTGAGCCGTCCGGAAACACGGTCTGGAAGAAGCTAGGGCGGGCGCAGGGGGACAGTTGCCATCTCTACTCCCGGCTTTCGTGAGCCCCTGCTAGCGAAAAAATCACATTTCCTGATGCGTACCTCCTTCCCTCTGTGGGGACGGTCCACGGGGGACAGGAGTGCGATGACTCGACGGTGGACGCGAGGGTCATTGACGGGTGTCTGTGTCACTTCAAGGAGGTCGGCATCATGAAAAATCTCACCCGCAAGAGCAACCGATGGCTGAGGAAGACTACAGCAGCGGGAATGGTTCCCTTGCTGCTTATCGCAAGTCTTGATCGCTCTGTTCTGTGTTCCCCAAAATCTGAACGCGGGCAAATCGAATTATCAGGAAGTAGCTTGGGAAAGCCTTCCCCTGATTCTGAACGGAGAAGAGCAGGTCACCATCCGGTTCTCCGGCGGCGCTGTTCGGGGCGATGTGGTCTCGGTTCAGGACAAGGCATCCATCTTCAACGCATCACCATGGCCACGGACAGACAACGCTACCCGGCCGGGTCGGAGGCCTTGGTCCCTAGAGATGCAGTACGAGAAATCCGTTTCGAAACCGTGCAGGGCAGCCTGCGCCAGGTGGGCATTCTGGCAGGAGGAATAGGAGGCTTTTTTCTGGGTGGGGCGGTCATCGCATCTGAAGACTCGGACGATGGACACGCGGTGCCCATGGCCATCGTCGTCTCTGCGGCGCTGGGATGGCTCGGTTATCGGTTGGGTAAAGAAGCGGATCGCGAGACCACCATCATCACGATCGTCGACTGATTCGCCCAGGTTGGACCACCAGAGGAGAAGGGGACAGTCACCTTCTCTCTTCTGCCCCCGGCTCTGCTGGAGCGGCTATGCTTCAACGCCGAGCCGTCCGGGTCGCTCCGAGTGCGACTCGCGAATAACGATGTGTACATCGCGCCCCAGAGCCGTCAGGAGGCGCAGAAGCCGTTCCATGGAGTACTCTCGGAAGCTGCCCCCGCAGCAGGCGCGACACATCGGGTTGAGACAGCCCGAGCAGCCTTTGCTGCGTCGACCTGCTTGAGACGGCGCTCTCGAATGATCTTGTCGATCTGCGTGACCAGCTCGGCTTTGAGCAGATGCGCGTCGGCATCCGGGAGTCCCAGGTCAGCGAATATGTTTCCGCTACCGCGTTCAATCTTCACGTTGTCGGTCTTCATCGTTTTACCCTCTGCCAAAGTTCTCGCGGTAGTGTTGCTCCGCCGCTCTCAGCCTCCGCCTGATCAGGTCGATCTCCGGCTTCGGAGTCGCGATGCCCTGCTTGGCCTTTCTTCTGGAAGGCATGTACCACGTAGACGGCGGACCTGAACCGGACCGTATACACGGCCCGAAAGGCGTCGCCATCATGACGCGAGACCACCTCCAGGACATTGCTGCCCAAGCCTCTGAGGGGCTTGACGTCCCGGTGTCTGAGACCAACCTGAGCTTGATAGAGCGCATAGCCGACTACGCGTCGCACGGATTCCGGAAACGTCTTCAGGTCCGCCTTGCTGGAGCCAATCCATTCGACAGGTCTCGGCAGGTCCGCAGCCATGTCTTATTATGGTGGTTCCGCCATATCGACGCAACCTGATTCTTGACATGCAGGCCTGCTAGTGGGGCCTGTTGCTGCTTGAGCGGAACGCGCCAAGCACCTTTTCCCACGCGCCGGTAAGTAACCGCGGAAGACCACCGAGGGGTTGGTCCAAGCGGAGACCGGCGCCTGGACCTGAACATTTCGACGCGGCGTTCCTCATCCAGATCAAGCGACAGGCCCTTTAGGCGGACCTTACCGGCGAGATCACCGCGTTCGTCTTCAAGGACGACAAGGAGGAACTCGACGTGACGGAGCGTCGGGGAGAAGGGGACAGGTACCTTCTCTCTCCGGTACCTTCTCTCTCCACGATGACCCGAAAGCCGTGATGCCTTGCGTTCGCTGTAAATTCCCGCCCGCTAGCGCCCCATTGGATTCTGACGTGGAACCGCACTTGGCGGGCGGATGTGGAGGCTGATTGTCCCCTGCGTCGGTATTCGTTCGATGCAGGTCCTCTACCTGAGAACGGCGTCAAGTGGTTGAATATCCGAGACATCGATCGATGCGCCTGCCTGGGCAAGATCGTAGCTCATCTGCATATTCATCCAGTAATGCGGCGTTGTCTTGAAGGCTTTCGCCAGTCGGAATGCAGTATCCGGTGTTACCGACGTCTGGCCTTTTACGATGCGTTCTATACGCGTGCGTGGCACGCCCAATTTCTTTGCCAAGGCCCCGGCGCTCATCTCGAGCGGCTTAAGGTACAGCTCGTCCAAAACTTCACCAGGATGCATCGGCACAAGGATATCAGCCATTTCCATATGGTCCCGGTTTCTCTACGCTTGCCGGATGAAGTCTCTCAACGCCTGCAACGGTTGGCCGACCTCACCGGGCGCAGCAAAACTTTCTACATGATCGAGGCCATTCGGGAGCACCTGGACGACCTTGAGGACTTGTACCTCGCTGAGCAACGTCTGATCGCCCTTCGATCCGGGGAGGCTCGGACCCTGCCGCTGGAAGAAGTGATGCAGCGCTATGGGTTGGACGATTGAACTGAATCGGGAGGCAGCCCGCGAATTGGCCAGGTTCGGAACGCCCGCGGCGCGACGGATTCTTGAATGAACTGGATCAGAAATATTGGGAGGGGACGGTCTTGTTCCCCTCTTCGGCGTCCCTTCGCCGTACCAATGAGTCGGGCCGGTCGTAAGCGTAGAGGGGGGACTAATCGTCCCCCCTAACCCCCCTGTCGGCGACAAGAAAGTCGCCGCTCCACGCCGCCGCTCTACGTTACTTTCTTTGGAATTCTTCATTTCTTGTTGCGGATCGATTCCTGCATCCGCTTGCCGAAGTCTTCCCGGCCCCCGGCGGGGTTGGACTGGTGACGGGGGTGCGGGGGAACCCCGGCCGCGGGCTCGTTGGAGTCTCGGTCCCAGTGATCGGATCGGTGAGTGATCACGTCCAACCAGCGGGTGTTGGCCTGGCGGCGCGCCAAGTCGCCGTCCGGGTCCGGTAGCGTGTAGGTGTAGGAATAGAGCTTGGCTCGGGTGAGATACAACTTGAGACAGACGCCGCCGTACTGTTCCACGCTCAGGTCGTAGGGAGACCGGCCGCTTTTCCAGGTCAGCTTCTGGGCCGTGCCGTTGGAGGTCAACGGAACCGAGTCCTCCCGGGTGAAGTCCTGGATCGGTTCCCCGTAGGGGGTGATCAATTCGGCCTCGATGGAGCCACCCTCGGCGTCGGCATTCACCAGGATCTCGTAGGCGGGACCCCACGGTTTGGTCATCAGCCACCCCTCCTCCTCCCCGGCGTCCAGCGAAATCCAGTGATCCTCGGGCATGCGCGCCACCATCAGGACGGCCACGTCCCGGGTCCCCTTCGACAGGTCGTAGGAGAGCCAGTCCCACCAGGTGTGGTTCAGGCGGCTGGCCGTGTAGTAGATCCAGGTCTCGCCGTCTCGCACGATGGGGTTCTCGGCCGGATAGAGCATGCCGCCGTCCTGGGCGCCCGGCTTGCCCACCGGAACCACGGGCGAGCGGTCGTCGGGCCGGTTCCACGTCCTCCCGTCGCGGCTGTAGGCCAGGGAGATCTCCAACTGGCCCACCTTGCCCCTGGGGTAATCGGGGGGCTTGTGGTAGGCCCCGTAGGTGGGGGCGAAGGGATGGACGTAGTAGGGGTTGATGATGCCCAGGAAGAAGTTCTCGTAGCGGAAGACCGGCATGTCGTAGATGTTGTACAGCTCCGGCGGGTCGAGCTCGTCGCCGGCGACCAAGACCCGTCCCTTGTCTTCCCAATTCACCAGGTCGTAGCTCTCGTACTGGGAGATGTCCCGCGGGGCGTTGGGCACCCGGCGGGTCATCAGAACGTATTTGCGCCGGTCCGGATCGTAGAAGAGGGTGCAGTTGTCGTCGCTGATGCCCCTCAGGACCGGATTGACGTGACGCGGCCGTTCCCAGTGCAGTCCGTCGTGGGAGTAGGCCAGATTCAAAGCCGAGTGGTGCCGGGCCCAGAGGGACTCTTCGCCGAAGGTGTTGAAGATCATCTTGTAACGGCGGGCGGCGATGTCGCTGGGGTCCTTGATGATGGAGTAGACGAACTGGCGCTTGAAGTCGATGACCATGTTGTGCTCGCGTGAGCCGTTCACCTCCACCAGGCCCAGTTTCGGTTTTTCCCAGTGGAGGCCGTCCCGGCTGACGGCGTAGGCTACACCCCGCGGACCGTCGCCGGTATTCCCCTTCCAGCGCATGAGCGTGTACCACATCTTGAAGATCCGCTCTTCCTGGTCGTACATCACCGAGACGTAGTTGAGCATGTCCCGGTCCGTCTCCCAGGGGGCGTCCAGGCGGAGCACCGGCTCCTGGTGCTTGACCGCCTGGTTCACCTTGCGGCGAAGGTTGTGGTGCTCCAACAGGGGTTCGTCGTCGATGAGGAGAAACTTGTAGCGGGCGAGCTGCCGGTCCGGGCTCGCAGCCGCTTCAGCGGCAGCCGGGTTTCCGCAGAGGAACGCCGCCGAGACCAGAATCGGGAGCACACCGCGACGGATTTGGAAGAATGGGATCATGGAGTGGTCCTCCTTAGTTCTCTTTGGAAATGAAGATTCGAGTCAGAAATAGAACTTCAGGGCCAACTGGATCTGCCGGGCGGCCAGCGTCTGGGCCAGTACGCCGAAGCCGGCGGTCCCGTACAAGAGAGTCTGTTGCCTCGCGTTGACCACGAAGTTGGGGCGGTTGGTGGCGTTGAAGGCTTCCACTCTGGCCTCCAACCGTTGAGTCTCGGCCAGACGGAAGGTCCGGCGCAGCGAGACGTCCAGGTTGAAGAGACCGGGGGCCTCGACGACGCCGCGGCCGGAGTTCCCATATTGGAACGGCTGCGGCAGAGCGAAGGCAGTCGTGTCGAACCAGCGGGCGGGAGTCCGCTCGTGGAGAGGCAGATTGGCGTCCCGGATCCGGTCCGGCCACTGGGACGCTTCCGATCCGGTGTCCAAGGGGTCGCCGGGCAGAGACACCGTGCGCCAGCCACCCTCCTGGAAATTGGAGATGGCCCGGATGGACCATCCTCCGAGCAGCCGTGAAGCCAAGCCGCTCTGCAGTAGCGGCCGGTTGGGGCCGAAGGGCAGATCGAACCCCCCGGAGAGCATCAAGCGCACCGGAATATGGAAGTCCGCCACTCCCCGGGTTGCCTCCAGAGGCAGGTTGCGGGACCGGTAGATTCGGCGGGAGGTGTAACCCGTGGTTCCCCCTCCGGTCTGAATCAGACGGGACCAGCTCAATGAGGCCAGCAGGTAGAGGCCATCGTTGCCCGCGGCCTTTTCCACTTGAAAATGCATGCCCTGATACCACGAATCGGCGTTCGCAAACGGAAAATGAACCGCTTGAAGGTGAGGCCAGGGCCGCCGAAGCTGCCGGTCTCCGGTCCCCGGAGCCGCGTCGTTCCAGGAGACCGTCTCCAGAAGATCGGTCGATCGGGAACCGTGGTAGCCGGTGTCCAGCAGCCAGTGGGAGGTGAACTCGTGTTGGAGGCTGAGGCCCCAGGAATGGGTCCGGGGCAAGGGCAGGGGAGTCTGGAATCCGTAGTGGTCGGGAATGGCCGCGCCCCGGCCTTCGTCAGGAAATGGGTCCGCCAGGCGCAGTGAAGGGGTCTCCAGGGGGCTGTTGAATATGAGCCGCTCGGCTCCGGGGCGGGGATTGCGGCTCAAGCGGAGGACCATGTTCAGATCCGGCTCGTTGGCATGAAGACCGTATCCGGTGCGCAGGACCGTCTTTTCCGCCAGGCGAAGCGACACGCCCAGGCGCGGCAATAAACCGTCCAGAGGGTTCCATCGGATCAAGGGATAGTTGGGTTGGAAGCGGCCCGTTTCCCATGGTTTCAGGTCCAGGTCGAGCAACCTGGGGACCGTCTGCCCGGTCGCGGGATCCAGGTTCGACATGAAGCCCCGCTTCTCCCTCCACGGCAGCCGCAGCTCATAGCGCAGGCCCAGATTCAGGGTCAACCGGGGGCTGGCCTTCCAGGTGTCCTGGAGATAGAGATAGTAGCTGTCCTGGTGGAACCGGCCCCGGGAACCCTCGCCGCCCAGCCGGCTCTGGGACAGGTAACCGAGAAGAAAATCGGCGAAACCGTTGCCCGTATACCGGTCGAAGAAGTTGAAGCGGCTGCGCCGGGACGTCACGTACAGGTTGTAGTGCCGGCGGAAGTGGATGCCGGTCTTCAGGGCGTGGTCTCCTTCCACCAGGGTCAGATCCTTCTTTCCCTGCCAGTTGCCCAGGCTGCTGGGGCCGAGAAAAGAGTAGTCGCCGATTCTGGTGTAGCCTTGGATCTGGACGATCGGAACTCCGATCCGATCCACTTCGCTGAGGAGAAGTTCCGGAATTCCCAGATTGAGCTTCGCCGCACGGGGGGACACCAGGGAATCGTAGGGCCGGCGGAACCAATGGAGGCTGGCCGTGGATTGAGCCCTCGGGCTCAGGCTTCGGGTGTAGGAGAGGGACTGCCCCAACGTGGCCAGGGGGTGACGGGTGGAGAAGGCGCTGATGGGCTGGGTCGAGGTCCAGTGGGTGGAGTCCCAGACGAAGCGGCCGGCCCACCGGCTCACTTCCGATTGTCTCAGGTCGATGCGGGCGATGACCTGCGGATTGTCCAGGGGACTATGGGAGTCGGGACTGGTGTAGTTCAGCGCTGATGGAGTGTTGGGTGCGGGCCAAAATCGGAGGAGTTTCAAGGAGACGGGATCCAGCCGCTGCGGCGGGATGCGGTTCTCGGGGAAAAAGTCGCCCGTCAGGGGGTCGCGGATGGGGGCGGCAAACCGGCCCGCCTTCTGCTCCGGAGTCGGGACCACCCCGGTGAGAGGCTTGGTCTCGCGGATCGACCGCATTTGGTAGGAGATGAAGAACCAGGCCCGGTCCCGTCCATTCAGCAGGCCGGGCAGATAAAGGGGGCCTCCCAGGGTGGCCCCCAGTTGGTTGCGCTTGAACTCCGCCTTCCGCTGCTCGAAAAAGTTGCGCGCGTCCAGATTGTCGTTCCGGTGAAACCAGAACCAGCCGCCGTGGAATTCATTGGTGCCGCTCTTGGTGACCGCCACGATCTGACCCCCGGGGCGGATGCCGTACTCGGCGGAATAGAGGCCGGTCTTGACGTCGAATTCTCTCAGGGCGTCGGTGCTGGCGTGGAACGAGGGAGTTCCGTCCCCGTGCGTGAAGAGGGTGCCGTCGATGAAGGTCAGGTTGTCCTTGCGCCGCATGCCCAGCACCTTGACGCTGCGGCCGCGGCTCTCGTGGCTGGGGGCGGCACCCGCGGCGAGGCTGACCAATTGGCCCAGGTCCCGGGTGTTGACCGGCATGCTCTCCAGCTTTTCCTGATCGATCAATTGACCCCGGTCGACCCGGCCGGTACCCGCCAGCACCGTGTCGCTGCGGGTCGAGTGCCGGGTTCCGGGATCTCCCGGGAACAGGTGAAAATTCTCCTCCCGGATCTGTTCCACAAGCAGAGAAATGTGGGTCCGGACCTGGGTTCCGTGACCGGGCAGCGACGCCGTGATTTCGTATCGGCCCGGGGGCAGACCGCTTCTCCGGTAGTTGCCGTTGGCGTTGGTCAGCAGCGGGAAGATCTCATTGGTGTCGACCCGATGGATCTCCACCTCGACCCCGGGCGCCGCTTCGCCGCTCTCCTGGCGGACATGGCCCACGAGGGTCCCGGCGCCAATCTGGGCCAGCGGCTCGGCGGGACTCCAGAACAGGAAGACAGCCAGGAGGACCGAGATCCGGAGATGCCGTCCTTGCCGGCGGGAGAACATCTTTTTACACGGGATACGGTGTGGGGACCACATTGGGGGAATTATCCATCGGCCGCGGCATTTGCCCGGCACGGCGCGCCACGGGACGACAGCACTCGAAAACCGGGGGTCAGTCTACCACGCAGGGGGTGCCGTCTCGGCTCGGAACGGTCACTATTCAAACAAAAAGATGATCCAGGATGAGATCGCGGACACCCGCGGCGGGAATCTCGCCTCGGGGCACGAGACCCGGTTCCGTACTCAGGAACACGGGGCCCAGGTCGGGATCCTCCGCCGGTCTTCCGTGGGAACCCTTGACCAGATCGGCGTCCAAGGGAACGACGTCCATGAGATATCGAAATCCCAGCACCTTCTGCATCAGGCGCAGCCCCACACGCAGGGCCGGAATCCGGATCGCCGGATCCACGAAAAGTTCGGCGGGATCGTAGCCCGGCTTCCGGTGGATGTCCACGGTGCGGGCGAAATCGGGAGCCACCGAGTCGTCCAGCCAATAGTAATAGGAGAACCACTTGTCAGCCCGGCTGACGGCGACCAGATCCCCTGAACGGGGATGATCGAGTCCCAGCTCCCACTGATCCCGGCGGTCCAGGACCCGCTCGATGCCCGGAATCTTTTCCAACAGCGTTCGGACTTGCGACCGGTGGGACGGGTCCCGGACATAGACGTGGGCGATCTGGTGATCCGAGACGGCGAAGGCGGGACTGGCGCCCGGGTCCAGGATCTCCAGGCCCAGCTCCGGCCGGACTCGAATCCAGCCGGCCTCCCGCAAGGCCCGGTTGATGTGGATGGCGCCGTTCACCGCGGTGATTCCATACTCGGAGAGCACGATGACCCGAGTGTCCCGTTTGCGGAAGTAGTCCAGCAATTGGCCGCAGACGGCGTCGATCTGCCGGATGTCCTGGCCGATATCAGGATGTCCAGGCCCCAGCCGTTGCAGGTTGTAATCCAAATGCGGCAGGTAGATGAGGCTCAGGGTCGGCCGGTGCCAATCCCAGATGCGCCGCCCCGCCCGGGCGATCCATTGGCTGGAGGCGATGCCGGCGCGGGGACCCCAGAAGTCGAAAAAGGGAAACGGACCGATATTCGTTTCCAGCCGCTCGGCCAGGCCGGCGGGATGGGAGTAGATGGCCGGGATCTTCCTTCCGTCGGCGGGATACATGGGACGCGGCGTCACGCTCAGGTCGGCGCTGCCGTACATGTTGTGCCACCAGAAGAGCTTGGCGCAGGTGACCCGGGGGTCGCGCCGGCGGGCGGTTTCCCAGACCTTCTCTCCCGAGACCAGGTGGTTGGACTGGCGCCAGAACCAGATCTGGGCCAGATCGCGAAAGTACCAGCCGTTCCCCACGACGCCGTGGCCGGAGGGGGGCAGTCCGGTCAGGAAGGTGCTCTGGACGGTGGAGGTGACGGCCGGAGTCACCGTGCGCAGGGGCCGGACTGCCCCGCTGTCCGCCAGGGCGTTCAAGTTCGGGGTGTCCGGACCCAAGAGGGCCGGGGTGAGTCCGACGACGTTGATGACCGCGGTGTGGTGCACGGGGAGCTAGGATTCGACGACCGGGTTCTGGCCGCCGCGCAGGACGGTGCTTCCTCCGTAGAACTCGGTCTGATCGATGCTGGGGCGCGCGTCGATGCCGGCCAGGTCGAGACGCTGACTCTGGGAGAAGAAGTGGGCGGGGTTGTCCCAGACGATGGTGCGGATGGTCTGGAGTGTGATCCCGCTCTCCAGCATCAAGTCGGTGGTCTTGGGGACCTTCAGGGGATCGCTGATGCCCCAGTCCGCGGCGCTGTTGATGAGGATCCGCTCACTTCCGTATTCCTTCACCAACTTCACCATCCGGACCTCGTCCATTTTGGTGTGGGGATAGATGGTGTGGCCGGCCCAGCATCCGGTGTCCAGCACCAGGGGAAGGGTCTCCTCCGTGTTGTGATCGATGAGCGCCCTTTCCTCCGGGAAGCCGACGCTGCGGATCAGATCCAACGAGCGGATGGTGCCCCGCTTCTTGTCCCGGTGAGGCGTATGTACCAGCACGGGCAGGTCCATCTCCATGGCCAGTTCCAGTTGGCGGGCGAAAATGCGCTCTTCCGCGTCCGTCTGATCGTCGTAGCCGATCTCTCCCACGGCGACGACGCCGTCCTTCTGCAGGTAGCGGGGAAGCAGCGAGATCACTTCCTCAGCCAGCTTGGGGTTGTTGGCCTCCTTGGGGTTCAGGCCGATGGTGCAGAAATGGCGGATGCCGAATTGGGAGGCCCGGAAACGCTCCCAGCCCAGCAGGCTGTTGAAGTAGTCGATGAACGATCCGACGTTGGTCCGGGGCTGCCCCAGCCAGAATGAAGGCTCGACGATGACCAGGATCCCGTTTTGAGCCATGGACGCGTAGTCGTCGGTGGTCCGGGAGGTCATGTGAATGTGAGGATCGAAGATCTTCATAGCTGAAATTTATTGGACCATCTTGGCCAACGAGGCGTCAATAGCGGCCAGGACCCGGTCGTCGCTTTCGATGTCTCGCCGCCGTTCCAGCTCCAGGCGGCTTCGTTCGTCGCGGACGTAACCCAGGGACCGCGCCGCCCAGTAGCGGTGACGGGAATTGCCCTGCTGTAGATACGGATAGATGCGCCCGATCCGCTCGCGGCTGATTCGGGGCGCCACCACCCACCAGAGGTCGGGCGGCACGGCGCGTCCGGCCGCTTCCCGTTCGCTGGCATAGTCGTCGGCCATCCGGGAGAGTTCCGGATTGAAGCGGGACTCCAGTCCCAGGATGCGCTCAATTCGTATTCCGTTGAACAGGCTCTTGAGCACCATCTGGTTGAAGTTCAGGTCCGGGAAGTGGGCCGCGGGGTAGGGGTTCTCGCAGGCGATGGCTTCCAGCAGAGGAACGATATTTGTCCGGCAGGCGTCGACAGCCGCATCGAGGAACCGGCCGCAGTCGGGCAGAAGGTTCAGTCCGCGGAGCCAACTCTGCTGCTCGCGGCTGTCGCCTTGCTGGTAGCACTCCAGCACCGTCTCGACATAATCGTCGGGAGGGAGATATGCGATCTTCAGCAGCAGGATGGTCCGGGCCAACTCATCCAGACCCCAGTGATCGATGGGAAGGTCCGGGCGCAGGGAATTCCAGCGGCGGGTCTCACGCGGGTCCAGGGCCAGAGCCTTCTTTCCCAACCAAAAGGAGGCTCCCGCGAAGTTGCCCAGTAGCCGGTTCAAATCGACGGGTTCTTCAGTGCTCCGGCACACCGTCTCGAACCAGTTCCGGCCGCGGCTGGAGGCGCGGGCCCTGAGAATCTCCGTCAGATAATCGATCATGGCCTGTGGGTCCAAGAATCTCTCCGACCTGCGCGCGCCCAGTATAATCTTGCGAGAAAAGGGGTATCTGGAAGCGGCGGCTCTCCAGTCACCGATTCCGTGCCGATATTGAAGAGGGGGACAAGAATGTCCCCTCTCCCAGGGTGCCCCCAGGTTTTCTCAGAAGGAATTGTAGTATTAGGCTCAGAAATCGGAAATATCCGGCGCCACCGGTCATTTGCTACTCGCTGAGGTCAGGCTGTTCCACGTATCCCAACCCGGCATAGCCGGAACCAAAAATACTTCACCGCAGTGGCGGCTCACCAGGCGCCGACCCTTCGTCTGGCTCCGCTTTGGACCGAAGAAGGCGCCCACAAGGGGCGCCCCTACCGAATATTCCTGGTCAATTTGCACAAGACGGACCTGAATCAGGTAAAGAGCTTGGCGGCGATGGCCAGGGTGATGGTGATATTGATGCCTAACATGACCTCAAGCCGCAGGAGCCGACGGTCCTGAGCGGCGACTTCCTGAGCGGCGGCTTTGGCCTTGGCTTCGCTGGCCCCGGCTTCGACCAAGGCATCGTAGGTGTCGGACAGCATGAGTGCCATCAGTTTTCCTCGTTCCTGCAGGTGGCTGCCATGGCCAACAACGGTAATGATACCAAACCGGTCTGCACGTCCCCGATCACGGGGTTCCTGGCCCGTTCCTCCGTTAGCTCCAACGGCCAGCTTCAACAGTGGTGAAGATCTCCCCACGGGTCCGGTGGGTGACCATTTTTTCGTAGCGCCAAGAATACGGCGACGAACCACGGTCCCATTTCTTGCCATGTGTTTACCGCCTGTTGCATCATGCTCAGACTGTGCTGGCGTGTCGAGGCTTCCTCAGGCTCGGGTTTTTGCTGGTGGGACTTCTCCTGCTTCTCTCCATCGAAGGGCGGAGTGAGGAGTTCCGTCGTCTCGACCAGGAACAGACTCCGCCTGAATTCGCCACGCTGGAAGAATGGCTGGAGAGGGCGCACGAACTCCGGACCCGGATCATGGTCAGTGCGGGTCTGGAACCGCTGCCCGCCAGGACACCATTGGATCCAAGGCTTTCCACGCCTGTGACGCGGGACGGCTATACGGTCCGGAACGTCAGCTTGGAAACACTTCCCGGGTTCTATCTCACCGGGAACCTCTACCGTCCCCTCGGAATCGATCCTCCCTATCCGGCCGTTCTCGGTCCTCACGGCCATTGGAAGAACGGGCGGTTGGAGAACAGCGAGCTGTCGTCGGTCCCGGGGCGCGCCATCAATCTGGCCCGTCGCGGCGCCGTGGTGTTCACCTATTCCATGATCGGATACGAGGAGAACAAGGACCTCATCCCGCATCGTTTCGACGAGCCCCGCTATCAGCTCTGGGGCTTCGGCCCGCTGAACCTGCAGCTCTGGAACAGCCTCCGGGCCTTGGACTATCTCATCTCCAGGACCGACGTGGACCCCGGCCGGATCGGCATGACCGGGGCCTCGGGAGGCGGCACCCAGACTTTCCTGCTGATGGCGGTGGATCCCAGGATCGCGGTGGCGGCGCCGGTGAACATGATCTCGGCCCACTATCAGGGAGGGTGCATCTGCGAGAACGCTCCCCTCTTGCGCCTGGATTCCATCAATACGGAGATCGGCGCCATGATGGCGCCCCGGCCGTTGTTGTTGGTCTCCACCAGCGGCGATTGGACCTCCAAGACTCCGGACGTGGAGTTTCCGGCCATCCGCTCCGTCTACCGCCTCTTCGGCGCGGAGGAACGGGTCGCCAATGCCCATTTCGACTACCCCCACAACTACAACCGGGACAGCCGGGAGGCGGTCTATGGATGGTTCGGGAAATGGCTGTGGGGTCAGGAACGGCTAGATGAAGAGCCGTTCCAGGTGGAACCGGTCGATGCCCTGAAGGCGGAACTTCCGGCGTCGCCGCTGCCACTGGAGGAGCTATTCTCCAATTTCGCCGCCCGGGCCCGGGGACAGATCGAGATTCATAAACCGCGAGACTGGGAAGGAATCTTTCGCTACCGGGAGGTCTTTGGCCCCGTCTTGCGGCATTCCCTTGCGGTGCCTCCGTCACCGGGCTCCGTCAAGATGGAGGTCCTGCTGCCCGATCCCCATCACCGCGCCGGCCGGGCCGTGCTCGTGGTGCATCCGCGAGAGCAAGAGGAACGGGCCCGGGGATTGGCGCGCCGATACCGGGATGAGGGACGCTTGGCATTCCGGATCAGCCCCTATCCCCAGGTCGAGGCGCTGATTCCTCCCGAAGACGTCAATCACTGGACGACCTACAACCCGACTCCGGCGTCGCGGCGGATTGACCAGGTCCGGCGGGCCTGCCGCGAGATCCTCGACCGGGGAGACGTGACCGGACTGGACCTGGTGGGGCTGGGAGAGGCGGGGGCGTGGGCCCTGCTCGGCGCCGTCACGGGTCCCTCTGTCGGGAGCGTCACGGTCGAATTGAAAGAGTTTTCGGTCGACACGGATCAGGCCTTTCTGGAACGCCTCAACGTGCCCCTGCTGCGGCGGGCTGGAGACCTGAGGACGGCGGCAGTTCTATTGGCCCCCGGGCAACTGACGCTCCATGAGCTCGACGAGGGCCCACTGAAGCTCTGGTTCCAGGAGGTCTACGGGGTGGCCGGCGCGGCCGGCATGCTCGAGTTCCGGAGCGTACCCATCGGCGAGTAGCGGGTCGGGATCCGGGTTTTTCCTGATTCGGCGGTTGAAGAAAATCAAGGAGAGCCATGACCGACCCATCTCATGCGGAACAGACGCAAACAGCGCCCCGGGGATTCCGGCCCGTCCTGCGAAAGCTGGGTCCCGGGCTCATCATCTCCGGGTCCATCGTGGGTTCGGGAGAGCTCATCGCCACCACCACCCTCGGAGCCGAGGTCGGCTTCGTCGCCCTCTGGCTCATCATCCTGAGCTGCGGCATCAAGGTCGTGGTCCAGGAGGAGCTGGGACGGTATGTGGTGTCCTCCGGAGAGACCGCTCTGCAGGGGCTGAACCGGGTCCCGGGACCCCGGTGGCGGGTATCGTGGGTGGTCTGGTGCTGGTGGATCATGACCCTGGGAGTCGTCGTCCAAGGGGGCGGCATCGTCGGGGGGGTCGGTCAGGTCTTCCACCTCTTTCTGCCTCAGATCAGCGGGACCGCATGGGCCATGGTCGCCGCGGTCACGGTGATGGCGCTTCTGTTCCGGGGGCACTACGGCAGGGTGGAGAAGATTTGTGTGGGGATGGTCGTCAGCTTCACCTTCGTGACCATCGCCTGCGCCGTCCTGCTGGGGTGGACCCCTTTCTCCCCCACTGCCGAAGATTTCCTCTCCGGCCTGCGGTTCGGCCTTCCGGAGGGGGGGATCGCCGTCGCCTTCGCCGCCTTCGGAATCACCGGCGTGGGCGCTACGGAGTTGATCATGTATCCCTACTGGTGCCTGGAGAAAGGCTACGCGCGCTTCGTGGGCCCCCGGGAAGAGGGCGCCGCTTGGGAAGGACGGGCGCGAGGCTGGATACGGGTCATGCAGGCGGACGTGCTCATGGCCATGGTGGTCTACACCACGGCTACGGTGGCCTTCTACATTCTGGGTGCGGCGGTCCTTCACGGGATGGGGACGGTCCCGGCGGGCTACGGCATGGTCTCCACTCTGTCGAACATGTACACCTCTACCCTGGGGCAGGGGGCCTTCTACCTCTTTCTGGTAGGAGCTTTCTTCGTGCTCTACTCGACTCTCTTCGCCGGCGTCGCCAGCAGTTCCCGGGTCGTCACGGACTTCCTGCGTCTGGTGGGGGTGGCTCGGATCGACAGTGAGAGCCAACTCCTGTTCTGGAGGCGGGTGGTGATCGTCGTGGTCCCGACGCTTTACGTCCTGCTCTACGGATGGGTGGCGCAGCCGGTCTTCATGGTCATCATCGGCGGCATCTTCCAGGCGTGCATGCTCCCCGTCATCAGCTTCTCGGCCATCTACCTCCGCTACCGCCACACCGACCGGGCGATCCGGCCGAATCTCGCGGTCGACGTGCTGCTCTGGGCCTGCTCCACCGTCATGCTCCTCTTTGCCGTCTACTACGTGGCCAAGAGGCTCGGGTTCGGCGCCTGACGGCCCGTCACACGGGTTGTCCCTACGGCACCGGTTTCCTGAAGATGACGATGTGCAAGCGGGGCAGGAGGTCCATCGTCTCGACCCTGACCAGGGGATGCGCTGAGATCTGGCGCCAGACCTGATCCTGGTCCATCTTGTGCAGCCGGAGGATGGGAACCGCCGGATCTTCCGCCCGGTACTCCAGCCTCCACCAGGACCAGCCGCCCTCCCGGTTTCAGGACGCCCGCGCGAAAAAAGCAACGCCCGCGCGAAAAAAGGGAAACGAAAAAAGGGACAGTCTGTTTTTCTCCGAGCCGACCGAGTCGCGGCCCGTGAGCGGGTCCGCGAGCTGGTCACGGCGAGTCCTCTCGCGTGGATGCAAACTCGTCCGATCTGAAGGCGAGGCACTGGAAGTAGTCGTCAGTGCGTCTGTATTCCGAATCATCCGAATCCATGAAGTCTTCCAATCTTCGGATCACTTCGTCCTCGACTTCGGGTGCCGACATTTCGACAAGCTCCTCGTTGGATAGGATCTCCTCGCGATAGACCTTTTCCCAGCCGTATCCCTTGTCCTCGACAGAGTACTCGTCTGGTTTCTGTCGGTTGATCGGCGTCTTCTCCATAAAACTCTTTAGGCGATCCACGAACGAATGCCCCTTGCTGCTCTTGCTGTAGAAATTGAAATCCATCTCGACACTGCGATGTGTGAATCCCATGCTCCAGGAAAGGGAGCCACGGTGGCCGCCCATGCTCTGCGCGGCGTCAGCCAGAGTAGTGTCCGTCCACCACAACCAATAAGCGGTCCGCGAGGGGTTGTTGGAATACTGCGGCGTACCGCCCCGGCCTTTCAAATAGTTTGCCACCGTAGCCCGCAGTTTCTTCGGATCGTGTCTGGATTGTCTCACCAGCCGGATGAGCGCGTCGCCGCTGCCTGTTTCATCTTTCGACACCCTCGCGCGGACGCCGGCGTCGCCCTCCTTCTCCAAGACCCGGCGCATCTCCTTCAGGATGGAGCGATGGTCGTCGAGAAGCGCCTTGAAGCCCTCTCCGCCGGCGGGACGAAACCACCTCTCGACCAAGTCGAGGTACTGCCGGATGAAGGCCTGCACGCTTGGAGACTGGAACTCCCCATCGACAAGGACTGAACGGATGGCTTCGTGGACGGACCCCCAACCAACATGGGCAATACTCGGGAAGTTGACGCTTCCGTCCGGCGAGGTGGTCAACAAGACGCTTCTCACCGTGTGGTTCTTGTGCTTTCCTCGTAGCTTGCGTTCGTAGCCCATGACTTGGCGAAGATGGTCGGAAGACGCGGATTCCGTCTTGTTCTCGACGGCGATCAAGCACTTCTCCCTCTTGAAGTGGACCGTGATGTCGACGTAGTCCCGCTCTCTCCATACAGCGACATTCGCCGCCTTGAAGCTGGTTTGGGGAAGACGCCCCATATCCCCCGCCGCGAGTCTCCTATTGACGTGGTTGACGAACCATTTCAAGAACCGTGCGCCGATACCGTGGGTGTCGGCGGGCCGGAGCAGCCACGCCAGCACGTTGCTGTGACGTATTTCGTAATCCGCGTACCGGAGAACATCGAACGTGTTGAATTCCCTTGGCTTCAGGAGTTCCCGCTGGTATGCCCGGAACCGGGGGTCGTCGATCAGGTTCCGCAGGTCACCTTCCATGCGTCCACCCTCCTCCGGGTGGAGTGTGCCGTATAGCGTCTTTCGGCGACAAAGTATCCCTATCTAAATAGCTAAGCATAATATATTTTTCGGATTCTGAGACGGTCCCAGAGCATCTTCCCACGGCGCTCCCCCGTGGCCTTCCGCACCCGCCGCCGGACCCGGTGGCTCATTCTCAGTCTTGCGGTATCTCCAACGCCACCACTCCGTGGCGTTCACAGAATTCCTTGATGGTTTGCGGAATGCTGTGTGCCACAAGAAATGCGTGAGGCAGTCTGGTTGTGTCCAGTTGAGCCGCGAGGAGAGCATGGTACTTAAGCGCTTGGTGCGCGCCGGTCAAGGTCGATTGGTAGCCTTCCAATTCGATCTCGACCACGCAGTGGTCGCCGCTATCAAACTTGATCCACACGTCCACGCGATCTCCCGTCCTGAAACAGTGCTCAGCCTTAGCTTTGCCAGGACCGAGATTCAGCCTGTCTGAGTTTTCGACGATCAACTCCTTTAAATTGCGATGGTGCGTGCCTTCTCCCCCCGGCCCGTACTTGTGCTTGGGGTCAGCGTTCGCGGACAAGCTACGCAGGTGCTTGAGAACTGCCCTGTCCTTTGTCTGGCTCTCAGTCCCTGAGAGCCACGTTTTTACGAGTGGAACAAAGAACTTTCGCATTTGATTCAGATGATCGGCGAGCCATTTATGCTGCTTGGGCCAAGCTTCTTTGTTTCTCGGGTGGGGTACGCACTCGCAGCGGACAGCGATTTTGGATTCGCCGTCCGCAGATTTAGGAGGTGCCCATTCCAGTTCCAGCCGGTCCTCGAATTCGAATTTCTCCTCGATATCTTTCTTCTGCTGTTCGAGAAGACTAAAAAAGCATTTCGCTCCTTTGTTGCCCCATAGCTTTACCTCGATTCGTTTCTCCTTGGTACTCATCATTGCCGTCAGACCAAATTCTGCTCCCGAGTGCGAGCACGAGCGGGACCAGTAACGCATAGCGGGTGCCAGCTGTGGCTTCTTTGAAGTGGTCCCAGATTTTTGGACCAGGGGTTAAGGTAAACTCCAGAGCCTTCGAGGAGGTCTGGAATGGTAACGAAACGGAGACGATTCACGGCGGAGTTCAAGAAGCGAGTGGCGCTGGACGCGCTCCGCGGAGACCACACGATTCAAGCGGTTGCGGCCAAGCACCAGGTGCATCCGAGCCAGGTGAGCACCTGGAAGCGTCAGGCCGTGGAGGGACTGAAGGAGGTGTTCTCAAACGGGCACTCCAAACGGGAGAAGAACCACGAAGTGAGGATTCGGGAGCTCCACGCGAAGATCGGAGAGTTGACGGTGGAGCGGGATTTTTTTCTGCGCGGGTTGGGACGCTGAGTCGGTCCGAGCGGATGCGGATGCTGGAACGGGACGGAGAGTTGAGCGAGCGCCGGCAGTGCCGATTGCTGGGGATCAGTCGATCCTCGCTGTATTACACGCCCAAGGGGGAGAGCCCGGAGAACCTGGCGCTGATGCGCCGCCTGGACGAGTTGTCTCTCCAGTATCCGTTCTACGGTAGCCGACAGATGAGGCGGCACCTGCGCCGCGAAGGGGTCCGAGTGGGTCGGCACCGGATTCGGCGGTTGATGCGGCTCCTGGGGCTGAAGACCATCTACCCGAAGCCGAGAACCAGCACGGCCCGGTCTGAACACCGTGTCTACCCCTATCTGCTTCGGGGCCTAAAGATCGAAGAGCCCCATCAGGTTTGGTGCGCGGACATCACGTATATCCCCGTGTACAAAGGGTATTTGTACCTGGTGGCGGTGATGGACTGGGCCCGTCGGTACGTCCTGTCGTGGCGGTTGTCCAACACCCTGGACAGCGAATTCTGTGTCGAGGCTCTGGAAAGGGCGCTCTCTCAAGGGGTCCCGACGATCTTCAACACGGATCAGGGGGCGCAGTTCACGAGCCGGGTGTTCACCGAGCGGGTGCAGGCGTCCGGGGCGCGGTGCTCGATGGATGGTCGCGGTCGTTGCCTGGACAACGTGTTCATCGAACGGCTGTGGCGGTCGCTGAAGTACGAAGCCGTGTACCTGCGGGAACTGGCGGACGGATTCGAGGCGTCACGGGTGATCGGTGAGTGGATGGAGTTCTACAACGGGGAGCGGCCGCACTCGGCGCTGGGTGGGCGGACCCCACGGGAAGCTCACCACGGGAGGGAGGCAGCGTGAAGTCGGGACACCGAAGCTCCGAATACGCCCTGGGGAGCGTCGAGTCAAGCCTCCGGCTCCTTCGCTTCGCTGCGGCCCTTCGGGTGACTCGACGCTCCCCAGGGCGTGAAGATCTGTCATGGCCGGAAGGGGACTTCCGGCCCTCTCGGACCGGAAACGACCACTTACATCACCACAACCAAGCGGCAAGCTGGCGTCGCTCGGCGGCACCATGTACCCTGGATTTGAGGGCGGAAATTCACCATCGGAGTCTACTCTTCCCTACCTTAATTTGGCCCTCAAATGGTCCAACGAACCAGGACCGCCTCATCTTGTCACCCCGAATCGGTCCACCAACCTCGTCGAGCACCTTGTTGAGAGCGCACCAGTAAGCTCTCTGTATTTCCTTCAAGTTGGAGTCCTTGGGCGAGTGAGTGTCCATTCCACCTCCTTCTCTCAGAGGGGCGCTCCCCTCTTGTGGGTAATCCGTCCCCCGGACGGGACACGGTAACGTACCTACACCTCCAATGACATGGCGTCCTTCGCCTACGATATGGGCTATGTAGATGAGGCGGGCGACGTAAAACCACCCTTCATCTGGAACGAAGAGCGTCGTCTGATCCTGCGGTCCAAGCTCGACGCAGTGTTCTTCCATCTATATGGCGTCACAGACCGCGACGATGTCCGCCACATCTACTCGACCTTTCCAATCGTCAAACGTCGGGAAGCAAGTATCCATGGCTGCTACTACTCCCGTGATGTTTGCCTCGCCTGGATGAACGCGCTAAGCGCCGGCGCCCCGGATGCGGAGATCAATCTGTGAAGGCGTATCACTGTTCTGCGTGGGAGGTATTTAGCTTCTAAAGGGCGTATGCTGACTCGCTCAAACAGTGCGGCGAGAAGTTCTCTTTTTGCTCGATTCACCGTTTTGGAGGTTGCGATTGCTCCAACGCGCCCACTCCGGCAGTGCCTCCCTCTCAGCCACCGCCACCTGCACGCCTGAGCTATTGCTGGGGACTATGGAAGTGGGACTGTGGCTACAGCGGTTCTGAGCCCGAACCAACATGACAGTACAGGCTAGTAGTATAAGTTGCTCATTGAGTTCAGTTTGACTTGGCGGAAGAGGCCAGGGCGGAAGAGCGTGGGACATACCTAGTTGGATTGTTCAGATGGCGAGCAAATCCGCAATCGAATGGACTGATGCAACGTGGAACCCGGTAACCGGCTGCACTAAGGTCTCGCGCGGTTGCGACAATTGTTATGCTGAGCGCCTTGCCGAGCGGTTCCGCGGCACACCTGGGCATCCGTTCGAGACCGGGTTCGATCTTACGCTTCGCCCAGAGCGGCTTTCCCAACCAATCTCCTGGAAACGGCCGAGAAGGATCTTCGTCAATTCGATGAGCGACCTGTTTCACAACAGAATACCGACAAGGTTCATTGATCGTGTTTTCGAGACGATGGAGTCTGCTGACCAGCATGTATATCAGGTGCTCACGAAGCGAAGCTCATTGATGAAGACTTACCTGCAAAAGAGATACGGTGGCAGCGCGACGCCGCCCCATATCTGGTGCGGAGTGTCCGTTGAAGATCACAGGGCAACCGCCAGGATTCAGCACCTTAAGACGGCTCCGATCACCATCCGTTTTCTTTCCATCGAACCGCTTCTCGGCCCTGTGGGAGAGATTGATCTGAAAGGGATTTCCTGGGTCATCGTCGGCGGGGAAAGCGGCCCGAAGGCACGCCCCATGCAACTACACTGGGTCCTTGATATCAGGGATATGTGCAATCAAAGTGGAGTTGATTTTTTCTTCAAACAATGGGGCGGGCGGACGCCAAAGGCGGGCGGACGCAAGCTTGAGGGCATTGAGCACAACGCCATGCCTGATTACCCTTGAAGGAGGCGCGAGACCGTGATTTTCAGGTGGCATCCCGACGAATCGCCGCCTCAGATCGAGGCGCACAGCAAGGCAAAGCTCGATGTTTTGCGCAGCTACCTGCGCGCCTATCTCGACAGGCTGAACGTCAATCCTCATCGCGAGGAATTCAAGCTCGATCTTGTTGATGGCTTTGCCGGAGGGGGTACGTTTCGAGACGGCAAAGGCGTCGTGTCGGGGACCCCTTTAATCATGCTTGAGGAATCCGAAGAGGCAAGAGAGAGACTGAACCGGCGGCGCACCAATCCTCTGCGTTTCGACTACAAGTACTACTTTGTCGACAAGGACTCTGCCCACATAGATCATCTCAAGAAAATCCTGGATGAACGCGGTTACCACGTTGATGGGGAAAGGATCGTCGCTGTTAACAAACGGTTCGAAGAAGTAGCTGATGACATCATCGCGGAAATTCGCCGCCGACAACCCCGCGCTGGACGCTCAATTTTTCTTCTTGACCAGACCGGATTCGCGCAGGTCGAGTTGGAACTCGTTGCTCGGATTTTTCGTAAGCTGCCAGCTGCGGAGGTCATACTTACGTTTGCTGCAGATGCGCTCATCAACTTTCTTGAGGAAACACCGTCGATCATCAAGGCAGTTGCTCCGATTGCTTTGCCGCAAGCACGAGTACGCGAGTTGATCGAGCAGCGAGATGGAGTAGGTGGCCGAGCCCTCGCTCAGAGAACGTTGTGTGATCATATTCGCACCAGAACGAGCGCGACTTATGATACGCCTTTCTTTATCCGACCTCGTCGGTCACGCCGTGCATTGTGGTTCCTCCACCTATCAAGACATCCAACGGCCCGCGATGTAATGATTCAGCGCCATTGGGAGATTTCAAATACATTCGAACACTACGGTCCCGGCGATTTCGGGATGCTGGGATGGGAAGGGCTGCTCTCCAAAACACTGCCTCTATTCCATTTTACAGGGTTTGACGCAGAGCAATTGCGGGCGAATCTTTTGAATTCCCTGCCGGAGAAACTGTTCTGTCTGGTATCCGAACACCCAATCACCGTTGACACGATGCGGCATATGTTTGCAAACAAGACGGCCGCTCGATTCTCGGATCTTGACGAGACGATCCTCCAACTTTCCCGGGAAAGAGAACTTAGAATTTTGGATCCCGATGGCAAAGTGCGCTCTCATTCTCTGAGACGCCTTCGGTCTTCCGATCAGATTGCACTTCCCGATACGCTGTTACTTCCCGGATTTTCCCGCCGCCGATGAGATATAGAAAATTGGCAGTCGGATTTTCCAAGGAGCAAAAATGCCGACGTTCCTACCACCATGAGGCGCTTCGTGGAAGTTGTCGAGTTGCTCGCCAACTCGGGGCTCGGCCACCTGAATCTCGGTGACTCGGGAGACACGTCGGGTTCTGGGAGGAAGGTTGGGACTAGCCTGCTGACACCTGCTGTTCCACCGTTTCCAATGTCATACCGCAAACGATTTGAATGTCCTCCGTCAACCTCACCAGATAGTCGAGCGAGACGCTCAACTCGCTCGCTGCCTTGACCAACCCGTCCAGTAGCCGGGCCGAGTGTCCCGACTCCACATGGGAGATCATCGTGTGGTCGTTAAGATCGCCCAGGGCGGTCGCCAGATCCACCTGCCGTAGGCTGGCGTCGGCGGGTCTTCGCACTGGAGGACTTGAACGCCGATGTCGATTCTCTGGAGCCATGGTACGATTTGCCCCACGGCGAAATCCTCCTCCCACTGAAGGACCTCGACTTCGAGGCTCAGTGTACCCTCCGATCTCCTGAACCGCTCGCAGTGCTGGGAATCAGGCAACCCCCGAATCTCCCGGCATCCGGCACAGGTCCGTTCGAAGCTCATGAGGGTGACCGAGATGCAGGCTCGCAGGCTTCACCGCAGCGGGAACAGTCTCTCTGGAAATTCCGATGGCCGCAGTCCGGACAGCGGTAAGCGCGCCGGGCGCGGAGCCTCTCCACCGCCTGCCTCCTGAGCGGACAGAAAAAGGGGACAGTCAATTTTCCCGCTCACGTTCTGCGTTCGTTCTGCGTTTTCAAGACTGTCCCTTTCTGTTTGGTCCCTTTCTGTTTGCGTGTTTGCGCGCGTGTGCTGCTCTGGGCCTGCTCCACCATTATGCTCCTCTTCGCCGTCTACTACGTGGCCAAGAGGCTCGGGTTCGGCGCCTGACCGCCGGTCTCGTGAGACCTACTCGGCTGGTTTTCTGAAAACGACGATGTGCTGGCGGGGCAGGTGGTCCAGCGTCTCAGCCCAGACCAGGGGATGCACCGAAATCTCGCGCCGGACCTGATCCTGGCTCATCTTGTGGAGCCGGAGAATAGGAACCGTGGGGTCCTCGGCCCGGTACTCCACCAGGACCAGGCGCCCACCCCGCTTCAGCCCCCGGTGAATTCCCCGGATCATCTCCCAGGGATGGGAGAACTCGTGGTAGACGTCCACCAGGAGGGCGAGGTCCACACTCTCCGGAGAAAGACCCGGGTCCTGGATGGTCCCGCGGATGGGCTCCACATTTTCGATCTTCCTCTGGGCGGCGCGGCGGCGGATGATCTGAAGCATCTCGTCCTGGATGTCGACGGCCAGCACCCGCCCGCCGGCTCCCACCCTCTGGGCGAGGCGAAAGGCAAAATATCCCGATCCAGCCCCGATGTCGGCGACGGTCATTCCCGTCAAGGTTCCCAGGGAGTCCAACAGCGCCTCGGGGGCCTCTTCAACCTCCCGCTCCGGGCGATCCAGCCAGGAAGCGCCCTGGTGGCCCATGACCCGGGAGATCTCCCGGCCCATGTAGAACTTGCCGGTTCCATGGGGATCGGTGCTGGTCCGGTGCTCGTAACGGGGCGGTTCCGCACCGGCAACGTAGGGAAGCAGCAGGAGGAGGCAGGCAAAGAGTGGAAGAGGAGTCGATTTCATGACACGCGAGTTTATCAGCAGACGGGACGCCGGGAGGTTGAACAGAGAAGGGAATTGGCCCTAGAGGGGCTGTTCGACAGTCCTTCGCACGGTTGATTTGGCCAGGGGGCTACGGTATAAATTTTCTAAGACCGCTGGGGAAACGGCAGCCCCGGAACCGGATCCACAGGCGGTTTATCGAATCGGGAGGAATTCCATGCTGAGACTCGACGCCGACAAGCCCGTATCCTTCTGCGACGGTTTCAACCGGCGCGACTTCTTCCACATCGGGGCGCTTTCCGGGTTGGGACTCAGTCTGGTCGATCTTTACAGCCTGAAGGCACTGGGGTCCGTCGATGCCGAGAAGGACCCCATGAACTGCATCTTTCTCTTCCTGGTCGGCGGTCCCAGCCAGTTGGACACCTGGGACATGAAGCCGGATGCGCCCGCCGAGATCCGGGGTCCGTTCAAACCCATTCCCACCAACGTGGACGGGATCCGGATCAGCGAGATCTTCCCGCGGATGGCGGGGCACGCCGACAAGTTTTCACTGGTTCGGAGCCTCTACCACGATGCGGCTGCGGTGCATGACACGGGACATCAGATGATGCAGACCGGCCGCCTTTTTCAAGCCGGCGTGGAGCACCCGCACGCCGGCTGCGTCATCAACAAGCTCCGGGGCCCGCGTGGGGCCCTGCCGGCCCACGTCCTGATCCCCCGTCCCATCGGCAAGACCGGTGGCAACATGCCCCACGGCCAGGACGCCGGGTACCTGGGCCGGGGGCTCGACCCCTTTGTCCTCAACAGCGACCCGTCGCTGCCCGATTTCAAGGTGCGGGACCTCCTGCCTCCCGACTACATCTCCGCAAGTCGTCTGAACCGGCGCCGTAACCTGAGAGAGATCGTGGACGGGGTGGTGGGCAATTTCGAGAACAGTGACGACGCCCGGCTGCTGGATTCCAGTTTCCATCAGGCCTATACCCTGATTTCCTCGTCAAGCGCCCGGGAGGCGTTCGACATCAACCTGGAAGACAATGCGGTCCGAGACCGTTACGGCCGCAACAAGTTCGGACAGAGCTGCCTGCTGGCCCGGCGGCTGGTGGAGCGGGGCGTCCGGTTCGTCACGGTCAACATGTTCGAGACCGTCTTCAACGAGATCACCTGGGACATCCACGGATCGGCCCCCTTCAGCCCCATCAGTTGCTACTCCGATCTTGTCGGTCCCATGTTTGACAACGGTTTCTCCTCCCTGGTGGAGGACCTGCAGGACCGCGGGATGTTGGAGAACACGCTGATCGTGGCCATGGGCGAGTTCGGCCGCACCCCCAAGATCAACCCGGCCGGAGGTCGCGATCACTGGCCCGGTTGCTGGTCCACGGTTTTCGCCGGCGGAGGCATCCAGGGCGGACGGGTCGTGGGCGAGTCGGATGAGATCGGAGCCCTGCCCAAGGATCGTCCGGTGACCCCGTCAGAGGTCGTGGCCACCGTCTACCACCTGCTCGGCGTGGACCTGGAGACGGAGTTGGACGGGCCCGGCGGACGGCCCGTGCCCATCGTGGATTACAATGTCGAGCCCATCTACGAGTTGATCTGAGGTCGTGACCAAGCGGTCGCCATTCCTCCCGCTGTTTCTCCTGTCCTTTGCCGTCTTGCAGGCGGCTCCGGATTCCCCCAGCTTCCGGAACGACGTCCTGCCGATTCTGAGCAAGGCGGGATGCAATTCGGGTCCCTGTCACGGCGCTCTGGCGGGGAAGAACGGGTTTCGGCTCTCGCTTCGCGGATACGATCCGGTCACGGATTACTTTTCCCTCACCCGAGAGGCGCTGGGCCGCAGACTGGTCAAGATGGCTCCCGCCCGGAGCCTGATCCTCCTGAAGCCGACCCTGACCCTTCCCCACGGAGGAGGAAAACGCTTCGACGTCGACTCTCCCGAATACCGGGTGATCGCGGACTGGATCGCGTCGGGAGCGCCGGCCCCGAATCCCGAAGATCCGGTGATCGAGACCATTGAGGTAAGCCCCGAGCAGATTCTGCTTCAGAAACCCGGTGACACGGTTCAGATCTCGGTGCAGGCCCGATTCTCGGACGGGACTTCCCGGGAGGTGACGCGCCAGACGAAATTCAGTTCCACCAATGAAGGCGTCGTGGCCGTGGGCGATCGTGGTCTGGCCACCGCCAAGGGCCATGGTGAGGGTGCGGTCTCCGTGTGGTACTCCAGCAAAGTGGCCTTCTCCCGCGTGACGGTGCCTCATGAACGCCAACTGGGCCCCGAAGTCTTCGGGCAGGCTCCCCGCAACAACAGGGTGGACGACTTGGTTCTGGCCAAACTCCGCGAGCTGCGGATTCCTCCCTCCCCGCTGTGCGACGACACCACCTTCATCCGAAGGGTCTATTTGGACACGCTCGGAGTGTTGCCGAGCCGGCGGGATCTGAGCCGGTTTCTTGCGGATACGCGCAGTGACCGGCGGGCGCGCCTGATCGATGCGGTCCTGGACCGCCCCGAGTACGTGGACTACTGGACCTACAAGTGGTCCGACCTGCTCCTGGTCTCCAGCCGCAAGCTGGAACCGGCCGCCATGTGGTCCTACTACGACTGGATCCGGAACGGGGTGGCGCAGAACCGTCCTTGGGACCGGTTCATCGAAGATCTGGTCACGGCCACCGGAAGCAATCTGGAGAACGGGGCCGTCAACTACTGGCTGATCCACCAGCAACCCCAGGAGATCACGGAGAACCTGAGCCAGGCGTTTCTGGGGATCTCCCTAACCTGTGCCCGCTGTCACAATCACCCCTTGGAGAAGTGGACCCAGGATCAGTACTACGGGATGGCCAACCTGGTCTCCCGCGTTCGTCTCAAGAACGGTCAGGCCGCAGGCGAGGTCACCCTGGTCCCGCGGCCGGTGGGAGAGGTCAACCATCCCCGCCTGGGGCGGCCCATGCCGCCGCAGCCTCTGGACGGCGAGTCGTTGGGGCTGGACGATCCGGCCGATCGGCGGCAGCACCTGGCGCGCTGGTTGGTGGGCAGCGAACACTTCGCCCGAAGCCTGGTCAATCGGGTCTGGGCCCATTTCTTCGGGCGGGGCATCGTGGACCCGGAGGACGATCTCAGGGCCACCAACCCGGCGTCCAACGAGGCTCTCCTCTCGGCTCTGACCCGGGATTTCATGGACAACGGCCACGACGTCAAGCGTCTGATCCGAACCATTCTGAACTCGGCCACCTATCAACTCTCCTCCCAGGCCAATGCGGCCAATGGAAACGACGAAGAGTACTTCTCCCACCATCGGAGCCGGCGGTTGCCGGCCGAGGTGGTGCTCGACGCCATCTCCCAGGTCACGGAAATCCCCGAGGAGTTCAAAGGCTATCCCCTCGGGACCCGGGCACTCCAGTTGCCCGAAACCCAGGTCGAGTCCTACTTCCTCGACTCCTTCGGGCGTCCGCCGCGGCTGTCCTCCGGGGCCGATGAACGCAAGGGCGATGCCAACGTGGCTCAGGTCCTCCACCTGATCAACGGAGGGACGCTGAACCGGAAGCTGAGGGCGGAAGGAGGCGCCGTCGATCAGTTTCTGGAGCTGGAGCTCCCGGCTTCGGAACTGGTGGAGCAGGTCTATGAGACGGCCCTGTCACGGCGGCCGAGCCGGCCTGAAGTCACCCGGCTGGTCGCGGCCCTGGACTTGGACCAGGCCAGCCGTGAGGGCATCGAGGACCTGTTCTGGGCCGTCCTGACCAGCAAGGAATTTCTGTTCACTCACTGATCCACCGCGGGGCGGAAATTGTACATGGGCGTCCTTTCTTCCGGTCCGGCCTCTCTGGCCGGGTTTCTACTCTTGGCCGCGACGGCCTCGGGGAGCGCCGGAGGCCGGAGCGAACCGGCGCCGGCGGAGGCCGCCAGCAAAATCCTGGCCCGCGAGTGTTACTCCTGCCACAACCAGGTGAAGCGGTCGGGCTCCTTGAGCCTCCACACCTACCGGACCCTCATGAAGGGGGGCAACAAGGGTCCCGCGCTGGTCCCGGGTCGGAGCGATGAGAGTCGGATGATCCAGATGGTGGAGGGCCTGCTGGAGCCCATCATGCCCGAGGACGGGTTCCTTGCCGAGCCGGATATCGAAGTGCTTCGAGCCTGGGTCGACGCCGGCGCCCCGCCCTGGGAGGGGGATCTGGGAAGGATGCGCCTGGAGCGGCTTCCCGACATCCGTCCCGCCGAAACGGTCCGGCCGGAAGTAGCGAGTCTGGCTTTTCATCCCGGCGGAACCATGGTCGCCGCGGGCAGCTACCGGGAGGTCCGGCTGCTCCGGCCCGGGGGAGAAGTCCAGGCCCGGCTGACCGGATTGGCCGAGACGGTGCGTTCCGTCGTCTTCAGTCCGGATGGGTCGCAGTTGGCCTCGGGGGCCGGAATGCCGTCCCGCTTCGGAGAGGTCAAGATCTGGGACCCGGCCGCCCGGGAGCTGGTCCGAGGCTGGGAAGGCCACACCGATTGCATCTACTCGGTGGCATTCAGTCCCGACGGGTCGGTGCTGGCCACGGCCAGCTACGATCGCCTGATCAAATTGTGGGAGGTGAAGACGGGCCGGGAGATCCGAACCATCTCCGGACACGTGGATGCGGTCTATTCGTTGGCCTTCAATCCCGCGGGCGACCGTCTGGCCTCGGCTTCGGCCGACCGCACGGTCAAAGTCTGGGACGTCGCCAGCGGACGGCAGTTGGGGACGCCACTCTCAGGATCGACGGCCGAACTCTTCACCATGGCGTTCTACCCGGGCGGACGCCGGATCGCCGCCGCCGGCACCGACAAGATGATTCGGATCTGGGATCTGGGCGCGGACGGAGGCACCCTGGCCGCTTCCGTCTTCTCCCATGACGGTCCGGTCATCGACCTCTCTCTGACGCCGGATGGGAACACCCTGATTTCGGCCGGCGCCGACGGACGAGTCAAATTCTGGGACGCCCTCTCCCTGGAGGAAAGGAAGGCGCTGGAGGCTCAGCCGGACACGGTCCTGGCCTTGGCCGTCAGTCCCTCCGGCGAGACTTTGGCCGTGGGCCGCTATGATGGGATCGTCGTCTTCGAGCCGATACCATAGCCGAGCAAGCCAATGATGAAAAAAATGTCGATATTTCGGGGATTTCTCATCGTGTCGCTGGTGGCGCCGCTGTTCGGGCAACACGCGCCTCCGACCCTGACCTCAACGGTTCCTCTGGGTGGACAGCGGGGAACCAGCGTCACGCTCCTGCTGGATGGGTCCAACCTGGGAGAGGTCCGGCGGGTCCTCTTCGATCACGAGGGTCTGGACGCCGTCATCGAAAGGCAACGGGAACTGCCCAACCCGCGAAAGATGGCCGAGGGGCAGACTCGGGCCCTGATCCTGGACGGCGCGACCCGGAACCGTCTCTGGGTGCGGGTCGACGTCGACGGTTCCGTTCCTCCCGATCTCTACCACTTCAGGGCCTGGACGCCACTGGGTCTGAGCAATCCGCTTCCGTTCGCCGTGGGAGACTTCCCCGAGGTGGAGGAGACCCAGTTCAACGACACTCCACGGCAGGCGCAGCCCGTTACGCTGCCGGTGACCGTCCGGGGCGATATTTCCAGCACCGGAGACGTGGATCATTTTCGGTTTCGAGCTCGGCAAGGGCAGCATCTGGCCTTTCGCGTCATCTCCTCGCTGTTGGGATCGATTCTGAATGCCCAGCTGCAGCTTTTGGATGGATCGGGGAAAAGGATCGAAGGATGTGTTTCGCGGTCGGGGAAATCGGCCTTTCTCAGCTGCCGGATCCCGGACCGGGGGATCCATGTCATTCGGGTCGCCGACAAGAACCGCGTCGGCGCCATGAGCGGATACGAATACCGGCTCGAAGCGGGTGAGTTCCCACTGTTGGAAAGCGTGTTCCCGCTGGGAGTCCAAGCGGGCAAGGAGACCCGTCTCAAGGTCTGGGGCGCCAATTTGGGGGATCTCGATACGATTCCCTTTACGGCTCTCGAAGAGCAGGTGGGCAAGATCGTCCCGCTGACCGTTCCGCAGGCCTCCAACCGGCTCCGGTTGGCCGTCGGGGCCCATCCTGAAACACTGGAAACAGAGCCCAACAATACCCGGGAGACGGCCCAGCCGGTGAGCTGGCCCGTCACCCTGAACGGACACGTCCACTCCTCGGCCGACGGCTCCCATCCGGAAGGTCCGGATCAGGATCTGTTTCGATTCGAGGCTCGTAAGGGACAGGTCCTGATCCTGGAGGTAGAAGCCTCCAGGCTGGGCTCCTCCCTGGACTCCCTGGTGGAGATCTGGGACGCCCAGGGCCGGCCGGTCCGCCGGGCGGAAGTACGTTGCCTTGCACAGACCGAGGTCGTTCTCAGCAATCGCGACTCGATCCAAGGGTCGATGCGTCTGGAGTCGACCGAGGATCTGGCGCTGGACGATTATCTGATGGTCGGTTCGGAGATCGTGCAGATCAAGGCGATGCCGAGAGGTCCTGACGACGATGCCCGGTTCAAGTCGTTCCGGGGTGTGCGGCAGGCCCTGTTCGGGACCACGGCCGAGGGTCACGCCGTGGGAGACCCGGTCTACAAGGTTCGCTTGTTTCCCGCAGGCACCCGCTTCAGCGCCAACGGGATGCCCGTATTCCATCTCAACTACCGCAACGACGACGGAGGACCCGCATACGGCCGTGACTCCAATCTGGAATTCACGGCGCCCACCGACGGAACCTACCTGGTGGCCCTTCGGGATTCCCGGGGCCAGGAAGGTGCGGACCACCCCTACCGGCTGACGATCCGGGAGGCGAGTCCCGATTTTCGGATGGAGATGCCCTCGCGCCGCTCGGGCCGCATTTCGAGCGACACCGGAGATTCGACCCACTTCAACCTTCCGGCCGGGGGACGTCTCACCGTCGATGTCGCGGTGTATCGGCTGGACGGATTCGACGGAGAAGTGCGGTTGCAAATGGAGGATCTTCCCGCGGGCGTCAGCTCTGGGACCGCAGTGGTTCCGGCAGGCGCCGACTCCACCGTGATTCTGCTCGAGGCGTCCCCCGAGGCCTCGTTTGCTCCGGCACGGGTGAGGATCGTGGGCCGGGCCGAGGTGAACGGCCGTGAGGTGGTCCGAACCTTGGGGAACGATCCGGGTATCCTGCTCGCTCTCAACACCGTGTCCGATCTCACCGTAGCCGTCGATCGCCGGGAGGTTCGTCTGCGGCCTGGGAAGGAGGCGCGCATCCGCGTCGACATCGACCGCCTCGGAGAGTTTCAAGGCCGGGTCCCGGTCAATGTTCGCAACCTTCCTTACGGGGTCCGGGTGATGAACGTGGGGCTCAACGGCATCCTGGTGACGGAAGAGGAGAGCAGCCGTGTTTTCACTCTCTATGCCGAACCCTGGGTGAAACCCCTCGTCCAGCCCATCTATGTCGTCGCTCGAGTCGAGACGAACTCGCCGAATCCCCTGGAGCACGCAGCGGCGGCAGTCCAACTTCAAGTCGTCGGGGCTCCGGTAGCGGAACGAGTCACGGCAAGCGGAGGAGAGCGTTGAAACCGTTTCGATTCCAAAGATCGCAGGAACTGTACGCGGAGGCTTGCAAGGTTCTGGCCGGCGGCGTCAGCAGCCACTTTCGGACCTTGGGGCGGCCCCACCCCATGTTCTTCGCCGAAGGGCGGGGCGTCCGGGTCCGGGACGTGGACGGCAACGAGTATCTGGACTTCACCCTGAGCCAGGGTCCCATGTTGTTGGGACATTCCCACCCGGAGGTGTTGGAGCGGGTCCGGCTGGAGCAGTCCAAGGGACAGCTCTACGCGGCCCAGAGCGAGCTGGAGATCGAACTGGCCCGGCTGTTGACGCAGATCCTGCCCAACGCCGATCTGGTCCGGTTCTCCAACAGCGGGTCCGACGCGGCCCACGCGGTCTTTCGGATGGCACGAGCCCTGACCGGAAGGCGAAAGATCCTCAAGTTCGAGGGCCACTACCACGGCTGGTTCGATGACATCTTCCTGGACGTCAAGCCGGAAGCGGACGGATCCGGATACCGGACCTCGCTCCTCACCGGAGGACAACCGGCCTCGGTTCTGGATCAGGTCGTGGTCCTCCCCTGGAACGACCTGGAGGTGGTCCGGGAGACCTTGGAGCGGGACCCGGAAATCGCCGCCGTGGTGACCGAGCCCATCATGTGCAACAACAGTTGCATCCTTCCCGAACCCGGATATCTGGAGGGCCTGCGGGAACTCTGCACCCGGCATGGCGTGGTGCTCATCTTCGACGAGGTCATCACCGGCTTCCGGGTGGCGCTGGGTGGGGCGCAGGAACTGTTTGGGGTGAAGTCGGACCTGTCGATTTACGGGAAGGCCATGGCCAGCGGCTTTCCCCTCAGCCTGATCGCCGGAAAACGGCAATTCATGGAGTGCCTGGCGGATGGCCGGGTGGTGCACGCGGGGACCATGAACGCCAATATTCCCGCTCTGGCGGCTTCGCTGGCCTCGGTGGAGATCCTGAACCGGGAGAGGACCGAGTTGTACCCGCGAATCACTCGGCTCGGCCGGCGGCTCATGGAGGGCCTGGGGAAGAGGGCGCGGGCCCGGGGACTCCCCCTGCTGGTCCAGGGGTTGGGCCCCATGTTCCACACCGGGTTTACATCATTGGAATCGGTCCGGAATCTGCGCCAGTGCGCCAACTACGACATGGGCCGAATGGATGAGTTGGCTTTCGGACTCCTCAGAAGAGGGGTTCGGATCATCGGAAGAGGGCTCTGGTTCGTCTCCGCCGCGCTCACCGAGGACGACGTGGATACGGTGCTGGAGACGGCGGATCAGGTCTTCGAAGAGATGGTCCCGGATTCCTGAGGGCTGGATAACCCTTACTGGTCCGGGTCCTTAACCGAATTCGGGCCGCATCTGGCCTTTCCGAGACGACTGTGTTAAAAATGGGTGAAATTTCCCACCAGGAGGGACGCGATGCGTGGTTTTAGATTCATCTTTCTGTCTTTGGTCATCCTCTCGGTATCGGCTTGTTCCGGGCCCTCAGGAGGAGACGTCGCCAAGGCTCCGGAAGAGAAGCCCGAGCCGCCGCCATCGGGAGACCCGGTCGTCACCATTCAGACCATCAAGGGAGACATCGTCGTGCGCCTGCGACCCGATATGGCGCCCGATTCCGCCGAGCGGTTCAAGATCATGGCAATGGCAGGATTCTACAACCGCTCCACTTTCCACTACGTGAGCAAGGGTTTCATCCAGGGAGGCGATCCTTTCTCCAAGGACAACGATCCCTACAACGACGGCAAAGGCAACGCTGCGGAGTGGATCAACGCCGAGTTCAACGAGGACTACGAGGTGGGCCGGGGGGCGGTGGGCATGATGCGCAAGGACACTCAGCCCGACTCGTCGAGTTGCCAGTTCTTCATCGTCTTGCGCCGCAAGAAGGAATGGGACGGCAAGTACAACATCTTCGGTGAGGTCATCGAGGGGATCGAGGTCGCCGACGCCATCGGCGATTCTCCCATCGTCAAGAATGACCGCAAGCTGAACAACCATCCGACCGCCAAGATGACCATCAAGCGGATGAAGGTGGACTACCGGGAGTTCCCGAAAGAGGTGGCCGCGGAAGCCACTGCGGGATAGATAATCGAGTGCCCGTGCTTGTTGCCACGGACTGTTGAGTGGTCCCGCCGAAGCTGAAAACGACCGGAATAAAATCGGTCCAGTCGGAAGTTGTTACCGGGCAAAGTGTGTTTGGTATCTGGCTGACTCCCGCACCCGCCTGACAGCGACGGCTGGTCCGAGGAATTCTTCCGCCAACATCTCCCCTCGTACCTTGGTCACAGTCGGCGTTCCTACAATCTGTTTCTGTCGCCGCCGACGCCGACGCTCCTGAGGGAGCAATTTCCCGTCCGTTTTGATTTGACATTCTTTCGGGGGGTCTCGTACCTTGACACGCTGTTGAAAAACTCCCGGTCCGTGGAGATTCCGAAAACGGGGATGGTGGCGGAGCGGGGAATCAGGGGGGTTTGAGGATGAGCTTGGAAGGCAAAGTCGCCCTGGTCACGGGCGCCAATCGGGGGATCGGAAGGGGTTGCGCTCTGGAGATGGCCCGACGGGGTGCGGACATTGCCGTCAACTACCGGAGCCACGCCGACGAGGCGGATGAGGTCGCGCGTGAAGTGCGATCCCTGGGCCGGAGGGCCATCGTCCTGCAGGCGGACGTGTCGGATCGGAGCCAGGATCGAGAGTTGGTCTCCGCCACTGTGGAGCGACTGGGACGACTCGACATTCTGGTGGCCAACGCCGCGGTCAGCAGGCGCAAACCGTTCGTGGACTTGAGCGTCGAGGACATCCGGTTGACCCTGGGTGTCTGCCTTTGGGGCGTGATCCATTGCTGTCAGTTGGCCGCCCGCCAGATGTTGTCGCAGGGCCAGGGTGGGAACATTGTCATCATCAGCTCGGTCCACGCCTACCTCCCCATCGTCAATTCCATTCCCTACAACATCGCCAAGGCGGGTATCAATCACATGGGACGGACCCTGGCGATGGAGCTGGTGAGCGACGGGATCCGGGTCAACGTGGTTGAGCCCGGCTGGATCGACACGCCCGGAGAACGCAAATACGCCACCGAGGAGGAGATTCGGGAAGCGGGGAAGAAACTTCCCATGGGCCGTCTCGGGACCATCGAGGAAATCGGCAAAGGGGTCGCCTACCTGGTCAGCGACGACGCCAGTTACGTGACCGGGTCGATCCTCCGGATCGATGGAGGATTCGTGCTGCCTCGTCCCTGATCGGCACCCACCCTCGCAAGCGAGCCGGCGGCAGTCTGACGCCGTAATCGCGTCACACTTGGACGACGGGATTCTCCAGGATTCCGATTCCTTCGATCTCGATTCTGACCTGATCTCCCGCCTCAAGGGAGAATTCCTGGTGCGGGACGATTCCGGTCCCGGTCAGGACCACTGTCCCGTCGGGAACCGGGTTGTGCCTGGTGAGAAAGCCGGCCAGCTCCTGGCAGGTTCTGACCATCCGGGAGGTGGAGGTCTCCCCCGTGAAGACCCGGTCGCCATCGCGGAAGATTTCGCAGGTTACCGCCAGGTTGTGGGGATCTGGGATCGATTCGGCGCTCACGATGCAGGGGCCGATAGAGCAGCATCGTTGGTAAATCTTGGCCTGGGGAAGGTAGAGTGGGTTGGCGCCCTCGATGGCGCGGCTGCTCACGTCATTGCCTGCGGTATAACCGGTGATCCGTCCGTCGTGGAGGATGAACGCCAGCTCCGCTTCCGGCACGTCCCAGCCGGAATCCCCCCGGACGCCGACAGCCTCTCCGGGACCGACGCAACGGGCCGGGGTCGCCTTGAGGAAAATCTCGGGACGTTCGGCGCGGTAGACCTTGGCGTAAGGATCGGGGGTTTCGCTTTCCCGCTCCCGCTCATCCCGGCTCTTCCGATAGGTGACGCCAGCCGCCCAGACTTCCGGTGGAACCAGTGGCCGGCCCAGCCGCAGACCCTGCTGGCTCAGGGTTCCGGACGAAACCTGCCGGTCACCGTTTCGCAGCAGAGTTCCCACAAAGCCGTCCACGCTTTGGCCCATCAGACGAGACCAGCGAACCAGATCAGCGAACTCCCGGATCGGTGAATCGTGAGTCAGGTCGAACAGCTTCCCCGGCTCTCCTTCCGCGATGAGACGGGGATCACCATTGGCATTCAGATAGCGGAAGAATTTCATGGACGACTCCTTTTCAAGCCCGGGCGGCGGTTTCTTGACAGAGGCTGATAATCTCACACGTTGCCGGACCGGTACGCAACTGGACTTTTCGCAGGTTCTTGGTGGACCATGTCGACGGCGCCGGGATTTGGCGTTCGGGCCGGCTGGTCATTGGTGAGGCGAATCCGGTTCGGAGGGTATCGAGATGAGCACATCCCAGGAATGGTTTGACAAGCAGAGCAGGGAACTGGTCCATCTGGAGAGCATTCTGGAGATGCTCGGCTGGGACCAGAATACCACCATGCCTTCGAGTGGAGCCGGTCCCCGGGCCCAACAGAGTGCCTCCCTGGCGGCCCTCTATCATCAGAGGCTCAATCGGCCCCGTTGGTCCGAGGTTTTGGGCGAGCTCGAGTCCAGGGAGCAGGACCAATGGACGGGGGCGGCTGTCCGGGAGATGAGGCGGAAATACGACCGGGCGACCCGCATCCCCGAGGCTCTTGTCCGGGAATTGGCGGAAACGGTTTCTCTGGGATACGAGGCCTGGGTCGCGGCCCGAAAGGAGTCCGATTTCGAGGCTTTCCGACCCTGGCTGGAACGCATCCTGCGCCTCAAACGGCAGGAAGCCGCCTGTCTGGCGACCGGTGACTGTCTCTATGATGCTCTGCTGGACGACTACGAGCCCGGAATGACCGTCCGCCAACTGGACCCGGTTTTCTCCCGGCTTCGGCCTCAGTTGACACGGCTGCTGGGCAGAATTCAGGAGGCCTCCCATCAGCCTCCGGCAGAGCTGCTGACGGGACGTTATCCCAGAGCTGCTCAGGAGGCGTTCGGCCGAAATGTCCTGTCCGCCATTGGGTTCGACTGGAAGGCAGGCCGGCTGGACGTGTCTCCTCATCCCTTCTGCTGTGGGTTTTCTCCTCAGGACGTGCGCATCACGACCCGATATGGGGAAGACAGCTTCGTCTCCTCCTTCTTCGGCATCGTTCACGAGGGCGGCCACGCCCTCTACGAACAGGGACTGGGCGGAGACCGGTACGGTTCTCCCGCCTGCCAATCCATCTCTCTGGGAATACACGAGTCCCAATCCCGGCTCTGGGAAAACCAGGTGGCTCGAAGCCGGCCCTTTTGGGAATACTGGTACCCGAAACTTCGACAGGCTTTTCCCGGCCAGTTGGACACCGTGCCGCTCGATTCTTTCCTGAGGGGAGTCAATCGAGTCGAGGCCAGCCTGATCCGCGTCGAAGCCGACGAGGTCACCTACGGGTTGCACATCATATTGCGTTACGAGTTGGAAAAGGCCCTTCTGGACCAGGATCTTCCGGTTTCGGACTTGGAGGGGATCTGGGTCGAACGCATGCGGGAATACCTGGGAATCGTACCCGGCAACGCCGCCGACGGAGTGCTCCAGGACACTCACTGGTCCTGCGGGCTCGTCGGCTATTTTCCCACTTACCTGCTGGGGAACCTGTATGCAGCGCAGATTTACGGCCGGGCACGCCAAACTTTCTGCGACCTGGACACACAGTTCGCCTTCGGCCAGTACCTTCCCTTGCGAGAATGGCTGCGGGAGCAGATCCACCGCAAGGGGAGAACCCGTACGGCCGGCGAGTTGATATTGGAGATCAGCGGGGAGCCCTTGGATTCGCGATACCTGCTGAGATATCTGGAGGAGAAGTTCTGTCGGCTGTACGAACTGAGCGGGTGAGGGAACCCGCTCCGCGAGGAAGGAACCGTATGCAGAAGGAGGAGCTCAGACGACGCTTGGCGGGGATCGTGGGTGAGGACAAGGTCCAGTTCCACCCCTCCGAACTTGTGGTCTACGAGTGTGACGCCCTGATCTTTCACCGGCGGCCACCCGATTTCGTGGTCTATCCGTCTTCAGCCCGGCAGATCCAGGAGATCGTTCGGCTCGCCTACGCCAACGACGTTCCGTACCTTCCGCGAGGCGCCGGAACCAGTCTCAGCGGCGGCGCCATTCCCATCAGCGGCGGAATCCTGATCCAACTCTCCCATCTGAACCGTATCCTCGAGGTCAATGCCCAGGGGCGTTACGCCGTCGTGGAACCCGGCGTCATCAATCTGGAGCTCTCGGAACGGGTCAAGCCACTGGGTCTCTACTTCGCGCCCGACCCTTCCAGCCAGAGCACCTGCACCGTCGGAGGCAACATCGGCGCCAACGCCGGAGGCCCGCACTGCCTCAAATACGGAACCACGGTCCTCCACGTCCTGGCGGCGGAGGTGGTGACCCCCGAGGGAGACCTGGTGCAGTTGGGAAGCCCTCAGGGCGAGAGCGCCGGCTTCGACTTGACGGGCCTCTTCACCGGGAGCGAAGGGACCTTGGGAATTCTGACCAAGGCCTGGGTCCGGCTGCTTCCACTCCCGGAGGAGGTCAAGACGTTTCTGGGCGACTTCACCAGTATGGCGGACGCCACCCGCGCGGTGAGCGACATCATCGCCCGGGGTATCATCCCGGCCGCCATGGAGATCATCGACCAATTGACGATCCAGGCGGTGGAAGACTCCCACTATGCGGCTGGTTATCCCACCGACGCAGCGGCCGTGCTGTTGGTGGAGCTGGACGGCCTGGCATGCGAGATCGAAGACACCGAAGGTCTCATCGACCGGATGCTCAGGAACAACGGAGCCCGCGAGGTGCTGGTGGCTCGCGACGAGGCGCAACGGGCCAAGCTCTGGGCCGGTCGGAAGAAAGCATACGGCGCCTTCGGGCGGCTGGCCAAGAACTTCTACCTCCAGGACACGGTGGTTCCCCGGACCCGCCTGACCGAAGTGCTGGAGAAGATTTATGCGATCGCGGACAAGTATGACTTTTCGGTGGTCAACGTCTTCCATGCCGGTGACGGAAATCTCCATCCCATGCTTCCCTACGACGCCAGTGATCCCGAGGATGTGGTGCGGGTTCTGAAGGCCGCCGAGGAGATGGTCCGGGCTTCCATCGAAGCCGGAGGATCGCTCAGCGGGGAACACGGTGTGGGCCTGGAGAAGAGAGATCTCATGCCCTATCTGTTCTCGGATGACGACCTGAACGTGATGCGCGACATCCGGCATCTCTTCGACCCCAAGCAGCTCTGCAACCCGGAAAAGATCCTGCCCACGACCAAAGTCTGCATGGAGTTCCGGGAAAAGGGCGCCTTCATGCTCTAGCAATCTAGGCTTTTCTATTGAAGATCCCCAATATCACCGTTCGGTTGTCGCGGCGTTTCTTGCCAAGATTCCGCGAGACTCACGGGATTCGCTTAGCCGTCCGACTGCTTCTGGTCCTGCTGGGATTCTGGTTTCTGTGCGCCTGCGGCGAATCGGCCCCGGCTCCGTCCGCACCCTCCCGCCCCACCCTGCGTCTGGGCAGCGACCGGCTCTTGGAAGAACCCTATCTGGGTTGGGTCGAAGGGAAATCGGTGGGGTTGATAGCCAACCACACGGCGGTGAACTCCAGGCTGGAAACGGTCGCCGGCATGCTCTCCAACCACCCCGGGATCAAGGTGAAGGCCATCTTCTCTCCCGAGCATGGCTTTTCGGGTGACGTTCAGGCCGGCGTGCTCGTTCCCCATAAGTCCCGAATCTACAGTCTTTATGGGGCGCACCGTGCGCCGACACCGGAAATGCTCCGGGGCGTGGATCTACTCGTCTACGACATCCAGGACGTGGGAGTTCGCTTCTATACTTATATCTCCACTCTGTACGAATGCATGAAGGCGGCTGCGCGCGAAGGGATCCCCCTGATCGTCCTGGATCGGCCCAATCCCATCGACGGCAACCGGATCGAAGGACCGCTTTTGGATGAGAGTCTCGTCTCCTTCGTGGGAGCTCATCCCCTCCCCATTCGCTACGGGATGACGGCGGGAGAACTGGCGAGCCTCTTCAACCAGGAAGGGAATCTGGGGTGCGAACTGAGGGTCGTTCCCATGGCGGGCTGGAGCCGTTCCCACTGGTACGATGAAACCGGTCTGGTCTGGATCCCTCCGTCTCCCAACATGCCCACTCTGACCACGGCCACGCTCTACGCCGGAATCTGCCTGCTGGAGGGCACGAATCTTTCCGAGGGAAGAGGAACCACCCGTCCCTTCGAACTGGTGGGCGCTCCCTGGCTCGACGCCACGCGACTGGCGGCAGCACTCAACGCCCTCGGGTTGGACGGGGTCCATTTCCGGGTCCAGTCCTTCACTCCGACCTTCTCCAAATTCAAGGGCCAGGCCTGCCAGGGCGTCCAGATCCACATCGTGGACCGGGACCGTTTCGATCCCATCGCCTGCGCCCTGCACCTGCTCCGTCTGACGCTCGATCTGCACCCGGAAGAGTTGAAGTTCCACGATCAGATGTTCGATCTGTTGGCAGGTCAGTCCGGACTCAGGTCCGATCTGCTTCGAGGGGCTGAGGTTGAGCACACGGTGGCCTCCTGGCAGCCGGGCCTGGAGGCCTTCCGGGAGCGGAGATCCAGACACCTTCTATATCCGGAAGAAGAGGAAGGAGGAGTGAGGAGTGAGAAATGAGAGAAGAGGGCACGGGCTACCAGCAGGGTCGAGGATAAGGTCCTGCCGGTTCATAGAGTTGCCGTCCATATTTTAGTTTCTTAGTCTCAAAATCCTGTGCAAATGGACGAAAAATCATCGGTAGGGGCGCCCCTCGTGGGCGCCCTCTTCGGTCCAAACCGGAGCAAGACGCGGCCAATTGAAGGTTCGGGAACTGGAACACCGCCGCTCAGGCGAAGAAATTTTGGTTCCGGCTACGCCGGCTTAGGGGACTGCTGGCGATTGCGAAGGTGGTGAGGTCTTGGGGTCGGGGATCGACTCGTACTCCTTGAGCAGATCGTTGAAGTCCTTACGGTACCGGATCACGTCCAGGTCCGAGACCACCTGTTTCAGAATCCGGCGCACCAAGGGGACATACGTCTGCGGTTCCATCCGGATGGCTGCCGTCAGATGAACCATGGCCTCTTCCGGCTGCGATTGCACGGCGAAGAATTGGGCCAGCCGAAAACGTCCCTGCGGCCTGTCCACTCCATTCCGAATCGCCTCCAGAAAATGCCGTTGAGACCCATCGTCTTCCTTGCGCTGATCCAGCAGTACGGCCAGACTGTAATGAGCCCGCCCTTCTTGGGGACTCACCTTGATCGCCCGCTTGAGGAATTCCTCGGCCTTGTCCTTCATGCCGAGACTTACTTGCATGGCGGCCATGTTGTAGAGAGTGCTGAAGGTCTCCTGCCCCAGGTCCAAGGCTCGGCTGTACGCCTCAACCGCTTCCTGATACTTCTTCTGGAAGCTCAGGATGTCACCCAGATTGGCCCACAACTGGTCGTTGTTCGGAGCCTGTTCCAGAGCCGCACGAAGGTATCGCTCCGCGTCGGCGAATCGTTTTTCCCTTCTTGCGATGAGCCCCAGGTTGGCCAGATTCCATGCGTCACTCTCGTCGGACCGGGAGAGTCGCCGTTTCGCCTCGTCGGGATTCCCCAGCTCCAGATAGAGGCCACCCAGTTCCCGCAGAACCCCGGGATCGTCGGGATTCAGTCGTTCTGCCTTCAACAATTGCTTCAGTGCTGCTTCTTTCCGTCCCGCCTCCAGGTGGAGCAATCCCAGGCGGAACTGGGCCTGGAAATCCTCTGGGTGGGTTCGGAGAAAGAACTCGTAGTGGAATTGAGCCTTCTGATCTTGACCCAGCCGCTGATATGCCTGCGCCAAGTTGATGTGGGTCTGGGAGGTAGAGGGATTCAATTTCAGGACCTGGGCGAAAGCGTCGACGGCGTCCTGATCCCGGCCCTGCTGGAAATGGATCACGCCCAGGAGATGCCAGGAAATGGGGTCCTGAGAATCGATTTTCAGCGCCCGGTCCAAGTCCTCGCGGGAAGACTGTATCTGTGCTTGTCCGAACCGGATCTGGGCCCGCATTTGGAGCCCCCGGGCGTTCTCGGGCTCCAGCTCGATCAGGGCGTCAAGATGACCGACCGCCTGATCCAATTTCTTCTGTTGGAGGTAGATCACGGCCAGGTTGTAGCGGGCGGCGGCGAAGGCGGGAGAGATCTGGACCGCCCGCTCGAAGAACTCGGCCTGCCGGTCGGAGAACTGATCGGGGGTCCCGATCAGTTCCTCTCCTTTCCGGAACCATTCCACGGCGCGCTGGTCGATCTGGGCGCCGGCTTGAAACAACAGCCAGAGGGCAAGAAAGATGCTCATGATGGGTTCGTCCGGCTCAGGAGAGAGTTTTCTCTCGGGGTTGGGCGAAGTCCTCGAAACGAGTCATTCGCTGAAGCTCCCGGTACCGCATCTCGATTTCGGTGAGGGTCACCTCCTTGAGACGGTCCAGGGAGAAGCCTTCGACGGTGAAGCTGGCCATGACGGAGCCGAAGATGACGGCTTGCCGGAGGGCGTGGCGGTCCGACCGGCCGGTCCCGGCCAGATAGCCCATAAAGCCGCCCGCGAAGGTGTCGCCGGCGCCGGTCGGATCCAGCACGTCGGCCAGCGGGTAGGCGGGAGCGCCGAAGATATCCAGGCCACCTCCGGCCTCCCGCCGGAACATGAGTGCGCCGTACTCCCCTCGCTTGACCACCAGGATTTGGGGACCCCAATCCAGGATCTTCTCGGCCGCCCGGATCAGGTTCGGCTCCCGAGAGAGCTGCCGCGTCTCGGCGTCGTTGATGAGGAGGATCCCCACCCCCTTGAGAGTCTCGAGCAGGGCGGGGAAGTGTTCCTGGATCCAATAGTTCATGGTGTCGCAGGCCACCAGTTTGGCCTGCCTGACCTGAAGCAGCACCTGTCGTTGCAGCCCGGGGTCGAAGTTGCCCAGAAAGAGGTACTCGCTGGTCCGGTAATGCTCGGGGAGGTTGGGACGAAAGTCGGCGAGGACGTTCAGTTGGGTGTCGAGGGTCTGGCAGTCGTTGAGGTCATATCCGTACTTGCCGGTCCAGCGGAAGGTCTTGCCCGGCAGCGTCTCCAGTCCGGCCAAGTCGATGTTCCTGGACTCCAGCAGGGAAACGTCCTGCTGTCGGAAGTCGTTCCCGACAGCCGCCACCAACCGGACGTCGGTGAAATAGCCGGCCGCGATACTGAAATAGGTTGCCGCCCCGCCCAGCACCTCCGTCACCTTGCCGAAGGGGGTCTCTACCGAGTCATAGGCGACCGAACCGACTACCGCAATGGAACCCATGCCGTATTCTCCATCAGTCCAGGTACTTTCCCACGATGGGTTCCAGACGGCGGCGTGCCGCGTCTGGAATGGCTTTTGGATCGGTGATGATGGCTTGTTGGAGGGCGTGCTGGCAGGGACAATCGAACTCGGCGGGCAGCAGGGAGACGGCCCGGGCAATGAGCCGCTTCGCGTTCCGGCTGTTTTTGTTCAAGTAATCGATGAGCATTTCCACCGTGACCGGCTCCTCTTCCTCGTGCCAACAATCATAGTCCGTGACCATGGCCACGGTGACGTAACAGATCTCGGCCTCCCGGGCCAGCTTGGCCTCCTGCAGGTTGGTCATCCCGATCAGGTCCATCCCCCAACTCCGGTACAGGAAGGATTCGGCGCGGGTTGAAAAGGCCGGACCCTCCATGCAGACGTAAGTCCCTCCACGCTGGATGGGCAAGTCGATCTCGTCTGCCGCCTGCTGCAACACATCCGTCAGCCGGCTGCAGATCGGATCGGCCAAGCTGACGTGAGCCACGATCCCCTCACCGAAGAAGGTGGATACACGACTGAAGGTTCGGTCTACGAACTGGTCCGGGAGGACGAAGTCCATGGGTGCGTGTTCGGTTCGGAGCGATCCGACGGCGCTGGCCGAGACGATCTGGCTAACACCGAGACGCTTGAAACCGTAGATATTGGCCCGAAAATTCAACTCGGAAGGCAGGAGCCGGTGACCTCTTCCATGTCGAGCCAGAAACGCTACGGGTTGCCCTTCCAGCTTCCCCAGGAGATAGGAGTCGCTGGGATCCCCGAAAGGAGTGGGCACACGCAACATCCGGCTCTCTTCGAGCGGCATGTCGTAGAGGCCGCTACCGCCTATGATCCCGATCCTCGCTTCGTTCATGACCGATTCTCAATATTATCTATTTTTGCTGGTGCCAACTGCAAAAAAACGCCGTTTTCGTCCCCATTCTCGCAAATTTCGCAACGGAGGGTAGTCCAAAGGTGAGTGGGTTAACAGCCCGTGGCAAAAGGCCTGATTTCTCCGGCTATTGTTCTTTCTGCAAGCTGACGCGGAGATGGTTTATTGATGGGTCCGAGAAGCTAAAACTGCAAATCGAGCCGGATCGACGCGCAAAAGCGCTCCCAGAGCCGATTCCAGCCGATCCAGTGGCCCATTTTCGCCGAAAAATGCGTAATAAGCCGGCCCAGGATGCGGCCCTGGAGACTCCGAGGCGTACCCACCCCCGTCAGGTGGCGCATCAGCAATCCCAGATTGAAACCACACACATGGATCAGCAGTCGCTTGCGCACGTTCGCGTGGCCCCGGACGAAGATCCGACGCAACCCACCCGTGGCGAACTGGTGCGCGAACGGTCGCTCCACCAACTCGCTCCGCTGGCGTTGCAATCGTCGCCCCCGCCTCCCCCGGATTCGTCTCCGATTCGCGTACACCGGCGCCTGGTATTTCCGGTTCTTACCCTTCCAGTTCCGCCGGCCCCGGTCCGTTTCCGACAGATACCCCCGCAATCCGAGTTCCTTCAACCCCAGAACCGTCTCGTTGCTGTGGTAGCCCTTGTCGGCCACCACTTCCCGGACCTCCGCTCCCGACCCGACCGCATTCACCTCCTCTTTCGCCATCCGGAGCGTTCCACCCATCGTCTGAGTGTCCCCCAACTCCTCCGGCGCCGTCACCGCCACCACCGCTCCCGTCTCCAGATCCACCGCTTCTTCCACCTTGTGGCTCAAACGGGTCCGCCCGTCCTTGAGATTCGTGATCTTCGCGTCCGGGTCGTGCGGATTCACCCATTCCTTGTTGCTCGTCTTCTTCTTGCGCTTGCGGTCGAATCGAACCAGTTCCTCCCGGGTCGGTGTCGGGACCCCCGAGGCTTCCGCCAATCCCCTCACGAACGTCTCATAGTCTTTCCCCGTGTCCCGGCGCACCAGGCTGCGCATCGCCGCGTTCGCTTCCAATGTCGTCGCGTCGATCCCGATCGTCTTCCCCTGCACCAGTCCCGCGTCCGACAACTGCTTCAGCACCCAGCGGAACACCTCCCCGTGTGTCTCCACGTCGATCCGCCGCCGCGTCCGCGACAAGGTGGAGTGATTCGGGGGCGTCTCCTCCGGATCCAAGTCCAGAAACGCCCGCACACTCATCGAATCCGCCACTCGCCACGCCAGGGCCCGTTCCGAGTTCAGCCCTTCGAAGTACCCCACCAGCAGCATCCGGAAATACCGTCCGGGGCGCAGACTCGGCCGCCCGATCCCGTCGGCGTAAAACCGCGCACACAGTCCTTCCACGAAGGCGTCGAACCCCACTGTCTCCAGCACTTTGTTCAATCGCTCGTAGAAGGGATGCCCCGGACTCCGAGGCAGTTTCTGGGTCGCGACCCACATCCCTCGCTGCCACCCTCCAGACGATTTCTTCCCCATGGCCATAATGTCATTTTATGTCAGAAATCTGACTTTTCCCGGACTTTTGCCACGGGCTGTTAAGGGTCGATGCCTAGGTCATGAGAAATAAGTTTCAACAGTCGTTTTCATTTCTCGACCTAATTCCGGAGGAAGAGAAAGGGAGACCCGGATTATTCATGGGACATGTTGATAAAGGCTTTCAACCCGGCGTTTTCGTGCGGTCGGTGCCCGGTTTCTCTTGAACCTCTGTCGATTCGACGGAATCGGCTCAAAAACAGGACGATTGAACCCATCATAAACCGTCCGGCGGTCCGGGGGACCGTCACCCGCCGACAGGTCGACTTTGCGGTGAGAAAAACCCACCGTTTCGGTCCCTCCCACGGGCCCGATTCTTCCGTCCGTCCCCTATCCCGGCGCCCAGGACACTCGCTCCAGTCTCCGCCACAACCGCTTCCAGTCCGTCTCCCTTCGACTCACCACGAAAATCAGTCTCCTTCCTTGGCGCAGCACCCGACTCGCCACTCGCAACACCCGTTCATGAAAACGACGCAGACTCCACCCCCGTCGCGTCGCTCGCTCCATCAGTACCCGCCCCAGGTGCAGGATCCCGTACGCCAGCAGATTCAGCAGGAACCGGGCTTCGTTGTGGGGCCGAACCCCGGTCTCCGTCAGCGCTTCCGGCTTCGGTTCCGGCGTCAGTTTCTTCCCCCGATAGTGCGTCTTGGGACGACTCACCGACGACAAGGCCGGATCGAGCACGTCCATCAACTCCCCCATGTGGCCTTCCGCCTTCCCCCGCCGGCGATACGTCCTCAGCAACTCTTGGGCGTCACAACGCTTCGGACTCAGGCTCGTCAGCAACCAGAAATGATCCGGATACAACTCCCCCGGTTGCTCCACCACCACCAGCACCACCCGGCGTGCCCGGTCCCAACTCTCCGCCTGGTAGGTCAGCTCATGGAACCACACTCTCGGCGGCTCGTTCGCCACTCGCTCCGCCGGTTGGGTCAAGTACGGTCGCGCCATCCGGTCCAGGACCTCATTCTTGCGGATGCGAGCGATGTAGGGCACGCTTCGCGACTCCAGGCCCTGCAGCAGCCCGGGTTCCGGGAACCCCGCATCCATCCGCACGATCATCGAGCCGCACAGACGCCCTCGGCAGCGGTCCACGGCCCGCAATGTCAACTTCAAAGCCTTGTTGCCCAGGTAGCTGGCACCCGGAAAAAGCTCCCCGTCGATCAGGTCCCCCGTCTCTCCGCAACTCGCCACCAACCCCAAGTACATTCTCTGGCGATAGTACCCGCTCCATTGGCTTCCCGGCTGCCGTCCATGGACCTCGACCGGGAGACCGTCCACGTCCAGGAACATCCTATTTTTCCGTCTCTGCTTTCGTGGCTTCCCCTTTTTTCGCCGCCGACCCTCCATCATCTCGATCCGACGGCACGCCAGCTCCGTCACCGCCTCATGCAGGACCTGAAGGTTCTGCTTCCGGCTGAGCGTGTCCAGGAGCCGGGACAAGGTCGGTTGGGACGCCAGCCCGTGGCCCTCCTCCAAGGCCGCCGTGCCCCGACGCGACTCGCTCGCCACCCGCAAGCTCGGATCCTGACGCAGGCGGTCGGCATCGGACTGGTCGCGCCAGCCCTGCCCCAACAGCAGGAGTCGAGTCCGCAGCAGATCCGACAGCGGATAGCGGATCGAACTCGGGTGTCGCGGATCGTGCAACCGCTCGGTCAACCAATCGATGAGGCCGCACCGATCCATCATCTCCCGCTGCACCAGGGCGCCCGTGTCCGCACTGAGCAACTCGGGGCGGGTCTCGAGGCGGAGGGATCGGTTGAATGAGGGCCGGATCTGCGGTATCGTCTCAGGCATGGCGTGCTCCGTTCTTTGAGTTTGTTTATTAGCACCATAATCATACCATGAATGACGGGCACGCCGCCTCATTATTCTGACCCCGAAAAGGGGATGAAACCTCGCAATTACTTGGGTTTAGGCCCCCCTTGAAACCACTGATCCGACCGCAGTCGAAAACCAAGATAGCGTTTCACCCAAAGGGGGGTTCGGCCTTTTTCTGTGGGTATCCGGCAACCCTCTGATCTGACTCGACATGGCGGACACGCTTGCTCATTTTATGTTTGCGTGATGAATAATCCGGGAAGACACAGGATTCGACTTTTGAATCCCACCGATTTCAGAGATTTCGGAGGGACGTGTTCCAAAGTGGCATTGCTGCCCTCTTTGGCATCCTCCCTGGTAAACTTAGAAAGACAGATCGGACACCTGTTGTTTCCCCGATCGAAAAACTGAACCCGTAGCTGTCTTGCTGATTTACGCATGATCTCCTTCTCCAAAGTATCTTTTTTGAATAAATGCTGTTGGATCTGACCTCACTATCTTTCGAACAGTGTTTCCTGATGTCCGGTTAGCCCAAAATTCCCGCCTCACACCTGCCTCAATCCTCCCAAGGAACCGGCTCGACCACGTATCTGCCCTCTCGGCGGCTCATGAAGCTTGCCACCACATGCGGGTCATGGTCAAAGAGCAGGAGCCACTTCTCTGCGACCGCGCGGGAATAGATGCGCTTTCTGGTTTCAAGAGTGGTCAAAGGGAAGAGATCGTAACCCATGATCCAGGGGAGTGGAACATGGGCCGTGGTGGCGCAGAGGTCCCCCAGGAAGAAGACGGTCTCCCCGCCGGACTGGACCTTGACCGAGTGATGTCCGGGAGTGTGTCCGGGAGTGTGGACCAGCGAAACGCCCGGGACGATTTCCTGCTCTCCGTCGACGAGCCGGAGTTGATGCGCCTCTTGGAGAGGCACCCAGTTCTCAGGCCGGTAGGAAACGGCCGTCCTCTCGTTCCTTCGGGTCGCCGTCAGATAGTCTTCCCGCGCCACGATGTAGGTGGCGTTGGGGAAGTTGGACACCACCTCCCGACCCTCCCAGCGAGTGTTGCCGCCACAGTGATCGAAGTGAAGATGGGTGTTGATCACCAGGTCGACGTCCCCCGGTTCCATGCCCAGGTTCGCCAGACGGGCAACGATGTCCGGCTCCTCGCCGACGCCGTAGATGTCCCGCTCCTTCGGGGAGTACTTTCGTCCGGCTCCGGTGTCCACCAGAATGGCTTCGTTGGGCGTGCGGATGAGGAGGCAGTTGAGGCCGAGCCGCACCCGGTTGCGGTCGTCGGGACGCATCTTGCGCTCCCAGAGGACTCTGGGCACGATCCCGAACACGGCGCCGCCGTCCAGGCGGATGGAGCCGTCGGAGATGTGGTTGAGTTGGAACCTACCCAGCCTCATTCCTTCGATTGGACGGGTGCCTGGGTCAGTTCCACCAGGACTCCCCCGGTGCTGCGGGGATGGATGAAGGCGATGAGGTGGCCGCCGGCTCCGATGCGCGGAACCTCGTCGATCAGGTCCACGTTTCGTTCCTTCAATCGTTTCAAATCCGCTCGGAGATCGTCGACTTCGAACGCAAGGTGATGGAGGCCTTCCCCTCGTTTCTCGACGAAACGGGAAATGACCGAGTCGGGTTCGGTCCCCTCGAGCAATTCGACGGCCGTATCTCCGACTGGCAGGATCGCCGCACGAACCTTCTGATCCGGCACGGTTTCGGTTGTCTTCACCTTGAGTCCCAGATCTTGGTAGAGGCGGGAAAGAGACTCCAGAGAGCGGGTGGCGATCCCCACGTGGGCCAATCGTCGGATCACTTTGTCAGTCCCGATCGCTCGAAGATGCGATCCACGAGAGTATAGGGGTCCACCTCCCGGTTGGCCATTCGTTGCGCCCATCGGTCCAGTTCCTCCGGTCCGATCTCGTCTACGACCTGCTGAGCCATGCGATCGCGAATCATCTCCAGGACTTTCTGCCGGCAGAGGAAGGCTCTCCTCCGGGAAGCCGCCCCCTCTTGGTCCGTGAACCTGCGGTACGCTTCCACGGCCTCGGCCACCTCGTCGATTCCCTGGCCCCGGGTGGCTACCGTCTGAACGATGGGAGGGTCCCAGCCGTCGTCCCGCGCCGCCAGGGAGAGGACGGCTCGGATTTCCCGCTCCGTCTTCATGGCGTCGGGGCGATCAGCCTTGTTGATGACGAAGATGTCCCCGATCTCCATGATTCCGGCCTTGATGCTCTGGATGTCGTCTCCCATGCCCGGGACCAGCAGAACCAGGACCACGTCCGCGGTCCGCACCACGTCGACCTCATCCTGACCAACCCCCACCGTCTCTACCATCAGCCGCTTGAAGCCGCCGGCGGCCAGCACCAGGAGGGCGTCGTCCACGGCGCTGGAGAGACCTCCCAGACGGCCCCGCGTGGCCATGCTGCGGATGAAGACTCCCGGGTCGGTGAACAGGTTCTGCATCCTCACCCGATCGCCCAGCAGGGCTCCCCCCGAAAAGGGCGAAGTCGGATCCACGGCCACGATCCCCACCTTTTCGCCGGCCTTGCGATAGTGACGGGCCAGCGCCTCCACCAAGGTGCTCTTTCCGGCACCGGGACTGCCGGTGATCCCCATCACCCACGAGCCGCCGGTCTTTCGGTAGAGAGCCTTGAGCAGATTTCGGGTCGATTCCGTCGGGGAATTCTCGACTTCGGTCAGGGTGCGGGCCAACTGGCGCACGTCACCGCGGCAGATGTTCCGAACCTCATCCCGTCTTTCGAGGTCGTCCACTTTCTCGATCCGCGCCGGTGGTCTCAGGCGTATTTCTCGCGCAGAATCCGAGCCCCGCCACACATGGCCTTGAGCTTCAGGTAGGCCTCGTCCAGGTCCATTGGGTTGAGACTGGACGGAGAAAATCCGCAGTCGGGGTTCAGGGTGATCCGTTCCGGTGGGACGAATTCCATGGCCCGCTCGACCCGTTCGACCACTTCCTCAGGTGTCTCCACGTGCGGGTCGGTGTGGTCGAGCACCCCCAGACCCAGGAGCTTGTCAGAGGGAAATCGCCGGAGACTCTCGACGCCCCCGGCATCCGGCGTGGCGAACTCCATGGCGATGCGATCCGCGTTCATCTCCCCCAAGGCGTCCATGATGAGATGGTACGGACCGCGCGTGGAGTGGGCCCGGTTGAAGTGGGCGTGGCAGAGGTGGACGCTGATGAAGGCTTCCTCGAACCCTCCGACCGTCGCATTGAAACAGTCGACACAAAGAGAGATCTCCTGCTCGATGTCGACGATGCCCTCACGTTCCCGATAGTCGGGGTCCACCAGCAACGCCAACCAGGGATCGTCCAACTGGATGGCATCGACGCCACCGGCGATGAGCTCCCGGATTTCCCGGCGCAGGAAGGGGATGCAGGCGTGCATGAAGGCCTCCCGGGTGGGGTAGGCTCCGGTCGAATACCGGGGGTCCCACATCCGGCGGCCCAAAGTGTAGGCGGAGGGGACGGCGGCCAGAATCCGCCGGTCCGTGTGCTCACGGACGAAACGGACTTCGTCCACGGCCATGAAGCGGTGGGCCTTCATCTCGGAGACCACGGAAGGATATCTGAGCTGGGGGAAATTGGAGGCTCCGGCCGAGACCGTATCGATCTTGAAACCGGAGACCGATTCGGAGAAGATCTTCATGTAGCTCTCGCGGCGCCACTCCCCATCGGAGACGTAGTCGAGACCGGCCCGTTCCTGCATCTTCAAGTTCGAGGGGATGGCCTCGTTGAGAAGATGGTCCACTTCGGTGGCATCGATCTGTCCCGCCTTCCGGTCTTCGATCAGCTCGCGTATCCACTCCGGCCGGGGGAGACTTCCCACCACCAGGGTGGGGAAGAGGTGTGGGATCGTTTCCTTCATGCTGCGTTCGCTCCTGGGCCAGCGCCTTCAGATATTCCGGGGGGGGGGCGGCCTGGGAATTTCTCCAGACTGCGGCGCGATTTGCCGGTGCCCAGTCTACTACGACCCGGTGCGGGAAGTGGGCGAACCGGTTGTGATTGGGGCGTGTCGGACCGGATATCGGGGCGTGGCTTGAGAGCCTGGGTCCCATCTGTTAAGACGGAGGGCCTATGAAGTTTCGGTGGAGATCGGTTGTGTGCGGTTGTTGGGCGGTTTTGGTCCTGATGTCCTTTCTGGTGGCTGAGACCGGTGAAACCATCGCGGTCGTGGTCTACCCGGACCAGGTTGAGGTTGAGGCTCCCGAATGTCTCAATCTTCTCTTCAACCGGATGACGCCGGTTCCGGTCCGGATGAAAAACCGGACCGGGACGGACATCGAGCTTGAGATCGCCACGCGTTCCGATGTCGTGGGCCTGGTTCCGGTCCGGGGAAGGGTTTTGGCCGGCAGCAACGGGGAAACAGAACAGTTGGTCCTGATACCGCTGATGGCGGGAGAGTGGGAGGCGGAACTGATTCTGACCGCCGGGGACCGCTCGCGGACCTGGACCCAGCGCTTCTGCGTTCTGCCGCCGGCGCGCCTGCACGCCCGGGTCCACGATGCGGCGAATCGAGTGGTGCCCGCCCGGGTCCGGGTCATCGGTGCGGACGGACGCCATTACGCTCCGGACGGATACGGCGCAGGCGAGTTCAGGACGGAAGGGCTGTTCGAGTTGCTGGTTCCGGCAGGGGAGGCCACGGTTTCCGTCCGTCCCGCGGACCGGGAGGGGCCGGCGCGCGAGACCCGAGTCGATCTTCCCGTCAACCGCACGGTATTCGTCGAACTGCCGCTCCCATGAAATCCTACGGCTTGGTTTGGATTTTGATGATCCTGGTCCCGGTGTCGCTCGGGGCGAGTGGCCGCGCGTGGAATCCCTACGGGCTGAGCGAGGATGAGGTGGATGCCCTGCGGGTCCGGCATCCGGCCCTGCGAGAATTCTCCGAGTTCTTTACGGCGCTTCTTCGCCACGAGGATGCTCCGCGGGACGAGAACTTCGCCGTCTATCGTCCCATCCGGCGTCTGGCCATGAGGCGACGCGCGGTTCGGGGAGCCTGGTCTCCCGATTCGCAGGACGGGATCCAAGGTCAGGTCAGCCAGGCTCTCTGGAACCTGGCTTCACCGGAATTGTCCAGAATCGATCTGAACCCGGACCTCCAACTGACGCCTCCGGCCCAGGTATCCGTCTTTACCGAAGGCTTGGAGAACCGGGTCCTGCTCCTGCTTCGCAACAACCGACGAAAACCGGTTGCTTTGAGTCTGACGCCCGACGGCGACTCGCTTCATTTTCCTCCTCGCGAGGTGTCTCTGGCTCCGGGACAGGTGACGGGATTGCAGCTTCGGGTCTGGGGAGAGGGCGCCGATGCGCTGGGCTTGCGGCTGACCGTCGAGAAGAATCCAATGGTCTTTGCGTTGCCGATTCGGTGGCGCAAGGCAGCCCGGTTGGAGTTGACGGTCAAGACGCAGGATCGTGAATCATTCCGGCCCGCCCGGGTCTATGTGGTGGGGTCGGATCGGCTGGCACGGGGGCCTGCCGGGACCTTTCTGCGGAGCACGTGGACGGAAGGGCACCACTATTTCCATACCCGGGGAGCCAGTTCTCTGGTCCTGCCCTCGGGACCGGCTCGCATACTGGTGGTGCATGGGTTCGAGCACACTCCCGCGACCCTGAACCTGAATTTGGAACCGGGAAGCAATGAGGTGGAGGTCCTCCCTCGACCAGGAATCGATTCCGCCTCTCGAGGATGGTATTCGGGAGATATCCATATTCACCTCAACCTGGTCCACAAGACCCTGGATCAACTGGTTTTGACTCAAGACGCACTCCTCCAGGCCGAGGCCGAGGACCTGGACGTCTCCAATCTGCTGGTGTGCAACTCGCTGGGCTCCATCACCTTCGATCGCAACCGCTTCACCGGGTCGCTCCATCCTCTATCGACGGCGGAGCGGGTTCTGTATTGGAACGAGGAGGTCCGGGCCTCCCTCTACGGTCATCTGGCCGCGCTCAACCTCAAGGAGTTCCTGGAGCCCAACTTTACCGGGTTCCGCAACACCGACCACGCGTTCGACTACCCTTCCAACACCATTCAGGCCCGGAAGGGGAGGGAACAGGGGGCCGGAATCTTCTACGTTCACCCGGTCCACAATCCAGACGCCAACGAGCTGGCCGGGTCCAGCGCCAAGGCGGTTCCCGTGGACGCGGCTCTGGGCCTCGTCGACGGACTGGAGATCCTGGGTTACGGACACCCTGCCGCCTCCCTGCGCCTCTATTACCGGCTGTTGAACTGTGGTTTCCGGTTGGCCGCCGCGGCGGGCACCGACGCCTTCAACAACATCCGGCGCCACAAGGTCATCGGCGGCGACCGCGTCTACGTGCAAACCGGAGAGGTTCTCAACTACGATTCCTGGGTCCAAGGGCTCAAAGCGGGTCGGAGCTTCGTCACCAACGAGCCTCTCCTGTTCTTCGAAGTGGACGGCCGTTTGCCGGGATCGGAACTGGACCTGGAAGCGCCGGGCCCGGTTCAGGTTCGCGTGGAGGCCTATTCCCATGCTCCCATGGATCGACTTGACCTGGTCTTCAACGGGAAGCCGTTACACACGGTGAAGGCTTCGGGAAACGGAACCCATCTGCTCTATCGGGGCTCGCTTCCCATCACCGAAAGCGGATGGCTGGCGGCGCGGATCCAGGGCGGACCTCACCGTCTGGTGGTCAACAATACGGACCTTTTCGCACATACGACTCCCGTGTACCTGACAGTGGGCGGCAAGCCGTATGCGGACGCCGATTCCGTTTCGCACTTTTTGCGCTGGATCGGGGATCTGCGGCAACGGCTGCTGACCGAGGGCCTGTTCCAGGAACCGGTTCAGAAGCGCCAGGTCCTGGATCAGTTCCGGCGGGCTGAAGCCGTCTACCGGAAAAAGTTGGTTTCCGTCGAGGAATAATCGACTATTCGGGGGCAGGCTCCTGGACCGGCTTGGAGTCGGCGGGTGCCTCGGGCGCTGCTTCCGCCTCCGGTTCCGCCTCCGGCTCCGGCGCCGATTTCGGTTCCGGCTCGCCCACGACCTCTCCGAACTGGATGGAGGTCCCCACCTCAAACTTCTTGAAATTGGAGTAGGTGATCAGTTCACGGACATGGACGCGGCGGCTTCGTCTGAAGCCTCCGCCGAAAACCAGGATGTCGTCCGCCTCGCTCCAGGTGGGGAACCAGTACTTGCCGTCGACTTGTTGGCGGAGGGTCTCGAAGGCCGGGAACTTGTTGTTGCCGAAGTCCGGTACCGCTTTCCCCTTGGTCATCACGATCTGCAGGTCCAGGTCATCCACCCAGATCCGTCCCCGGAAGTAACGCCGGCCGCGGCGGATCCGCTTCGGTTTCACGTCAAACACGTAGCAGTTGAGCTCGTCTACCTGCTTCTCTCCTTTGTACTTGATCTCGTATTCGGGAAGTTCCTCCGTGGTCAGCGCGAAGGGCTGCAGGTTGAGGGCGTCGTCCAGATCTTCCCGGGTCAGTCTTACCGACTCCAGCCTGCCCCGGTCGTAAACGATGCGATGTTGGCGTTCTCCATCGCTGGTGAAGAAGATCTCGATGGTCATTTCCCGCTCCTCACGCACCCGGCCGGTACGGGTCAGGACCTGAAAGACAATATCTTGAGTGTAGGTGTACTGTTGCCAGACTTGGCGGAATTCCGATTCTTTCTGGGCAAAGCGTTTGATGATCTCCTGGGGATCCACCTTCGCTCCGGCCCCGGACCCCGTGACGAGGAACAGAAGGAACAGTGATATCGGGGAGTTTTTCTTCATCACGTCATATTGGATGCATCATCATACGAAAAGGGTCTCGGTAACTTCCACTCTAACTCTCTTGGGAATGAGCCTTCAACAGGGAATGAACCTCGTGCAATGGAGGGATGCCGGCCCTGGCGCCGACGCGGGTGCAGGACAGGCTGGCGGCGGCGCCGGCGAACAGGAGGCAACGCTGGACGCTCCAGTTCTGAAAGAGGCTGTAGATGAACGCGCCGTGAAAAACGTCTCCGGCCCCGTTGGTATCGACGGGGCGGACGGGGAAAGCCGGGAGTTCGAAAATCCGTCCGTTCCAGATGGCGGCAGTTCCCTTCCGGCCCCGGGTCACGGCGACGAAACCGCTGCTGCTCCGGGCCAGTTCCCTCAGTCCCGACCTCCAATCCTCAAGACCGGTGAAATTTCTGACGAACGCCTCGCTGGGGATGAGAAAGTCGGTCAGCTCGACGACCTGCTGTATACCCGGCTGGAAGTCGTCCACGTCCAGGGACACCTTCATTCCGGCCTCCCCGGCCCAGCGGGCAGCCTGGAGATTGGCATTCGGGTCGCAGCCGTCCAGATGCAGGAGCCGGCCGGATACGATCCACTCCCGTTTCAGCTCTCCCTCGGCGTAGCGCAGTCTGCGGTCCCTGTGCCAGAGGACGGTTCTCTCTCCGGTGAGGCGATCGACCAGGATGATGCCCAATTGGGTGGTCGCATCGGGAACGACCCGGACGCAGGAGAGGTCCATCGGCTCCCGTCTCAGGTCCTCCAACGAAAAACGGCCCAGTTCGTCTCCGCCTACACTTCCGATGAACTTGGCCTTGAGGCCGTATCGTCCGCAGAGTGCCGTGGCCGTGGCCACTGGTCCGCCGCCCATCTGCACGACGTCGTCACACTCGATTCGGCTGCTATGGGCAGGGTATCGGGGGAGGAGGCAGACCCAGTCCACCGCGTCCATCCCCTGACCGATCACATGGAAGGACCTGTCGCGGGGCCAATGAAGGTCGAACCAGGCGCTGTCAAGAGGACTGGAGGACGGTTTCGGAGTTGCTCCTGTCATCCGGGCGCGTTCCCGGTTTCGGTGGACGGCAGGAGATTCACGACGGATTTCCCGATCAGAGCAGGCCTTCGTCGGCGAAACTGAAGTACCGGTGGGGACCGATAATAACATGGTCCAGAACCCGGATCCCCACCACCTCGCCGGTGGCCACGAGGCGGCGTGTGATCTCACGGTCCTCCCGACTGGGCGTCGGATCCCCGCTCGGATGGTTGTGAGCCAGGATGACGCCGGCCGCCGCTTCCTCGATGGCCGGCCGGAAGACTTCGCGGGGGTGGACCAGCGACGAAGTCAGTGTTCCCTCGGAGACAGTCACCAGTTTCAGGGTGCGGTTCTTCCCATCCAGGAGCAGAGTCCAAAAACATTCCTTGAGAAGTCCCGGGACCAAGCCCCGAAAGTGCCGGTAGACCTGGGCGCTGTTGTGCAGCGAATCGCCGGCTGCAAGGGGGACACTCCCCAAGCGCTGGAAGAGGTGGACTGCGGCCAGGAGTGCCTGGGTCTGTCTCCGGGTCATACCGGTCTGCCGGAGCAGGGAATAGCTTGCCCGTCGCAGGCGGCGGGTCGAACCCAGCAGTTCCAGGATCTTCCGGGCCCGCGCCAGGGCCTGTTGATCCGAGTCCGTCGGAGCGAGCACCAACGCCAGTAGTTCCAGATCCGAAAGTGAATTCCAATCGGACTCGAATAGTCGCTGTGCAGGCAGGAACTCGGCGCTTCCACTCATATTCACTAACAACGTTTGCGCCTGGCGATCGATGGAAAAAAGATTTCGTGCGGAAACGCGTTTCACGCGTTTCGTCTTCTATCGCTTGCGTTTGCTTGTGAGGGAAGGGGCATGGTGATATGATGATTACAATCTGAATGACCTGCTCATTCCAAATGGTCTGACCCGCACATCCAGGGTTGTTTTGGCGTGGTGTGTCCTCAGAGACTAGCCGGCGTCCGGCGGAGTTTCACTATTCAAGGAGTCCGAATGAACAAGATTTTCGTTGGCAATCTGAGCTTCAGCGTCAGTGAGAGCGCTCTGGAAATGTTTATCCGTGAGTTCGAGGTAGAAGTCGAAGAGATTCGGATCATTCGAGATCGGTATACCGGACGATCCCGAGGCTTTGGGTTCGTTGAGTTGCGCGAGGGCCAGGATCTGGATGATGTCATCTCCAAATTGCACGGAAGGAACCTGGAAGGACGCGACCTGCGGGTCGATCGGGCCAACGAGCGCAGCCGAAGGGACTCGTTCGGGGGCCGTAAGGACTCCTATGGGGACCGGCCACGACGCCGGTACTAGTGAGATTCTGCGGTGAGCCTCACCGCGACGCTCGTCCCCCCTCACCTTTTTTTCACGCTCACCGATACTCCGTCCCGAAGCGGAATCACGGTCGAGAAATACTCATCCTTCTCGAAGATCAGCCGCGTGTATTCCTGAATCCCCCGCACGTTTTCATCAGCACCAGATTCCAGAATCCGTCCTTGAATCAAGAGATTGTCGGAGATCAGTAATCCGCCCGGCCTCAACAGATTTGAGACTCGAGTGAACACCAGGGGATACCGCGCCTTGTCCACGTCATTGAAGATGATGTCGAACGGTCCAGAGGCCTGTCCTAAGGTCCGGAGAGCATCCCCCTCTCGAAACCGGGTGCGGCAGGCGATCCCTCCCCGCTTGAAGTAACTCTCGGCGTCCCGAAGGTTCCGGGACGAGAAATCGGTCAGGGTGAGCTCGCCGCCAGGGCCCACGGCGGAGCCGAACCAGTAGCCGGAGTAACCGAATCCCGAACCCAACTCCAGAATGCGTTTCGCTCCACTGATCCGGGCGAGCTGAAACAGCAAACGGCCCACCAGAGGGCCGACGATGGGGAAGGATTCGGCCGCGGCCCGAGCCTCCATTTCCGACAAGATCGAGTCTCGCTGGGGACAAGCCTGGAGCAAATACGCGTCAATGTCCGCCAAAAGCATGTTCATCGGGATATGTTGGCATCTGGTTGCGGCGTGGACAACCGTGGGATTTGAGGCGCTTACAGCTCGTTGACGGTGCCGCGAAGTCGTCGGGGAAACAAAAAAAAGTGCGGGCTATGGCGGCGAGTTGGTGGACGGTCCCGGGAGGTCCATGGCTGAGGCCACCGGCGAAAAGATGGGATCATCCTCTCGCCACGGGCGCCGACAGGGTTGCCGGCGCTGGTAAAGCGAGAGATTCTCATTCAGGAGTCGCGCCAAGTCGAAGCGTTGGTTCCGTTGCAGATCGGAAATCATAGCGCGTTGCATTTGGGCTGCCCGTTCAAACTGGCCCGTTTCGGCGAACGCCATAGCCAGAGTTTCGACATATTCCAGCTCCAGGTCGCCTTGGCCTTCAAATAAGCCTTTAAGGAGCTGCAAAGCCCTCATTCCGTTTCGGATCTTGGGGTCGGGCGAAGCGGCCAGCAACCGGGCCACAGCGTGCGTCATGTCGGCGTGACCTGGAAATACCTGCAGCCCCTTCTCCAAAAGGGCCAGCGCCTCCTCATGCCGGCTCAATTGGACCAGGGCCATCGCCCGCATGAAACGTGCCAGGACGCTCATTTGTTGGATCTGCCCGCCCGCAGGGCTGCCGTCCGGGGTGCGGCTTCCGAAACCGGAATCGAGTTCCATTACGGCCGTGTAGTGGGGAATGGCGTCATCGTAACGCCGCAGACGCATGAGCAGATTGGCCAACTGAAAGTGCGCCTCCATGAACCCGGGGTTGGCGCCAATGGCCCGCTGGTAGTGTTTGGCCGCTTCCTCTTCGGACTGCAACCCCATCAACGTGGTTCCCAGGTAGTAATGCAGCATGGGATTGCCGGGCGAGGCGCGCAATGCTTGAGCGTATTCCCGGACCGCCCCTTTCAGGTCCCCCATTCGGGCCAATGCCGAACCCAGATCGGTGAGCGGAACCGGGTTCTTGGGATCCAGAGCCACCGAGGTGCGATATTCCTTGACGGCCTCGTCAAAACGTCCTTTTCCGAAAGCCCGCATTCCGCGGACCCAGTGGTGGCGCCAACCAGTGGTCAGATCGTCCAGGGCCTCCATCAGGGGATCGGGATAACCTGCGGTGGCGTGGCCACGCCGGAGCCGCTCCAGCATGGCGACCTGCTGGAAGTGAGTCTGGGCCTGATCGAGTTCTCCCTCCTTTCGATAGCTCATGGCCAGTAGGTAGTGGATGTTATTGACATCCGGCTGCAGCGCGAGAGCGGCCTCGAAGTAACGGATCGCTTCCTTGGTCTGGCGCCTTGAGGAAGCGATTTTCCCCATCCCCACCAGGGCCGGAGCACAGTCTTCGTCCTCTTCCAGGGCCCGCTCGAACAATGGCCGGGCACGGTCATGCCGGTTCAGGCTGAGGTGGCCTTCGGCCGCGCCCAGAATGGCCGGTATGTTGTTGGATTGGTCTTCCAAAGCTCGCTGGTAAGCGGCGATGGACTTCTCGAGATCACCCTGATTCTTGTAGATGTGCCCCAGATAGTAGGACCAGCGAAAGTCTGCCGGTGCCAGTGATTGTGCGTTGAGATAACAGATCTGGGCCGCGCCCAGAAAATCCTGGACGTGGTAGAGCTTACCCATCCGGCCGTAGGCTTGAGAGAGTTCCTCCCTGCCGACCTCTCCGGCGTTCGCCATTGATTCCAGCTCTGCCCGGGTGTCTCTGATTCGTTGCTGGGCGGCGGACTCCAGCCGGCTCAGATCCGGGTGGGGAATCGGCCGGAGTGGATCATTGGAGTGGGGAACGGGCGCGGATTCTCCAGTGACCGCGGTGGGAAGGACGCCGATCCCGAAAAGAAACAGGGCGCCGACGCGAAACAGCTTGAGGAGCGTCGTCGAATCACTCATTCCCGCTGACCATCCGGCCGCTGCCCGACCGTAGTGTCGTATAGCGGTCCACGGGGAGATCGATCCACTCTTCCACACCGCTCCCGGGCCAGGAGACGCGGACGGCTGTGACCCGGTTTCGGTTTCCCAGCCCGACCAAAACCCGGGGATCGTTGGCGGAACCGTAGCTGCCGTCGGTCCTCACCCGCCGTAGCAGGGTGAGACCGTCAGGGAAGACCACTAACACTCGGGCTCCCAACATGTCTCGTGGGATGTCTCCTCCCAGCAGTCTCAAACCCAACCAATGACGGCGCGTCCCCACGTTGTTGATGAGCAGCCGGGCCGGGCCGTTGTTGTTGACGATCAGCACGTCCACGTCTCCATCGTTGTCGATGTCCCCAAAGGCGCCGCCGCGGCTCACCTCGGAGAGCTTGAACACGGCTCCACCCTGTTGGGTGACTTCCTCGAAACGTCCGTGTCCCAGGTTGTGGAAAAGCTGGTTGGGCTGATGCAATGGATAGGGATCTCGCAGTTTTTCCAGGGCCTCGATGGTCGCTACTTCCCCGTGCAAGGCCAGAATGTCCAGCCAGCCGTCGTTGTCGTAGTCCAGGAAGGCGGTCCCGAATCCGGTGTACGGCATGCTCGCGACTCCCAATTCGCTCTCGAAAGTCTGGTCTTCAAACCATCCCTGCCCGTTGTTGAGGTAGAGCGTATTGGTTTCCCGGATCAGGTGGGTCATGAAGAGATCTTCGTCGCCGTCGTTGTCCAGGTCTCCGGCGTCGACTCCCATGCTGGCCTCGGTTTTCCCGTCCCGGTTCAGGGCGCAGCCGGCTACCAACGCTTCTTCCCGGTAACTGCCGTTTTTCTGGTTGATCCACAAGTGATTGGGACGTTGGTCGTTGGCGACATAGAAATCGATCCAGCCATCTCCATTGAAGTCGGCGCTCACGACGCCCAGCGCGCCCCCGTGCCTGGTGGCGATGCCGGTTTGGGAGGAGACTTCCTGAAATCTTCCGTCACCAAGGTTGCGATAAAAGCGGTTGGACTGGGCCGGGTAACTCCGGGGCCCACAGTAGTCGATGGCTCCCGTGCTGGAGTAGCACTTCTTGGGATTGGACAATCGGTAGTCCACGTAGTTGCCCACGAACAGGTCCAGCCAACCGTCTCTATCGTAATCCAGAAAGGAAGCACTCACGCTCCACGCCGTATCGGCGCCGTCACCCACGGGGATCTCGGTGAAAGTGCCGTTGCCGTTGTTGCGAAACATTCGGTTCTTGCCGAAATTGGTGACGTAGAGGTCGATCCAGCCATCGTTGTCGATGTCTCCCGCCGCCGCCCCCATCCCGTAGCCGAGCGAGACGATTCCGCTCTGCGCGGTCACGTCGGTAAAGCGCAGGTTGGGTGTCCCGTCCGGGTTCAGGTTCAAATCGTTTCGAAAGAGCCGGTCTCGGAGTGGAGGTTTTTGCGGCGGCGGAAAAAGGGCGTCATTCAGTGTCTTGTCCGGTCCCAGCATCTGGCCTTGCACCAGGTAGATGTCCAGATCGCCGTCGTTGTCGTAGTCGAGGAGGGCGCCCCCGGGGCCCATCATTTCGCAAAAGTAATACTCTCCGGACATTCCGTTGAAGTGGCGGAAGTCGATTCCGACAGCCTGGGCGACCTCCTGGAACAGATCGGTGCCGGCGTCGCCAGTCTTGGATGAGTAAACCGGCGAGGTGCAGAACCCCAAGGTCGTGAGACCGATCAGCAGGATCAGCCGATTGAGTTGTGGCATTGAACCGGGAAAGGATTCGTTGAGAGTCGTGATCTTAGCAGTCCGCGCACGATGCAGTGACAGTCGAACGCCGTGACGACCTTTGCCACGGACTCCTAGCCACCCTTGACTTGGAAGCTGTCTCCGACCTGAGTCTTGGCATCGTTGAGCCGGTCCCAGGCTTCGACTTCCATCCGGTAGGATCCGGGTTCCAGACCCCTCAGATGAAACCCCTTGACCAGGACCAGTCTCTCCGGCGAGAAAAACTGAACCGACTCCCCGTTGTTGTCGGTGGTTTCGTGAATGAGGTCGTCGCCGCGCCTGATTCGGTAACGCACCTTCAACTCGGGAGCATTGGAGGATTGGTCCCAACCGAAATTGTACAAGTGCAGGTATACCGCCAGCAGAGACTTCGCGGAAAAGCTCTTGTCCATGCTGGGCCGAATCTTGACGTCTCCCAAAACGAACATCTGGTTGTCTTCAGGGACCACGTCCAGCTTGCGGATGAAATCGGAAAGAATGAGCGAACTGTTGCTTAGTTTCTCTCGTTCCTTCAAGCCCGACGGCGGAATAATGGCTTGTTTGACGGCGCCGATGTTGCTGCCTTCGATGTCCTTCACGACCAGATCGAGTTTATAGCGGGTCTTGTTGTCCAGAATCAGGACTTTCTGGTACATCGATCGTCCCAGCAAACTCCTCTCCAGCTCCTCCGGTGGGTAGGAGATCACCAGTTCATCGTCGAATTCCTGGATCAGCTGATTGTCCAGGCTGGTCACGGCGCCATAGAGGCCGATTCGAGCCGAATGCAGATTCCCTTTGTGCTTGAAGGTCATGTCCCTGTTCTGGAGCTGCAGGGTCACGGGAACCAGAATCTTCCTCCGGTTGAGCTTGAAGTAGTCGCTACGAACCTGGAAAGCGAGGTTGGAATAGCCGATGTTGATTTTCACCAACTCCTTCAGATCGTTGTACTTGATCTTTTTCGGGGTCTGTACCTTGGAAAAGATCTCGTACCGGTAGAAGGGGTTGTTTCGGAAACTGCCGGTGTTGTAGGCGGGGTTGTGCCGTCCCGGAGCAAAATAAGGGCGGTCCTCTTTTCTGGTGAGACCCACTTGCTCGGACCAGGTCAGGCCCTGTCCCGGCATGTGCAGAAGAGCATCCTTTTCTTCCGGATTGAGAGCCAGGTGGTAGTCTCCCGTGAAGGAGCTGTCCACGAATTCCAACTCGATGTCGTCACCGATGCCCTCCAGGTGCCGGTAGCGCCACCGTTCGAATGCGTAGACGGTCGTTTCTCCACCACCCTGTTCGAATTCACGGTCGTAGAAGCTGCCTGCGGCATAGGTCTCTATTTCGGCCGGTTCCCCGTGAATGATGTAAACCCTGCCCCGATCCGAGCGCCATCCCTCTTTGCCGGAGTGGAATCGCTCATTGGCGTAGGCAATCCGCCGATAGTGTTCTTCCTTGAACTCGTTGAGCGCGGTCCGGGGATCGGCGTCTCGCCGGCGCCAGAACTGTTCGATGAAGCGTTCCTTTTCGTTCTCCGTGGTCAGGCTTGTAAAAACGGACTTCTCCTCGTCCGAAATAATGTAGACGGCATCCCGTTCCAGCCAGTTCTTGAAATAGTCCTCGCTCTCCTCATGTCGAACGTCGGGATCTACTTTTTCCTTCTCCGCCATCGCGGAAAAGGAAAGCCCCAGCGACAGGAGCATGAAAAGGAGAAGGAAAAGATGGTGCACGGCTCTGACCCTTTGTTCCAATGGAGATCTCATTGAGTCTCGCCCAGTGCAATCTAGTTTAGGCAAGATCCGATTGGGGATCAATGATACGAATCGACTCGCATGATCCACGATGACCTCGCCCCGACTTGACCGGCTTGTTCGTCAGGTCGCAGGATGGGCTCAGTGGCAGCAATGGTCAGTCAGATAGTGGCAAACTCCGCTGTCGGGAATCTCCTTAGTCTGCAACAGAGTGGGACGGTGAAACTGAACCGTTCGATTCGCTCCCTACTGGGGAGACTCAAGACAGCCGTTGCTTTTCCGATCATAGTCGGGGCGTTTTTGAGTTCGACTTGGATCGGGTGTACGCAATCGGAACCTCCTCAGATCCCCCCGCCGGCTCCGGATTCGAGTTCTGAAGATGCAGAGGAAACCCAGGTGGTCGAGTTGCCGGGCAGCTTGACCTTTACCCGGGACGTCGCGCCCATCGTCTTCCAGAATTGTTCCCCATGTCATCGCCCGGGCGGAGCAGGTCCGTTCGATCTGCTCCGCTACGACGACGTCAAAACGCGGGGCCGGCTGATGGTCGCGGTCACAGAGAGTCGTTTCATGCCTCCTTGGCAGCCCGAACCCGGTTTCGGCGAATTCATCGGCGAACGCCGGCTCGGCGATGAGCAGATCGAGGTGCTTCAAAAGTGGGTGGCGCAAGGATCGGTAGAAGGAGATCCGGCCGACCTGCCCGGTGTCCCGAAGTGGCCGACGGGATGGATGCTGGGGCCGCCCGATCTAACGGTGACCATGCCCCGGCCTTACACGTTGGCCGCCGAAGCCGGCGCAGCAGGAAAGGATGTCTTTCGCACCTTCGTGCTGCCGGTTCCGCTGGAGTCCATGCGTTACGTCCGGGCATTGGAGTTGAGACCCGGAAATCCCAAGGTCGTGCATCACATCGTGGGAGGGGTCGACCCCACGCCTCGCTCCCGGCAACGCGACGGGCAGGACGGCACGCCCGGATTCGATGGGATGAGATCCACTCAGACAGCTCGGCCTCCCGGGGGCCATATCCTGGTCTGGACGCCCGGAAAGGTTCCCACGGAGAACCCTGAGGGCTTGGCTTGGAGTCTGAAAGAGGGGACCGACCTGGTGTTGGAACTGCACATGCAACCGTCCGGTAAACCGGAACGGGTTCAGCCCAGCGCCGGTCTTTATTTCAGCGACGAAGCACCCGCCAAGATCCCCTTCATCCTGATTCTGGGCTCCGTCGCCATCGACATTCCGGCGGGCAGCAAGAACCACTGGATCGAAGATAGTTATGTGTTGCCGGTGGACGTGCAGGTGACGAGTCTCTATCCGCACGCCCATTTCCTGGGCAAGCAGATGGAGGTCTTTGCCCGCCTTCCCGACGGGAGTCGGAGCTGGCTCCTCCATATCAAGGATTGGGACTTCAATTGGCAGGACGATTACGTCTATGCCGAGCCGGTCGCGCTCCCGCGCGGCACCCGGCTGACCATGCGCTACAGTTACGACAACTCGGCCGGCAATGTTCGCAATCCCCACAATCCACCCCGGCGCGTGGTCTACGGCCCCAATTCCTTCGATGAGATGGGTGAGGTGTGGATCCAGATGCTGACCCGCAACCCAAGCGACCGGGACACGCTGCAGAGCGATTATCGCCGGAAACAACTCGACTTGGGCATCGCCGGCTTCCGGCATTCATTGGACACGAAGCCGCAGGACGCCAAAACCCATCTGCAGTTGGGTCAGGCGCTCTACGCCCAGGGAAAGATCAAGGAGGCCATCAAGCACTATCGCCAAGCGCTGGACCTGCAACCTTCCAGCGCCGAAACGCATGCCTACCTGGCCAATGCTCTAATGCAACAGGACGACCCGGAGGGAGCGATTCGCCACTATTCTCTGGCATTGGAACTCAAACCGGATTTTGTTGAAGCTCGCCTGCATGCCGCCAACTCGCTGATGGGGCTCGGAAGACACGCTCAAGCGGAAGGGCACTATGCGCGAGTGGTCGCATTGAACGGCGGACACGCCTTCGCCCGGTTCATGCAGGCCATGGCACTGATCCGGCTGGGCCGCTACCAATCCGCCCGGTCCCGGTTGGAAGAGAGCCGCCGGGCGCTGCCTGAAGATATCGATATCACTCACGCCCTGGCCCGGCTCTTGGCGGCGGCTCCCGACAGCAGCGTCCGCAACGGACCGCTGGCGCTGCAGCTCTTGCAGAAGGTGTTCCACGCCCAGAAGGAAATCTCCTTCGAACACGTGGAAACGCTGTCGATGGCCTTTGCGGAAACGGGGCAATTCCAGCGAGCGGTCCAGATGCAGCAGGCCATGATCGAGGACGTCAGCCGAGGTGGGCGTAGGGATCTCGCCGAATTGCTGCGAGAGAACCTGGGGCAGTATCGTCGGGGACAGCCCTGCCGGAGACCCTGGCGGGACGATGATCCGGTCTTTTCGCCACGCCCAAGCGAATGGACTCCGCTGGAGTCTTCGTCCGAGGCCAGCCGGGGGCCCCGACCCTGAATCCACCGCGTTGTCAACCCTGATAGAGCTGTCGGACCAATCCGCAGCCCTTTTTGATGGTTTGAACGAGGGGCAAGCCTGGAATGGGAGGAGACGGCGTGAAACCTCCGACTCCCGGAAAAGGGGGATAAGAATGTCCCCCCTCCTTTACCAGGCGACCCTTAGCCGGAACTGAATAATTCGGGCAAGAGCCGTATTTCTATATCGTCCGAACGCGCTTGGATTCGCGAGGGAATAGCTCGGCGAATAGAACTGCGCCCGGTTGAAGACATTGAAGATCTCCGTCCCAAACTCCAGGCGCACGCCCTCTGTGACCTGGAAGTCCTTCAGAATCGACAGGTTCTCGGTCGAGTAGCCGAACTTGCGAATATCCGGCAACTGGCGGGTGTCGGCGAAGGCAATCACCCGGTTTTCAGGCGCAAAGGCGTCCACGTTGAGCGTGTTTTTCTGCGATCCGTTGGGGTCGTATCCCCCGTGGCTGCCCCCGCCTCCTATACCTCTTCCAGTGCGATTGATTCGTCCCCCCAGGTCGATGGGGTCTCCGGACATGTAGTTGTGCCAACCCATGATCCGCCATCTCCCGATGAAATGGTTGAACAGGGTGGAGGCGTCAGCCCCCCATCGCTGACTCCGGCCGAAGGGCAACTGCCAAGTCCAGGTCAAGGCCATATTGTGGGTGCGATCAAAAGGTGTCAGGAAATTGACTCGGGGCCCTCCATACCCCTCATGCGACACCCCGGGAGCACCGAATACACCATAACCTCTGCCAGTGGCGATGTTCTTGGAAAGGGTATACGCCAGCAGAAAACTGAGTCCCCCGCCGAAACGCTTCTGGGCGCTGATATTGGCGGCGTGGTACGAGGTAATCCCTCCGTGGGCGCCTCTCAAATTAACTCCCGTGTATTGAGGATAGGGACGCGATGCCTGCCGGACACTTCCAGTGAACCCCATATAAGGAACGGGGACGCCGGTCGCCATGCCTTCGGGGGACGATATCGGTTGATCGATGACCGGTCCCAGCCTGAAGATCCCGGGGGGCACCTCGTTGCGTTCCCAGTTCAAGCGGTAATGCCGGCCCAGCTTGCCGACGTAGTCCCCCTTGAGCAGGAGATTCCACCCGACCTCCCTTTCAATCCCGAAACCGAAGTTATTGCTGGTGGTCCACTTGTTGTCCTGGGGATGAATCCAGTGCACGGCAGTCCCGTTGGCCAACGTCGGATCGAGGTTGGGAAGACTGCTGACGATCTGGAGTCCTTCGGCCGGAAACCCGTCGTTCCAGTTGAAGGCCGGGGTCACCCCACCATCGATAGAACTGTACGCCGGCTCGGCAGCCCACCCCAGGGCCGATACATTCCCGCCGCCCTGCAGCTCGGCGCCCGGATTGGCGTAGGTGATTCCCGCATAGGCTCGGAGCACGGTCTTGTCGTCCAGGGCGTAGGCCAAACCCAGACGGGGCGACCAGGCGCCCCAATCCCGATCGTAGGCCCTGGTTCGACCGTTTCGCCCCGGTCCCTCGCCGTTGAAAGTCAAGGCGCCCAAACGTCCGTCTGCCGCAGTATTGGGAATGTCGGGACTGAAGTATCCCATCCGATGATAGGTTTCGCCGAAGGGGGTCCACCAGTTGTATCGAAGCCCGTAGTTGACGGTCAGTTGGCGGGTGGCGCGCCACGTATCCTGCAAATAGATGGCATAGACGCGATTGTTCACTCTCTTGTTATCAGACGGCCTCATGAAGGCGGTGTTCACTTCCCCCAAAAGGTAGCTGGCCCAGCCACGGCCTGTCAGCGCGATATCGGGGAACGCGGAGACGTTGCCGTCTGCGCCCATCTGATTGCCGCCGGCCAGTCCCGTCGTGATGTCGCTGAAGGTGAAATTGCCGTTGGTGAAAATCTGGACGTTCCGTCCCACGGCGGCGTATCTGCCCTGGATTCCGAACTTGTAGTTGTGGCTCCCCTTGACCCAGGTCAGATCCGTATAAACCGGGTACGTGAACTCGGGCATGAAGAGATTCAGGAAGAGGAATCCGAACCCGGAGGCGCCCTGGATGTTGGTGAAAGGGGTATCGGGTGTCACCAGGCCTGTGAGCCCCGAATCCCGGCCGTGGGTGTTGCCCGGCTTGCCGATTTCCCGGGGGACTCCCTGGCCGGCCAAGCGCACACTCAAGAGCACATTGGGCCGGAGGGTGAAGTAATTCGAGAACCGGTAGCGGAACTGCTTGCCGAGCGTCAAGTGGGTGGTGTTGATCAACTGGTCATAGCCGGCGTTCCCGGGCCAGACGACATCCTTCCTGTGCCAGTCCATCCCAAAAGAAAACTTGTAGTTATCGGTGAACTTGTGGTCCGTCTTCAAGGTCAGCTTGTCGATGTCCTGCTCACCCTTGTCCAGCGGACCGACATGGTTGTCCACCGTGCCGGGCCGGTTGGGCATTGGGATACTGTCCTGAAAAGCGGTCGAAATGGAGCTGAGGCGGTCGCGAGGAATGACGTTGCCTGGAAATGGATCGCGGATGAAACCTCCATGTCCGTCCGGCCGAGTGGAGGCCGGGTCATAGATCTGCCCCTGCATAATGGGTCTTCCCAGGACATCGGTCCCAATTTGGGGTCCCAGGAACTCGCTGAAATCCCCGCCACGCATCAACGAGGTGGCGACGGTCGAGGTCTGGCCGCCGGCGGTCCTGCGCTCGCGGTACCCGGTATAGCTGGCCAGGAAGAAGTGCCTGTCCTCGATGATCCGCCCGCCGACGACGGCTCCAAACTCGTTCTGCCGGTGGGGATTGACATCTGCGGCGAACCACTGCCGGGCGTCCAGGACGTCGTTGCGAAAATACTCGAAGAGGCTGCCGTGAAACTCATTGGTTCCCGACTTCATGACCATTTCCACACTCGAGCCCATGTTCCATCCGTGCTCGGCGTTGACGTTGGCCACGGTTCGAAATTCACTGATGACTTCGGGAATCAGCCCCGAATCCTCTCTCATGCCGAAGTTGTTGGCGGGACTGGAGTAAATCCCGTCGATGTTGGTGCTCATGACGCCCACGACGCCGTGGACGTAGCCCCGGTCGGTGGTGTCGGTCTCCTTGCCGTAGGGATCGTACGAGAAGCCGGGCAACGTCCGAGTGAAGGACAGACTGTGCCGGGATCCCTGGTTCACTGCCATGGGCAGTTCCTCGATCTCCTCGACCACCCGGGTGAGGCCTGCGCTGGAGGACTGGTTGTCGACGGCCAGGGCCTGGCTTTCCACCGTCACGGTGTCGACCACTTCACCGATCGGCATACTGATGTCGAGTGTCACCGCCAGTCCGGAAACCACGCGCACGCCCACTTGTTCAACCGTCTTGAAGCCGGGCAGACTTGCGGAAATCGTGTAGGAGCCGATCGGCAGCGCTGGAAAAGAATAGTCTCCCGCCTCGCTGCTGACGGTCGCGGTTTCGAGGCCGGTCGCTTCATCGCGGGCCGTCACGTCGACGCCCGGAATCCGCGCCCCCGTCTCGTCGACGACGGCCCCCGCAATCCTGCCCAGATTGTCCTGGGCCGATACCGGGAGGGATACCAGAAGCAGAATCAGCGGTAGGATGATCCTGACGGAAGATAGAAAAGACTGCATTGCCACGTCCTCCTTAGGGACGGAATATGAGTGGGCGGAAAAAGGCTTCCTCAAGCTAAAGCGGACGCTATACGATTCCGTCAGCAATAGTCAAGCAAACAACTCCTCCGGACTTTCGCAATATTTTGGAGATTCACGAGAACAGGTGAAGCGGATTCGCTGGCGTATCGGGACGAGGCGGCCCATTACCGGGGGGACGACCAAACGGGAAACTGCCGGATCCCCGCCGCAATCACGTAGAATCGGGAATCAGGCATCTCAGTAACCTGCTCGGGGGTAAAACGGTGAAGCTCTACAGGCCGGATCGACCCTATCGGAAGAGACCCAAAGCGGTCGTTGTCTATCCGCTCTTGATGGGGGCATGGCTAGGCTCGACTTGGATGGGATGCATACAACCCGATGCTCCCGCGACAGCCCCGCCACCTCCGGATTCAGAGCTTGAAGAAGCATTGGAAACTTATGTGCCCCGGCCGGCCGGCAGCTTGACCTTCAACCGGGACATCGCACCCTTGGTGTTCGAGAGCTGCGCACCCTGTCACCGGCCGGGGGGCGCAGGGCCGTTCGACTTGCTCGGATACGCAGACGTCAGCCGCCGAGCCAACCAGATCGTGACCGTCACGGAGAGTCGTTACATGCCTCCCTGGCAACCCGAGCCGGGCTACGGCGAGTTCATCGGGGAGCGCCGCCTGAATGGGGACCAGGTCGGCATGCTGGCGCAGTGGGTGGCTGAGGGGGCGATCGAAGGGAATCCGGCAGACTTGCCCAAGGTGCCGGAATGGCCGACCGGCTGGCACTTGGGGCAACCGGATCTGGTCCTCACCATGCCTCGGCCTTATACGCTTGCGGCCGATGGACCGGACGTCTTCCGGATGTTCGTCATACCGGTTCCTCTGGCGTCGAACCGGTTTGTAGGAGCCTTGGAATTAAGGCCCGGAAACCCAAGGGTCGTCCATCATGCGGTAGGACTGGTCGACACGACGCTTCGCAGCCGGCAATTGGATGAAGAAGATCCCATTCCGGGTTTCGAAGGCATGAGGTCCACCGAGTTCGCCCGCGCCCCCGACGGCCGTTTCCTGGGTTGGACACCCGGCAAGGTCCCGACGGAGAGTGCCGAAGGGAGGACTTGGCGGTTGAAGAGAGGGGCTGACCTGGTGCTGGAACTGCACATGATGCCCTCCGGCAAACCGGAACTGATTCAACCCAGCGTGGGGCTGTATTTCAGTGACGAGGCCCCGGCCAGAACTTCCTTCATCGTCGGACTGGGCTCCCAGACCATCGACATTCCCCCGGGAGAGAAGAAATACCGGATCGAGGACAGCTATGTCCTGCCGGTGGCGGTGCAGGTTCTGGGCATTTACCCGCATGCCCACTATCTGGGCAAGCAGCTGCGCGCTTTCGCACAGCTTCCCGACGGCAGCCGGCGCTGGCTCGTTCATATCAAGGAGTGGGACTTCAATTGGCAGGACGAATACGTCTATCGCGAGCCGATCTCTCTCCCCCGCGGAACCCGGCTGACCATGCAATACAGTTACGATAACTCGGCCGGCAACCTGCGAAATCCCCACAACCCGCCTCAGCGGGTGGTTTACGGCCCCAATTCCAGCGATGAGATGGGTGACCTGTGGCTCCAGGTATTGACGCAAAACAGGAACGACTTGCTGACCCTGCAAACCGACTACCGGGTCAAAGATCGAGACAGGTTCATTGCCGGCTACCGGCATGCCTTGAAGATCAAGCCGGAGGATGCCCAAAAGCACGACCACTTGGGCCAAGTGCTCCAGGCGCAGGGGATGGTTGAGGATGCCATCCGCCACTATCGCCAAGCGCTGGAAATCCGTCCCGCTTACGCGGAGACCCACAGCAATCTGGCGACCGCCTTGATACAGCAGGGTCATACCGAGGAGGCGATTGACCACTATGGCCGGGCCCTTAAAATCAAACCGGACCTGCTTGAAGCCCACTACAATCTGGGCGGAGCCCTGTTGTCCATCGGACGCACCAGCCAGGCCATTGCCTCCTTGCGGCGAGCTATCCATATCGAGCCCGGGTTTGCCAGGGCACACAACAACCTGGGCATCGCCTTCGCTCAGCAGGAAGACTTGGCCCAAGCCCTATACCATTTTGAGCAGGCGGCGAGGATCGATTCGGACTTTGCAGAGGCCCGCAACAATCTTGGCAATGCACTTCTCTCCTTGGGGGATTACAGGCGGGCCGTTTCTGAATATCGGCGCGCCCTGGAGATCGACCCCAGCTACGCCGATGCCGCACGCAACCTGAAGCTGGCACAGGAACTGCTGCTGACTTCCCCCCAATAAGGGGTTCGGATATCTGGCTCTCCGTTACCGAATACGTTCGTAATAGGATGAGAAAAGCATGTGCTCTCAGCGAGGGAGTCCCTGGGTCATCCTGGTCATTTGGGCTCTACTGAACGTCTCTCCGGCGCAGGGTCCCCAGCAAGCCGACGGTCCGGGGCAGGAAGAAGGAGATTCGACGACCACGGAAATCTTCCTGGATGCCACGCGCGAGGCAGGGATCGATTTCGTTCACTTCAACGGCATGTCGGGGGAACGCTATCTCTGCGAAATGATGGGCCCCGGTGGAGCCATGTTCGACTATGACAATGACGGGGATCTCGACCTCTACCTGATCCAGGGCCGCATGCTCGGACCGGGGAAAACTCTTGCCGATGCGGTCTTCCCCCCGCCCAACTCCGAATTGCTGATCGACAGGCTCTACCGAAACGACCTGCAGACGCACAAAGCCGGCACGCGCCGTCTGCACTTTACCGAGGTGACGGAGGAAAGTGGGATCAAGGCGACGGGATACGGGATGGGCGTGGCAACGGGAGATTTCAACAACGATGGCTGGACCGATCTCTATCTGACCAATTTCGGACCCAACCAGATGTTTCGGAACAATGGGGATGGAACCTTTACCGAAGTGACCGGGGCAACCGGCACGGATGACCCTCGCTGGAGTGTCAGCGCGGCCTTCCTGGACTATGACCGGGATGGCTGGCTGGACCTTTACGTGGGCAACTATGTCGACTTCAGCTTCTCCAATCACAAGCGCTGCTTCTCTTTCTCTGATGCCGGCAGCGGGAGTGCGCTCGAGTACTGCGACCCCAACCAATACCAACCGTTGCCCGAGAGCCTGTTCCGCAATCGGGGTGATGGGACCTTCGAAGATGTGTCCCAAGAGGCAAGAATTGCCCGGGAATCAAATGGGGCCTTGGGAGTGAGTACGGCCGACTTCAACCGGGATGGCTGGGTCGATATCTATGTCGCCAATGACAAGAGGCCGAATCACCTCTGGATCAATCAGAAGGATGGCAGTTTTCGGAACCAGGCTCTGCTGGCCGGCTGCGCAGTCAGCGGGGAGGGTTTTTCCGAGTCCAGCATGGGAGTGGACGCCGGTGACTTCGACGATGACGGAGACGAAGACCTCTTCATGACCCACATGTCGCTGAACGAGAAGAACACCTTATACGTCAACCAGGGAGAGGGGTCGTTCGAGGATGCCTCCTACCCGAGCGGGCTGGCTCTTCCCAGCATTGCATTCACTGGATTCGGAACGGCATTTTTCGACTACGACAACGATGGTCGGCTGGATATTTTGGCCGCCAATGGACACGTCAAGAACGTTGAGGCGCTGGCGCGGGCCAAAGATCCTTTTCCATTGCACCAAACCAATCAACTGTTCAGGAACCTGGGAAAGGGGCAGTTTCAAGAAGTGACCAATGCCGGCGGGGCCGCATTTGAGCTGTCGGAAGTGAGTCGCGGAGCGGCATTTGGAGATGTCGACAACGATGGAGACACCGATGTCCTGATTCTCAACAATAACGGGCCCGCGCGGCTGCTGACCAATCAGGTCGGAAGTGACAACCATTGGATGGGGCTGAAGCTTGTCGGTCGGACTTCGGGCCGGGACATGGTGGGTGCCAGAGTCGCTGTCCTGCTATCCGGGGGTTCATCCTTGTGGCGCCGGGTCCGCACGGACGGAAGCTACGCCTCCGCCAATGACCCCAGGGTGCTGGTCGGGCTGGGTCAAGCAACTCAAGTCGAGGCCGTGCGCGTATATTGGCCCGACGGACAAGCAGAAGAATGGAAGAACGTCCTCATCAATACCTACACAAAATTGCTTCAAGGCGGCGGGACGCGGCTGGCATTGCCTGCAGAGCGTCGATAGAAACCGGTTCCAGCAGGCTGGCCCGATCCTGAGACCGTCTGCCGCAACCGGACCGGCGGGCTGGCCGTACTCACGGGGGTTTTCCCTGCAGGAAGTCTCCAGCATCGCGCTGCTTCTTTTCTCGTGCTTGGGTGTCCAGTTTCTGAAACAGCTCCAACTCTCTTTGAGCGTCTTCCGTCCGCCCGAGCTTCTTATAGATTTGGGCCAATTGATAGTGGGATTGGGGCTGGTTCGGATCCAGGGCGATTGCTCGCCGCAAGGCCGCTACACCATCCTGTAACCGTCCCTTGGCTGCGTATGCCGCGGATAGAGCGACGAAAGCGTCAGAAATCCGATTATCCACGCGTATTACCGCTTCCAGATGCGGAATAGCATCGTCGAACTCCTGGCGGTAATTTTTGATGATTCCCAACTCGAGATTGACGATCGGATGGTGGGGATCGATCTTCAGCTCCTTCTCCAGCGTCGGCTCCGCCTTGTCGTACTGTCCCAATCCGAAGTAGAGGTCACCCAGCGCAAAGTTGACTCCGGGCGCGTTGGGATTCAAGGCGACGGCCTTCTCGTATTCTTCGATTGCCTGGTTCAACCGTCCCTGGGTGGCGTAGGCCTCAGCCAGTAGTTGATGGGTGCGAAAGGAATCCGGATCGATTTCTTCAATACTCGAGAAGACCCGCTGGAACTTGTTGTAGGAGGTCCTGGTCCGGTTCAAGTAAGCCTGAGCCAACGTCTGCAATGCCTCCAGTTCCTGGGGATGTTTCTCGGTGACCGCTTCCAGGTGCTCGATGCTCTTGTCAAGTTGTTGCAGAGCCAGGAAACAGACCCCCAGGTAGACTTGTGCCTTTATGTTTTCGGAATTCTGGGAAATCGCCTGTTGGAATGACTCGACAGCCTTCTGATAGTCATACAGGCTGTAGTGAGCGAGCCCCAAAAAGAAATGGGCGTCGGGCAGCTCGGGTTCGAGTTGCAGGGCTTTCTCGAGCGACGCGACGGCTTCCGTAAATCTCCCCTGAAACTGGTAGATCAATCCCAACTTGGCATGGAGCGGGGGAAACTCGGGTTGGAGTTCCAGCGCTGCCCGATAGGCTTGCTCAGCGGCACTCCAGTCGCCACTTTGCTCGGCGCGAGCGGCACTCTGGAGGTGTTCCTGAACCTCCGGAAGAATTTGGATGCCCGGCTTGGCCGCCTGTACCCCCAGCAATGTCAGTAACAACAAACTATGAAGCGCCATATTCAACAAGATTATCCAAGTATAAAATTCAATGTTTGGTCGTTAATATCCTTTTATCCGCTGAACTTTCCCCATTTCCCTCCAGCTTCAGGAGAACGGGGGAAGCAGATTTGAACGAAGATCGCTGTCGTCCCTCATTGATCGGTCCGGGGAGGGCGACCACAAGGGTCGCCCCTGCGAGGGCTTCTCCCAGGACCGTGAATCTCGATACGATCATTATTCGGTGAGCTTAGCACAGCTTCTGCAGGTTACGGCTCTGTTATGTTCAATTCGGAACCGGCTGCTATGGGTCCGGGAAGCACCTGTTGCTTTCCTGACGGCCACAGCACTTCAACCTGATCGACCTGTTCGGCTTCGCCGAGCCCGAAGTAAAGCGGATAGAGGCTTTGCGAGAGGTAACCGGATTGGCCGTCCTGCACCTTGGTGTAGCGGGCCGAACCAACTCGGACCGTGACCCGGGCACCGAGCCCGTCGCGGTTCGACCGGGTGCCGGTCAGATTGACTTTAAGGAAACGAATCTGCTTGCGATCGGCCAGATCACTGACCAGGACCAAGGGCTCGGAATTGAAATCGTTGGTCACAATGTCGAGGTCCCCGTCGTTATCCAGGTCGAAAATCACTGACGAACGAGAGCCCACGGCTCCCCAGGCCACGACACGCGTGACGCCGGCTCCCCGGGACCTGACTTTCTTGACCAGTTCGTGGTCCTTGTCGACGCGGAGCGCGTCCAGTTCAAACCAGGGGGTGAGGGTTCGGCCGCCGCGCCTGGGTTCCACGCCCAAAATGAATTCACTGTCCACGAATCCCTGTCCGTGGTCGTTGAGCAGCAGACTGTTGATGCCATAGCGATAGCCGTAGTTCATGCAGGAAGTGATGAATGCATCTTCGAATCCGTCGGCATTCAGGTCTCCCACACTCAATCCCCAGGGCCAATAGTTCTCGGCATTGATTTGATCCGATATTTCCTTGAAAGTGCCGTCTCCCTGGTTACGAAAGAAGGCGTTGCCCCAGACATGATTGCCGTCAGTGGCCAACATCTGCTTCTCGGCGATCTCCTCGGGGAAGGGGATCTTCTCTTTCTCGCTGGAAGGATCCAGGTGTTTCCACATGTCCGTGTGCATGTCGGTCAGATAGAGGTCCAGTTGCCCGTCGTTGTCGAAGTCGAAGATCTTGATCCCCATGGTTCCCCACGGCGTCGCGGGAAACCGTTGGCGACTCTTCTTAACGAAACGTCGACCTTCAACATTCTCGTAGTACTGATCGTGGCCTTGCATGTTGGCCAGATACAAATCGGGCCATCCGTCGTTGTTGGCATCGAGCGGACTGGCGTCCCCCGACCAACTCGTATCCTTCAAGACGGCCTGGCCGGTGACGTCGACGAATCGGTTACCGCCCTGGTTTTGATAGAGGACGCTGGGCTCCGAGAGCGCGGCATTCAGGTGGCGGTTGAAGGCGTCCGGCGTGGAACGATAGTAGGTATAAGTGGCGCGATCGGTCCCCGTAAAGGAGTCATGGACGACGGTCCTGATTTCGTCCGTCGTATAAATGCCGACATTCACCAGGAACAGGTCCAGCCGGCCATCGCGGTTGTAGTCGAAGAAAACCGCCGCCGAGGAATGGCCCGTGTACCCGAGGCCTGACTCGGCGCTGATGTCCTTGAAGACCCCCTTCCCGTCGTTCTCAAACAACACATTGCCCCCACGAACGGTGGTGACGTACAGGTCCGCGTCCCCGTCATTGTCGATATCGGCGAAAGAAGCGGTCACGCCGATGCGCTCCCTGACAGCGACCCCCGCCCGCTCCGTGATGTTCTCGAACTTGCCGCCGCCCAGGTTCTTCCAGAGTTCATTGCCGCCCGCCTGACTCACGAAGTAGATGTCATGCCGCCCGTCGCCATCGATGTCGGCAATGGCGAGTCCGTTCCCGTGGTCGTAATGGGCGAAAATAAAGGACCTTCCCGCATCGTCGACGATCCGGTTGCGAAAAGCGATGCCGGACTCCCCGACCCGATCCTCAAACGAAAAGTCATGGAAGACTTGTATGCCGTCGGCGCCGTCAAGTTGGGCCTGCCGGCGTTCTTCCAGCCACGGGAAACCCTGCCACAGGAGACGTTCCTGCAGCGTCGTCAGGACATCCCTTTTCAGGGCCTCTCTCTGGTCGGTTGCGGTGGCGTCGTAGAACCCGCGGACATGCCCTTGTGGATCGACCAGCATCCATTTCCCACTGTCCTCGTGCGCCCGCCCGGCGAACCCTGCATATACCTGTCTTAGTACGTCTCGGGGGCCGGTGAGGAAGCTCCACTGGTCCCCGTCCACACCGACCTCATTTGCGTAACTCCGAAGGACTTGTGGCGAGTCGTGCTCCGCATCGACCGTGAAGGTGACCAGGCGAATGTCGGCCCAGCCCGGCCGTTTTTTGAGCTCTTGTTGGAGCTTCGCCAGCGTGGCGGTTTGCGACGACGCCTGCGGATCGCGGGTGCGAATAAAATCCGCGATCCATGCTTTTCCCAGCAGTTCGTGGGTCCCGAAAGGCTGGGAGGCGTGGTCGGTCAAGGAAAACTCGGGCAAACGGTGCAGTACGGGAGGCTTATGGTCTTGCGGGCTGGTTCTTTCCTTTGCCGCCTGCCGCAGGTTCGGCGCGGCGGGCGGAGCCGCCGCCAGGCCGAGCCAAGCCATCACCAATACGCTGGCTGCCGCAATTGCCGAATTTGGTGTGACCATCGTTTCATCTACGGGGGTTCGGAGAACCACCCCGTGACGGGGATAGGATCTTCTTTTTTGGGGAGTCTGGCAAGGTCAATTCCTACGGGGCGGACCTTCATCCATAGCACCGGGGCAGCCGTCAAGAAACAGCCTCTCTATTCCCTCCGGTGGTATTCTTTTGTGAATGTTCCGGTTTGTCGCAAACGGCAAAAGAGCCTTCCCGGTACCGGCTGGGCTGACCCTGGCTCTGGTTTTGCTGGGGGTGGCCGGTGTCCATTCCGCAGCGGAATCGGCCGGGCTTCAGGTCCCTGGCGCCAAAGAGTTGACCCCCATTCCTCATCCCGACCTCAATGCCGTCGAGCGGCTGATTCGGGAGCAACTTCAAGCAGAGCGATCCAAGTTGGCGGCCAAGGTCTCAGCGGCCGAAGTTCCCGATTCGGCTCGGGCTGACGCTTTCGGTGGACTGGGGAGGCTTTACCATGCCTACGATTTCACCGAAGCCGCCCAAGCCTGTTACCGGAATGCGCTCGTCCTGAAGCCGAAGGATTTTCGCTGGGCCTACCTGCTGGGCCGCCTGTTGGAAAGCCAAGGGGACCTGAAGCAAGCCGTCGAGCACTACCGGCGCGCCGCCGCGATCGCACCCGAAGATCTTCCGACACTGCTGCATCTGGCCCAGGCGCAACTGAACCTGAATCGTCCGGAGTTGGCCGAACCGCTCTTCAAGGAGGCCATCTCCCGCGACCCGTATCCATCGTCAGCCTCGGCGTTGGTGGGGCTGGGGAAGATCTCTCTCTCTCGAAACGATCCTGAAGAGGCAATCGAGTACTTCGAAACCGCAGTCTCCATGCAACCGGAGGCCAGCAGCATCCACTATCCGCTGGCCATGGCCTACCGGCAGATCGGGGACCTGGAGAAGGCGCGGGAACATCTCAAGAAGCGCGGGACCAAGACCCCGGAATATCCGGATCCGCTGATGGAGGAGCTCCGAAAAGTCAGGACCGGAAAGCAGTTTTTTTGGAGTCAGGGCACGGTCGCACTGAGCGAAGGACGCTTTGCGGAGGCCGCCGAGGCCTTCCGCCAGATGGTGGCCGCCGATCCGGAAGAGCCGATCGCCCACATGGATCTGGGGACGGCGCTGCTACAACTGGGAGATGTCGGTGGAGCCTTGGCCAAGTACCAGGAATCGCTCAGGCTTTCGCCGGGGAATCCTCGGCTTCACTACAATCTGGGGTTGGTTTACACCCTGCAGGAGACCTATCCGAAGGCGCTCGAGCATTATCGGAATGCCGTCGAGCTGGATCCCGGTTTCGAGAACGCCCATTTCAATGCGGCGAATCTATTGATGAGACTGGGAGACATGGCGCAGGCCGGGCAGCACTACGGTCGGGTGAATGAACTGAATCCCAGTCACGCCTTTGCCCGCTTCATGCAGGCCATGACGTTGGTGAAGCTGGGCCGTTATCGGGAGGGCCGAACCCTTCTGGAATCGAGCCACCAGGCTCTGCCCGATGACGTCGATATCACCCACGCCCTGGCCCGTCTGCTGGCAGCTTCGCCCCAAAGCACGGCCGGCGATGGACGCCAGGCTCTGAAGCTGCTGGAGGGTGTCTTCAAGTACCAGAAAGAAGTGGCTTTCGAGCATTTCGAGACGCTGGCGATGGCCCTGGCAATGTCCGGACAAATCCATAGGGCCTTGCAAGTGCAGCAGGGAATGATGGACGAAATCAAGCAAGCCGGACGTGCGGATCTGGCCGCGTTGCTCGAAGAGAATTTGGCGCGGTATCGAAGCGGTCAACCCTGCCGCACCCCCTGGAGGGACGACGATCCGGTGTTCTCTCCTGTCCCAGGGGATTTGGCGCCGCTCAAGTCAATCGGGGAAGGGTCCAACCCAAACTCGGTTCCTGGGAGTTGAATCGAACCCGTATCGCCGCTTTGACGTTGTGTGAGCGTGGGCCAGGCCGGATCGCCTCTACGATCCCTCCGGCGCCAGGGCATCAAATTGAACCAGCGTGAGGGAGAACGGCGGGCACGACAAAATCCACTCCCGGTCCTGTTCTCCGACTTTCGCGGAGGCCGGCTCGATGCGATCGGGAACCTTGAAATCATTGATTTCCAGTGGCCCTGAAGCAGTCAGCACGGTGGCTGCGGTCTTCAACCGCCCGGCCCCCTCGAGGCGTAATCGGACGGACTGCTCGCGGCTCAGGTGGGGATTGATGATCGAGACGGTGAATTGACTCGAATCGCTCGTTTTGGAAGCTACGATGTCCAGTTCCGGGAGCGAGCGGGTCCTGCCCTCGTCCTCGAACTGAAATTCGCCGATGGTTGCTTCCAACCCCATGACATCGGCGTTCATATGGTGTTTGAGCAGGTCGAAGACATGGTAGGTGGGAGTCCGAACCAGCTTGGGCCCCTTGGTCTTCAACACGTTGTGAATCACGTTGACGGATAGGGCCAAATGAGCCAAATGCAGGCGATTCGCCCGGCGCATGAACCCGTGCAGCATGCGCGCGGCCATGAGTGCGTCACGCATGGTGTCCGGCTGGACGAAGTCCTTGCCGGACATGGAGATGGGAAAAGATTCAACGGGATCGATCTCCTTGTGCCAGGCGCCCCACTCGTCGAGCATGATGCCGATGTGTTTGCGCCCCCCGATCCAGCGGTCGATGGACCTGGCCGCCTCATCGATCACGTTCTTGCACTTCTCAACGTCGGCCAGCAGGGCGTAGGTGTCCGCGGCTTGGCTTTCGGCCGCCGCCGCCGGCTTCAAGTAGCACTGGAGCGAAATCAGGTCGAACAACTCGAGGCGGTCGCTCAGCGCTTTGAGCAGCCGGTCGACCCAGTCGCTGTGCGGCTCGCCATTGATGATGATTTTGGCGTCCCGGCCATACTGGCGCATGTAGAATCCGTAGCGGCGCACCTGGATCGCGTACAGTTCCGGCGTCCACTGATAGCTGGTCTCATTGCCGATGGTCCAGTACTTGACCCCGTAAGGCTCCGGGTGGCCGTTTTTCCGCCGCAGCTCGGCATACCGGGTGTCTGTAGTGCCATTGACGTATTCCATCCAGGCGACGATCTCCCTGGGGTCGCCCATTCCAATATTGGTTTGGATGACGGGCTCGGCTCCGATGGCGGCGCACCACTGCAGGAATTCGTCGGTTCCAAAAAAATTGGGTTCGACCTCCTGCCAGAAGCTCAGGCTGCGGGGACGTTGTGATCGAGGTCCGATCCCGTCTTTCCAGTGGTAGGTGTCGGCGGCGGTCCCCCCCGGCCAGCGAAATGCGGGAGCCCGGAGTTGACGATAGGCTTCGATGGTGTCGAGCCGCATACCGTCGTCATTGGGGATGCCGGAATCCTCGCCAACCCAGACGCCGTCGTAGATGGTCGCGCCGAGCAATTCCACCATGTGACCGAAAATCCCGGGAGCGACCGTTCCCCGGCGCTCCTCCGGATTGACCCTCACTGTGGTCTCGACCCCTGTTCCAGGGCCGCTTGGAAGGTTGGACTCCTGCGCTTGGATGGTGGCGAACGGTCCGACGGCCGCCGCGAGGATCAGAGGAAGAACCGGTCTTTCCATTGCTGCTGCCTACCTTCTACGTCTCAAATGTTTGACTCCGTTTCTCAGACCGCACGTTCTGTTGTCAGGATTGCATGTAACCACAACCGGTCGCCAACAGCCCGGGGTGAAAGTCGCGCGAGTACCGAGACCGTTCCTGCGCCGTCGTCGTGCCGCGCGGTGAGAAATTTAGTGGATCCTGTTCCGGACCAGACGGTAGGCTACGAGGATCAGAGTCATTCCCGCCACGTCCGCCAGCACGTCCCCAGCGGAGGCATCCCGGCTGGGAACGAAGGACTGATGGATCTCATCGCTCACGGCGAAGAGCGTTCCCAGGATCCAGAGCCGGAAGAGTTGGCGGGTCCCGATACTCCGCCGAAGTCCTGAGCTTCGTCCCCAGACCAGAGTCACGGTCAGGAGTGCATATTCGATGACGTGCAGCAGGGGATTGAGACCCAATCCGGCTCCGGGAGGGTGCCTCTGATGGGAAAGGAATACGATCAGGCAGATGGTGGCGAGTGCCGGAATCCAATGCACAAGGGTCCCCACATCGACACCGCCGTTACCAGGGGATCAGTTGCATCAGCCACACGGCCGCCAGCGACCCCAGGATGAGGTAGGCCGAGAGGGAGAGGAAATAACGGACCCGCTCTCGCGTGTCCTCCTTGTTGATCATGGCGAACACGGCACCGATGCTCAATGCCAGCAAGACCAGTCCGACCAGATGGTTCATCGGCGATTCCCTGCCGCGATATCGTAGCTGTCCAGCACCATCAGCATGTTCAGCAACCCGGCCGTGTACAGATACGTGTTGCCGTATTCGTACCCGAAGGAATGGATATCGCCTGCTCCCCAACCGGCCCATTTCCCGAGGAGGTAGGGCAGTCCGATGCTCAGATCGGCGATGAATTTGAGCTTACCGAAGAAACCGGGTCCCAAGCCGAACAGGCGGCCGTCCATGGAGAGGCCGAACGCGAACAGAATCATCACCACAGAAAAGAAAAGCAATCCCCTGGCCCAGCGTCCCTGCAAGAAATGACCCGAACCTGGAATCAGCCAGGCAGCCAGACAGAGGGCAATGTTCGTGGACACGCGTGAAGAATAGAAAGAGTCGCCCGGGAGTTCAAGCCGCTGCATCCTATGCTGTCTCCCCGCCCGGCTAGAATGACGGAGACAAGACACGGGGCCTCACGTAGAATCCCCCGGTCGAGCGACGGAAATGGAACATCTATTTGGGTTTCGCGATTGGCATCCGGTGCTTCAGGCCTTGGGAGCGACTGGATTCACTTGGTTCATGACCGCCCTCGGAGCGGCCCTCGTCTTCGCCGCCAAGGACCTGAACCGCAAGGTTCTGGACGGCATGCTGGGGTTCGCGGCAGGCGTCATGATCGCCGCCAGCTACTGGTCCCTTCTGGCGCCGGCCATCGAGCTGGCGGAAGGCGGGAGTCTGCCGGCCTGGTTTCCCGCAGCCACCGGATTTCTGGCCGGGGCCTCGTTTCTATGGTGCATTGACAAGGTGATGCCCCACCTGCATCTGGGCTTTCCCAAATCCGAATCGGAGGGAATCAAGACGACTTGGCACAGGACGAGCCTGTTGATATTGGCGATTACCATTCACAACATTCCGGAAGGTCTGGCCGTGGGCGTCGCGTTCGGATCACTCGGCGTCGATTCGACCATGACATTCGGGTCTGCGGTGGCGCTCGCCATCGGAATCGGCCTGCAGAATATGCCGGAGGGGGTGGCCGTGGCCATGCCGTTGCGCCGGGAGAAGGTCTCCCGCTTGAAGTGTTTCTGGTACGGTCAACTTTCGGCCGTGGTGGAGCCGGTGGCCGGTGTCCTGGGGGCCGTCCTGGTTTCTCTTTCGCAGCCCTTGCTGCCCTATGCCTTTGGATTCGCCGCCGGAGCCATGATTTTTGTGGTGGTGGAGGAGGTGGTCCCCGAGTCCCAGAGGGCAGGAGACACGGATTTGGCCACCATGGGCGCCATCTTCGGATTCACCGTAATGATGATTCTGGACGTGGCTCTGGGCTGAATTGACGGTCCGCATCGAGGACGGATCTGGAGCGGTACAGGTTGGAGGCGGCGCCGGAAGGGGTAGCGGCGTCCGCCCCCCTTGGATACACCGACTCAGAGAGTTCCGGCGTGGAGAAACATGGCGCGAAGACGCTCCGGTCCGATCCTGGGAGTCGCACTCCTCTCTTTCTGGGTCGTGTTGGGGAGTCTTGGGTTTTCCTTGATCGAGGGCTGGTCCCTGTTGGACAGCCTCTACATGGCGGTCATCACTGTCTCAACAGTGGGTTTTGGCGAAGTGCATGCCCTTTCCGACTATGGGAAGGGTTTCGCCCTGTTCCTGATCGTGACTGGTCTGGGAACGGCGGCCTATACTCTCACCAGCCTGGGGCAACAGTTGTTGGAAGGAGAACTGGCCGAAGTTCTGGGGAGACGGCGAATGAAAAGCCATCGGGGAAAGCTCGAAGACCACTACATCGTCTGTGGAAACGGGCGCGTGGGCCGCACCGTGTCGACCTATCTGGACCGCCGCAAGCTTCCCTTTTGCGTGATCGAAATCGATCCGGCGGCGGAAGAGGAACTGAGGCAGCGCGGCTATAGGTATGTCATAGGCGACGCGACCGAAGATGAGAATCTCATTCTCGCCGGGTTGTCCCGGGCCAAGGCGGCCTTTGCCTTGCTGCCATCGGACCCGGACAACCTGTACCTGACGCTGTCGGCCAAGGGCCTCAACCCGTCGACGGTGGTGGTGGCCCGGGCCTCCGGCAAGGGGGCGGAAACCAAGCTGGAAAGGGCCGGCGCCGATCACGTCGTCTCCCCCTACGAGTTGGTCGGGCTCCGGCTTCTCCAGAAAGTTCTAAATCCGACGCTGATGGAGTTCATGGACCTGGTGATCCATCGAGAACACCTGAAATTGATCATGGAAGAGTTTTGCGTGCCTTCCGATTCGGTGTTGGCCGGATATTCGATCGAAGAAGCCCGGATTCGCAGTCGGTATGGCCTTATCGTCGTGGCCATCAAACGGCCCGACGGTCCCATGCTCTTCAATCCCGATGCGGGCGAGAAGATGGAACCGGGAGACGTGCTGGTGCTCTTGGGTCCCGAAGATCAAGTCAAAGACGTGGAGCAAGCCAAAAGAGCGTGACTTTTGTTTGTTTGCCAACTGCGGGTGGCGGGATGGCCTGGGAATCTGGCATTCGGAAGGGAAATCGTGTAAGGTGGAGCGGTCTTCGCGAGAGCGTCTGAAAGGAAGGACGGGTAGATTTGGCCTTGGCGGGAGCGTACCTGCCAGCCATTTCTTTATTCGGTAACGAGATTCGGCCCTGGCGGAGCTCATACGCGGCTCGTCCGGGTCCGCCCCCAACTCGAGGAGAGAGTGGATATGAGTTCGGGACAGTTCGATTTTGCCTTGGCCATTGGAGGCGCCGCCGGTCAGGGAATCGCGACGCCAGGGAACATCCTGGCTCGGATCTTCGTGCGGCGCGGGGTTCATCTGAACGCGTACAACGCCTACCAGTCCATCATTCGTGGTGGGCATATCTTTCTCACCATTCGGCTCCGCGATCGCCATCCGGAGACCCACGGCGACAAGCTGGATCTTCTGGTCTGTTTGAATCAGGACACGATGAATCGGCATCTGGGGTTGCTGGGTCCGGGCGCTTGCGCCATCTACAACAGCGACGCCATCAAACCCGGTGACGCCGCCGACGGAGTCCAGATGTGTCCGATGCCGGTGGTGGACCTGACCAGCGGCAATCGGAACCGGTTGATCCAGAACACCGTTGGCCTGGGTGTCACCGTCTCCCTGTTGCAATTGGACTTCGACGTCCTGGCGGGCGCGTTGAAGCTGCAGTTCCAACGGAAAGGTCCGGCCGTGGTCGACGAAAACGTCTCGGTCGCGAAAGCGGGTTATCAGTTCGCCGAAGATAACTTCGATCCTTTTCCGATGAGCGTCCCGACAGGTCCCAAACCGCTTGCGGTCTGGACGGGCAACGATGCCCTGGCGATGGGTGGAGCCGCAGGCGGCTGCAAGTTCTACTGCGCCTACCCCATGAGCCCGTCAACCGGCGTGCTCCACTGGATGGCCAGAAATGCCCCGGAATTGGGCATCATGGTGCGTCAGGTCGAGGATGAGATCGGGGTCGCCAATATGGCCATCGGTGCGGCCCATGCCGGGGCCCGGAGCATGTGCGCCACGTCGGGTGGCGGATTCGCGCTCATGACCGAGGCCATCGGCGCCGCCGCCATGATGGAGATCCCGGTGGTTTTCATCAACGTGCAGCGGGCGGGTCCATCCACCGGAGTTCCCACCAAGACGGAACAAGGGGACTTGTGGCAGATGCTGGGAGCGAGCCAGGGAGACTTCCAGCGCTTCATCGTGGCGCCCAAGGACGCGCTGGATGCCTTCAATACCATTCCCGAGGTCTTCAACCTGACGGATCGGTACCAGTGCCCGGGCATGGTTCTTTCCGACCTCCTGATTTCAGAGGGAACCTTCAGCGTCGACCCGGACGACCTCAATTTCCAGCCCCCGATCGACCGCGGCCAATTGATTACCGAACATTCGGAAACCGACGGGTACAAGCGCTATCTGGACACCGAAGACGGAGTCTCGCCGAGAGCCATCCCGGGGTTGGAGGGCTATGTCCACGTTGTGGCCACCGACGAGCACGATGAGGACGGCGTGCTGATCAGCGACGAGTTCACCAATCCCCACAAGCGCCGCCAGATGGTGGAGAAACGAGCCCGAAAGTTCGCCAAGGTGCTGGAGGATATCGAGGCGCCCGAATTGGAGGGACCCGCCGACGGAGAGGCCACGTTGGTGGGCTGGGGATCCACGTACGGCGTCATCAAAGAGGCCATTGACCAACTCAAGAACCAGGGCGTCCACGTCAACCATCTGCCCATCAAGTGGATCGTCCCGTTGCACGGTGACGCCATTCTGGAAACCCTGGGACGAGCCAAACGGACCATCATCGTCGAGAACAACCATTCCGGACAGTTCGCCCGGTATCTGCGGGGCGAGACCGGCTTCGTGGCCGACGGCCACATTCGAAAATACGACGGTGAACCCTTCATGCCCCACCACATCGTGGACGCTGTGCTGGAGCAGTTGCGAGGCGAGACGAACCACTCCGTTCCTTACCAGGAGATCATGGTATAGGATTCGACAACAGGTCGATCCGAATCGGAACCTGACACACGAAAGGGAAGCATTATGAGTATGGCTGTCACTCAACAAGCGTCGGTCAAGCCCTTAAAGCCAAAGGATTTCAAGGGAAAGGTCGAACCGGATTGGTGCGCCGGATGCGGAGATTTCGGCGTGCTGCGGACGCTGCAGAGAGCCTGCGCCGAGTTGGGTCTCCGTCCCCATCAGATCCTCACCGTGAGCGGGATCGGGTGCTCTTCGAACCTGCCGGGCTATTTCAACGGCTACGGGATGCACACCCTGCACGGCCGGGCCCTGGCGGTGGCGACGGGAGCGCAGATGGCCAATCATGAGCTGACCGTGGTGGCGACCGGCGGCGACGGTGACGGCTATGGAATCGGGGGCAACCATTTCACCCACACGGCCCGCCGTAACGTGGACATGACTTATCTCGTCATGAACAATCAGATCTACGGCCTCACGACCGGGCAGGTCTCTCCCACCAGCGAGGAGGGCATGAAGACCAAGAGCACTCCGTATGGAAGCGTCGAGGTGCCGGTGAACCCCATCACCTCCGCCATCATGAACGGCGCGACCTACGTGGCTCGTGGTTTCAGCGGACAGGCGCGCCAGTTGATAGGCCTCATCAAGCAGGCCATCCTGCACAAGGGGTTTGCCCTGGTTGACGTTTTCAGCCCGTGTGTCACCTTCAACCACGACAACGACTACAAGTTTTTCAAGCCTCGAGTCAGGAGGCTGGAAGATCTGGGACACGACACCTCGGACTGGAAAGCCGCTTGCGAAAAGGCGATGGTCTGGGGTGACGATATCTACATCGGCTGCTTCTTTCAGAAGCTGGCGCCTTCCCTTCACAGCCTGGAAGGGGTTCTGGACGAAGGCGGACCCTTGGCGCACAGGAAGCTGGGAATTGCCCAGGAGCAGGCGCAACGCATCATCAAGCGGATGATGTAGCGTTGCGCCGCGGGCCTTCACAGCACCGCGGATTCGCCCCGAGGCCGGCCCGAAGCCGGAATCGCGACTATCCAGGGCAGGTTGCATCTTAACTACCTGCTCGTCGGGTGGGACGTTCAGAGGCTGGGGACGCTTCGATCGTATTTTGATGGAGCGGCATTCCCGGGGCATCGATCGCCGGGAATGTCGGCTCCAACTTCCTTGACCGGGGAAATCGCGAGATTATCCTCCCCCTAGCGGGCCGCCGGAGGCTTCAGTTATGAAGCGGGCGATTCTGACCGACGAATCCCTCTATCCTCAAGCCCGAGCTCGGGACAGAAACTCCAAGAATCTGGCTCTTGCCATACTCATTCAGGCATTTCGGGATGTCGTCTCCCCGGTCCGGTCCTCCCGGGAGTGGAGATTCTGGGAGCAAGACGCATTGCAATGGTTCGCCGCCTTGGACGACCATCCCGGCAGCTTCCAATGGATCTGCGGGATACTGGACCTGAACTCCTCGGAGTTGCGGAGATGGCTCGATTCGTACCGGCACAGCGGAACCGGTCGGCGCCGGAAAATGGCTCGCAAGCTCATCCGTTTCCGCTTCCGCGGGGAGTAAGTTCGTCGCCTCAATGCCTTCGAGACTGAGGGTAGGAATTGTCGGCGGAGGCCTTTCCGGACTGGCGGTTGCCTACTACCTGACCCGGGAGAACTCTGCCGACGGACTCGGTTTGGACATCACTCTCCTGGAGAAGTCCCCGCGCCTGGGCGGAGTCATCCGGTCCAGACGAGTGGGTGATTTCCTCCTGGAAGACGGCCCGGAAGCCTTTGTCTCCTACAAGCCGGCAGCTTCAAGACTGGTCGAGGAACTGGGCCTCGGTGCTGACCTCCTGGGTTCAAGGGATGACCGGCGCAAGGTCTACGTCCTGGACCATGATGGTCTGAACCCCCTCCCAAAAGGGATGGTGTTTCTCGCCCCGGTCCGGAGGCGAGCTTTCTGGTCTACGGCCTCGCTGAGCCTGGCAGGTAAGATTCGAGCCCTGCTGGAACCGTGGGTCCCACCAACCCGCAAGGATGCCAGCGTTCAGGAATTCTTCCAGCGGCGTCTGGGGCGCGAGTTCACCCGCCGTGTCGCCGAGCCTCTGGTCTCCGCCATCTATGGCGGCAACATCCGTCACTTGAGCGTGGCCAGCGCTCTGCCCCTTCTTTACCGGATGGAGCAGAGTCAGGGAAGCCTCCGGAAAGGTTTCCTGCGGCGGCCCCTCGAGAGTTCTTCCCAGCCGCTGTCCCTCTTCCTGACCCTGCGGAAGGGAATGGAACAGTTGGTGGATGCCCTGCGCAAGCACGTCGATGGAGTGACGATCCGCACCGGTGTCTCCGGGCTGCGCCTGACCCCCAGCTCCGGGGGCAGCTATCTCCTGAAGGGAAAGGGGTTCGAGGGAGTCCAGGACATGGTCATCCTGTCGACTCCGGCTCCGGCCGCCTCACGGCTGCTGGCCGGACTCGTCTCGGAGGAGGACTCTCCTCTCAGCCGGGTTCCCTATACCACGACTCGGATCATCTACTTGGCCTACAGGCGCTCCGAGTTTTCGCACCCGCTGAACGGATTCGGCTTCGTCGCAGCCGAAGGAGCGGATACGGTGCTGGATGCCTGCACCTGGGTCAGCAGCAAATTCGATGAACGTTGTCCGCCGGACTCGGTTCTGCTGCGATGTGCCGTTCACGACGGACGCCGGCGCCGGGAGCCGATGAGTGAAGACGAAAGCGTGACCCGGGTCCACCGGGAACTACGCCGGATTCTGGGCATCTCTTGCACTCCAACGCTGCATCATGTCTGGGACCACGGCCCGGCCATGCCCCAACCAGTGGTGGGTCATTCCGCCAGGATCGAGAGCTCCCGTGCCGGCCTGCGCCGATTTCCGGGGATCTATCTGACCGGCGCCTTCATCGGCGGAGTCGGGATTCCCGATTGCATCGAGACCGGAAGAAGGGTCGCGGAGGAGGTTGCGGACGACGCTCGTAACCGGAACCGTGGCTGAGCCCCTTACTCGTCAACGGCGTCGCGGGCGCACCGGAAACCCAGATTCGTCAGGCCCGAGTCGGGGGCGGTCTTCTGCCGCGCTGCCACCCGGTAGCCCTGGCAGTAGTTGACGCTGCACATCCAGGAGCCTCCCCGGATCACTCTTTCGGAGCCTTTCGCCGGGCCCGCCGGATCTCTGGCGCCGTCGGAATCGCGATAGTAGTCATTCCGGTACCAGTCCCGGGTCCATTCCCAGACGTTACCGGCCAGGTCGTAGAGCCCGTAGCCGTTGGCCGGAAAGGATCCGACCGGCGCCGTGGTGCGGAACCCGTCCAGCACCTCATGCCGGAGGGGAAAGAATCCCTGCCAGAGGTTGGCCATGTGCTGTTTTCCTGGATTGAGGTCGGCACCCCAGGGAAAGGGACCCTGATCCGAACCGCCGCGGGCCGCCCATTCCCACTCCGCTTCGGTGGGCAGCCGCTTTCCGGCCCACCGGGCGTAGGCGACGGCGTCGTTCCACGAGACCTGGACCACCGGGTGGTCCAACCGATCCTCGATGGAGGAACCGGGACCGGTGGGATGCCTCCACGAAGCGCCCGTTACGGGTCGCCAGCTCTCGTCCTCTTCGGAGAATACGCCCGACCAACCGTAGCTCTCCGCCTCGGTGCGGTGGTTGGTCTCCTGGACGAAGACGCGAAACTGGCGATTCGTGACCTCGTAGCGATCCAGCCAAAAGGAACTCACACTGACCCGGTGTAGGGGTCCCTCGAAGGGAAACCCTTGATCCGTTCCCATGAGAAAGGTGCCTGCGGGTATTCGAACCATCTCCTCCGGAGAGGGTGGGGGCTGGGTTCGACAGGAGGAGAGAAACAGGCTGAGCAGGCAACCTCCGAAAAGGAGTGAGGAGCGAGGAGCGAGGAGTGAGAGAGCGCCGAGGAGACCCGAAGCAATTGCCGAGAGAGACGGTCTCTTCCCTGTTGACACGGCGCCGCGCTGTGGGAAGCGGCGCCGGTCGGTAGTGAAAAAAATCGTCGTCACGAGCGGTTACGCCGCGGCGCCGGCGGTCCTCCGCCGATTGAACAAGCCCAGCAGTCCCGCCGAGAAGAGAGTGACCAGGCAGGAACTGGGCAGCACCCACATCCAGGAGACGGCCTTGACCTTGACCAGGAGCCGGTTCCCCGCAATCTGGATGGAATCGTCGGGCCGGATCTGAGCTTGAGTCACCGGCTCATCGTTGATCCGGGTTTCAGCCAAGCTCTCCAACTGCCAGCCGCTTTCGGTTCTCCGGACGACGGCATGGCGGTCGGCCACGTCTTCGCCGGTCAGGACGAACTCGTTCGCGCCCGAGTCCGATCCGATGGTGTTGTCCTGGTCACTGGACGGCTCCCAACGCACGGTCTCCGTCTGGCCGGGCGCGTCCACGTAGATGAAGACGTCCGGGTGGGTCTGCAGCCAGGTGGCGAGGGAGAGATAGAAGCCCACGGCCATGCCCAGAAACCCGGACAGGATCAGCATGCGGCCGCTACAGCGGAACCGCAGGAATGCCGCGAAGAACATTCCGCCCAGGGCGCCGGTGATGTAGCTGCTGATCCGAACCGTGAGATCGAAGAGGTTGCCTCGGGTTTCCTCGGGAATGGTGTTGAGATAAAGGCAGAAGCCGACGGCGAACAGGCCTGCCAGCATCGTGATCGTCCGAGCCAGCTTCAACTCCGCGGCCGCGTCGAGGGCCTGCTTGCGCAGGCGGCGGAAAAAGTCGACCGTCAGCACCGTGGCGACGCCGTGCATCCCCGAGTCCAGGCTCGACATGGCGGCCGAGAACAGGGCCGCCACCACCAGGCCAGCCAGTCCCCGCGGCAAACCGTGGGCGATGAAATGGGGGAAGGCCTGGTCGGGCGTGCCCGGGAGTTGGCCCAGGTAGTAGGAATAGAGGGCCATCCCCGTGAGACCGAGGGAGAGGGCGATGGTCATGTCGGCGCCGAGGTTGGATATGAAGGAGCGCCGGGCGCCCTGCACCGAGCCGGTGGTCAGGTACCGTTGGATCGCCACCTGATCCGATCCGGCCGTGCAGGTCCACCAGAACATGGCATAGATGGCCATGCCCAGAAGGCTGATCCGGACATAGGGGTCGAAGGCGAAGAAGGGTTGCGGCTCCCGGTCCGCCTGCATCACGTCGTTGAACCAGGTGGTGGGACCGGTGCCGGTCTCGAAGAAGATGAAGCCTACGGTGAACGCGAGGCCGCCGAAGAGGATGGCGAACTGGGCTACATCGGTCCAGATCACGGCCCGCATGCCTCCCATGGTGGTGTAGACGATGGCGATGGCGCCGATTCCCACGACCACCCAGATAAAGGGCAGGCCGGTCATCCGGGTCATGGCGAAGGAGGCGGTGTAGACGATCATTCCCATCCAGAACAGCCGGTTGAGCATGAACAGGATCGACGCGAAGAGCCGCGCTCCGAGACCGTATTGGGCCTCCAGGTATTCATAGGCGCTGGTGAAGCGTTTGCGCATGAAGAAGGGGATCAGGACCACGGTGACCAGGGCCAGGGTGAAGGGAATATGCATCTGCCCGCCCCAGATGCCCAGACCGTTCTTGATGATCTCGCCGGGACTGGAGAGGTAGCTGACGGTGGAAAGGAGGGTGGCGAACATGCTCAGACCGACCACGAACCAGGGCATGCTCCGACCCGCCATGAAGTACTCTTCGGTCGATTTCTGCTTCTTGCTGAAGTAGTAACCGGCGATCAACATCACGATGAAATAGAGGACGACGGCCCCGTAGTCGATGGATTGGAGGCCATCGAAGCGGTCTGGTCTGCCCTGGTCGAGGGCTAGCAACATGTGTTCACTCCTGTTCTCGCAGTGTTGGAAGGTCGATTCGATGCTGGCCGGGTCCGCGCGGGGTCAAGAACTCCCCTTCGCGTCCGCGAAGGCCCGACAGTGCTATTTCGCGGCCCTGTGGATCGGCTCACCGATCCCGTGGTCGTAATCCTGGTAATGGGCGGCCAGGACATCGTGTCCGAAGTCCCCATTCCAGTCTCGCCAGACCGTGTGGCTGTGGTTGGCCCGGTTCTGGGTGTTGGCGTATTCGATGAGAAAATACGGCGTCTGGACCCTGTAATAGACCCCTTCTCCGGGCCCGGCCCCTCCGGCCCAGGCGAAGTGGATTTTCTCCCTGGGGGTCCCGTCGAAGCGATCCATTCTCCCCTTCGTAATGGTGACGGACCCGTTGGCGGCATACTCGTTCACCAGGCTCCGCAGCGCCTGATACTGGTCGTCGGTGAGCTCGGCGGCGGGCAGCCCGGGAGGTTCGTTGACCAGTCGCGCCCTCTTGTCGACGAAGCTCAAGATGTCCCTGTAGGCGACGTGCTGCACGACGGCGAGGTCACGCTGTCCGGATTCCAGGCTCTGCAGGAGCTGTTTGGCCTTGTCCTCTTCCGCGCCCAGCACTCTCAGGCCCTTTTCGGTGCCCCGGCGGACCTCGTGCGGATTGGCGCCGAAGAAGGCCGGGGTGGCCGAGACCAACTTTCCGTCCCGGATCGTGAAGTTCAGCGAAAGATGGTGTCCTTCCAGCCGCCAGCCCCAGGTCCCGGAAGCCGAGGGCTTGCCGAAAATCGTGTAGTAGTACTTTTCCCGGTCACGGTTTCCCGAAGTGTCGTTCTCGATGATCCTGAGGATTTCTTCCAGTTGGATCACCCCCTGAACCTTGGAGAAGCCCCGGTCGCTGAGGCCGGCCCGCAGCAGGTTGTGGGCCAGCTTCTCCTGTTTGTCGTCCATGTACTTGTAACCGATGCCGGGGCGGGCGTATCCGTAGGCCCTCTGGTATCCGCTGTCGGGGAAGTAGTGCCACTCCACCCGTTTCTCGGCGTCGAAGGAATACAGGGTGACCGCCTTCTGCATGGCGGAAAGGGAATCCAGGAAACGATTGGCTTCTCTGATCATCGCTTCACCTTCCCCGGACACACCGGAGGACGCAACCAGGGAGGCGGCGCCCAGCAACAGCACCAAGAGTCGAAATCTCATCAGTTCGCTCCATATGGTTCGAAGTGGTTCGCCGCCCCAAGGGCCCCGGGTCGGGGGCGACCAGCGGGCGATTATATCCGCCGGCTGAGGTTCCCGCCAGCGGCCGGCGTCATGCGCCGTAGAACCCGGCCTGCCCCCGCCGATGGGCTTCGGGCGAGTGTCCCAGTTCCGGAAATGATTAAGAATGACTTAACAGTCCGTGGTGAAAGTCTCGCGAGCACCGAGACCGTTCCTGCGCCCGCCGGACAAGGCGCGATTCGGGTGCATACCGGGAGTATGTGCCCGAATCGCAACGCAGTCCGCCGGGATGCAGGGACGGTCGAATGCCGTGACGACTTTTGCCACGGGCTGTTAAGGCTCGACGAATTGCGGCGGATCGAGTCCGAATTTCCGGCTGGTCGCTTCGATCCAGGGGAGCACCGCGGGGGAAAACCGGTATGCCATGTTGGATCCGGTGTTGATAGGTCCGGTGCTCCAGTTCGCCGGGGACCAGGACCTGGTCGTGGCCGGCCACGGTGGGGGTCCGGTGCAGAGTGTCGATCAGGTCGTCCATCATGGCCTTGAACCGGGCCGCCGGCTGGAACGCCGCGACGTCGATGGCGGTCACCCAGTGGTAGTTCTCCCCGGCCACGATTCGAGGGCCGATGTTCCCACCGGCCAGCACGCCACAGAGAATTTCCACCACAAGCCCCAGGCCATAGCCCTTGTGCCCGCCATGGAGAAGACCCGCACCGCCCAGAGGCAGGTGCGATCCGGACTGGAGCCCCACAGTGGCATCCGTCAAGGAGTTCCCCTGCTCATCCACCATCCAACCTTCAGGTATCTTCTTCCGGGCCAGGTGTGAGAGATAGACCTTCCCACCGGAGACCACCGTGGTGGCCATGTCCAGTTCGAAAGGAGGATGTTTTCCGGCGGGTGCCGCCAGGCTCATGGGATTGGTGCCGAGGCGCTTCTTGCGGCCGAAGGTGGGGACGGCGGCCGCTGTGGTGTTGGTCATGGTGATGCCGATCATGTCCTGAGCCACGGCCATGAGGGGATAGTAGGCGCACATTCCCAGGTGCGTGCTCCGCGTCACCGAGACCATGCCGATGCCGTGTGTGCGAGCGCGTTCGATGGCCAGCTCCATGGCTTCCCAGGCGGCCACCTGACCGAAGCCCCAGTCGCCGTCCAGCAACAGAGCCGCGCCCTGGTCCTTGAGGATCTTGAGTTTCGGCTCCAGGTTGATCTCTTGCAGTTCGGGTCTGACCAGATCGATGCGGTCCAGGTAGGGCTGAACACAGACGAAGACCCCGTGGGTGTCGACCCCTCTCAGGTCGGCCTTGATCATGACCTCGGTGACGCGTTCCGCATCCCGGGGCGGCGTCCCCTTGGCCAAGAGGATCTGCTCGGTCCAGTGGCGGAGGGGTTCGGCGTGGACGCAGGTTTCGGATTGGTTCATGGTCTTGTCTTCTTCCTTGTCGATGCCGTCGGGATCTCGATCCGCCGGCCGCAGAGCCCTCGAATCGGACTACGCGTTGGGCCACTGCCTCATGTCCAGAAGCCGTAGCGGAAGCTCGGGAACCGCCCGGTCGATCCGCTCCATGGTTTCGCGGCTCAACATCCCCCTGCCGATCCATCCCAGGTTGTCCTCCAGCTGTGCCAGGGTCTCCAGACCGGTCAGCACCCCGAGGACGCCCGGAAGGGACGCGACATAGCGAAGGGCCAGGGAGGCCAAGCCCTGGTTCCCCGCGATTCGGTCCAACTCGCGGCGGACGGGATGCAGTTCCTGAAGAAAATCGGGCAGGTCGTCGTGGGACAATCCCAGCACACCCTGCAGATAAACGCTACGGACGAACACGGCGATTCCCCGGCGCTGCGCCCCGGTCGGAATCCCGAATCGAAGGAAGCGCCGGTCCAGGATGTTGGTGGGAAGCTGGATCGCTTCGATTCCCTCCAGGGACAGCGCCTCCAACGCCTGTTCCGGTTCGTAGACCGAAACTCCCACGTGTTCGACGTAACCCTTCTCCTTGAGGGCCAGTGCGGCGTCCAGGTAGGGCAGGTCGTCGTAGCGGTGAAACAGGCAGAGGGGCAACCGGTCCAGTCCCAGGTTGCGGAGGGCCCGGACGATGCCCCTTTCCAGAAACCGGTCGGGATGTTCGTCCCCGGATTCGTGGACCCAGGGGAATTTGGTGATCACGAAGGCCCGGTCCCGCAATCCCAGGTCCATCAGGGCCCGGCCCAGGACCACCTCCGACTCGCCGTACAATGCTGCCGTATCCAAGGCGTTCACGCCCCCCTCGAAGGCCCGTTCCAGGATCTTCAGGACGGCCTGGTAGGAAGGCTGGCCCACCTGGTTGGCGATGCCGTAGTCGAAGCCGAACTGAGCGGTTCCCAGGACCAGTTGGGAGAGATCATGCCCGTGAAAATTGACCGTCTTCATGGCGCCGCGTGCAGTCACCCTTCCCTCTGCTGAGTCTGAATCGTGAGGCCTTCCAGTTGCCGCACGGGAATTCGATTCGTGAAAAGGCTCAGGAGGTATCCCGAGACCAGTGTGACGACGCTGCCCAGCGGGGCGTACCAGAGGAAGCTCATGGAGGTCCACTGGGCCGCCGAAGTGACTGCGATGAACCCCGCCACGGCTCCGATCAAGGCGCCGGCGGGCGTGGTTCGGGTCGTGAGCACGCCCAACATGAAGATGCCCAACATGCTTCCGGTGAAGAAACCGGCCAGGGTCTTGGATGCTGAAAGGATGTTCGGGAAATTCTCGATGTAAAGAGCGAAGAACGTTGCCACGCCGCCCCAGACCACGGTGAAGAGGCGTGACAGGTTCAGGTAGGTCCTCTCTTCGGCCTCCGGCCACACGTATCGCTGGTAGAGATCCTTCATCGTGGACGTAGACAGGGAGTTGATGGCCGAGTCGATGGTGGACATGGCGGCCGCGAACATGGCCGCGATGAAGATTCCCGAGATCCCTGCCGGGAGTTCGTGGATGACGAAATGGGGCAGAACGGCGTCCCCCTTCAGTCCTTCGGCCAAGCGGTCCGGGAACTGTTGGTAGAAGACGTAGAGGGCGCCCCCCACGAAGAGGAGCAGCGCAGCGGCGGGCACCACCATGACTGCGTTCAGGAGCATGGAGTTCCGGCCCGCTCGTAGGGTCGGCGTGGTCAGGTACCGCTGGAGCGTCATCTGGTCCGCGCCGTACATGGAGAGATGGATGAAGAATCCGTTGACGAGAACGGCCCACAGGGTCACCTCAGCCCAGGTCCCCCAACCGAGCTCGACCCGGAACGGTCCCCCTTCGGAGGCCACGGCCACGATTTCGCCCACTCCTCCCTCGACCCGCAAGGCCAGGATCACGGTCACCAGGATGAGTCCCCCGAACAGGACCGTGGCCTGGACCACGTCGGTCCAGATGACCGCCTTCATCCCACCCAGCAAGGTGTAAAGGGTCGCCAATCCGCCGACGATGAATATGGTCCATTTCAACTCCAGACCGGTCACGGTGGAGAGGACCAGGGAGGGCGCATAGATGACCACGGCCAGATAGCTTCCCCGCAGCAACAGGAAGAGCAGGCTGGAAGCCAGGCGGACCGATGAATTGAAGCGCCGTTCCAGGTACTCGTAGGCGGTGAAGACGCGAAGCCGGTGGTAGAAGGGCAGGAACACCCAGATGACGATGGGGGTGCAGATGGGAATGGTGACGAAGGTCAGGCCCAGGGTCAGATCGTTCTCGTAGACCCAGCCGGGGCTGCCCAGCAGGCTGATGGCGGAGAACAGGGTGGCGAAAATCGAGATTCCGACCGCGACCCAGGGCATTCTCCGGCCCGCCAGGAAGTAGTCTTCGGTGTTGTGCTGGCCGCGGAAAAAGAAGGACCCCATCCCTACGACCAGGGCGATGTAGAAGATGAGGACGGCGTTGTCGAGAGCTGTGAATCCCTGCAATCGGACCTCGAGGCTGCGGTTCCCGACCCGGAAAGGCGAGAACGTCTCCAGGTTCCGGATCAGCAGGCAAATCGTCAACCGGCCGGACAACCCGGATCGGCTGAACGAAGCTGAACATAAAGAGCGTCCCGTAGGCTGTCAAGAATGGCGGAATCAAGCGTCAGCGGGGCCGGACACGGGAATGGGAGTTTTTCAACCCGCGAATCCGGCGGGTGCGGAGGACTCAAGTGCAGCCCTTCATTCGGGTTCGGACGCTCGAATCGGCACTTCCAGGTTCTTGACCCATTGCCGGGCCTGTGATTGACTCGCAAACCGCTTGCCGAGCCTTGGAAGGAAGGTGCGCATTGATCGGTCCTCTTGATCCGCGACCCGCTCCGGCATCCGAATCCCCTGACCGGCCCGTCGATTCCGAATTGACCTGGGACTACCTGAATCTGGGCCAGTACCGGAGGCGGCTGGCCACCGGCATGCCCCCCTTGCTCATCTCCTGCGCCACGACGGGAGGTCATCAGAAGACAGAAAATCCGGGCGTTCCCGTCACCGCCCGGGAACAGGCCGGGACCGCGCCGCAGGTGGCCGCCGCCGGGGCCCAGATCATTCATATCCACGGCCGCGACCCCGGCGATCCCACGCGGGAGACCGACCGGGCCGAACGGTATCTGGAGATCAATGCCCGAATCCGGGCCCAGGAGCCGGACATCATCATCGACAACACGCAGGCGGTCGCCCCTATCGAGTCCACGGACGACGAACTGGGCGGGACGGTTTTCCGTTACGAATCGCTGCCCCTGGAGGCCCGTCCCGAGATCATGGCCCTCAATCCGGGCCCCATGACCTTTCGGGGGAACGAAAGTTCTCCCAGCGTCATCCTGGCGACCACCTTCGACCATACCGAGCGGGCGGCCCATGCTCTCCGGGAGCGGGGAATCAAACCTCAGGTCTTTCTCTACCATCCGGGTCACCTCGATCTGCTGGAGTATCTGATCGTCCGCGACGCACTGGACGAGCCCTACTTCGTCCAACTGGTCTTCGGCCAACAGAGTGGCATCGGGACGAGTCCCGACAACGTCCTCTCCATGGTCCGAAACCTTCCGCCGGGCTGCATCTTCCAGACCTGCGCCCTGGGACTGGAGGCGATCCAGGTCAATACCCTGGCCATCCTCCTGGGAGGCCACGTACGCACCGGCATGGAGGACTGCATCGACTATCAGCGGGATGAACCGGCCCTCGACAACGCCCAACTGGTCCGGCGGGTGGCGCGTATCGCCCAGGACCTGGGGCGCCGGGTGGCCACGATTCAGGAAGCCCGCCGGATGTTGGGGCTGGGGGCTCCCAGCCAATACCATTCGTCAACTTGAGGGAGGTGGCTCTCATGTCCGACCCTTTCCTTATCCGCAATGCCCGGATCGTCGACGTCTCCAACGGAGCGATAGAAGCGGGCCGCTCGGTTCTGGTTCGCCGAGACCGGATCGAGGCGATCGGCCGGTTCCCCGGCTGGAGCGGGGCTTCGCTGGACGCCGCCGGTAGCTATCTCTGTCCCGGCCTCATCGACTGCCACGTCCACTTCTTTTTGGACGCGGGTCCCGATCCGAGAGGGTCTTATATAAGCAGCGACGACTCGCGCCGGATGGCAACGGCGCGGAAGAATGCCCGGCTGGCGATCCAGGCCGGCATCACCACCATGCGCGATTGCGCCGCGCCGGGACACCTCATAGTCCGGTTCCGGCGCCAAGGGGATGCGGGCGACGTTCCGGGCCCGCACATCATCAGCTGCGGCTACGCCCTCATGCGCCCCCAGGGGCACTGTTATTTCCTGGGCGGCGAGGTGGCCACGGTCCGGGATTTGCGCAAAAGAATCGAGTGGAATCTGAGCCACGGGGCGGGATTCGTGAAGCTCATGGCCTCGGGAGGCGGCCTCACGCCGGGAACCATCCCCCACGAGGCGGACCTGCCGGTGAAGATCATGAAGGCGGCGGTTCGGGAGGCTCACGCCAACGGGGTCCGGATCACGGCGCATTGCCATGCCACCGACAGCATCCGCCGGGGCATCGAGGTGGGGCTGGACATGATCGAGCACGCCAGCTTCGTGGAGTCGCCGGGACGATACCGGTATGACGAGGAGCTGACGCGGCAGATTCGGGACGCGGGAATCATCGTGAGCCCGACCGTCTACTCGGCATTGCAGACCGCGCGGCGCTTCCGGGCAGCGGGGGCAGCCCACAACCCGGGGGACGTGGCCGCGGTCGAGCGTCTGGAGGGGCGGTTGATCAACACGGGACATTTCCGCCGCCTGGGGATGAAGATCATCGGGGGAACCGATTGCGGCGCGACCAACACGCCGTTTGACAGCCTCGTGGACGAACTTGACAGCTACACCGAAGCCGGCCTCACCCGGACCGAGGCGCTCCGGTCCGTCACCGACATGGGCGCGTATTATCTCGGCCTTTCCCAAGTCGGCCAGGTCAGACCCGGACACCGGGCCGACCTGACGTTGCTGGAAGGAAACCCCCTGGAGGATCTGGAAGTGCTGCGGCAGCCTCTCAAGGTCTACAAGTCGGGGAGACTCGTCCACGAACGGAACGGCGGAGACTCGGCCTGATGGGCCGGGCAGGGAACTCCACGCTCTACGTCGTCGAGCTGAGGGGAAACAGCCGGCACCGAGGGCTCCAGCACGGCCGCCAGTTGAGGGATCCGATCCAGGCGGCAGTGGACTTCTATCGTCACTTCTTCCGGGAACATCTGGGCATGAGCGCCGAGGGCATGGCCCGCCGCGCCTCGGCCTTCCTGGAACCGACGGCGCAGCTCAATCCGCTCCTGATGGATGAATACGAGGGGATCGCCGAAGGGTCCGGCCAGCGGCTGGAGGACATCCTGGCCTTGACGGCGCGCTACGAGATCACCTTCGAGCAGGTCGCCCTGGGGGACTGTTCCAATCTGTTCGTGGGTCCCGGCCGTTCGCGAAACGGAAACACGCTGCTGGGACAGAGCTGGGACTGGCGGCCCGAGGTGATGGACTTCCGGGCCGTCCTGATCTCCCGGTGCGACGACCAGCCGGATCACGTCATGGTGACCGAGTGCGGTCAGCCCGGAAAGTACGGCTTCAACCAGGAGGGACTCGGGGTTGTGTCAGCCGGTCTACGCTGCCGGGAGAAGGCTGCCACGGGCCGGCAACTCTTCACGGTACTGGGAAGAACTATCCTGGCCCAGTCGAGCTTTGACCTGGCCTGCCGGGTCCTGGCGGAGAATGCGCCGCTCGCGACGGTAACCGTCCTGGTGGCCGACGAGCAGGGCAGGGCGGCGGATTTCGAAGCGACGCCCCAAGGCGTCCGCCGCCATGATCTGCGGACCGACGAGATCTACTGGCATACGAATCACTGTCGGCACGTCCCGGAGCCCAACCACTTCGAGAACAGCCGCGTTCGTGGTCTGCGCTGGGAGAGACTGACCGGGACTCAAGACCCCGTGGGATCCGAGACCGTCCAGGGTTGGCTGGCCGATCGAAGCGACGGAGGGAACTCCATCAGCCAGCACGCCGATCCTGCCCAGGCCCACACCGCCAGTTGGCTCCAGACCCTGTGCTCCATCGCCATGGATCTGAACCAGCGGCAGCTCTGGGTCAGCGATGGACCCGCCTCAATGAGTTCTTACCGGAAGATAAGTCTTGATTGAGGCGCCATGGTATCTGGAGTTGTCAGAAATTGAGATCGATATGACCGCAGGAGCCACGACCCGTGGGTATTTTCACGAGCTGCATGACAATATTTCAGCAGACGGCAGATCCCAGTTTTAACAGGTCGCCAGACTACCATCTCCGCAAGAGATCTCCTCACGTTGCAATTCTCAGTTCCGTGTGGCGCGCTAGCACGTCGAAATCGGAATCGTTGTGGAGAACCGGAGCACCGGCCCGAATTGCCACGGCTCCAATCAGGCAATCAATCAACTTGCGCACCGTCTCGCCTCCTTGGCGACAGATTCTGTATAGCGTGGCCGCGTCGTCGTAGTGTGTGGGATCGGTCGGAAAGACGGTTGCCCGCGCCAACAGGCGGCGGAGATCATGTAGGTGCTTTTCATTACGTGCACCGGCAAGCACTTCCATTCGAATCGCATCGCAGATGGCGATCTCTTCGCCGAGTAGGGTATCGACGCGAATGCAGATGGCCGAGCCACTGCCGCGAAGGAATTCGACCCACGCTGAGGTATCGACCAGAATCATTTCGCGCGGCCCGTGCGCATCTCTTCGAGGTCTCCCTCCCAACCCGAACCACGAAGACGTCGGGCCTCATCTACGCTCAGGGGCTCTGCCGCAAGGGACCGGAGTGCGAAATTGATTGCCTCGCGCTTTGTTCTCAAATGGTAACGGCGCATCACCTCCGCGCATGCCATGTCGTCAATGTTTACGTTGGTGCGTGACATACACCAATCATACACAATTTGAGTTTCCTGGCCGGGGTCATGTTGCGACGAATTCCCGGGCTTTGTCTGGAAACAGGCGGTCGCCGCCCACAGATTAGATCGAGAACGTTGTCGTCGACGAACGTCAGGCTCGATTGAAACCGTGGACCTTGGATTCCGCGATCGTCCGTTTGTGTTCCAGCCATTCGGCCTCTCGGTTCCCCTCTTCCCGAGCGTCACACTCGTCGTTGAATCGCCGGAGGTCGTCGAGCGTGAAACATCCCGACCTGGTTGCAGCCGCCAGCTTCTCCTCCGCGGCTTCCCTCAACCAAGCGCCGAGGGACTTTTTCTCCCGCCGAGCCTGATTCTGGTAGCGAGCCCTATCGGACTCCGTCACAAAAAGATGAATGGGTGTCATAATTTTCCTGTTTCCAACAAATATACGGCAAAAATGCCCCATAGTTGCACCCGCCGATGAGGGCTCCCGAACCTGATAGAAGGACGTCTCCTCTTAATTTGTCAGCCGAACCGGTCTCCGCGCACAACGTAAAAGGGTGCCGTAAAGCTGTTATACTTACTCCTTAAGCGGGTCGGATCGTTATCGGAATGAGTTGGTTACAGAAAGGGAATTCGTCGCGGCGCGGCGAGGCTGGAAGCTATTGGCCAAGTCAATCATTAGGCGTCGTTCTCTGGTTCGTAACGGCGGTTGTGCCGGCCGCCTTTCTCCTACCCTTGGCGGCTCAAAGTGAGCCCGTCGCCGATTTCGAGACCCACATTGCTCCCCTCTTCGAAGCCAATTGCCTGTCCTGCCACGGGGTATCTCAGCCGCAGGGTGATCTGGACCTGACAACCCACGAAAGCACCCTGGAGGGCGGGAAATCCGGTCCCGCGCTGGTGCCCGGTTCACCTTTGGAGAGCTTGCTGCTGGAGAAGCTCAACTCCGGGGCCATGCCGCTGGGAGGCGATCGGTTGAGTGACGACCAGATCGATCTCGTCCGGCGCTGGATAGAAGACGGGGCGCGCCGCGTGGAACGGGAAGCGGAGACTGCTGCCGTAGCGTCCGCCGAAGTGGCCGCCGGGCACGAGACGGTGACCACCATCCTCAACGTCAAGTGCCTCCTCTGCCACGGGCGCCGGAACCAGGAAGGGGGCCTGAACCTGCAGACTCGGGCGAGTCTGCTCAATGGAGGCGTTTCGGGACCCGCGGTCGTACTCGGAAAACCGGATGAGAGCCTGCTCATTCAACGGATAGAAAACTCCGACATGCCCCCCGTGAAGGACCAGGCCAGGCTTTCGGTCCGAGCCGTGACTTCCTCCGAGTTGGAACGTCTGCGCGCCTGGATCGCCGCCGGTGCGCCCTACGATGAGAGGAAGCCGGTGCCGGTGGTCGCTTCCGAGGACCCGGTCGTCAGCCCCTCGGACCGCAATTTCTGGTCGTTCCGCACGCCGGTTCGGCCTCCGGTCCCCAAGGTCCAACATCAGGATCGAGTTCGCACTCCCAGCGACGCCTTCCTGCTGGAGAAGCTGGAAGAAGAGGGACACAGCTTCTCACCGGATGCTCCACCGTTGACCCTGATGCGGCGGGCCTACTTCGACGTGACGGGTCTGCCCCCGACGCCCGCAGCGGTCCAGGCTTACGAGGGCACGCCGGAAGCCTACGAAAAGTTGGTGGATGATCTCCTGGATTCTCCGGAATACGGTGAACATTGGGGCCGACGCTGGTTGGACGCCGCCGGTTATTCCGACTCGGAGGGGCAGGTGTCGGCCGATGCGGTTCGTCCCAATGCCTGGCGCTACCGCGATTACGTCATTCGCTCCCACAACGCCGACAAACCTTACGACCGGTTCCTGCTGGAGCAGATCGCCGGCGACGAGCTGTTCGACTACAAGGCCGCGGAAGATCTGACTCCCGCCCAGCGCGAGCTGCTGGTGGCGACGGGATTCATGCGCATGGGCCCGGACGGGACCTACAGCGTCTCTCAGGCCTTCGTCCCCGAGCGCCTGGAGGTGGTGGCGAGCCAGGTCGAGATCCTCAGCTCCTCGGTGATGGGGATCACCATGGCCTGCGCCCGCTGTCACGATCACAAGTACGATCCCATTCCCCAGCGCGACTACTATCGTTTCAGCGCCATCCTGCGCACGGCTTACGACCCCTACGACTGGCTCTCTCCCAGCGAGACTCCAGTGGGTCCGGAGGCGGACTGGAACGACACGAACATGCGCGTGCTGCTGGGAGCGTTGCCGGAGGAGGTCCGGGAAGTCGAAGAGGCCAACGCCCCCATTCTGCGTGAGGTCGAGGAAATCGAGCAGGCCTTCGAGGAGAAGGCGAACGTCCTGCGCGAGAAGCTATTGAAGGAGAAGAGGGCCGCAATCCCGGAATTGATCCGGGAAGAGGTGATCGCGGCGGAAGAGACACCCGTTCCGGAACGGACTCCGGTGCAGGAATATTTGGTCAAGCGTTTCCAGGACCAGTTGCAAATCCTCCCGGAGGAATTGGAGAAGCGGTTCCCATCCTTCCAGAAAGTGGCCAAGGAGAAGAGGGACGCCGTCCAGAGGGTCAAGAAGGGGCTCAAGGGGAATCCCCGGCTCCGAGCCCTGTTCGACATGGGCGGCCAGCCCACGCCAGTTTACGTCCTGGGCCGGGGGCAACACCAGAATCCCCTGGAGCCTGTCGCTCCGGGAATCCCTTCCGTTTTGGACGGGGACCTCGAGCCCTATCGGCTGGAAAAGCCAAAGTGGACCACCGACACCAGCGGGCGCCGGTTGGCGCTGGCCAGATGGCTCGTGCAACCGCGGCACCCGCTCACCGCGCGGGTTCTGGTCAATCGCATCTGGCAGTACTACTTCGGCTCCGGTCTGGTGAAGACGGTGGGAAACTTTGGCCGGACCGGCTCGCCTCCTTCCCACCCCGAACTCCTCGACTGGTTGGCCACGGAGTTCGTCCGGAGCGGATGGAGCATGAAGGCGCTGCACCGGATAATTTTGACCTCCACGGCGTACCGTCAGAGTTCTCGGCGGAATCCGGGAATCGAAGGTGACCCCGACAACCGTCTGCTTTCCTATTTTCCGATGCGCCGGCTGGACGCCGACGCCGTCCGCGACTCCATCCTGAAGGTTTCCGGGCGGTTGGATGCGACACCGTTCGGACCTCCCGATCCCATCGAGGAGAAGCCGGATGGAGAAGTGGTGGCCAAGGAGTCGAAGACGGGGTACCGGAGGAGCATCTATCTGATGCAACGCCGCTCGACCCCGGTCACCATGCTGGACACCTTCGACGCGCCCCAGTTGCGGCCCAACTGCCTGGTGCGGAATCGTTCCACCGTCTCGTCGCAAGCTTTGCAGTTGATGAACAGCGAGGCGGTCCGGGCCAGTTCCCGTTTCATGGCGGGCAGAGTGATCGACAATGTTGGCCGCGACCCGGAGGCGCAGGTGAAGGGAGTCTACCTGACCGCTCTGGGCCGTCCGCCGTCGGCCGAAGAACTGCATTGGAGCAAGTCGACGCTGGCGGACATGACCGAGCATTGGAAACGGCATCTGGACCAGGACCGGTCGCCGGAGCCGCGGGAGGGCAGGGCGCAATGGCTGGCGCTGGGCACCTTCTGCCATACCTTGTTCAACACCGCAGAATTCCTCTACGTCGATTGAGGAGCCTGAAGATGGATAACGCGACCCGCATGAGAAACCGGACCCCGATCCTCCGAAGCTCGGAGCTGCCGCGGAGGACCTTCTTCTCCCGCGTCGGCGACGGGTTGCACGGCGCCGCGTTGGCTTACCTGCTGGGCACGGATCTGGCGTCCGCCAAGCCAGCACCGGACCGCACCCGGGAACGGGTCTATGACCTACGGGTGCGCCAGCCCGACTTCGAGCCCAAGGCGACTTCCGTGATCCAGTTCTTCATGAATGGTGGGCCCAGCCAAGTGGACCTTTTCGATCCGAAACCAGCCTTGGAACGGTATGCGGGCAAACCACCGGGACGGGATCTGGCCAGCACCATCGAGTTCATCAACGAAGCGGGCGGGTTCATGCCCTCGCCGTTCAAGTTCAAGCGGCACGGCCGGTCCGGTCTCCAGATGTCCAACATGTTGCCGCACCTGGCCAAACAGGCGGATGACATCGCGGTCATCCGCTCCATGTTCACGACCCACTTCAACCATGAACCGTCCATCTTCCTGATGCAGAGCGGACGGGCCTTTTCCAACCGTCCCAGTCTGGGATCCTGGGTCCTGTACGGGCTGGGCAGCGAGAACCAGAATCTGCCGGCCTACGTGGTTCTGGACGATCCCAAGGGTTTGCCCATCAACCACATTCAGAACTGGCACTCGGGCTGGCTTCCGCCGGTTTACCAGGGGACTCGGGTGCGTGCCAAGGGGACGCCCATCCTGAATCTGAAGTCGAAGAACGAGTACCCCGACCCGGTGCGGGACCTAGCTCGTTCCCTGCAGGGACGCCTGGACCGGCGCCATCGGGATCAGCGCCCAGGGCAGGCCGAACTTCAGGCGCGCATCACCAACTACGAGTTGGCGGCCCGGATGCAGTTGGCGGCCAGCGATGCTCTGGACATCTCCCAGGAGAGCGACGCGACGCGGGAGATGTACGGTGTCGGGCAGGAAGAGACCGACTCGTATGGGCGGCGTTGCCTGATGGCCCGGCGCCTGGTGGAAAGGGGCGTTCGATTGGTGCAGCTCTATATCGAAGGCCAGATCTGGGATACGCACCAGAACCTGGAGCAGATGCTGGGCTACGCCTGCGGCAAGACCGACCAACCGGTGGCCGCCCTGCTGAAGGACCTGAAGCAGAGGGGCCTGCTCGACTCGACGCTACTCGTCTGGGGCGGGGAATTCGGCCGGCTGCCTCTGTCACAGAGTCGGGAGGGGAACCTGGCGGGACGCGACCACGGACCGGCCGGATTCTCCGTCTGGCTGGCGGGAGGTGGAGTCAAGGGCGGGACCGTCTACGGCTCCACCGACGAGATCGGCTTCAGGGCGGTGGAGAACCGGGTCAGCGTCCACGATCTGCACGCCACCATCCTGCACCAGCTCGGTTTGGACCACCGCGAGCTGGTCATGGTCCGGGAGGGCCGCAGCGAACGCCTCACCGACGAGTTCCCGGCCCGGGTGGTGAAGGAGATCCTGGCGTAGAAATGACCGTAACGACTCCTTCCGCCAGCGTCTAGGTTGCGTGAATTCGACTCCTTACGGTGTACAGTTTCGGTAGAGAGTCCTTAGCGATGGTTGTCAAGATCAATTCGAAGCACGAAGTCACTTTGCCCAAGCGAGTTCTGGAGGCGTTGGGCGTGGGTCCTGGCGATCAACTCGAACTGAACGAAGGGTCCGACGGCTTCACGATACAGCCCAGACGCATCGACTATTCTCGCTTGGGGACATTACGCAGCAAGACCCCGCCGGGGGATCCGCCGTTCGATATCGAGAGCTTCAGGAACCAGGCGCATGACTCGGCGTTTCGGGATTGACACCTCGATTCTCGTACGTCTCCTTACCGGACATCCAGAATCGGACTTCGAGTCCAGCGTGAGCCGGCTGCGCGACCTGCTCGAAAAAGGCTGCGAAATCTTCGCATCGAATCAGGTCATCGGCGAGGTGTACGTAGCCGTGCAGCACCATTACGGCGTGTCCAAGGTTGAGGCCCGCGCGGCAATGCTTGGCGTACTGACTAGTGGACTGGTCGGTCCTTCGAACGGCCGAGCGGTCCTGGTTGCGCTGGAGACGTCTGACAGCCCTGGCCTGTTCGATCGGCTGATCGCAGACGATTACTCCCGAGCCGGATTGGAGGTGTTGACCTTGGACCGTCGGATGGCCAGACTCGACGATGCCCGTCTACTCTAGACACGGACTGCTTTCTCCGGAATGCTGGTTGAAGGATTTGCCCACATGGTGGCATTCCGGCAAACGCTTCGTGTCTAATCCGAGCACCTCGGGTCCTGGGCTACGTGACCGGGAAATGGATCTCAGGCTACGGCTCTGAAGTGCTCGAATCGCAGGGCAAGGCGTTCTCGATCCGGTCGATCCTGGGTCCGCTTCGGCAGGAAAATAGTTTCTCCATCGAGTCCCTTTAATGCCTCCAGGACAGGGCCGTCCTTAAGGTCTAGCAAGCGGTCAGAAACATGCAAGTGGCAGGACTATCCCACGCTCTGACATTGCCGTGAATTGAGTTGATTTTCGAGATCAGGGAGCGCTGCTGTCGGCCAGGGCGTTGGGTCGGTCCGAATGGGGGCGCCACCATGGGGGCCGTCAGGGCCCTGAGCTCCTGCCGCTGAGGGTCCCGAGCGGCCCGGTCGGGCTGCGGACGAGTAGAAGTTCCGTCTCAGGGACGGCGGGAGGGATCGGATCGTCGCCGTCTGGGGATGGGAGTTGGGCCGGTGCTCACGGAGACAGCAGCGCGGTGAAGGCGTCCTGGCGTTGGAGTGCGAAGTGGCGAGTGGCGGAGGCGAAGCTGTCAAACGAAGTCTGGTGAATGATGATCGCGATCGCGAGGTTGGTGCAGGTCGCATTGTTCGCCGGCGCGAATCGGGTGCGGGCGAGACAGTCGTCTTCGGCAAAGAGGGTGTCCCGGAGGTTGTGATTGACTTCGACCGCCCAGTGGCCGCGGTTGTCGGCAAGGAGTTGCCGGGGGGACGCGCGGTAAGCCGGCGCCGAGGTGATGCCGTAGACCTGCTCGCGGCTGGTTTTTCCGGTTCCGTTTTGCCGGGCGTCGGTGCGCCGGCGTGTGATGCGGAAGATCTGGGCGACGTGGGGGTAGTTCAGGAGGCCCTCCAGAGGAGTCATGACCTGGATGGAGCGCTGCTCGATGCGCCCATGGGCCAAGTCGGTCTCTTCCTGGAAAGACCCGGTCGCGTCCCGGTTCCAGTCGATGGTCGAGAGCATCTCATGGGTTTCGGGGGCGTTTTCCTTGACCGTCATGAGATAGTCGGCCCCGTGGGTTTCGACGATGACGCGCGCGGTCTCGCGGGTGGTGTGCAAGGCGTCGACGGTGAGGACGCGGCCCGCGACGTCGACCTTCTCCAGCAGAGCGCGCACGGCGGCGATCTCCGCACCCTCTTCATTGAAGCTGAGAGTGGCGAGGGGCAATCGGGTGGTGTGCTCGACCAGGGTCGCGGTCTCGAAGTGTCCGTCTCCGTTGCGGTTGGCGCCGCGAATCCGCTTCCCGTCCACCGCAATCGCGCGGCCCAGTTGCAGTCTCGGCATCGAGAACCGCCGGAGCACGGCCTCGATCTGGTCCGGATCCACCGAGGAGATCACGCGGTGCAGGGTGGACTTGGAGACCGGAACGTAGCGGCCGGTCCGGGGGTTCTTCCAGGCGCCGATCGCCTCGAGTTCCGGCTGCGAGAGCTTCTGCGCATACTCGGCGGCGGCCACCGGTCCGCGCAGGTTCGCCAGCCTCGCGAGCAGGTAGACGGTGAGCACCGAGGCCACGGAATGCTTGCGCCCCTGGGCGCGCCGGAAATCCTTGATCTCGGCCAATTCCTGAACCAGCGAGCGCAACTCGCTCGCGCCCTTCCGGGTCGGACCCTTGGGCTCCCACTTCGAGGTCAGCGGGCGAGGGTCGCGCAGACGACGGCAGGCGTTGCGCCGCAACGGGGACACGTACAGCTGCTTCGGCTGGCCGTGAGGATCGGTATAGCGACCGTTGTGACGCGCAAACCCCCGCGTGTCGCCGAGATAACGCCAGTTGGAAGCGCGGTAGAGGGCGCCGTCGAAGCGGGCGGGGTCGACGAAGCTCTCGGCGATCAGCACCGGGTGTCCATAGTGCGCCTGCCAGTCGTCGCCGAGACGCCGCAGCATCCGGGCCAGCGTCCAGGAACCGAGACCCGGGAAGACGCCCTTGGAGGCGAGAATCACGAATCGCGTGTTGTTTGCGATCAGATGCAGACGCCGGTACTGCAGGTCGGGCTTCCACCCGATCCAGCGGTCCCGATGCCGACACTTGAAGGCGCCCGACTGCCAGCCGGCGAGCGCCAGCCACTTCCCGCGCCATTCGACGACGTAGCGCAGACCGCGACCGGCAAACCGATTGAAGCCGAGGTAATGGTGTTGGTGAACCCGTCGGTCCCACTTCACCCGCTCGTCGGGGCGGGCCAGTCGCACCTGGGCATCGTTGAGGAAAAACCCTTCCGGGGTTTCCTTGAAGATCACTTCGTCGTCTGCTGGAGCGCTCATACCCCCAGGATGAAGCCTGGGGCGAAAAAAAGCCAGCGGAGAATGCAAACCTCTGCGGTTGTTGGGGCGAATCGTCAGATATTCCTAGCGTGGGATGGCCCTGAACATGCAAGTGGTAGTCAGGATCGATGCCGATGAGATGAGCATCAAATGCGGCATGATGGATCTTCGAAAGCGGGATGCCGTTTGGAATCACGGGCTGTCCCAAGTGTTCGTCCCGGTCCGAAACAATGTGTGCGGCGTCCAATAGCAATGGTTCGGATAACCGTGAGAACGCACACCTATTGTTATAGGCACTGATAACGGCCTCCCGAAACGACTCTTGATGCAGACGGTATTTGACTGTTTGAAGGGCGTATCGTCGTTCCAGCGTTGTCTCGGGGGGTTCCAGCGATTCTTGGTCGGGTATTCCGAATGACACGCTGGCTTTCAATTCGTTGGGGTCCCAACCGGATATAAAAGTTGGCACGATTGCCTGATAACGGCCGGGAGAGATGCCCAGAAAATAGATTACGGGAATCCGGTTTTCAAACGCTTCACGGAGCCAGCGATTGTCAAATGCCTCAGGATTCTGTCCCTGGAAAGAGTACCCAATGGTTTCATCGCCTTCATAGATCTGGCGGTGAACCTGACGTTGATCGTCGTACCAAATTTTGGCGCCAGGTTTTGGGAATACGGTCTTGATCGAAAGCAAGAATCGCATCTTTCTCGGCTTGAATATGCCGCGTGGGCTAGTCAGCGGGATCCGTTCGTTCTGAAAAATGAAACCCGGGTTTAGCTCTTTGGCCGACAGTCGGCCGTGCAGTTGCGTTAGTTTTCGAACATGAACGAAGGCTGCCAGTCGGATCGCCGTATCGCGATCGGTATCGGGCATCGTGATCCTACTCAGCCTCTGAAACAGTGGTCATTGTGCCATGCTAACGCGTGGGAGTCAGGACGTAAGTCCGGCTTCTGTGGGACGGCAATCCTGGTTCCGTGCAGTGCGTAGTAATCCCTGCCGTTTTCGAATTCTTCCCGAATGTGGCGGCTGACTTCGAAGTGGAAATCAGTTGATACGGTGACGTAGCCCGCGTCAAATAATCTGTGAATGTCGCTGCGCAGCAAGAGCCCGTTTGGTGGCACATGGTCACCTCCATCCCCATAAGGACGGATATGGGCGGCATCAAGAGCTGGCAACGTACGTTCCCGAGTCACGGCACAACGGCGCCGATAAATGTCAGTCACCAACACGCGAAATGCACCCTGGCCGAGCCGGGGTTGAATGATCTGGGGGTTGCCGTATCGTGAGCTTTGCTCTGCTATCTGAAGCTCCACATGCTCGAACCTTCGCTGGTTGATCGCATTCCAAAGATTGAGACCCTCAATGTCGTCCGTGTTGTAGGTCTTCAACGAAACAATGTTTGGGGACCAGCTTTTCGGGACTGGAATCCAGTCAGACTCATCGAAGAAGAAGGGCTGGGTCAGGATCCGGCAACCAATGTCAAAATCTCCACGATCCAGGGTCCCCGTTTTTCGATATTTGGCAATCTGTCTCCGCATTTCGCCGGCGGAATGCGCACCATTTGCTTCACCGAATGTTTCCCACGCTAGTGAACAGGGTAGTGTACTGGCACAAGCAAAGATTCCCCCGCCGACAATAAAGTTCCTGGGCGCATGCAACTTGAAAAGGAACAACTCGCCCTGTTGGAGCGCACGAAAACTCTTTGGTGAGGGAGACCAGAAATTTACCTCGTTCAGTTCGGGCTTACGCCGGAGTATCTCAAACCAGGCGTTATCAGTAACAGCGACTACAAGTTTGATTCCCATCAAGAGATATCGTTGCCCAAAAACATAGTCACAGGCAGGTTGTGGCGAAACTCTTATAACACTTTATGGCATATACGGATGTGTCCGCAACTGTTTTTCTGATCTCGAAACCGGACTCGATAGAGTGGGTCAACGGGTCAGGTTAGATCTCCCCGATTACCGAGAGCCGGCGACCAGTAGCGGGTGGTCGAGCGTATCCCCGTTGGCCTGAAATCCATTGCCGTCGGTATCCACATAGATCGGATTCGTATATGCCACCGGGTGCATTTGGGACTCGGAGCTCCGTCCCCACCCTTTCTCCAGGTTGGAGCCTTCTCCGGTCGCCACCACGATCAGGTGGGCGTCCCGTTCCAATTCCACGCGAATCTCTTCCTCGAAGTTCACGACTCCATTACGAAACATCTTGGGATGAGACTTGCGGGTGTAGTTGTACCGAGGATCCTGGCGGCTGTTGACCATCACTTGCACCCGGTCGATGTCGAGCCAGTCGGGAGTCTGGACCTTGACCTTCAGGACCACCGACCCCTGTGAGATCACGCTGGACCCGATGGGCATCCCATCCCCCGTCTCCACGTGCAGGAATGGCCCGTTGGTGATCATCATCCGTCCCGCCTTGGAGTTGGCGATGACCTCCGCCGGATCGATCTTGCCCGGATCGTCGGTGGAGCTGGGCACGTAGGTCCTCCAACCTCCCACGCCGTTGCCGCCGAAGGTCCGGTGGGCGTCGCTCACGGCGACGCACCACGTATGCCGTCCCTGGTTCAGGAGTTGGAGCCAGCCGAAGGTCCGGTTCTCCCGTTGGGCGATCCCACGCCGGTTCCGCACCGGATAAGTCGGGTTGGGATTCAGGATCTCGGCGCTCCAGACCTCGGCCGCGTCGATGAGATCTTCGAAACCCGTGAATCCGCCGTCGCCCCGCCCGTCGCGGTCCCGGTCGTTGAAGACGTAACCCACTGTCGGGTGATTGGCCTGGACCCAGCGGTCGGGTCCGCCGCCGAAGATATTGCGCAGGACGATGGCGTTGAGGCGGGGGTCATACTGCCAGGCCGGCGCGCCGCCGTCCTGGGTCAGCGGCGAGTACTTGAGGGGGAAGGCGTTGAAGTGCTGGCCCTGCCCCGTGAGTTCGATTCCGGGCACGGTTCGCAGCAGATCGCCCAGACTCAATTCGTCGATGTAGGGTTGCCAGTCGTAGATGCGGTTGTGCTCCGTGGTCGGGATGAACTCCAGTTGCTCGGAGGCGAAATTGATGATCCGGTCGTAGGTGTTGCAGTGGTTGTCGCCGCTCGGTGTGGAATGCGCGTGGTAGTCGGTGCTGATCCATCCGGTGGTGTCCACGGACCGCTCGAGTGTGGCCTCCACCGCCACGGTCGTTCCCGCGGGGACGGCAACACGGCGTTCCACCAGGTTGAATTCGGGACCCCGCGTGATCCGGAGCAGGTAGTTGCCCGGAGGAACCTGCTGGGTGAACGCCCCGTCGTGGGTGTGATACTGGTGGTCGCAGCCGTGGGCCCGATAGTCCGTGCCGAAATTCGGCGTCTCCGTCCCGTCGACGCCCAGGAATTGGACCTTGCCCGGGGACGGATTTCCGTGGGAATCCCGGATCCGGAAGCGGATGGCCGAGGCTGTCGGGAGTGACAGATCCAGATTCACGGTCGTTCCCGCGGACACCTGGAGATTCAAGTCCTGGTCGGGCCGCCCCAGGTCGGTGAACCGGACCGAATAGGCGCCGGCCGGCAGCGGCAGCGAGAACCGCCCCTTCCCGTCCGGATAGAGCGGGAGTTCGGTCCCGTCGAGGTTGAACAACAGGGACGATCGAACCGCCGGGCTCCCGCCCTGGTCCAAGGCGCTACCGGCCACCGTCCCGGTCGAATGCAATATGGCCGCGACTTGTCCGTAGGCGGCCACGGGGCTGTCCGCCACCGCCAGTGCGATCCCGAACGTTCTCTTTTCTCCAGGCGCCAACTCGACCTCTGCCTCCAATTCGGACAAGCCCTCCCTTTCCAGGGGCGCCCATGCGTAGGATCGTTTGTCGAACGGATCGATGCTGTCGGCGACTCGAATCGCGCCGGCTTCCCAGGTTTTCGAAAACTGAGCCAGACGCTCGTATGCCGGGGGCGATTTCCAAACCGGTTGCGGTTGGATCTTCAGGGCCTCGCCGGAATGGTTGTGAAACGTGGAGAGGATCTCGACATGCTGCCGCTCCGGCTCCAACCGGTAGACGTGGCGCTGGTGGAGTCCGTCCCCACTGGCGGCCGTGCGGAGGGTTTCGATCTCGGCGGCTCCGCCGCTGCCGTCACTCACGATCCGGACGTAGCTGACGGGACCCGACAGGTGTCCGGGCCGAAACGAGGTGATCTGATCGTTGCCGGCGCCGGCCAGATCCAGGTCGAACAGGGTCCCCGGAATGATCTGGTTCCGGTCATGCATCATATTGGCCCGGCGGGCGGGCAGGTTCCCCCCAATGAGGGCGTGGATGCGATCGTTCCGGAGCACAAAGTCCCCGATGATGCCGTCCGCTTCCTTGCCTCCCGGCAGGAGATCCGTGTTGTGACGACCGATCTCGACGGCTTCGGCGCCGCCTTGCTGGGCGACGAGAGTGACTGCCACCCACACGGCCATACCGGTGACGAGGAGCAGCGGAATTCGGGGAATACGCGACAATACCGAGAATTTGGTAAACATGCCGCTCATTATCCGGTGTTTGGATTGAGAATCAAGTAAAGAGGGGCTCAAGTTGTTGGGAATCTTACAGTTGTGTTCATTACAGAAGGGGATGCGCCGGTGTGGTAGCCTGGAGCGGTCCCGGATATGCCTGCATTTCGTCCTGATTCCCCGATGAAGCGCCGTAGTTTTCTGAGAAGAGCGATGGCCGGGTGTCTCCTGGCGCCCGGGCTCCCGGTTCTTGCCGAGTCTCCGGTGACCTTGTCCCGCGAACACGTCAAGGCGGTCCACCGCAAGCGCCGGATCGTCATGATGCAGGACGCCTACGGCGATGGCCACGGAGGAACTCCGCTGGGAGGCGATTTCGCCTCCTGGCTCCGCTACCGATTCTCCTATCTTGACGACCTGGAGACCCAGATCGACGCTATCTGGTGGGACATGGCGGCTCTGGCCGTCTATCCCAACCAGGGATTCCCGGCGGACGTCCAGGCGCGTTACGATGCTTGGTTCGCCGCTGGAAACGATCCCCTGAAGGCGTTGGTGGAGGGGACTCACAGGCGGGGACTGGAGGCCTTCTTCAACCACCGGATCAGCGAGGTCGAACTGGACGGCGAGACGTTCCGTCTCAAGACCGGGAATCCCGACTGGGTGATCCCCACCTGGTGGCCCCACGGCATGTGGAATCTGGCTGCGCCGGGTCTGCAGGACTTCAAGCTCAGGAATCTGCGCTATCTGGCGGAGAATTACGAATTCGACGGCCTTCAGATCGACTTTGCCCGGCACACGCCCATTCTGCCCCCGGGCCGGCAATGGGAGCTCCGCGGGCGCGTCACGGCTTTCATTCGCCGGGTCCGACTCATGCTCCTGGATGTCGCGAAAAAGCGAGGACGTCCCTTTCTGCTGGCTGCGAGAGTGCCCAAGAGTGTCGAAGGAGCCAAGCAGGACGGCTTCGACCTCGAGTCGTGGGCTCGGGAACGCCTGCTGGACATCTTCACCATCGGCACCCGCTCCCTGGAGGTGGACGTGGCCTCGTTCCTGGCCATCGCTCGGAGCCGCGGCATCAAGGTCCAGCCCTGCTGGGACGACCACCACGCTTCCGACGCCTACCAGTGGCAACCCATCGAGTTCCTGCGCGGCGTGTACAGCAACTGGTGGCGGCAAGGTGCCGACAGCGTGGTCACCTGGAACTGGAGCAACGCGACCCGGAAAACTTGCGAGAAAATGGGCATCAATCCGGGCCCCGGCTCCCACGACCAGGGGTATCGGGAACTGGGAAGCCTGGAGAGCATGCGCCTGCGCGACAAGATCTTCGCCCTGGACCGGCGCGGCGCCTTTCCTTGGGCGGAAGGGTTCTTCAGCCTGAACGCTGACGCCCGGTTGCCGCTCCGCCTGACGGCGGGAAAGGAACCGGTCCGGCTGGATCTCAGAATCGAAGAGCCGGTGGCAGCCGCATCCGATCGCGTCGCCTCACTCAAGCTCCGGATCGTTCTCTTCGGCGCCGGAACGGAGACCAACGTCCGCGCGCGCTTCAACGGCCGCGCCGTGACTCCGGTCCTCAGGGACGCCGACTGGAAGGATTATCAGATCTTCTCACCGCGTCCCCAACCCAATTCGGGGAAGGCGGCAAGACTACGCGTCGACCCGGAACAGAGACTGCTCAGGATCGAGTACGATCTGGATCCCAAGGAGTGCCGGGTCGGCCTCAACACCACCGAGTTGGCCCTCTCCACCGGAGGGGCGGCCGAGGACGTCAAGTTGGAGAAGGTGGAAGTTCACCTCGAATACTCATGAAAATCACGATTGCGACCTGCCAGTTTCCCGTCACCAGTGAAATCCGGAGCAACCTGGGGTACGTGAAGAGACAGATGAAAGCGGCCCGGGCAAAGGGGGCCGACTTGGCCCATTTCTCCGAATGCTGCCTCGGCGGCTACGTGGGCGTCGACCTGCCGTCGCTGGAGGGCTACGACTGGGATTTGCTCCAGCGCTCCGTCCAGGAGGTGACCGAGTTGGCCCGGGAACTGGATCTATGGCTGATTCTGGGGTCCAATCACCGCCTGAGCGGCGATCACCGGCCCCACAACAGCCTTTACCTCATCGATCCCAAGGGGCAGATCGTGGACCGTTATGACAAACGGTTCTGCACCGGTTCCAGAACCCAGGCCGAGGATGACCTGAGCCACTACAGTCCGGGAAACCGGTTCGTGGTTTTTGAAGTGAACGGTGTCCGTAGCGGCCTCCAGATTTGCCATGACTTCCGCTATCCGGAGCTCTACCGGGAATACAAGCGGCGGGAGGTCCAGTTGATGTTCCACTCCTACCACAACGGCGGAATGACGCTGAAGCACAAGCAGGACCATCACAACGTCTGGAGCGTGCTGGTGCGCGCCACCATGCAGACCTACGCCGCCAGCAACTACATGTGGATCAGCGTGAACAATACGAGCCGCCGCGAGAGCAGCGGTTCCAGCTTCGTGGTGCAACCGGACGGTCTGATCGATGGCCGGCTGCCACTGCACCGAGCCGGAGTCCTGATAACGACCATCGATACCGAGACGCCCTTTTACGACGCGTCGAAGGAATGGCGATCCCGGGCGATGCGTGGCGTGTTCCACAGCGGCACGCCGGTTGCCGATCCGCGGTCGGAAGACCGGACCTGCCTATAAATTTGGTGTAGAGATGGGCGGCAAAATTACCCCGCCGCCTTCTTGATTTCCTGGTGTTGCCACAGAATCACGGGTATCAGCCCTTTTGGAGAGCACACACTGTATCTCAGAGGTGGTTCGATGGTTCGAGACAATCAGTTCAGGCGCCACGTCCTTCATGATAGCTTCAAATTCATCTCGGTTGGACGCCTCGATATGGAAACCTTCGATGTCGCTTACGGAATAGAAAACCTCTGCTTCGGCATCCCAAACGGCATGTACTCTAAAGACTCGCTTCATCTTGCTCTTCTCGTCGCTCCCGGATTCGTTTATTACCCTTAACCATAGCGGATCCAGACTCTCAACTCCTCCAGGGTCAGTAGTTCCGAGGGGTCTCCGGATTCGGACGGTTGAACCGTCACCAGGAAGGAATTCTCGCCGTAGCGCAGGTCGCGGGTCTCCCAATTAGACCATCCGAGCCGGTCCCCGCCGGCGGCCTGGGGACGAGGTTGGCCCTCTCCGTTGACCCGCCAAGTGACCCGCTCGTCCGCGGCGGAGTTGGCCCACTGCGTCTCGACCCGGACGCTGGTGGTCCGTTCCGGCCGATCGGCGATCTTCAGCTTCAGGTCGAACCGGGCCGGACCCGCCTGGGTGGAGAAGGAGAGCGGCAGTTGCCCCGGCCAGAGGCTCTCGTTCATGTAGCCGACCCGCTTCCGGTCCAGGTCGATCTGATACATCTTGTCCAGTCCCGCCAGCACATCCGGCTCACCGATCTCATGAAGAGAGTCGAATCTGGCCGGGTCCAGGAAGTTGAAGGTGTGCAGGCCGTCCACCCCTTCGTCCCAGAGCCTGTAGGCGGCCCCCCGGATCGCCTCCACGTGATCGAAGACGTGCTTCCAACTCAGGCCGCCGTAGACCGGAATGCCGTGGTCCCGGCCCATCCGGATCCACTCCCCCACCGGAAAGGAGTAGGGGAGGGAGCCGAAGCCGGCGATCAGGAAGTCCACCCAGCCGCGGGCGACCCACTCCTCCACGTCCAGTCCGACCGAAAGGGCCAGATTGGGGGAATCGGGGACTCTCATGGACAAGAGAATAGGCCGTCCCCTTTGTTTTCCGCGTTGCTCCAGGACTTGGTGGATGCGTTGAATGAGGTCGGTCATTACCGGCAGGTGGCGTCTTTCCTGTCCATAGCGGAAGAGCAGGGGATGCCGGCACCAGTCCAGCTCGATGCCCTCCAGGTCGTAGCGGCGGCAGGCTTCCCGGACCACCCCCAGGAAATGGTCCCGCACGTCGGGACGGGCGTAGTCGAACGCGGGCCAGGAGAAGGAGATCGGGCCCAGCGAACTGTTGCGGAAGCGGTCGATCGTGCGCTCCCCGCCGGTGCCCCAATACTCCAGCAGAGCATCGTGAGGATGTTCCGGGGACTCCCCCTTGATCCAGGGCAGAAACGTCTCCTGGAACCGCTCGGGGCTGATGCGGGACTGGAGGAGATGGGGGTTCTCCAGCTTGAGGGGCGTCCAATACTGGGTCCCCGAGTAGACGGCGCAATGGACGTCGTTCATGCGGATGGAGAAGAAGAACTCCATATTGTTGCCGTGAGCGAACTTCACGGCGGGCTGGACCGGGTCGGGACCCAGGGCCCGGATATTCTTCCGGGGCAGTTCCCAATGGGGAATGGTGGCCAAGCCACAGTGCGCCAGTCCGTTGACGTGGGTCCCCTTGAGATGGTTCATGCGCAGGGCGAGATACTGATCGACGGTATCGAACCGTTTCGGCCAGTGGGGCCGCCGGCCCAGGTCCTGCGCGATTCCCGCCAGGTCGTCGGCGTCGTTGTTCCAGATGACGCGTTTCTTCGGGCTGCTCCGTTCAGATCGCTCTGTAGACGGGGCGCAGCCGGTTCCGGCGAGGGAAGGGAGCAGCGTCGTAGCGGTGGCGGCGGCCGCCGTGTTTTTTAGGAATCGTCTTCGGTCCTGCATGGTCCCTCCCGGTGGAGGGGCGACTTTCCAGTCGCCCATTGGAAGGGCGTCCTTTGGGCGCCCCCTACTTCTTTCGCCTTATAGTCACATGGGAGGAGTCGGCGCCTGAAAGACGCCGCTCCAGACGCCGCTCCAGACGCCGCTCCCGAATCACTCGCCGATGCAGTAGAGGGTGTCCTGGCTGCGGAGGAAGAGCTGGTTGTCCACGACCACCGGCGACGAGATGAAGAAGTGGTCCGGCATGGAGTTGACCGCCACCACCTCGTATTGCTCGCCCATTTTGAGAACGATGACGTCACCCTGCTCGCTGGCCAGGTAGAGCCGGCCGTCGGATCCCAGCGGGGAGGCCTTGAACTGGTAGGGATTGGGCAGGCGTTGCTGCTGGTAGAAGGGTTTTCCGGTTCCGGCGTCAAAGCAGCTGATCATTCCCCGGTCGGTCAGAACGTAGAGCTTCCCATCGGCATAGACGGGGGAGGCGGTATAGGCGTTGCCCCGCTGATTGGTCCAGAGGACCGCGTCCGTGTCGGTCAGATCTCCCTTCCGGTCCAGACGAATGGCGAGCATGTTCGGGCTACGGTGCCCCGTCATCACGATCACGGTATCCTGGTGACGGACCGGCAGGGGAACGGGGTTGGTCCCCAGCCCGCCGCATTCCCAGATCAGGTCGCCGTTGGCAAGGTCGTAGCTGCGGACCTTGTTGTCTCCCGTGACGATGACCTGGGTCGTACCCGCGTATTCCGTGATCAGCGGTGTGGTCCAGGTGCTCCGTTCGTCCCGGTCCCGGCGCCACAATTCCGTCCCCGTATTCTTGTCCAGAGCCAGAATGAAGGACTGGCCCTCATGGTCGAAGTTGAGGACCAGAGCGTCTCCGTGAAGGACCGGCGCCGTGCCCTCGCCGAAACCGTTGCGCATTTTCATTTTTACGCCAAAGTTCTTTTTCCAGGCCAGCTTCCCGCCCAGTCCGTAGACGTAGAGGCCCCGGGAACCGAAGAAGGCGTAGAGGTAACGGCCGTCGGTGACCGCCGAGTTGGAGGCGAAGCTGCCGTAACGCCGGTGGTACCCCTCGTGGGGCGTCTCCACGACGGCAGTATTGCGCCACAGGGTCTTGCCGGTGTTCTTGTCCAGGCACAGGACCTCGAACTTGTGCTCGACCTGAGCCATGGGCATCCGCCGGCGGCGTTCCCCTCGGCGACGCCGAAGTTCCCGGCCGGGCCGCTCCTGACCTCGCTCTGCCCGTGGACGCCGAGGGGGCCTCGTAAATTCACGTCTGCGAGGCTCCGGCATTGGAGCCGCCGGGATTGCGGTGGTGAGGTAGATCCTGTCTTCCCAGATGATGGGGGTGGAATGGCCCTTTCCGGGGATGGGAGTCTTCCACTTGACGTTTTCGGTCGTGGTCCATCGCACCGGCGCCCCCGTGCGGGCCATTCCCGTATTGTCAGGACCGCGCCAGTTGGGCCATTGCTCATCGAAGTCTGGTGGTGGCGAAGGTGTGGCGGCCAGCGTCAGTCCCAGGATTCCGGCACAGAACAAGAATGATCTTTTCATCGGTTTTCCCTCCCAGCGTCGTCGTGCTTGGGTCCGGTTCCAAGAGACGGCGGGTGTGTCGGCGACAATAGCAGTCCCGGGTGAAAGTCGCCACGCCGGACTCGCGGATTTGGCGACCTGCCGAATCCAGGCTGCTACAATAGCGGGCTGCGATTCCAGCGACTAAGGAGTGAAACCGAGGAGAATCCGATATGAACCAGATCTGCACCCTGTTCGCCGTCATGGCTCTCTCTCTGGCGACTGCCATCGCCGGTGTCATCGACATCGGCTCGCGGCGGGAACTGTTCGTGGACCGGCATATGGTCGGGGAGATCACGGGCGATGCCCGCCTTCAACAGCATCGGCCCGAGCCTCAGGAAGTGGTCCTGGTGACGGGAGAGCCCTGGGAAGGCAACACCAGCGCCTATTACACCATCTTCCAGGACGGCGACCTCTACCGCATGTACTACCGGGGGTCGAACTGGGATGTAGCGGCCAGGAAAGCCACCCATCCGGAGGTGACCTGTTACGCCGAGAGCCGGGACGGGATCAATTGGACCAAGCCCGATCTGGGGATCGTGGAGTACGAGGGATCGAAGCAGAACAACATCATCCTGGACGGGATCGGCACCCATTGTTTCGTCGCCTTCAAGGATGGCAATCCCGACGCGCCCCCGGAGGCGCGGTACAAGGGGATCTCCCGGGGCCGTCCCCTGGGGAAGAAGGGACTTTACGTCTACCAGTCTCCCGACGGCATCCATTGGAAATTGATCCGGAACGAGCCGGTGATCACCGAAGGGGCATTCGATTCCCAGAACCTGGCCTTCTGGGATCCTCGGATCGGCAAGTACCGCGAGTACCACCGCATCTTCGTCAACCGGGTGCGCGCCATCATGACCGGGACCTCCGATGACTTCGTCAACTGGACCGACCCGGTGCTCCTGAAGTACCCGGGGGCGCCCAACCAGCATCTCTACACCAACGCCATCCGGGCCTATCACCGGGCGCCCCACATTCTCATCGGATTTCCCACCCGCTACCTGCCCGACGAGGGCCAGCGGGTGGAGCCGATCTTTATGGCCAGCCGGGACGGTCTCAGCTTCCACCGCTGGAACGATCCGGTGATTCCCGAGGACGCCCCCAAGGACCGGGCGGGAAACCGCAGCAACTACATGACCTGGGGTCTGCTGGAACTGCCGGGCCGCCCTGGGGAGATGTCGGTCTACGCTTCCGAGGCCTACTACGAAGGGCCGGATACGCGTTTGCGGCGATTCACCTATCGTGCTGACGGTTTCGTGTCGGCCAGCGGCGGCTCCGGGGGAGGCGATCTGGTCACCCCGCCCCTCAAGTTCTCGGGCAGCCGTCTCGAGGTGAATTTCCGGGCCCGCCCCGGAGGTCAGCTCCGGGTGGAGCTGCAGGACCCGGAGGGTCGCCCCATCCCAGGCTACACCCTGGTCGATTGTCCTCCCCTGACCGGCGACTCCACCCGGATCCTCGTCAACTGGAAGCAGTGTCCCTGCAGCCAGGCGGAGACCCCGAACGAGGAAGAGACGATCCAGCCTGACGTGGGATCCCTGGTCGGACAGACGATCCGGGTCCGTTTCCACTTGGAGAACGCGGACCTCTACTCCTTTCGCTTCAGCGACTGAGGGAGCGGAGATAACAGCGTCCCGGTCGGATCGCAGGGGCGGCCCTTGTGGCCGCCCTTCGTCACTCCGGTCGTTTGGTGGGGCTGTGCAGCAGTTCGACCAACTCCAGGAAAAGCCGATCCCGCCGGGACTGGCGCTCCTCGATTCGCTCGGGAGTGTAGTCGTAGATCCCGCGTCCGCTCTTGACCCCGTAGCGCCCTTCCTTCACCAAGCGGTCCACAGCGGGCGGCAGACTGCGGCTTGACGAGATCTCCTTCAGCAGGTGGCCGAAGACGTGTCCGGTAATGTCGAGGCCGGCGAAGTCCGCGATCTCGAAGGGGCCGGCCGCGGCCAATCGGAGTCCGATACTGGAACTCACCGCCAAGTCGACCTGTTCCGGAGTGGCGACCCCCTGTTCGACCAGGTCCCAGATCTCACGGAAGACGGCAGCCTGGATCCGGTTGACCAGGAATCCGGGAACTTCCTTGTGAAGCCGGATCGCCAGCTTGCCGTTCCGATCCAGCAGGTCCATCGCCCTCCGGACGGTTTTCTCGCTGGTATCCCGGCCGGGGACCACTTCCACCAGGGGGATGATGTGGGGAGGATTGAACCAATGGGTGACCAGCGTCCGCTGAGGATGCCGGAGACCCCGGGACATCTCGGTCATGGGAAAGGTGGAGGTGTTGCTGGCCAGGATCGTCTCTTCGGAAACCAGATCCTCCAGTTTCTTGAAGAGTTCCTTCTTGGTCGGAAGATCTTCCCGGACCGCCTCCAGGACGAAATCGGCTCCCTCGACGGACGGCTCCAGCTCGGAGACGATCTCGATCCGGTCGAGCACCGCGTCCGGGTCCAGTCCCGGGGAGAGCCCCAACCGGGCCTTCTGATCCATATTGGCACGGATCCGGTCCTTCAGGGAGTCCCGCGCCGGACCCGCGGAATCGTAGGCCTGGACCCGATGGCCGGTCGAGGCAAAGATCTGGGCGATCCCGTGCCCCATGGTCCCCAGGCCCAGTACGGCGATACGCTCTGCTGCCATTGGACTCAACTCGATCCCGCGCTCGACGAGACCGCCGTCCGTCCGGTGATCTGAGCGACGATATCCAGGCCGACCCTCGCGCTCCACGCGTCCATGAGCCGGCGGAAGACGGGCCCGCCGGCCTTGCCCTCCCCGATGGTCGCTCCGTTGATCCGGGTGACCGGTGCGATGCAGTAGGGGGTGGTCAGAAGCAACGCCTCCTGGGCGTTCATCACGTCATAGACCTGGAAGTCCCGCTGTTCGAAAGGAATGCCCAGTTCCCCGCAGAGTTCGGAAACGGTCAACAGACTCACTCCCTGCAGGGTGTTGCGAGCCGAAGGGGCGACGACCGTTCCGTCCTGCACGATGGCGAAGTTGGAGCCGCTGGTCTCGGTCACGTTGCCGTCCAGATCCAGCAGCAGGGTGATGCCCCGGGGATCCACCTGGTGGGTTTCCTGGTCCGCCAGCCACTGATGCATCCGGCTGCGATGCTTGATCTTGGAGTCGACGCATTGGGGAGGGTAGTGGCGGATCGAGGGAGTCACCACATGAGCCCCTTCCGTGAAGAGATGAGTGAAAGCCTCGAAGGGAAGGGGGAAGGTGTGGATGCAGAGAGTGGGCGCCATCTCCTTGGGGGTTCCGGGCAGGGCGGAGTAGGAGGCGATTTCTCCGGCCGTCATGAAGTGGACCAGCGACAGTTCCCGGTCGGAAGGGAGGAGCTTGGCATTGTGACGAACCAGTTCCCGGGAAATCTCCTCCATCCGGTCGCGATCGAAGGGAGGCCGGATCCGGGTGTACCGGGCCGAACGGTAGAACCGGTCGATGTGATCTTCGAGCCGGAAGGGCCGGTGGTGAAAGGTCCGGGTCATGTCGGTCACGGTGGCTCCCAGGATGATGCCGGCGTCATAGATGGCGATGGACGCCTTGGAAGCCGGGACCATTCGGTCCTTGAGAAAGACCAGCGGTTCCTGGCCGGCCTTGGAGTCGGGGAGAAGGGAAATTTGGGTTGACATGGTCTATAGCTCCGTTCCCACTTGTTGTTCCTGGATCTGCTGGATTCGATGGATCGACGCCGGGTCGAACTCCAGGCTGGCCGCTTGCAGGTTGTCCTGCAGTTCGGCAATCTTCATGGCCCCTGGAATGGTGGTCGCGACCTCCTCCTGTGAGAGGCAGTAGCCCAGAGCGGCTTGAGCCGGGGAGCACCCCAGTCCTCGATGGAGGAAATCGAATCGCTCCGACGCCTCCACCAGGGAGAGGTGCCTCTCCCGGGGCCAGGTGGATCGAACGTCCGAGGTGGGATCGAAGACGGTCTCCCGGGTGAAACGGCCGGTCAGATAGCCGAAGAAGAAGGGCTCGCGGCAGACGACACCCACGTCCAATTGCTGGAGCCGGGGGAGGATTCGCTCCCGGGCGCTCCAACTCAGGAGATTGAACCGGAGTTGGACCACTTCCACCTCTTCCTCCTCGCAAAGCGGCAGGAAAAAGGATTCGCTCTCGGCGTGGGATGCCGGGAACGAGATGCCGAAAGCGCGAATGATCCCGCGGCGCTTGAGGTCCTTCAGAGCGGCCAATCCGGAAGGATCGTAGAGCCCGGCTTCGGGCGAGTGCAGGACGTAGACGTCGATGTAGTCCGTCCCCAGGCGCTCCAGAGAATCCTCATAGTGAGCCATGATGTAGTCGCCTGAGTAGTCGCTGGTATAGTGCTTGTCCTTCAGGAATATCCCCACCTTGGTGGAAACGATGACCTCTTCCCGCCGGTTCCGGATGACCTGTCCCACCAGCCGCTCGGAATGGCCGTCGCCGTACCAGGGAGCGGTGTCGAGGAAATTGACTCCCTGAGCCAGGGCATGGCGGAGCATTCCTGACGATTCGGTGTCGTCCACCTGGCCATACCCGGAGATGGTCCCGTCCCGCTCCATGGGACCCCCGATCCCCCAGCACCCCAGGCCCACGACCGAGACCTCCATTCCGGTCCTGCCCAGTCGTTTGGTCTTCAGGCCGCTCATGAAACGTAGTTTAGCAGTCCCAGGCGAAAGTCTCGTCTAATGCCGACGGCAGCTCCCAGTTTCGAGCCGGAGGTCTCCAGGCGGCCATGCGTCCCAGGGACCCGAATTGAATCGGTGGACCTGCCCCAATAAAATGAATATCAGCCGTTCGGGCGGTCGTAGCAGCATGACTGTCGGCGAAAAGGTCGCGATGATGACCCGCACAAACTTTCCCCTCGGCAGCGCTGAGCGCCCTCTCCGCGTTGCCATCGTTGGCTCGGGGCCCTCCGGTTTCTACGCCGCCGACGCCCTCTTCAAGCACAAGGGTGTGCATCTGCGCATCGACATGTTCGAGCGCATGGCCATGCCGTACGGGTTGGTTCGTTACGGAGTCGCTCCGGACCACCAGAGCATCAAGCGCGTCATCCGCAGCTACGAGAGGACGGCGCGCGACCCGCGGTTCCGATTATTCGGCAACGTACAGGTGGGACGCGACCTCTCGGTGCCACAACTGCGTCAGCACTTCGACCAGGTGGTCTACGCTTTCGGTTGCAGTTCGGACCGGCGGTTGGGCATCCCCGGAGAGGACCTTCCGGGCAGCCACACGGCAACGGCCTTCGTGGCCTGGTACAACGGGCATCCCGATCACCGCAACGACCGGTTCGACCTCTCCGGCCGCCGCGTGGCGGTGGTGGGTGTCGGCAACGTGGCCATGGACGTGACCCGGATTCTGGTCAAGGATCCGGAGGAGCTGGCCTCCACCGACATCGCCGACTACGCTCTCGATACGCTTCGCAAGAGCCGGGTCAAAGAAGTCCTGGTGCTGGGACGCCGGGGTCCGGTCCAAGCGAAGTTCACACCCAAGGAGATCCAGGAGATCGGCAGCCTGCCCGACGTAGATGTGATGGTGAGACCGCATGACCTGGATCTGGACGAGTACTCGCTATCCGAGATGCGAAGGAAAAAGCCGGCGCGCCGCAACGTGCAGTACCTGATGGAGCGTGCCCGGCTGGGGTCCCAAGGGGGTTCGCGCCGCGTCCTCTTGCAGTTTCTTGCTTCGCCGGTAGAGATCCTCGCGACCGGGGGGAGGGTCGGGGCAATACGGGTCGAGCGAAATCGACTGCTGGCCGACGAGCAGGGACGGATCCGGTCGGTGGGAACCGGAGTCACGGAATTGGTTCCCGTGGATCTGGTGTTCCGATCCGTGGGTTACCGCGGTGTTCCTCTCCCCGGAATCCCGTTCGACGACCGGAGGGGAGTCATACCCAGCGCCCGGGGCCGTGTCCTGGACCGGCGCGGGGGATCGAACGGCACGGGAGAGTACGTTGTGGGTTGGATCAAGCGCGGTCCCACGGGGCTCATCGGAACCAACAAGGGAGACTCGGCGGAAACCGTTCGCAGCATGATGGAGGATATCCGGGGCAGGGAGGCCCAACCGGTTTCCGAAGCTGCCGACGAGGCCGTGTCGCGCCTGCTGCTGGACCGGGGAATCCGCCCGATTCTTTTCTCGGATTGGAATATCATCGACCGGGAAGAGCAGGAGCGGGGCCGGCGGCGAGGCAAGCTGAGGGAGAAGATCACCGATCCAGCGGAGGTGACCTCGTTGTTGGATGGACAGCGTCTCCGCGCTCCAGTGGGCTAGGAGTCTGTGCAGTAGATCAATTTCTGCGGCGCAGGCACCTGAGTCTGCAGCCGCCACGCGGTATTCTCAGCCGATTCGGCTTTCCTGACAGGAAAGGGGAAGACAGCATGGGGTCGATTCGCCGGCGTGAGTTCGGTCAGGTTCTGGCGGCGACAGGGCTGGGGCTGGCGGCCGGATCGTCGCGTTCCGAGGCGATGGTCACAAAGAAAAGGCGCATTCCTCTGGGATTCGACAACTATTCGATTCGGGCGTTGGGCTGGAAGGCGCCGCGTCTCATCCAGTACGCCGCCTCCCTGGGGCTGGACTCGTGCCTGCTCTCGGACCTTCACGTCTACGACAGCCACGACGACTCCTATCTGAAGAAGGCTCGGGCCCAGGCGGACGCGGCCGGCATCCGGCTCCACGTGGGGACGGGGAGCGTCTGTCCGACTTCCTCCAGCTTCAAGACCGATTTCGGCAGTGCCGAGGAACATCTGGCCCTCACCATCCGGATCGCCCGGATTCTGGGTTCGCCGGTGGCCCGTTGTTTCCTGGGAACTCGCCAGGATCGTCTGGGTCCGGATGGGATCGAGCCGCACATGAAGAGCACCGTCCAGGTCTTTCGGAAGCTGAGGAGCGAAGCCGTCGAGGCGGGAGTTCGCATCGCCATCGAGAATCATGCCGGCGATATGCAGGCCCGGGAGACGGTTCGTGTGATCGAAGAGGCGGGAAGCGACTTCGTGGGAGCGACGGTGGATTCGGGAAATGCCACCTGGAGTCTGGAGGACCCGGTCCGGAATCTGGAGATTCTGGGTCCTTACGCCGTTTCCAGCGGCATCCGGGATTCCATGGTCTGGGAGGACGAGGCCGGCGCCCGGGTCCAGTGGGCGGCCCTGGGGGACGGCTGCGTCGACCTGGAAACCTATATGGACCGATTTGCCCAACTCTGTCCCGGCGTCCCCATCCAATTGGAAACCATCTCCGGGGTGCAGAGATCCGTTCCCTATCTGAAGGAAGACTTCTGGAATCCTTACCCGGCCGTCCTGGCCCAGGATTTTGCCGCGTTCGTGGCCCTGGCCAAGCGAGGCACGCCATTGCAGCCTTTTGCGGTTCCGGAGGGTGTCGATCCCGCGGATGCGGCTGCCTCGTACCAGAAGGCGGAGTTGGAGCGCAGTGTCCGCTATTGCAAGGAGGTCTTGGGGCTGGGCTTGAAGTCGTAGCCACGGGCCGTCGAGGAGGTGTGAACCGAACAATGCAGATCAACAAAGTCGATTCCTACATCGTGGAGAATCCTTGGAACCCCTGGTTCTTCGTGCGGGTGGAGACGGACACGGGGGTCGCCGGCGTCGGCGAGGGGATCGGGTACCACTGGTCCCTGGCCGCCCAAGCCTATCTGCGCCAGAACGGGGAGCATCTCTTCCTGGGCCGGGACCCCCACGACATCGAGCAGATGGTCCTGGACACGCGCCAGATGCTGGGGATCGATCGGGGCCTGGGAATGGTGGAGAGAAGCGTTCTCTCGGCCGTGGAGCAGGCCTGCTGGGACATTCTGGGGAAGCACTACGGAGTCCCGGTCTACAAGTTGCTGGGCGGCAAGGTACGGGACCGGATTCGCGTCTACGCCAACGGCTGGTACAACGATTTCGACGTCCGAGACGTCCGCCAATGGGCCGCCAAGGCCAGAAGGCTGGTGGACCAGGGTTACACGGCGCTCAAGTTCGATCCCTTCGGAGCCGCCTACCGGCATCTCGAACCCTCCGAGTTCCGCTTGGCCGTGGAAATCGTCGCCGCCCTGCGCGAGGCGACGGGGCCCGACACGGGCCTGATCGTGGAGGCGCACGCCCGTTTTCATCCCGAAGCCGCGATTCAGTTCGGCAAGGCCATGGAACCGTACGACCTGCTCTGGTACGAGGCGCCGACTCTCGGGTACCTGGGGCCCGCTCCGCTCAAGGAAGTGGCGTCCCGGGTCAATATTCCCATCGGGACCGACGTGGCCGGAATCTCCGATCTGGTCCAGGCCAGCCAGTATCTGCCCGACCGGGCGGCGGGCGTTTACCAGCCCGACGTGGGCTATTCCTGTGGGATCCTGGAGGTGAAGAAGATGGCGGCGTTGGCCGACGCCCTGGGCGTGTTCTTCGCTCCCCACCAGTCCCTGGGGCCCATCTGCATGGCGGCTTCGATCCAGGTCAGCTTCACCGCGCCGGCCTTCCTGATCCAGGAGGCGTTCGCCGAGTTCGCCTATCCCTCCTGGACGCGGGACCTGGTCACGGGATCGGCGCCGATCCGGAACGGATATATTGAGTTACCGGAAAAACCGGGCCTCGGGGTAGAACTGGACGTCTCGGTAGCCCGCCAACATCCCCTCAAGGGAGACCGGGTGATCGATCTCCTGGCTGAAGGCTGGGAAGGGCGATCGGATGTCTTGGAAGAGTAGCCGGAGGGACGTTGAAGGGTGATTTCGATGACCTCATGGGCGCATGTGGCCTCCGGTCCGAAGACGATCTGATCGCCTTGTTATGAGAGCGAATTCCGGGTATGGGCCGTTGGAAGGGGCGTAAACGACGGCCGACCGGTGCGGGATCATCTTCGCCGTCGATCCTTTCCACCCACCGGAGGGGTGACGTCATACCGGACGACACCGGCAGTCAAGGCACCGACCTTCATGGCGTCGCCGATGTTCCGCTCACTCCCCGCTTCACGGCGAAGAAGATCCGATCGAGCGCCTCACTTCTCCCTCTCCGGTCACCCACTCCGAGCGTGACCGGGCAACTACAAGGGTTGCCCCTACGGCTCAAATTCCAGACTGCTATGATTCCACGAGGAAAACCTAATAGGCGTCAGGGTCGGCCCGCCTGGGAGATTTCGCATGGGTAAGCCATTTCGCACGACGGTGACCGGAAGTTATCCACGTCCGGTCCAACCGGCCGACACTCTGCGCAAGCCGGAACTCAGCCGGGAGGAGGCCGACGAGATCATCCGGTGGGCGGTTCGGGACCAGGTGGACGCGGGGTTGGACATCGTGACCGACGGCGAGGGCCGGCGGGAGAACATGTACTATTTCATCCAGAAGCGGGTCGGCGGCGTCAGCTTCGAAGAGATGACCTACCGGAAGTTCGGGACTGCGGGTTTCGGAATCGAGCTGGCTCAGGTGGTTGGCCCCCTCAGCGATCCCAGCATCGGACTGGCCCACGACTGGCGCGTGGCCCGCGACGCGGCTCCAGCAGGCGTCGAGGTCAAGATCACCTGTATCGGTCCGCATATGCTGGCCAAGTTCTCGGACAACCGCCGGTCCGACCTTTACCCGGACGACGCCGCGCTGGCGGCCGGTTACGCCCGGATCCTGAACCAGGAGTTTCGGCAGGCGGTCCGCGCCGGTTGCGAGTTCATCCAATTCGACGAACCGGCCTGGACCGCATTTCCTGAAGACGCGGTCTGGGCGGCCGAAACTTTGAAACTGGCAACCGAGGGCCTCGGCATTCGTTACGGTCTGCATGTCTGTGGGGGAAATGCCTACCGAAAACGAGTCTACTTCGCCCGCTACACGGAAATGGTCGAGGCCTTTCGCGCTGCTCCGGTCGACCAGATCTCCCTGGAGCACTGCACCCTGGAATACGACATGATGCCGCTCTGGGAGGAACTGGACTATCGGGGGGAGTTTGCCGTGGGAGTCCTGGATCAACGCAGCGACGAAATCGAGCCTCCCGATCTGATCGTCGAACGGAGTCGGCCGGCCCTGGAGCATTTTCCTCCCGAACGCCTCCTGCTGACGTCCGAATGCGGCTTCCAGCACGTCCCTCTGGAGATCACCCGCAAGAAGCTGAGGACCCTGGTGGCGGGCGCCGAAAAGGCTCGAAGAGTCCTGGTCCGTCCATCCGGCTGAGGAGACCAGGAATCCGTGGGCACCGTCTTCACACCACTCGACGCGGGCGTCTTCTTCGCTGCCTTGGCGCTGGTGATGGCCATCGGCCTGCTGGCATCCCGGCGCGAGAAGACGGCGGAGGCCTATTTTCTGGCGGGCCGAAACATCCCTTGGTGGGGCGTGGCCGGTTCCATCTACGGCAGCAACGTCAGCGCCAATCACATGATCGGGATGATGGGCATCGGCTTCAGCGTCGGTTTCGCCCAGAGCCACTTCGAGTTGGGAGCCATCGCCGGCCTCATGCTCCTCTGCTACGGGTTTCTCCCGGTTTATCGAAAGTTGAGGGTCTACACCCTCTCCGAATATTTGGAGCGCCGCTACGATCAGCGCAGCCGCGCAGCCTACGCCGTCATCCTGGTCATCACCATGGCCGTGGTCCAACTGGTGCCGGCGCTCTACATCGGCGCCCGTTCCAGTTGCGTGCTCATGGGCGGAGCGGCGCTCGAGGAGATCGTTTCGGAATCGATTCCCGGAGAGACAGCGGATACGGAGCCGGGATCAGGCATCTCGCCGGAGACGCCGGCCAAGTCGAAGCTGGGCGTGAATCGGTTCCACTACAGCGTCTTCGTTCTGATCCTGGCCGCCATCGCCACCAGCTACACCATCTTCGGCGGACTCAAGGCGGTGATCTGGACGGACGTGATCCAGTCGGTCCTGCTTCTGCTGGGCGGCATCCTTCTGGCGGCCCTCACCTTTGACCGGCTGGGTGGTTGGAGCGCCCTGATGGAGCTGGATCGGGCGGGGTCCGGCAAGATGCACCTCTATCTGCCAAGCAACCATCCGGACCTCCCCTGGACCGGGGTCCTGACCGGTCTGATGGCGCTGCACATCTTCTATTGGGGAACCAACCAGTTCATCGTTCAGCGGGCTCTGAGCGCCCGGAGCGACTCGCAGGCGCGTCTGGGAATCGTCGCGGCCGGGTTCCTCAAATTGCTGATCCCGTTCTTTTCCATCGCCAGCGGAGTGGCCGCCTTCTATCTCTTCCAGTCCGAGCTGCCGGATCGTTCCGTGGCGCCCGACACCGCCTTCACCGAGCTGATCGTTCTGGTGATCCGGCCCCTCGGATTCGGACTCATCGGCGTCATCTCCGCCGGCGCCGTGGGAGCCATCCTGTCCTCCATCGATTCCATGATGAACTCCGCCGCCACCATCGTCAGCATGGACCTTTACCGCCGGTACCTCAATCCTGAGGCCAGCGACGCCCAGCTGATCCGGGTGGGACGATGGTCCATCCTGGGGTTTGTCTCGGTCGCCAGCCTGTTCGCTCTTTTCGTCATCGATCCCAACTCGGAGAAGAATTTCTTCCTGCAGATCGTGGACTACCAGGGTTATCTGACGCCCGGGCTCCTGGTGGTCTTCCTGCTGGGGCTGTTCTGGCGGGGGACGACGCCCACCGCCGCCATTGTCACCATCGTCCTCGGCGTCTTCTATTCCTGGGCCGTGGAGTGGTTCTACCTCGCGTACTTGGGGCCGGTGCCCGCCGTTGCGTCGTTGACCGGAGACGTGCTCAACTTCTTCCACCGGGTCGTTGTGGTCGTGGTGCTGTGCACGTTGACGGCCGTTTTGGTGAGCCGATTGGGCAGATGCCCAGAGGAAAAAGCAAAGCTGACGTGGGCCGGCGTGCTCGCCGTTTCACCGGAGGCGGTCAGAAATCTGCTGTCAGGCCTCGTGGTCTGGCTCGGATTGCTGGTGGCCCTGGCGGCGGCCGTGGCCGGAGGCCGTCTGACCCCGGCATCCGCGGCCCTTCTCGCTTCGGTCCTGACCCTGGGAATGTTCTGGATGCTGCTGAGGCGCCGCGCCCGGAGCCGGGGGCCCGTGAATCTGGTGTCCTGGGTCGTTCGGGAAGACCGATTCTGGGCCGGATGCCTCTGTGCGGGCGCCGTCTTCTTTCTCTTCTATTTCTATTGATCCGGACTCCGGAACCTTGCGGGAGGACCGATCGCGGTTGCTGTTCGAGCGAGGAATTCTCTCTTGCTCAGGAAGGGTTCCGCGCCCCTTCGGTCTGTTTCCGGACGGCTCGCCGAACGCCGGCACGGAGCAGCGACGGAAACAGGAGCTTGACCAACGGCAGGAACCCCATGGCTTTGGGAATGTAGAGGTTTCCCCCGGGTCCGGATAACGAGTTGATGATCAGTCGGGAGCACTCTCGGACGCTCACCCCTCGCTGGCGGCGGGACCGATGTGCAGCGGACCCCAAAGGCGTCCCGTCTGCGGACAGGGCGTGAGCTCGGATACCGGTGCTCCGGATCCATCCCGGCATCACGTTCAGAATCCGGACTTCCCCTTGCAACTCGGCCCGCAGCGTCTCCAGGAGACCGTCCAAGGCGTGCTTGCTGGCGGTGTACCCGCTGTGAAACGGCACGCCGACCCGGCCCTGGACGGAGGAGATGGCCACGATCATGCCGTAGTGCTCTTTCAAGGACGCCAATGCGGGGTGGATGCAGTGGACGGCTCCCAGGTAGTTCACTTCCATGAGCGTCCTGAAGATGTCGGTGTTTCGTACCTGGTCGAAGAGCGTCCACATGCTCACGCCGGCGCTGAGAATGAGATAGTCCAGAGTTCCGAATTCCGCGGTCACCGCCGATACCATTTCGCGGCACTGCCCGGCGTCGGTCACGTCGGTGGGAACCACCAGGCAGTCGGCTCCGATTCGCCGGACGCCGCCGGCCGTTTCCTGAAGCGACTGCTCCGAGCGGGAAGCCAATCCCAGGTTCAAGCCCTCAGCGGCCAGATCAAGAGCCAGTCGCTTCCCCAGCCCTGAGGAAGCGCCGGTGATGAGGGCCGTCTTGCCCTGAAGTTTGGGATTCCCTTTTCGCATGGATCAGGCCCTGAGGGTTCTCATCCTGGCGGCGTGGCGGTTGCCGCTCAATCGTCCAGGACGTTGTTTCGAATGCCGAAGACGTTGTTTGGATCGGTGGCCCGCTTGATCTGTTTCAGGAGCCGAATACCTCGGGAAGAGAGGGTGTGTTTCATGAACTCACTACGGAGTTTTCCGACTCCATGGTGGTGGGAAATGGACCCGCCCGCGTCAATGATGGCTTGGCGCAGCGAGTGCTCGATCTGGCTGAAGACGGTTTCCGGGTCCTCTACGCCCTTGGCGTAGAAGCCGAACATGAAGTAGATGCAGACACCTGTGTGGTAGACCTGGGTGATTCGATAAGAGACGTAAGGTCGTCCCGGCAGGTCCAGTTCCTGGTGTCGATCCTGGGCTTGAGCCACGACGGCGTCGCAAACTTGGTGAATGCGGTCCCAGGGGACCGAGGTTTCGAAGGTCTCTCCCAGAATGTGGAAGTCCGAAAGAAAGTCTCGGATATAGGCGATGGCGAAGGTGAGCCGGTAGCCGCGGCGCCCGTTTTCGGATCCCCCGGGCAGGCCTCCGTACTTCTTGGCCAGTCTGTAGAGGCCGTTTTCCTGGAAGGAGACCTCTTCGTGGGAGCCTTCCATGAGGATGGTAGCGGCGGACATCTGCTGGGGATCGAATCCCTTGACCTTGAGTACAAAGTATTTCTTCAGCCTGTCCAACACCGCCGCCGATCCGGTGGCCCTGGGCTTGAGCGCCTGGCCGAAACGGAACTGGACGTTGTCCACCAGACGGATGCTGGCGGGCACGAAACTGGTTTCGGCCAAGTTCCGAAGAAAGGAAACACCCTGGGCAAAGTCGGGAAAGACGAGGGAGCCATACCTTTGGACCCGGGGCCGGGGATGAATCTTGATGACGGCGCTGGTGATGAGGCCCAGGTTGCCTTCGCTCCCAAAGAAAAGATTCTGGGGCTGCATCCCCATGGAGACCCGGGGGGAGGCCGTCAGATGCTCAACCCGGCCGCTGGGCGTGATCAGCGTCACTTGTTCGACAATGTCCTCGATGTTGCCGTATCGATTCTTCTTCATCCCGCTGGCATGGGTGGCGATCCATCCCCCCAGAGTCGAGAGTTCGATGCTGTCGGGCTCGTGACCGGAGACGTAACCGGCCTCCCCGAGCCGGCGTTCCAGCTCCTCCCCCGTGATTCCCGCTTGGACCAGGGCCCGCTGGTTCTCGCGATCGATCCACTCGACGCGATTCATCCGCCTCATGTCCACCGAAACGATCATGCGCTCTTCCGAGACAGGAAGTTTCAGCGCGCAACTGACGCTGGTGCCGCCACCGTAGGGAACGAGGCAGACGTCCATGGTCCGGGCCAGTGCCACCAGCATCGCGCAGTCCTTCTCTGCTTCGGGGTAGATGACCATGTCGGCGACTCGTTCGAGCTGGGAGTAGATGACCCGGAAGACTTCGTCGGCACTGGTCTGGCCGTGACTGTGGACCAGTCTCTCGCGATCGTCGAAGGTGTATTGGTCGGGACGGTAGAAGTTGCCCAGACGACGGCAGAACCTGCGGTTCTTTCTGGGGGCGGGAACCGGTTTGGGGTCGACCTCGGGACGTTTTTCCTTGAAATCTGGATCGAGTCCCAGGACTTCTCTCACGTAGGGGAGGAAGTCGTGCATCTTGTAGCCGCACAGTTCGTAGCGACTACCGGTGAGGGTCACGGAGTCGTCGTCGTTGAGCACGAATCGGGTGTCGGCAAATCCCCAACGGTGTCCCCACGTCGGTTCATTGGTCCGGTCGGCCATCGCTATTTTCCGCTCCACTCCGATTGCCAAATCATCCGCCGGAGGACGCCACCCGATCGGGATGCCGATTCCGGTGTTGCCAAGTGTGATTGTTCACACTGAGATAGTGATGCGCAACTCCGGGCGGGCGGTTACAGGGGAGTCGCCTGACCTTCCAGGGTACCAACGCTGCCCCCCCTCAATGCCCCTGCCCCCATCGCCGTCCGTTCAACGGTCGAATCGAAACCGGACTTGCCGGCGGGGGCGCGACTGCCACCAGGTCTGGAAGTCATCCGGAGGCCGAATCTCCGGGTTGAGCATACGGGCGCGAAGGGTGACTGCGAGCGGATCCTGATCGAAGGGGTAGGGGTCGATGACGACTCGGAATTCGTCCGCCGGACGGACCCTGAGTGAGACTCGATCGTTCCAACTCGTGCGCGGAATCTCGCGGAGGGTTCGTTTCTTGTCTCCGCCGAAGCAGAGGTGCAGCGAGAGGGCGTCGCAGAGTTGCAGCAGGCGGACGTGGGGGTGCAGGTGCTGCGGCTCGACCGCGGCGGCCCATTCAGGATTGCCCTTGATGCGGTCCACGAGCAGTTCCTGCAGGGCGTGTTGTACGGAAACGAACCGCTTGGCTTCCTTGAATTCTTCGCCTTCGGGTGAGGACCAGTCAACGGGGTTGCCGAAGAGCGGGTGGAAGAACAGGGGCGAGTCCTCGGCTTGGACGCGGGGCGCGTGCAGCCAGTAGGCGTGCGAGCTGATGAGGAGCGCGACGTAGGGATGATCGTCCTGGAAGCGGGATACGCCCAGGCGCCAGCGTTGGAGACCGTCGGACTGCCTGAGGCTCGTCAGATCCAAAGGGAGGCCGTCGGCGGGGTCGATCTGAGGGTCGGCCTCCCATTCCCACCAACCGTTGTCGTGCTCGGCGATGGCGAGGACGGTTTCGGCTCGCAGCCGTTCGGGGTCGGGACAGGGTGCATATTGGCCGGGGCGGGCGAATTCGTGGTTGCCCCAATGAGCGGCCAGGTAACCGGCGGCGGCGGCGTGGTCGGGCTGCGAGATGCACCACAGTTCGTCGCCGACCGTGCGCTTCAGCATGGTTCCTCTGAACGGGTGACTCTCAACTTTGGGGGGATCAGGATTTTGAGAGGCGGCCGGCCTTCCACAGCAGGAAGGTTGCCGCCGCCAGCAGGAACAGGGTCAACAGCAGCTTCACCTCCCACAGCGCGTAGGTGTAGTAAAAGGAAGCCAACAGCAGGCTGCCCACCAGTAACAGCAGCCATCCGCTGTAGAGGTATTCGCCGCGAAGTTTCCGCCGCTGGTCCTCTCCGGTGTCCATGTCTCTGGGAGCGTAGCAGCCTGAGACCCAAGTCTCCACCGTACCAGTCCGTGGCAAAAGTCATCACGGCATTCGACCGTCCCTGCATCCCGGCGGACTGCGTTGCGCCTCGGTCGCATACTCGCCGGTAAGCTCCTTCACCGCGCCTGGTCCGGCGGGCGCAGGACCGGTCTCGGCGCTCGCGGGACTTTCGCCACGTACCGGTAACCGGAACCCGGATTCCTCGGGGTCAGGATCCCGGAGCCGGCTGCAAGGTTTCCCTCTGCAGATTGGAAATGAGAAGGCGATGCCGGAGTGAGGCCAGGGTGCGCTTCATGGACCTTCTGGCGATCGCTCTCACGATCGGGGCCACGATCGGTTTGAAGATGACGGGGTAGCCGCGGCTCAAGGACAGTGATTCGCATTCCACCACGACCCCGCCTTCGACCTGCTGGTATCTCCAATAGGAATTGAGGCGCCAAAGGAATCCGCGATCCAGTCCGGGAATCTTCTCCCGCTCTTGAGGAGTGTGGAGTTTCTCCAATTCGGCGATGCGGGTGGCAATGCTGCGGCTAGAGGCCCGGAGCGGACCGTGCCAGCGGTAGCGGACCAGGTGTTCCGTGTTGTAGGCGACGGTGACGATCTTCTTCCGGACCAACTTCAGGAAGATGCGCAGAGAGTCCTGGTCCCGCTCCAATATCCGGGTCTCCAGCACGTCTTTCTGGGGAGGCACCCTGAGGTCCGGATAGCGCAGGCGATGGATGACCTGTTCCACCCGGACGGAGGGAATCAGAATGGTCCCCCGCCAGTGGTGGATCATTCCACCGGGGACTTTGATGGCTCGGCCCCGGGGATCCTCCGTCTCCATCCGGGAGACCATGACCTGGCCCGAACGAACCCGTTGCCAAGTCGCTCTTGCTTCGTTCAGCCGCCCGAATTCGTGAATGAAGAAACCTTTCTCGGATGCCAGCTCATTGCCGATTCTATCCTCGGTGAGTCGAACGTATCGGTCCCAGGCCAGCAGGGTTTCGGGTTTCAGTTCGGCTCCCTGAACCGGTGAGTCCAAACCCAGGACAGAAACCGTGGCCAGGATCATGGTTGCCCGTGTCAGTCTGCTCTTGATCAACGGATTCGGCTTCATTTCAGTCCTCCTTGGCGGCCTGCCTGAAGACCAGCCAATTGCTGGAAAAGTAGTTCAACGTGGAGCAGGAGGCGATGGCCAGCAGGTTTGCCGGCAGGTAGTGCAGATTCAGATTGGCCACCAGGAGTTCCATCAGAAAGAGATTCTGGACGATGGAGACGGCGCCGACGGTCAAATTGAATCGCAGCAGGCGACCGAGAACGCTCGTGCCGGCCGTTGCCGTGCGGTCCGACCAGGTCCAACGATCATGCCAGCAGAAGTTGTGCAACACCGCCATCTCCACCGCCAGCGCTGTGGCCGGCAGGTAATGCAGGTTCCAGACTCCGCGCAGAAACATGAGCACCGTGATCTGAACCATCACTCCCATCAGACCGACGGCATTGAAACGTGCCCAGCGGATCAGGTGTTCCATTTCAAACGTCCTTACGACCGGCGGTGCTGAGAGGCCGTGAAGGCCGACCTGATCGGACCAAATCCGGTCGAGGGGAACCGGGGCAAGCTGATGGGAAGGGATGGCTGCAACCGCGGCCGGGGTTCGGCGCGGTACAGCCTTCGAGTATGTCGGAGGGCGGAGACGGTGAAAGTCAGCGCCAGGCCCAGGATGCCGGCCAGGCCTCCGACGTCGAAGAGATTGAAGGTTCCCAGTTCTCCCAGTCCGACCACCGGCTTGTAGAGGAGAAAAACCGTGCCTGCAGCCAGCAAGAGTCGCAGTTCCGTCGGTCCGACCTTCAGGAAAGAGAGCCGAAAAACGCCCAGGACATGGGTCGCGAGATAGATTTCGGCAGAGACCATCAGATAGGCGATCAGCAGGCCGAGTCCGATGACGGGACTCATGAATTCGGATGCGGCGAGGCCTCCCAGGAGAAACAGTGTTCCCACCAGATCCAGGACGTGATCCACGTAATATCCGTAACGGGGCCGTTGCTGTTTGCGGACCCGGGCCAGGGTGCCGTCCAGGCTGTCTCCGAACCAGTTCAGAACCAGGCCCGCTACGACCAGGATCAAGGCCCGCCGGTCCCAGGACGCCGCCCAGTAGGAGAGGCCCACTCCCAGCATTGCCAGGACTCCCAGCAAGCTCAGATGATCCGCGTTGACCCAGGCCGGAAGTCGCCGGGCGATCCGGACCAGGAGTCTTTTTTCGGCGGAGGCCAGGATGCTGTCGTGGTGCCGAATGTGTTTGAAACCCTTTTGTCTCTCCATGAAACCTCCTCTTTGGTTCTCGTCAGCAGCCAGTGAACTGCCGGGTTGTTTTCCGGCAGCGATCGGCCGCACTGATTGGGAATGTGAGAATGGTGGAAAAAAGGGCTCAGTCCGGGTGGGAGGATCGGTCGGATGCAGGTGGGACTGGTGGCATTCCCGGCTTGAAAACGGCGCGCTCGGTGGCCGGCTCGACCACCAGGAAGACCACCGTGTAACTGACGGCAACGGCAGCCAGGCAGCCGGCGAGGAGTTGTTCCTGGGTGACGATCAGGGAGGCTCCAAGGAGAAGACACAGGGAGAAGAGTCCGTCGACCCGTGGTTTCCACCCGCCGACCCGGTTCAGTTCCGCTTCGATGGCGGAACGGTTGAACCGTGCGGTGAACAGGAGGTGGGTGCGGATGGTGCCGTTGCAGAGGGCACAGCCCAGAACCAGAAAGAAAAGGACCAGGGGCAATAACTGGACGCCTGGCGCCTGAGAGGCGGCCTGTTTGAATTCCCAGACCCCGTAGACCATCACGGCGTAAAGGAGGATCACGGCAGACTGGTGGAAGACCCACCAACCACCCGGTAGCGATTCAAGGGAAGCGAAAGCTTCCTTCGGTTTGCCTCTGAGGTTCGATTCCAGGCGCTGCACCTGCTCCAGGAGTTCCTCGGTGGATGGAAAACGGTCGGCCGGATCCTTTTCCAGACAACGCAAGAGGATCGGTTCCAGCACGGATGGGGGTCCGATGGCGTCCGACCGGCCGGGTCTGCTCTCCAGGATCCTGGCCACCGTCGCGAGAGGCGTCTTGCCTTCGAACGGATGATGTCCCGTGGCCAGCTCGTACAAGAGCACGCCGAACGAGAAAATGTCGGAGCGGAAGTCGGCTTCCTGACCCTCCAGTTGTTCCGGAGCCATGTAGACGGGGGTTCCCAAAACGGTTCCGGCCTGGGTCAGACGTTGGCTCTGAGAGGGTTCGAGTGTGGGAAGAGCCAAACCGAAGTCGACGATTTTCAGATTGCCTTCGATGTCCGATAGAACGTTCTCGGGTTTGAGATCTCGATGAATCACACCGTTGGAGTGGGCGGCCACCAGACCCCTGCACACCTGCGTGGCCACCCGCAGGAGTTCGGGGAGGGGAAGCGGCCCCTGTTCGATTCGTGATCTCAGATTCTCTCCCTCGACGTACTCACCGGCGATGAATAGTCCGTCATCGAATTCCTCCAAGGCATAGACGGCCGCGATGGCGGGATGATTCAGGGAAGCCGCGACCTTGGCCTCACGGCGAAGCCGCCGGCGTTGTTCGCGGTTGCGGCCCAGCAGGGGAGAGACGGCCTTGAGAGCCACGGTGCGGTCCAGACGGGTGTCGAGGGCACGGTAGACGACGCCCATACCACCCCGCCCGGCCTCTCCGAGAATCCGGTACGGGCCCAGGGTGTCCCCTTCGCTGAGGAGACGCGCCGTTGCTTCCGGAGAACCCTCTTGAAACAGGGTTCCTTCCAGGAAGGTGGCGTCGGGATCGTGATGGGACAGGAGCGACAGGACCTCCCGGGTCAGGTCCGTGTCCGGGGCACATGCCCGCCGGACGAATTCTTCACGCGATTCCGAACCCTGTTCCAGGGCGGCGTGGAAGATCTCCTTGACTCGTCGAAACGTTTTCGGGTTCACGCGCTCAACTCGCGTCGCAACCAGGCCCTGGAGAGGGCCCACCAACGTTTGGTGGTGGCGGGTGAGATGCCCATGACCTCGCTGGTTTCCGCCAGGGTAAGACCCCCGAAGAACCTGAGTTCGACCAATTGGGCCTGTTTCGGGTCCAACTCGGCGAGAGCCCGAAGCGCCTGGTCCAGCGCCAGGAAATCGATGGATCGAGCGCTCCGGCCCAGGGTCTCGTCGATCAGGGTGACCGCATGTTGGCCTCCGCCCCGCTTCTGGGCCATTCTCGCCCGCGCCCGCTCCACCAGAATCTGCCGCATGGAACGGGCTGCGATACCCAGGAGATGGGCCCGATCCTTCCAATCCAACTGCTTTTCGCCGAGTAGGCGAAGATACGCTTCATGGACCAGGGCCGTGGCGCGCAACGTCTGGCGAGCCTCCCGGCGCATGTACTTTCCGGCCAGCCCTCGCAATTCACGGTAGAGGACAGGGAAGAGTTGAGAAAGGGAGTGCTCGTCTCCGGACCTGGATTCCCGGATCAGACGAGCTACCGCCTCTGGGTTGTCGGACACGAACTTACTCCCGGCCACCGGGGAATCCCCGCCCGCGTCGACCTGCAACCCGCCGGCCAACGGGCATCCTATCAGCCGCGGGTCTCATCGCAGTCGCGGGAATGCACCCCTCACTCCGTCAAGATTTCCGAATGTCCCTTCTGTTCCGACTCCTGACTTCCCACTCCTTTGCCGACTTTGTCCAGCGCCGCCTGACGCGTGCCCCGGAGGGTGTTCCGAAGAGCCTGCCGGGGGACGCTTGTCACGAGTGGCTTGAGCATCCATCGGAGCGCAAAGGGAAGCCTCCGGGAGAGGGACACGGCCCAACACTCGGCGACGACGCCTCCCTCCCTTTGTTCCAGGTGCCAATAGGCGTTCAACCGCCACATGAACCCTCGGTCGTCCCCCACAGGCAGTTCCCGCTCCTTCGGTTTTCCCGCATCCTTGACTTCAGCGATTCTGGTGCTTATCGACACTCCCCGCCAGCGTTCCGGGGACACCTGGGAGTAGACGACTTCGTGCTCCGTATTGAAGATCACAGTCAGGATCTTCTTCATCTTGAGGCGCTGGTACCCGGTAAGCTTGTACCCGTCGCGACTCAGGAGTCTGGAATCCAGAACCTCCGGATACCACTCCTTGTGCCGTTCGAAATCCATCAGGACCGACATCACGTCTGCGGATGCGGCGCCGGGAATGAATACGGCGCCCATCCAGACGTGGATCCTTCCACCCGGGATGGCAGGGAGATCCTTCAGTTCGTCGATCAGAATCCGCCCTCTCTTCAAGGCGGTCCAATGTGCCGGGTCCTGGTCGGACCAGAGGAAGGGCATCTCGCCGCTGATCCGCTTTCCGAAGATGGTCTCCAACTCCCGCACATATTGGTCGTATCCCTGAGCGGTCTCGGGTTTCAGCTGGACCGCGGCATGCACCCACCCCCCCACGCTCAAGAAGAGGATGGCAATGGTCTGAACTCCGAGTCGGCTCGAAAACAAGGATTCCAGCTCCTGACAACAATCCCGGTCCGTCCCCTGCCGCAGCCGTTGCGGGAGGGGTGGGACGTCCTGGAAAATAGTACGCTATTCTTCCAGGGAACAGAGGAAAATTAGGAAAGAGGAAAAAGAAAAGAGAAAAGAGTGAAGATGTGAGTGATGATCGTCTTTGCGGGTTCATGATGCATCGGTGTCGGCTGTTTTCCAGCCTTTCCCTGTTTTTCGTGTTGAGTTCCGCTGCAGCCGCGCCCTCTTCCGAGCCCGTCGATTTTTTCCGTGACGTGGAACCGATCCTCAGGGAGAACTGCTACGCTTGCCATGGGCCGCGCATCCAATCCGGCGGGCTGCGGCTGGATTCCCGTGAGTCGGCAGGGCAGGGCGGGGCATCGGGTCGGCCCCCCATCGTCCCCGGACGTAGCCGGGACAGCATTCTGTTCCAGGCGTTGACCGCGAACGATTCTTCCGATATCCGGCGAATGCCGGCCTTTGCAGACCCGCTTCCAGGAACGGAGATCGAACTCATCCGGCGTTGGATCGACCAGGGCGCCGACTGGCCCGGGCAAAAGGGATCCCGGGATCAGAGCCACTGGGCCTTCGTCCGTCCCCAACGTCCTGCGCTGCCGTCCCCGGAATCCCGGGAAAGGGCCCGCAATCCGATCGACAGCTTCATTCTGGAACGGCTTGAAGCCGAGCATCTGAACCCTTCTCCGGAGGCGGCGCGCGCTACCCTGGCGCGCCGCGTTCATTTGGACCTCGTCGGGCTTCCTCCCAGCGTTTCAGAACTGGATCGATTCCTTCAGGACGGTGAACCGGGTGCCTTCGAGCGGATGGTGGACCGGTTGCTTGCGTCTCCGCATTTCGGGGAGCGTTGGGCCCGCGACTGGTTGGACGTGGCTCGTTACGCAGATACGAACGGGTATGAGAAAGACCGTGTCCGTTCCATCTGGCCATATCGGGATTGGGTCATCCGCGCCTTGAACGAGGACCTTCCGTTCGACCGCTTCGTCGTGGATCAACTGGCTGGGGACATGGTTCCCGGCGCCGGTCCGGAAGAACGGATCGCCACTGGATTCCACCGCAACACCATGCTCAATGAGGAGGGCGGAATCGACGTCGAGGAATTTCGGTTCGCCTCCGTAGTGGACCGGGTCAACACCACGGCGGGGGCATTTCTGGGCCTCACGCTGGCCTGCGCCCAGTGCCACGATCACAAGTACGATCCCATCTCCCAAGCAGAGTATTTCCGGTTCTTCTCCTTTCTGAACAACGCGGACGAACCGGAAATGAGGGTCCCGGACCGAAGGGTCGCCGAGAAGCGGAAGCAGATCCAGGAGCAAATCAGATCCCTGGAGTCCCGGCTCTCGGCGAATTTTCCGTCGTATGGACACCGGAGCGTCTGGGACACGACACCGCCTCTCGCAGTCACCTCGTCGGGAGGCGCGCGCCTCACCCGGCGCCCGGACGGCTCCATCGAGGTTTCGGGTCCGAATCCGGAGCAGGAGGCCTATCGGTGGGTGGCTCGCCCCGAGACTCGGGTGGACCAGATCCGGCTCGAAGTCTTTCATGACCCGGCCGGCTCACCTCAGGGTCCGGGACGTGGGGAGAAGGGAGAGGCGGTTCTTTCCGAGATCGAACTCTATTTGAAGAACGGCACCGGCGGCTCGCTTCGCCGGCTGTCCCTGGTAAAGCCGGCCGCCACCTTGTCGCGAGAGGACGTCGAGGTTTTCAAGGCTTTCGACGGCGACCCGGAAACCGGCTGGGAACTGGCCAGGACGTATGGCCATCACCAAGCTGTCTTTCGCGTGGAGAAACCCGTCCGCCTGGCGCCCGGTGAGGAAATGGTCGTCGTCTTGCAACAGCTCGCGGGGGACGGGAAGAATTTGAGCCGATTTCGGATCTCCCCGGGGGAGGAGCATCGGACCAGCTATCACCCCGATCTTTCGGAGCCGGAACAACGTGGCCGGCATCTGGCGGCGAAATACGAAGCCTGGAAGAAAAAGACTCGCCGTCTGGTTCGATCCTGGTCGGTCCGCCGTCCGCTGAATCTGGTCTCAGGGAAATCGTCCACGCTCACGGTGCTGGGCGACGAGTCGGTCCTGGCCAGCGGCGACCGTCCCAATTCAGACATCTATTCCTTTGAGATCGAGCCGGGCCTGCCCGCCGTCACCGGTCTACGAATCGAATTCCTGAGTCATGAAAGCCTGCCCGGGGGAGGTCCGGGCCGCGGGACCGCCTCCGAGGAGGGCAACTTCATGCTCAGCGAGATCACGGTCCAGGGTGTTTCCCCCTCGGCGCCCGCGGGATCGAGCCCATACGCGCTCCGGCGAGCCACTGCAGATTCGTTTCGTCGCCATTTGCATCCCGGCATGACCCTGGATGGAGACCGGCAGACCGGGTGGTCTCCCGACCGGGAACGCGGTACGCCGCAGAGCATCGTCTACGAGTTCCAGGAACCAATCGTCGTTGCCGACGGCGAGCGGTTCAGGGTGACCCTGGTCCAGAATCACATTCACACCCATACCATCGGACGTTTTCGGGTATTCGTGTCGGACGGCGAAACCCCCTTGTCGAGTTCGGGTCTGCCGTTGCGGATCGAGTCGATCCTGTCGGCTTCACCCGATGCCGTGACGCCCGATGACCGGCAGGCTCTCCTCCGGCACTACCTTTCCGTGGCTCCGGAACTCCGGGAAGAGCAGGAACAGATCCAGGCGCTCCGCAAGACGATGCCCGGCCATCCCACGACTCTGGTCATGGCGGAGCGCACTAGCCCACGGACCACCCGGATCCGTCATCGGGGAGAGTTCCTCGAGCCTCGAGACCACGTCAGCCCGGGTGTGCCGGCGGTACTCCATCCATGGCCGGCGGACCAGAAAAGGGACCGGCTCACCTTTGCCCGCTGGCTGGTCAGCCGGGAGAATCCGCTTCTGGCTCGAGTCGTCATGAATCGCCTCTGGTCCAGCTACTTCGGGCGAGGCCTGGTCGCCACCGTCAACGATTTCGGCCTGCGGGGCAGCTCTCCCTCCCATCCGGGACTGCTGGACTGGCTGGCGGTCGAATTCATGGCGCAGGATTGGAGCATGAAGGCGATGCACCGCCGGATCGTCCTGTCTTCCACCTACCGGCAATCGTCCCGGTTGACACCGGAGTTGCTGGAGAAGGATCCGGAGAACGCCCTGTACGCCCGCGGGTCCCGATTTCGGGTCAACGCGGAAACAATCCGGGACATCTCCCTGGCGGTAGGCGGACTCCTGAGCCCGAAGCTGGGTGGCCAGAGCGTGTTCCCGCCTCAACCGGCCAGCGTAGCAGACCTGATCTTCGGAGAGAAGGAGTGGAACGTGAGCGAGGGTGAGGACCGGTACCGGCGCGGGTTGTACACGTTTTGGAAGCGGACCGTTCCCTATCCGGCGTTCACCACCTTCGACGCTCCCCAGGGCGAGACCACCTGTCTACGGAGGGGACGGTCCAATACTCCCCTGCAGGCGCTGACGCTGCTCAATGACCCGGTCTTCGTGGAGGCGGCCCGAGGATTCGCCCTCCGGATTCTGGAGGATGCGCCGGCGTCGGCACGGATCGACTATGCCTTTCGGCGGTGCCTCTCCAGAGCGCCGGATCGGTTTGAATCGGCGGCGGTCCAATCCTATTTGGAGGCTCAACTGAACCGGATCCGGACTGGCGGAATGGGTGGCAATCAAGAGTCCGAGCCGGAACTCGTTTCCGAGGGCGTGAACCGGGAGGAGCTGATGGCGTGGACCGCGGTGGCGCGCGTGCTGTTGAACCTCGACCGGACCATTTCCAAGGAGTAGATGGAGTGCGGGATCGTTGGTTGCGGGATCTGACACGAAGACATCTGTTCCATGAATGCGGGGTCGGACTGGGCAAGATCGCTCTCGCCACACTCCTGGCAGGCCCCGGGAGGTTGGCGGCCGGGCCGGAACGGCCGCATCCGCTGACTCCACGGAAACCCCACTATACGCCCCGTGTGGACCGGGTGATCTTTCTGTTCATGGCCGGAGCTCCGAGCCAGCTCGACCTCTTCGACTACAAGCCCGAGCTCCTCAAGTATGACGGGACCTCGGTCCCGCAAGAGGTGGTGCGCGATCAACGTTACGCATTCATCGAACGGGACGCGAACCTGATGGCGTCCCGCTTTTCCTTCAAGCGGTACGGACAGTCGGGAGCCGAGCTTTCGGAGATCATTCCCAGGATCGCCGAAATCGCGGACGACGTGGTCTTCGTCAAATCGATGACGACCGATGTCTTCAATCACGCCCCGGCCCAGATCTTCATGAACACCGGCACCTCCCAACTGGGGCATCCCAGCCTGGGTTCGTGGGTCACCTACGGCCTGGGAAGCGAAGCGGAGGACCTCCCCGGCTTCGTCGTTCTGAGCACGGGAAACGGGACCAGTGGAGGACAGGCCAACTGGAGCTGCGGTTTCCTGCCAACGGCGTTCCAAGGGGTGCCTTTCCGGTCCCAGGGCGACCCGGTTCTCAACCTGGGCAATCCGCCCGGGATCGACGATCGGCTCCAGCGGGACTCTCTGGACCTCCTGCGGAAACTGAACCGGCACCATGCGGACATCATCGGCGATCCTGAGATCTCCACCCGCATCAGTTCTTACGAATTGGCTTACCGGATGCAGAGCAGCGCTCCCGAACTCATGGACCTTGCACAAGAGAGTCCGGCGACGTTGGAAATGTACGGTGCGAAGGTCGGGGAGCCCTCGTTCGCCGGCAATTGCCTGCTGGCGCGGCGGCTGGTGGAACGGGGAGTCCGTTTTGTCAACGTCTATCATTCCGGCTGGGACCACCACTCCGACGTCAAGGGAGGTCTCATCAAACAGTGCGGACTCACCGACCAGGCCTCCGCTGCCCTGGTCCGCGACCTGAAGCGGCGAGGGCTGCTGGAGCGGACGCTGGTCATCTGGGGGGGCGAGTTCGGCCGGACTCCCATGGTGGAGAGCAACTTGGCGCTGGGCCGAAAGATGGGCCGGGACCATCATCCCAGGCTTTCACAATGTGGCTGGCCGGGGGAGGACTCAAGGTGGGACAGACCATCGGCCGCACCGACGATCTGGGATTCCACATCGTGGATCATTCCATTCACGTCCATGACCTGCAGGCCACCATCCTGCACCTCCTTGGGTTCGACCACACGCGTTTGACGTTCCGATTCAAGGGACGCGATTTTCGGCTGACCGACGTGGGAGGAAGAGTGATTCAACAAATCCTGGCGTGAGGATCTTTCTTCTTCTCGACTACGCTGAATCTGCCTTGATGTGAGATCGGTATGCTCCAAAAAGCCTTGGTGATCTGTTTTCTGCTCGTCTCCACTTCTTGGGCGGAGGAGCGGAAATCAGGAGATGCAACCCGTTACTGGCCGCAATGGAGAGGACCCCTGGGGACCGGCGTGGCGCCTGAAGCGGACCCGCCGGTTCACTGGGGCGAGTCTCGGAACCTGCTTTGGAAGAAGGCTCTCCCTGGCCTCGGGCACTCGACTCCCGTCGTCTGGGAGGACCGGATCTACGTGACCGCCGCCGTTCCCGAAGGAGAGGCGCTTGGTCCCATCTACGACGACGCGCCGGGCTCGCACGGCAACCTGCCGGTGACCCACCGGCAGCGCTTCGTGGTTCTGGCCCTGGATCGAAGCAACGGAGAAATCTTGTGGGAACGGACTGTGCGCACCAGTGTCCCACACGAGGGTGGGCACTACACATCCAGCCTGGCCTCGGCCTCTCCGCTCACCGACGGGGAACGCCTGCTGGCTTACTTCGGCTCGCAGGGGGTCTACTGTCTGAATCTGGACGGAGAGGTGCAATGGAAGAAGGAACTGGGGGTGATGCGGACCAAACACGGTCATGGGGAGGGTAGCTCGCCGGTTCTGCACGGCGAGACGCTGGTCGTCAACTGGGACCACGAAGGCCAATCGTTCGTCGTTGCCCTGGACAAGAGTACCGGTAACGAACGCTGGAAGGTCCGCAGGAACGAGGTGACCTCCTGGGCGACCCCTACTGCCGTCGAGCAGGATGGCGTGGTTCAGGTTATTGTCGCCGGCACGAGCCGGGTTCGCGGATACGCATTGGATACGGGCAAGGTGATCTGGGAATGCGGTGGTTTGGCAAACAATATCGTGGCTTCTCCTGTGGCGGGCGATGGAATGGCCTTCGTGGGGAGCAGCTATGAAAAGCGGGTTCTGCTGGCGATTCGCCTGGACGGGGCTCGGGGAGACATTACGGGAACGGACCGGGTGCCGTGGACGCGCAGGCGAACGACCCCCTACGTCCCGTCCCCTCTTCTGTATGACGGTACACTCTACTTCCTGGCGCACTACCAGGGGGTCCTGACCCGGGTCGACGCGAGAACCGGGCAGGATCGGCCCGGGCCCTTGCGCCTGCCCGGCATCGGCAACGTTTACGCCTCCCCCGTGGCTGCGGCGGAACGGATCTACATCACGGACCTCAGTGGAGCTACCCTGGTCCTGAGTCATACCGAGACTCCGGAGGCGCTCGCCGTCAACCGGCTGGAGGACAGCTTCAGCGCTTCGGCGGCGCTGGCCGGCCGGCAACTCTATCTAAGGGGCGAAAAGAACCTCTACGCGATCGGACCCGCTCCCGCAGCTGCCCCTTGAAGACCTCTTCGATCCACGGCAACTGCTCTGCGGATCGGAATCCAATCGGACCTCCACCGGCAATGTCGTCTGTTGGTTTGCCCGCATTTCGGGCCGCGAATTGGCGGAATGCGGCGAGCTTCGGCTACACTGGCGGCGCACATATCTCCAATCATCCGGAATACCGTGAAGCCGTTTCGTTTCGTACACGCCGCCGATTTTGCATCTCGACAGCCCTTTCACGGGCTTGAAGTCCAGTGTGCCGGAGCATGTAGCCACGAGTCTTCGGGAAGCGACCTTCAATGCCTACGACAACATCGTCGATCTCTGCGTCTCGGAACGTGTGGACGCGCTTCTCATCGCGGGAGACGTCTATGACGGCGCCGACCGCAGCCTGCGAGCGCAACGCCGGTTCATCGATGGTCTGAACAGGCTCGACCAGGCCGGTATCCGCTCGTTCGTCTGCCATGGGAATCATGATCCCCTGGACGGTTGGGAGGCACGACTGCATATCCGCCGGGTTGTCATCGGTTCGGGTCCGAATTCGAGGCAGTTCCGGTATTCGAGGATGATCCCGGGGCCGCCGTCGTGCACGGCGTGAGCTACCCGACGCGCAATGTCCGAAAGAACCTGGTCCGCCGGTTGGGCCAAGTGGATTCCCGATCTTTCAACATCGGTCTGCTTCACGCCAACGTGGACAACGATTCGAACCATGTGGCGTATGCTCCCTGCTCCCTGACCGACCTCGTGGAAACGGGAGTCGACTATTGGGCTCTGGGACATGTCCACACTCGACGTGTGCTGAATCCACAGAGCCCGGCCGTCGTCTACCCGGGGAATCCACAGGGCAGGCACC
>CATOST010000006.1 GCA_951812665.1 uncultured Acidobacteriota bacterium
TGTACGCAAGGGCTTTATGGATGACGCGGATGCATCTGACGCAGGACGTTTGTCCAACGACATAAGGCGATTGTTGATTTGCCGCCGCCGCGTCATCGAATCCGCGGAAAATAAAATTACCGTCTTGCGGAACGTACTGCGGAAGCGCCCTCGCGATGAAATTAGACATGTACTAGTATATGCAACTGATAAGAACCGTGCCCAGCTTCAGGCGGTAAATGATATGCTACAGTATGATCTGAATCTTACGATTCACGAACTGACATCCCGTCAAACGACGAACCGTCGGCGAGCGGCGGACTTACTTGATCGATTTGCCGCGGGAGACTACAATGCGCTGACCTGTATGCGGGTTTTAGACGAGGGAGTGGACGTACCTCAGGTGAGTGAGGCATTCATACTAGCGAGCAATACAGTACGACGGCAGTGGATACAGCGTCGAGGACGAGTGCTACGTAAGTGTGACGCAATCAATAAGAGAATCGCGCATTTACATGACTTCATCGTCGTTCCTCCCAATCCCAGGGATTCAAGCTCGAGGGCAATACTAAGAGGAGAGCTAACGAGAGCTAACGAGTTCGCGAAATTGGCGGCGAACGGTGGTACTGTTGGCGGACCATTCGACGAGATTGAGAAACTAATGAACGCGATGTTCGGTTAACACGGTGGAGGAATATTATGGCCGTTGCACCGCAAACCCAAGCGTTGGAAGTTATCAAAACTAAGATTATGCAAGTTGATGAGCGCTACGATGGGTATCGAGACGATTTAGCTGCAAGCGCTTCATGATATCGTCGCTCTCGAAAGCGATAAACCGTATAATATTGCGCAACAGATAAACCATCGACTAGTCGCACTCGGGGAGCGCCTCGCGCAGAAAGGAGGGCACATCGAGTGAAACTAGTAGCCGCGCGCATTCGCAACTTTAAGTTACTAAGATCGATCGATTTGCAATTCGGAACGGACAAGGCAAAACCCTTGACTGTCATTCGTGCTGAGAACGGTTCAGGAAAGACTTCGTTTCTACAGGCATTACGATGGGCACTTTATGGCAATGACGTATTGGATGATCCCCTTGTCCGACTGTCCCCTGCTGATTGGCCGGACAGAGATCCGTGCATCGTATCGGTCGAAGTCGACTTCATCCACACAACGGCAAGTAGTATTCAAGGTGTAACAATGGTTGCCGAAACGAGTTACATGCTGAAGCGACAAGTAGAAGAGAGACCTGAGGGCGATCAACCCAATCGAGGTCACGATCGAGTTAACCTGTACCAGAAGACACCGGCCGGCTCGGAAGCCATCCCAGCTGCGGAGGCTCGGCTCGGCCAAATGCTTCCCAAAGAAATGGTGGACATCTTCTTCACTGACGGCGACGCAGCAATGACATTTATTTCTCCACAGTTATCGAACAACGCCAAACGCGACAGGGTCAAGGATGCAATTCGTTCCCTACTTGGCTTGGATCTTCTCGAACGTATCGCAAAACGTATAGCCACCGCACAATCAGCCGTGAATCGACGAATCAGTCGCGACACAACCTCCCACCAACTGTCTAAAGTCACTGACGAAATCGAGGAGATTACTAAGAAGCGGGATCAACTCAAGAGTTCTGTTACAACACTCAATTTGCAGATTGAGGACATTGACCGAAAAATAACACATGTATCTCGCGAACTAACACGAGTGCTAGAGGCGGGTAGTTATGAACATTTAGCGCATCAGCGCGAGAACTATCGATCCCAACGAAAAGACGCTCTAAACGAAGAGGAACAACTTAAATTCCGCCACCAAGCACTTTTCAACAAAGAGTCAATTACCTGGGCATTGAGCGGCCCATTCCTAATTAAGGGTTACGAGGTGCTGCAGCGATTGCATGAGAGGGGTATTATACCTAGCGCTGCAGTGCCAGTATTGGAAGAAAGGATCGACATAGAGAAATGTATATGCGGTGCGGCACTTTCGCCGGGTTCGTCGGCTCGCGCGCGAGTGAAGGCATTAATTTACGAACAGCGAGAAAACGACGACCACATCAACTATCTTTCGTCTTTGTATTATCAAGCAAAAGGTGACGTAGATAAATGGCAGGGTCACCAGACACAACAGTGGATTGAGGAATGCGTCGCCTTACAGCGTCAACGAATTGCCGTCAAAAAACGTATAGACAATGCCAATCTCGAACTGAAGTCCGTCGAGGCAAAGCTTGACAACATCGATAGTGATGAAATTGAAGCAAAGCGTGGATTTGAAAAGACACTACAATCTTCTCGGCTTGCGAAGAATGGCGAGCGGGACCGCGCTCAAATCTCACTGGACGAAAAAATAAAAAGACTCAAGCAACTACATAGCGAACAGAGAAAGTTAAGTCGTGCAGACCAACGTATGGCAGCCCTCAATGCGGAGAAGATTGCGTTAGAAGATTTGGAGCGCGTAGTTGCTGGCACACTGGAGGATATGCACAACACTTATCTCCGAGCCGTTAGCAATCGCATGAATGAATTGTTCCTGACGATGGTCGGAGCAGATCCCGATCAGAATGCCATCTTTCAGGGCACTGAGATTAATGATACGTATAGTATCATAGTGCGGACAGCCGATAATCGCACGTTGAATCCGGACTATGAGGTGAACGGCGCAGCTCAGCGTGCATTGACGTTTGCATTTATTTGGGCGTTGACCGAGGTTAGTCGTGTTGTAGCACCTCGAGTTATTGACACGCCTCTGGGAATGATGTCTGGAAACGTAAAACGTCGCGTACTCGACATTGTGAGTCGGGCCGCCGGTCACGATGTCGATCGACAAGTCGTATTATTTTTGACTCAGTCCGAGATATCTCATACCGAGGACATCCTCGACACGCAAACCGGTGCAACCGTTACCCTTACAAAAACAGACGATTATCCTGCTGACTTAGTAAATGATCCGAATGCGACTCGGTCGGAAGTCCGTCTATGCAAATGTAACCATCGCCAATGCTGCAATCGGTGTCAACGGACAAACTACCGTGAGTTTCAGTTGCAATATCGGTCCACGTAATTTACACAAGAGGCAATAATATGAATGACCTGATCGCTGGGCTACAGAATCAAGGCTTGCGGATCCCCTTAGTGCACTATGAAAACGTGCAGCGCCTTGCTATGACGGGACAATCGGAACGGCACAAGAACCGAGACAATATACCTTTCAAACGTTATGTTGATATTTGGTGGGTTGCATTGTGTATCGGCATACAGGAAGGGCGTCGAACCAAGGTTGCCACTGACAAATGGCATCAATTTATCCGGGCAGGTGAGGTCTTGCCATCAAATCCAGAACGTGTGTTTCAGCTACAGCTTATGGCTGTCGGTGAAACGGGAAACACAGATATTCTGAGGAAGCCAAGTGAAATTATCTCAATGGCAAACGAGTATGCTGCGACGGGCCTTCCGTTTCTGATTAATGAAGCTCTGGGCAGCCAAGTGCCCATTTGGGCGGTGACTTCTTTCGTCGAAAAGCGCATCAAATCTACTCAACATTGTCACTGATCATGATGCATCCGACCGTAAGGCCTTGGGGAGTTGCGCCGACGCCGTTGGTACCCGCCGCTGTCGCGAAAGCGCTAGGTCATCTGTCTGCTCCGACATCTTTGGGGAAGACTTTGGGTAGAGACTGCAAATTGGCGGAGTTGAAAGGAGAAATTTGGGACGATATTGAATGGGTCAGTCGAGATTGTCTCCGTGAGCTAGTAGAGCTTCTGCATCGCAATCTTCGAGCGATTCGTCTTTTGGATATTGGCACCGGCCGAACGCTTCCTTTTCGATTGTTGGATCTGCCGTTTTCTACACGCACGCGTAATATTGTATCCCGACACTCTAAGGAATTGTCCGCTCCTCACCTAAAATTCCGGGAGCTCCTCTCTATTCCCAACTGTGGTATTCGCTCTGCTATCGAGTTTGCATGTGTACTCGAGGCAGCCATAGCATCAAAGGTTCAGGATCCATCCGGAATCCCATCGGTACCGTTCGAGCGCAGACAACGACAACATGGCTCACCAGTTTCGCGAATTGAATTTACCTTTCGTATGTTGGCCGCATACGCCGCCGGGGAGCGTAATCTAAGTACCTTATCAAGGATAATGCCCGCAGCACCGATGGAGTGGCCTCCAGAAATCAAGGATCTCTGGGATAGTCTCGGCGACCTTCGTGCAGGGCAATTGGCCACTGAATTCGTCATGCAATACTCAGTTCCAGATCTCGTCCGGCGCGCTCTGGCTCATACTGACAGGCGGATGCGAGACATCCTCAATGACCGCGTTTTTCGCACCGGGCGTCCAATAACTCTCAAGACCATAGGTGGACGCTGGGGGATTACACGCGAACGCGTCCGGCAACTCGAGCTAAAAGCAAAGGCACAATTGAAACGGCTACACATGGCCGACTTTCAGCCTATAACTCGCCGGTCCAAGACTCTACGACAATGTATCGGGGCGGCGGTCCCCGTTTCTCATTCGTCCATAGAAAGGGCGCTCACGTGGGCCACTGACGATTTTTTCCCGATCGGTGAGATCCAACCTGAATTTGCCGGGGCGCTCCTCCTTTGGTTGGCCGGACCATATAGGACAAACGGCGATTGGCTTCTCGTCGATCCAAATCTCCCACGGGAAACTCGAGACGCCCTCATTAGTCGCAGTGACGAAAGAGGACTGATCACCGATAATACCATTACCGAGACCCTGACTCAGTTTGATATTGCAGAATGCCACCATCAAGATTGGGTTAATCACTTGCGTGACTTTCTGCGGGTAGATGGCGGTGTCATCTACTACAAGGGAACTATTCTCGATAAGGTGCGCGCATTGATCCGATATCACAATCGACCACTTACAGTGGAAGAAATGTTAAAGGATATTGGCAGTGACAGCGTCCGAAGCGTTCGGCAACGTTTAATCGAAGACTCTGGTTTTTGGCGCGTTAATAAACAAGGTCAGTTTGTGATTGCCGGGACGCCGGGTTATGACGAATACACGGGCATTACCGATGAGATCCTTCAGGAGTTGGAGCATTGTGGTGGACAGGCTTCGTATGATCATCTCGTCAAAAAGATAACAGACACCTACGGTGTCAAAGAAAATTCCGTAGTCGCCTATCTAAATACACCCATGTTTACGAGAGACGATAGCGGTATTGTACGAGTGCGGCGTTCGAGCCTGGATATAGATGTTTCCACGGACATCGAGAAAACGGCGGCTTGCTATTGTACAGATGAATGCGTTTGGTACTGGCGTATTGAAGTCTCTCCAGCCATGATGAGAGGTAGTGGACGACTTATGCCAAATGCGTTCGCTCAACAGCTAGGGTGTAACCTTGGTGATAAAATCGAGGTCAAAAGCGAATGCGGACCCATCACACTCAGTTGGCCACTAAGTTCTGCCACGGGGGCCACTATTGGATCGGTTCGCTGCGCTTTGAGTCACTATGATGCAAAGATTGGGGATTTTTTATTTGTGAAGGCTACGAGTCCCATAGTTACGTTCGGATTCCTGCGTAAGGAGTCCTTGGACACAGCCGCAAGCAATCTGAGCAGAGTAGCATTCCTTCTTGGTTGTGGTCCTACATCCAGCGATTCTGAAGCACTAAAAGTCATCATGAGATTGTTGCGCGTTTCGCGTTCCACGGACGACGAACGATACATCGAGATCCGTAGACTATTCCAGGCACGCGGCGAGGTAGAACTCTCCGAAATGATTCCATCACCATCACTATCTGTCGACGATTACATATCAAATATGGGCAAACTTCTTAGTCGATAGGAGCGTTCCATTAACCAACGTAGACCAATTACAGCCAGTCTCTGTTGACATAGTGTGGCCAGGAAGTTAGCCCATTAGTCTCCTTGGAAACGAGTTATCAAGCGGGAGTCGCGCTCACATTAGGCGGTGCTCGCGCCATCTTCAAGACGTTGACCGCCTCGCTACGACCAACGGCAGGGAAATCGACCAGAAATTGATCGAGGGTCTTGCCGGTTTCCAAATAGTCGAAGAGGTTCTTCACAGGAGTTCGAGTACGAGTGAACACCAACACACCACCGTGAATCTCCAGATCCATCCGAACAGCTTCCTTCGTCATGCTCACGTTCCTTGATTTTGGTTGCAGACCGACCGTAGGGATTCCGTAGATTCACATCTGCTATCGAGGTCGTTTGGATGTGTGGAACTCGGCGGGTTCTGCAAGGCCGCAGTCCGAGCCTACCGTCGCGGGGCCCGCTTCAGGTAAATACCAGTCGAAGAAACCCGGCTTTACACGTCTGAAGATTTGGCAGGGGCTAATCCATCAGCCGCCGTCCTCCGGCAGCCGGGTCCAGGCCATGACGGTCATGGGCAGGACGATCGCCGATTTCGTCGCGGCCACGTCTGCCCGCAGCCGCTCCGGCAGCGTCGCCAGATCCGCCTCTTCTGCGGTCGCTATTCCGAAATGCTCCAGGAGTGGGAGGACACTCTGCACGCTGTCGGCGACGTATTGATATCCTGGCCATCCGGGCTCGCCGCCTCCCAGTGCCGTGTACTCCAGGCGGGGTTCGGGCAGGCCGGCGTCGACAAAGGTCCCGTACAGCCGGTAAGCCAGATTGCCACGGGCGCCCGATTGTTTGAAGACCCCGACCGTCCAATCGACCAACTTGTCCGCCAAGGGCGTATCGATGGCATAAGGCAGTCGATTGGGGTTGAAGCCGATCTCGTGGAACGCGACGATGCCACCCGGGCGCAATCGCTTGGAGAGTTGGCTGAGGGTCTCGGTGGGGTCAGCCAGATACATGAGGACGAAACGCCCGATCAAGGCATCGAAATCGTTCCCCAATTCCAGGGTTCCGGCATCGCCCTCCACGAATTCGACATGGGTCCATCCGGCTTGCCTCACTCGCGCGCGAGCCGTTTTCAGAATCTCCCCGTTGACGTCCACGCCCACGACCTGACCCTCCGGACCCACCAGTTCGGCCGCGGCCATGGCCACGTCTCCCGCTCCACTGCCGATATCCAGGACCTTCATCCCGCGACCCAGACCGGCTTGCTTGAGCATTCTCCGGGTCAGGCTCGAATACAGTTTTGACTGACGGATCAGACGATCCGTCTCGGCCTGGGTACGGCCCATGGTATAGGTGGCGTCTTCTTTTCGGTTGCTCATCTTGCTCCCACTGGATGTTTGGATCTTGCGGGCGAACGCTACTTGAGAATAAGCGCCGGAAGTGCGCGTTCAATGCGGATTTGAGGGAAGACCGGCGGCTCCATAGAGACGGCGACCCCAGTTAGATCAGCTCGCGGAGAGGTTCTCCGGTGAGGTCGTCGAGGCCGTTGGCGATCTTGAGAGGGCGTCCGACGGGCGTCATGTATTCCTTGTGCCAGTCGATGCCCAGGGCCTTGTAGACGGTGGCGAAGATGTCGCCGATGCTGACCTCGCGCTCCACGATGAACGCCCCGCGGTCGTCGCTCCGGCCCACGACCGTGCCGGTCTGCAAACCGCCGCCGCCCAGGGCGATGGACCAGCACTGGGGCCAATGGTCCCGGCCCAAACCGGGATTGAGGTGGGGCGTGCGCCCGAACTCTCCCATGACCAGCACGACGGTCGAATCGTAGAGACCGCGCTCGTTGAGGTCGTCGATGAGGGCGGAAAGGGATCGGTCCAGCGGCGGCGTCAGGCGGTCCCGGTGCCCCTCGTCGTTCTTGCTGTGGGTATCCCAGGAATTGCCGTGGAAACCGGCTGCGGTGACGAACCGGCTGCCCGACTCCACCAGACGCCGGGCCAGCAGCATGCTCTGCCCCACCGAATCGCGCCCATACACGTCGCGCGTCTTTTCCGACTCCTTGGACAGGTCGAAGGCATCGCGCACCTGGGGCGCCAGGATCATCTCCCAGGCCTTGTCCATGAAGGCGTCCATGCTGGCGTGCTTCAGACTCTCCACCCGCTTCCGGTAGATCCGGTCCACCGAGTCCAGGAACAGACGGCGGTTCTCCAACACGGCCGGACTCAGCGACTTGGGCAGGGTCAGGTTCGGGACCTGGAAATCCTCTTTCGCGGGGTCCGGGATGGTCATCGGCATGTAGTCCGGGCCCAGGAACGCGGAACGGAAGAAATCCTGGTACTGGCGGTTGCGCTCCCAGCGCGGGACGATGACGTAGGGAGGAAGTCCGTTGGACGGTCCCATCTCCTTGGCCACGATGGACCCCAGGCTGGGAAACTCCATGGCCGGATTGTGACGGTGGCCGGTGATGGAGTAATGGACGGCCTGAGGGTGGTCGTTGCCGAAAGACTTGATGGAACGAACCAGCGCCAGCTTGTCCATCCGCTGGGCCAGCCGGGGCAGCAGCTCCGAGATCCGGATGCCGTCGACGTTGGTGGCAATGGGACGGAAGGAACTGTTGGTCTTGGGGTCCCAGGTGTCGATCTGGCTGGGGCCTCCCTCCAGCCACACCAGAATGCAGGCCTTGGCCTTTGCTTCGGACAGATCCGCGCCGGCCGTCTTGAGAGCCGCCTCGAGCCGCAGGAACTGGGTCAGATGGGCGCCCAGAAAACCCAGCGAGCCGACCCGGATGAAGTCACGCCGGGTCCAGTAACCTTGAGGTCTTCGCAGACATCCGACCTGTTTCAACATGGGCATACCTTTGCCGCCACTTTACACCCTGCGTCCCGATTTTCGCAATTCTCAGTGGTTCTCCGCGAACTCTCTGGAGCTGAGGACGGCCCACTGGAGATCGCGAAGGGCCTGCCCGCGGTCGGGAGTCCGGGCGATCAGGGTGGACAGTTCGTCCGATTCGGCCCGAGTCGGATACCGGCTGAAGGCGGCCAGATATAGATCCCTGATGATCCCGCCGTCGGAGGTCCCACTCTGGAAATGGTCGTACACGCGGGACCCCTCGGTCCAAAGCTTGTCGTTATAGGTCGATCCCACCAGGATGTGCAGCGCCTGGCTCAGCATCGGCTCCGAGTCCCGCTCAGGCACCGAGAAGCGGGTGGGGCGTCCGAAAATATCCAGAAAGGAGGAGGCGTAGACGTCCGGTTCCTTCAGGTGAACCGCACGAGCGCCTCGCGGGGCCGCTCCGTCTCCGACGCCGGAGAAGGCGGGGACGGGAAAGTGCTCCGGAACGCCGGTCACGTCGCAAATCGCGTCCAGCAGGATTTCGGCTTCCAAGGGACGCGAAGGGGCGTAAGCATAAGTCGGCAGGTCGGCCGGTTGCGCTCCCCGGTTGGAGCTGGAGAGTTGATAAGTCCGGGAACGCACGATCAACCGGAACACCTGTTTCAGATCGTAGTCGTTCTCTTCGAAGTACCGTGCCAGTTGCCTCAGAAGCTGGGGATGGGTGGGCGGATTGTTGCTGCGGAAGTCGTCCACCGGCTCTACCAGGCCCCGGCCGAAGAAGTAGCTCCACATCCGGTTGACGGCGGCCTCGGCGAAGTAGGGGTGGGAGGTCATCCAGCGGGCCAATTCGCCGCGGGGGTAGTTGGTGGGCGTGTGCGCCACCCGGGTCCCGTCCAGCAGCACCGGGTCGATCTCCTCGCCCGTGCGCGGGTTGCGCACCCGCTTGTCGTTGGGGCTGGGAACGTCCGGGGCCACTTCCCTCCCGTTGGGATGATCGAAAATCACCGACTCCGGATTCCCGCCCAGCTTGAACATGGAGCCGAAGAAGGCCGTCATCCCCCAGAACTGATCCTGGGTCCAACGCTCATAGGGGTGGTCGTGGCACTGAGCGCAGTCCAGCCGGCGCCCCAGGAACACCCGCACCTGCTCACCCATCATGTTCTCCGGAGGCGGCACCACCAGATAGGGCAGATAGTGGCGTGAAGCCGCGCTGTACCCCTGGGACGAGACGCGCTCGCGGGCCACGTCGTCATAGGGCCGGTTGCTCTCGACGGCGTCCCGGATCCACTCCCAATACGCCTGACTCCACTTGGCGTTGATGCCCAGGGCGAAGACCGACACCCGGAACAGGTCGGCGAAACGAAAGGTCCAGTAGTCCACGTACTCCGGAGACGCCAACAACGCCTCCACCACCTTCTCCCGCTTGAGGGGATCCGGATCGGCGAGGAACTCCCGGACTCGAACCACAGGGGGAATCCGGCCGGTCAGGTCGAGGCAGACTCGGCGCAGGAACTCGGAGTCGCTCGACATTTCAGAAGGAACGATGTTGAACCGGCGGAGCTTGGCGAAGATCCGCTCATCGATGAGGTTGTTGGGGCGGAGTTCCGGATAGTCGGCCACCCGGTCGGCCACCACGCCGATGGTCCCCAGGACCTCCTGGCCCGCTCCGCGCACCAGGACCGCCGTCTCGCCTCCGTTGCGAGCCGACACCAGGCCGCTGGGAGAGATCTCGGCCACGGAACCGTGATTCACGTCGAATCGGACCCGGCGCGTGTAGTCCTCCACGTTTCCGTCCGACAGGTGGGCGCTCACCACCAGTTGCTGCCGCTCTCCCGGGCGCAGAATCGCCTCCCGGGGGTAAACCTCCATTCGGACCACCTTCACCCGTTCTGAGTCCTTCGCCCCGTAGGGGGAACCCTGGCGGACCCAGTCCAGAAGGAGAGAGAATTCCTTGGACTCCTGGTCGATTATCGGCCCGCCGACATGGGGGACCTGCATGGTGGGCTTCTGCAGCAGAAGGCTCTTTTCGGGCCGGTCCAGATCAACCCGGGGGATTCTCGGCTCTCCGGGTTCATCGGTCAGGACCTGATACATTCCCCCTTGGACGATCCACTCATAGTCCTGCCTCGGATGGGATCCGTTCATCGACAGCTTGAAGCCCCCCCGGCCCTTCAGCCCGGAATGACATTCGGTCTGGTTGCAACCTCGCCGGGTCAGGATGGGGAGCACGTCGCGTGAGAAGTGGAACGGCCTCGTCCAATCCGAGTCCACCACCCGCAGGCGGGCTCTGGCTTCGTGCTTTCCGACCACGGCCTTCAACTCCGTTTCGCCGGCGGCGACGGCGGCGATCCACCCCCCCTCCCGAGGCCGCGCCACCTTGGGGTCCGAGATAGAAAACGAAGCCTGAGCCGTCAGGTCCTTCCGGCTGCCGTCGGCCAGCGTCCCCGTCAGCACGTACTGCTGGGAGGCATTCCCGCCTCGCAAGGTCCGCTCCTCCGGATACAACTGCAAGCCGACGATCGAGGCATCGAACGAAGCCTCGGCGGATCTCGATCCAACGGCGGCGAAGACCGCAGGCGCCGGTCCGGGTCCACCGGCCAAGGACAGCCCGGCGGCCGTCAGACACACGATCCACCGGAGGCTGCACGGGAGCACCCAATTACCCACGCCGGGGGATGACCTCATTCCCTCACTCCTCTCGGTGCGCCTCTCTGGTGGGGAGCACCATGACGAACAGGTCCTTGACCGGCGTGACGGGACCCAGAAGGCCTTCCACCACCGGCCGGGCCGCGACCCGGACGGTGACCGGACGGGCAGTCGCCGGCGCGTCCGGGGAGACGACCAGCAACAGAGTTGCCTTCTTGTTTCTGGCTATGTACCGATCTTCGCGGCCCCGGTTGATGGGCGGCGGCTGGACCGGTTCGGACTTGGTGGCCGTCATTGCCTCGACTCCGGGGGGAACCCCCTCCATGGTCAGCATGATGGCCCCCTCGAAACCCTCCTCTTGATCCGTGATCACACTCACCGTGCCGGCCCTTCCCGCTTCCAGGTTCAGGACCTCGTCCTCGATGTGGATCTTCCCCATGTGGGGCACCTGGGGACGGACCAGCACCCGGTAGCTCATTCGCTCATCTCCCAAGGTGGCCGTGATGTCCCGGATCTCCAGAGTGAAATCACCGGCCCTGGGAAAGGCATGGGTGGTCTTGGGGTAGATCTGTTTCTGGATCTCGGTGTTGGAGTTGAGGAAGGAATGGACGTTGGTCACCACCTCCACACCATCGGCGTCGACCAGCTTCAGATAGGGATTGAAAAGGGGCACCGTCTTGTCCGGGGTCTCCACTTCGAGCACGATGCGGTCTCCGATGGCTGCGGAAAACCGGACTCGATGGATCTCGCCGGGACGCTGAAGCGCGCCGGTCAGAAGCGTGGGCAGAGTAATTCGAGGCGGCTCCGATCCGGCCAGGTCCTGGCCGCTGAGGCAGACCTCGGGGATCGGAGCGAAGGGGTCGGGCTGCGGTTCCTCGGGGGATTCCCCTTTCCCGGCGCTCGATCCCGGCTCCGGCCGCGGCGCCAGCGAGGGTACGGCGCGCGTCCAGAGGGCCTTCATCCGGTCCTGCGCCAAGGTCCGAGTCCAACTGCGCTCCTCCCAATCCTTCGGGTCCGGTTCGCTGGGAATCGCGGAGTCGCCCGACGCCTCTCGATGCGGCTCCGGGACAACCCGCAGAAGATACCCGTGGTCGGGGCTGGCCGTGCCCCTGAAACTGCTCACCCGGACGAAATAGGTTCCCGGCTTTTCGAATTGGTGGCTCAAAGCCGGCTCCGTGCTCGACCCGGGGTAGGAGACATCCTCATCGTGAAAGGCCAGGCGCCGGGTGCCTTCCGGGTCGAACCATCCGCCCGACCTCTCGAAGAGGGTGACGGCCGGGTCCAGGGCCGGACTCGAATGGACCTGGAACCGCAATTTGGTTCCGGCAGGCGCCTTGAACGAATAGTCGTCCACTTCGCCCAGGCGGGTGAACCGGCCGTGGACCACGAGGGGATACGGGTTCAAGGCTTCGGCTCCGTCCGGGAGCTCATGGGCGCCTTCCGTTTCCCACTGAGCCGGCTCCCGGTGCACCCAGAAGGTGAGCGCGTTGGACAGACCGCCCGGAGTCACAAAGCGCAGCCTGCGTTCTCCGGGCTTCTCGTCGGAATCGACTCGGACCCGGAGTGTCAACCGGGACGCCTGGGAATCGGGCGGCGACTCCGCGTCCGTTGTTTCCCCACCCTCGGTCTCACGGCTCACGATTTCGGCGGTCAGACCCGAAGAGTCGAACCAGACCGCTCGGGCCGAAGCCAGATGCTCGCCCCGAACCGTGACCTGAACCTGAGCACCCGGTTGGCCTCCCAGGGGAAACAGCGAGGACAGCGTCGGCTCCGGGAGAGGTCCGGCACCTGCGGGGACGCCCGACAGGGCAACGAGGGCCGCCATCAAAACGGAAGAGAGGATCGCCGGGACGAGCGGCCGTGCCGCAATGCCCAGACCTGTTCTGCTGAGTTTCACCGTGATTCGACCCCGCCGATGTGCCCGGTTCCGGCTCGATTTTAGTGATTTAGCCGGACCTGAGTCAATTTGACCCCGAAGAGGACGGTTGAAACATCCGCTCCGCTCGTTCGTTCCATATGGGTGTGTGGAGCGAGGAGAAACGACAAGGCGGATGTCGGGAAACGGCGCCGAGGCCTCATGGGGGGGCGGCGCGTAACCCAAGGAAGGAGCGAGTCACATCATGAGCATGAAACAACCGAAATTCTGGATCGTCGGGCTGCTGGGAGTCACCCTCTTGGGAGGCACCCTCGCCGCTCTCCACAATCAACAGGCCGGGCGCGGGCGCAGGGCTTTCGGAGGGGCCGGTCTTCCTCCCGACCGGGCACTGAAGCGGCTCGGGTTGACCGAGGAGCAGAAGGCCGAGGTCAAGAAGCTGCGCGAGAGCCACAAGGCCACGATGTCTTCTCTCCGCAAGAAGGGCGCCGGCATCCGAACCCAACTGCGGGAGAAACTGGGGACGGAGGAGTCTTCCGCCGCCCAGGTCGGCGAACTCGTCAAAGAGGGGCACGACGTGAGGCAGCAGATTCGGAAGGCACGGCAATCCTTGCGGAAATCTTTCTCCGGTCTGCTGACGGCGGAACAGCGGGAGAAGATTCAACGAGGGCGCGAGCGCAGGGCTCGCCGGGGGCCCGGCCTTCCTCCCGACCGGGCGCTGGAGCGGCTCGGGCTGACCGAGGAGCAGAAGGCCGAGGTCAAGAAGCTGCGCGAGAGCCACAGGGCCACGATGGCCTCCCTCAGAGAGAAGGGTGCCGGCATCCGAACCCAGTTGCAGGAGCAATTGGAAAGGGAGGAGTCTTCCCCCGCCAAGGTCGGTGAACTCGTCATCGAGGGACGGGACGTGAGGCAGAAAATCCGAAAGGCACGGCAGTCCGTGCGCGAGTCCTTTACGGCAGTGCTCACGGAGGAACAACTGGAAAAGATCGAGAAGTTTCGCGATCGGAGAGGACGACCCGGAGCTCGCCGCGGAAACCGGCCCGGCAGGAGACTTTGATTCGAAGCTTGGTGGCCGCCGATCGACTGGTCGGCGGCCACCGGCTGCAGTTCGCAACCCGCCCACGACCCCGCCTTTCCTGATTCCCCCCTTTATTTACTGACAAGGCAGTTCTCACATCGGCCGCTGCCCGTGGGTTCGACGGCCAGCTCACGACCCTTGTTATTGTAATTTAAGAGTGTAAATACAATAATATATATCGTTTCCTCTACCTGAGCCTGTACTTCAAACAACACAGGAACAGGTACTACGACCTGCTGACCAGCGTCCGCCAGACGGGAGACTGGGAGGCATGGCTCGCCTTTTTCCTCGACGGAGTGAAGCTGACGGCCGAGGTTGCCGCCTCGACCGCCCAACGCCTGTCCCGGGTGTTCCAGAGCGACCGAAGCCTTATCGAAGCGGCCGCAGGCCGGAGGACGGGGTCCGCGCTGCGCCTCCACGAAGCGCTCAAGTCGAAGCCGATGTTGTCGCTGCCCGAGGCGGCCCGACAGACCAAGCTGTCTTTTCACGCGGCGGCCTCGGCGATGGATCTTCTGGCCGCACAAGGTATCGCGAGAGAGATCACCGGAAAGCGCCGGGGCCGGCTGTACGCCTACCACCGGTACCTTGCCATCCTCGGAGAAGGAGCCGAGACGCCGTGACGCCACTAGAGTTCGTGGAGGCGCTGCGAGAGCAGAGTCTCGAGAACACGTTCAACCCGTATTCGGAACGGTGCGACCGGTACGATCGGAATGATGCACCGCAACTTCGGCTACAAGCGTTGCGATCCATGCTCGAGACGGCGACGGAACGGGAGGTCGATTCCCTATGGATCGGACGCGACCCCGGCCATCGGGGCGGACGGCGGACGGGACTCGCCTTTGCGGACGACGTCCACATTCACCTCCATGCTGAACGCTGGGGGCTGTCGATACGGCGTCCGACAAGAGGCGAGAAAGTCCGTGAGCAGACCGCCGCCGTCATCTGGAAGGCTCTCTCGCGAATCGAGTCACCGGTTTTCTTGTGGAATGTCTTCCCCTTGCATCCGCACAAACCGGGAAACCCCTTCAGCAACCGGCCCCACAACGCTCGCGAGCGCAGAATCGGCGAGGAGTTTCTTGCCGAACTCATCCTGCTCCTGCAACCGCGCCGGCTGGTTGCCATCGGTAACGACGCGGCGAAGACGGCACGGCGCCTGGGCGACCGGCGGGCGATCATTCACGTCCGGCACCCCAGCCACGGAGGCCAGGCGAAGTTTCTAGGCCAGATCGTGGAGTCGCACTTTCAATAAGATAGGGAACTCACCCCAGACAAAGGCTCAACCCTTCGACATTGCGTAGATACGAATCATTCCGCATACTGTGACTCACAGTAACTGTGATACTGTGAGTCCAACGTGAAAAACATAACCGTGTCCATAGACGAAGAAACCTACCGGCTGTCGCGCGTCAAGGCGGCAGAAGCTGGAACTTCGGTGTCGGCACTGGTCCGCGCCTACTTGGTCGAACTGGTTCAGGGTCGCATCGCCGAGACCCAATTCGACCGCCTTCGCTGGCTGCAGGATGAGACGTTGGAGTCCATTCGCTCTCGAGGAGCGGGCTTGAACTCCGCCGACAACCATTCCCGGGGTACGCTTCACGACCGCGATGCGCTTCCTTGACACGAACGTCCTGATTTATGCCGTCAGTGCCGCCTCCGAAGATGCGGGCAAGCGGCGACGAGCCCTCGAACTGCTGGCGGGAAGAAATCTTGCAATGTCGGTTCAAGTCCTGCAGGAGTTCTATGTTCAGGCTACCCGAGCCTCACGTCCCGGAGCGCTGACGCATGATGAGGCGGTGGCCTTCACCGAATCCCTGCAGCGATTCCCGGTTCAGGCAAACACCCTCGACGTCATGTGGGCAGCGTTCATCATCCGAGCGCGGTTCGGCCTGTCCTATTGGGACAGCTCCATCATTGCCGCAGCACATTTGTGCGGGTGCCGAATCGTATATTCCGAAGACCTGAGCACCGAACAGGATTACGACGGTGTACGTGTAGTCAATCCGTTCGCTTATTTGCGAATGTAAACCCGGTTTCCGCTGCCCCCGAACGAGATCGCCGGGAGTCCCTCCGCTGGTCAGGTTAAAGCGAATTCCTGGAAGAAAAGAGAACCGAGAGTTGGCGCCCGGAGTAGCGATTTTCTTGCCGCCTGACTACGAACGGGATATCAGGCTGAATCGCAAGGGAAGAAGGGGGGACAAGAACGCCCCCCCTCCAAGCGGTCCTAATGAAAATGCAATGAGAAGAGGTCGCCGTCGCGGATTTCGATCATCATTCGAACCGTCTGGCCGGCCAGGGCGGACAGGTCGGAACCACCCTTCCACTTCACGGTCCGCCGGAGCTCGTCGCCGAAGATCAACTTGCAATCGTCCAGGCCGTAGCCTTCCAGGGGATCTCCCCGCTGGTCCTGGATCTCGACCCGGAGGCTCCCCGCGGCCGACGTGGAGTAGTTCAACCTGAGCCGGGAGCCTGAGAACCGGAACGGCCGGGTCCGGAAGGTGCCACCCTGAAAGTCCCCCTGCAGCGAGACGAACCCGTCTTCCCGAAGCACGCCGCGCCGGATCTTGACCGACTGGGTCCCATAGTTCTCCACGTAGTAGAGGGACATCTCGCCGTCCCCGGTGGGAACCAGGGTCGGTCCCACCTCGATGGCCCTGCCGTGCCAGTTCCGGATGTCTCGCCCCGGACGGATGAAGGCCTCGCGGAATCTCGTGAACTGGATCCCGTCGCGGCTGAACATGAAGACGATGTCCGAGAGTCCGGCGCAACCGTAGATCCAGGTGATGCCCGGCACCTCCATGCTGGAGCAATCGGGCTCGTTTCCTCTGGGATCCATGTAGACGTGGGGCCAAGCCGGGTCGAAGACCCGCTCGGGCAGGAACCGCTTGGGAAACATGACCATCAGGTCGGGTCTTCGATAGTAGGGAATGGCGGCATTCTTGTAGAGATGCTCCTCGGGCGTGCTCCGGTACTGGAGATACTCAGGCTCGGACCAGTTCAGAAAGTCCCTGGAGACAAAGCGCCGGATGTCCCGGATCCTTGGCACGGTGAACTCGGTCCCCGAGGGCAATTCGGCGGTGACGTGGTAGAGCTCCTTGCGGACGGTCTTGGAGCCATAAGGGACGCTTCCCCGGCGGTACCAGCCCCGGGCATAGATGGCATAGTGTCCTCGTCCCGGGTCCCAGAGCCCGATATTGTGCGAATCCAGCGCTCCGTCTTGCCACGGCGGCTGCAGCAGCTTCCGCTCCCGGATCAGGCGCCATCGAAGCCCGTCGGGAGAGACCAGGCCGAAGATGACGGGCCGGTCGTGGTCGGCGCCCGGCTCCTTGCCGGTGCAGATGGACTTGTAGCGTTCGTCCGGAGGGGTCTCCGGATTGGGGTCCTTGAAAATGGCGAGGGTGGAGCAGGTCGCACCCGGAATCGGCCAGACCAGGTTGTTTTCCCTGGAGCCCTTGAATTCGATGAGGTTCAGTTCCGGCTTGACCCAGTGGATGCCGTCGACGCTCTCGGCGTAAGCCCAGAGATGGGGCCGCGAGGGGCCGCCCCCCCGGTACCACATGCGGTAGAGCGACCCTTCCTTCATGACGCTGGGATCGTACAGATAGAGCCCCTCCCAGGGGTGATCCAGTCGGATGGCCACCTCCGCGGCGCGGGGCCGGTGCAGTTGGCGATAAACGCCGTCCAGAGAATCCACCAGCCAGTCGTCAACGAAGAGCTGGAGGTCTGTGCCCACTTCAAGCACTTCGCGGTGGCCGGACCCATGCACGGAAGCGGCCAGCAACAGGGTAAAAATCGCTCGGAGGGTGACCTTCATAGCCATTATTCTCCATACTACCGGCGACCAGGTCCAGAGAGCGTCCGGCGGGAAGCTCCGGAGCCGGACAAAAGAGTTGGCGCAAGGAACGAACGAAGCAATGAATCATATGATCACGAAACTAATAGTCATTCTGATCCTGGCGGGGTGCCCCCTGCTGGCGGAGGTGGAGATCGCCGTCGACACGACCATGCCGCCCCCGGGCTGGGCGGTGATGCAGCGGGAGCTGCTGCGCACCCAGGCGGCGGCTTGCAGGAAATTCTACGAGAAGTACTTCGATGACCGGGGATTCCTGATCTGCACCGAGCGATGGGGCGCCCTCGACGGCCCTGACGACGCCATCGAGAACCTCCGGGACTGGCCCATCCTTCATTCTCTGGGAGCCTCCGACGATGTCCTGCACATGTACAAGAAGGCGTGGGAGGGACACCTGCGGCAATACACCCTGGCCAAGACCACCGATGTGGAGTTCGCCCGCGACGGCATGTACTTCAAGGAGTTCCCCACCAAGATGGACTGGATCCACATCGGTGAAGGCCTGGTGGTCTTGGAGCAGCAGGCGCTCTCCGACCCGGAAGACGTCCTCTTCCAGCGGCGCATGCGCCGCTTTGCCGGTTTCTACATGAACGAGGACCCTGGCGCGCCCAACTACGATCCCGAGCACAAGATCATCCGAAGTCTGTTCAACGGGAGCCGGGGTCCGCTGCTGCGGGACGCGAGGCCTGAGGACTGGGCCGGAGACCCCATCGAGATCGAGAACCGCTTCCAGCCGCTCCACAGCGAAAAGAACTACCAGCTCATGCTGGAGCACTTCGAAGACTACACCGACATCGTCGGCGACCACCCCTTGAACCTGTTGTCCACCAGCCTGGCTACCCAAGCCTACATGCTGAGCCACGAAGAGAAATACAAGAAGTGGGTGCTGGAGTACGTCGACGCCTGGATGGAGAGGATGGAGGCCAACGGCGGGATCATTCCCTCCAAGGTGGGACTGGACGGCAAGATCGGCGGCAAGAACGGCAGGTGGTACGGCGGAGCCTACGGATGGGGGTTCACGACCCGGGTGCCCGACACCACCACCTACGTCAACCGCAACCAGCACGAGTATGGCCTCGTGGGTTTGACCAACGCGTTCCTGCTGACCGGCGACCGCAAGTACCTGGACGCCTGGCGGCGACAAATGGATGTCGTCAATGCCAACTCCAAGGTGGTGGACGGCCAGACGGTCTATCCTCAGATGTACGGCGATCAGGGCTGGTACGCCTACCGGCCTCAAAAATACTCCGAGGGCGCTCTGGACTTGTTCTACTTCCTGATGGAAGAGAAGGAGCGGGCCCTGCTACCGCGGCGCGGCTGGCTGGATTTCCTGGAGGGAAACGATCCGGACTATCCCGAACGGGCCATGCAGGACGATTTCCTCACCATCCGGGACAAGATCGAGGCCATGGGCCGGGACGAAACAACTCCGGACACCCGATTGGCCGATGATCCCATGAGGTTCAGTCCGGCACGGGTCGGCTCCCTGGTCCATCTCATGCTTGGTGCCCTGAATCACCTGGCGCACGAAACCCGTTTCCGCCTCACCCTGGTAAAGGACGCCCAGGACTACATCAATCGCGGCCTGGAACACCGGAAACGGATCGGTCACCTGGGGAGCCTGCTCCACGCCCGGCTGCGTTACTTCGACCCGGACCGGAAACGGACCGGCATTCCCCAAGACGTGGCGGCCCTGGTGACGGAGATGGCCCCGGACAAGACCACGGTCACCTTGGTCAACGTCAATCAGCTCGAGCCGAGAACCGTCATCGTCCAGGGAGGCTCCTACGGAGAGCATCAGTGCGTTTCCGCGACGGTGAAGGGAGAAGAGATTCCCATCGACGGTCCGTTCTTTCGAGTTCGGCTGGGACCGGGCGCGGGGGCGACGTTGGCCATCGCCATGAAGCGATTCGCGAATCAGCCGACGCTGATGCTGCCTTGGCGCCGGTGAATCGGGATCCGGAATTGCCTGGGAGATTTCGGTTTTCGTCACCCGGCTCGGCGTGCGGCGGCTCGGCTGTGGACCGTCCGCTTCCGCTCCGCCAGCCTTCCGGCCCAGAGGACGGCCTGAATCAAGCTTTGGGGATTGGCCCGTCCGGTCCACGCAATGTCGAAGGCGGTCCCGTGCGCCACCGAGGTGCGAACCAGGGGAAGGCCGAGGGTCATGTGGATGCCCCGGTCGAAGCAGATCATCTTGAAGGGAACGTGGCCCTGATCGTGATACATGGTCACCACGGCCTGATAGCGGGAACGGACCGAGGGCACGAAGAGGGTGTCGGCCGGCAAGGGGCCTTCCACCTCCATTCCCTCTCGGCGGGCCGCCTCCACCGCGGGACGAATGATCCGCTCCTCCTCGCCGGAACCGAAGAGCCCGCCCTCTCCCGCGTGGGGATTGAGTCCTGAAACCGCCAGCCGCGGCGTCTCGCCGCGCAGATTCACCACCGCATCCCGAGTCAGCCGAATGGCCTCCAGCACCCGGGCCGTGGTGAGTTCCCTGGCGACCCGTTCGACGCCGACGTGGCCCGTGACCATGCTGACCCGCAACTCGTCCGAAGCCAGCATCATGTAGACAGCGGGAGAACCGGTCGCTGCAGCCAGGTAATCGGTATGCCCCGAAAAGGGGATTCCGCCGACTTGCAGGGCCTGCTTGTTGATGGGACCCGTGGCCAGGGCCGCGAATTCGCCGTTCAGGGTCCTGGTGGTCGCCGCTTCCAGGTAACGAAAGGCGGCGCGGCCGCACGATGCCTGGACCCGGCCGGGGCGAAATCGATAGGCCTCCAAACCTCCCAGATCCACCACGGCGGGAGAGGATTCGGACAGATCCAAGGGCCCCTGCCCCTCGGTCACGACCCGATCCGGCCTGGGAAGCCGGCAGGCGCGGGCGACGCGGGCCAGCACCTCCCCGTCCCCGAACACGACCGGGACGCAACGCTCCAGCACTTGGGGGTCGGCCAGCAGCCGCAGACAGATCTCAGGCCCGATCCCGGCCGGATCTCCCATGGTGACCGCCACGCGGGGCCGCCGTCCGGAAGCCGCAAAGTCCCTGCTCACGCCGCTCGCCCCCTCTCACACCCATGTCGTTGACTCTCAACGGTTTCGGCCCCGTGTAAGTCAATCCGGGTGTAACTGCAATCCGAGGATGATAGCAGACCGCCCAGGGTCAATGGTTCGGCGTCGGCGGGGGGCGCCCGGCTGCCACGCGGTCTCCGGCGAGACCCGGCAGCCCGTGGCAAAAGTCGTCACGGCATTCGACCGTCCCTGCATCGTGCGCGGACTGCGTTGCTATCGGCTCACATACTCCCGGTATGCTCCCTCCGTTGCGCCTGGTCCGGCGGGCGCAGGAACGGTCTCGGTGCTGGCGCGACTTTCACCACGGACTGCCAGAACCTCGTCTACGCTCCGGCCCCAGAGAGTCTCGATCTCCGGGTTGAGATCGTAGATCCACTTCACCAGGTCTTCGGTGGAGGCGGGCCGCCTGGACCGGACCCGGCGGGAACCCGTCAGCTGAGGGGACAGGGCCCGGGCCAGGTCGGCGCTGAAGTAGACGGCGCCCCGATGGGATAGGTGATGTCCGTCCACGAACAGGCCCCGATCGCGGTAGTCGCCTCTGGCGCGGAGGATGTCCACCTTCTCCCGGGCCGCCAGGTCCTCCAACCGGGCCTGGTTCCGGGACATGACCGGATCGTGGACCCGGCGGAAGCTGTCGTGGACCGGCATGATGAGAAGAAGCGGCGTGATTCCCTGGCTGCGGCACGCCTCAAACAGCCCCAGCAGGTTTTCCTCGTCCAAGAGAGTCCCCTCGTCGAAACGGGCGCGTCCGAAAAACTCCCCGGTGGTGTGGCCGTCATAGGGTTGGGGACCCCAGCCGCAGGCGGTTTTGAAGCCGGACCGCCGCTCCAGATCCTTGAAGTGTGCTGGAGTGATCCGGGGATTCCCCGCATCCAGGTAGCAGTCGTCCAGGAACCAGCAACGCAGATCGGGAAGCAGCTCCTGCTCGATCAGGTCTCGCCGGTAACGAAACAGGGAGAGGCGGTAGGAGAGGAAGCGGGAGATGAAACCCTCGACGGCGTCGCCGCCCGAGGCCGGCGCGTGTTCCAGCCGATAGGCCGGAGACTCCCGGTACCGGTCGATCAGCTTCCAGAGCCTGCGCTTCTGCAGCGGCCAGTCGGGACTCACCCCGAAGACCAGGAATTCGGGACGGACCTCAATATCCAGCAGATGGGGAAGAAACGCCTCCCGGGCGAAGCGGGCTACTTGGGAGCCGGTGCCGAAGTTGAACAGCGTCTGGTGGGGGACTCCCAGGGTGCGGGCCACCACTTCGGGGACGATACCATTCTTGGTGCGAGAGTCTCCGGTGAAGATGACCTTGGGAGGGGTGGGATAGGCCTTGACCAAAGCGTTTCGCCGGGTCACCCGGGGGTCGTGGTAGGGCAGAAGCTCCAGGTCGAACTGGGGCAGGACCAGCAACCTCCGATTCATCTCCAACAGAATCAAGTCGGCCGCGACCAGGGCCAGTATCAGACCGAGAAGCATCTTGAGGAGGCGCTTGGCGAGGCCGGGCAGATTTCGGTTCCGGCCCCCGAGCGCGGTCACCAATGGATCTTCAAGCATACGGTTCCTTCACGCGAAACGGATTATAACCCTTCCGTCGAACCCTTCCCTCCGGATCCTGAGGTCAGAACTGGAAGTAGATGAAACTGGCCTGCCCCCCGGCAAACAGGTAGAGCACCAGCAGACCTCCCAACATGATCCAACTCCAGTTCAAGGATCGCGACGCCGCCAGCCGGCGCGACAGTCGGCCCACTCGATAGCTGCGGACGTGGATCAGAGCGAACGCCGCCATCAGGAAGAGGGCCAAGGGGTGACTGTCGATCAGCGCCGAGAGACCGGCGGTGTTGAAATCCCAAAAGAGCATCTTCTTCACGTAGAAACCCAGCTTTCCCAGGTCCGAAAGGATGAAGATGAGCCAGCCGATGCAGGTGAGATAGAAGGCTCCCAGAATCTTCAGGGGGTTCCAGATCCGGGACTCCGACGGCGGACGCCGCCAAATCAGGACCTTGTGGAGAATGAGGAGAATCCCCTGGTACAGGCCCCAGAGGACGAAGTGCCACGCCGCGCCGTGCCAGAGCCCGCCCAGGAGCATGGTCACCATCAGGTTCACCAGTTGGCGCCGCCGGCCCTTCCGGTTTCCGCCCAGGGGAATGTAGAGGTAGTCCCGGAGCCAACTGGAGAGGCTGATGTGCCACCGTTTCCAGAACTCGGTGATGTTGCGGGAAAAATAGGGGAAGTTGAAGTTGTCGGGGAAACGGAAGCCCATGACCCGGGCCGAGCCGATGGCGATGTCGGTGTATCCCGAGAAGTCGCAGTAGATCTGGATGGCGAAGGCGGTGATGCCCAGGAACACCGCCACCGAATCCTGGGTCAGATCCCCCTGGAAGACCGTCTCCACGAAACCCGACAGGTTGTCCGCGACACACACCTTCTTGATGAGCCCGTAGAGGATCAGCGTCGATCCGAACCGGATCCGGTCCCAGTTGACCATGGGCATCCGTGCGAGCTGCGGCAGGAAATGGCGTGCCCGGACAATGGGACCCGCCACCAACTGGGGAAAGAAGGAGACGTAGAGGGCGAACGATCCTATGGAGCTCACCGGCTTCAACTTGCCGAAGTAGATGTCGAGCGTGTAGCTCATGCTCTGGAAGGTGTAGAAGGAGATGCCGATGGGCAGGAAGATCTCCCACCCCGAGAGCCGTACGCCGAAGCCCAGGCTACCGAACAGCGCTTCCAGGCTGGAGAGGGCGAAGTTGGTGTATTTGAAGTAGGCCAGGACCCCCAGGTTGCCGGCGATGCTGCAGGCCAGGTAAATGCGGCGCGCCCGCAGGCTCTTCGAATTGCCGATGGCACGCCCCAAGTAGAAATCCAGGGTGCTGGAATAGAGAAGCAGAAGGACGAACCAGGTGGACGACACCCAGTAGAAGTAGTAGCTGGCCAGAAGCAGGAACGCGTGCTGGAATCGGCGCCTGCGGACCGAGTCGGTGACCAGGAGCACCAGCAGGAAAAAGAGGATGTAGTGGAAGCTGTTGAAAAGCATTTCAGCCGGCGGCGGGAATCACGGGATGCCAGGCCATGCTTCCATGGGGTCGGTGGACCGGACCACATGCATTCCGGCGTCGGCGAACCGGCGGAAGGCGGCGGTGGCGTCCTCCGTGTAGTCGACGACGCCGGGGACCACCACCGGCGAGGTGCAATCCTCCAGCAGGTAGACCCTGCCGGCGAAATCCTCCGGACCCGCCGAGCACTCTTCCAGGAGATGATCCACGGTCCAGGCCACGCAATGGCTCTTGGCCTGTCCCGCCACGACCACTACGTCGTAGGTCATGAGCGACTCCAACAAGGTCCGGTTCTTCTCGCCGATGGGAGCACCGTCGGCCCCCTCCATCACCTCCGGCCCCAGAACCGAGTAATGCTCCGTCAAGGGCGAATCTCCCTTGACCTGAAAATCGGGCTGACTCTGGCGGCAGACGCTGTGGAAGAAGACGGCCTCCTCCAGGGACGACACCAAAGCATGACCGATCCCGCCCAGCATGCCATGGTAGGGCCAGACGGTGAGCTGGTATTGTCCTTCCCCCTGAAGCCGGCTCACATAATGGAGCAGATGGGCTTGGCCGGTCTCCGGATCCATGCCGATCTGGGAGCAGGCGACCGGATTGATCCGCCAGAGTCCCCCGCGCACGTCCTCGGGTGAGACGACGGTATACGGATCGGGGTGCTCTCCGGCCTCGTCGATCAGAAACAGGGGATGAAAGATCTGCACCGGACGGTGCGTGTCCAGGGTCGGACAGATCCGGGTGACGACACCCAGATTGCGGTAGAGAAACCGGCACAGCCGCTGGTTGTCCTCCACCGCCGCCTGTCCGGACGCTCCCGCCACGAAGAGCTCGAATCCGGGTATGCAGAAGGTGTTCTGCACGTCCACCGCCACCAGACAGACCCGAATCCGGTCCTGGGCGGCAGGCGTGACGCTGTAGCGGACTCGCCACTCCTTGGCTTCCCGGGCTCTCTCCTGATAGGGAACGCGCCAGACCTGATCGACCCGGTCAGGGTCGAAGTGGCGCGGAACCGGAAGTTGGGGCCAGTGCATTCGAGCGGATTCAGCGGTTGTAACCAGTCTCCTCGTACCACTCGGCGTTGATCTCGAGGTAGTGTTCCCACTCCTCGGGAACTTCGTCGTCCGGAAAAATGGCCTCAACGGGGCACTCGGGAACACAGGCGCCGCAGTCGATGCACTCCACCGGGTCGATGTAGAGCATGCTGGCGTCGACGAATTCGGTCTCATCGGCGCGGGGATGGATGCAATCGACCGGACAGGAATCCACGCAGGCCGTGTCTTTGGTTCCGATACAGGGCTCAGCAATGACGAAGGTCATGATCTCCTCCCTCGTAGGACCTATCCAATTTAACGGAAAAAGAATCCAGGTCAAGCGGAACGGCGGCTTTCCAGCCGCCGATTTGGTGGGGATAGGGGGAGTCCTCCCTGCTACGTCCCCTCCAGATTTTCCCCCGGGCCAATGCGGTGTCGAGTCACGTCACAGACTGTTAGAATACCGCTCAGTGAACCGCACGGAACGCCTTCTGGACTTGATTGCCTACCTCCTCAACTCCAGCGACCCGGTCTCCTGGAGAGAGATCAAGAACCACTTCCCGGAAGACTATTCCCGAGGCGTCGAGGAGTCGAATCAGCGAAAATTCGAGCGCGACAAGGCCGAACTCATCACCTTGGGGATTCCCATCGACTACAGGAGCGGCGCCGAGGTGTCCAAAGAGGGCTACGTCATCCGGGAGGACAAGCTCTTCCTTCGTGAAATCGAGTTCGATCCCACCGAGTCCTCCTTGCTGATGCTTTCGGCGGATGCCGTCCGGGACAATTCAAATTTTCCCTACCAGGCGCAGCTGAAATCGGCTCTCTACAAGATCATCAGCGTCAGTCAGGTGACCCCTCCGCCTCCCGAATTGAAGATCTCCTTTCCCAACGGGGGAAAAACCGGCAAATGGCCGAACCTGGTGCATCAGATCCGGGAAGCCTTGGAGCGGAAGAAGAGTATCGAGATCGAGTACTACGCCTTCTCCACGCGCGAGACGACCCGGCGCAAGGTCGATCCTTACGGCCTGATCTTGAGTAGGGGCCACTGGACGCTCGTGGGTTGGGACCACCTGCGGCAGGGGCTTCGATGCTTCGTCCTCGCCCGCATGAGCGAGGTCACCGTCAACCGGAAGCGCCCCGGGAGTCCCGACTACACGATTCCCAGTGGATTCACCTTGAAGCCGTACCAGAACCAACAACCCTGGGAACTGGCCATCCACGAGCCGGTTCGGGTTTCGGTGGAGATTTCCGAACACCGGTTGCCCGAACTCCTCCCCCAGTTGAACCGCGCCGTTCCCAGGGGTGAGAACCGCTTCGACCTCGAGGTGACCAACCGGTCCGGTTTCGTCTCCTGGGTTCTGGAACTGAAGACCGATGCCCGGGTTCTGGCTCCGGTGGAGATTCGAAACGAGATTCAGCGGACTCTCCGGAATCTGTTATGAACGTCGCAGATCGAATCAACCGCATACTCCTGATCATGAGCTACGTCTCCCAGAACCAGGGGATCTGGTTGGACGATCTGGCCAAAAAGGTGGAGATGCGCCCCCAGGACCTGTTGAAGGAGCTGGAATTCATGCTCCTCATCGGCAAGCCTCCGTTTCGGCCCGACGACTATGTGGACATCTACGTGGAGGACCGGCGAGTCTTCATCGAGTTCGACCAGATGTTGAACCGTCCCCTGCGCTTCACCCGGCCCGAAGCGGTGGCGTTGCTGGTCTCTCTCCAGTTGCTGGACCCGGAAGTGGATCCCGAAGCCGTCAGGTCCCTGAAGAGCAAGATCCGCCAGGCCATCGCCCGCTCGGAGGACTCCCGTTCCCGGATCGAGAATCGAGTCGTCGTGGACCGGCCGTCCCGGCCCGTCTCGGAACACTTTGCGCTCTTGCGCCAAGCCGTTGAGGATCACCTCAAGGTGCGGATCGACTACTACTCGTTGACCCGAAACGAGACCTTGAGCCGCAACATTCACCCCTACTACCTGATGAAACGTCTGGGCTACTGGTACGTGGAGGGTTACTGCGAGCTGAGACGTGACGTTCGGACCTTCAAGTTCGATCGGGTCCTGGCTGTGGACCTGTTGAACGACTCCTTCTCTCTCCCCGAGGGTGTGGACGTGCGCCAAGACCGAGACAACTTCCTGCGGTTTCCCGGCGATCGCGAGATTCGGGTCCATTTCGACGCGGACGTGGCTCCCTGGGTCAAGGAGCAATGGGGGGATTCGGTGGAACCAGGAAAGGACGGGGGGGTGGTCCTGACCCTGGAGAGTGAGACGCTGGAGTTCCCTTCCCGCCTGGTTCTGCGATTTGCTCCTCACGCCCGCCCTTTGAGCCCTCCCGAGTTGATCGAGAAGGTCCGGAGCGATGCCAGGAAGGTGTTGGACCTGTACGATACGCCGGTTTCGACTTCATGAGTGCCGCTGCCTGTCGCCGGTGCCGGATCACCAGGCCGCAACTTCCACCAGGGAGCGCGATGATCGCGCCGGATTTTCGCTTCCGGCAGGTGTCCGGCACCGTCGGCTCCCCGGAGACTTCGATAGAATATCGATAGTGGACTGATGATCATCATGCACCCGGCGACCCAGCGAGCAATTCGGGGCAGAAGGCAACCCAAACAAGGATGGAGAATGTCGTCATGAAGAAAACAGCGCGAAGGGGTGTCGTGCCCGTCTGGATGGTTTTTCTGGCTCTGTCCTGCGGACCGGCGCCCGACGAGGACGTCTCGACCGGGTCTGAAGCGGGAGCGGAGGCCGATGCCGGCTTGGCTGCGGCCGCGATCCTCCATCCCACCGAAGGAAACGACACCGAGGGAATCGTCGCCTTCGCGGAGATGGGCGGTGGAATTCACGTCATGGCTCACGTGACCGGGCTGGAGCCGGGCCGATACGGCCTTCACGTGCACGAGATGGGAGACTGCAGTTCGGGGGATGGGACGAGCGCGGGCGCAATCTTCGACCCCGAAGGATCCGGCTCGGGGACTCCCGCCGGTCAATTGGGCGAGATCGAAGCCGACGAGAGCGGCATGGCCCACTTCATGACCGACCTGGACCAGATCGCCCTGTCGGAGGGTCCTCGATCCGTGGTCGGCCGCTCGGTCGTCATCATGACGGCCGGAGGAGAGACCGTCGCGTCCCTGGCCTGTGGAGTCATCGAACCTCAGGCGGCAGGCGCCATGCGCGAGGGTTCGGGATTCTGATCCCCGATGCTCCTGATCCCGGCCCCGTTCTGGAGCATCTGCCCGACTCCATAACCGGCCAAGTACTCCGTCTCAGGCGGTCAGTCTGAAACCTTGAGTTCCGCCGTCAACCTCCTGTTGCCCCAGTCCGCCCTGAGTATGGCCCCTCCGGTGTCATGGCCGTACCTGCTGCGGAGGAGGTAGATGGTGAACGTCTCCACGTTCGCGTCGACGACTTCCGTCTTGAGGGGAACTACGGCCTCGCCGCCATTCAAGACCAACTCCCATTGGTCGGCGCCCACGCACTTGGCCTGCAGCTTGTAGTCGCCCGCAGGAATCGAGACCCCGCCGGACACCAGATTCGCTTCCGTCTTCATGGTCGTGGGCGCGTTCATGCCCATGCGCCAGATCAATCCCGGTTCGGCCTTGCCCAGCATGTCGCGGCCCCGGAGCGAGGGTCGCCCATACTCGATGGAGACCTTCTTCTCCTTCAAGGTCAACTCGGCGGTCCCACGGAGATCCTGCTGGGCCTCCAACGAGAACTGAGTCAACAGAACTGCTGCAACGACGAGAGCTTTCTTCATGAATCTTCTCCTCAATCGATTCCTTGATGGAACGTGTGAACTCGACCCGGCGCCAGCGGCCTCCACAGGCTGTTGGACGCGCAGAATCACACAACATTTTTCGGCTGGCGTCAATTCGAGCGGGCAGCATCGTCGACCTGACCGGTACGACGTTGACGGACGAAAATTCAGCAGCGTATACTTGACCAAGGTTGACCAACTTCGGAGCTGGACATGGCTGAAACGGTCTACAATCTTTACGACGCCAAGTCGTCGCTCTCGCGCCTCGTTGATCGGGCTGCTCGAGGAGAGGAGATCATCATCGCCAAATCCGGAAAACCCTTGGCTCGTTTGGGTCCCCTGCGACAAAGAGTCGCTCAGCGCCAGCCCGGGGGATGGGAAGGCCGTGTTTACATCTCGGAAGACTTTGACGAGCCACTGCCGCCGGAGATCCTGTCGGCATTCGAAGGACGGGGGTGAACTTGCTGCTGCTGGATACCCATGTCTTCCTGTGGTGGCGAAGCCAGCCCACCAGGATATCTCCAGACGTGACCAGGGCAATTGCGTCCGCTGAGGTCGTCTTCGTCAGCGCAGCCTCGGCCTGGGAAGCTTCGATCAAAGCCGCCCTGGGGAAGCTGAAGCTCCCTGAGAGCTTCGAGTCAGGAGTTGCCAAGAGCGGCTTTCAACAGTTGCCTATCGGCTTTGGCCACGCCAGCCAGGTTTCAGACCTGCCCCCTCACCACCAGGATCCCTTCGATCGCATGCTGATTGCCCAGGCACGGTCGGAGGGCTTGACCCTGGTCAGCCACGATCGACGGCTGGCACCCTACGACGTGCCTATCCTCTGGGTTTGATCTTTGGCCCCGGAATAGCTTTACGTGGACAGCCGAACCGGAAGAATCCAGATCACATTTCTCATGAAGCGGAAGAAATCCACTGTGCGCTGTTCGCGTCCCCGGGACCGTTCCGCATGAGCCGCCACTCTCTCAATCTGAGATATCTGAGCTGCGTTCTCGCTTGGTTCAGCCTCATCTCCTGTGGCTCTGACCCTGGGGACCGCCCGAACGTGGTGCTGGTCATCACGGACGACCAGGGATATGGAGATCTGGGCTGCCACGGCAACCCTGTTCTCAAGACGCCCAACCTCGATCGGTTGGCCGGCGAGTCGGTGCGCCTGACGGACTACCACGTTGCTCCCACCTGTTCGCCGACCCGCAGCGCCCTCCAGACCGGGCGTTGGACCAACCGGACCGGCGTCTGGCACACCATCATGGGCCGCTCGCTCTTGCGTGAGGATGAAGTGACGCTGGGCCAGGTCTTCCGGGATGCCGGCTATGCCACGGGCATGTTCGGCAAGTGGCATCTGGGTGACAACTATCCCTTTTGGCCCGAAGATCGCGGCTACACCGAGGTCATGCGCCATGCTGCGGGAGGCATCGGCCAGACACCCGACTACTGGGACAACGCCTACTTCGATGGCAGCTACTTCCACAACTCCAGACCCGAACCGGTAGAGGGGTTCTGCACGGACGTCTGGTTCGAGTACGCCCGGCGATTTATCGCTGCTCAGAAAAAGGCGGGCAAGCCCTTCTTTGCCTACATTTCGACCAATGCCCCCCACGGCCCCATGCACTCACCCGAATCCTTCAGTACCCCCTATGGGCATCCGGACACGAAGCTGGCCAACTTCTTCGGCATGATCGCCAACATCGACGACAACCTGGGGCGGCTCCGATCCTTTTTGGATCAGGAAGGGCTGGCGCGGAACACGATCTTCATCTTCACCACCGACAACGGCTCGTCGGCCGGAGACCTGGTATTCAACGCAGGCATGCGGGGCAGGAAGGGGAGCGAATACGATGGGGGCCATCGGGTGCCGTTCTTCATCCACTGGCCGGAAGGTGGCCCCATCGCCGGAAGGGACGTCGACCCCATCACAGCTCACGTCGACGTGCTGCCGACTCTGGCTGACCTATGTGGGATCCGGGCGCCGAAGGGCGTGACGTTGGATGGGCGGAGCGTCCGTCCCCTGTTGTTCGATGAGGTGGCCCCGGAGCATGGCCGTTGGCCCGACCGGATCCTGGTCACGGACTCGCAACGGGTCAAGGATCCGATCAAGTGGCGCAAGAGTTCGGTCATGACGAGCCGTTGGCGGCTGGTGAATGGCGAAGAGCTCTATGACATCAAAGCCGACCCTGGCCAACAGCAGGACGTCGCGCCGTCGCATCCGCAGGTGGTGGAACGCTTGAGGGACTTCTACGATTCCTGGTGGGCCGAGTTGGAGCCCACCTTTGACCAGGACGCCCGGATCTACCTGGGACATGAAGCGGACAATCCGACGACTCTGACCAGTCACGACTGGATCACCACGGGTAATCCCCCCTGGAACCAATCCCAAATCCGCGATGCCCGGACCGGTGCCGGCCGCACCGGCCACTGGAACGTCCACGTGGCCCACGAGGGGGACTATGAGTTCCGCCTGCGCCGCTGGCCGGCAGAAGCGGACACGCCGATCACGGCCGGTCTCGACCCCGGCGCACCGGTCCCGGGTGAGCCGGCCTTCCGGACCACGCCCGGGAAGGCTCTGGCCATCGTGCAGGCCAAGTTGGAGATTGCTGGCCAGGAAGTGGAGAAATCCGTTGCCCCCGGTGCCAAGGAGGCCGTCTTCAACCTGAAACTGAGCCCCGGCCCCGCTACAGTGACGGCCCGCTTCATCACCGGGGACGGCCAAGCCTACGGGGCATACTACGTGTCCGTGAAGAGGCGGTGAAGCCGGTCCGGTCAAATGCCAAGACGGCGTTGGCCGCGGGCTGTCATCCGGCTTTCCCGATGAATTGGACCGGGCGGGAGACTCTCAGTCGAGATCACAACGTCCAACCGGGACGGAATTCCCGCTTCAGCAGCGCAGTGGCCTCGGGAGAGTTGGTGACCCGCAGGTTATCAGCGTCCCAGTCGAGCTTGGCTCCGGAGCGGTGGGCAACGGCACCCAGGTTGACCGCCTCCGAGAGGGGGCCGGAATAGCCGAAGTGGCTGCTCGTTAGGCTCCCCGTCTTGCAGGCGGCGATCCACTCGGCGCGATGGCCCACCTCAGCCGTTCGCCGCCATTCCTCGTGATGTTTGTAGGCGGCCATCCACTCGGCACGACGGCCGATTTCCGCACCGACGGACGGGGGGATGCTCGGCTTGGGCGGCTTGAAGTTGGCGAACTTTTCCACAGGCCAGAGCATCCGCTGCGGGTAATTCACCAGCAGCATTCCCTCGGTGCCCACAAAGACCCCCCAGGCCCAGTCTGGGAAGTCATTTTCGGCAACGACCGGTGGCGGTTGACCGCCTCGCGTCCAGGTCAGGGTCACCGGCGGCATCTTTCCGCGGGCCGGAAACCGGTAGCGGACATGGATCCGCTCGGGAGCCATCTCGGGATGCGGCGGCGGTCCCTCGGCCTCCACTGAGATCGGATAGCGGAGATTCAGAGCCCAGAAGGCCAGGTTGAAGTAGTGGGTGGCGGTGTTGCCGAGACCACCGATGCCGAAATCCCACCAGCTCTGCCAGTTGCCGCCGCAGCCGCGGGAATAGGTGGGATGATAGGGGCGGTAAGGCGCCGTCCCCAGGAAGAGATCCCAGTGAAGCCCTTTGGGGACGGGTGGTGTCTCCGTCGGGCGGTTCCTCGGGCTGCGTCTCCCGCGGACCCGGATATGGCATTCCTCCACCGCGCCAATGGCTCCGCCGCGGACCAGTTCGACGATGCGGCGGAAGTTGTCCGAGGCGTGGATCTGGGTTCCCAACTGCGTCGCTACCTTCTTCTCAGCGGCGACCTTGGCCAGCATGCGAGCTTCGAAGACCGAGATGGCTCCCGGCTTTTCGCAGTAGACGTGCTTTCCGCGCTGCATCGCCGCAAGACTGGCCGGAGCGTGGGTGTGATCGGGAGTGGTCACTACCACCGCGTCGATCTCGCGGTCCAACTCGTCGAGCATCTGGCGGTAATCGTGGAATTTCTTGGCTTGTCCATAACGGGCCAAGGCGTGTCCGGGAGGATTCCGGCGCCTTGGAGCCGATTCGTCTGCCGACCGCTCGTCAGTGTCGCAGAGAGCCACGATGTTCTCTCCGGTCATCTCCGGCCGGGACGACGGCTTGACTCTCATACCCGTCGAGTACTCCACGTTCTCCCCCGCGAAGTGGGCGAGGTTCCACGCCCCCATGCCGCCGACACCGATAACGGCGATGTTGAGCCTTTCGTTGGCCGGGTAGCCCCAGACCGACCGGCTGTTGGGGAGAATCACCAACCCCGCCGCGGCACGGCCCGCAGTGCTGAGAAAACGCCGGCGCTTCCACTGGTTCGTCATCGTTCCTGCTCCATCAATATTCGGCCATTCCAGATGTGGATTGAATCTCGATCTTGCATCCTCCGCCGGACGCTCTCATGGACCGTCCGGATGCAATGGCGACAAAATTGACTGTCCCCTTTTTGGTTCCCATTGAGATCACAACGTCCAACCGGGACGATATTCCCGCCTGAGCAGCGCGTTGGCCGCCGGAGAGTCGGTGACCCGCAAATTGGCGGCGTCCCAGTCGAGTTTGGCGCCGGTACGGTAGGCGAGGCTACCCAGCATGACCGCCTCCGAGATGGGGCCGGAAGCGCCGAAGTTGCAGCTCGTCGCGCTCCCGGTCTTGCAGGCGGCAATCCACTCGGCGCGATGGCCGACTTCAGCCGTACGACGCCAGTCCGGGTGAGCCTTGTAGGCGGCCACCCATGGAGCGCGAAGACCGATTTCCGCACCGATCGACGGCGGGAGGTTCGGCTCGGGCGGCTTGAAGTCCGCGAACTTTTCGGCGGGCCAGAGCATCCGCTGCCCGTAGCTTGCCAGCAGCATTCCCTCGGTGCCCACGAAGACGCCCCAGGGCCAGTCGGGAAACTCGTTCTCCGCAAAAACTGCCGGTGGTTGAGTTCCATGTGTCCAGGTCAGCGTGACCGGCGGCATCTCTCCGCGCGCCGGAAACCGGTAGCGGACGTGAAGCTGTCCGGGTGTCGTCTCGGGGTGAGGTGGCAGCCCCTCGGCCTCCACTGAGACCGGATAGCGAAGATTCAGAGCCCGGAAGGCCAACGTCAGGTAGTGGCAGCCCATGTTGCCGAGATTTCCGGAGCCGAAATCCCACCACCGATGCCAGTTGCCACCGCAACCGCGGGAATAGGTGGGGTGATAGGGACGGTAAGGCGCCGGCCCCAGGAAAAGATCCCAATGAAGCCCTTTGGGGATGGGCGGTGTTTCCGTCGGGCGGTCACTTGGGCCGCGTCCCGAGCGGAGCCAGATATGGCAACTCTCCACCGCGCCGATGGCTCCGGCGCGAATCAGCTCGACGACGCGGCGGTGGTTGTCCGTGGCGTGCATCTGGGTTCCCAATTGTGTCGCCACCTGCTGCTCGGCAGCCACCTTGGCCATCATACGCGCCTCGAAGACCGAGTTGGCTCCCGGCTTCTCGCAGTAAACGTGCTTGCCGAGCCGCATCGCCGCGACACTCGCCGGAGCGTGGTTGTGGTTCGGAGTGCTCACCACCACGGCGTCGATCTGTCGGCCGAACTCGTCGAGCATCTGCCGGTAATCGTTGAATTTTTTCGCTCGTCCATAGCGGGCGAAGGCGTGGCTCGGAGGATTCCGGCGTCCTGGAGTCAATTCGGCCGCCGCCCGCTCGTCCACGTCGCAGAGAGCCACGATGTTCTCCCCGGTCATTTCCGGCTGCGAGGACGGCTTGACTCTCATGCCCGACTGGAATTCCACGTTTTCCCCCGCGATGTGGGCGAGGTTCCATCCCCCCATTCCGCCGGCGCCGACAACGGCGACATCAAGCTTCTCATTGGCCGGGTAGCCCCAAACCGAACCGCTGTTCCGGAGAATCACCAACCCCGCCGCTGCACGGCCCGCAGTGCTGAGAAAATGTCGGCGCTTCCACTGGTTCGTCATTGTTACTTCTCCATCATTATCTGGCCATTCCGTGAGAATTGACTCGGATTAACAGTCCGTGGTGAAAGTCCCGCGAGCACCGAGACCGTTCCTGCGCCCGCCGGACAAGGCGCAACGGAGGGAGCATACCGGGCGTATTTGACCGAATCGCAACGCAGTCTGCGCACGATGCAGGGACGGTCGAATGCCGCGACGACTTTTGCCACGGGCTGTTAAGGGTGAGTATTGGAAATCCGTCATAGAGGTGGCATGGACTTTGGACACCTCAGCAATATTGCTCCAACGCCCGAACTTGGGTCAATCGCGGAAGCAAAAGACTGTCCCCTTTTCGGGTGAGCTCACTCAGGTAAACACCTCTCGAAAAAGCGCTGCCAGTTGGCGTACATCACGTTGGAGATGTCCTCGGGTTTCCAGTTGCGCCTTACCAGAGTCTCGGCGATCTTCGGGTAGTCGGCGACGGTGTCGATCCCGCCGGGCGCCCCGTCCAGACCTCCCTGCCCGTCAGTGTCGCCGCCGATAGCGGCGTGGAGGGTGCTGCCGGCCAATTCGCAGATGTGCTCGATGTGATCGGCGGCGTCCTCCAGCGTCACCTCCTCCCTTGCGAAGGGGCGAGCGCGGCCCATTCCGGGTGTGGCCCAATCCAGCCTCTGGGTGCGGTGGAGCATCCAGGTGTCCAGCGAGACCCCGATCACTCCGCCCCGCTCGATGACCGCTCGTAGCTGGTGGTCCGAGAACTGCCGTTCCCCCGGGACCAGAGCGCGGCAATTCTGGTGGCTGGCCAGGACCGGCCCCTGGAACAGTTTCAGAGACTGCCAGAATCCCTCGTCGGAGATGTGGGTCAGGTCCAGGATCATTCCGGTCCGCTCCATTTCCGCCAGCAACGGCCGCGCCGGTGGAAACAACCCTCCGGGACAGCCCGTCCCGTGCGCGTAACTGCTGGGGCCGTAGTGGGTCAGGCTCACGACTCGGAGTCCCCAGTCCCACCACTGGGACAACTGCTCGGGCCAGAGAATGGGATCGGCCCCCTCCATCCCCAGGACCACGCCCACGGCTCGTCCGGCCGTTTCGGCCGCATCTGTCCATTCCTCCATGTGGCGGCTGAATTCGGACCGGGTCTCGAGAATCCGGATTTCTCCACGGGCCGCCAGGACCTGATAGAAGGCGAGGTGACCGCGGGCGGCGGCATGGGCCAAGTCCCCACTACGGTGGCCCCGGAGGGGACTGCCTTCTCTTTCGATCCGAGCTACCACCTTGACCAGCGCGCCCGCAATCCCACCCCGTCTCATCTCGGGCAGGGTGGCCAGGACCAGATTGCCCGAGTCCGGGTCGGCCCGGCGCACCGCCTCGACGGTCAGGGTCAGATCCCGGTTCAACTCCAGGGCACTGTAAGCCATCGGGTAGTCGCCATCGAAAATGAGCATCCCCTTAAGCCTCCCTTCCCTGGGATCCTGGCCATCCTCAGGGCCGTCGTCTGTCCGGCATTGATCGACTGGTCCTTGTCCAAAACCACTCCGTAGACCTTCCGTGCCGTCGCCGCCGAGGAGAGCCCTTCCCCGAAAACCTCACGGACGCCTTCTCGGGGAAGATCACCAGGAACGCTCCCATGGCTGCGTCGAGGACCGCCCGGAAGAAACACGGAAGAAACAGACTGTCCCCTTTTCGGTCTCTCTCCAGGTTCGGCGATGATCTCTTGACTTTCAAGCAAACCACGCAGGGCTGATGCAGGTTCAAGGTTCCGGAAACCATAGATCTTTGGGGAGGAACGCCGATGATGCTCCGGACGAATGACCAAGATGGCGGAAATGACTCGTCTCCTGACCCCGTTCGCTGCTTGACTTGACAGGATCGTCGAAGATCTGCCAGTTCTCCTGCGTGCACACCCAGCACCTGACCCTCCTCGTCATCTTGACCGCCGCGTCGGTCCTTGCCTGCACGGTGGAGACCGGCTCCCGGCGGGCCCGCCCCAACATCGTCCTGATCCTGGCGGACGATCTGGGCTACGAGACCCTGGGTGCCTACGGTGGCCGCTCCTACTCGACGCCGATGCTGGACCGCCTGGCCCGTCAGGGGATTCGTTTCGACCACGCCTATTCCCAGCCGCTCTGCACGAACACCCGCGTGCAGTTGATGACGGGCCGCTACCAGCACCGCTACTGGCAGGGCTTCGGAATCCTGCCGAAAGGGGAGAGGACCTTCGGCCATCTCATGCAGGAGGCGGGCTACCGGACGCTGATCTCCGGGAAATGGCAGCTGCACAGCTATGATCCCGCGGACTATCCCGGTGCGGCGGAGAGACGGGGAACGGGTATGCGGGGCGCCGAGTCGGGATTTGACGAGTATCTGCTCTGGCATGCCTGGCATACCGAGGACAAGGGATCACGGTATGCGGATCCCACCTATGACCTCAATGGAAAGCTGGTTCGGGCGCAGACGGGGGCTTACGGGCCGGATCTCTTCGTGGACTACATCAACGATTTCGCAGAGCGGAACCGCGACCTTCCGTTCTTTGTCTACTACCCCATGGCGCTCCCGCACGGCCCCTTCGTACCCACTCCGGACAGCCCCCAATGGCAGCAGGAATCCCGGCGCCACGAATCGGACCCGGCCTACTTTGCCGACATGGTCGCCTACATGGACAAGCTGGTCGGAAGGATCGTGGCCCACCTGGACCGGCTGGGTCTGCGCCGACAGACTCTGGTCCTGTTCTATGCCGACAACGGCACCCACAGGATGATTTCTTCGCAGCTTGGAAACCGGACGATCCAGGGCGGAAAGGGAAAGACGACCGATGCCGGAACTCGAGTGCCGATGATCGCCAGTTGGCCCGGCACCGTTCCGGCGGGCGCGGTCTCACAGGATCTCATCGACTCGGTCGATATCTACCCGACGCTGGCGGAGCTGGCGGGCATCCGGCTCCCAGGCCAGCCTCTGGTCGACGGCATCAGTTTTGCGGATCGGCTATGGGGACGGGACGGGGATCGCCGCGACTGGATCTTCATGCACTTCGAACCGAGGCCGGGATGGGACAAGGACAAGTACGCGCAACTCACGTTCGTTCGCGATCGGAAATACAAGCTGTACGGCAACGGAGAGCTCTACGACGTCGAATCCGACGGCCTGGAAGCCAACCCCATCCAGGTGTCCCAACGCACCGAGGAGCAACGGCGGATCTCCGAGAGGTTTCGGACCATCCTGGAAAGGCTTGAGGGCCGGAAGAAATGACCGGGGGACGCCGATCTGGCTGCGCCTGCGGCCTCGATCCATCGGCATTACCCAGCTTCTCCAATACTATCAGTCCGTGGTGAAAGTCCCGCGAGCACCGAGACCGTTCCTGCGCCCGCCGGACAAGGCGCGATTCGGGTGCATACCGGGAGTATGTGCCCGAATCGCAACGCAGTCCGCCGGGATGCAGGGACGGTCGAATGCCGTGGCGACTTTTGCCACGGGCTGCTATGGGCCTCTCCGCCACCCCGGCGGCCCAGGCTGGCCCTCGCGGGTTCCCGGTTGACGCGTGCCACGCCACCGGCGGGGCTTCCCGTGTTGCTACCCTCTCCCTCTTGTCCACATGCCACCGCCACTACCCCGGCGGAACCGGCCGATGCTTACGTCGCTCGCTTCCCGGCCACTGCCAGCCTTCCCCGTATCTCAGGCGGGTCGGCTTCCGCATTGCCCGTTTCGAGGCCTGCGCAGCGTTCGCTCAAGCTACGGCCTGCGGACTCGCTGAGTCGCCCGAGGCGACCCTTTGGCATCGGAGTGCTTCAGTCCAATTCGTTACCTCCTTGAACCGCTCCGACTGCTACCGGCTGGAGCGACAGTTGCCGGGCGAGTTTCGCACCCGCTAGGAGAAAGCGCCTTTCCACGGCGTACTGAGAAATGCGGGCCAGGGCCGCTGCCCGTCTTCGCCACCCAGGCTTGACTCCCCGCAGGGTTCCGATGAAGACTTGTCTTCAAAGGCGAGCGGTCCTCTTAACCCGGTCCCTGGCTGGCGCGGCGCGGCAGATAAGGCTCGATGAAGCGGCTCTTGTCATTTTCTGCGATTGCATTCCACATCTTGGCCGCCTTTTGTCCGTCCGTGAGGATGGCAAGGGCGGCAACTCCGTTCGCCACCGATCTGTTTGTCGGCGGGCAGGGTGGCTACCACGCTTATCGAATCCCGGCGCTGAGCGTCTCGCCGCAGGGCTCGCTGATCGTCTTCTGCGAGGCTCGCAAGTCGAGCCTGTCGGACCACGGGGATATCGACCTGCTCCTGCGGCACAGCGAAGACGGCGGCAGGACTTGGCTGGCGCCGCGGCTGGTGATCGAGGAAGGCGGAGACGCCCCGATCAAGTACGGCAATCCCACGGCAGTCGTCGATCGGGAAACGGGCTCCATCTGGTTGGCAGTCAATCGCGATTACCTCGACCCACGTGGCCGGCGTCAGGGAGGAAGACCCCTTCTCCTTCGTAGCGACGACGACGGAAACAGTTGGTTGAACCCGATAGACATATACGGCGCAGACGAAAAAACCGGTTGGAAGCATTACGCATTCGGCCCCGGCATCCGCATTCAACTGCAGCACGGCCGGCACCAAGGCCGGCTCATCCTGCCGGCCAACTATCGAGAGTCATTCGACAAACGGCAACCAAGTCGGTCCCACGTCATCTTCAGCGACGATCACGGCAGATCATTGAATGCCGTTGCGGCATTGGGAGAAAGACCGGACAGGTACTGAAGAAAGGAGACGCCCATGTTCAGACACCTGCAACGAGTGTTGGCGGCGGCGGCCGTGGTGCTGCCTGCGCTAGCCTCGACGCCTCTGGACCGTCCGCCCCGGCAGGATGAGCAGACGTTCCTGCTGCTGCATCTGGACGAGCCGGACGAAGGAATAGCGGTCGCCGACAAGGTGCTGGTGGATCCCGTCTACGTGCGGATGGAGGCCCGGCACCAGCAGGGACGTTTCGGTGGAGCTCTGAAGTTCGTAGGTCGGCCAGGTCTCCGCCAGTGTCTGTTGGTTTCTCTGCCCCAGCCGCAATATCTGACCCGTCACACCCGCAAGCGTCCACCCATCCGCTTCGCGGATGTCGAAGTGCCGGTGGTCCTCATGGACAACCAGAGGGGCTACACCATCGAGTTCTGGATGCTTCCCCAGGCCCGGCAGGCGCAGGTCATGCTGGCGGGGGTCAACTCGGCGACCTGGGTCCCCGCATCCTCCTGGAAGGTGGAAATCACCGGGCAAGGGCGGTTGCGTTTCGCCAGCGGAGCCGGCCTCCACCGTTTTTACATGGAGAGCGAGAAGCCAGTCGCCATCGGCCGCTGGACCCACGTGGCCGTGGTCTGCGACAGGGGCAACGTGGGCATTTATCTCAACGGCCGCCGGTCCGGTCCGTTTCGGCGGATGGAACTGGCAGAGCGCCAGGGGGTGGGCGAGCCCGGAAGCGACGGCTCCATCCTGTGTGTCGGCGGTCCCGGGCCGGACGCCCAAACCGGCTTCTTCGACGGCCTGATCGATGAGGTCCGCCTTTCCACGGCGCCGCGCCGTTTCGAGCCCGATCCCGCCATCCTGATCGGCAACGGCAAGGAGCTGTTCCTGGATGATTTTCTGCTGGCTCGAATGGAGGGGATCGAACGGGTCGTGAACCAACCTGAGCGCTACCCGGGCAACCCGCTGCTGACGGCCAAGGGCGACTGGGAAGCCGGCTCCATGCAACAGTTCGGAACCCTCTATGATCCCCGGCTGCAATTGTTCCGAACCTGGTACCGGGCCAACAACAGCGAGGACAACCAGATGAGCATGTGCTACGCCGTGAGCCGCGACGGCCTTCGGTGGGAGCAGCCGGTACTGGGTCTGGCGGAATATCGAGGCTCGACGCGGAACAACATCGTCACGCCGAAGCGGTCCTTCTTCGTGTTCCTGGACCCTCTGGCCCGGCCAGGCGAGGGGAACATCTGCGCCAGCGCGAAGATGCTTTACGGGTCCGACCGGGGGACCTTCAAGCAGATCCTCCTGCGCTCCCCCGACGGACTCCACTGGCCCTGGGGGCCGGTGCGGAACATGAGCGGCTACCAGGG
>CATOST010000007.1 GCA_951812665.1 uncultured Acidobacteriota bacterium
GTGGCGCCCGACGCGTGAGAAGCAGATCCAGAAAGAGTACTTCGAGAAGAGGAAGAAGGAGTAGGTTCGATGCACGCCGGCGGAATCGGGACCGTCTCCAAAGACCAGGATTGAGGAGGAAGTTGTGACCCACGGAAACGAACCTCCCATGCCCTACGTTCCGAACGCGGATGAACAGTTTTCCTTCCTGATGGGAGAGGACTTCGTCGAGAAGCACAACATCGCCTGGCGGGTGGAACTGGCGCAGGAAGAGCCGGCCAATCCGCTCATCGAGCCGGAGCTGCCCTGGGAGAACGCCTGCGCCATGAGTCACGGCACGGTGATGATCGACCCCACGGACGGGCTCTGGAAGGCCTGGTACACGGCCGTCCCGAAGCATCCCTACAACGCCTCGGCCGAGCGGCGTCTGGCCTACGCCGAGTCGACTGACGGGGTGAACTGGGTCAAACCCGAACTGGACATCTGCTCCTACCAGGGGCAGCAACGGACCAATATCCTGATCGACCTCAAGTCGGGAGGTCCGGCCCACAACGCTTCCGTGATCGTCCATCCCGACGCGCCGCCCGATCGAAGGTACGAGATGTTCATCCTGCGGCTTCCGGGCTGGTACTGTCCCTACCGCGTGGTGAAGGGCTTTTCAGTCCCCGCCGGCCAGGACGCCCACCAGAAGGGGGAGGGGGCCTTCAGTCCCGGCCTCTATCGTTACCGGTCTGCCGACGGCAAACGCTGGGAACCGTGGGAATCGGCCGGTTTCGACACTGCCGACGGCGGTTGGGTTTCGCAACTGGCGGACGGTTCCTATGCTGCCTACCACAAGAGCGCTATTCCCGCCTTTCCGGGAGGGTTGTCTCCCTACGACGTGGCGGTCGGCGTGTGCCGGGTCATCATGCGGAGGACCGGCCGGACCGGTTCCGACTGGTCCGCGTCCGAACTGGCGCTGACGCCGGACTGGCAGGATCCCAACGACACCCAGTTCATGGAGTTGTCGCCGCTGGCCCAACGGAACGGATTCGTCGGACTGGCCACCGTCTATCACACCTGGAACCAGACGGTGGACCTCCAGTTCGCCGCCTCGCGTGACGGCAAGTCCTGGTGGCGCCCCGACCGGAGGGCCTGCGTGCCGCTGGGGGCCCTGGGAGACTTCGGTGGCGGGATGACCTGGCCGATGCATCCCATGGTGCACCATGGAGGAAGGATCTATCTCTACTACTGCGGTTGCGAGGGTCTGCACAACGACTACATGAGCACCGAACCCGCCGAGAGGATGCGCCAGGCCGAGCTACCCGAGTGGCCGCACTACTGGCAGCCTCTCGCCCTGGGTAAGGACACCCGCAGTCCGGTTGCGGGCCTCCTCTGGTTCACCGGCGGCATCGGCCGAGCCTCCTGGGAGGTGGGACGGCTGTGGGCCGCGGTCACCGCCGCCGGCGGCTACTCCACGGGCGACCTGTTGACCCGGGCCGCGGTCCCGCACGGGCACCAAGTGGTGGTGAATGCCGTCACCGTGGGGGAAGGAAAGCTGGAGGCCGAGCTGGTTTCCGGGGGGAAGCCCGTCGCCGATTTCAGCCGCTCCGACTGTAGCCCGATTCGCGGCGACCACCGCGCGGCCGCGATCCGGTGGAAAGGGGGAGATCGCTGCCCCGTGGGAGACGCACAACTGCGCTTCTACATCCACCAGGCTCGCCTTTACGGGATCGATTTCCGGGAGTGAGCGAATCCAATATTTGCACGCAGTGACGGGCATTTCGGGACACCATCGAAGAGGTAGATTCCCACCAGTGGGTCGTCTCCTGCTGGCGCTCTGGATGCTCTGGCCCGGTAGCGCTCCGGCTTGGGCATCGGGTCGGTCCCAGGCGCCGGTGAGCGTGGTCACCGGTGGTTCCGCCCCGCAACTCGAGCAGTTCGCAGCCCGTGAACTGTGCGGTTATCTGGAGAAGCTCTTCGACCTGAAGGCCACGCCGGTCCGGCAGTGGACCGAGTCCTCCCGGACCACCTTTCTGGTGGGAAATCCCTCGACCAATTCAGCCATCCCGAGGACCGCGTTCCCCGAAGTGAGCGATCAGGGGATCGTGCTGCGGAGCGTCACCTCCGGGGGACGCCCGGCGCTGATCGTCGGTGGAGGAAGCCCCCGCGCCACGCTCTGGGCGGTGTACGAATTGGCCGAGCGTTGGGGGGTCCGCTATCTGGTCCGGGGTGACGTCTTGCCGGCAAGGACGGAACTGGACCTCCCTGAATTGGACGTCGTCATGGAGCCGATCCTGCGGGTGCGGGCCCATCCCACGATCCAGGATTTCGCCTCCAGCGGCGAGTCCTGGGCGGCCGCGGACTTTTTCCGCCTGATCGATCAACTGGCCAAGCTGAAGTTCTCCCGCATCAACTTCTATGCCTACGGCTGGCAACCCTATCTGCACTATGAGCTGAAGGGCATCCAACGAAAATCGGCGTGGCTCTGGTACGACTACCACTACCCCATCACTCCCGACATGCCGGGAAGGGAACTGTTCGGCGACGCCACCGAGTTCTGGAATCCCGATCTCCCCCTGAATTCGAGCTACGAGCGCTTCATCGAAGCCGGGCTGAAGTTGGGGCGGGCGCTGGTCTTACACGCGAAGAGCCGCGGGATGGAGGTGGCGGTCTCGGCTCCGACCACGGACTTCACCCCCGAGTTCGCTCCTCTGCTCAAGGGCGCCGAAAGGAGCGGCATCCGCAGCGGCCTGACCATCGTCCCGGGAGCCGAGACTCCGCTGGATGATCCCCAACTGGCGGAACTGGCCCTGACCACCCTCAAGGCGACTATCGACACCTATCCGGAGGCCGACTACATCACGGTCTGGATGCCTGAGGTGCGGCAGTGGACCGGTGAGTACGAACGGGCCTGGAAGGCGCTGGACGCCAGGCACGGGATCAGCCGGGTCCGTTCGTTGGATGAGATCTTTACGGCGGCGGCACGTCGCCGGGGCTCCGAGGTCGGCCGGGAGCGGGTGATGAACGAGATCAAGGGCGACATCGCCAGCCTCTATTTCTACGAACGTCTGCTGAAGGATTCCGGTGTGCTGGAAACCACGCGGCGGCCGGACATGAAGTTCATGTACTGGGGTGTGTCCGAGGAGCTGTTTCCGATTGTGGATCGCATTCTTCCTGCCGGGTGGGAAATTGGCGTCATGCCCTCCAATCAGCCGGTCCGCCTCCTGCGGCGGATCGAGGTCCTGAAGGAACTTCCGGCGCAGAACCCGGGGGTTCTGGACCTCACCATCGATGACGACAACCTCGGAATGGTGCCCCAACTGACGCCCAAGTGGCTTTCCCGCATCGTCCAGGTTCTGAAGCGCAACCGCTGGGCCGGCTTCACCGCCCGCGAGCGGTTCCCGTTCGATCACGATTGGCCTCTCGCCTACCTGTCCCGCGCGGCGTGGCATGAGGACGTCCGTCCGGACGAGGTGGCCCGCGACCAGCTTGCCGCCGTCTGCGGACCCGAGTGCGCGGAAGAGATGCTCGACGGATTCCATGAGATCGAGTGGGTGACGACGCTCTTGGCCGACGCCAACCGCAACTTCTCCAAGGAAAGGCCGGGAACGCTGATGAAGTATTGGCGGCCGGGGCCGGTGCCCACCTACCTGGCGGCGGTCCGGAGCGGCTATGAACGGGCCCTGAGTGCCGTCCGTCGAGCACAGGTGAAATCGACTCCCGCAGGACGTAGCTACCTGGATTTCTGGCGGGGCCGTTTCGAATTCGCCGTCGGGTACACGGATACGGTCCGAAACGTCCACCAGGCCGGTGCAGCCGAAATGGTCAACGATTATTCGAGCGCCCTGAAGCATGCCGAGGAGGGGCTGGGAAGCCTGCGCCGGGGATTGGAAGCATACGCCCGGATCGCCCGCAGCCAGACCGACCGGGGAGCCATCGCCATGCTGGGCGAGTTTGCCTATCGGCCCTTGAAGGCCAAGATCGCCGAATTGACCCGTCTGGTCGAGGATGGACAGTGAGTTGAGGAGTGAGAGACGACGGAAGAGAGGGGTGGAGGGCATGAGACTCAAGTACTGCGCCGTCGTTTTGTTGTTGGCGGGCTGGGGTTGTTCGACGGCCCCCGCCCGGGTGGACGTTCTGGTGGGCAGCGCCGCGCCGGAACTGGAGCGCTTTGCGGCCCGGGAGCTCTGCGACTACTTGTCAAAGCTGTACGGAATCCAGGCCCATCCGAGCAGGCATGCCACCGCGGACGGAGAAGCGGTGTTTCTGGTCGGTCGTCCTGAAACGAATGCAGCGGTGCGGCAGGCGCTGGGAGAGGGTGGTTTCGGGGAGATCACGGATCAAGGCCTGGTGCTGAAGCGGACCCGGTGGGACGGAACCCCGGCGCTGGTGGTGGGAGGCGGCAGTCCGCGGGCGACGTTGTGGGCCGTCTATGAGTTGGTGGAGCGCTGGGGCGTGCGCTACCTCACCGACCGGGACGCGTTGCCGCAGGAGCGGCGGGAATTCCAAGTCCCCGATCTGGACGTGCTGATGGAACCGGTCTTCCGGATTCGAGCCCATCCCACCCTCCAGGATTTCGCTCCCAGCGGTGAAGCCTGGGGAATGGCCGATTTTCGGGTTCTGATCGACCAGCTCGCCAAACTGAAGTTCACCCGGATGAACGTCTACCCATTCGGATACCAACCCTATCTCCAGTGGGAGCACAAGGGCATCCAGCGAAGGTCCGCCTCCCTCTGGTACGAACAACACTTTCCCATCACCCCGGACATGATCGGGAGGGAGCTGTTCGAAGACGCTGCCGAGTTCTGGAATCCGGATCTTCCTCTGGGGGGCAGTTACGACGAGTTGATGGCTGCCGGCGAGCGGCAGGTCCACAACCTGATCGAGTACGCTCACCGGCGGGGGATGGAGTGCGACATCTTCGCACCGACGATCGATTTCCCCCCGGAATTTGCGCCCCTGCTGAAAGGAGCGGGGAGGTCCGGCCAGCTGACCGTCCATCCTGGTTTCGATACTCCCATCGACGACTCCAGCCTCTCCGAGTTGTCCGCCGCCGTCCTGCAGGCAACGGTCGACACCTACCCGGAAGTGGATCGCATCATGGTGGCGATGCCGGAGAAGCGCCAGTGGCTGGGGCAGTACGAACGGGCCTGGCGGGAGTTGGACGCCAAGTACGGGATCAGCCAAGTGCGCTCGCTCGACGACATCCTCGCCGCCGCCGAGAACCGCAAGGGATCGAGGCGCTGGCCGGGAAAGCGGGGCCTGGACCAGGCCAAGGCCGACATCGCCTCTCTCTTCTTCTACGACCGGCTGCTCCTGGACGGTGGAGTGCTGCGGGACACCCAGCGGCCCGATATCCAGTTCGTCTACATGGAGCCGGCCGAGGAGTTGTATCCCCTTCTGGACCGGATTCTGCCCAGTGGATGGGAGGTGGGTGCGCACCCGGAAAACCAGCCGGAACATTTTCTGCCCCGCGCCGAAGTCCTGGGGACTCTCAACACTCGGAAGATCCCGGGGATCATGCACGTGACGCTGGACGACGACGTGGTCGGACTGGTGCCCCAGCTCCGACCGACCGTTCTCCACGAATTCATGACCCAGCTCCGCCGGCACGGTTGGACCGGGTTTGCGGCTCGGGAGCGGTTTCCGGCCGATCATGACGCCGTGCTGGCCTATCTCGCCGAGGCCGGCTGGAACTCGGAGGCAGAGCCGGACGCCGTGGCCAGAGACCTGATCCGTACGGTCTGCGGCGAGGCATCCGTCGAGGACATGCTGGCCGCCCTGCACCTGGTGGAGTCGGCGACCCTCAATCTGGCGACGAACAAGATCAATTTCTCCTTCTACGTGCCGGGAATGATGATGAAGTTCTGGAACGCGGAACCCAAGCCCGCATACCTGGTCGAGCTGCAGCAGGACTATGTGCAGGCCTTGGAGGCGGCTCGCCGGGCCCTGGAGAAATCCCGTCCGGAAGGGAGTTGGTACCCCGATTTCTGGGTGGGGCGGATAGAGTTCGCACTGGGCTACGCCAATGCGGTCGAGGCCATGGGCCGAGGCGCCACGGTCGAAGCCGCCGGGAAGCGCGCGGAAGCCGCGAAGCACGCCGATGAAGCCCTGAGCTTCCTGCGCGGCGGGCTGGAAGCGTACGTCCGGGTGGCTCGCAACCGCACCGATCTGGGGGCCATCGCGGTAATGAACGAGTTTGGCTACCGGGCGCTCCAACGCAAACGGACCGAACTGGGCAATTGAGGAGGCTGCGGAATGAGAAGGGCATTCGGTCGGTGCAACGGTCTGTCGTTTCGGATCGCTCCCACCGTGCTGGCGGGTGCGGCCCTGATCCTTGGTTTCGGGCCGGCCCCTTTGTCGGCCCAGGATTCCCCCGGCGTGGACGTGATCGTGGGCAGCGCGGCGCCGGAGTTGGAGCGGTTCGCGGCGCAGGAGCTTTGCGACTACCTGGCAAAGCTCTACGGAATCCAAGCTCATCCCCACCGGCAGGTCAGCGCCGGCGCAGACGCCGTGTTTCTCATCGGCAGTCCTGAAACGAATTCGGCAGTCCGGCAGACGCTGGGCGAGAGCGGTTTCGGGAAGGTCACGGGTCAGGGCCTGGTCCTGAAAAGGACCCGCTGGGAAGAACGGCCGGCGCTGGTCGTCGGAGGTGGCAGCCCTCGGGCCACGTTGTGGGCGGTCTACGAGTTGGTGGAGCGTTGGGGAGTGCGCTACCTCACCGACCGGGACGTACTGCCGGAGATGAGGGAGGAATTCCAGCTTCCGGATCTGGACGTATCGATGGAGCCGGTCTTCCGCATTCGCGCCCACCCCACGATTCAGGATTTCGCCTGCAGCGGGGAAGCCTGGGGGATCGCCGATTTTCGGGTACTGCTCAACCAGTTGGCCAAAATGAAGTTCAGCCGGGTCAACATCTACCCCTTCGGATATCAGCCCTACCTGCACTGGGAGTCCAAAGGGATCGAGCGCCGGTCCGCGTGGCTCTGGTACGACTACCACTACCCGATCACGCCGGACATGGTGGGCCGGGAACTATTCGGGGACTCCAAGAAGTTCTGGAACCCGGACCTGCCCGAGGACGGGAGCTACCAGGAACTCGTGGCCGCCGGCGAGCGGCAGGTCCACAACCTGATCGAGCATGCCCACCGGCGGGGACTGGAAACCAACAACTATGCGGACATCACGCAGTTCCCTCCGGAATTCGCCCCCCTGCTGAAGGACGCCCAGAAGGTCCGGCAACTCGGTCAGTTGATGGTGGTTCCGGGCGCCTCGACGCCGGTGGACGACCCCCACTACCGTGATCTGTGCACCGCCGTGCTGAAGACGATCATCGAGACTTATCCGGAGACGGACCTGATTACCATCAGCATTCCCGAGTGGCGGCAGTGGACCTCGGTCTACGAGGACGCCTGGAAGGTGCTGGACGCCAAGTACGGCCTGAGCGGCGTCCTCTCCCTCGCGGACGCACTGGAGGCAGGGCGCAACCGCAAGTGGTTTCGAGGGCCGGAAGGCTGGAAGAAGTCCCTCGACGAGGTCAAGGGCGATCTCGCCAGTCTCGTCTTCTACGATCACCTGCTGGAGAGTTTGGGCCCGCTCCAAGCCTCTTCGGGCGCCCCCAAGCGGATCATGTTCTGGGGCATGGCGGAGGAGCTCTGGCCACTGCTGGGCAGGATTCTTCAGCCCGGCACCGAAGTCGGCCTGATGCCGGACAATTTCCAGACCCATGTCCTGAAGCGCCGGGAGATCTTCGACACCTTTCCCACGGCGGAGGTCGCGGGCGTTCTGCATCTCACCCTGGACGATGACAACGTCGGGGTGATGCCTCAGATCACGATTTCGGCCGTCCATGAACTGGTCAAGGAGCTCCGAAAGGGCTGGGCCGGCTTCGTCGCCCGCGAGCGTTTCCCCGCCGACCACGACTGGGTGCTCGCATACCTGTCGAGAGCGGGTTGGGACGCCGAGGCGACGCCCGATGCCGTCGCCGCCGACTTCCTTCAGGGGGTCTGCGGTCAGGGGTGCGGCGTGTCTCTGCTGGAAGCGTTCCGGGAGGTCGAAGCGGCGACCACCGCCTTCGAGCAAAGCGACTATGGATTCGGATTCCCGGTCCCGGGCCTGATGATGAAGCATTGGAGACGGCCGGGACCGATACCGGAATATCTGTCCCAAGTCCGGAATCACTACCAGAGAGGCCTGGAGGCCGCGCGCCGAGCCCATCAGAAAGCCACGGGGGCAGGCCGACCGCTGCCGGGGTTCTGGATCGGAAGATTGGAGTTCGCGGTCGATTACGTCAACGCCGTGGTAGCGATTCGCCGAGCCGCGACGGCGGAGTCGTCCGGCCAAACGGAAGAGGCGTTGCGCCAGGTGCGGGAAGCTCTCGAGGCTCTGGGAAGTGCGCTGGAATCCTATGCCCGGGTTGCCCGCAACCGCACCGATCGGGGTGTCATCGCCATCGTCAACGAATATGGCTACCGGCCGTTGCTGGAGAAGAGCGCCGCTCTGGAGAGAATCGCGAATTGAGACGACCGGGAGCGGCGGCTTTCTTGCCGCCGACCGGGAGCGGCGACTTTCTTGTCGCCGACTGGGAGCGGCGGTTTTCTTGCCGCCGCACTCCGGACTCACGGCTCGAAGAGACAATGGCGCCGACGAAGCGTTGACAAGTCCCTCCCCAAGGGACGATATGACAGTCTGCCATTCTGCCGAGGAATTAGTCGAATGAAAATCACAGACATCATCGCACACGTGATGGAAATCCCAGACCCGGACGGCCGGACTCCGCGCCGGAATTGGATCTTCGTCGAGATTCGCACCGATGAGGGTCTCACCGGAATCGGAGAGGCGACCACCGAGTACTGCGAGCTCGCAGTCCAAGCCCAGATCGAGACGGAACTCCGCCCTCGGCTCCTGGGGATGAACCCCTTGGAAATCGGACGCATCTGGACCCTGGGCTTCCGCCATTTCTGGTGGAGGATGGGCGTCGTTCACACCAGCGCCATGAGCGGGATCGATCAGGCGCTGTGGGACCTCAAAGGCAAGGCAACCGGCCTGCCCGTATACGAGCTGCTGGGAGGGCGTGTACGGGACCGGGTCCGTCTCTACGCCCGGATCCGCGATGTCTTCGCCGAGGGGGAGGCCACCCTGGAGGAAGACATCCTCCAAGCCGTCGAAGAGGAAGGGTTCGACGCCTTCAAGTCCGGATTCGGCCCATTGACCCAACCCTTCGATGAAATCGAGCAGGTCAGAAGAGCCGTCGATGACTATCGTCGAATGAGAGATGCCGCGGGCCCGGACGTGGCGCTGATGTGCGATGCGGCCGGCGTCTATTCCCCGACCGCAGCAGCCCGCCTGATCCAGGGTTTGCGCGAGGTCGACATCTACTTCGTCGAGGAACCGACGAACCAGGACACAATCAATCCCACGCTCCAGTTAAAACGCGCCTATCCCGACGTGAAGATCGCCGTGGGAGAACGCCTCTTCACCCGTTGGGCATTCCGAGAGTGGTTCGAAAACCAGGCCATCGACGTCTGCCAGGCGGACATCTGCCACGCCGGCGGGATCAGCGAGCTGATGAAGATCGCTCACTACGCGGAGGTCTACGGGATCCAGATCGCTCCCCACAATCCGTACGGTCCGGTGGCCCTGGCAGCCGCCGCCCACGCAGCCGCGGCCATGCCGAACTTCGTCCTGTTGGAGCACTGCCGGCTGCGCCCCTGGTTCGAGGACGTGCAGAAGGTCGCGGTCCCCATCGTCCGAGGCTACGTCGACCTGGACGAGCTGGGGAAACGTCCGGGGCTCGGAGTGGAACTCGACATGGAGATGATAAAGAACCGGCCCCACAGGCCGCTGGGCACCAACCCCTTCGTCCTCAAGGACGGGTCTTCGCCACTGGTGTAGCCTGCAATTCTCGTACGCCGTTGAAAGGCGCTTTTTCGTAGAAGCCATCCCTGACCATAAGTCGATCCCGAACAGCCGTCATCCGTACCCATAAGCGAACTCTTCACTATTGACGTTTCTCGATGGAAATCCACAGATTGCGTCACCTGGACCCAGGGAATTAATGCTTGCCATCGTCACCTTTGATTCGCTCTGCTGCTTCTGACTCTGGATGGCTCCCCGAAAATCTACGGTCGCGCCAATTGTCCACCGTGAACCGTAACTCCGGCAAAGGATCTGTCTCAGCCTCCTCCAGCCAACCTGCGACGACTGCTTCGTTTCCGTATCCCGCAGAGTCCATCGCGACCGCCAATCGGACACAAAGCCAACGAAGCCAAGGTATGTCGACATCATCTTCGTTCATTTCAAATTGTTCGATGAAAGGATGCGGAGAAGTAACTTTGCGGAAGACAAGCGCCCGCCGCAGATATTCGAGACCTTGAAGGACGGGTGGGTGCAACAGTTTTCGGTATTCTATGGTTCCATCTTCAAACACCCACGCGGCGATCCGAAGCGCGTGGGGGAGGACGGACCACCTTTGGGCCGCGATGATCACCCCGACCTCGAACACCAGTTCGGCAGGAGGCCGGGGCAGACTGGAGTCGTTGACCGTTGAAGCCCTAAACCACCGATACAGACCATCGAACGCACTCGCTGCCTGTTCCCGTTGCGCGGGCGTGGATCCGCCGAGCCCAATCCGCAGCAGGCCAGCGGCGGGGTTGGCCAGCTTTCGATCCGACTTCACGATGCCCGGCAGCAGCTCGTACATGGGCGTCCGACCCGCGCTCAGCTTCCGCACCATCTCGAGCAACTTCTGCGCCGCGCCACGGCTCACTTCAAGTTTGAGGAGCAGGCTCGATATGTTTACTACGGTTTGTCGCCACAGGTTCTCCCTCTCGTAGTCCCCGGGGGGAATTATCGAGGGTCCGTTCTCTACCCAACGCTCAACCGCTCGCCTGAGAGATGACACTTCGGCGTTCTTAAGCGTGAGCACGTGTCCGCGCTTCGGTAAGCGCTCCATCGCGGCCCCCGCGCCGCCAAGAACTTTCTCCAGTGCCTCACTGTTTTCGCCCTTCCAGCTAACGGATCGAAGCCATGCTGCGCGTAGCCGATTCTCCGCGTTTCCGCGCTGCTGCTCGGGCAGCGTCAGGAACACCCAGGGATGCAGATCCGTCTCCCGCGGCAAACCATCGCTATCCACACCAAAGTCCCACAGCGAGTCTGCAAGCCGCTGTTGCTCGTCCGAGCTCAACCCTCGCCATCGCGCCAGAATGGCTAGCCGCCACGCAGCTCGCTTTCGCGCCGAACCCCCGATTTGTAGTCCTCTGTCAACGAGGCGAACTATTTCCACCCATGTACTCTCATTACCTTCGGACCGGGTCGGTGCAGGGTAGTCTGTACCTATAATCACTGAGCCGATGATGGAACTGGGATCCTCGAAGGCGTACTCACTCTGGACAGTGAATCCGTCGACGCCGACGATCGGCAGGCTGAGAAGGTCCACTGCATGTTGCGCCTTGAGAGATGCGGGGAGAGCTTCCCACGATCTGCGTATGAGATTGGCCACGGGTTTGGCGAAGAGAATGTCCGAGCGAATGCGGGTATTAATGTAGAGGGATCGTGCCAGTTCCAGTACGCGCTGGATTTCCGCGGGTTCCAAGCGGAGAATGAAACGGGACAATGCTTCTATCGCGCCCTCAAGGCGGTGACGCCAGATCCACGGCGTCTGAAAGGCCCCTCTGTCGTTCCCAAAGTTATCAAGCGCATACTCGACCACACGGCGCTGGGAATCCGCCAACGAACGGGCAAGCTCAGGCGGCATGAAGGCGACGCGCCAGCGCGACAGGGTCTTTGAGAACCGTCGATTAATGCTTCCATGTGTGGAGCGCACGGTAAGCGCGGCTGTCCATTCCGGGCTGAAATTCTGGAGCGACTCCGCTGCGTGGCGCAGAAGACCACCGCAGACGACACTAGGCGATCCGGCTAACTCGACGAACCGAATAGCGCGCAGAGAGGCCCGAGCCCGAAAAGTGGCCGAGTTGTTAATTGCCCAACCCTTCCGGATCGTCATTCCGAGATCGAACGGTTTGTGCTCCTCTTCCGAACGATTCCCGATGACCGCGGTCTCGTGGGCCCGAAACTCCGCTCGCGGATCGCACCTATACTGCGCCAACTCGCGAAACCTCGACTCCAACTCATACAACCTCGATACAGAATCCTCAGAGTCCTCGTCGCTCGCGTGGGCAAGCCACAGAGCCCATGCCTCGCACGAGACGCCGGATAGACTCGCTGGACTATTGGACCACCTTCGTGCCGACTCCAGTACGACGAGCGCGAGTTTCCTTGCTTCTTCGGTGCGGCCCAGTTCTGAACACAGTGCTGCTTTCCGCAACAACCAGTTGGGATCTGCCGCCCGTGGCTGCCACTCATCGACTAGACCGTTGAGTTGAGCGTAATCGTGATGATTCAATGCCCACAAACACTTCTCGTGCCGCACACGCTGAGCGACATCTTCCTCAATAAAGGGAGCCAGTTGGTCGATCCAGTGTTTGAACTTCTTGCGATCGAAGTCGAATCGGGCGGTTGTTACGAGGGTCCCGGCTAGCGTTCGCCATTGACGCCGAACGTGCCGCCAATCCACGTCTTCCGCTTCCTCGCCACCCACAAGTCGATGCCGACAGTCAAATTCCTTTAGGACACCGGCCACGGCCGCCTCAAGATTCTCGAACAGCGGATAGAGTTGCATCTCACTCCGCCAAGCGAGTTCCGCGACAGCGTCAAGACGCTCGAGGGGGTTGTCAAGGTATGGCAAGACAGCGAGGATCGAAGGCTCCCAATCATTGGTGTATGAGTCTAATATTCGTGCTACCCTGAAGGGCATAAAAGACCAGGATGGATAACAGTTCCGATTGTGACGCCATACGCGGAGAACTTCTCTGATTTTCTCCAAGTATTCTGGTTCGTGTGGCTCTCCTGGAGCTGTATTCCATAGTTCCTCCTGAGGGCGTCTAGCCAGAACCGACTGAACCGGATGAAGATCTGCGGGGACACTAGGTCGGTTGGGCTCCACGTGGCTCGGCCAGTCTTCCGCAGGATAGGGTCTTCCTTGTTCCAATGACAGGATGACCCACTCCATCGCTTTAGATCGTCTTTGGGGCTCGGGCCAGATCGAAGCCTTTGGGTGCCGAGCAAGATCGATCGGGACGACGTTCTTCTTCCTTAACTCTTCCCCACGATGCTCGCTTAGACCGAGCCAACCAGCTAGGTAGATCCTTGGGGCAGCTTCACCCAGGTTATCTTTCACCCAGCCCAACCACCTCCGGAAGTTTGGATCCCGCCCCGAGAAACCTAGCAACAGTACTACTGACTCCATCATTGCCTGTTGCACGGTGTTGACGAACGGAGCAAATTTACTCGGATAGCTTCTATAGTCATCCTTGGTGACAGTGAGTGGGAAGGCTCCCGGGAAAGATCCATGCAGCTTTACGATCCGAGGCGGTGCGCTAATCGGCAGGTGATCCGCCGAAGTCACCAGGGAGTACGACTGCTCAGGTACCGGAAGACACCGCTCCAATAGGGTGTCCCAGTTGGTCGTAAAAACATCTTTCCATGGCAGCTTCAAGAGCCTTCGATGAAGCTCGCCCGGCCTATAGTCCTCGTCGTTGACCGACTCAATCAGGAACTGGTGGAGACGCGCCCGTCCGAAGGAGCGCCTATATTCCTGTGCTAGATCTAATGCGCTGTGGGGTGATCGTTCCCGTTGCCCACCCACATCGCGGTTAGGGTCGTCACGCGAAACTGAGAGACTCGTCGACAGCGCGTCCGCTAAGTCAGACCACAAAGGTATTTCGCCCGCGTCAGGACGAACTCTGTTGGCATACCGGGAGAATCCACTCCCGATCATCACAGAAGCCTGACTCGGACGACGCCAGAGTGCATCACGAACATGGTTGAAGTAGAGTTGGTCGGAGAACCTGTTGTTTGATTGATTCTTCATCTTGTGTTTTTCGAAGAGATTCTGATGAGTTTCGGTGCGAGCTGCCGACTCAAAGGTGGTCTACGTTTCGCGGTGCTGAAACCGTATCCAGTTTTTCCCGCACCGAGTCGTCCAGCTTCCAACCGACCGAACCCAGGCTGTCGTCCAGATGGGCGATCGTATCCCCGCCGGTGATGGCCGCGGTGACTTCGGGGTGTGAGAGCACCCAGGCGATGGCCAGTTGCGCCGGCGTCTTGCCCAATTCTTTCGCGAGATCGAGGACGGTGGAGACGACTTCGCCGGAAACCCCCTGCATGGCGGCGGGAAACCTGCTCCGGTACCCGGCCGTTGCCCAGAGGGACCCGGAGGGGGCAGGACGGCCCGGCGAATAGATTCCGCTGAGGAGCCCGATGGCCAGCGGACTGTAGACCATGACCCCCAATCCCTGATCTCTGACCAGTCCGAACATCTCCCGCTCCAGATCCCGGTTCAGCAGGTGGTAGGGATTCTGAACGCAGATAAAAGGCGGCGCATTGATTCGATCGGCGACCCACAGGGCCTTGCAGACCTGCCAAGCGGTGAAGTTACAGCAGCCGGCGTACCGAACCTTGCCGGAACGCACCAAGTCGTCCAAGGCGCGGACCGTCTCCTCGAGAGGCGTGGATTCATCGAAGACGTGAGCCAGGTAGACATCGATATGATCGGTACCCAGGCGGGTCAGGGAACGCTCCACCTCACGCAGGATGTGACCCCTGGACAATCCCCGATCATTCGGTCCATCGCCGGTGGGGGAGGCCACCTTCGAGGTGATGACGACATCGTCCCGCTTTCCCTTGAGCGCCCTCCCCAGGATGACCTCGGACCGGCCCGCGCTCTCGCGCTGGTCCAGCGGGCCATATGAATTCGCGCAATCGATCAGATTGATGCCCTGAGCGATGGCGTGCTCAATGGTCCCCTGCGCCTCCGCCTCGTCCGCTTGGCCCCGGAATCCCAGGCCCAAGGCTAATCGGCTGACCTTGATGCCGGCCTTTCCGAAGTTCACATATTCCATACGTTCGGCCCCCTCCCGCTGGAACGTCCATGGAACGGTGTCCCGGCGCCCAAGCCGCGAGCCGAAACGCATCGACGGTCATCGTGATTCTACGATACTCCTGAGAACGGCTCGAAGCTGATCCGATCCGGACATTCCCCCTTATCAATGGGGAATCGATCCCTACGAACTATCGACTTGGTTTTTTCCCGAACCTCCTCGATTAGTGGTCTTGGTCTCAGTCGTAGAGAAGAAGGAAGAGACCTCTCCTGCCTTCTTCTTTTTCTTGGGCGGGTCCGGATCCGGCTCACGAAAGTAGGTTCTCGTCTGAACCGAAGCCTTGCTGTAGTTGGCAGAGCGCCTGGCGTAGGGGGCGGCGTTGACCCGCATCCCAAGCGTCTTACCAGTCGCTCCAAAGAAGTTCGCCTGTTTTTGGTCAACACCCGCCGACATGAACAAGAACTCCCACCCGGCCTTCTTTTTCTGGGACACCAGGGTGAGGCAGCTCGCCTGAGTATGCTCACGAGAGGCGTTCTCGTAGCCGTCGGTGTCGATCATGACCATTACCTTGTCGCCATTGGAAGCGACAGACTCGGCGTGAGCAATGGACTTGGCGATGGCATCGTACAGGGGCGTCATTGCTCCAGGGCGGTAGTCTGTCTCCTTCATGTGCTTCCACTTCTTGACCGATCCGCAGAAGAACTTGGTCCAGCGTTGGCTGTCGAATTTGAATACTGTGAGCCGAGTCTTCTTGGGTAGTTGCTTGACGTACTCGTTCAAAGAGGTCACGACTCTGTGTCGCTGACCTCTCATGGACCCAGTTTCGTCAAGAGTTACGATTGCGTGGTTCATAATTCCTCCCTGAATCGAGTTTCTTCCTCCTTCTGGGAGAGTGGGGGACAAGAATGTCCCCCTACTGATCATTGGGATGAGGTCCCCCTGTCCTGCTTCAGCTTTTCCTGCCGTTCCTCATCCAGAAGCTGCCGTGCGTGAGCATTTCCTCAAGCATCAACGCTTGGCCGATTCTCTTCTCGTCGCGCACGCGTAGGTCGATTCCGAGCCCGACACCCGGGGCCTCCTGCGATTGCATGGCGCCGAAGCGCCGGATCACCCATAACGCTCGGTCGACCGACGGAGGACCGGATTCCGTGGGGCATTCCAGCAGGTGCGATCTGATGAGGGCTCCCCAATGCTCTGCAAGTAGACTTCGGGAGCCGAACAGTTCGACAGCCGTCACCCAAGGTCCATGGGAGACGGCTATCCCGCACTGCCGAGGAAGCGGACCAAGTTCCACAAGTCCTTGGGCAGCATCGGCGCGCCTCGTGTCGCGACCATAGACTTGTCTGGCGCTGTCGGCGGCTGCCGCCGTGTCGGAGTGCGCCTGGTTGGCGCGCAGTTCGTCGTTGACCTCGCGCCAGACAGCGCCTTGATCGCCGCGTCGAGAGCGGTGCCTACCCATGGAGGAAACGACGCCCTCTTGACTCCGTCTGCGGACCCGCGGCGAAGTGTGCACGTCGTCGCGGTGGTAGGACCGCTCGCGGCCCCACCGTCCGCGCTCCAGGCACGATACGGGGATCTTGAGTTCGGTCCTGGGGGGAACCAGCACGGTGATGTTGACGGCACGGTTCTGCTTGCCTCCAAGAAAGTGTTCTCCCTCGACGATCAGAACCGGCGTGTCGGTCGGGTTGACCGCCAACAAGGATTCCACTGCCGCGTCGTCGAGCTCGCGGACGACGAGCTCCGAGGAGGGCCCCGTTCTGATCTCCGGCAATTCATTCTCCGGCAGGTAGATGGGGAAGAATGAAACGCCAAGCCGGGTGATGGGTGCGCCGATCGCAGCGGTGGAAAGGTGTGGAATCATTATGGTGCCCTCCTCGAAATTCGGCCCAAACGGTTATTGTCTTATATACAATAACAGATATTGTAGATTCGTCAAGAACTCTGTACAATCTTTCTTGAGATGCGGCCGGGCAGCCCCCCTCCGTACAATCCCAACGACTTTGCCCGTGTGGCCGTCACGGTGGACGTCGTGGTGTTCACGATCCGCAACGACGCTCTCCATGTAGTGCTGGTCGAACGGGGCCAAGAGCCGTTCCTGGGGGCCTGGGCGTTGCCGGGCGGCTTCGTGCTGCCGGACGAGGATCTGGACACCGCCGCGGCCCGAGAACTGGAAGAAGAGACGAACGTTTCCGTGGGTGGGTCGTATCTGGAACAACTCGGGAGCTATGGAGCTCCTGGACGCGACCCGCGCATGCGGGTGATCACGGTGGCGTATTGGGCTGCATGTGCCGAGCTTGAACAACCGCAGGGCGGCGGTGATGCCGCCAACTCGGACTTGGTGCCGCTGGCGAAGATCCAGCGCGGAAGCATCCGTCTGGCCTTCGACCATGAACGGATCCTGCAGGACGCCGTCGAGCGGTTGCGTTCCAAACTGGAATATACGGCGGTCGCCACCAAATTCTGTCCGCCCCGATTCACCATCAGCCAACTCCGCAGGGTATACGAGACGATCTGGGGCACCCACCTCGATCCGGGCAATTTTCAGCGCAAGATCCGGCAGAACCTCGCGTTCAAGCACATTCCAATGGCGCGGTCCCCGCGCCGTCTTCGGGGCGGGAGGCCGGCTTCACTTTGGTCTGCGTCCGATGAAGTCCCAATGGCCAGTGCCATGTCCCCCCCGATCGCGCGACGACGCGTTCCGGGCGACAACGATCCTGAATAAGGACTACGCGCCGGCGGTCGCCGCCGGGATCTTTGTTGCGGGCTGTCGAGTCAGCCGCTCGCCGAAGAAAGCGGAACCACCTCATAGGGCGCCAGGACCAGTTCCTGTTCGCCATGGAGGTGTCTGATCGTCACCTGACGGGTCGCCGCCCGGTTGTTGATGACCCAGGCGCCATGACCGTCCACCGCCAGCACGTCCACGCCGGTATGTGGGTCGGTGCCGGCGTCGAGCAGTCGGCGACCGGACAGTGCTGACAGCTCTTCATACAACGCCGTCCAGGGGCCGTCCGCCAGGGCGATGGCGGCTTCCACGATTCCGGCCGGGGCGGCGAACTTCAGGAACCGGGCCAGCCACGCAGTCGAGAAGGCGGTGCCGTTGCGCGGGTCGCGCCGCGGGCGCGGGTATGGAGAGTCGAACAGCACCGGACCCGCCAGCAAGGCAGCAGTCGGGGCGAACGACCGGATCGTCGCCGCTTGGTCGACGATGGCGGGAACGTTCTCCATGAGCGTGTCGTCGTCGTCGAGATGGACCGCCGGATTGAAGGGGATCTCGATCCTGGGGGCATCGGCAAAGTCAGCGCGGTTGCGATTGTAGTGAGTGTACTCGTGTTCGGCGCTCGTCCGGTTCGTCCGGGTCAGACGCGGAAGCCGTGCCTCGGTGGGGCCGCCGATGACGATGGGCGGCGCCGGTGGAGCTTCTTTCAGGACCTCGGCGGACGACGTGTCGACCGCGATCTCGAGCCGCTGGCGGCGAAGCGCGGCGCCTTCGACGAAGGCCTTGTAGGAGCTGTCGCCGTAGTTTCGCTGATCCTCCATGTCCATCTGGGCGCCGGGAACCGCTACGGTCACGCGCACCTGCTCCCGAGTCGTGGTCTGGAGGGAATTGAAGCCTTTGGCGAACTGGTACGGCGATATGAGGCGGGGAAACGATTGGTGATTCCGCCTGCCATCCGGAAGCATCGACTCGTAATCACGGCCGGCGAAGGCCTCAGCTCCGTAGAGCACGCAAATTCCGATACGCGGATACTCCAAGTCGGCGCGCCGCTCCCACTCGACGTCAAAGGCGATGGAGCCGTCGGCCCGCCCCTCGATCCGGCCGTTCCAGTCAACGTCCGCAATCTCATTGAGACAGCGTGCCCGGAGCTTGACCGTGAACGTTTCCGCTCCGCTCCGCACGTTGATGCTCTCGAAGTTGGCGGGCACCGTATCCCAACGCGCATCGCGGACCGCGAAATAGACCCGGCGCAATACCTCGCGACCGTTGACGCGCAGATACCGGAGCTCGCCGTTGGCAAGCTTGAGCCGCACCGGCCCTGCGTTCAGGTGCCTTCCGTCTTCACCCTTCATTCCTCATCCCTCGATCTCGACGGGGAACAAACTGGAGCCGTGTCCCTTCACGGGGTACGACACGAGCGGCCTGAATGGACGCGGCTCGTGTGTCGGTGAACGTTGCCACCAAGTCCTCACCGGGCCTCGTCGCGGATGCGACGCCAGTCGTAAGCGATGGTCCATCCCAGCGCTTCCCGTACGGCCGTGCTCATGTAGGGACAGACATTGCCCTCCACCACGTCACCGATCTCGTTGACCTCAGGCAGAAACTCGGCGATGAGGTTCTGCACCGGGGTCTCCAGATAGATGTCGGGCGCCGCCACGTTGAAGGGATGAAAACCCTCGATGTCCGACTCCAGCCAGAGCCGGCAGGCGGTGGCGACGTCGCGGCCATCGACGTAGTTCCAGAGCACGTCGGTGCCCCGGGCCGGGGTCTCCAGATGTCCCTTGAAGCGCTCCTCAAAGGAGTCTTCGTAAACGATCCGCCCCAGCCGGAAGGCCGCGATGGACATTCCGTACCAGCGAGCGAAGTCCGCAGCGACCTTTTCCAGGAGAATCTTCCCGGACGCATAGATGTTGTCGGCCCGCAACGGCGACGACTCGGTCACCGGCAGCTTCCGCACCTTCGTCATGCCCCCGTAGACCTCCATGCTCGACGCGATCACGACCTGCTTGACGCCGGCGTTGGCACAAGCTTGGAGAACGTTGAAGCCGCCGTTGACGACATTTTTGAACACCGTGGTGCGCGACCAGAACGCGTCGCAAGGCACGCTCCCCATGTGGATCAGGCCGTCGGCCCCGGCGATGGCTTCGTTCAGTCCCGAGTCGTTGACCAGATCCAACTGCAGGTAGGGGAAATCGGTGGGTCCGGGGGGAAGGAGGTCAATGGGCACGACCTCGTCGCCGGCTGCCTGCAGGATCTTGACGATGCTCCTGCCCGTGCCCCCCTTGGCACCGGTAACGACGATTCGCTTCATACCTGCCGTCTCCGCACCAAGCCTGCGTTTCCCACTGAAATGACTGATAAAGGCAGGTTGGTCTACTATAAATGCGTGTTTGACAATATGTTATAAAGTAGACGAAACACAATCTTATTGGCACAGAGTTTACCAGAACAACGCTAGTGTTTCACGGCCTGCACGGACGCCAAATCGTGAGCCGGTCCGAAAATGGACTGATAACAGGCTCGTAGGAACGATGTCTGACGGAATTGCAGGGGGCAGAACCAGAAGTGCCAAGCACCGGCGTATGCGAATCGGCGGCGGATCCGGGAGAGTCCGGGACGACGGTTGCACCGATGGCGGAGCCAGTTGATGGAGCGACGGTTCGCGCATCATTATCGAGATCGGGGGAGAATCCACCAGGATCGGGGTTCACCAAGCGCTCAAGTACCGCGCGCCGCGAGCTGGCGATTAGGACTCAACGGAACTGCCTCATGCATGCCTTGTGGCGTACAGCATTCCGCAGCACGTGAATGATTTCTGTGAGCGCCACGGCGTATTGGCGTTGGAGATTCGGCCGGACCGGTGAACCATGGCGCTATGATTCTCGGGAATTCAAAGGTGGCTATGTCGGGTGTTCCCGGAATTTTCGAGTCCGTACCCGAAGATCAAGAGGCGCGCGTGGCAGGATCGGTTGCACGTATGTCTGGAAATGGATCGGGTTGCTGTCCGGGTCAGGATATGCAGAGTTTCATTTGCAGGTGGCGCAAGGAGAAGATCCGCCGGACGCAGCCTTGTGCCGGTCGTGGCGGACGGTCAGGCAGCGGTTCCATCGGAGTCCTCGGGTTGGAACGCCCCTATGATCGATGACCTCAATGAAAACACCAGACGGGATTTCGATTGGACCGGGGTTGAGGAAACGACGGCAGAGGATAGGGCGAGGCTCGAGCCCGAGACCGATGAAGGTCGGCGGATTGTTCAGTCCGACAGAGAACGGCTCCGAGAATTAGGCATTCTCCGCATGATGGTTATGGATGTTCGCGGCGAGCCGAAGTCGGACGAGCGATACGAATCGTAGGGGCGTGTTTCAATGGCCAATGAAAAGGGCCATGGCAGAACATCCATGAGTCCATGTGACTCATCCATAACGCTGAAGAGCCACGCGTCGGCTCGTGACTGACTTCATCGGGAGTCCGTCGGAAGTGTCCGAAATCGGGACAAACTGTCCGATTTCGGACACTCCGAACGATCTTTATGGTCAGTACAGGGGCCAATTGTCGAAGATCCGAACCACGATGGTTCCCTGACTCCAGTGGACTCTTGCCCTTTGGCGAAGCGGATCTCGAGAACGGGGTCTTCAGGAGCCCCTGCCGTTGACACGCCGCGAGCGGGTTTCAATCGTGAACGTCGCCGCTTCGGGTCGGCGGTTCCGGCTGGTTCCAGGGCATCGTGATCGTCGGTTTGGGATCGTGGTGGTCGCCGCGAGGCGGCTTCGGCGTCGACCCGAACTCTTCGATCCAGCGCGCCAGCTGCCGGGCCGATTCCATCACTGCCCGCCGGCCCTTTTCCTTGGTCGCCAGCGTGGCATGGCCCAGTACGCCGGTGTCGGAATAGCTGGCCGTCCAGGAGGTGACGGGCGCCGGTCCGCCAGCGAGAAGGTCGGTCCAGAAGAAGTCGGACTCCGCCTTGTTGTATTCGATGTCTCCATCGGCAATTTTGTCGTGCCGGACGTTCTCTTCATCGAGATACATGTAAGCCGAGGTTTCCAACTCCCCCGCATGAGAGCAGCCGCCGGGAAACTTGCTCTCCCTCCAGGACTTGTAGAACTCCTGGTCGATGGTGATCAGGCTCCACCAGCAGACGGCGCTGCATTCCGCATCGGTCTCCAGGTTGATCCGCCGGGAGGCCAGATCCAGGTTGGGCCAATTGGATCCGTGTCCGTTGAGCAGGATGATCTTCTTGAATCCGTGATAGGCAAGGCTCTTTCCCACGTCCATGACCATGCGGATGAAGTGCTCGTAGTGGATGTTGATGGTCCCGGGGAAGTCCATCACGTGGGCCGTGTAGCCGTGGACGATGGGCGGCATCACCAACACCCGGTTTGGAATGAGCCGGGCTGCATGGTGGGCCACGCCGAGGGGACAGACCACGTCCACATCCAGCGGTAGATGGGGGCCGTGCTGTTCGATCGATCCGATCGGCACCACGACGACCTTCCTGGCCTGGACCGCCTGATTGATATCCGGCCAAGTCAGCTTTTCGTATCGCCAAGGTTCTCTGGTGGACATGGGACTACCTCCTTGCTCTATCAAATAATTCCGGTTCGAAAACAGTCACGTCGAGATGGAGACGAGGACCGCAAGCGCGGCGACGCGCACCCTCTCCATCGGCCCCGTCAAGGGCAGCCGGATTCGTCAATGACACACGCCCGGGTCGCGCGCCCGATCTCTTCTCCGTGGAGCCATATGAATAGTGGAGCATGCGGTTCCGGGGGCGGCCAAGGTACGGGAATCCTGAGGGTCTGCTCTTGGGAACCGGCCGGTGAGGGGGTGGCGTTACTCACGACCGAACAACCTTCCCTCTCATTCCAGCCGACTCTCGCGATCTGATACAGATGTTCGCCGGTTAGGATCCCCTCGTACAGTGGAGTGTTCCGGTTCTCCAAATTACAATCGACTCGATCGTCCAACCTTTCGCGCTTCATGACGAATCGCTCGATCTTGGGAAGCCGGGTCACCTTGCCCAAGCTGTAGCTGTTCGAGAATCCTCGGCTCCGGTCACTTACCCTCACGGTGAGAGAGCAGTTGGGGACCTTCAGGTCTCCCGGGTCAATCGAGAGAAACAATGTATTGTTGCCGGTGAAATCGAAAGAGGACATCCCTTGATGCTGCCCGGCGCTAAGGGTCAACGCTGGTTGAAACGGTTTGCCGGCCGGGACACACCCCAACTCGAGAGAGGGTGAGGAACCAAGGTTCTTTACGTCGATCTTGAAGCCGATACGCACACCCGCCGGGATCTCATCCTCTCTCAGCCCAATATCGGCGCCATCGGAAAGCAATCGGTGATGATCGTCGATGCTCGGACGAGGCCCAACGATTTCGATGCATCCTCCTGGGACACTACGGTCACCTGTGCGGCTCAATAGATGCAGTTGGAAGGGCTGACACTCGCCCTCTTTGAAGCCTGTATCCTCATTCAACGAAACCGTAGCGTTCCTCTGGGACTGTAATCCGGCAGACGGCCAGCTCTCCAAATCACATGTTCTTGGATCTTCGTGAAGTTGCCACGTCAACTTGTCACTGCTGATTCCGCAGATCCACTCCAGGCCGGTCCCCTTCAGAGTGAGTGTGTCTGCTTCTCCGCTTCCGCTGTTTATCTTCAATTGCCGGTTACGGATCACCGGGTCAGGGGGATAAATGATCACGTCGGCTTTAGTGACTGTCTTGCCGAACGACGATATTCCAAGGTGGTAGAAACCTGGAGAAAGCTCACTGGTATTCAGATCGAAGGCCAAATTTGGTTTCTTTCCGGAGGCCGTATCTCTATCGGACAACCGAAATCGGCGCACTCCGTCTGCCGCCGAGCGCAACTGCCGGGTGGATGAGCCGGGTGGGTGTTTCCAGGCAATAAGCGGAACTGTCGTCTTCTCCCAACCCCGGTCAGGGGCCTTGAAAAGCTCCAGCTTTTCGACGAACTGGAAATCGTTGGCCTCCAACTCAACGCGAACGGGCCCCTTCCCCGCAATCAGTGGGTTCTCCAGGTTCAGGCGGACTCTTACCTCCCCTGGTCCTGGAGAATGGAGGCGGAACTCGTCCGTCTTCAATTTTTCGTTATCCCAGTCCCAGGCAGCTTCAAGAACGTAACGTCCATCTTTCGGAAACTCCGCAACGCCCGTCTTGCGCTCCCAGTTCAGTTTCAAACGATCCATCGACACGTGTGAAACCGTCATCTGTTTATGGGTTTGGCCCGTATCGACGTTGACGAGTTCCCAGGCGCCAGCCCTGTGCAGTTGAGGGACGCTACGTTCCAGATCCAGCAAGGCGCCCTGGCCGATCGGCAGATGCTGGTTGGGTTCAATCTTCACCGTCTTGGGTTTCTTCGCACGGGTGAGCAATGCCCCGAGATAGACGGTCTCGTGAGGTTTGCCGGGAGCGGACAGAGAGTACAGTGTGATGTTGTCGGGATCTTCCTTCCGGATAAGGACAGGCTCGATGTCGTCGATTTTTTTGAACGGCACCGGAATGTTGGTGGCCAAAGTAGTCAGTCCCTTGATCAACCCAGCGAAGGGGACACCGACGGATGCCGCGGACCCGGCTATGTTTCCGACGGAGCGCGCCACTCTTCGTAAACTACTGCTTGGCTGCGGGTCACGTGGGTCGCTGGACATCAGAGCGGGGGTCACGGCGCGCATCAACTGGTGCAACCGCAGTATGGCCGGATCTCCTTTGTCGAGACGGCTCGCGTCAAACTGATACCGGGAGGCGAATTCGTCCAACAGGGCGGCCAGGGGTTCGTCATTTTGAGACTCTTGCGAATAGGCCACCGCCTCCTTGATCGTATCCTCCTCCGCCTTCAGATCGGCAAAGTTGGCAAGTTGAGTGATGAAATGCAGATAGTCCGGGTCGTTGAGCGCACTCTTGATCTTACTTGCAAGATCGTCACTCCATTTCTTGTGGCTGAAAACCACTCCCAAGATCCTTACCTGGCTGTTATCGGGAACTTTCCACTCCGGATGAGTGGGCGCTCCGTTATTGTCATAGACGCCGTTTTGGCCCAGCTCCGCAATCGTGGGAGATACTGCGTAGAACGCAATCCAGGCGTCTTTTCGGTCTTCCTTTTTCTGGTCGATATAATTCTCCAACTTGGCCAGAACGATTTTCTGGCCTCCCGCCAATCGATTCACCCTTGTCAGGGGAATCGGTATCGCGTCGTCCCCGCCTTGTCGACTTACTTTTTCCACCCTTAGCCGGACTCTGCCGAGCAGGTTGCTCGCCTGCATTTCCTCCGCTATCGTCTGCTGACACACGAACCAAGCCAGAGCCAGACCTATCCCCAGAGTTTTCCGGCTTCCTGTCATTTCAATCTCCAGAAATATTTGCCGCTGGCGGTCTCGGCTTGGAATCACCTTTGGGGGCGCGGGTCATGAGCCTCCTCGCGTGGTCTTCCGACTCCGTTGAGAGGCAGTTTACCCCATCGTAGGAGTCCTGTTTGCTGCGAAGAACTGCTATTTTCGATGGCAAGAACGATACAGCGGGGAACTGGTGATTCCATCCTCCCGCAGAGAGTGCTCGACGAAATTCAGACATGAACACGACGGATCTGGCCATCATCCTGGTATCGCTCGCGGTGGTGGTCACGGTCGGCCTGTGGGCGTCCCGCCGCCAGGGCAGGAGCGCGCGGGACTATTTTCTCGCCTCCCGGCAATTGCCCTGGTGGATCATCGGCGCCGCCTTCGTTTCCACCAGCGTCTCCAGCGAGCAGATCGTGGGCACGGTGGGCATTGCCTACGAGACGGGCATGGGCGTGGCCAATTGGGAGTGGTTCATCCTCCCCCAGTACACGCTGCTCATGCTCTTCTTCATCCCGTTGTATCTCAAGAATCGCATCACCACGGTGCCGGAGCTGCTGGCGCGAAGGTACGGTCCCCTCTGCGGAAACATCTACAGCTGGGCGACTCTGGTGGCCTACGTCTTCATCTTCCTGGTGCCGGTTCTGTACGGCGGAAGCCTGGTCCTGTCCCAATTGACCGGGTTGGACTTCGCTCTCGTGCTCTGGGCGACCGTGGCCCTGGTGGCCCTGTACACGGCCAAAGGCGGCCTCAAGGCCGTGGTCTGGACCGATGCGGTCCAGTGCCTGATGCTGGTGGGCGGCGGTCTGGTGCTCTTCTTCGTTGCCCTTTCCCAGATCGAGGGCGGCTGGAGCGCGATGGTGGAGGCTAATCCCGACCGCTTCCATCTTTACCGTCCCGCCAGCGACGAGACCGCACCATTCCTGGGAATGATCGCGGCTTCCTTCGGCGTCTTCCTCTGGTACCAGGGATGCAATCAGGTCATGATCCAGCGGGTGCTGGGCGCCAGATCCACCTGGGACGGCCTGATGGGCATCGTCTTCGCGGGGTTCATCAATCTGCTCCGCCCGCTGGTCACCTGTTTTCTGGGTTTCGTCGTCTACCATTGGATCCACGTCATGCACCGGGCCGAGCCGCTGGAAAACAGCGATCTGGCCTTCTCCTTCGCCCTCGACACCCTGAGCCCGGAATGGGGACTGCGGGGCATCGTGGTGACCGGATTCCTGGCGGCGATCATGTCGACGACCAGCGCCCTGGCCAACTCGACGGCGACCATCTTCTCCCTGGACGTCTACCAGAAGCTGATCCGTCCCGGCGCGAGCGACGCGAAGCTGGTCCGTGTCGGGCGGGCGGTCTCCGTCACCGCGCTGGCCGCGGCGGCGTTGCTGGCGCCGGCCGTCGAATCGGCGGGGGGAATCTTCCGGTACTTTCAGACCGGCGTCACCTATCTGTCCGTACCCTTCATCACGGTCATCCTGTTCGGCTTCTTCTGGAAGCGGGCCAACTACGCGGCCGGCGTCTTCGGTCTCACCGCGGGGCTGGCGATTCCGGTGCTGGTGGCCGTGAGCCTGCCCCGGTTCGGCATCGAGCTGCATTGGCTCTACAATGGCTTCATCGCCCAGATCCTGATCTCCATCGGGTTTGTGATCGTCGCCCTGAGCACACCGCCTCCCGACCCGGATGAAGTGAAAACGTTCCTCTGGTCGCCGCGGCTGCTGGCGCAATATGATGAGGGACGGCGGCGGCCGATCTACCAGCGCGTCTCGTTCTGGTGGGGGATCTACGCGATCGTCTGGTTCTATCTGTATTGGAAATTCTGGTAGCGCGCCGCCCCATCTTTCGCCGTGCTCTCCGGACTGAGAGAGAAAAAACCGTGTCCGAAGCAAGCTTGCTGATCGACCTGACGCTGCTCGTCGGCATGGCAATTCCCATCGTGGCGCTGGCGCACCGGTTGTCGGCTCCATCCCTGGTGGGTTTCCTGGTGGCCGGAATCCTGGTGGGTCCCAATGGATTCGGGCTGATCGGCGCCACCAATGAAGTGGAGGTTCTGGCCGAAATCGGCGTCGCCCTGCTGCTCTTCGCGGTGGGACTTGAGCTTTCCCTGTCTCACGTCCGCCAGTGGGTGCGCTCGGTATTTGTCGGGGGAGGGTTGCAGGTGGGCTGCACACTGCTCGCCGTGGCGGCGGCAGCGATCGCCTTCGGCATTGCGCCAGGCCGGGCGATCTTCTACGGCGCCGTCGCCGCGCTGTCTTCGACTGCCATCGTCACCAAGATCTATTCGGACAGGGCCGAACTGGACACGGCGCACGGGCGCTCCGTCATCTCCATCCTGCTCTTCCAGGATTTGTGCGTTTTGCCGGCCATTCTGGTGCTGCCGGTGCTCGCCGGACTGGGAACCGCAGATGTGAGCGCCATGGGCGTCGAGTTCCTGCGCGGACTCGCGATCATCACGGCGCTCATGATCGGCGGCCGGTTCATTGTCCGGCGGACGCTGGACCGGATCGTGCTGTTCCGCGACCGCGAATTGTTTACGCTGTGCGTCGCTTTCTTCTGCATCGGTACCGCCGTGGTGACGGCAGCGGTGGGTTTTTCCATTGCCATCGGCGCCTTCATCGCCGGCTTGGTCATCTCGGAATCGGAATACGGGTTGCAGGCGCTGTCGGACGTGCTGCCCTTTCGAGCCGTGTTCAGCGGGGTATTCTTCATCTCCATCGGCATGCTGCTCGACATTTCCGCCGTGACGACGCAGCTAGGCGTGCTGGTTCCCCTGCTGGCGGTCCTGTTTGCGCTCAAGGTCACGCTGGCGACGGTGTCGGTCCTCGCGGTGGGCGGACGGCTGTCGACCGCGCTGATCAGTGGACTCACCCTGGCACAGCTTGGCGAATTCTCCATACTGCTTGCCGCGGAAGGGTTGCGCTTGGAGCTCTTTCGCGAGGGCGATTACCAGCTGTTCCTCAGTGCGGCGGTCCTGTCGATGATGGCCACGCCGTTTCTGATTCGCGCCGCTCGGCCCATCGCCGAACGCATTGCGCCCTCCGGCAGGGGGTTGCGTCGACCCGTCGGCGCCGATGCCGCCTCAGCCGGCGCCATGTCCGACCACACCATCATCGTCGGGTACGGCATCGCCGGACGATATTTGGCACGGGTGCTCAATGCGGCGGGGATCACGTGCATCGCCGTCGAACACGATGCGAATCTGGTTCGGCGCGCACGCAAGGACGGGGTTCCGGCGGCGTTCGGGGACGGTTCTCAACCTGCCGTTCTGGAGCACGTCGGCGCCCATCGCGCTCGGGTCGTCGTCTTTGCCATATCCTCACCGACCGAGGAGAGGCGAGGCGTCGCGGCCGCCCGCGACCTGAATTCGGAGGCTCGGATCGTCGTGCGTACCAGATACACTCGCTCCATCGACGAGTTGATGTCGCTCGGGGCCACGGACGTGGTGGTCGAGGAGTTTGAAGCCTCCATCGAACTGTTCGCCAAGGCCCTCGAAAGCTACCGGATTCCCATCAACCGGATCTGGCAGGAAGCCGAGACGGTGCGTACGGAACACTACGGGCTGTTGCGCGGCACCGCCCAGCCGGATCTGCGACTCGATTCACTGAAGCATCTCGGCATTCACGATGCGCTGGAGCTGATGGAAATCAGGGAGGGGGCGCGGGTCATCGGAATGAACGCCACCTCGTTGCATTTGAGGCGGCGTACGGGCGTCGTGCAGATCGCTGTGGTGAGGGAGGGTCAGCCCATCTACCAACGCGACTCGGAGTTCCATTACCGGGCCGGCGACACGGTCGTGCTGGTGGGCGACCGGGAAAGCCTGGACCGAGCCATTGAGCTGTACCAGGAATAGGCGGATTCGACCCGGCCCCGCCTTGCCAACGTGCGGAGGATAAGACCATGAAAATTACCCATGTCATCTGTCAGGTTCTGCGGATCGAAAACGTCGAGGCCAAGACGGCCGGCACTCAGGACACGGTGATCATCCGTATCCGTACCGATGAGGGTCTGGAAGGGATCGGGGAAGCTGACGCGAGCCCCGAGGTGGTCAAGTCGATCATCGACGCTCCGTTCAGCCACAGCATCGCCTGCGGCCTGAGGGAGATCTTGATCGGGGAAGACCCGCTCGATACGGACCGGATCTGGTCCAAGATGTATCGGCGCACCATGTACTACGGTCGCCGCGGGGTCGTCATCACCGCCATGGCGGGTGTCGACCTGGCCCTGTGGGACCTCAAGGGAAAACTCTTCAACCAGCCGATCTGGCGACTGCTGGGCGGGCGTCATCACGATCGTATCCCGGCGTATGCGTCGATCCTGTTCGGCAGGGACGGATCCGAAACCCGCGAGATCGCCCAGCGCTGGCGCGAAGCGGGCTATGGGGCCATCAAGTTCGGCTGGGAACCGATGGGAGAGAGTGAGGCCCTGGACCTCGAGTTGGTCCGAGGCGGACGGCAGGGCATCGGCGACGAGAACACTCTCCTGATCGACGCCGGCTGCGTTTGGGATGCGAAAACGGCGCTGCGGCGGGCGGAGGCGTTCAATGAATTTGGGATCGGCTGGCTGGAAGAGCCGTTGGAACAGGACGATATCGATGGATACGTCTGGCTTCGGGACCGTTCGCCGGTTCTGATCGCGGCGGGAGAGGGGGAATGCGGCCGGGCCGCCTTCCGGCCCTGGATCGACCGGCACGCGCTGGACGTCTACCAGGTCGACCTGGCGCGCAACGGATTCACCGAAGCCGCTTACATTCGGCAGCGTGTGGAGGAGGCCGGCGCCCGACTCTGCAACCACTGCTACAAGACACCCATCAGCGTGGCGGCCTGCCTGCACTGGATCAGCACCAGCAAGAGCGCCTTTATTTTCGAGGACTGCGTCGAGGATTCACCCCTGCGGCACGACCTGACGCAAGAAAAGTTGCAGGCGGTCGACGGCCGTATCGCCGTGCCGAATGGCCCCGGCCTGGGAATCACGCTCAATGAGCCTTTTGTTGAACGGTTTCTGGTATCGGAGTCGGGACGCTGAACTTCGGGACGTCAACCGGTTGCCGACGACCTCGTCAGTCGGCGGCTCGCGCCTTCTCGCGCAGGAACCAGATGATGGCCAGCACGGAGAGGCTCAAGCTGAATACGGGACCCAACCAGATGCTCAACTCCACGCCGTAGCGATCGCCCATGGTGCCGATCAGATAAGGACTTGCGGCAGCCCCCACCGCATTGAAACCGTTGAAAAGCGCGTACGCCATCGCCAGGTGGGAGGAGAATCGCAGGCCGATGTAGGAACTGAGCGAAGGACCGTTGCCGGATACGAACATGCCGGACACGGTGAACATCGCCACGCCCCACAGGTAGGTAGGGGAAATGATGGTCGCCGCGAAGGCCAGGGTCGCCCCTCCGGCGCATACGGTGAGCACCACCAGTTCCGGGATCCGCCAGCGTGCGGTGATCCAGCTCAGAATGAATCGTCCTCCGAACAGTCCGGCCGAGTTCAGACTGATGAAATAGGCTGCCTCCGCGGCATCGATCTCGAACCTGAACTGATAGAGTTGGCCGATGAAGGAGATCATCCCGCCCTGCGACAAGCCGTGGAAGAGTCCGAGAAAGCCCGCCGTGTAGAAGGCAGGAGTCGTCAGCACGGCCCTCATCACCGAGAGCGCGGGAAGCCGGGAGTCTGACGGGCCGCCTCGGCGCACCGACTCGGAGCGTAGACGCCAAGCCCAAAGGACCAGCGCCAGGACGACGGCGGCGGCGATGTAGTATCCGACCCTCCAGCTTCCGCCGCTCCGGTCGGCATACGCGAACCATCCTCCGAGAGCGGCGGCTCCCACCACGGCGCCGCTTCCATCCGCCAAGCCGGCGAGGAAGAACACGCTCTGCCGCTTGTCTCCGAAATGAGCGCTGATGATCGAGCTGAAGACGACGTTCAGGGCCGACATGGCCAAGCCGAAACAGAAGGCTCCCACCAGAACCATGGGGAAACCGACGGCGCTGCCGATCACGCACATGGCCGCCACCACGGCCAACAGCGCGCCCACCAGAGCGCGCCGGAGCCCTATGCTGCCGATGATCCATCCGCCGATAAGGCTGAAGACGATGCCGCTGATGAAGAAGAGAGATTGGCTCTGACCCATCTGTTCCAGATTGGCCGAGAAGAACTCCCTGAAAACGGGGAAAGTGATGGGAAGAAAGTTGTAGACGCCGGCATAGATGAAGACCAGCACCAGCACGAACCACAACGTGGGATCGCCCCACATCGAGCCGAATCGGGTGGAGGGAGACGATTGTTCACTCGACGTCATGGCATAACCTCACGCGGGGCGGTTCTGGGACTCAGCCGGCTGATCCCCGATCCTCGCTGCTTCTGAAAGACGACTGAACTTCGGTGTGTCCGATTTTGATTCATGATCGGGTCCCCGGAAGTCGATGTCAATTGTAGGGGGGACTTTCCTGTCCCCCCTACCCCCCGGAGTCGGCGCCTAAAAGACGCCGCTCCAGACGCCGCTCCGTCCGTCATTCAAAGGCAAACGAAAAGATCTGAGCCTTCTCCATGAAAAACCGAATCTTTCGAAACCGCTCGAACTCGGGCGCCGGGTAGGGAGCCGTCTCCTCGGGCAGGGGCGGCATCTCGGTCCGGCCTTTCCAGGAGAAGGTGTGTTCGACCGAGTCTCCACGAAAGATGTCGCACTCGTGGCGGCTGAACCCGGGGATGACCTGATCGCGGAGATCGACGATCTCGGCAGCGATGGAGCCCCCGCCGTAACATCGCATGTTGGCCGTCAACCGCCGCCCCTCGGAGATCAGAGGCCGCGTCACCAGGATGCCGCGGCGAGTGGGTCCGGCGTCGAGCGAAACGAATCCGTCCACCCGCAACTTGGCCAGGCCCAGGGCGTAGTTGACCCCGTTCGGGTCCGTCACCTCGGGCACCTCCAACCCTTCGCGGGCGCCGGAAATCCACCAGTCATGATGGTTGGAAGACCCACCGTGATAGATGAAGAGCTCGTCTCCAACCCGGATCGGGTTGTGGGTGATGGTGACCATGAAGGCGTCCCAGTAGCCTTCGCCGCGGGGGCTGAAGAAGGGCTGGCGTTTGTTCAAATGGTGCCAGTTCTTGCCGTTACGGCTGTAAACGAGCCGGACCCGCATCTCGTTCGAGACATAGCTCATGGTATTCAGGAACCCCATTTGGACGCCCCCGGCTGGAAACGGGTAGAAGCCGTAGTAGGTCTCGTCCAGGCCGTCTTCACCGTCCTCGGGAGTCAGTGCCGCATAGGGTTCCGACCAATGGATCATGTCGGCGCTCTCCGTTTGCCAGATCCGCCGTTTGTTGATGCGGCGCCAATCCAGGGGATAGTAGGGCGGACAGATCGTCCACGCTTCCAGCTCCGGGTTGTCCAGGTTTCGAGCGATCGCGTACATGTCGTAGTGACGCATGTTGAGGATGAAGATCCGGCCGAAGGGGTCGTAGGAGAGCGCATTGGAATCATCCATTTTGGACCCGGACCGGCCCATCTGGGGCCGGTCCGGCAGGTCGTTCCATTGCCTCAGATCTTCGGACGTGGCCGCCATCACCTTCCAGGAGGACTCGAAAAGCTTCTTGGGGAGATAGCTGAGATAGATGGCTTTGAACCGCCGGGCAGACTCTTCCTCGTGGGGATCGAGAATATAGGTCATGCCGTAGGCGTTGGGGATGACGATGTTGGTGTCCCGGCCATCATGTTGGAACACGTCGAGTTTCGGCTTTCGCCAATGCACCCCGTCGTCGGACTCGGCGTACAGGAGATGGAACGCCGGCGGATCGTGGAGTGTCTTTCCTCGGTTCCAGATCTGATAAACGCATTTGAAGATCCCGTCCTTGGGGTCGCGAACCACCCGGGAGCCGTTGAAGGTGAAATAGGTGATCTGTTCCCAGGGCCGGTCTCTGACGATGACCGGATTCTCGACCCGGGTCGGCTGGTGCCATGTTCGGCAGACGTTCTCCACGGACTCGATGACCAGGTCGTCGACGAAGATCTGCTTGGACTGCCCGATGTCCAGCATCGTGGGTTCATAGTTCATCTTGGGTTCTCCCGTTCGGTATTGGAGCCGTGCCGCTCAAACCGGTATTCAACCGGGATCGGCCCACCGCTTACAGTCTTCGTGAAACCGTTAGTCGGCGGTCCATCCCGCCTGCCCTGGTGACAGGGCAACCACAAGGGTCGCGTCCAAAAGAGTTGCCACCATTTGCGCTTAAATTCACCGGCACGTCAAGCTTGGAGACTTCGGACTGCGCGTCGCTCCGGCAGCGTCGGTTGGAATGAAGCGGATTCGTCGCCTAGAATCCATCGGTAGAATTAACGTGGCACCCTGATTCCTCAGATGGTCGTTTGAATGGGAGGCTGGGCTGTATGAGCGACAGAACAAAGATTTCTCCTGAGATCGTCGCGGCCTTTACCGATTCTATCCAGCATATGTAGACACATTACGGGTAATGTCGGCGGAGATTCGTTCATGGCGCGCTACTGGAGAATATGCCGTTGCCAGACATCTGCTGGCCTCTGTCTATGAGCATATGCTGCACGATATCCAGGCATTCTTCGAGAGGGTTGTTGAAGCGGTTGCGGATCCAATCGCCGCAGCCGAAAAGCAGGAGCTTGCGACGCTCGGCTCGGTAGAGAGCTCCAGAGTGACAATTGACCATGACACGCAAACGGTGGATATGGAACTTATCTATGAAATGACGCCGGCACCGGCGCTGTCCGAATTGGTGGTATGGATGAAGCGTATGCTCCGGCGCGAAGAACAGGCGTCCAATGCCACGGGTCACGCACTGCGGCACAAGTACGACTCCTCCCGAAAGAGGCAGGAGCGCGGCTCCATTTTATCTTCGAGTTTTTTATATGGAGGTCTAATTGGATTGGGGTTCGGCATGTTGGACGACGATTGACGCTATGTAAGGCGCGTCAATGAAGTGGGCAGTACCCCTCACGCCCGCTCCAGCTCACGAATGACGCGGTCGCTGTTGAGGACCTTCTCCGCCAGATCCAGCGGGCGATAGTAGTAGTGGTTGGACGCCTCGTATCCGATTCTGGAGTCCTGTCGGGCAATCGGATAGAGCCGTCGAGCCAGGTCGATCTCATCCCGGGCGACTGACGCCATCTTCGCCCGGACCTCCCGGAGGTCACCGGCCCCGGACTCCAACTGCTGGCGGAGGATGTAGAATTTCACCTGATTCGCAACGCTGCGAAAGTGGATGAAGCAGGTCTCGCTGACCCCCAGGTCTTTCCTCGCCTCCGCCCGCAGGTGCTCCGGAACTTGCTTCAGGGCTCTCCGTAGGGCGCCGAGTCCCTTTTCCCATTTCTCCGACATCGTGTGGAACTGTTTCTGCACGACCTCTTCCGGGTAGGCGCCACGCCAGCCCGGCACGTCGTCGTGGGGGAACAGAATCATGCGGGACCGGTGACCCGTGGGATTCGAACGCAACAGGTTGGCGGGTCCGTGCTGGACCGGGATCATGTAGATGCTGATGCCGTACGGAAACTCTTCGAAGGCGTCACTGAAGGCCTTCCATGCCGCCTTGACCAGTGGTGCGGCCTTCGGACCGTAACGACGCTCCGCCACCTGCGTCAGGACCTCGTCGGGATCCGGCGTCGGCCAACGGCAATATTCCCGAGCGACCTCCAGATTGGGCGAAGGGTACCCGCCCACCGTCCAAGAGAGCATCAGCCCCTCGATTCCAACTCTCAGAAGGTTCTCGAGATGCCGCTGAGTCAGGTTCAGGACCGGGATGTAGGGGACGGAAGACATCTCCCAACTGTTGTTGATCTGGATCTTGGCCAGGGCGCTGATTCCCCTCTGGCGCGCGGCCGTCCAGTGGCGCACTGCCCTCGGTCCCGGACCGACGACGGAGACGGAATATTCGCCGACCTGGGTGCGGACGCCGCCGCGGTGGACCGGTTGTTCCCACTCGCTGATGCTGAGCAGGCGGAGGTCTTGCGGAAGGCTGCGAATGGTGGCAAACGGGTCATTGCCGTTCGGCACCCAGGAGTGCCCCCAGCCCCAGTCCCAGATCAGGATCTCAGCTTTGCGGCTGCTGCTGCGGATGCCGTCGCGGATGGCCTTCAGGACCGCCCCCACCGTCTCCGAGGGGTCGATCCCGGGGCAACGCGGGCAGTTTTCGGGATGTCCCCGGGAGAAGCAGTTGGTGAGGTTCTCCGACATGGAGATGTTGACAATTCCTCCCAGGTCGGGAACCTGGGCGAAGACGTGGCTCAGACCTTCCGAGACCCACTGGAGGACCGGCTCCGTGTTGGTGCACATTGCGAAGTAGCGTGGATCGTCAACATCGAAGGTGCCCTTGATCTCGGGACGGTCCCGAAAAAAGGACTCGGGCATGGCCCTGGGTTCGTTGATGTAGAGCAGGACCTTCATGCCGTACTCGGCGCACCGGTCCACCAGCCGGTTGAGCCGTTCGAGGCGGGTCTGCCAACCCTCGCCGAATTCGGGAAAGATGCGGGAAGGGGAGAGCTGTCTCAGGACGCCCTGCAGCCAGACTCCATTGACTCCCAGGCGCGCCAATTTCTCCAGGTACGCCGGCGGAAACGGATCGATGTCCTCCTCCATCAGGGGATCTCCGTAGAGGGCGACGTAGGAGTACAGGTAGCTTGTCTCCAGACGCCGAACCCTTCGGATCGTCCCCTGGGGCAGGAAGGGACCGTGCCGCTGCTCCATCCGCGTCTGCATCTCGTAGACGGCCTGGAGAATTCCCCCCGGATCGGACGCCAGAACCGTCACCGAATCGGAGTCGATCCGGATCTCGAAACTGTCCGGAATCGATGCGATATCCGGATCCAAGAGGAAACGGAGCGTTCCCCCATTCGACGCCCCGCCGTCGCCGACAGCCTGGGTGGGACAATGCATGGTGTGCCTGAGGTAGGACCGAAACCTCTCAGCTACCCCCTTCAGCCTGGCTTTATCCGGTATCCGAACCCCCCAACCGGAGAGATCGACCTCCTCCTGAAACGCTTGTGCCCGCGGGTCCCGATGCACCGGGATCTCGCTTCGGCTCAGATCGGCAACGAATCGAAACGGCTCCTCCCCGCTTTCGTGCAGACCTTTCCCAAAGGTAGTTGCCACCAGCCGCCGGATCTCCGCAGCCCTGTTCCTCTCCTCCGGCGTCGGATTGGCCCAATTGACCGGCTCACACTTCGGTTTGGGTCCGAGCTTGTAGAACAGAAAATCGTCTTCCCGGAGAGTGAATTCGTAGTGCTCCCGATCCCAGCCGAGAAGGGAGGTCAGTTGCTCTTCGGGCAATACGTGCCAGTTCTGGCGGATCACGGAGATGTAGATGCGGCGGAGCTGTTCGGCGGTCAGGGTCGGCTTATGGGGAAGGCCCATCGACTCTCCCAATTGAACGATCTGATCGGCCGTGGACCCGACGACCCGGCCCATGCGGTCGGCGTTGGCCAATTCCCAGTTTCTCCAGACGAACAGATGGAGGCGACTGGGGAAATGGGGCTCGGAAATGGAAACGGAGAAGTCCCCATAGCGAGCCTCGATGGGAGCCTGAGGCCGCGCCAGACCGGTCAAAACCGCCGGAGTCGCGACGGCGCCGGCCAGAAACTCTCTTCGGTTGGGAGACATTCTTCGGATCAATCTCCGTGACATGAACCTGCCTCGAAAGAATGGAAGGAGAGTGCGATTCCTTGACCCGAATTATTGCATTTTGGGACAATCCGGTCACTCAACCAGCGCATTGACTCCACCTTCCAGCCGGAGCCAGGCACTCGAGGAAATGGGCGAAACCGGGCTCTCGATTCAAAACGGAAGCCAGGGTCCGGCTTGCGCTCTGAGGGTTTGCTTCAGAGCCGGTCCCATGGCCGAAAAGCGGAAAAGGACGAGACCATGAAGAGCAGACGGAAGTTCCTGACGGAAACAGCAGCGTTCACCACTCTGGGGACCCTCGCATGCGGCGTGTCTCCTGAGCATTCGGGTGAAGCCGCGCGGCAACGGTCCGAGACTCCGTCTTGGCCCACACCTTTGCTGATGCCCGACGACTTCAGTGAGCTGCACCTGACCGCCTGGCGTGTGGAGCCCGGGGTCCCCGATCCGGAGAACCCTCTCCTGGAGGGGGACATGCCGTGGGACGCCGGTGGCATCGGAATCCACAGCTCGGTGTTCAAGGACCCCAGGAACGGACGATGGAAGGCTTATCTGGTGGCCACTCCTCCGGAGGAGACGGCCCGGGACTGGCGCAGTCCATGGGCCTCCAACAACCACTCCAAGCGCCGCCTCTGCCTGTTCGAGAGCGAGGACGGAGTTCGCTGGTCCCGGCCCCTGCTGTCCAACGCTTCGTATGGCCAACATGAGAAGACCAACATCATCTTCGACCTCGATCAGGGGACGGCCGCCTATTCCTCCGTCATGGTCGATACCGGCGACGCCGACATGCCCTACGAGATGTACGTCCTTCGTTTTGCTTCCGTCGAGGGAGAAGCGCCGGCCGGAACCGGCTATTATCGATATCGCTCCCGTGATGGTTATCGCTGGGAGCTCTTTGGTGAACCCATCTACGACCCAATGAGCGGCGATCTCTGTTTCTTCTATCGCTACGGTCCGGGAGAGCATGTCGCCTATTACCGGCTGGGTGGAAAGAAGCAACCGGGCGACCATGTCCCGATCTACGAGGATGCGCCCCGCCGAACCGTTTACCGGGCGACGAGCGAAGACGGGAACGTGTGGACGCGGGACGAGTCCATGATCCTGACCGTGGACGAGCGCGACCACCGGGACACTCAATACCAGGAGTTGGTGCCCCACCGGGTCCCCGGCGGATACCTGGGGATGGTGACCATGTACCGCCCCCTCACCCAGACCCTGAACCTGCGCCTGGCGGCGTCACGGGACGGCAGCCGCTGGTGGTATCCGGACCGCCGGCCCTGTCTGGACAACGCTCCCCTGGGCGACTATGGGGGAGGCATGATCTGGCAGAGTCAGTATCTGATCGAGGAGGACAGCCGAATCCACCTCTACTACGGGGGGACCGAAGGGCCGCACCGGCAGATCTTCGACACCCGCGCTCCCAGCCAGCAGGTCGGTTACCTGGAAAGCGTCATCGATCACGGAGCCCATTTCCTGCCCTTCAATTCCGCCCTCTGCCGTGCCTCCTGGCAACTGGGGCGAATGTATGCGCTGATCCCCGCCGCCGGCGGACCGACACTCGGCATGGCGGTGACCCGGTCACAAGATCTGGCCAATCGGTCGTTGCGGGTCAATCTCGTCACTCGGCCGGCCAAGAAATCGACGCGACCGGACTTGGATGCCGGCTATTTGCAGGTGGAGCTTCTGGACTCGGAGAATCGGCCGCTGGACGGCTTTGCCAGGAAAGACTGCAGCCCTCTGAAGGGCAACTATACGGGTATGCGCGTGAGCTGGAGCGGGGGCGAGCGCGCGCCGGAAGGAGCCCGCAAGGCCAAGTTCTATTTGAAGCGCGCGTTTCTGTACGGTTTCGGGTTTCAGATGAGCTCGTGAACGGGCTGGCCGGTGGTGTCGTCGATGGAGTTGGCGATCTTGACGGGACGGCCGATGGGGCTCATGTACTCCTTGGTCCAGTCGATGCCGAACGCCTTGTAGACGGTGGCGTGCACGTCTCCCATGGAGACCATGCGTTCGGCCACGAAGGCGCCCCGCTCGTCGCTGGCCCCCACCACCTTGCCTCCCTCGACACCGCCTCCTCCCAGGATCATGGACCAGCAATGGGGCCAGTGGTCGCGTCCGCCCTTGGAGTTGAACCGGGGCGTCCGTCCGAATTCGCCCATGACCAGGACCAAGGTGGATTCCAGCAGGCCCCGTTCCTCCAGGTCGTCCAGGAGCACGGGTAGGGACTGCTCCAGACCCGGGACCAGCTTGTCCCGGTGGCTCTTGTCGTTGTTGGCATGCGTGTCCCAGGCGTTGAGATCGTGGCCGGCCGCGGTGACGAAGCGGCTTCCCGTCTCCACCAGCCGGCGCGACAGCAGCAGGCTCTGACCGAAACCGGTGCGGCCGTAGGCGTCGCGAGTCTTCTCGGATTCCTTGGAGAGGTCGAAGGCCTCCCGGACCTCGGGGGAGAGGACCATGTTCACGGCCTGCTCGGTGAAGCTGTCCATCTTGAACGCTTCGGCCATTTCCATCTTCCGCCGGTAGGTGTCGTCCATCAGGGCCAGGAGTGAGCGCCGGTCCTCCAACCGTTTCGGCGAAATCGCCTTGGGCAGACTCAGGTCCTGAACCTGGAAGTCGTCACTGTTGGGATCGGTGCCCACGACCATGGGATCGTACTTGGCGTCCAGGAACGCTCCCTTCAGGTAGTTTCCCTTGGCCCCCTCCTTGTAACCGGGGACCGCAACATGTGCCGGAACATGGTTTCTGGGGCCCCGTTCCCGGGTGACGATGGTGCCGAAGGAGGGAAACTGCATGGCCGCCGTGGGCCGGTGTCCGGTGAGGGCGTAATAGGTCCCCTGGCCGTGGTTGTTCTCCTCCGTGTGCATCGACCGGATGATGGAGACCTTGTCCATGCGCTTGGCCATCCGGGGAAGGAGGCTGGAGATCCGGATTCCGGGGACGTTGGTGGAGATGGGCTTGAAGCTGCTGCCGGCCTTGGGGTCCCACATGTCGACGTGGCTCGGCCCCCCGTCCAGCCAGACCAGGATGCACGACTTGGCCGTGGCGTTGGCTTCCACGTCGATACCGGCTTCCGCGAAGACGCTCTTGGCTTGGAGATACCGGCTGAGGCTGATGCCGAAGAGGCTGAGGGCCCCGGTCCGAATGAACTCGCGGCGCTTCAGCAGCGACTCGGTGCAGGTCAGACAGCCGATCTTGTCGCCCGGTTTGGGTACGCTCATGGGAAGATTTCCTTCTCAGATCTCCTTGTCATCCTATACCAGAACTCCCCGTCCAGCGGCCATCAATTGGAAGCGAACTCCCGGGATGTGATCATGGCCCACATGATGTCCTTCAGAGTCTCCTCGCGCGAATCGCCGGTTGCGACCACCTGCTCCAGCCGGGATTGCTCCCTGTCGGTTGGAAACCGGCCCAGCGCCCTCAGGTACAGCTCTTCGATGATCTCTCCATCCGACGTTCCGGCCTTCAGGAGTCGGTGAAGCCGGTTGCCGGGAGCGCCAATCTTCTCCTGGTACGTGGAGCCGACCATGATGTGGAGCGCCTTCTTCAGGCTGGCGTCGTTCTTGCGCTCCGGGATGCTGGCGCGGTTGGGACGATCGTAAATGTCCAGGAACGAGGACGAGTAGAGGTCCGGGACCCGGAGGTGAATGGCGCGGGTCCCCCGGGGCGCGGTGCCCATCCAGTTGTTCTTGAAAGTCTCGGGGACTCCCGTGACGTGGGAGATGGCGTCCAGGAGGATCTCCGCGTCCAGGTCCCGGCGCACCCGGTGCGAATAATTGGCCATGTCGTTCCGGTTGGTGGAGTTGGGAACGGCAGAAAGCTGATAGGTGCGAGACTTGGCGATGAGTCCCAGCAGGCGCTTGAGATCGTATCCGTTCTCGGCGAAGTCCCGGGCCAGCTCGTCCAGCAACTCGGGATGAGTCGGCGGGTTGGTGGAACGGAAATCGTCCACCGGGTCCACGATCCCCCTGCCGAACATGTGTCCCCACAACCGGTTCACGATGGTCCTCGAGAAGTTGGGCTGGCCGATGATCCACTCGGCCAACGCCATTCTGGGATCGAATGATTTCTGCTTGGGCAGTGGCGTTCCATCAGGAAACACCGGGGACGCTTCCTCGCCGGTCCGGGGATGGAGAACTTTGACCGTGTCCTCCGACTCCTCGTAATCGGGGACGCGGCCCGCCGGATCTTCGAAGACCACGATGGCGCCTTCGGAGGTCCACTCAGTCCGGCTGAGCCGTCCGAAGAAGGCCGCCAGTCCCCAGAACTGGTCCTGAGACCACTCTTCGAAGGGGTGGTGGTGGCACTGGGCGCAGTCGAGCCGATACCCCAGGAAGACCCGCATCTCCTCGGGCATGACGTCCTGGGGTGCGGATGCCTCTCCGTTCTGCAGGAAGTGCCGGGACGGTCCGTCATTTCCCTGTGCCGAAATCCGCTCTAGGGCCATCTGATCGTAGGGCTTGTTCTCGGTCAGGCTGTTGCGGATCCAGGCCCAATAGACCAGAGAATGGGCCGGCGTTCCGGTGGAGGAATAGGAGACCCGGAAGAGATCGCTGAAGCGGAAGGTCCAATAGTCGATGTACTCGGGCGTTTCCAGCAAGGTGTCGATGAGACGGTCCCGTTTCGCCGGATCGGTGCTGCTCAGGAACTCGCGGGCCCGATTCGGCGGCGGGAGCGTGCCGGTCAGGTCCAGACAGACGCGCCTCAGGAATTCTTCGTCCGAAGAGAGGCTCGAAGGGGCGATCCGCAGTTTTCGCAGCTTGGCGAAGACGTGCCGGTCGATGAGGTTGTTCCGGGTCACCTCCGGGACGACAGACACCGCATCGGCGATGACACCGATCCGGGAATTGGCCACGCGGCCCGGCGCCCGCACCAGCAGGGCCGTCTCTCCGGTGTCGACGGCCTCCGCTCGGCCGGTCGGGGAGATCCGAACCAGTCCGGGGCTGACGGTCTCATAGCGCACTTGGTCCGTCAGGTCCTCGGTCCTCCCATTGCTCAGATGTCCGGTGACCAGCAACTGACGGTGCTGGCCCTTCTCCAGGACCAGGTAGGAGGGGAAGATCTCGATTCTCTCGATCCGGAGCTGTTCCTCTTCCCGCACCGGAGCGCCATCCCGGACCCAGTCGCGAATCGCCGCGTAATCGGCGGAATCCGGCGTGAAGCGGCTGCCTCCGCCGTGGGGGATCTGAAACGTCGGCTTCTGAAGCAACAGGCTCTTCTCCGGATTCTTCGAATTCACTCGAGGCCGGATCGGCTCCGCGCTCTCGGGCGACAGGACCTGATAGGCGCCGCCCTCCACGATCCAGCGGTGGTCTTCCTGGGGGTGCCGGGCGTCCAGTGAGAGCTTGAAGCCGCCGCGGCCCTTGACTCCACCGTGGCAGGCCGAATCGTTGCAGCCGCGCCGCGTCAGAATGCCACCGATGTCTCTCGAGAAACTGAACGGCCGTGCAGTCCGGGTCTCGCGCACCTGGACCGAAGCCTGGGAAACTTGACCCTGGAATTCGGCCTGAATGGTCGTTTCGCCGTCGTTGCGGGCAACGAGCTTGCCTTCGGCCCGCAAATCGGCCACTTCATGGTCGATTACCTCGAGGCGGCTGTCGGCGGTCACGTCCCGCTCCATTCCGTCTGCGAAAGTTGCCACCACCACCAGCCGCTGGGAGGCGTCGGCGCCCCACATTCGGATCTCCTGGGGTAGGAGGCGCAACGACAGAGCCTGGGGTGGATGGGAGGGCGAGGGAGCCGGCGTTCCCGAAAACAGCAGCGAGCCGCTCAGAGCCAGGATGGCAGCCATCGATATCCGGGCTGGAGTCCGGCTCCAGATTTTAGCCACTGTCATTGCTCGTACTCCTTCTTGCCTTCGCCCGCTGCCGCCCCCTGACCTGTGGACAACATCATAATGGGGACCCGTCCCAGCGGAAGCGGTGTACCGGTCCGGTCGCCGGCGATAGGTTGGGCCCAGAGACGGACGAGCTGAGGCATCCCGGTGGCGGGGGCGTCCGCGTCCGCCACGAAGGCCATGGTCACTCCCTTTCGAACCGGACGGAATCGAGTCAGGTCGCCGAGATTGCCGCTTTCCAATCCCATGGGGAAATAATAGGCGCCCTTGAGCAGAGAGGTGGTGTAAGGGGCCGGCGTGGCCGGTAGAACCCGGACGCTGCCGGGAAGGTTGTCCGCCGAAACGGCGACTCCGCCCTCGAAACCCTCCTCCAGGTCGCAGACCACGGTGAAGGTCTTGCTCTGGCCCGGCTCCAGGTTCACCCGGTCCGTAGTGGGCCCCAACCTTCGCCCCTTGACTCCCAGAACGTACTCCACCCGGCCCACATGTGGGATCGTGGGACGAATCATCAACCGGTAGACCAAGTCGGATCCTCCCCTGCGAGAGGTCAGGTCCCGGATCTGGAGCCGGTAGACCCCGTCTTGCTGGAAGGTGAAGACCGTCTTGCGCTCCGTCGATTTGCTGACGTCGTCGCCGTCCCCGCCGTATTCGAAGTGGATGTTGTTGAAGACTTGTTCCCCGTCCGGGCCTGAAACCCAGATCCAAGGATTGAATTGGGGAGGCGCCGCCTTGGGGGTTTCGACCTCGAATGCCAGACCCTCCCCGGCTTTCACCCGGAAGCGATAGGTGTCCACGTCTCCGGGCGGGTCGATGGTCCCCGTCAGGAGCACGGCGGTGGAGACTTCCGGACCCTCCGTGTCATTGGGTTCCTGCTCCTCCAAAAGAGAGATGACCCGATCATGCTCCGTGTCTCCCTGGGTCTCCAGTTCGGCTTCGGCGTCTCCCGGTCCGGAGGCGGGAGCGACGCTTCGAGCTGCCAGCAGCTTCAGACGGTCGGGTTCAAGGGGCTTATGGAACGCGCCATGTTGAGCGTACGCCCCCGAGTCCCGTTCCAGCCAGTCGGCCGGATCGGGATGGGCGGGCTGGCCCAGAACCGTGGAAGAGTCCGGAGGCTCGGTGCCGATCCTGAGCAGGTAGACGAAGTCGGGATTGCCCTCACCCAGGAAGGAGCCCATGGAAACCAGGTAGCGGCCGGCATTTCGGAACCGGTGCGTCGGCTTGGGGAAGACGGCGAACTGAGCGCCCCAGCCCTGCCGCCGCGACTGGAGCACCGGAACCCACGAGAGCGGACGGGACTCCCAGGGCAGCCTGAGGAGGCGGTCCGGGTCGAACCAGCTTCCGGTGGGGGCGTAGAGGTTCAACTCCGCCTCCGCGCTGTAGGGAATGTAGATGGGGAACGAAGCAAAAGTTTGGAAGTGGAACTGCTCGCCCGCTTCCGCCTGGAATGCGTAGAAGTCGAGTTCCCCGTTGGCCTTGGTGGTGCCGGCGATGACGACCGGCGCCTGAACCGTCTGGTGCTCCACCCCCTCCTGCTCCAGCACAAGGGGTTCGCTGAAGACCTGGAAATTCAGGGCGTTGGACATGCCGCGCGGCGTGACGATCCGAAACCGGTGAAGCCCGACCTCGGCGTCCTCGCGGATCCGGAGTTGCAACCGGGCTCGATGTCCGGCCAACTCGGTCTGCTTGGCCTGCGGGTCCCGCTCCACCAACTCATCCGGTTCCGATTCCCGGATCTCCTCCAGGCCCAGAAACCGGATCTCCACGTCGTCGCATTCGAACCAGCCGGCGTAGGTCCCGTCCATGTGCCGGCCCCGGACCGACACTTCAAGCGTCGTGCCCCGTTCTCCCCCCAAGGGAAAGGCGGAGAGGGTCTTGGGCTCCTTGGGCGCGGCCTTTCCGGCATCGTCCGCGGCCCGGGAGTCACCCGGAATGACCAGCAAACCTGCAGCTAACAGAAGTCTGATATTGAACATGGTTCCGGACCGATAATCGGAGCCATGCTACCACATGGTACGGCGATTTTCCGTGGTCCCGCGCCTCGTTTCTGCAGACGGTTTGCATCGTAGTAGACTGGGAGGCGGTGAAGGTCGGCAATGCCGAAACCAGCGGCCGTTTCGTTGGAAGGATACCGGTGTCCGCACAAAAGACGGGAGGAGTGAGACATTGAATTGTCCGTCAAGTCCTAGATTTTCATCTCGATTGCGACTCGTTCGAATGTTGTTGCTTGCACTGTTTCCGCTCTGGCTCCAGCTCTCCTGCGGTGAATCGGTCCCTTCCCAGGAGGAGAAGGAGCGGAGCCTGGTGGTTCCGCCACCCGATCTCAAGGTGGCCTTCATCGGAGACTCGGGATACGGTCCGCGGACCGACCGGGTTTTGGAACTGATCCGCCGGGAGGGTGCCCATCTGGTTCTCCACCAGGGAGACCTCGGGTATGACGAAGGCAACCTGAAAGCGCCGGTGAACTGGCACTCGGGGATCGAGCGGATTCTGGACGCGGGTGTCGAGGGAGGCCGGTTTCCCTATCTGTACAGCGTCGGCAACCACGACGTCCGCCACTGGCGCCAGCGGGACCCACCGGGATACAGCCGGATTCTCCAGGAACGGGTGGACGGGACGCCGGGGCTGGAGTGCACCGGGGATCTGGGAGTGAAGTCCTCCTGCACCTACCAGGGACTCTACCTGGTGCTCTCGGGAGTGGGTTCCATGGGCCAGGGGCACCGGCGGTACCTGTCCGATGCCCTGGAGGAGGGCGAGGACTTCCTCTGGAGAATCGCCTCCTGGCACAAGAACCAGCAGGACATGCAGGCGGGCGGGAAACGGGACGATACCGGCTGGGGTGTGTACCGGGATTGCCAGGAAGCCGGAGCCATCATCGCCACCGGGCACGAGCACTCCTATTCCCGGAGCTACACCCTGACCGATCTGGGCAACGAGGAGGCGGGCCACGGAGCCACCGGGTCCCCCGAACAAGTGGCGCTGGGGAAGGGAAAGACCTTCGTCCTGGTCAACGGACTCGGGGGCAAGAGCGGACGGGACTACCACTGCGAGCAGCACGAGGACGACACCTGGTGGGCCTCCGTCTTCACCCGGAACTACTGGATCCAGAACGGCGAAGTCAAGGAGAAGAACTGCTCGGAAATGGACCCCGAGGGCAAGCAGTATGCCCAGACGGTTCAGGAGTATGCGGACGGCGCCCTGTTCATCACCTTCAATCCGGGTGGCCAGACTCACCTGGCCCGGGGCGAATTCCTGACGGTGGAGGGAGACCGGATCGACGAGTTCGAGATCGTGAACGAGCGGAGCCCGGAGGCTGCGGTCAGCGCGGCCGGAAGCACCCGAGAAGGCGGATGAAAAGGCGCGACGCCTTTAAATTGATGGCAGGAGGTCTGATGGCCAGAGGCCTCTGGGGCCGGTCCGGAAGCGGGCGGCTGCGGGCCGCCCCGGACTTCCGATTCCGTTACATCCTGGCGTCCAGCCTCTATGGAACGTTGAAGCTGAAGGAGATCCTTCCCGAGGTGTCGCGGACAGGCTGCCGCTTCATCGACATCTGGCCCCGGGGCCATGCCGACCAGCGGGAGCAGATCGAGGATATGGGGCACGAGGCATTTGGCCAGCTGCTGCGAGAGCACGGGGTCCAGGTGGGAATCCTGACCCACTACGACCTGGGGCCGTTCGGTCTTCAGGAGGAGATGAAGGTCGGCCGCCAGTGGGGGACCCGGATCTTGATCTGCGGCAGCGTCAAGCGAACCGGCGAGGGTCCGGAATCGCTCAAGACCGAAATCGACGCGTTCATCGAGAAGATGAAGCCCCATGTGGCCGCTGCCGAGGAGGCCGGAGTGACCATCGGCATCGAGAACCACGGTTCGGCCCTGATCCGGAGCCCGGAATCCATTCGCTACTTGGCCGAGAGGTCTCCCTCACCTCGTCTGGGGATCGCTCTGGCTCCTTACCACCTGCCCCAGGATCCGGAACTCGTCGCCGGACTCATTCGGGATCTGGGGCCGAAGTTGGTTCATTTCTACGCTTGGGAACATGGCAAGGGCGCCATGAAGAAGCTCCCCAAGGAAGAAGAGATGGAACAATTGCCCGGTTTCGGCAGTCTCGACTTCGTCCCCATCGTCCGGGCCCTCAAAGAGACCCGTTACGAGGGTTGGACCTCCATCTTCATGCACCCGGTCCCCCGGGGGATTCCCATCCTGCCCACGGCCCGGGAGGTCACGGAAGCCGTGAACAGGTCTCGCCGGTACCTGGAGGATTGTCTGCAGGCGGTGTCCTGAGCGGGGAGCCGGTGCCAGCGGAGGAGGGGACGATCCATGGTTGAACTGAAGATTCGAAGATTTGGCAACCGACTCGGCGTCATCCTTCCCAAAGAGATCATCGACCGGCTACGGGCGAAAGACGGGGAGACACTGTTCCTGATCGAAGCTCCTGACGGAGGCTACCGACTGACATCCGACGAACCCGCGTTCAAGGAGAAACTGGTGAAGGCCGAAGACATCATCGGCCGCTATTGCGACACTTTGCGTGAACTAGCAAATTGACACATCCTGTCTTGAATCGAACCGCGAGACTTGCTGATTCTGCATTGTCCGCACCGGAGAAGAGGGGGACAGTCTGGTGTTGTTCCGAGTCACGAAGACCGGGTTACATTCACTTTGCCTGCGACTGCCCTGACTGCAGACTCGTCGAGTTCGAGGCCCAAGCCCGGTCCGTTGGGCACGATGTACTCGGCGCCGTCGACTTTGAGGGGCCGATCGAGATAGCGGTTGGCAACCGAGAAGACTGCCGGGTTGTACTCGGCGAGCCCGACATTGCTTGACGCAGCAGCGAATTGCAGGGCCGCGGCAATCTGGGGTCCCATGGCAATGCTGATGTGGGGGACGATCCGGGCGCCGGCGCCCATGTCCCGCGCCAGGCCGGCCGCTTCGGTAATGCCCCACCGGCCGATGTCAGGCTGCAACCACCGGGCGCAGCCGCACGCCAGGAATGGAGCCAGCTCGTACCGCGTACGATAGCTCTCGCCCAAAGCGATCGGCGTGCGGATTTCAGCCGCCAGAACGGCGTGGTCGGCCGGGGATTCCGGAGCAAGCGGGCATTCGAGCCACAGGGACCCGCGATCGTCGAGTTTTCGGCCAAAGCCACCCGCCGAGGCCCCGTCAAGCCGCCAGAGAGCGTCCACCGCGATGGAAGCCTCCGGACCCAAGGCAGCGCGCAGGCGGTCGATGAGATCGAACAATTCTGCTTCCGTGCGGTCGTAGAACAGCTTGAAGATTCGAAATCCCGCGTCCCAGGCCTCCCGGGCCCGCTCGACCCGATCCGCGTTCGTTGCGCCGGGTAGCCCCGAGAGGTAGCACGGAATCCTGCTCTTGGGGGCGGAAGATGACAGCAGGTCCGCAACCGAAGTCCCACGAGCCTTGCCGGCCAGGTCCCAAAGGGCGATGTCGACTCCGGCAATCGCATCGAGCATGAAGCCGCCCGTCTGACCGCGAACGCGCATGGTCGAGTACATCCGATTTCGCAACGACCTCACCGTATCGGGAGACCCGTCGAAATCCTGGCCCTCGACCGCCGGACGCAGCAATTGATCAATGATCAGGCACGCTATATCCGGAGCGAGCGGGGCCTGGGCCTCTCCCCATCCGCCCAGGCCTGACTCCAGTGTCACCTTGACCAGCGCGGCTTCGAAATTCACCGAATAGAGCGTGCTGCTCGTTTCCGACCAGCGGTAATCAAAACCACTGGCGGCCAGCTTGGCGGGCGTACCCGCGGTTCCCGTCGCCGCTTCGACGTCACGCGGCAGCCTGATCGAAAACGCCTCGATCAAAGCGATTCGATCTACCGGCATGGCGGACTGTTCGACCCCACTAACGATCGCAGAGCATCAAGCTCCCTCAACCCGTATTCATCAAGCGACCGGGTTGGATGGCGGACCATGGCGCTCTCCAGAACTCCCGCATGCACGAGATTGTGTTTCATTGCCGAAACGCCCAGTCCGGGCTGCAATTCATACCGGATCAGGGGCAGCGCCCGCTGGAACGCGCTCCATGCCGAATCGAACTCGCCATTCTCAAGCGCGCTCCAGATCGAGCAGTAGACCGAAACCAGGTCGCTGCCCGGCATGGTTCCCCGGGACCCCCTCTGCCACTCCTCGATCATGAACTGCCCGTTCAGTCCTCCGAACAGCGTCAGCGTGTCGCCGGCGGCTTCGAGTGTCGTGGTGATCTTCGGGGCGGTCGGCGGAGCCTCGATCTTCGCGTACTCCACATGCTCGATTTCCCGAGCCATTCTTGCGAGCAGCGTCGGGGGCATAGCCACCTGCGTGAGCAGGGGCGCATCCTGCACCATGATCGGAATTCCAACCGCATCGCTGATCGCGGAATAGAAGAACAACAGGCCGTCCGCATCGGGGCGCAAGTAGTACGGCGGCAGGACCATCAAGCCTGCCGCACCGAGGCCCTCCGCTTCTTTGCAGGCTTCGACGGCGGCTTCCGTACCGGTGGCGCCCACGCCGGCTATCACCGGGGCCCTGCCGTCCAAATGCCGCACGAGCGCATCGAGCAACCGGCGCTTCTCTGAAGGCAGGAGAGTGTAGCCCTCCCCGGCGTTACCGAAGACGCCGAAGCCGCCCAGGGCTCCCTGCACGTACAGATGGTCAACGAGCCGCAGCAGGCCGGCCACGGCGACCTTGCCGTCGTCCTTGAACGGCGTTACGAGGATGGGTGTTACTCCTTGGAAACGTTTCCGCATCTTTATCGTCTCCGTCGTTTCCCAGAGCGGCGTGGAAGAAACAAACTGTCCCTTACTCGCGCAGACTCCTAGCATAACGGATAAATTGTTATTACAATAGTTCCAATAGGCCGAGGGAGGGATGATCCATGGTTGAACTGAAGGTTCGAAAATTTGGCAACTCGCTCGGCGTCATCCTTCCCAAGGCGGTCATCAACCGGCTGCGCACGAAAGACGGGGAACCTCTGTTCCTGATCGAAGCTCCAGACGGCAGCTACCAGTTGACGCCCTACGATCCCGCATTCGAAAAGAAAATGGCGAGAGCCGAAGATATTATTGGCCGCTATCGCAACACCCTGCGTGCATTGGCCAAGTGACGGAGCCGGTCTGGATCGAAACGCGAGACGTATTGGCGTTGCACGATCGTCTGCTCGCGCTGCACGGTGGCCCAATTGGTGTGCGTGACGAGGGGTTGTTGCAATCCGCTCTAGCGCGGCCTCGACAGATCTACGCGTATGCGGAGACCCCCGACATCGTCGACATGGCGAGGGCCTATACGGCTGGCATCGTCCGCAACCATCCGTTCGTAGACGGCAACAAGCGTACGGGATTCGTGGTCGGCATTCTGTTCCTGGAGTTGAACGGGTATCGCTTCACGGCCACGGAAGAAAGCGCGGCTCGGGCCGTTTTCGAGTTGGCGGCCGGCACACTTGATGAAGCGGGCTACACGGCCTTCCTTCGTGAAAACGTCCGATCGGAATGATTTGGCGGCAAGAGACAGACTGTCTCCTTCTGTGTGGTGCGGAATCGGCGCCTGGAAAGACGCCTCCCTCCGCTACCACATGGACTTCTTGTCCCCCCAGGGATGACGGAGAAGTTCCTCCTCACGGAGTTCGGTTCCCCATCCGGGTCCGGTGGGAATCTTCATGTGGCCGTTGACGACTTCGGGCGCATGGGTCGTCACATCGTCCCTCCACGGCACGTCGTCGATGTCGGCCTCCATGATGCGGACGTTGGGGAGCACACCGCAGAGGCTGGCGCTCATGAAGGTGGCCAAGTGGCTGTAGTAGTTGTGAGGAGCGACGTTCAATTGGTAGGTCTCCGCCAGGTCCCCGATCTTCTTGGCCTGGGAGAAGCCGTTCCAGGGCACGTCCACCATGAAAACGTCGGCTGCCCGCAACTCGAAGTAGGGGATGAATTCCCGCATGTAGATCAGGTTCTCCCCGGAGCAGATGGGCGTGGAGGTCGATTCCTTGATGTCCCGAATGGACTGGGGATCGTACATGTCGATCTCAAGCCAGAGCAGGTTGTAGGGCTCCAGGGCACGGGCAATGCGGCGGCAGGCTTCCGGTTTGAAGTTGAAATTGAGGTCCAGGTTGATGTCCACGTGGGGCCCGACGGCCTCTCGAAAAGTGGCGATGATGCTCACGATGTGGTCCAGCAACTGAGGGGTGATGGCCTGGTCCGTGGTGCCGGGGCCCCGGGCGAATCCGGGAAAGTAGGCGAACGGAGCATCTCCCGGGAAGATGATGTTGGTCTTCAAGGCGTTGTATCCCTTCGCCACCACCTCCCGGCCCAGGGCGGCCACGTCCGACAGGGTCCGGAGCGGCTCGCACCCGACATGGCGGTAGTGCGCGGTCCGGGTGGTTCCGCAATGGGACCAGTAGAGGCGGACCTCTTCCCTCAGGGGACCACCGAAGAGCTCCACGACCGAGATGCCCAGGGCGCGCGCCTTGATGTCCAGTAGCGCCAGCTCGATGCCGGCGATCCCCTTGGCGGCGATGCCCCCCGGACTCTGGCGGGTGCCTCGGATCATGTCCCAGAACCGCATCTCGAAGGCCCGGGGATCCTGCCCCAGGAGGAGCGGCTTCAGGTCGTTGACGACACCCACCACGCCCCACGGATTCTTGCCGTCGCTGCATTCCCCGTAGCCGGCCACCCCCTCGTCGGTCTCGATCTTGACGAAGACCCAGGGCCTCCAACCGGCGTCGACGACGAAGGTCTTGATCTCGGTGATTTTCATGGCGATAGTCCCTCGTTTTTGAACAGGTCCCGAGAGCGTACGCTTGGGGATGTTTCCCACGCAAGCCTCGCGTGGGTGACTCGGACGATGAAAAGAAAAAGGCTGATCGTTCTTTGGTCACACGTCGCCGGCAGCGCCTGTACGATCATATTGACCAACACCCATAAATATGGGAATATGGGACTCAATGAAGACGACCGTGGAACTTCCCGACGCCACCTTCCGCCGAGCCAAGGTCCTGGCCGCCAGCCAGGGCATGACCTTCAAGCAGTTCTTCACCGAAGCCGTCGAGGAGAGGCTCCGCCGTTACAATCGTGAAGCCGCTGATCGGGAGATAGAACCCCCATGGATGGCTGGTTTCGGCGTCTTAGCCGACCTGTCGCATGAAAATCGCCGTATCATGAGGATGATCGAGGAGGAATTCGAGACGCTCGACTCCGAAGACTTGGAATGATCCTCGATACCAATGCCCTGTCCGCCTGGGTGGAAGGACACTCGGCGATTGAGACATCCCTTCGATCCGCCCGGCGCCTCATCATTCCCAGCATCGTTCTCGGCGAATACTACTTCGGCATTCGGCGATCACGTCATCGTGTCCGCTACGAGGACTGGCTTCGCCGATTTCTGCCGCTGACCGAGATCGCCACCGTCACCCATGCGACGGCAGACGTGTACGCTGACATCCGCTTGGAACTGAGGCGCCTGGGTGCGCCCATTCCGTCCAATGACGTCTGGATTGCGGCCCTTGCCCGCCAGCACACACAGTCGGTATTGAGCAACGATGCCCACTTCGACTGCGTCAACGGCATCGTTCGGATCTCCTTTTGAGGCGGTCCTGCTCCAACAGGACTCATCCTCAGATGGCGAGTCCGCAAGGCGTTTTCAGACGCGGCCGGGGCGTGCTAATCTGGTTCCCACTCAATTAGGGGAGATCACATGGACAAAGTACTTGTCATTGTCGGTGATGCGACCGAGACCGTGGATACGCTGTATCCGTATTTTCGCCTCCAGGAGGCTGGCTTCCAGCCCGTCGTCGCGGCGCCGGAGAAGCGCCGTTACAACATGGTCCTGCATGAGATCGGACCCAACTGGGACATCACCCGGGAGTTCGAGGGCTACAAGATCGATGCGGACATCGCCTTTCGCGACGTGGTGCCGGAAGAATATTTGGGCATCTTCTTTTCGGGCGGCCGCGCCCCCGAGTACATTCGATACGATGAGGATCTGGTCGCCATGACGCGCCATTTCTTCGACGCCAACAAGCCGGTGGGCTGTGTCTGCCATGGCGTGGAGATTCCCGCCTACGCCGGCTGCGTCAAGGGGCGGAGGATGGCCACCGTGCCCAAGTGCCAGTTCGACCTGGAAGTGTGCGGCGGCATCTTCGTCGACTCTGGTTGCGTGGTGGACGGCAACCTGGTGAGCGGGCGCACATTTCACGACCATGGCCAGTACATGGGACACTGGATCCGGCTTCTGATCGAGGCTCGTGAGGAACAGCTTGTCCAGGCCGTGGCCGGCTGAGTTGAGATCCCCCCGGAAATCTTTCGCAACTCTGGCGGCGGGCTTATGTGGCCTGTTCCTGGCCGGCGCTTGCTCCCCGGTTTCCGATCTCCCGAAATCGCCGTCCTACCCTCTCGTGGTCGGATTCGAACGATTTCACCGGAACGGGGATGCGGACCGGCTCCACGGAGGCGAAATCCTTCTGGGAGAGCTGGGTTGCACCCATTGCCACCTGGCCGATGAGGCAGTTGCCCAACGGGTCATTCCCCGGCAGGCTCCCATCCTGGACGGCGTTGGGGGCCGGATCCGCTTGACCTATCTGAAGGATTTCCTGACTCGACCCCAGGGAACCAAACCGGGGACGCCCATGCCCCATCTCCTGGCGGGTTGGGACCCGGAAGAACGGGACAAGGCGGCCGAGGCCCTGGCCCACTTTCTCGCCTCCCTGGAGCCGCCTGATCCGGCACAGCCCGCTCCGGAAGCGAATCCGCAGGAGATCGAGGCGGGAGAGTGGCTGTACCACACGGTTGGATGCGTGGCCTGCCACGCTCCCTTCTTGCCGCCCGGAATCCTGCACCAGGAAGATGGAGAAGGATATTCTCTGGCGAGCATCCAGTACCAAACGCCTGGCGTCCCATCGGTTCCCCTGGCGGATCAGACGCGGAAGACGACCTTGGAGCCGTTGGCCGATTTTTTGGTGGACCCCGTGCGGACCCGCCCCGCAGGAAGAATGCCTCCCATGCGGCTCACCAATACGGAGGCCCGTTCCATCGCCGCCTATCTGCTGGAGCAGGGCACGGACCGCACGATTCCGGAGAACATCAACCCCGACGCGGAAAAGGTCGCGAAAGGCCAAGCTCTTTTTCGGGATCTGCGTTGCAACGCCTGCCACCGGCTTGGAGAAGGGGAGACCGCCGCAGCCCCGATTCCGGCGCTTTCGCGGCTTGAGAAACTGGACCCCGGAAAACCGGGCGGCTGCCTGGACCCGTCGCCCCGGAAGGGGGTGCCCAACTATGAACTGGACCCGGACCAGCGGGCCGCTCTCGGCGAGGCGCTGTCTGGGCTGAAAGGAGCCGTCACCCGTCTCGATCCCGAGGCCGAGGTCCGGCGGAATCTGGAGATCTACAATTGCTTCGCCTGTCACCGGCGGGGAGAGCAGGGCGGACCCGAACCGGGAAGAGCCGCCTATTTCCTGCCGGTGGAGGAGCTGGACATGGGGAACGAGGGCCGGCTGCCTCCCCCCCTGAACGAGGTCGGCCGCAAGTTGACGCCCCCGTGGTTGAGGAAGGTCCTGGAAGGATCGGGCATGGTGCGTCCCTATCTGATGGTTCGGATGCCGGACTACGGGACCGCCGCCGAAACCCTGGCGAATGCCTTGATCCGTGCCGACAAGGATCTGCACTTGCCCGCTACGGATGTCTCCGGCACCTTGCACCACCACCGGAATCGTTACGGGCGCCGCCTCATGGGGGCCGACGGTCTCAATTGCATCAACTGTCACGGCCTCCGCGGACACCCCTCCACGGGCATGCCGGCCCTGGACTTGGCCGACACCCTCGAACGCCTCCAACCCGACTGGTTCAAGCGGTACCTCCTGGACCCCGACTCCAGCCGTCCCGGCACCTTGATGCCCACCTTCTTCGAAGGAGGGAAGGGAACGTTGGAGGAAGTGTTGGAGGGAGACGCGGACAAACAGATCGAGGCCATCCTCACCTACCTGAAGGAACTGGACCAGACCCGCCTGCCCGTGGGCATGGAGCCGGACGAGTTCTTCGAGCTGGTCCCCGGGGACCAGCCCATCCTGTTGCGGACCTTCATGGAGGGAGTCGGCACCCACGCCATCGCCGTGGGTTTTCCCCAAGGAATCCATTTCGCCTTCGATGCTTTGGAAGTCCGATCCAAACTCCTCTGGAGAGGCCGATTCCTCAACGCCGAGTCCACCTGGTCCAATCGCTTTTCGCCTTTCGTGCACCCCTTGAGCGAAGATTTGGCCAAGCTTCCTGACGCCATGCCTCTGGCCTCTCTGGAGAACGGCGTGAGCCCCTGGCCCAACGGGACGGGTGAGGAGGCGGGCTACCGGATGGGTGGATTCCGGATCTCACCTGGCGGGGAACCGACGTTCCTCTACAGCGTTGGGAGAATCGCCGTTCAGGAACGGCTGGTTCCGTCCCCGGATCCTGCTTGGTTCGAGCGAACCCTCGAACTCATCGGCGACGGTGAATCGATCTGGTTCCTGGTCGCACGAGCCCCCAAACTCGAATCCCTGGGCGCAGGACTCTATTCCGCCGGCGGCCTGAAGGTCCGACTCCGTGAGCCGGAACTCTCCATGGCCGTTCTCCGCCGTTCGGGCGGTGCCGACGAGTTGCTGGTGCCAATGCGATTCCGGGAAGGGCGCGCCCGGGTGCAACAGGAGATCTCATGGTGACGCGCCTCGGTCTCGTGTTCTCGGTAGTTTTGACGATTGCCGGAGTCCTGCAGGCGCAGGAAGAAAACTACTATCGCATCGTGACCCTCCCCGTTCCGGAAACGGTCCCGTTCGAGGTCAGTGGTCTGGAACGGCTCCCGGACGGACGGATAGCGGCGGCCATACGACGAGGTGAAGTCTGGTTGGTCGAGGACGCCTACAAGGAACCGCCCGAGGGGCTCCGATTTCGCAGAATCGCCCAGGCTCTCCACGAGCCCCTGGGTCTGGTTCGCCATGGCGACTCCCTCTATCTGGCCCAGAGGAGCGAGCTGACCCGGCTCCGGGACCTTGACGGAGATGGCGTGATCGACGAGTACCTCACCGTCAGCAACGACTGGGGCCTCACCGGCAACTACCACGAATATGCCTACGGCCCCCGGATCGATGGGGACGGGAACTTCTGGCTCACCCTCAACGCCGCCATCGGGAAGCAGACCGCCGGGGCCGACGCCTGGCGGGGCTGGGCCGTGAAGGTGACGCCTCAGGGCCGGATGCTCCCCGTAGCGACGGGCCTGCGGTCGCCCTGCGGGATCGGAGTGAACGGCAGCGGCGAAGTCTTCACCACCGACCAGCAGGGAGGCTGGGTCGCTACCTGCTCCCTCCATCACTTGGAGGAGGGAGACTTCTATGGACATCCCGACGGTCTCAAGTCGTGCTCTCTACCCGGCTCGCCAGTCGCCTGTCCGGAGCGAATCCCCACCGGTATCACCGTCGTGGAGGCAGCCAAGCAGATTCCGGGATTCAAGTTGCCGGCGGTCTGGTTCCCCTACCGTAAGATGGGCCGGAGTTCCACCGACTTGGCCTGGGATCAGACGGAGGGCCGTTTCGGGCCCTTCCAGGGGCAGCTCTTCGTGGGGGATTTCACCGACGCCATGATCTCGCGGGTGTTTCTGGAACGAGTGGGCGGACAGTACCAGGGGGCCTGCTTTCGCTTCCGGGACGGGTTCCAGAGTGCCGTGGTCCGCTTGGTTTTCGGAGCCGACGGATCGCTGTTCGTGGGGGAGACCAACCGCGGCTGGAACTCCCTGGGCAGCCGTTCCTTCGGCCTGGAACGCCTGGTCTGGACCGGCCGCACGCCCTTTGAGGTGCAGGAGATGCGGGCCCTGCCCGACGGCTTTCGGCTCACCTTCACGCAGCCCGTCGACCCGGACCGCGCCGCCCGGCCCGATTCCTACCGAATGATCAGCTATACGTATCTCTACCATCCCGACTATGGCAGTCCGGAGGTCGAGACCAGGGAACTGAGGCTGACAAAGGCTCGCTTGGGCTCCGGCGGACGATCCGTGGACCTGACCGTCGAGGGGCTCAGGCCGGGCTACGTTCACGAACTCCACTTGCCTGGAATCGTCTCAGTCGAGGGAGATAACCTGCTCCACCCCCGGGCGTACTACACGCTGAACCGGATTCCGGCCGCCGATCCCGGCTTGGAGCCGCAAACTCGTACTCGGCCCTGAGCCGGCTGGCCGATCGCTTCGTCAGGCACTCATAAACCAGGACTCGGGCACCCGGACGAGCTTGATTCTCCGGGTCCTCTTACCCTCCCTGACCGTGTCGTACTGGTAGGTCATGAGCACCTGTTTTCCGGAGAAGGCCAGGGAGGGATAGTGGCATCGGATAAAACCGCTGGGCAGTTTCCCAGCCTTCGGGTTGACCCGGATGTGGGCCACCGGCGGCGGGGAGACCCGGCCGGCCGGTTGCAGTCCGGGACTGGAGTCCACGGTCTTGAAGTTCTGCCAAGTCTTGCCCTCGTCGGCGGAGGTGGCCACCGAAAGGCGGGAACGATAGTACCCGGTTCGAATTTCGTCCCCGGTCGTCTGGTTCCAGATCACCAGTAGCTGGCGGGAGCCGCGCAGCCGGTCCAGGTCGCAGGGAACGTCGCCGCTGGAGAGGGCGGTGGGACTCGCCTCATGCCAATTCTCGCCGCCGTCGTCCGAGTGGGCCTGGAAAAAGCGTCCCACCTTGGTCCTCAAGAGCATGAGAATCCGTCCGTCCTTGAGCTCGGTCACCACCGGCTCGGCGGTTCCGCCGAATCCTCCCAGGCTCCGCTCCCCGGGCAGGGGCCAGACCATGATGGACCCCTTGGACCGCTGCCAGGTCGAACCCCGGTCGTCGGAGAAATAAGCGAAGCAGCCGCTCATCTGAGGCCGGTGGGCGTGTCCTTCCAAGCCGATGGAATGCCCGTCCAACATCCCCGTGGCCATGGCCCGGCGGGTTTCGGGATGAAGGCCGTTGAACTGCCAGTAGACGGGAAGCAGCAGCCGTCCGGTGGAGAGCTCGGTCAGCCGTCCGAAGGGAACCTGCAAGAAGGCGCCCGAAGACCCCGAACCGGGTCCGGGCAGGTCGATGTCGGATCCCGCCGACCAGTTCCGGCCTCCGTCCTGGGACGTGGTGAAGCGGAGGACTCGATGGTCGGCGTGGCGTGCCGGCGCGCCGCTCAGTTCCTCGGCGTAGACCATGCCCACGGTTCCCCCCTTGAGAGGAACCAGGTGGTTGCGGGTGATGTTCATGGGTTTTCCCTGCTGCAGCAGCGGGAAGGGTTCTCCCCAGGTCTCTCCCCCGTCGCGGGAAAGGGAGGCGGAAGTGTCTTTCATCAGGGCCAGAATGCGGCCCCCGTCCAGCGCGGCCAGAATTCGTCCGGAGCCCGCGGGCAGCAGACCCTCGTAGGTGTGTCCGCTGGCGAAGACGTTGGCGGATCCCTTAAGGGCCGCGGCCGCCGCCATGGAGGTTGCCAGGAATCGCCTTCGGCTCAGACTGTTGTTCTCTTTCATCCACTTTCTCCCGGTTCTGAAGCGCACAATCAAAAATCACACAGGCAGGGTACGGGTGTCCGCTCCGGCATTGTAGAATGGGCCGCTCCCGAAAACGAGGGGAAACGGCGGCAATGACCATAAGGCAGGCGAGAGCTCCCGAGTCCAAGGTTTTCCGGCGACGGAAGATGGCTGAGGAATGTGAACGTCTCCGGGACCAGGGTCGGACCATCGTTTTCACCAACGGCACCTTCGATCTCCTGCACGCCGGACATACGACCTATTTGAACCAGGCCCGGGAATTGGGAGACGTGCTGATCGTGGGTCTCAACTCGGACGAGTCGATCCGCTCCATCAAGGGGGACAAGCGGCCCATCATCCGGGAGCCTTACCGGTCCCGGATGCTGGCGGCCCTGGAGTGTGTGGACTACGTGGTGCTCTTCGACGAGGATGAGCCCCGGGATTTGATCTCCGAACTACTGCCGGACGTGCTGGTCAAGGCGGAGGACTGGGCCCACTATGTGAGCGGCCGCGACGTGGTGGAGGCCAACGGAGGCCGTGTGGTTCTGGCGCCCCTGGTGCCGGGCCTCTCCAGCAGCGGGATCATTCGGCGGATTCGGGAGCTGTTCCAGGACCCGGAAGAGGAGTCCCGTTGAGAAACCGAGGTTAATGCAACATGCCGGTCCAGTACATCGTCACCGGCGGCGCCGGCTTCATCGGCCGGAACCTTGTGTCGGCCCTCAACGCCCGGGGACACGAGGACATCCTCATCGTGGACCGTCTGGGCTCGGATCAGAAGTGGAAGAACCTGCTGGGCCTCTCCTTCGTCGACCTCGTGGACCTGGACGAGTTCCGGAACTTCATTGCGGACTCCACCTTTGACGAACTGGAGACGGTCTTCCACCTGGGGGCCTGCAGCTCCACCACGGAACGGGACGCCGACTACCTGCTGGACAACAACTACCGTTACTCACAGGAAATCTGCCAGTGGTGCCTTTCCAGCGACGTGCGCTTTATCTACGCTTCCAGCGCGGCCACCTACGGAGACGGATCTCTGGGCTACTCGGACGACGAGAGCCGGATTCCCTTCTACCGGCCCTTGAACATGTATGGCTACTCCAAGCAGTTGTTCGACCATTGGGCGGCCAGGGCGGGGCTCTTCGACCGGATCGTGGGGCTCAAGTATTTCAACGTCTTCGGCCCCTACGAAGACCACAAGGGCGAGATGAGATCCATGGTGCACAAGGCCTACGGACAGATCCTCTCCACCGGAAGGGTGCGGCTGTTCAAGTCCCACCGTCCCGAATACAACGACGGAGAGCAGCTGCGGGACTTCGTCTACGTGAAAGACGCGGTGGACGTGACCCTCTTTTTCGACGACCATTCCCAGGTTTCGGGGCTTTTTAACTGCGGCACGGGCCGTGCCCGGAGCTGGAATGACCTGGTGGGAGCGCTCTTCGCCGCCACGGGGCGAACGCCGGAGATCGAATACATCGACATGCCCGGGTCCTTGCGCAACCAATACCAGTATTTCACCCAGGCGGACGGAGCCAAGCTCCGGTCCGCCGGATACGAGCGCCCCTTCACCTCCTTGGAAGAGGCGGTCCGGGACTATGTGACGAGTTACCTGGATCCGGTCCTGGGCGGGGCCGCCCCAGCTTAGATCCACCAAGTAGAAAGGAGATCACGTGGCCGAATCCCTACGCATTCTCGTCATCGGAGCGCATCCGGCGGACATCTTCGACCAGAGCGGTGGCACCATGGCCCATCACACCGCCCGGGGCGATTGGGTAGGTTGCGTCGTCCTGACCCACGGAGCGCGGGTCCACGACAAGGTCATCAGCGACTCCATGCACGGCCGGAAGACCATCCCCGAGGCCTCGGCGCTGGAGGAGATGATCGAGGAACGTTCCGACGTGAAGGCCCAGGAAGTCCGGCGCGCCTGCGGGCTGTTGGGCGTTGAGGACCTCTACTTCTTCGGGGCCGACGACTCCATCCTGCTGGTGACCGAGGAGTTGGTCCGACGGCTGGCCCGGTTGCTGCGGGAGCTCCGCCCCAACGTGATCCTGACCCACTACCCCAAGGAAGGGGACGGTGTGGCCCAACCCCACGCCATCACCGGACAGATCGTGATGCACGCCATCCATTTCGCTCATTCGGTAGACCCGGGGGACCGGAATCCGCCAACCAAAGCGGCCCAGGTCTTCTTTTTCGGAACCGGCGCGGCCGCGGTTCCCAGCGACGTCTGGTCCGCGCGGATCGGGGTCTACAACGACGTGCTGATCGAGATCACCGACGTGGTGGACAAGAAGCTGGCGGCTCTGGACTGCCTGGAGAGCCAGGGGTACGGCGGCGCCTACGCCCGCAAGCGGATCGAGACCAGCGACGGCGCTTTCGGGGTCGGCGGGCGAGTGGCTTATGCCGAAGGGTTCATCAAGATGGATGCCGAGGTTCACACCTATCTTCCGGTGACCAGCCACGCCCTGCGGCTGGCAAAGGAGTCGGATCATGAGATGATGCGGCGCCACTCCTACCGGGTCCGGGTGGACTGATACGAAGGAGAACCATGACCTCACTATCGTTCAAACCGCGAGTGCCCGTCTTTGACGCCAACGTCAAGGTGGGCAATCATCACAACGAAGTCTCTCCGTGTGTCGACCGCGCCAGCCTGCTGGCCGAAATGGACACCCACGGAGTGGGCCGGGCCGTGGTCTACCATGCCCTGGGCGATCTGACGTCTCCGGTGGACGGAAACCGGGCGCTGGAGGAGTGGCTGGGAGACGACGGCAGGCTGCACCCCCAATGGAGCGCCCACCCGCTGCCCCGTTCCCTGGAGCAGTTGCAGGAACTGCATGCCCAAGGGCGCGTGAGCAGCGTTCGTCTGGCGGGGCTGGACATCATCGATTTCCCCTTTCGTCCCTGGGGTTACGATCTGCTGCTGAGCTGGCTGAGCCGGGAGGGGATTCCGTTGTGGGTGCCGTTGCCGGAGATGGACCCCGATGACATCGTGACCACGCTCCAGGCCTATCCGGACCTGGAGACCGTGCTGGTGGGAGCTCATTATCTGCACGCCATGTGGGTTCAGCCCATGCTGAAGGCGCTGCCCCGGGCGAACCTGGAACTGAGCCGCTACGAACCCATCGGTCAGCTCGAGGCGCTGCTGGAGGAGTTCGGCGTGAAACGTTTCGTCTACGGGTCGTGGTACTGGCGCCTGGCCATGGGACCCATGCTCTTCTACCTGCATCACGTGGGGCTGGACGACAGGGAACTGGCGCTGGTCTGCGAAGGCAATCTGCTGAGAATCCTGGGAGAGAAATCATGATCGACGGCGTGCGAGTGATCGATTTTCATGGGCATGTGGGGGCCAACGACATCATGGGGATGGTGGATGATCCCGACCTGATGGTGCACGCCATGGACGCCGGCGGCATCGATGTCTCCTGCCTGTTCAACATCTACTATCCGGATGGAACCACCGGCAACGACATGACGGCCCGGTTCGTCGCCCGGCATCCCGACCGCTTCGTGGGCTTCGCCTACGTCTGTCCGCTGATGCCGGCCGACAGCATGGTGGCCGAGCTGGAGCGGGCCATCGACACCCTGGGGCTGGTCGCCATCAAGCTCTATCCCCCCTTCGTCCCCTGGTCCCTGGAACATCCCGTCTGGGACCCTATCTACGAGTTCGCCAACGAGCGGGAGCTGGCCCTCATCCATCACACCGGAACCGAGTGGCAGGCCTACCCCAAGTTCCTGGCCGACGTGGCGCCCCGCTTTCCCAAGGTCAAATTCGTCTCGGGGCACTCGGGGAACACGCCGGTGGAACGGGCGCAGGCCATCGCCGCGGCTCAGGCCAACGACAACGTCTACCTGGAGACCTGCTCCACTTTCCGCACTCCGGGAGTCATCGAGCAACTGGTGGAGGAGGGGGGAGCCGACCGGGTGCTCTTCGGCTCGGATACGCCCCTGATGGATCCGCGGCCTCAACTGGGGAAAATCATCACGGCACAGATCTCCGACGAGGCCAAACGCCTGGCCCTGGGCGGCAACGCTGCCCGGATCCTGGGGATCTGAGGTCCGTCCGTCCGGAGTTGGCGCGGGTGATCGGCACTCGGCCGGAACCCCGTTGGAGATGATGATTTGGAAGAGGACCGCAGATCCTGGGAGACCGGTGCCGGAGACGCCGCGTTGGCGACGCCGGCCATGGACCGGTACAACGGCCGGATCCTCATTCTTAAGTCGTTCCTGATCTATTTCGCCGCGCCCGTCGTCTACATCGGCATTGTCCAGGCGGCCCTGTGCGACCGCCTCGGCGCCGGCGCCACGGTGGCCAACCTGCCCGCCTCCGCCTATCTCCTGGGATCGGTGGCCCCCCTGGTTCTCTCCTGGCTCATTCCCCATCGGTGGACCCGCCCCACGCTGGTGGTCGCCTACCTGGTGACCATGTCCGCCTTCCTGATGGTTCTGGCCACGCTGATCCTCCCCGTCTCCAATACGGTGCGTTTGTGGGCCGTGGTGGGCCAGGGTCTGATTCAGGGCGTTTCGGCATCGGTGGCCCACGTCTACGGTTTCCAATGCCTGAAGCGCGGCACGACCCCCAAGGGCCGGGCCAGGGCGTTGAAGTGGGCCTACGGGGTATCGCCGCTGGCCGGGGTGGCCGGCTCCCTCTGGGCTCAGTTCGTCCTGGGAGGGGGCATCGAGGGGCTTGTCTTCCCCTATGATTTCGGCCTCCTCTACCTGACCGGAGTGCCATGCATGGTGGCCATCTCTGTCCTGTCCAGTCGCTATCGGTTGCTGGATATCCAGGAGGAGAAGCCGCCCAACCTCCTTCCCTATCTCTGGCGAAGTCTCCTTTCCTTCTGGACCCTGCGGATTCTGCTCCTGGTCTGGCTGGCCTACTTTTTCTGGTATCTGACCATCAACACCATGCCCAACCTGTCGCTCTTCGCCCGCGAAGCCCTGAGTCGGGAGCCCCAGGAGCTCTCGGGCTGGATGATGGCCCTGCGCTTCGGATTCAAATGCGTGGGGGGATTCGTGCTGGGGGTGATCGCCATCCGATGGGGCATGCGAGCCCCGCTTCTGACCTGTGCCGGCCTCGTGGGTGCGGCCGTCCTCTGGGCCTGGTTCATCCCCGGACACCTGTACCTGCTGGCCTTCGGCATCATGGGCGCCGGAGAGTTGGGAGGCGTCTACTTTCCCAACTACGTCATCAGCATCTCTTCGGCCGCCGATTCCACCCGCAATCTGGCCATCCTCGGGTTGGTGACCCCGGTGAGCAGCCTGGGCCCGGCGCTGCACGGCGGGCTCGCCGACACCCTCGGTTTCCCGGCCAGCTTCCTTTTCGGAGTGACTGCGGCGCTGGTATCCCTGACGCTGATTCTGAGGCTCGCGCCGCAAACGTCCACGGTCCGGCCGGGGTCGTGATCCCGAAGAGGGGCCGGGGCTCACGTTAGATCCAACTAGACTGCGATAACTCTCAGATACACTGGATTGAGAACAGATTGAGCGATGTCACTGTCCAGAATTTTCGACCACAAGAACCTGAATCTGCCGGTGAGATCTTTTCGCTTCCAAACCCAGTTCCTTGTTCAGCGCACCAATTAAAACACTCGGGTCATCTGGTTGGTACGGAAGTTCCCAATCGTATTTCCCACTGAGTCCGGTTTCATCTACGACTGGAAGTTCTATCCACTCAGCGACAGCGAGACATAGATTCTCCATTGTCTGCATTGTTCCATGAAGGGTGCCTCGCACCGGCCAAGATGCACTTTTCTCCGCTCGTGAAGGTGTAAGTCCACTCTTCTTGCCGGGCAACTGCTTCAGAACCAGCACTTCCTTCTCCTGGGTTTCCCAGTAGATGGACAACCCAAAGCTGCTCTTTAGAGCTTCCCGAAGGAGAGGTAGGAGTCGAGTCTCTTGTCCCTTTGGCACGATAGCGGAGACACGATACTGTCTTTCTTGGTGGGGCAGTCGGTAATCGACATATGGTGGGGGTGCTTCATAGGCAAGACGGATCAAGGTTTCAAGAAACAGCCCATCTGCAACGAAGCGATTGCTTCCGGGCGGATACATCGAAGCAGACCCGGTTGCGGATACAGGCTTGATGATGACCTGAGTCAAGGGTTCAATCCCATCAACCCAATTGCGGTCCCAATCCAGACTGACCTCAGATGTCTCCTTCTGAGGCAGATTGACGGGAATACCCGCCATGATCTTCTCGAGTACCTCGACCGACAGATTCCAAGGTGAAGTGACGCCGGCGATTCTGCCGGCTGCATCTACAATCACAGTGTGGGGGATCCCTATACCTTGATAAGCATTGAACCATTTTCGATCCGGGTCCCAGGCCGATATGCCTGGCGTAGGTGTTTTCTTCAGGAATTCACGAAGGCGAGGTTTGTCTCCATCAGTCGATACGGAAACGAAAGCAATTGGTTTGCCGGAGAGCTTTGCGGCCAAGTCATTCAAGTGAGGAATGACTCGGATGCATGGGATGCACCATGTTGCCCAGAATTCCAAGACCACTGTTTTTCCTCGAAGAGTGGAGAATTTCAGGTCTTCCCCTTCCAGGGTCTGAAGCGCGCCGCCGGAATGGAACCCAGGAGCAATTTCCCCAACCATTGAATCCTTCTGCTGTTTAGGCAACGTCTCCGACGGCATTTGGCAGGCGGCCGCGAAGCCCACCCATAAGACCGAAACGAGACCTCTCGCGGATACTGTTCGCATGGTTTCCATCCTTCCCTCCACTATCCCTGATCGCCCTTGCGCAGCCTGGTAAGTCACCGACTTATCGGCTGAGTGGGTGAGAAATGCGGGCTATGCACCGCCGGAAAGTTACTCCAATACCCGAGGTGTAACCACAATGATCACTGCATCGCCCAGTTCCGAGGAATCACTCACCTGAGAGGTTCCGATTACCAGAGTCTCTCCACTGGCCGCGATAAACGGAGTGGTGAGGGAGGTTGTGCTGTATGCGGACAGGTTCCCGGAGCCTCTACCCATAGCGTACATTCTCAATAGGAAATCATTGGCGATTTTCTTGTCTGCGGCTCCAAAATGGAACTTGTCAACGACAATGCTCGCCCTGTCCAATTCCGGAACAACTCGAATGCCCTCAATCTCCACGAAGAATTGGCCCTTTATCTTTAAGCTCCGCGGATTTCCTCCCCCTTCACTGACCGTGATCACTGGGCTTGCCAAGACCTCGAATTGTCGGTAATGGGTCAGGGAGGAAATATCTTCGACGACCTCCTGAATGGGAGCTGGCAATCCGTTCTTGGTTCCCTCTCCATCGCGTGAGGCACCCAGGATGTAGAATTCGAACAGGACTCGCTTCGGCGGTATATCGTGCTGGCGAAGTAGTTCCTTAACGATCCCGTGTTGTTCCGGTGGCGCTGAGACGGTGATTGTATTGAAGGCATTACTCACTACCGCAGGACGTTTCCCATGGTCTCGTGAGCCCGGCAACGTATTAAATAGGCTCGCCAGATCTTCCGCTTTCCTCCATTTGATTTCATAGACTTTAGTAATCAACTTGCTCGCTTGAGATTGGCCCTGCGCCAGCTCGTCCCAAGCTGGCCCGGCGAGGAATAGGTTGACGATCAAGATCGCATGCAACTTGTTCATAGTCCCTCCTTTGTCAGGATCCACATCATCCTGGTCCCTGTCTTGGGAAGCCGGAAATGGAGAACCAGTTGTCGGGCGGTTCGTTGTTCTGGTGGTGTCGAAATTCTGGCGGCGGCTGTCTCTGCCCCGCCGGAGGGTGGAACCTCCTCACTTAAGTGAATCCGGTCTTTCAGCGACTGATCCGGATCAGCGGCTTCCAGTGCAACTGGCCATGGCTCCGATCTTGGCAACAGCGCCAATGAGTCCAGTACCCTCTCGTTCGGTAGGGGCAGGCTGGTGATTTCCTCCGATGTGGTAGGAGCGTCTGGAGTGAACAGTACAAGAATTAAGACCAAAACTGCTGCTGCCGACAGAGTGCCAAAGATATACATGGGACTCCGTGGCTTCTCTGCTTTTTGGAGACTCTCCCACGCGCGGTCGCGAACTCGTCGATAGACCGCTTCCGGCACATCGGAATCTCGCCACTCTTCCCTAACGTATTTATTCATCGGTGTTCCCTGAAGTCACCCAAAGACTTCCGCAGCTTCTTCCTGGCGCCATGGAGATAGGCGCGAATGGTCCCCGCCTTCCTCCTTAGGATCCGGGCCACCTCGTCCGTCGGCAGTTCATGGAACTCCTTGAAGATGAAGGTCGCTCGTTCATTGAACGAAAGACTGGAAAGCGCTTCGAGGAGTCGATTTCGGATCTCTCTTTGCAGTACAGGATCGGCCGAGGGCTCTGCTGCGAACAATTCCTTCAAGGGGCTCCAAATCCTCCTCCGCCGGTGGGCGTCGCGCGCTGCATTGACCGTAACGCGGTAGATCCACCCATCCAGCTCCCGGACCGTCTTGAATTGGGGAAACCGTCGGAAGATCTTGATGTACACCTCTTGTGCCACGTCTTCGGCGTCGGTCAGGTTCTGGGTGAGATAGAGTGCTGTTTTCATCACTCTCGTCTGGTAATGACCAATAAGCAGGTCAAAGGCTTGGCGGTTTCCATCACGCGCCTCTCGGGCGAGATCCCGAAGCCTCTTTTCAGCCTCGTCCATCAACGTCCTTCCCGCCCACTTTCTTCTAATGAAAACGCGCCTGACCCCGGAATCGTTGGGAATTTCAGGTTCGAACACAAAAGAGGGGACAGTCTGTTTCTTACAGTTCGTGGCGGGTTGGATTCGCTTCCGATGCTCGATCCAGCCACGATCCGACATGTCGGGACCGGACGACTCTTCATCCTGAAGGGGTGTTCCGTCCGTCCTGGGTGAAACGGAGGCGCTGTCGGTTTAGCTCCCCTTGGATTTTACGTATCGTCGGCTATCATTTGGGGGATTTCCGTGAGTCTGCGTTCCGAGCCCACTGTGAGCCGACGTATGGAAACCATCGAATGCGGAGACCCTGACCCATGAGTGTCGACCCGAGGCCGACCACCCTGGAAAAGGCTCTGGGCAACATGACGATCGCGAACCTCCAGCCGATGATGGAGGTGCTGTCCATCCCCGAGCCGCGGCCGACGCGAAAGCCGGCCATCATAGCAGCCGTCCGACTCCGACTGACTGATGATGTGTTACGAACGATATGGCGGTATCTGGATGAAACCCAGCAGCTCGCGGTGTCGGAAACGCTCTACAGCCCGGAGCATCGATTCCATCCCCAACATTTTTACGCCGTATACGGTGCGCTGCCGGAGGGCATCATTCAGTACTATGACGGCGAATTTTCGCTGCTGCATTTTTTTCTCTATCCGCCGTTCAGTTACCGGGATCTTCCGATCGTCATCCCCAAGGAACTCAAGCCCCAACTCGTGAAGTTCGTCCCCCGGCCGCCGGAACCGGCCATCAATTCCGTGGATGAGGTTCCGGACTTCCTAGATCGGCGCCGCCGCACCCACGGTTCCGAGAAACCGGAGTTCGATCGGGTGCCCATGATCCGACGCGGCATGGAGCCGGTTGCGGTGGCCGACCTGTTCGCCGTGCTGCATCTGATCGACGGGGGCAAGATCGCCGTCAGCGTGAAAACGCGGAGACCTGCGGCGGTTTCCGTCCGACGCATCGCGGAAGTGCTGCACGGTGGCGACTTCTTCGACCCGACTGCGAAGAAACGACAGGGTCAGATAATCGGTCCCATCCGGGCATTCGCTTGGCCCTGGATGGTGCAAGCTGCCCAACTCGCCGAATTGCGGGGCTCCAAGCTGGCTTTGACCAAGGCCGGACGCGCGGCATTCGCAGCTCCGCCCGAAAACACGTTGCGACGCATCTGGGAGCGATGGTTGAAGAACACCTTGTTGGATGAGTTCAACCGCGTGGACGACATCAAAGGCCAGTTTCGAGGACGGGGCAGGCAGATGATGACATCGCCGCGAAAGCGCCGACCCGTGATCGCTGAGGCGCTCGCGAAATGCCCCGTGGGCGGCTGGGTCCAGGTGGACGGTCTCTTTCGCTTCATGCACGCGACGGGTCTTGGTTTCGGCGTCACCCGGGATCCTCGGAGTCTCTACCTCGTCGACCCGGAGTACGGGAGCCTCGGCCATGCCAAAGGTCTGCTCTGGAACTTCGTCGAGGGTCGCTATGCCCGGTGTCTGTTGTTCGAGTACGCGGCCACACTGGGGATGGTGGACGTCGCTTTCACCGACCCGCGGGGCGCGCGGTTGGACTACACGCACCTGTGGGGCGCCGATGAGCTTGATTTCTTGAGCCGCTACGACGGCCTGGAGTATGTCCGACTCAATCCGCTCGGCGCCTACTGCCTCGGCCAGACCAAGGCCTACGAGCCGACCACGCCTACGATTCGCACCGCGCTGACTCTCCAAACCGATCTTCGCGTTCATGCGGCGGCTCCGCTGACGCCTCAAGAACGTCTGATGCTGGAGGCCTATGCCCAGGCTGAGTCCGACGGTGTCTGGCGACTGGATCTCTTACGTTCACTTACGGCCGCCGAGAGCGGTCAGGACGTAGCGAGACTGAGGAAATTTCTGGCCGCGCGCGACGATCAGCCGTTGCCGGAGAGGGTCGAAGGATTCCTCCGTAGCGTCGAGCGCGGTGCGAGCGCTCTGACGCCCAAGGGTAGGGCCTGGTTGATTGAATGCCGGGACCGGAAAGTCGCCGACCGCATCGTTGCCGACCGGCGGGCGGCCAAGCTCTGTCTGCGCGCCGGCCTCCGCCACCTCGTCGTTCATGCAGGATCCGAAGCGGCGTTTCGGCGAGTGGCCCGCGCCTTGGGGTACGCTTTGTCCTTGCGTTGAAGTTCTCGCGGTTGAACGCGATGCGTCCTGAAACCGGGGAGCCATCGATCTCGGAGACCCTGAGCAATGAGAATCCAACTACCGTCAGCCACCCTTGAGGACGCCCTGTCGGGACTGATGGTCCCGGTCCTCAGACCCATGATCAAGCTTTTGAACCTCCCCAAGCCGCGGCCACGACTGAAGACGGACATGGTAAAGACGATCCGGGAGAGGCTGACCGGCAGGTCGTTGCGAGAGCTTTGGGAGCGGCTTGACAAGACCCATAAGTTGGCGGTGGCGGAAACGATTCATGGTTTCGACACCCATTTCAACGCTGATCGGTTTCGCGCCAAGTATGGTGTGCTGCCGAAGGGTTTCGACCCGGCCAATGCCAAGAAAGTTTCGCTGTTGCGCTTCTTTTTCTACCCGCCGGACGGGTACCGGTATTTCTCGCCCACCACGATCCCCAGAGACCTTGAGAAACAACTCCGGGAATTCGTGCCCGAGCCGGAGTTGCCGACCGTCGCCTCGCTGGACGAAGCTCCGGATTTCGTCGATCGGCGCCGGAGCGGCTTTGTTCCCAAGGGGCAGAAACCGAAATTCGACAGAGTGCTCCTGACTCGCCGCAATATGGAGCTGGCTGCGGCGTACGACCTGCTTGCCGTGCTCCGCCTGATCGATTCCGGCAGGATCTCCGTCAGCAGGAAGACCCGTCGCGCGTCGGCGGTCTCCGTGCGACGCGTCGCGGAGGTGCTGTACGACGGCGACTTCTTCGACCCAACCGAGAAGAGGGAGCGGTGGACCCAGTTCGTCGGCCCCATCCGGTCCTTCGCCTGGCCCTGGTTGGCGCAGGCCGGCAAGCTTGCCCAATTGCGCGGCTCCAAGCTGACGTTGACCAAGGCCGGGCGCGCGGCCTTCACGGCGCTGCCCGCCGAGACCCTCCGGCGGACCTGGAAGGGCTGGTTGAAGAACACCCTGTTGGACGAGTTCAGCCGCGTGGAGGAGATCAAGGGGCAGTCCCGGGGCCGGGGCAAACGGACGATGACCGCGCCGCGGAACCGCCGGCCCTGGATTGACGAGGCGCTCGCGGAATGTCCGGTCGGCCGGTGGGTGCAGGTGGACGAGTTCTTTCGCTTCATGCAAGCAGCGGAACTGGACTTCAGCGTCACGCGGTACCCCTGGCACCTCTACCTCGGCGGGCCGGAGCACGGGAGCTTCGGGCTTGCCGGCGATCAGAGTTGGAACCTGCTCCAGGGGCGATATGTCCTGTGTCTGTTGTTCGAATACGCGGCCACACTGGGCTTGGTGGACGTGGCATTCACCGACCCGCGCGGCGCGCGGCGCGACTACATTGACTTGTGGGGCGCCGATGATCTGGAGTTCCTCAGCCGGTACGATGGCCTGGAGTATTTTCGACTCAATTCGCTCGGCGCCTATTGTCTGGGCCAGGCCGACAGGTACGAGCCGACCACGCCTCCGGTCCGCACGGCGCTGACCCTGTTTACCGATCTTCGCGTGCAGTCGATGGCGCCGCTGCCGCCGGAAGAACGACTGCTGTTGGAGACCTTTGCCAAGACCGAGTCCGACGGCGTCTGGCGTCTGGATCTCTCTCGAGCCATGTCGGCCGTGGAAATCGGCCAGAGTGTGGCGCAACTGAGGGAGTTTCTCACCGCGCGCGACGATCAGCCCCTGCCGGATCGGGTGGAAGGGTTCCTCCGCCGTGTCGAGCAGGGGTCGCGAGCCCTGACCGCGAAGGGTCCGGCCTTGATGATCGAATGTGCGGACAGGGCGGTCGCCGACCGTATCGTCGCCGACCCACGGGCTTCCAAGCACTGCCTCCGTGCCGGTCCGCGCCGACTCGTCGTCGCCGCAAGATCCGAGGCGGCGTTCCGGAAGGCGGCGCATGCCTTGGGGTACGCGTTTTCCGTGCGGTGACGGCTGCGTGCAGAGAACCAACCCCCGCGCCTGTTCCTCCGACGTTCCGAAAAATGGCTGAAGCCGGTTTTCGGGACACTGCATGACCGGAGGGGACGGAAGAAGGGAACAGTCTTTTTCTTCCAGGCCTCGCCGGATAAACCTGCAGGTTTGCAGTTTGGTCTGGTTCGACCTCGACACGCCTGGTCAGGCTGCTCCATACGGTGAAATCCTAAGCCAAGTCGGGACTCTCCGATGCCTGCCGTTGGCAGTTGATATCCTTGAGAGAAGTAAGACTCGGCAGTGCCGAATTCTCTTGAAACGGGAGGAAAGCAGATGAACCAACTTCTTCAAAAGGCCTTTGAGAGAGCCGCCGAGCTCCCCCAATTGGAACAGGACAGGTTCGCTCGCTTCCTGCTGGCTGAATTGGAATCGGAGCGGCAATGGTCTGAGCTGTTTGCCCGTCCGGAGTCGGAGGACCTGCTGGAACGCTTGGCGGAGGAAGCTTTGTCGGAACACCGTGCAGGGAGGACTCGGCCTCTTACCATGGGCGATCTGTAGGCGTGCGTTCGTTTACGCGACAGAGCTTTTGGGATGCCTATCGGCGCCTTCCGGACCACGTGCAGCGGCATGCGCGGGAGTCCTACCGCTTCTTTTCGTCGGACCCTCGTCACCCGAGCCTGGATTTCAAGCGGGTGAGTGAGAGGCGTCCAGTGTATTCAGTGCGGGTGAGCATCGACTATCGCGCTCTCGGCGTAATGGACCAAGGCGACATGGTGTGGTTCTGGATCGGGCATCACCACGAATACGACAGGCTTCTCAGGCGAACGTAGCGTTCCGTAGGGCATGACTGAGTCGGGGAAACAAAGGGGACAGTCTGTTTCTTCATGGTTTTTTTGGGAATTACAGAGCGCCAGGGTGAATTTCTCCTTGCCGCTCAGTCCGGCCGGCGCAGCACCTGGTGGGTTCGATTCGTTTCCGAATCTCGATCCAGACACGAACTTCCATTTCCGGACCAGATGACCCTTAATCTCGAGGTGGTTCTCTGGCCGTCCTTGCTGAATCGGTGGCGTTAGGGATGCTGCGCCCCTCGGGTTCCACCTATCGTTGCCGGTCAGAAGAGGTGTTTCCGTAAGTGTGCGTTCCGAGCCGGGTGTGGACCGACGCATTGAAGACACGGCGCGCTTCGGCAGTTGCTGTGGGACGCATCGCTACGGTGCGGCGCATGCCTTGGGGTACGCGTTTTCCGTGCGGTGACGGCTGCGTGCAGAGAACCAACCTCCGCGCCTGTTCCTCCGACGTTCCGAAAAATGGCTGAAGCCGGTTTTCGGGACACTGCGTGACCGAAAACAACGTGCGATACTCAAGGCGTGCGTTTCTTCAACACCGCCGGTCCGGTCAACTCGGAGATGCACTACAGCATCCCACCCCTGGAACGCCTCGATGCCGATGATCTCCTGTTGCTCATCCGGCAATGGAAGTACTTCGTATTGCACGCGCCGCGCCAGACGGGCAAGACCTCGGCGTTGCTGGCGTTGAGGGACCAACTAAACCTCGGCGGGGAGTACCGTTGCGTGTACGTCAACGTCGAAGGCGGCCAAACGGCGCGGGAGAACGTCCGGGAGGGCGTGCGAGCGGTTCTCAGCGCTCTGGCCAGAGCGGCGCGCCACGGGCTCGATGACCTGTTCGTAGCCGATGTCTGGCGTGACATCCTCGAGGGAGCAGGCCCCAACGATGCATTTGGGGACACACTGGCTCGCTGGTCCGAAGCCGACGCGAAACCGCTGGTGCTCCTGATCGACGAGATCGATGCGCTGATCGGCGACACGCTGCTCGCGGTGTTGCGGCAACTTCGGGCCGGCTATCCGGGCCGTCCGTGCCGGTTTCCCCAGAGCGTGATCCTGTGCGGCGTGCGCGACGTGCGCGATTACCGCATTCGGTCTGCGGCCGAGAACCAGATCATCGCCGGCGGCAGCGCCTTCAACATTCGCGCTAAATCCCTGCGCTTGGGAGACTTCTCCCGCCGCAACGTCGAGTCCCTGCTGGGGCAGCACACCGACGAGACGGGGCAGGTGTTAACGCACGAGGCACGAGGCAAGATCTGGGAGTTGACCCAGGGCCAGCCGTGGCTGGTGAACGCGTTGGCTTACGAAGCCTGCTTCGACAACAAGACCGGACGGGACCGCAGCCGGGAGATCAGCGGCGAAGCCATCCGGGACGCATGCGAACAATTGATCCTCCGTCGAGAGACGCATCTGGACCAACTCACCGACAAGCTTCAGGAGGAGCGGGTACGGCGGGTTATTGAGCCGCTGTTGGGAGGCTCCGACGCGGTCGACTCGATTCCAGCCGACGATCTGGAGTATGCGCGCGACCTGGGCCTTGTGACGAGAACCCGCCCCGTCGCCATCGCCAATCCCATTTACCGGGAGGTGATCCCACGCGATCTGACCTACACGACGCAGGAGATGTCGATCCATCACGATCCCGCATGGTACATCGACGATGACGGCGCCCTGCGGGTCGGAAAGTTGCTGACCGCGTTCCAGGATTTCTTTCGGGAGCACTCGGAGCACTGGGTAGAGCGGTTCCAATACAAGGAAGCCGGGCCGCAGTTGCTGTTGCAGGCGTTCCTGCAGCGCATCGTCAACAGCGGCGGGCGGATCGAGCGCGAGTACGGATTGGGCCGACGGCGGACGGACCTGCTAATGGTGTGGCCTGTGGGCGGACGCGCCGGCGAGACGAGAGCCGGGGCGGATCGGCCGACGCAGAAGGTGGTCGTAGAGTGCAAGGTGTTGCGCCGGAGCCTCGATGAGACGCTCCGCGAGGGTTTGGCGCAGACGCGGGCCTACATGGACCGCTGCACTGCGGCGGAGGGACACTTGGTGATTTTCGACCGCACCGAGGGCAAGCCGTGGGTGGAAAAGATCTATCGCCGCGACGAGACGGAAGGCGGCGCGCCGGTGACCGTGTGGGGAATGTGAGGGATGTTCGGCGGTCCGGGTCACCTTCACAATCGGCCTTCCGTTCAAATGCCGTTCGTGTGAAACAGACGTAGACCGGACCTGGGAAATCCCGGCCGACCGTACCCCGAATCCCAAAATGAACATCCACCCCGGGTGATGAGAAGGAGCGGACCCGGTAGTTCGTCACCGGGAACATGAGTCTTTTCGGCGGGGGTGGTCAACCGGTACCCGGATTCACCGAGATTTCCGATTATCTGAGCACTTCAAACGCGAACGTGCGGCCACGCCCGTAACGGTAGATTGCGAAATCACTGTCGAAGGTGATCACACGGGAGATGCCGAGTCGCTCCATGAGCGCGAAGGAGGTGCGGTCGACCACGGAAAAGTCTTGGTCCGGAAACCGTTCTCCTATTGCCCATGCGGCTTCAAGGTCAGCGCTGTTGGTCTGCTCAACAATTGCCACTCCTCTCCGTAGGCCATCCCAGAAGGTTTCCGCCGCATTGGTGGAAATGAAATGGTGGATGAGACGCCAGGTTTCAACCAGAACGTGGTCACTCGTGACGAGTGGTTCATCCGTCGACAGCAGTCGCTTCGCACGGCCATTGTATCGGTCGCTCCGATCGGCGGCCGCATACCAAGCTGAGCTGTCCACAAAGATACTCATGAGGAGTCAGATCCTCGGCGTTTGCGCGCGGCAATCGCTTCCGCAATCATGCGGGACTTTTCTGATGCGATGTCCGTCCGCCCGGAGGAGCCGAGATCAAAGACCAGGGATCGATCGGTATTCCTGGAGGGCTGGGACAAGTCCTGGTCCACCAGCCGGCGTATGTATTCGGCAAGTGATATGCCAAGGTCGGCTGCCCGAACACGAACCATGGTGTGAACCTCGGAACTAAGAGAAATCTGCGTTCGAACCATCATTATTGATACATCATGACATCACCGTGATGATGTATCAATCCGGGTTTTGCTTTGGGGACAGTCCTAATTCAAATAGTCTGACATCGGCATCCCGGTTGTCTTGTCGGGATGTGGACATAGACTAAAAACGAAATATGCAAGGAAAACGCGACCCGGATCCCAAAATGAACTTTCACCCCGGGCTGAGTTTCAGCCAGGGGGAGTATTTGCGCCGGTATCGGCTCGTGGCGGACGGAATCCGAAAGGCGGGCGTGGACGCCCTGCTGGTTCGGGGACCGGAAAACATCACCTACCTCACCGGCTACGAGACCCCCGGCTATTACGGTTATCACTGCCTGATCCTGGTCCCGGGAGAGTCGCCGGTCCTGGTGGGGCGTCGTCTGGAGGTCGGGACCAACGTCCCCGAATTCTCCTGGCTGTCCGAGGTCGCTCCGGTGGAAGACGACGAGGTGCCGGTGGCGGTCACCATCCGGACCCTTACCGGGATGGGCTTGGCACGGAAGAGACTTGGAATCGAATCGGAGAGCTGGTTCCTGACGGTCAACGAGCATCAGGCTCTGGCCGGTGCGTTGCCTCATGCCACGCTGGTCGACTGCTCCAGCGTCATCGAGGAGGCGCGGATGATCAAATCCGCCGAGGAAGTGGACGTGATCCGCCAGGCGGTGGCCATCGCCGACCGGGCCTGCCTGGCGGGGATCCGGGCCACCCAGCCGGGTATCACCGAAGACCGGATCGCGGCGGCGGTCTACAAGGAATGGTGCGAAGCCGGCGCCGAGTACACCGGTCTGCCCAACTTCATCGTCTCGGGACCCCGGTCAGGCGCCTGCCACGCCACTTGGCGCGGCCGCCGGCTGGAGGACGACGACCATTGCTGCTTCGAAATCGCAGCGTCCAAGCATCGCTACTGCGGAGCGATTTTCCGTGTGGCCACCGTGGGCCGGGTGAATCCCCGGCTGCGCCGGCTTTCGGACGCGCAGAACCAGGCCATCCACGAAGTGATCGACGCCATTCGGCCGGGAGCCGTCTCGGAAGAGGTGGACCAGGTGGGGCGGGACGTCATCGCCAAGGCGGGGTTCGGCGAGTGGCACGTGAGCCGGCTGGGCTATTCCATCGGCATCAACTATCCCCCCGACTGGGGTGAGGGGCAGATCATCAGCATCCGGCAGGGAGAGAAACGGCGCCTCCGGGAGAACATGACCTTCCACCTGGTGGCCGGCGTTCTCATTCCCGGCGAGTTCGGCTGCGGGGCCAGTGCCTCGGTGCGGGTCACCGCCACCGGTTGCGAGGTGCTGACCTCGCTGCCACTCCAACTGTTCGAGAACTGACCGGAAACGGACGTTTCCGGCCGCTGTCACCGCGTCCGAATTGTCTTGTCTGCGGGTTGGTACCGGTTGCCCAGGTGCCGCCATTCCAGTTGGAAGAACTTGAAGGGTTCGTCGCCCAGAACCTTGTAGCCGTGCTTGGCGTAGCGGGGGCAGAAGATCACGTCCCCGGGGCCGACCTCCCGCTCGAACTCGCCCACCTCCCAGAGGGCTCTGCCCGAGACCACGATCTCCGCCTGCTCCATGTCGGGATGGTAGTGCACCGGCGTGTAGCCGCCGGGGTCGTATTGGACCAGGGCGATGATGGCGGCTTCCGAGTTCTTGCCTGGAAGCACGAAGCCCACCTGGGAGATCCCGAAATGGCCTCCCGCCCGCTCGGGGCTCAGCTTGATCAGGGGCGTCTGCTTCTCCGAAAGGACGAAGCCCACGGTCCGGGCCAGGACCAGATCGGATGCGCCTTTCCCGTCCAGGTCCATTCCCCCCTTGGGCATCGCCCTCCAGTTGAAGTCGACCATCACGAATTCGAAGCGCAGCACCCCGTCCGGTCCGGGTCCCGCGTTGGCTACCAAGAGTTCTCCGTCCCGGGTGAACTCCAGTCCGCCGGGGGCCCGAATTCCGGGGTGGGTCAAGGTCCCGTTGGAACTCAAGGTGCCGTCGTCGAGTCGAAGCCGATGAATGGTGGGTTGGGAGTCGTCGGAGACGAAGACCTCTCCCCACGGGCTCACGGTGGCTGCCGTCAACCGGCTGCCCGGCAGGGCCAGCGCTTCCTTCGCGTCCAGAGTGTCCGCGTCGTCCCCGGAGAGCAGGTCGATCCGGTCCGCAGCCACTCCGAAAGCGGTATCGTCGAGGATGAAGACGTCCCGGTAGCGGTTCCCGGCAAGCCCTTGAACGCGGGCGAGATGCTGGCGGTCCCGGTAATGACCGCCGCCGGTCTCGGCGTACAGACGACTTCCGCTACGGAAGTTCCGCTCCGTATCGGCCATCTCCAACCGCCTGCCGTCGGGATCGGTGGCCTGTCCCGGCTCGCCGCCGTATGGCGTCAGACCGTGCGAACGGCGATACAGCAGCCGAGCCGTTTGTCGCTTTTGGCCGTCGTAAGTGACCAGGATGTTTCCATTCCGCATTTCCAGCGACCGCGCCGGGAAGACGGCGGGCAGGTCCCGCTCCCGATACGTTCGGACCTGCCGGGCGTTTCCTTCGTCGTCGATTTCGACCTCCAGGATGGCTTCTTCCCCCTGCAGGATGAAGAGGCGGTTCTCGGCCCAACAGGTCAGGGGAAAAAGCAGCAAAAGGCACACCAGGATACTTCTCATGGTTTCCTCCCGGAGATAAGGTCGTGGGTCGGCTAACCCAGGACCTCGCCCACGGACTCGGTCATGATCTCGACGACACGATCCACTTGAGACCGGCTGATGATGACGGGCGGCGCCAGACAGAAGACGTCCTGCCTCAGGCGGCTGAAGAGCCCCCGCTCCTGGGCCGCTTGGTGGATCCGGATCCCCACCTTTTCGGCGGCGGGAAACTCGGCTTTGGTCTCCTTGTCCTGGACCAACTCGATTCCGACCATGAGACCCAGACCGCGGACCTCACCCACGTGGGGGTGGTCGCCCAGAGCCGACTGGAGTCCGTCCAGTAGATAGCGCCCCTTCTCGGCTGCCTGGGAGGGGAAGTCCTCTCCCTCGATGATGTCCAGGTTTGCCAGCGCCACGGCGCAACCGACGGGATGGGCGCTGTAGGTGTAGGCGTGCATCCAGGTCGCCTTGCCCTCGTCCATGACCTGGGCGATCCGCTCGTTGACGCCGATCCCTCCCAGAGGAAAGTAACCGGAGGTCACGGCCTTGGCGAACTGGATCATGTCCGGCTCGATGCCCCAGTGCTCCAGGCCGAACATGCGCCCGGTTCGCCCGAAGCCGGTGATCACCTCGTCGGAGACCAGAAGCACTTCGTACTGGTCGCAGATTTCCCGGATGCGCTGGAAATAGCCGTCGGGCGGCACGATGACGCCGCCGGCGCCCTGGACCGGTTCGGCCAGGAACATGGCCACCGTGTCCGGACCCTCCCGGAGGATGGCCTGCTCCAGCTCATCGGCCGCGGCCACGGCGGGGTCGGCGCCGGACGGAGCCTCATAGCGGTAGGGATAGGGGGACGGGATATGGAGGAAGCCGGGCACGCGGGGTTCGAACATGGGCCAGTAGGCGGTGATCCCGGTGGCGCTCATGGCCGCCAGCGTGACCCCATGGTATCCCCACTGCCTGGAGATCACCTTGGTCTTGTGCGGATATCCCAGGAGTTTCCAGTAGTAACGGGCCGTCTTGACGCAACTCTCGGTGGACTCGCCGCCGCCGGAGGTGAAGAAGAACCGGGAAATGCTCGGGTAGGTGAGATCCGAGATCCGCTGGGCCAGCCGGATGGCCGGCGGATTGGAGCTGCCGGAGTAACCGGAACAGTACCCGAGTTGCTCCATCTGCCCGGAGGCGGCCCGGGCCAGTTCCAGCCGCCCGTGACCTGCCACCACGTTCCACAAGCCCGCCAGACCGTCGATGTATTCCCGGCCGTCGGCGTCGGTGAGAACCGCCCCGTCTCCGCTGATCCAGACGTGCCCCTTCTCCTGGAGGTTCCGGTCGTGCAGGGGATGGATCAGATGGGCTCGGTCCCGCGTCAGAAGTTCAGTCTTGGTGCTAGTCATTAAAGGTTCTCCAGATAATGTTCTTCTCAATCGGGGACTCCGCACCATTGGCGGATCATCCGTGTGAAGAGCCGGGTTCCCTTCTCGATCTGGTCCAACAGGATCCACTCGTCGTGGGTATGAGCCTGGGCGATGTCCCCCGGGCCCATCACCACCAACCGCTCCAACTCCGTCAGCATGGCGCCGTCGGTGCCGAAGGCGACGGTCCGGGGATGCCGCCGTCCAGCCAACTCCAGCGCCTCCCGAACGTAGCCCGAGCCGGGATCCATGTAAATGGGCTTGCCCGTCCAGAGCGGGTTGAACTCGATCCCGCACTCCAGGGCCTTGTCGTGAGCCCGCTGCATCAGGCCGTCGGCGTCCATGCCGGCCATGGGACGGAAGTAGACGGTGCAGATGCTCTGGGCCGCCTTCATGTTCACCACCCGGGTGTGATCGTTGATTCCGATGTTCCAGCTGATCCCCGGCGGGTCGAACTCGTGGTTCTGCCACTCGGGATCCGCCTCCGTCTCGTCGTGGATGCACTTCATCTCGGAGAGGAAGGGAATCATGGCCAAATTGGCGTTGAGCCCCTCTCGGCTGCTGGAATGGGCCGCCTTTCCATGGGAGGTGGCGATGAACCCGTAGGTGCCTTTGTGGGCGTAGACCACTTCCAGCATGGTGGGCTCGCCGATGACGCCACGGGTCCCCCCGGTGACCATTTCGCGAAAGAATCGGGACTCGCGGGCCACGGCGGCCGCCCCGCCGTAGCCGATCTCCTCGTCGGACGTCAGCGTGATGTAGAGCGGCTCACGCAAGCGGGCGCCCGAGAGCCGGCCCGCAGCCGCGAGCATGCAGGAGATGGACCCCTTCATGTCGCAGGAGCCGCGCCCATAGAGCCGGTCCCCCTTGACGGTCGGCTCGAAGGGTCCGTACTCGTCGGTGAACCAGGTGTCGGCGGGAACCGTGTCGGTGTGGCCGAAGTAGGCCATGCCGCCCTGGCCCTCTCCCCGCTTGCCCAGGATGCTGGCTTTGCGGACCCCGTTGGCATCGTCGTATTCGATCCGCTCGGTCTCGAAATCCAGGCGCTTCAATGCCTCTTCCACGTAGTCGGCCGCCGGCAGGTTGGAACGGCTGCTGGTGGTGTTCATGGGAACCAGGTCATGCAAATAGTCGAGGGCTTCCATGGGCTCGCTTCTCCTTAATTATTTGATCCCGTTTATATCACCGGCGCCGGAGCCGGGGGAAACGGCGCCCGCGTGTTATTTTTGCGGTTCGGGTGATTTAATCGGCGCCAACCGGAATAGGAGGGACCGTGAAGAAACTGAGTTTGTGGACAATGGGGATGGTCTGGCTGATGGGGTCGCTCTCGCTTTCCTTGTCTGCCGGGTCTCACGACGAGGTTCGGAACGTCGGGTCGCGTCTGGAACTCTTCGTCGACGACTGGCTGATTGCGCGCATGGACAACCTGCGTCTGGCGCTGCACCGGCCGCGGCCGGCCGAGGTGGCCATCGAATTCGACCGGCCCTGGGAAGGAGAGTATTCGGCCTACGTGACCGTGTTCCAGGACGGCGACCGCTTCCGCATGTATTACCGGGGCATAGGGGCGGCCGAAGACGCGAAACAGGTGTATTGCTACGCTGAGAGCAGCGACGGTGTCCACTGGACGAGACCCTCTCTCGGCCTCCATTCCTACAATGGCTCCACCGACAACAACATCATCTGGACGGGCAAGGGGTCGCACAACTTCGCTCCGTTCAAGGATTCGAACCCCGACGCTCCGGCCGACCAACGCTACAAGGCGCTGGGCGGAGGTCCGCTCCTGGTTTTCGTCTCCGCCGACGGCGTGAACTGGAGCCAGCTCCGGGAGGAGCCGGTCATCAGTGACGGCGCCTTCGACTCCCAGAACTTGGCGTTCTGGAACCCGGAACGAAAAAAATATGTGGCCTTCTACCGGGACTTCATCCGCCCCGTTGGAAACGCGTGGAAGTACTCGGGCGTTCGGGCCATCAAGACGGCGACCTCCACCGATTTCCTCAACTGGACCGAGGGCAGCTACCTGGACTATGAGGACGCGCCCCTGGAGCATTTCTACACCAACGCCATCACGCTCTATCCCCGGGCGCCACACCTCTACCTGGGTTTTCCCAAGCGCTTCGTGCCCACCCGAATCGTCCGGGAAACGGATGAGGCGCTGTTTCAGAATTATTGGGAGGGACTGCACGAGCCCGGAAACGAGGAAAGGCTCGAACGGAACCGCAAGCGGGCCCAGGCGGCGGGTCAGACGCTGGAGGAGTGGTACCGAATCGCCCTCTTCGGCGGGGTTTCGGATGCCGTCCTCATCAGCAGCCGTGACGGGGTTCGTTTCCAGCGTACGTTTCGGGAGGGGTTCGTCCGGGCTGGCCTGGACCAGGGCAACTGGGGCCATCGAAACAACATGACGGCCTGGGGAATTCTTCAGACCGGCCCTGCAGAGGTGTCCCTCTATCTGGGGGAACACTATGAGTTGCCCACTTGCCGGCTCCGCCGCCACACCCTGAGAGCGGACGGCTTCGCGTCGGTCCACGCCGACTTCGGGGGCGGCAGCCTCCTGACTCATCCTCTCACTTTCGACGGCAAGGAGCTGGTCCTCAACTACTCGACGTCGGCGGTCGGCTACGTGAAGGTCGGTCTGCAGGATGAGTTGGGTCGACCCGTTCAGGGCCTGAGCCTGAAGGAATGCCCCGAAATCTACGGTGACAAGATCGAGCGGGTGGTCCGTTGGAACGGAAACGGCGACCTGGGCGCCTGGGCCGGCAAGAAGGTCCGCCTGGTATTCGAGATGAACGATGCTGATCTCTATTCGATTCGCTTCAGGTAATGCGAAGCGCGGAAGGAATTCATCCAGGATGAAATTTCGTCAAGCGGCCTGCGGTCTAACCGGCGTGGCGTTTGTGCTGCTGCACACCCTCGCCGCATCGGCCTCGAACGAGCCGGTCGTAGTCGGCAGCGAGAAACAACTTTTTGTCGGACCCTGGACTGAAGATGGGCTAGACGGATATCTCGTCGCCTCCATGCGCAACGTCACCATGCGGACGGGCGAGGCGATCGCCACCGGTGAGAAGGTGCCCCTTCCGGCGCCGGGGTTCGTGGTTCGCGACGGATCCCTGTACCGTCTCTATTACGGCGCACCGGGAATCGAATGCGACTATTGGAACCAGAAACTCCACTGCAGTCTCCTGCGCTACGCCGAATCGGACGACGGCGTGCACTGGAGAAAGCCTTCACTGGGCCTGGTGGAGTGGGAAGGCTCCCGCGACAACAACATCCTGTTCCCCAACGACGATTTCCCCTACGCTGTCGCCTCCGTCGGCGTCAACACCGTGTTCGTGGACCCCAATGCCTCCGGTCCCGGAGACCGGCTCAAGGCCAGCTACAAACTCACTCCGCCCCAGGAACTCGATCCGGACGATGCTATGGAACCGCTTCCGGACGGAAAGGGGAAATACGGTTTTGTCTCCAACGACGGCATTCATTGGAAGCGGATCACGGGCAAGCTGGGGACCTCGGGAGATGGCGGCTTCGAACCCTTCTGGGACGAGCGCATCGGCAAGTACGTCGCCTACAGCCGGGTCAAGACCTTCGACGACCCGCGGCAGGTGGCCTACTACCACCGGGTCTACGGCAAGCGAAAAATGAATTGGCGGGCCCGGCTTCTCCGCATGGGGCGGTCGGTGTCGGACGATTTCATCCAATGGAGCCCCGAGGAGATCGTCCTGGCTCCCGACGATGTGGACGAGGCCAATTCCATTGCGCCCAACCGAGTCGACTTCTACAGCCTGCCCGTGACCCAGTACACGAGCCGGGTCTACATCGCCTTCGTCTCCATCTACAGTCACTGGGAAGCCCGGGTCAAGAAGGACGGATCTCTGAGCCAGTTCCCGGGCCGGGCCGACATCCAGTTGGCCACCAGCCGTGACGGCATCCACTGGAGCCGGTCCCCAGGGCGGACCCCCTTCATTCGGCTGGGTCCGGAGGGGAGTTTCTGGGCCGGAATGCTCTTCGTCAAACGTCCGCTCCCCTCGGCGTCGGATCCGCGCCTGGAGGTCTTCTTCGACGGTTGGCGGAAGGTCCACAACGATCCGACCCGGACGGGGCAGCCGGTGCGGGGCGTGGCCGTCACCCGGACCGACGGCTTCATCGTGGCCGAAGCCGCCTACACCGGAGGAGAATTGACGACGAAGCCGCTGGTCTTCGAGGGGAACACGCTCCAACTGAACACGGACACGAGCGCCGGCGGTATCGTCCAGGTGGAGATCCAGGACGAGTCGGGCCGGCCGTTGGCGGGATTCAAGGCGGCCGATGCCGACGAGATCAACGGCAACTATCTGAAGGTCGCGGCGAGTTGGAGAGGGCGGTCCGGCGTGAGCGCATTGGCGGGACAGCCGGTCCGCCTCCGCTTCGTCATGCGCGACGCCCACCTGTATTCATTCCAGTTCAACCCCTGACCGTTAGGAGGGGGGACTGCCGTCCCCCCTAACCCCCCCTGGTCGGCGCCTAAAACACGCCGCTCCCGGCGACAGGGATGTCGCCGCTCCTTCGCCTTGCAGCTTGTCTTGTTCCCTCAGTATCGTAGTCGGAGGAGGACGTCATGCAGCAGAGGGGATTCCGCAGCAGTATCACCACCCAGGGGAGGCGCATGGCCGGGGCCCGGGCTCTCTGGAGAGCCACCGGCATGAAGACGGAGGACTTCCGAAAACCCATTATCGCCATCGCCAACTCATTCGCCCAGTTCGTTCCCGGCCACGTTCACCTGCATCCCATCGGCCAGAGGGTGAAACAGGTCATTGACGCCAACGGCGGCTACGGAGTGGAGTTCAACACCATCGCCCTGGACGACGGCATCGCCATGGGACATGACGGGATGCTCTATTCCCTCCCCAGCCGCGAGTTGATCGCCGACAGCGTGGAGTACATGGTGAACGGCCACAAGGCGGACGCCCTGGTCTGCATTTCCAACTGCGACAAGATCACTCCGGGGATGCTCCTGGGTGCCCTGCGGCTGAACCTGCCCACGATTTTCGTCTCGGGAGGCCCCATGGAGGCCGGCCGGGCCCTGCTGGCTTCCGGGCCGGCCAAGCTGGATCTGGTGGATTCCATGGTGGCGGCCGGGGACAGCCGGATCAGCGACGCCCATGTCCTGAAGATGGAGGAGGAGGCTTGTCCCACCTGCGGATCCTGCTCGGGCATGTTCACGGCCAACAGCATGAACTGTCTCAACGAAGCGATCGGATTGGCCCTGCCCGGCAACGGGACCATCCTCGCGACCCACGCACTGCGCTGGCAGCTCTTCGAGCGGGCCGCCAGGCGCATCGTCCGGATGGCCCGCGCCTATTACCTTGAAGGGGACGAATCAGTGTTGCCCCGGAGCATCGCCACCTTCGACGCCTTCGAAAACGCCATGAGTCTGGACATCGCCATGGGGGGGTCCACCAACACGGTGCTGCACATCCTGGCCATGGCGCGGGAGGCGGGCGTGGATTTCACCATGGCCGATATCGACCGCCTCTCGCGGCAGGTGCCCTGCATCTGCAAGGTGGCGCCGGCCACGGGCAAGTTTCACCTGGAGGACGTGGCCCGGGCCGGCGGGATCCCCACCATCATGGGAGAGCTCCAGCGGGCCGGCAAGGTTCACTCCGGCGTGGGGACCGTTTCCGGGGACGACATGGAAGGGATGATTCGCAAGAACGACCTGCGCGACGGAAACGGGTCCTTGTGTAATTTCGCCCGCCGCCGGGCGCTGGCGGCTCCCGGAGGGGTTCGCACCCGGGAGGCGTTCTCTCAGGAGAACTACTACCAGGCGTCCGATCTGGATTCGAGGGAAGGCTGTATCCGGTCGGCCGAGCACGCCTATACCCAGGACGGAGGGCTGGCGGTCCTGTACGGCAATCTGGCCGAAGACGGGTGCATCGTGAAGACGGCCGGAGTGGACGAGTCGATCTGGATCTTCGAGGGGCCGGCCCGGGTCTTCGAGTCGCAGGAGGAAGCCTGCGACGGGATCCTGGGCGGAGGGGTCCAGGCCGGCGACGTGGTCGTGATCCGGTACGAAGGGCCCAAGGGCGGTCCGGGAATGCAGGAGATGCTCTATCCGACCTCCTACATCAAGGCCCGGCAATTGGGCGCCAAGTGCGCGTTGCTGACGGATGGACGCTTCAGCGGCGGGACCAGCGGATTGTCCATCGGGCACGTCTCCCCCGAGGCGGCCGAGGGTGGAGCTATCGCCCTGGTCGAAGAGGGAGACCTCATCCGGATCGACATTCCCAACCGCACGCTGGAATTGGCCGTCTCGGAAGGGGAGTTGGCGCGCCGGCGCCGCCAGATGGAAGCCCGGGGTCGGGAGGCTTACCGTCCCCGCGACCGCCATCGTCCCATATCCCAGGCCCTGGCCGCCTACGCCGCCCTGACCACCAGCGCCGCTCGGGGCGCCGTCCGTGACATCTCCCAGCTCCGATGACCGGCGGGTCGAAATTCAAACGCCAAGAGTTGAATCGGGCGCCGAATCGGGAACCTTGCCACCACCGTGGCCGAAGCCGGACCGGCCTGCAACAGTCGCCGTGAGGTCATTCTTCCGGCCCAGTCCCCGACTCTGCGGTCCCGAAAAGGGGTGCAATTGTGACCGGTAAATTTAAGACATTCGTGATCCCAAAATCTTGACGGTGGCTTGAAGCGAATTTTTTTTCTTAGCGCTGTTCATTTGACTATTGTCGTGGTATAAACCATCCAACCTTGCGCTATTGTCTTCCATTTACACAGCGAAGCCGACGTAGCGTGTTACCACAACTTTCTTTTGGGGGGAGGAACATCCATGGGTAGAATTATCGTTGCGTTGACCGTCTTGGTGGCAATCATCGAGGGTGTAGCCAAACCGGAAACGGGAGGCATACTCGCCTTGGCCCTGGTCGTCTTGGGTATCGTCTACGCCATAACCGAGGTCGATGCTGAAGATGCGACTGGCGAGCTAGCCGTTGTCATCGCCTCCGGTGCTGCCGTGAGCTCGGGCGCGTTGGGCGGGTTGGACGTTATCGCTGGGATTGGCTCACATCTGAACGCCATTCTCGGACAGATTGTCGTGGCGCTGTATGCCGGCGCCGCCACCGTTCTCGTGGTGAGAATTGTCAACAGGCTCAAGGGCTAAATCACGCGGAGAGGAGCGGTTTCCAGCCGCTCCTCTCCCTCTCGCCTCTTCATAGCGCGCGACGAGCAACTCGGCTGAGCTTGTGACAAGGGGGCCAAGCCGAGTTGGTGGCAGTCGTGCCTCGTCCGATTCCGGGCGTTTTCAGCCACCTTTACCATCTCTCCGGAATCCCCGGACAAATCACTCGAATTCCAGCGCACCCGACCACGTTACATTCGGAATCCTCACCCGCCCCGGATTTCTCTTTTTTCTGAACTCAAAAATAGAACTTCAGCGCCAGCTGCAGCTGCCGAGCCGGCTGGGCTCGCCCCAGAGTTCCGAACTCCGAGGTCCCGAACTCACCGGTCTTGGACCTGCCCGTCAGCAGGAAGTTGGGATGGTTGGTGGCGTTGAAGGCCTCCAGGCGCAGCTCCAACCGCCGGCTGTCCTGGAGCTGAAAGGTGCGCCGGAGTGAAAGGTCCAGATTGATCACGCCCGGTCCCTCGACCGAACTCCGTCCCGCATTTCCGTAGCGGAACATCTCCGGCCGCCGGAACGCCCCGGTGTCGAACCACCGGGAAGGACTCCGCTCCGAATCGACGAGGTTCGGATTCCGAATCCGGTCCGGCCATTGCGAATGGTAGGAGCCGGTGTCCAGGGGATCGCCGGGAAGGTAGACCGTAAACCAACCGCCGTCCTGGAAGCTGGCGATGGCCCGTATCGACCAGCCGCCGAGAATCTTCGCGGACGGCCCTCTGGAAAAAAAGGCGCGTCCGGCACCGAAGGGCAGATCGTAACCGGCGGTCACCATCATTCTTCTGGGCGCATGGGATTCCGAAAGGGCCCGGTTGACGGCCGGCGGCATGTTGCGGGACCGGAATCGGCGTCTCGAGGGCGGGCCCTGGTATCCGCCCCCGTTGTCGATCTGCCGGGACCAGTCGAAAACCAACAGGGCCGAGAGACCGTAGCGGTCCGGCCTCTTCTCCACCTGCAACTGCATGCCGTGGAACCAGGCATCGGCACCGGCGAAGGGCATCTCGACGGTTTGCAGTTCGGAGTAAGGGCGGCGTCGGCTCCGGTCCCCCGGACCGGGGACCGCATCGTTCAAAGAGATCGTCTCTAGACGGTTGATGGAACGAGACCCCAGGTACCCTACCTGCAGCAGGACGCCCGGGGATACCCGGTGCTGAAGCGTGAGCCCCCACGAATGCGTGGTTGCAAGCGGAAGCGGCGTCTGCATCCCCGAGTGGTTGGGAGCCGCCGAATCCGCCAGGCTTTCCGGAAACGGATCGGACAACCTCAAGGTGGCCTGATCCAGGGGCGCGAGGAACACCAGGCGACGGGCCCCCGGACGTGGATTCTTGGCCATTTCCTGAACCATGTTCAGATCGGGCTCGTTGGAATAGATCCCGTATCCGCTCCTCAGCACGGTAGCGTTTCCGAGTCGAAACGAAATTCCCAAGCGGGGCAGGATGGCGGCAGCCCGGTTCCACTCGACCAGGGGGAAGCCGGGTTCGAAACGGCCGGTTTCGGGCGGCGGCGGGTTGGCGATCGAGAGCGGGGGAATCAGGCGACCCTCGGCCACGTCGAAGTTGGCCATGAAGCCTCGCTTGTCTGTCCAGGGAAGTCGGAGCTCGTACCGGAGTCCCAGCGTGAGGGTCAACCGTGGCCGGACCCGCCACACGTCCTTGAAGTAGAAATAGAAGCTGTTCTGGTGGAAGTTTCCCCGGAAATCCTCCCCGCCCAACTCGGTGCGTACCGGATGTCCCAGCAGAAAGTCGGCGAACGCATTTCCCGTATACCGGCTGAAGAACTCGAATCTGGAACGGCGCTCCATTACGTAGAAGTTATAGTGCTGCCGGAATTCGACTCCTCCTCTCAGCGTGTGGTTGCCGCGGGACCAGGAGACGTCGTCCTTGACCTGCCAATTTCCCAGATTGGCGTGTCCCACGGCGCCCGAGTCGCCGATTCCCGTGTAGCCCTGGATGACGACCGTGGGAACGCCGCTCCGGTCGGCTTCACTCGTCAACAGTTGCGGAATGCCGAGACTCAAAGGGACCTGGGGCTTGGCGCGGGAAGGACCGGCGATATAGGGGCGGAAAAACCAGTGGATACTCGCCGCGTTGATCAGGCCGTTTCCCCACGTCCTGATGTTGGAGATGGATTGTCCGTAGGTCCGCAGGGGCTGCACTGCGGAGAAGACGCTGAACGTGTGGGGGGACACCTGGGGACTCGAATCCCAGATCAAGCGGCCGGCCCATCGGTTGCCGGGCGAGGTCGCAAGGTCCACGCGGGAGATGAGCTGGGGATTGTCCAGATTCGCCTTTGAGTCGGGACTGGTGAAGTTCAGGGGGCCGGGCGTATTCGGAGACGGCCAGTAGTGGAGGAGTTGCCGGGCTACGGGATCCAGGCGTTGCTCGGGCAACCGGCCGTCCGGGAACAACTGTCCGGTCGCCGGGTCCAGGATGGGCGATGAAAACTCGCCTCGTTTTTCGGCATCGGTGGGAACGACTCCGGTCAAGGGCCGGGTCTCCCGAATCGACCGGAACTGGTAGGAAAGGAAGAACCAGGCTTGGTCCGTCCCATCGAAGAGGCCCGGGATCAGGATGGGTCCCCCCAGGGTCGCGCCCAACTGGTTGCGCTTGAATTCGGCCTTTCCCTGTTCGAAGAAGTTGCGGGCATCCAGATTGTCGTTCCGGTGAAACCAGTACAGGTTTCCGTGAAACTGGTTGCTGCCGCTCCTGGTCACGGCGGTGATCTGGCCGCCGGGACGCACGCCGTACTCGGCCGAATAGAGGCCGGTCTTCACGTCGAACTCCTTCAAGGCGTCGGTACTCGCCTTGAAGGAGGTCTCCCCGTCTCCGTGGGTGAAGAGGGTGCCGTCGATATAGGTGAGATTGTCCTTGAACCTCATCCCCATGACCTTGACGCTGCCCCGGTTCGAGGCCGAAGGAGTAGCCCCGGCCGCCAAGCCGGCCAGCTTTCCGATGTCCCGGGCGTTGACGGGCAAAGAGTCGAGTTTCTCCTGGTCGATGACCTGTCCCAGATCCGTCCTTCCGGCTCCCAGCAGAGCCGGTCCTGCCTGTTTGACCGAGGCGCCGGCGGCCGTCCCCCGCCGGAGTTGGAAATCCGCCCGGAGGGACTGTCCCACCAGCAGATCCAGATCTCGGAGAACTTCGGTCCGGAATCCCGGCAGCGTCACGGTCAACTGATATTTCCCCACCCGGAGACCGTCGCGCCGGAAATAGCCCGCCGGGCTGGTGAGAAGATCGACGAGCTGATTCGTGTCCTGGTGTCTCAGACTGACCTGGGCCTTCACCGCAGGCGATCCGTCCTCCAGCAGAACGCGGCCCAGAATGGTGCCGGTGTCGATTTGGGCCTCGAGGAGGACGCCGGCCGCCAGGCAGAGGACCGAAGCCGGCGCCAGAACTCTTCGGATAAGATTCATGATTGCCAATCCGCCGTCCATGATACTCGCTGCTGGATTTTGGCCCCGGTGTAAATGGCGCCGCCGGGTGTCGGAAGCGATCCTCCGGACTGAGAAGGCCGGTCTCCGGCTTGCGTAGAAGGGGGCTTTCCTGGAAACTCGATTATCACACGGCACAACAACGCAAGGTAGGAATCCATGAACCGAAGACGATTCGTCGGCTCGGTGGCCGGAACCGCCGGGTTGGCCGCCGCCATGGCTCAAAACGCTCGTGGGGAAGCACATCAGGCTCTCTCATCCATGCGGATCACCCGGATTCGCTTCTATGAGGCTCCCTCCCGGGTCATGTTCAATCAGAGTTCCCACGTCTCTCTGGTCGAAACCGACCAGGGCATCGTGGGGGTGGGCGAAGGGGGATCGGCGGACACCATCCGCCAGTGCGCCGGCCTGCTCATCGGAGAGAACCCAGCCCGCATCGAGCACTTGTGGCAGCTCATGTACCGAGGTCACTTCTATCCGCCCGGGCGGGAAAAGATCCATGCTCTGGGTGCCCTGGATCTGGCGCTCTGGGACATCCGGGGCAAAGCTCTCGGGGTCCCGGTCTACCACTTGCTCGGAGGTCCCGTACGGAACCACATCGAGTGCTACTCGACCGGTTTTCCCGGCTACAAGAACACGCGCGACGCGGCGCGCGCCTGCATGGACGCCGGTTTCCGGGCCTACCGAACCAGCACCCGGGGTTCGGGCGATCAGTTCAACCCACGCCAATCCGTTCGCGACACCTACAAGCTCTGTGTCGAGGTGCGCAAAGGCGTGGGACCCAGCGGCGATTGGGCCATCGACTACCACACGCGGCTGGACATGGCCGATGCCATCCGGCTCTCCACTCTCATCGAGGACCTGGAACCCTACTTTGTCGAAGACCTGATCCGCAGCGAGAACCCGGGTGTCTACCGGCAGTTGCGCCCCCAGGTGAAGGTGCCCATCGCCGTCGGCGAGCAGTTCGGCGACCGCTGGGACATCAACGAACTGATCGAGGAACGGTTGATCGACTATTCGAGGATCTCCCTGCCCAACGCCGGCGGCATCACCGAGTTCATGAAGATCGCAACTCTGTGCGAGACCCACTACGTCGGGCTGGTCCCCCATTTCACCGGTCCGATTGCCACCGCCGCCCTGGTCCATGCCTGCAACGCCTTTCCGGGACCGGTGCTGATGGAGATGTTGGGCGGCCGGAAAAAGGACTTGGAGCACCTGCCGGTCAGCTACGACTTTCGGGACGGAAAACTCTGGCCCACCGACCGGCCGGGCCTGGGAGTCGAGGTCGATACCAAATCCCTGAAGCTGGTGGCCGAAGTCACGGAGCCGATGGAGGGCGCTCCCCTGAATCGGCGTCCCGACGGCTCCATCAGCAATTGGTGAGGGACGAGGGGGAAGAGAGGAAAGAGGAAAGAGAGAAGAGAGGGAACAGTGAAATGGGATTCCGGGTGAATCGCCGGATGTTTCTGGGGACGGGGATGGCTGGGGCGGCGCTGGTTGCTCGAACCGCTCATTCAGCAACGGCGCTGGACGTGGGGGACCGGGCCCAGTTGCTCCTGGACGATCACTTGGTGGAGCGGAAAGAGGGCATCCGGCTCAGGGTGACCCCCGCCCGGGCCGACCACGTCCGGCTGGTTTCGCCCGACGTTCCCACGGACCAGGACGGGGTTTGGGCCTGGGTCACTGTGGGGGACGAGGGTGGCCGGGTGCGGATGTGGTACTCGGGTCGCGCCTTGGGCGATCCGGCTGACGTCAGCCGCCTTTGCTATGCCGAGTCGGAGGATGGCGCTCACTGGGACAAACCGCCCTGTGGGGTGACCTCGTTTGGAGGCAACCGGAAGAACAACATCGTCCTCACCTTCCAGCATGAGGGCGGCGTGTTCCTGGATCCTTCCGCGGGGCCGGGGCAACGGTACAAGTGTGTTTTTGGAGAACGGGACAAGAAGCGCGGATACGGGTATCGGATGACCCTTCGGGACCGGGGACGAACCCGGGAATGGCTGGGGCCCACCATCGAAGGTGCGTCGTCACCGGACGGGATCCGGTGGACCAAGGGCCCCGGTCCTCTGATGGACTGGTACACGGATACCTGCAACGTCTGCTACTACGACTCCCGGCTCGGAAAGTACATCTGCTTCGTCCGGGACAACCAGTATCCTCGCTTCAAAGGGGGAGCGATCCGCTGCATCGGCCGAACCGAGAGCGCGACCTTCGGCGACTTCCCCCGTCCGCAGCGGGTCCTGGCGCCTGACCGGGAGGATCCGCCGGGTATGGACCTCTACAATTCGGCTGCCCAGCCCTACCCGTTCGCCGACGGGGTCTCCCTGCTGTTTCCGGCGGCCTACTACCACGACACGGACAACCTGGAGATTCAGATCGCCACCAGCCGCGACAGCGTGCGCTGGCGGCGGCCCGACCGCAATCCGTTTCTGAGTCCGGGAAGGGAAGGGGACTTCGACAGCCGCATGGTCTACATGGGCGTGGGAATGATTCCCCGAGAGGACGAGATCTGGATGTACTACGGCGGTTTCGATGTCGGCCATGAAGAAGTCAGGCGGGAACCCGGCATGGGGGGCGTGGGCAGGGTCCGGTTTACGCGTCACCGGATCGTCGCTCAGGCCGCGGAGTCGGCCCTCGGACATCTGGTCACCAAGCCGCTGATCTTCTCGGGTCGGCATCTGAAACTGAACGCGGATTGCGGAGCCGGCGGGCGGATTCAGGTTGGCGTCTTGGGGGTGGACGGCGTTCCGGTCCCGGGTCTTGGCCAGGAGGAGTGCGAGCCCCTGATCGGAGATTTCCTGCGGGGCACGGTTCGGTGGAAATCCGGGGCCCGGCTGTCGGATCTGGCCGGGAAGCCGGTCCGGCTCAGCTTTCGGTTGCAGTGGCGCGCCCGGCTCTATGCGTTTCGGTTTTGGTAGGAGGGGGGACTATCCTGTCCCCCTTTCTTCCTTCATAGGGGGAAGTAAAGGGTAGACTGCCGTCCCCCTAACGCCCTAATCGGCGCCTGAAAGACGCCGCTCCCGGCGACTGGAAAGTCGCCGCTCCTTTACTTCCCGGAATCCGGCTTGATGAAGAACACGTGCGTGTTGGTGTCGAGGCCGTCGTAGACGATGCTGAATTGGACCATCAGTTGGTTGGGGACGTCGTCGTCATACTTGTTGATGACGCAGTTGTGACTGTACCCGTCGGCATGCCTCGGGTCACCGCTGACAATGATCCCGCTCCCCCAGTTGATGCCGTCGTCGGACTGGTAGAGGACGAAACGGTCTCTCCCTTCACCGTATTGGCCCGACCTGCCGTGCAGGTAGTACTTGCCCGCCAGGTAGGCCAGTTCGGGGTCGCGAACTTTCTTGTCCAGATAGGCGCGCCGCTGCTCGGTCCAGGTCCTTCCCTGGTCCCGGCTGATGCAGTAGTAGAGGTGGTGCTCGTCTTTCTCGGTATAGGCGCCGGCCAGCAGCCGGCCGTCCTCCATGATGCACATGGCGCCGTACCATTTGTCGTCGTCCAGGGGCAGGGTGCTTCTCCGGCGCCAGCTCTGTCCGTCGTCGGTGCTGACGTACAGGACGTGGGGGCCCTTGCTGATGTCGTAGAGGACGAAGTTGGTGTCCCCCGTCACCCCCACCGCACAGGGATACCCGACGAAGTCTCCGTCGAGGGGTTCGTAGTCGATCCAGGAGGCGCCATGGTCACGGCTTCTCATGAATCCGCTCCGGCTCCTGCCGTTGTCGACATGGGTGAGAAGCAGAACGACGATTCCGTTGTGGGTCGTCAGCCCTTCTTCGACGATCACCGGCCGCTTGGGATCTCTCTGGTAGGCCGCGTAGGAGTACTCGAACTTGTTGTATCTTTCCCAGGTCCTGCCGCCGTCCTTGCTGAGGGCGTAATCGCTCCACCCGTCGGAGTTGTGGTCGCTGGTGTTGGCATAGAAGGCTGCGATGTGGCCGTTCGCATATTCTAGACAGACCGGCCCCCCGTGAGAGCATCGTCCCGGAGCGTCGTTCTCCAGGTCGGCGATGATGTTGCCGAAAATGTCGTCTCCGAGCCGGGTGGAAGGATCGTGATCGTAGATCGACGCCCCTTCGATGGGTTCATACTGGATGGCCTCTGGCCCGGATGCGGCGTCCTGGGCGAACGCCACGAGGGCGGGACCGGCCAGAAACAGGACGACAGAAACCACAATCGATCTATTCATCGCAACTCCCTTCCGAAACCACGTTGTTCGTTACGGGCTGCAGATGCAACCATTGCCGGCGCCGAGGCCGCCATCGAGCCTGTTGGCGCAGGCTGCTAGAATAAACGCCACTACCCTCATGAGAAAACGTTTCTGGAGCATTTGTCCGTGTTGGGCCTGGATTCACGACTCAGCACGGCGACCGGTCGTCCGACTGGGGCTCTTGTCACTCTTCTTGTCTTCGCTGGCCGGAACCGCCCTTTCTCAGAACTCCAAAGTCGACTTTCAACGGCAGATTCGACCGTTGTTGTCCGATACGTGCTTTCAGTGCCACGGTCCCGATCCTCAGGTCCGGATGGCAGGACTGAGGCTCGATCTGCGAGAAAACCTCTTCCAGGCTCGGACCTCCGGAGTGCCCGTCGTTCCCGGAGATCCGGACAACAGCCTGATCTTCCAGCGCATCAGGCATGAAGACGCGAACCATCGCATGCCTCCCGCGTACTCGCAAAAGACTCTGAGCGACGACCAGATCGATCTGATCCGCCGTTGGATCGCGCAAGGGGCCGTCTGGCAGCAACATTGGGCATTCATCCCGCCGCGGCGGCCCGCTCTTCCTCAGGTCGAGGACGGTGTCTGGCCCCGGCAGGGTCTGGATCACTTCGTCCTGAAGCGGCTGGAAGCCGAAGGCCTGGTTCCTTCGCCGGCCGCGCAAAAGAGCCGCATCCTGCGCCGAGTGACATTGGATCTGACCGGGTTGCCGCCGACTTTGGATGAACTGGACGCTTTCCTCGCCGACCCGTCGCCCGGCGCGTACGAGAAGGTCGTCGACCGGCTCCTGGCTTCGCCCCGGTATGGGGAGCGCATGGCGGCGATCTGGCTCGATCTGGCGCGGTACGCCGACAGCGACGGCTATCAGGACGACGAGCCTCGAACCATGTGGAGGTGGCGCGAATGGGTCGTGGACGCGCTGAACCAGAATCTGTCCTACGACCGGTTCACGGTCCGGCAGTTGGCCGGAGATCTGCTCCCTGAGGCGAGTGCGGACCAGAAATTGGCCACCGGCTTCCTTCGCAACAACCGCGTCAACGGCGAAGGCGGATCCATCGCCGACGAGTTCCGGGTCGAGTACGCCGTCGATCGCGTCAACACCGTTTCGACCGCCTGGATGGGGCTCACGGTCGGCTGCGCGCGTTGTCACGACCATAAGTACGACCCCATCTCCCAGACCGAGTTCTACCGTCTCTTCGCCTTCTTCAACGCCGTCTCCGAGCCGGGTACCTATCGGCGAAGCGCCGCGCCCACCATCAAGGTTCCGCCGCGGGCCGTTCAACTCCGATTGGATCGGATCCATCGCGAACTTCAGATTCTGGAGCGGAGTTCACCCGCGTACGCCGCGCTTGAGGCGCAGCATCAACGCCTCTGGGAACAGGTCCCCGCAACCATGATCATGCGGGACGACCAGGCTCGAGAGACGTTCGTTCTGGGACGCGGACAATACGATCAGCCTGGCGCCAGGGTGACTCCGGGCGTCCCCAGGGTGCTGCCACCGCTGCCCCCCGGCGTCCCGGCCAATCGTCTGCTCCTGGCACGTTGGCTGGTGCACCCGTCCCATCCACTCACCGCCCGCGTGGCGGTGAACCGATTGTGGCAGTTGCACTTCGGCTTGGGACTGGTGCCGACGCCCGAGGATTTCGGGGCGCAGGGGGAGCCCCCGACGCACCCACTCCTGCTGGACTGGCTGGCCAGCGAGTTGATGCGGCTGAAGTGGGACGTCAAGGCTTTGCAGCGGATGATCGTGACCAGCGCGACCTACCTGGAGTCGTCGAAAGTCACGCCGGAACTGCTTCAGAAAGATCCGGACAACCGTCTGCTGGCGCGGGGTCCCCGGTTGCGCCTGCCTGCCGAGATGATTCGGGATCAGGCCCTGGCGGTGGGCGGGCTGCTGGTCGAGTCGGTTGGGGGACCATCGGTCAAGCCGTACCAGCCGGCGGGCATCTGGGACGAGATCGCCGGCGGAGCGACCGGCGCCTACAAGAAAGGCTACGAGCAGGGGACCGGCGACCATCTCTACCGTCGCAGCCTCTATTCTTTCTGGCGGCGCACCATCCATCCTCCCGGCATGGAGGTGTTCGATGCTCCGAGCCGCGAGGTCTGCACGGCCCGGCGCGAGCGGACCAACACGCCCCTCCAGGCGTTGACGCTCATGAACGACGTGACCTACGTCGAGGCGGCGCGTGCTCTCGCCCAGCGTCTGATCCGGGAGGGAGGTCCGACCGATCGGGAGCGGGTCGGTTTCGGTTTCCGCCTGGTCACTTCGCGGCAGCCCCAGCCGGCGGAAATCGAGGTGCTGACGCGCGGTCTGAGGCGTCATCGGTCGACCTACGAGAACGACCCCGAGGCTGCCCGGAGACTGGCTCAGGTCGGTCAGTCTCCTTTGGATCCTGGGATGGACACCGTCGAACTGGCCGCCCACACGGCCCTCGCGAACGGCCTCCTGAACCTGGACGAAACCATTCACCGGGAATGAGAAAACCGATGGCTTCTCCAACGCATCCAATCGACAACGCCCGCCAGCTCTTGACCCGCCGGCACTTCTTTGGCCGGTCGGGGATGGGAATCGGCGCGGCGGCGTTGAGCTCACTGCTGGCACAGGACCTCTCGGCCTCTCCGTTGCGGAGTTCCGGAGCAGCCGCCGGTGCGGCACGTTTGCCCCACTTCGAGCCCAGCGCCAAGCGGGTGATCTATCTGTGCCAGGCCGGCGGACCGGCTCAGATGGACCTCTTCGACTACAAGCCGGGCCTGCGGGAAATGTTCGACGTCGATTTCCCCGACTCGGTGCGGAAGGGTCAGCGTCTGACCACCATGACCTCGGGCCAGGATCGTTTCCCGGTGGTGCCGTCCATCTTCGAATTTCAACGGCATGGGGAGTGCGGCGCCTGGGTGAGCGAGTTGCTGCCGCATACGGCCGGCGTCGTCGATCGACTCTGCCTGATCAAGTCGATGCACACGGACGCCATCAACCACGACCCCGCCATCACGCTGATGCAGACCGGCTTCGAGCGGTCGGGCCGCCCCAGTCTGGGGGCGTGGCTCTCCTACGGGTTGGGAAGTGCGAATCGGGATCTACCCACCTTCGTGGTCATGACCTCCAACTCCAAGAAAGGGTCGCAACCGCTATACAAGCGTTTGTGGGGCAGTGGCTTCCTGCCCACGCGGCACCAGGGGGTGAGGTTCCGCGGTGTCGGCGATCCGGTCCTCTACCTCTCCAATCCGCCGGGCATGGGCAGCGTCACCCGGCGGCATATTCTGGACGATGTCGCCCGGTTGAACGAGTTGAAGCAGGCTGAGTTCGGGGACCCTGAGATCGCCACCCGGATCGCCCAGTACGAACTGGCGTTCCGGATGCAGACCTCGGTTCCCGAGCTGACGGACCTGACCGACGAACCGGAGCACATCTTTCGGCTCTACGGAGACGACGCTCGCGAACGGGGCACCTATGCGTCCCATTGCCTGATGGCCCGGCGGCTGGTGGAGCGGGGGGTGCGCTTCGTTCAGTTGTTCCACCGGGGCTGGGATCAGCACCGGGACCTGCCCCGTGACCTGGGGGCCCAATGCCGGGCCACCGATCGGGCCACGGCGGCCCTGATTCTGGATCTGGAACAACGAGGCATGCTGGACGACACCCTCATCGTCTGGGGCGGCGAATTCGGACGGACGATCTACTGCCAGGGAGATTTGACCAAGGAGAACTACGGACGGGACCATCACCCGCGCTGCTTTACCATGTGGTTGGCCGGAGGCGGGGCTTCCGGCGGTCAGAGCTACGGTGAAACGGACGATTTCAGCTACAATATCGTCAAGGATCCGGTCGAGGTCCACGACCTGAACGCCACCATCCTGCATCTCCTGGGAATCGACCACTTGCGCTTGACATTCAAGTTCCAAGGCCGGGACCATCGGCTGACGGACGTGCACGGAAAGGTGCTGAAACCGCTCCTGGCCTGAGCCGGGAGCCCTGAGAATAGAGAAAAAAGGAGCGGCGTGTTTCACGCGCCGACTTGGAGCGGCGTCTTTTAGGCGCCGATCAGGGGGTTAGGACGGAGTCCCACCTTACGCTTCCGCCGCCGTTGGGACTCTGTCGACCTGTTAAAGCGGAATGTCAGGAACTCTGTAGGTAAGTCAATTGATCATCAGACTTTTTTGTTGGAATCGCCTGTTCTTTCTGGGCACAGTCTTGATGCTGGCAGGCTGCGGCCGGGGTGGGCCGGAGACGGACGATGCCCCCCACGGGCTAACCGAGAGGATCCTCTGGACCACCTCCCGCGTCGTAGGATCACCCGAACCCCCGCCGCCGTATCAGCTCCGGCGCGTCTTCCCGCAGCACACCTTCGAGAATCCGACCTTCATCGCTCAGGACCCGAACTCGGAACGGCTGCTGGTCGCCGAGTATGGGGGCCCGATCTACAGCTTCCACGGGAACGATCCCGATGCCGGGAAGGACCTCTTCCTGGATTGGAGCCGCCGGGTTTCCGCCTTTTCCTTCCATCCGCGGTACCGCGAGAACGGCCAGGTGTTCGTCTTCAGCCCCACCGACCCCAAGCTGGAAAACCAGAAGGATGAAGATGGCAACCCGGTCAAGCAGCTCAGCCGGGTTTCCAGGTTCGAGCTGGAACCGGGCAGCAACCCGCCGCGGCTGCGTCCCGAGTCGGAGCGGATCATCATCCAGTGGCCGTCCGGTGGACACAACGGCGGCGAAGCCATCATCGGTCCGGACGGGTACCTCTACGTTGCCACCGGCGACGGCACCGGAAGCTCCGATCGGGAACACACCGGTCAGGACGTGGACGACCTGCTGGCGGTCATGATGCGGCTCGACGTGGAGCGGCCGGACCCCGGCCGGGCCTATTCCATTCCCCAGGACAACCCCTTCGTCGGCGTTCCCGGCGCCCGGGAGGAGATCTGGGCCTACGGCTTTCGCAATCCGTGGCGGTTCAGCTTTGATCCGGTCACCGGACAGCCCTGGGTCGGGGACGTGGGGCAGGATCTCTGGGAGCTCATCGAGCTGGTCGGCCGGGGCAGCAATCACGGCTGGCCCGTGATGGAGGGCTCACACCCCTTTCATCCCAACACGAAGCCGGGCCCCACGCCCATCGTCCCGCCCGTGATGGAGCATCACCACCGCGAGTGCCGGTCCATCACCGGCGGCTACGTCTACGAGGGAAACAAGTTCCCCGAACTGAAAGGCGCCTACCTCTACGGAGACTACTCGTACGGCAAAATCTGGGGATTGCGATACGACCACGATCAGAAGAAGGTGGTCTGGCACCAGGAACTCGCCGACTCGTCCGTCAGTATCGTCAGTTTCGGCCAGGGACGCGACGGAGCTTTCTATGCCCTGGACTACGACAGCGGCGAGGTCTTCGAACTGGATCACCGGCCGGTCCCGAAGAAGCGACTGCCATTTCCGCAGAAGCTGAGCGAGACCGGACTGTTCGCATCGGTAAAGGATCATCGGCCGGCTCCCGGCGTCATCCCGTACTCGGTGAACGTCCCCTTCTGGTCCGACGGCGCCGGCAAGGAGCGGTTCCTCGCCTTGCCGGGCGAGACGCAGATCAAGTTCAACGAGGAAGGCACCTGGGAGTGCGAGGAAGGCACCGTGATGGTGAAGTCATTCACCCTGGAGACCGAGGAAGGCAACCCGGAGACGCGCCAATTCATCGAAACCCGGCTACTGGTGAAAGAGGATGACCGTTGGGTCGGATACACCTACGCCTGGAACGAAGAGCAGACCGATGCGGAGTTGGTCGCAGGGGAAGGCCGCGACCGAACCTATCAGATCCAGGACCGGAGTACGCCCGGCGGACAGCGGGACCAGGTCTGGCGCTATCCCAGCCGCGAGGAATGTATGTACTGCCACTCCCGCGCGGCCGGATTCGTGCTGGGGCTGAACACCCGGCAGATGAACCGCAACCAGGACTACGGCAAGACCACGGACAATCAACTGCGAACGCTGGATCACATCGGAATCTTCAAGGAACCGCTCGAAAAAACTCCCGCGGAATACCCGGCCCTCCCGGATCCTTTCGGCACAGACGAGGACGTGGAAGCTCGCACCCGCGCCTACCTCCAAGTGAACTGCGCCATGTGCCACGCTCCCAGCGGCGGAGGAAACTCCCGGATAAACCTGACCTACGCAGCGGAACCGGAGAAGGTCCGCCTAATTGACGAGGCGCCGCTCCACGACACCATGGGCCTGGCCAGCGCACGGCTAGTAGTCCCAGGCGACCCTGACCGGTCGATTCTCTACCGGCGCTTGACCGTTAGAGGCCTGAACCAAATGCCCCCAACCAGCACCAACCGAATCGATGAGCGCGGAG
>CATOST010000008.1 GCA_951812665.1 uncultured Acidobacteriota bacterium
TCTCCCGGAAATCCGCCGGGTGGCGGCCGATTAGCAGAAGATGGCCGACTGCGTGCTCGTTCGGAGCCGGCAGCGGGCGGGACGGAGAGAGCGACAAGCCACCAAGAGCGCTCCCTCTCGGACCCCACCGAATGCAGCCACCCTGCTACCGCGAGCCCGACCGAAGAAATCCTGGCAGGTCCATGGAGCCGATTTCTCGAGGGTCCGTCTCCCGCATTGAGGCATCCCTAAAGCCAACCCTTCTTTCTCCATTTGAGCAACGTGTCTCGATCAACCCCCACCTTCCTTGCCACAGCGGCCCAACTCATGCCTCTGTCTCGGAGGGACACCACCAAGGCCTTCCTATCGAGAGTGAACTTGGTCTTCCCGCGGCCGGGTTCTACCGGCGGCGATGCCAACTCCTCCGGAGTCAACTTCCGTCCAGATCGAATCCACCTTTGAAGGTGTGTGTTACACATCCCATGAGAGTCGTGATCCCGATCGCAACCGACGATGTCGCAGGTCCGATTGAGCATCGGATCCGCAAAGTTGAAATACCCTTTGGCCTTCCATGACCTCACCGTAGGCCAGCTCACGCCCAGATGTTCAGCGATTTGCTTCATGCTTAGACCGCGAGCATTGAGGGACTCCACGAGAACCTTTGTTTCCGGGTGCAGTCTCCCACGATTCGGCTTGAATGCCGCCAGCTCCTCCAGAGTCATCGTCCATCCTGAACGGCGGAGCTTCGAGTAGTGGGAGATGCACAGACCCTTATATGCCGACTCCGATTCACATCCACGGACAGCGCACTTGCACACTGCTCCTCCCTCACCCATTCGTCCGGGAGGGTCGAAGTCGTTCGATCGGCGGGCAGAAAAGGATATGAGGCGGAAGGAGGCTGGCCAAATGGCCGCCTCCTTCCATCAGTTAAAGAGGATGCTCCGCGTTCACTCCCCCGAGGCAATCACTGCACCGGGACCACCGGGAGGGTGGTGAAGATCCGGTTGTTGAAATCCATCTCCAGGGCAACACCGGTGAACATGGACCCCGCCGGCGCGGTGCAGTGCACCGAGCCTTCGAAGTCGTCCGTGTTGGCATTCGGGAAGAGCTCGTTGATGAACTCGGAGTTCTGACCGTTGCCAGGCAGTTCGATGGGGTTCTCGCCCATCGGGTTGCCGCCCTTCATCAACCTGCAGGTCACCGTCGTCATTTCCGCCATAAGGTTGCGGATGGCGGCGCCCGTGTTGATGCCGTCCGCCATGCGGCGGGCCGGGAAGATGGCGGCGTTCACGGCTTCGCTGGCCCCGACTCCGGCGACCCCGATGTTGGGGATATCGAAGCGGAGGACTCCGCCGATGGGTCCGTCCGAGACGACTCTCACCGAGCCGACGATGAGGTCGCCCATGCCACTGGTCGAGATCGTCATTTCGCCCATGGGCGGGATCTCGTCCATGACCATCAGAGCGCCGTCTTCGCCGACCTCAACTCCGTCCATCATCGGGTCCACGACCATATCGGCTGCGATCATGCCGCCATCCTGACCGTAGAAGTAGATGGCCGGGGTCACCGCGGAGGTGGCCACGTTGACGAAGACCAGATCGGAACTCGTTGCCGTGTCTCCGACCACGCCGTTGGCGAAGTGTGCGAAGTTGAGCATCGATTCGCCGTTATCACCGCCGGTATTCAGCGGCACCATCGGGAGGGTGGTGAAGATCCCGTTGGCGGCATCCAACTCCAGTGCAACTCCCACGAACATCCCGCCGTCGGCGCCGGTGCAGCGCACCGATCCCACGAAGTCGGTCGTATTCGAACCGGGGAACATTTCATCGATGAACAGGGAAATATGGCCGTCGCCGACCAACTCGCCCATTGCCGTATCCATCACTTCACCGCCCTGCATCAGGTAACAAGTCACCGTCAAGGGCTCGGCGCTGAGGTTGCGGATCGCCGCACCGGTGTTGATTCCACCCGCCATGCGGCGAGCCGGGAAGATGGCGTCGTTGACAGGTTCGCTGGCTCCCACGCCGGCCACGCCGACGAAGGGGATGTCGAACCGCAGCACGCCACCCAGGCGGCCGGTGCCGAAGACTCTCACCGAACCGATCACCAGGGCACCTTCGCCGTTGGTCGAAATGGTCATCTCGCCTCGGCCTGCGATCCCCATGGGAACGGCTAGAGAGCCGTCGGCGGCCATTTCCAGGCCACCCATCAGATCCACCACCGAATCGGCGGGAATCATCTTGCCCATCTGGTTGTAGAAGTAGATGGCCGGGGTCACCGTGGAGGTCTCCACGTTCACCAACACGATGTCGGAAGTGATGGTCACCCCAGTCGATTGGCCGTTGGCAAAGTGGGCGAAGTCGATGCCCTCCATGGGCGTCGCCTCGACCGAGGCTACGGCACCACGCCCTATGGCGTTCACCGCTCTCACCTCGATTTCATGGCCGATCCCGTTGGTCAGGCCCGTCATGGTGTAGCTCGTGGCATTCGCGCCGCCCGCCACCGTCATCCAGTTGCTCCAGCCGGCACCGTTCATCCGGTAGCGCACCTGGTAACCGGTAACCGCGGAGCCGCCGGTGTCGGTCGGCATCCCCCACATCACCGTGATGGTCTCGCTTTCGACGCTCGCCGTCAGACCCGTCGGCGCACTGGGCGCCCGGCCCGGCGTCGCGCTGGCTTCAGCCGCTCCACCTTCGCCGACACTGTTCACCGCCCGCACCTGGAATCGATATTCCGTGCCGTTGGTGAGACCGGTGACCGTGACGCTCCTGGCGTTCCCGGCACCACTGACGGTCGTCCACGCGTCGTCGTAGGCTACGCCAGATGCAGCGTAGCGGTACTCGTAACGGAGGATCTGCGAGCCGCCGTCAGCCGGCGCACCCCAGCTCAGAGCAACCCGCTCGTCACCGGCGGTGGCCGTCAGATTCGCCGGCGCACCCGGAGCGGAATCCGCCAGCGTTGCGCTGGCCGTTGCCCCCTCGCCCGCGGCGACGGTGTTCACCGCCCGGACCTCAAACTCGTAGGACTTTCCGTTCTCCAAATTGCCAACTGTGGTGCTGGTGGCAGTAGCGCCGCCAGAAACGGTGGACCAAGCGCTATAGCCTCCGCCGACCTCCTGGTAGCGGACCTCGTAGCGGGCGATCGCCGATCCGCCGTCATTGGCCGGCGCGCGCCAAGTCAAGGTCACGCTCTGGTCACCACTTGTCGCCGACAATCCCCTGGGTGCGCTCGGAGCGCCCTCCACAGGGATGGTCAGAGTCACCCTCGGACCTTCGAGACCCGAGTAGTCTCCGCCCGTCACCGAATGCGTCAGCGTGAAGGACTGCTCCTCGTCCGTTCCGGCGTCCGCCGCCACCTCCACCGTTACAGTCTGGTCGCGGTCCCAGTTGTCCCGGGTGAAGACCAGCGACGACCCGGTCGACGGCCCGCTGGCCGTCACGCCGTCGGATGGGCTATTCACCACCACCGTTACGGCGTCCAGCGGCTCCGATGCAAGGCCGACTCTGTAGGTCCCCCTGGATCCCGCAGCTACGGTCAACGAGGTGGGACTCGCCGTCACGCCCCGCTTGTCGTTCTCCTTGAACGTCACCGTCACGGATGAGATCGTCACCGGGGCGTCGGCATTCTCGTACTCTTCCGCACCGGATGCCGTGTGGGTCAGCGTTACGGCGGGATCCTGAACGGCGTCGTCGTCTTCCCTCAGGCTTACAGTCACCGTTTGCTCGCGGTCCCAATTGTTGGTGGAGAAACTCAGCGTTCTCGTCGTATTCCCGTTCACCCTGACGTCTCCGGTCGCACCGGAAACGGCCACTCTTACGGTCGCCGTCGGCTGCGAGGTCAGCACCACGGTGTAGGGTTCGCTGCTACCCTCCGTGACCTCCAGCGAGGTCGGATTAACGGCAACTCCCGCGTCAGTACTGCTCTTGATCGTCAAGCTTACGACCCCGTCTGCGTAGCCGCCTGCTTCGTGCGTCAAAGTGTCGGGATTGAGGGGGTCGCTCGTTTCCGTCGCGTTAGAGGCCGCGTGCACAGTTATCGTCCTGGGCGAGGACCAGTTGTCGGGAGTGAATGTCAGGGGCGCCGGGCTCACGGTCACGCCAGAGGGTGCACCGGTGATCGTCATTGGCACATCTGCCGCCGGCCTGGAACCGAGCGCAACCGTATAGGTGCGGCGCGTCCCTTGGGCCATCTGCAGCGACGGGGTACTCACGACTATCGCCGCCGTGTCGTTATCCGCGATTGTCACCACCACGTCCGATGCATTTTCGTTGTCGTACCCGCCGCCACTCACCGTGTGCATCAGCGTGACGGTGGATTCGGGCGTGGCGTTGTCGTCCTCGGCGGCCGTCACCGTCACCGGCTGCGGTCTCTTCCAGTCGCCCCGCGTGAACGTCAGGGACGTGGGATTCACGACCAAAGACTCGGTTTTCGCCTCCGCCAAGCCACCCAAGGTTACCTTCACCGTGCCGGTGGGCTCCGAGCCCAGAACGACCGTATACCTTGCCGACGCTCCTCCCTCGGTCACGGAAAGTGCCGTCGGAGTCACTATCACACCCTTCCTGTGGGTGTCGTCTTCGGTAATCATCACCGTCACCGTGCCCGAGGGCGCGCCGGAATATCCGCCTCCACTGGCCACGTGCGTCAGCTCCACGTCGACGTCCGGCTCCGCGTCGTCGTCCTGGCCCGCCTTCACCTCCACCATCTGCTCTTCATCCCAGTTGCTGGTGGTAAATATCAGGCGGGACGGTTTAACGGTGACGTCGCCTGACGCTCCGCGCACCATTACCGTCACCGTCCCAGTCGGCTGTGATTCCAGTCTGACCGAGTACATGCCGGTCATGCCCTCACCAACGGTCAGGGATGAGGTAGCCACGTCCGGAGATTCATCCGGCAGCAGCGTCGTATCCACAATGATGCCGCGCTCATGGATTTCCTCGATCGTTACCCGGACGCTGCCCGCTCTCGTGCCGTCGTAGTCCCCGCCGCGCACCGTGTGGGTCAGCGTCACGGGGTCATCGGTCACTCCGTCGTCGTCGGTGGCGGCGGTGACGTCCACTTCCTGCGCTGTGGACCAATCGTCATCCGTGAAGATCAACTGTGACGGGTCTACAGTTACGTCACCCGAAACTCCACCGACGCTCACCGTCACCCTGTCTTCATCATCACCAACCGGCTGGGAATCGAGCAGGATGCTGTAGGTTGCGGTCCCGCCCTCGATCACCTCGAGTGACGTCCGCGATATGGTCACGCCCTTCGTGTCGCTTTCCCGCACCGTCGCCCGCAAGATTCCGTTGGCGACAATGGAGCGACCGATGGTGTGCGTAATCGTGACCGTTTCCTGCACCGCGTTGTCATCCACGGGCCCGGTCACAGTCACCGTCTGCGCCGTGTTCCAGGTGGCACCATCGCCCTGATCGTCGGGTCCTGCAAAGGTCAGGCTCTCCGTCGTCGACCCATTCACTTGAAAGCCCGAATCCGCGGGGACGTTCACTGTCACGGTCTCACTGTCATCCTCGCCAGGATTCGCCGCCAGCCTCACGGTGTATTCCGCGTCACTGCCCTCGTTTATGGTCACCGAGCTTCGACTCAATCTGACGGCTGCCTCCGAACCGGGGATGGTCACGATGACATCGGCTACAACGGCATCGGCAGTATCTCCGTCCGCGGTATTATCTTCCGTGGTGTCGTAGGCTTTGTCCCTGCTGCTCGAAGAAGTATCGATCATGTTCACCAGTGTCACAGGTGAATCATTCGCGGTATCGAAATCGGAGTCGGCCCGGACCGTCACCGTCTGTGGACGGTTCCAAGTGCTCGATGAGAAACTCAAGCTGGACGGGCTGACGCTGAAGTCATCCACCTCTTCCGTCACCCTGATCCTCACCGTGTTCGTCGGCTGAGTATTCAGGACGATGGAAAAGGTCCCTCTCGCGCCGGCAGCGATGTTGAGCGCGGCGGGGCTCACCGTCACGCCCCGCGTGTCGTTGTCAACGACCGCCACCGACACGGTAGCCGCCGACTCGCCGGTATAGTCGCCGCCCCGCACGGTATGCGTGAGGGTTGCGGTGTCGTTCTCCGCGTCGAGATCCTCGCCCGCAAAAACGGTCACCGTCTGCGCCGTGTTGTAGTTGCTGGAGAAGAAGAGCCGGGAAGGACTCACCGCGAGCTCGCCCGAGACCCCTCCCACATCCACGGTCACCACGTCGGTGGGCTCGCTCGTGAGCACCACCGTGTAAGTGGTGCTGTCCGCCTCCGTCAGCGTATCCGCCAGTTGCGTCACCGTCACGCCCCGCATTTCGTTTTCCTGGGCCGTCACCCGCACGGACGCGTTCGCCAAGGCCACGGAATCGTCATCGTCACCAATGGTCGCCGTGTGGGTGAGGGTCACGGTCTCCGCTACCGCGTCATTGTCTTCGACTGCCGTTACCATCACCGTCTGCTCATCGTCCCAGGTGCCGTTGTCTCCACCTGGTTCCGTGGGCGCCGTGAAAAGAAGTACGACCGACGTGTCGTCCGCTGTTGTATCTGACGTCGAACTCACTCTGAGGTCGCCGCTATCGGTCGCTGCGCCGACAACCGTCACGGTCACGTTCTCGGCCGGTTCGGCGTCCAGCACGACCGTGTACTCTTCCGCGGCTCCGCCTTCCGGGACTTCCAGCGTCGGGGGAGTCACGGTCACGGCCAGCCTGCCCTGGGCGAAGGCCAGTTGCGGCGCAGCCAGAAGCATCACGGCCAAGAGGGGTAGAAAACCCCTACCGATGTGGACAAAGCAAGTGTTTCTTAGGCCGTCACAGATCGATGCGGACCTACTGCGTTTCGGCATGGGGATTCCCTCCAAATACGATCTAGCGCTGTCGGGCTCTTCTCACAGGTGTTTTTTCTCACTGGTGCTTTTCCTGATTCGTACGGAATACAGGAGGCACCCAAAGCGTCAACGGATGATAGCATATCAATACTGACATCTATCTAACTGATGTTCCGTGCGCAAAAATGTGGCACCGAAGAGATTCTTTCGCCACACCAAGATAAGGTATCATTCGTTGCCTCAAAGAAGGACCTCCCCGAAGAAAGTCCCGAGGTCACTGCCCTCATCGTAGATCTCGACCGGCGTCGATGCCGATCCGGGAGTTCGTCCTTCAGATGCTCATTCCGCTGATTCAACTTGGACGGAGTCAGTCGCTCGTATTGAGCATGCAGCTCTCGCTCGTGCGCCTCACGACTAAACCGTCCACGAAAACGGGTCAACTCCAGAGTGGAATGACGACGAAGACGAAGCGATATTCCTTGTGCGACTGTGCCGAGTGGATCAGCAGTGGCAGGGTGATGAGGACCGGCAGCAGAGCATAGTGCCGCAGGTCGCGTAAGGCCGCCACGATGCGCAATGCCGCGATCCCCGCACTCGCGATCAAGAGCCACGAGGCGAACTGGTGGAACGGGCTTTCGCCGGCGCGCAGGTCGCCGAGGGCAAGGTTGACGCGGATGTTGGTGAGATAGGAGTGAAACAACCCGCCGTTCCATGTGATCGCATCCAATGCGCCGACCGCGACCAGAACTGCGGCTGCGGCCACCACGAGTTGCACCTTCTTTCGGGTGCGCAGAAAGAGCAGGCCGAGGACGAGCAGGGCCAACGGGGCATGCTGCACCCGGACCGCCGCGGTCAGCACCGCAAGCAGAGCCGCCGCCAGGACCACCCGCAGTCGATCCGGCGCCGCCCGCACACAGAGCGCAAGCAACGGCGTCAGCAGGGCTGTGGCGACGAACTCCGTCATCGGTTTGTGACCGAACCCGACGAACTCGTACCAGAACGCACCCACCAGCAGCGCCACCCGCCCCGACAGTTCCCCGAAATGCCGTCGGGCAAAAAAGTACATTCCCGCCGCGATGAGCAGGGAGAGCGCGCAGAACACCAGTTCAACGCCGCCGACATACCAGAACGGCTCTCCGAGACCAACGGCGTCGAACAGCCTCAGAACCCCCGCGACCACCCCAGGGATCAGCCAGGAGCGCGCCCCGTAGAAGTACTCCCAGTAGATGACGCCAAGGATGTCTCTCCTGGCACTTGAATCACTTCATGCGTTTCTGACCGGAGTCGGGACAGGGCCTCCCTCGTCACCGAATCTGGCGGGATTTCGGCACTATTCCTTCGACGGCGGTGAGAGGCAATCGAGTCTCTGCCCCGCCGCGGGCAGAATGGAGCCATATTGATCGATCAGGACCTGTTCGTCATCGGCACCGGACCCACAGGGCAAAGAGCCGCCATCCAGGTGGCCAAGCTGGGAAGGAGAGTCGGGATCTGCGACCGGCGCGAGGTCGTGGGGGGGTCTGCATGAACACGGGAACCATCCCCTCCAAGACCTTCCGCGAGGCCCTCCTCTATCTGACGGGTTACCGGCAGCGGGCCATTTACGGAGAATCGTATACGCTCAAGGAAGACTTGGAGATGCAGGAACTCCATGGGCCAACAAAATTTACGAGTCTTTTACGATCAGGGTTTCCCTATGCCCGACCCAGTGTCCATCGTCGTGCCGACGTTTCGGGAGGCCGCGAATATCCCGTCCCTGCTTCGCCGCGTCGCGGCCGCGTTGTCCGAATGGCCCACCGAGTGGGAATTAATCCTGGTGGACGACGACTCGAACGACGGCAGCGAGACTGTCGTGGCGGAGTGGGGGTGCCGACTCCCCGTTCGCATGGAGATCCGACGCGACGCGCCCAGGGACCTGTCCCGCTCGGTACTCCTTGGCATGCGGCTCGCTCGCTTCGACCGGCTGGTGGTGATGGACGCCGACCTGTCGCACCCGCCGGAGCAGATCCCCGACTTGCTTGCCGCCCTTGAACCCGACTGCGACATCGTCGTCGGCAGCCGATACGTGTCTGATGCACGGGTGGATCCTGCCTGGGGCTGGTCCCGGGCGTTCCTGTCACGGGTCGGGACACTGATGGCGCGTCCGCTAGTAAATTGTCGCGACCCCCTGTCGGGGTTCTTCGCGATTGATCGCCGGACCCTTCCCGATCTGGATGAGGTCCATCCTCTTGGCTATAAGATTGCTCTTGAACTGATGGCACGCGGGAAGCTTCGAGTCCGGGAAGTCCCGATCCGGTTCGACCCTCGCAGCCGGGGCCAGAGCAAGTTGAACTGGCGAACACACGTCCACTTTCTGCGCCATCTTTGCCGACTGTACGCCCCCCGCGTCGGGGAAACGGTGCGGAAGACACGCTTGGACGAAAAGCCTGGCGATGCGCCGTGACCGCTGCGGTGACGATGTTCGGTCGCCACCGAATGGCCGGGCCGGGCCATCGAGGGCAAGAGCAACATGACCGAGAAGAAGCAGCTGGCACCCCGCGCCGCCAGCATCCGATTTGTCGGGTCGATGAGCAGTCATGCCCTGCTACTGGGCCTCCTGGTCACCGTCAGCTATCTGCCGGTGCTTGAAGCCGGATTCGTCTGGGACGACGTGATCTTCGTCGACGAACCCGTGGTTCACAACTGGTCCGGGCTGTGGAATATCTGGTTCTCCCCGGCAGACATCAAGAAAGAAGGTCACTATTGGCCCATCGTCTATACGAGTTTCTGGTTGGAGCACAAGCTTTGGGGGCTGGACCCGCTAGGCTATCACGTCGTCAACCTGCTGTTGCATCTCGTAAACGTCCTGCTGATCTGGCGCCTCCTTGAGCGTCTGGCCGTGCCCGGCTCCTGGATCATCGCGGCCGTCTTTGCCGTCCACCCTCTGCATGTCGAGTCGGTCGCCTGGGTCATCGAGCGCAAGGACCTGCTTTCGGCGTTGTTCTACCTGACCGCCGTTTTCACCTGGGTCCGGTTCGTGGAGGCACCGAAGCCGGCCCGTTACCTGCTGGCGCTGGTTCTGTTCTCGGCCGGCCTGTTATCCAAGTCCATCGTGGTGACGCTACCCGTGGCGCTCTTGATCTGGCACTGGTGGCAAATAGGCCGTGTGACACGGACCGAATTGATCCGGCTGGCGCCATTCTTCGCGGTGGCACTGGTCATTACGGCCCTTGATCTGTCGTTCTACACCTCGCGGGAGCCACTGGCGCTCGGCTATTCCTTCGTCGAGCGTATCCTGATTGCCACCCGCGCGCTGTGGCATTACGTGGGCAAGCTGCTGTGGCCGACCGGTCTTGCCATTATTTATCCGCTTTGGGAAATCCGGCCGGCGGACCCGGTTTCCTGGATCTGGGTCTTGGCTGCGGCTGCCCTGGCGGCGCTGCTCTGGTTCGGCCGGGAGCGGTTGGGACGGGGACCTCTGGCAGGAGCTCTATTCTTTGCCGTGACGCTGTCACCGGTACTCGGTTTCGTCGACTATGGATACATGCAGTTCTCTCTGGTCGCGGACCGGTTCCAGTATCTGGCGGGTCTCGGCTTGCTGGCGGTGCTCCTCGGCGCGGCGACGCATGGCGTCAGCCTGCTTCCGGCCGCGATGAGAACCTGGGCCGGGGGCATGCTCGTCTCCATACTGGCGCTACTGGGCACACTCACGTGGCACCAAGCGGGCTTATATCGGGACCCGATCACCTTTTTCAGCCACATCGTCGCGCATAATCCCGAGGCGCGGGACGCCCACCTCAACCTGATGGGTCCCCTTTCGGATGCTGGTCGCCACGAGGAGGCGCTGGCCGCGGGCCGCATCGGCGTGGAGCAGCGACCCGACAATGCGGCTATTCATTCCAATCTTGGCCGGGTTCTCATCCGACTGGATCGCCTCGATGAGGCTGAAGCGGCGCTGGACACGGCCCTGGGGCTCGATCCCCGGCATCTAAACGCGAACCAGAACCTCGGGGAAATCTTGCGGAAACAAGGCCGGTACGCCGAGGCGATCGAGACCTACCGGAGGGTGCTCGAAATCGATGACAGCCTCGTGCAGGGATACGCCGGACTCGGCATCGCGCTGTTCCATACGGGACGCTACCAGGACGCGATTGCGCCACTGGAGAAAGCGCTTGCATTGGAGCCTGACGCCCCGTTCGCGGGTGAGCTCTCACTGTACGCGGGGCGCGCGGCGCGCGAAGTGGACCGGCTCGACTCTGCAAGTGCGCATTTCCGGCGCGCCGCGGCATTGACGCCGGATCCTGTGGATGCCCTGGTGGAATTGTCCAACGTGATGTTCTTGCGGGACCGCGACGACGAATCCGAGGAGTATCTGCGCCGCGCTCGTGAGCTGCGTCCCAGCGATCCCGCGATGCTCTTCAGCGTGGGCGAGGCGCTCAGGAAGGCGGAACGGCATGAGGAGGCGATCGTCTTTTACCGTGAATCGCTGCGAATCGACCCGCACTTCGTCGGTTCCCGGGTTGGCCTGGGCGCAGCGTTTTTCAATCTCAAACGCTACGAAGAAGCCTTCGATGCTCTGACACGGGCGACCATGGCGAAAACGGACCCGGAAACGGCGGCGTCGGCGCACTACCTGGCGGGCCGGACTCTGTTGGAATTGGATCGGCCGGCGGAAGCGGCGGTGCATTTCGAGAGCGCGCTGGAACGCGATCCGAAACACACGAAAGCACTGGACCATCTGGCCCATTTGAGGTTTGGACAGAAGAAGTACCAGGATGCGCTCGACCTGTATCGAACCCACGCGACTCTGAAACCCGACAGCGTCACCGTCCATGCCAACATCGGCGTGACGCTGTACTTCCTAGGACGTCATGCCGAAGCGCTGGAAAGCATGGAACGCGTGCTCCGGCTTGACCCGGACCACCAAATGGCCCGGAAAATGGTCGCTCAACTCCGCAAAGTCAACCAATAACCCGTCCATTTGATCGTTCCCGCGGGATTCCTACAGGAGCTGATTCAGCTGCCTGTTTGTTGCCTGTTCAGGACGCCAAACATAGGGAGTCAACCACTTCACCGATTCGGCGAAGAACCCGGCAAATGACTGATAAAGTTAATGTTTTGTAGTTCTTGACTGAGGGGAAGACGGGATTGGAAATCGCCGCTCGACGTGCGCGAGATGATGGCGGCCGTGCCAGGCGTAGGCGCCAACCATGATCGCCAGTCTCGAAGCGCCCGACTCCGGGTGGACGAACTCCCGCTGGAGCTGCCCCCGGCTCAAGCTGCGCAGCAGATCCACCCAGCGGCCGTGCAGGGCCGCCAGGAGATCGAGCGAAGAAGCGACCGGTTCCCGACTGTCCGGCAGCTCGGCCCAACTCTTCTCGTCGTAGGCCTTGATCACGGGCCGGTCTTCCGTCAGCGCCAACTTGAATCGAACGTAGCTGTTCATATGACTGTCGGTCAGGTGGTGGACCACTTGCCGGACGGTCCAGCCACCCGGACGGTACGGGGTGTCCAGTTGGCCGTCGGTCAACGGAGAGACCGCCCGCCGGAGGTCGGCCGGCAACGCCGCAATGTCGTCGATCCAGGCGGCGACCCGATCACGGGCGACCTCTCCCTCGAGTGAGAATTTTCCAATCGGATATCGAAGATCAGTTGTCGGTGGATTCATATTCGATCACCTGTTTGGCTAGTCTCGGCAGCCGCGCCACTGGTGGTCTCGTCCCCTTCGCCAGTGTAGAATGCGGTCGTGTGCCCGGCCCGCGAACGCGCGGCGGCGGGATCGGTTCCGAACGCGACGGCCGCTTGTTCCCACCCCTCGCTGCTGCCGCCGATGAACGCCCGCCCGTCCGGCGAAACCGCGAATGCGGCCGGGTCGGGCATCGGCGCGGCCGGTTGCGCAAGATGGATCGCGAGTCCCAGCAGACCCAATTCCCAGCCGACGCCGAGCGCACCCGGCCCGTACTCATCCCAGTGTTCCGAAACCTGCTGGGTGTGCGTCAGGGTCAGGCGGGCACCGCCGGCGCCATCGCCCGAGCAGTGGACTTCCACCCAACTGACTTCCCGGCCGAACTCCCATGTGACCGCGAAATGGGACAAAGGTTCGCACGCCGTGATCGCGCCGCCGGCGTTGCCTTCCAATTGATAGCGGCCGCCAGGTTCGAGCTCGCCGCCGACCGGTAGAAACCAGCGCGGAATCCGCTCGCCGTTGGTCACAGCGTCCCACAAGTCCGCGACCGTCGTCGGGTAGCTGCGAGAAAGCGTGACCGCTCGAGCGGGCCGCCCATCCCGCTCCATCGACCATACGGAACGCTCTGCGGCGCCAAGGTTGCCTTCGACATCGAAGTCCATGGTCTCTATATATATAATGTATCCGGTCCGCCGTTGGACCCCGGGAGCGCCGGATTCCTCGTCCTACGACAACCTTTTCGCGTTCCCGCCGGCTTTCTCGAAAACCGGATTCGCGTTGTACTCGTCGGATTTGCCCGGCGGAATACTCAGGGATTCCCACGAATTCCCGCGGAAGCACTTGCCCAGGTAGACGATCTGTCCGACGTGATAGGACGCGTGGGCCAGAGAGCGCAGCAGGGCCTCATCGACGCCCATGGACACGCCCCGGATGACCACGGAACGGCTCAGATCGTCATCGGTGAGCCCTTGGAGCGAGCCAAAGAGCACCCGCCACCCCCGGTCCCACTTCTCCTGGATCTCGGCGCGCGATGGCATCCGCGGTTCGAATTCCGAGTCCCGGTTCCGCCAGGGCTTCTCGCCGTCGGTGTTCAGGAAGTCCGTGAACCGGGATTCGAGATTGCCAGCGATGTGCCAGACGATCATGGCGATGGAGTTGGCCCCCGCCGTGTCCGTCACCAGCTCCCCGGTGCTCAACTGGCGGAAAGTCCCCTCGCCGAGAGCCATGTAGCGCTGGTACTCGGCTTCGATCAGTGACAGCAGTCCTCGATTCATCGCGCCCTCCCCAACTTCCCGAAAAGATGCCGTTTAGGATACACTGTGGCCGCTGGACGAGCCCCCGGGCGGCTTCCTTCACGAAACTTGCAACCCGAAGCCGGTTCGTGCATCCTTACAAATCATACGGCGTGACAATTTGAACCGAAGGTTCTGTTAACGGGAAATATCGGAACCGAGGTAAAGACAGGGCCCGCAGCCGGGCACGAATTCCCATCTTGGAGATCAACGCTTCATCCCTGAAAGAGCGGAAAAACTGCCCACACTCACGCCTGCGGCGAATCACCCGGGTCCATCAGGGCTTGCCGGATCGTCTTTGCCATCCTCCAGGCCGTGACACGGGAGATTCCCAATCCCTCATGCAACGTCAACATGGAAGTTCTCAGGGGCATATCGGAGGAGAGCAGGTGAATCGCCAACACCCAGGTCCTCAGCTTGGTCTTGTTCTGTCCCAGGAGGGTCCCCTTGCGGACGCTGTAGTACCCCTTGCAGTCCTTGCACCGGTAGCGCATGGCCACTTGGCGCCGATCCCGGGTTCGGTGCCGGTACCAGCGGTCGGAGCCGCAAGCGGGGCACCAGAGTTGGCCTTGCCAGCGGATGGCGGCCAGCCATTGTTCGGCGGATTCCTCGTCGGGGAAAGTCTGGAATAATTCAGGAAGAGTCATGAGCGAACCTGCGGCGGGGCCGACCATACGGCCCCTTCAGGGGTGCCACAGGGAAACCCGAGGGAGCTTGCGCGTCGTCACTGTCGGGTAACGAAGGGCTCGGGATAGGACTCCACACCGGGCTTCTCCAAGCCACCAGAAGGTAGGAAGGATGGTTTTAAAACCCGCCTCTGGGGCCTGGATGTCGCTAGTGGATCGCCAAAAAAGGGGGAGCCCGAAATGGACCCCCCCCTTTTTTTCGCGATCCGTCGATGTCACCTAATTGTTTTCAGGGGGTGGCCTTGTGATGATGTCATCAGTAAAGCCATCCGGTGTATCATCGTCATCGTAGTCGATTTCGGCCCTTAGCGTATCGTCCGAAGACGGATTAGACTTCAGCGACCAAGAGGCGGCGAAAGTCGACTCCGCAGTCAGGAACTTCAACACGAGCTGTCCGGTGGTGACGAATGTACGATCTGTGTTCGCCTCTTCCACGACCAACGTACCCGTGTTGTAGGTCCGCTCGTCCGAAGTCGGAACACCGTCATTGTCCTCGACCGTGGAGCCGTCTGCGGCGTCGCCGTCTCCAAAGTCCATCTTGCACGTCAAACCGCTACGCAGGAACTTGATCAATCCCGGGGTGGCATTCATCATCGGATCCATACCGGCGTTATCAAGACCAGCAAAGTCCTTCATACCTGAGGATGCCGTGGGAACGATGCTCGTGAGATCGGCCAGAGTCCAAGCACCGGGGATCATGGTTCCGGTACATTTGGCAAGATCGGCATCGGTCATGACACGGATACCGTCCACGATGATATTGACACCCGGAGGAGCGTCGGGAGACTCCGTGCCACCGAATACGGGATCATCTACAGCTGCGGGGTCCGGCAATGCGTCGCCCATATTGTCCTGAAGGGTCACCTTGTAACCCGTCTTGGCGGCGATCAAGCTGTAGTCGCCACCCTTACCCTTGGCCTGGTCGCCAAAGTCGTCGGCCAAGGACAGAAGCGGCACAACCTGGTGGGTTTCCTCTCCGCCGCCGTAAAGAGCCGGCAACAGGATACCTCCTCCGTTGAGGCCTCTATTGTAGGCAGTCCCATTGGCAATTTTTCCTTGTTCGGCGGTGTCGTCGTCGACGGCATTGCCTCCAGCGTTCGCGTATCCGTCGACGGAATTGGAGATGATCCGCTCATTCCCGGCGGCGTCCTTTTCGGCCAAACGGCCGCCAAACATGAACATGTCTTCTTGGGGTGGAGTTGTAGCCGGTGTGATGTCGGCGACATCGTTGTCCATGTCGGCCGGATTCGCACCGTTCAGAGTCATGTAATCACCCAGCATCATCATGTTGTTATTGTTATTGACAGCTGGCCGGACGAGCGGCGTACCGCCCCAGGATGCGGTCTGGTCGGATCCACCCGCGGCGGTGGAGGTGAGCGCCTCCGTGAAATTTCCAGTCAGGTGGTTGAATGCGACGGGCTCCGCGTTACCCACGTTCAGGTCGCCTACGTTTTTCGTGGTCGGATCCTTTGCTATCTGTACAACTCCTCCTGTCACCTCGGCCGACGCTCTAAACCCCGTTCCATCGGAACAATCATCGGCTCCGTCATCTCCATGTTCTGTGTGGGTAATGGCGGATGCAGTAATGGAAATGGATCCGCATTCGTCGATGTTGTCCGTTCCGTGCATTCCCTCAACGAGGTAGGTGGGGAATAGGACGTTCGCCGTGGACTGGCCACCGAGCAACCCCTTCTCATCGTCCTCAACGCCGTCGGTGCCATCGATATCCATGTCCAAGGCCATGTTCGCTCCTACCGCGGTGACGACGATCAGAAAACGACCGGAATTGATCCCGTCATGTTTCACATCGTCCTCATCCGTATGGGTCATTGCGGGGAGGGCGCCAAGAACCTCGCTCACGTTCGTTTCCGAGCCCGGGATATCCTCATCATCTTCATCCTGCATTGCCGTGCCCGGAATCGAGTGGTCGAAGGGGTCGACCAGAACGTTTCCGCCGCCGGGGATGACTCTGAGGTAATAGAGAACCATTGCCATCTCGTCGTTGTAGTACTGAACCAGCGTCGTGACCGCGGCGGCATCGTTGCCGTTGCTCACGGAGATGTAGTTCTGGTGGTACATGTTGCTGTGAAAGATCAACTGAGATCCCTTGTCGGCGGCAAGACCCTGATCCACGACCGCGGTGAGTGCGAGGATCGGGACGACGCCCAAAACCAGAATTTTGAAAATCGATTTCATTTCGTAACTCCTTACTTGTTTGGTTGAAACAGAAAACACGCCAAAATTCACCGTTCTCACGCCTGTCCCATAGGCTATGCCCCTCCCCCTACTTCCGATAATTCCCGTTATCGGAAGTTCCCAGCAGGAACGGATGCCAACTAAGCAGAGTGCTCGTGACAGCGCCATTTGTTGTGAAGAAACTTCAAGAAGACTATTTCGAAATTCCAGTCATGAAATGGGTTGAGGGGCGACACCGTTCATACGGAGCGGCAGCGCCCGAACCATTATCGATGAGCTGAAACGATGAGCCGTGCCTGGGTCCGGGGTCCCCGACCGGACTGAAGGCAGGCCATCCTGGTATTCGAGACGACCATTTTGAAATCGCCTAGAACCCGTCGCGATGGCCGTCCCTGGGGCCGAAAAGGGAGCGTCTTGAAGGCCCTGCAAATCCGTAACCTCAAAGTGAATCTGCCCGCCCTCGAGATTGCCCGCCGTCTCCTCAAGCAACAGGAGCCCCCCGACCCAAGCCGTCGAATCGTGAGCAACCCGAGGGATTGAGGCCGTCCTGGTCCCGGGGGAATCGAGAACGAAAGCAAAGTCTTCCGGACCGCCGCGTTCGAGGATGCGGGGACCGGCCATGTCCCTTTCCGTCCCAATGAGGTCGAGCTCCCCGTATCCGCACGACGGGATTGAGCGGGCCTTGGCGCCGAGTGGTCAGACCTGTCCAGCCTGCTTCGAGTCCCTGCCGCTGGCATTGATGACCTCGCGCCGCAGGCGGAAGTCGATCACGGGAGAGTATGTGGCCAGCATTGAGGGTCGGAATCCCGCGAGCGCGAAACCCAGGCCGGTCCGGAGGAGGTGAGAGCCGATAGGCCCGGAAGCGGCTCCCGGCGCGCAAGGCCAGGTTTGACGACCGGCCCCATCGGCGATCGATCAAGGATCAAGCGGCTCTCTTCATGATCCTTTCTTATAGCGAATGCGAGCGACGGGCCCGCGGTCGGCAAGTTGACCCCGCACATATCGGCCCGGCATGTGCGGAGAAGTCCAGCGTCCGGCCTGTTGGAGTTCCACCAGAGATGCGCCCCGGCGGGCAAGGGATTGAGCCGACCCGATCCGGAGAGAGTGGCCCGAGACGCGGACACCGTCGATGCCGACTTGTTTGGCTCTGTCCTTGATCACCTGCCGGACGCTGCGGTCGCTGAGCGGTCCCTTCCTGACCGCACCCCCCACCCGGATCGGTCTGAACAACGGTCCGGTATTGAAGCCGGCCGCTGTCTTCCATGTCCGGATTCGCTCCATCGTGCTCGCCCCGAGAAAAAGGACGGCGCCCTCACCTTCCTGGTCGGTTTTGGACCGGCGGATCGAGACCAGGCCGGCGCCGTCTTTGGCCTCCTCGATGTCGGCGCACTGGAGCGCTGCGACTTCCGAAACCCGGAGCATGGCGTCGGACATGATCGAAACCAAAGCGGCGTCGCGGAGGGCCGACAACGACCCCGGATCAGAGGTCGCGATCAGGTCGGCGATGGTGTCGGCCATCTCCCAACTGATCCCTACGACTTGACCCCGGCCCCGTTGATGGCCTTCGCGACGGAACCCGGCCAGAATCCGATCCGTGGCGGGACCGACCGGTGACGGTGAACCCGTCATCCTGGCCTGAAAACGGACGGCGGACACGACCATGCTGGCCGAGGCGGGGGAGTGTCCACGATGAAACAGAGAAACCAGGTAGCTGGCGAGCCAACCGTCCGTGAGGCTCGCATCGTGTTTGGCCAGATAGTCCTGCAAACGCCGCAGGGCGCCTTGATAGGCTCGGTGCGTGTTCTTCGACAGGGACGCGGCGGCAAGATCGACAACTTTCTCGGGAGAGACGGTCAGCGACAAATCCAAAGTTTTGAGGGAGGCCTTTTCTATTTCGACATCGGAATCGATAACAGGGGAACTGGCATTGGTGCGTCGACGGTCGGGCATAAGATCTCCGTTTCTCCCCTATCGGGGTTCATCCGTTAAGCCCAGATATCAGTATTGGTGTACCGCTCAGCAGCGTGGGGTTCACGAATTGCGGCAACAGGGAACCGACACTCAAGTCTGCGTACCGTAAAGGGGGATGGGAGACACAAACAACGGGTGGTTTGACCCTAACGCGTAGACTTGACAGCCAGCCCCGCAACCTTTCGAAGGGAACCGCGAAGAAGAAGGGGAGCTCCCCCCGATTCAGGCCGACTTGCCTCACGTCATTCAGAGGGTGAAGAGGAAGAGTAAGAAGAGTGAACAATAGGGACTCTTGGAATATTGCGCAAAAAGGACAGCATTTTTTCTGTTTCGGACCGACTATGGATCCTGGAATCATATCGAAAATCTTCTTTCCGGTCGAGGAACCCGCCTTGATTGTCGCGATCCGGCCATCTCGACCGGGTCTTCAGACCGTTTCAGCCCCGGTTCCAGCCTCCATAGAGTAGGAGAATAGAATAGTATTTTGCATTATCGGAATGATATTCGGGTGAATATATGGGCTCATTACGTGATTCTTCTGTGATCTTAGTCGCGTCGGGTCATCATTTCCGCACACCGGGCATGTTGCATCTCCGCGCCGGCTTCCTCCTTCAGTCGACGCGTGCCGATGTGCAACCGGACCTTGCACCGCAGTGCAAGGAGGGTGCGCAATGGAATAATCCCGAAAAACTGACGCGAGAAAACGAGGTGCCGCGGGAATGCCTTTCCGGTCTGAGCGCAACCGCGCAGCCCGTGAGCGTCAGCTTCGGACCATGTCCTCCGCTGTAAGTTGACCGGGTCCGGCGTCGAACCTATTCTGCCCCCAGGAGGAGAAATGAAAAGAGTTCTGCTGGCTTGCCTGCTGCTGTCACTGCCGTTGCTGGGCGGAAAATCCGTCGTCGACGTCGGGTCCGACCGTCAGCTTTTTCTGGACCGGGAGCTCATCGACGAGATGCGCGGCGCCGAATTCGAGTTGCACCGGCCGGTGCTGCGCGAAGAGGTCCTGCGATACGACAAGCCCTGGGAGGGGGACACCTCCTGGCATCCCATCGTGATCCGGGACGGGGACCGCTTCCGGATGTGGTACCGGGTCTCCCAAGGCAACCATGACGGCGTGGCCCAGACGGCCTACGCCGAGAGCAAGGACGGGATTCGTTGGGAGCGCCCCTCGCTGGGGCTGGTGGAGTCGCAAGGATCCACCGACAACAACCTGATCTGGCCCACGGCCGGCAACCAGGGGATCAACATGTGCGTCTTCAAGGACCCGAACCCCGGCGTGCCGGAGGGGGAACGGTACAAGGCCATTGTCCAGACCCGGGACATCCACGGGCTGGTCTCGGCGGACGGGCTGCATTGGGAACCGATCCGGCCCGAACCCCTGATCCCCCGCCTCCAGGACCAGCACAACGACGGCCCCCACGCCGCCTTCTGGGATCCGTGGCAGTCCAGGTACGTCGTCTACAAGCGCGGCTGGTGGGGAGCCACTCCGGAAAAGCAACTGGACGCCTCGGGAACCAGCGGAGAGGCCAATCGGACCATTCGCCGTTTCAGCTCCCGGGACTTCCTCACCTGGCACGGCCCCGAATGGGTGGAGATCCCCTTCGGGACCCACCCCCGGGAACAGTTCTACACCAGCGCCGCCATCCCCTATCCCTGGGCCCGGAACGTCTACCTCATGTTTCCCATGCGCTTCATCCTGGACCGGGAAGGCGAGGGCTGGCCCTTTCCCGGCCTCTCGGACATCGCCCTGCTCAGCAGCCGCGACGGGCTCCGTTGGCAGCGGACCTTCCGCGAAGCCTGGATCCGTCCGGGACCGGACCGGAACAACTGGCACGAACGCGCGATGTCCTTCGGCTCGGGCCTGGTCCGGACCGCTCCGGGAGAGCTCTCCATGTACATGACCCACAATTACCGGACCCCCGATGCCCACATCCGGCGGGTGACGCTGCGGCAGGACGGGTTCATCTCGGTCCATGCCCCCGATCTGGGAGGGGAGTTCACGACCCGGCCGTTGAAATTCAGGGGGAGCCGCTTGCGGATCAACTACTCCACCTCGGTCACGGGGTCGGTCCGGGTGGAGGTGCTCAACCACTTCTCCCGTCCCGTCCTCGGCTTCAACCTGAAGGACAGCAACGAGATCTACGGGGACGAGCTGGACCGGGTCGTCCGTTGGGGGGAGAACGAAGACCTGAGTACGCTGGAAGGCCAAGTGGTCCGCCTCCGCTTCGTCCTGCGGGACGCGAACCTCTATTCCTTCCAATTCGGCGCCCCGTAGGCGCCTGGGAGCGGCGGCATCCCTGCCGCCGGACTGGAGCGGCGGTTTTCAACCGCCGAACTCCGGAGTAACATCGGCCCGGCGTGCCAACGGGTGCACGTCGGGATGAACGCGTTGGAATGGGGGGCCAAAAGTTCCCCTCTTCGTCGGCGACGATGACGCCGCCGGTCTCACGGATCAACCGGAGAGCCCGCGCGACGCCGTGTTTCTGAAAGCTCGTCAGCGGCAGATTGCCATCGGTTTTGGTCTCTTCTTGGACTTCCTCGCCATAGAGCTGCCACAGAACCCGGATGAAGATGTCCCAAGGGGACCGAGCCTGGAACACGACCTCGAAGATCCCTGCCAAATCGTAAGGTTCGGCTTCGTCCCACAGATCGTCGAACCATTGCGTGGCCTCTTCGATGCTGAACACACTCCCTCGCTCGTTGGAATCTACGAGTCAATCACAGAACCCGGGACAGAAGTCGAAACCGTAGTGCAGGTTCTTGGCGCGGATGAAGACATCGGCGTCGAGGAGATAGGCCATCTACCATCCCAATTCCAGGCTTGCCGCAAAACCGCGGAAGGTCGATGCCTTCCTGATGCCGAGGAGGCGGAAGGACTCGGAGAAAGACGTGCGGCCTCCCAGTGTGCTGGTGACCAACGCATGGCCGAAGCGCTGTCCCACACGTGCCTTGAGCGTCGGATGGTAACTGCCGCCGCTCCTTGCCGGCAAGGCCCCTATCCGATTCACCTCTCGGCGGTAGGCAGACGCGAGAGAGTCGCGATCGAGGGCACCGATATCGTAGGTCCGACGAAGAACGACAAGCGTGCTCACCTTGTAACGGCGGGCCAACCGGTTGATCTCGTTGGAAAGATCCTCGGTCTCTCGAAATTCCTCGCGTAGCGAAGCCAGGGGGACGAGAAGCTCCGCGGCGGCCCGGTTGCACCGGACCTCGACGGCGTGGGACGGCGCCGAGACCGGCTCAACGTCCGAAAGGGCAGATTCGCCCAGCCAGATGTGCGCCAGTTCGTGCGCCAGTGTGAACATCTGCGCGGCCTCGCTGTCGGCACCGTTGACGAAGACCAGCGGGGCAAGATTGTCGGCCAAGGCAAAACCGCGGAACTCGTCCGGATCGAGCTTGCGGTGGGTGTTTGGGAAAGCGCCTTTCCAATACGTCCGGCTCGATTCCTGCCCGCTCACGGGCCCAGCGCAGAAGCTCCGGTTTGACATCAACACGCAGGATCATCGTCGGTTCTTCCATGTCCGGAAATAGTGGAGGACACCCTTCAGCCGCGCCTCATAGTTCCAGCCTTCGTGAAAGGTTTCGTAGATATGAACCACCTGCGGCTCCTTGAGACCATAGAGATGCGAGACCACGGCATCCAACTCTTGAATCTTTTCCTCCTTTTCGTGGGCCGCGAGCGGTCCGCACCCTACACGGCGCTTGGACTGGATCCACTGGATCACTGGTCCGGATCTGCCCACGCGTAATAGGTCTCGGTATCCGGTGTCCACAGATCGAAGGACTCTCCCTTGTAGACCGGCCAGAAACCGTCCGGGCATGCCTCGCTTTTCAGGTCCAGTGATCGTCGAGCGCGGGCTCCAGAGCGCCGTTCAACAGATGCTCCACAGCAAAAGGCTTGGTGTAGTAGCTCCCTGAAGATTTGCGGGCACCGGAACGGTTGCGCAGATAGATCTCGCCGACAGATACGGCAGGGGGCTCGCCGGCGCGTGCCGGAGCGTAAACCAACTCACTAACGCGTAGCTGATGGGCGACAAGCTGTTGAATCGAGTAGACCCGGCTTCCGCCGACTCCCTTTCATGCAACATGACCGCCAACGCCGTCCGCCGTGGGCCGCTGCGCAAGAGGCTCGTCAGGTTGTCCAGGCGCTCGACGGAGAAACCGAGCGCATTCAACAACTCGAGGTCCCGTTTGGCGAGCGCAGCCTGCGCCTTGCGTTTGGCCTCGACCCAATCCGAACGGTTCGGCACGCCTGCCTCCAATTCATGGAGTGCCAACAATCCCTCGTTGTTGAGACCCGGTAGCGCCGTTTCCAGAGACGGCAGGGCTTGGGACAACAGTCGAAGCGCGGCGTGCCGGTCGGGCTGGTCCAACACCTCCCGGCAGAGCCGCTCCACCTGACCCGGATCAAGGTCCGTATAGACCGGCGGGGACTCTCCCGACGCGCCGCACAGGGCCACCTTTCCGGAATGCAGGACAACCAGGAGTACTGGCGCCGCCCGCCTTGCCTTTCGCGCCTTCCAGGCCACCAGCAGCGCCGCTCGCGCCGGCGTACCAGACGCTGTCGCAACGGCGACCTCGACGGCGTGGCCCCGGCCGATAAACAGACCCGCCCGCGACAGTCCCGAGCCGAAGCCGGGCGTCCAAGGTCGAGCCAAGTACGCACAATAGCCTTATCTCTTCTGCTTTCAGGGAATAGTGCACCATGCCTCTTTGCATGTCTGGTCGAATTTTTAGCAATCGAGAGTAACGAATCGTTGTTGTCAACGAGGTCTTTCAGGAAAACTTCCAGGGCACCGGACCGCTGATTGTCAGGCATCAACCAGACACCAACCCGGACCTTGTAGTCAGAGGTTGTAGACACATAGCCATCCACCGGAATTTCGTTTGGTAACGACAACCCAACGTGCCCAATACGTTGTCGAACCTCACGCCACCGACGTCTGCCGAACTCGTCGGCATCTAGAACAAATCCCACTGCACGGCCGCTGCTGACTCGTACGTTAATTTCCATACCATCGAGCAAACCTGTGTCACTGCCCACAGGCACAATCTCTGGAGAATTTGCAGACACGTTGTGGCTGGGGTTTTCTCCTTTGACCAAGCAGACACACCCATGTTGACTTAGAAGATGCTTGATAGTGTGAGCGTCGTCGTTGCCCTCGACGTGCAGCTTGGATCGTTCAATCGTCGCCATCAACGGACCTCGATCTCTTGCTCCACCGCCACCGGAATGTGTTCGCCACGAAGCGTAACCGACTGTTTCAGCAATCTATCTAGCTTGTGGATCGAAACGTGTTCTCCAAGTTCCGGGCTAGTCCGAACCAGGGTCCCCAGTCCACGAATACAATCATAACTGTGAGTCGTCGCAAATACTTGGACGTTTGTACGTTCAGCTATTTCGATGAGGAGTCGCCAGACATCTTCCATAACGGTCCAGTGGAGGCCAGCGTCGATCTCGTCAATCAGCAAGAATCCGTTAGCCGTACCCACCAATGCAAGGCGGAATGCGAGCAGGCGACGCACGCCGTCTCCATAGCTGCCGATTGGTACACGGCGACTTGTACCGCGGCGGCCTACCAAAATACCGCGGCTGCTCACTTTGTCTCCGGTAAGGAAATGGATGGAATCTATGTCGGGCAGGAGAAGCTCCATGTCCTTCACAACTTCAGACTCCTGGCCATCAGCCAGAAGCCGATTCCACGCTTTGCCCATGGTGGCAGTCGCGAGTGACTCCAGCCCGACAAAATTAACGGCGTTGTCAATAGATCTGTAGCGCATGAAAACCGGCCGGCCGTTCATAATGGAGCCATCTTCGGCTACGGGTATTACAGTGTCCTTTTTTCGCGTGCCGCTTACAATGCTAATTGCAAATGCGGGTTCTGCCTGCTCGTCGGGATCATAAGAGCGGCTCTGCCAGGCGACCTCACCGGCTTCATCGAGTGACAACACCCTTACGGTCAAGCTTTGTCTTTCGTTATCGGAAGACAGCTCGAAACATGCTCCTGGCTGGCAATCATGACCAAAAAAAAGGTGAGATATCTCCGGCCTAGGGCCCCGTCGATCGTACGACGAAAACTCCCCACGGCGTCGTGCGGACTCATAAAATACCGACAGGTGCGCTTCCGTTACAAGTAATTCTACTGCCTCAAGGATTGAAGTCTTCCCGGAGTTGTTCTTACCTACTATGAGGTTCACCTTGGCTAGGTCATCTAGCCTGTACGACTTGAAACCACGGTAATTGCGTAACACGAGGGTCTTCAACATTCTTCTCCTCGCTAGCCCGAGTTTACCGTGTTCGCGTCAACATAGCACTGCCCTAGCGCATGGGCAGACCGATTTCTCCAATTCAAGTTATTGATAAGGAAGAGCTTAGCCACCCAGCTCGACGGAGACCATTGCGCCCGTGACTTCGGCTTTTGTATGACCTAATACACAGTGGACTGTTCCAGATTTTTCCTGAAAGTATCTATCTGATCTAGCAATATAATCTTTTGGTTTCAGCCGAGGACCCTTGACACTCGGCCTTTCTCTACGCTATTGTATGACCTAATATATGGCCAGCATCGTCAAGAAGATCATCCGCGGCCACCCCTACTACTACGCCCGCGTCTGCAAGCGCGTCGACGGCAAGCCCAAGATCGTTTCCCAGACCTATCTCGGCCGCGCCGACAAGATCATCGAGAAGCTTCGGGCCGCCCCCGTCCCCGCCCAGCCACTGGAGGCGGTGGTGCGCGAATTCGGCGCCTCCACCGCCCTGCTCGCCCTCGCCCGCCGCTTGCAGCTCGTCGAGCACATCGACCGCCATCTCCCCAAGCGCGGCTCCGGTCCCTCCGTCGGCACCTACCTGCTCACCGCCGTCCTCAACCGCTGCCTCGCCCCCGGCTCCAAGGCCAGCCTCGCCCGCTGGTTCGACTCCACCGCCCTCGGCCGCCTCCTCCCCCTGCGCTCCAACCAACTCACCAGCCAGCGCTTCTGGGACCACATGCACCGCGTCCCCGTCTCAGCCATCCCCGCCATCGAACGCGACATCGTCACCGCCATGACCCGTGAGTTCGGCCTCGACCTGCGCCAAGTGCTGTTTGACGCCACCAACTTCTTCACCTACATCGATTCTTTCAACGAGCGCTCCCAGCTGGCCCAGCGCGGCCACAGCAAGGAGGGCCGCAGGTCGTTGCGCATCATCGGCATGGCGCTGCTGGTCACGGCCGACTTCCGCCTGCCCCTGCTGCATCGCACCTATCCCGGCAACCGGCCCGACGCGCCGCTGTTCCAGAGCCTCGCCGCCGACTTGGCCCGGCGCTACCATGAGATCGCCGCCGGCGCCGAGACGGTCACCTTGGTCTTCGACAAGGGCAACAACTCGCGCGAGAACCTGGACTGGGTCGAGCGCGGCCCCTTCCACTTCATCGGCTCGCTGGTGCCGACCCAACACCCGGACCTGCTGGCCGTGCCGGCGGACCAGTTGCGCTCGCTGGAGGCCGACGGGTTGCCCGGCGTGCACGCCTACCGCACCCCCTACGAAGTGTTCGGCGTCGAGCGCACGGTGCTGGTGATCTGGAACCAAGCGCTGTTCGACGCCCAGTGCCGGACGCTGCTGCGTGAGATCGCGAAGCGGCGCCAGCACCTGCGCGCGCTGCAGCGGCAGCTACGCCGCTGGCGCGACGGCAAGATCCGTGGGGGGCGCAAGCCGGGCGTGGCCACCACGCGCAAGAAGGTTGACGGCTGGCTGCGGGCACGGCACATGCGGGACCTGTTCAAGGTCCAGGTGCGTGAGGAGGACGGCTTGCCGAAGGTGAATTACCGCTTCCAGCGGCGCGCCTGGGAGCAGCTGCAGCGCAGGTTGCTGGGCAAGACCCTGCTGTTCACCGACCAAGCGGACTGGAGCGACGCCGAGTTGGTGCGCGGCTACCGCGCCCAGCATCATGTCGAGAGCGCCTTCCGGCAACTCAAGGACAGAGACTGCATCGCGATCCGGCCGCAATACCACTGGACGGATCAGAAGATCGCGGTGCATGTGTTCTGCTGCGTGCTGGCGCTGATGTTGTGCGGACTGCTGCAGCGGAAACTGAGCCGCCACGGCGTGTCGGGCTCGATCCCCGCGCTGCTCGACGCACTGGGTGGGATCCGCGAAGTCGACGTACTCTATCCCGCGCAGGAGGAGGGCGGCGATCCCGAACTCAGGACGACGCTCTCGCAGATGACGGACGAACAGCGCAGGATGTACGAAATCCTAGACCTCGAAAGCCAGACCATCTAACCCCTGATGCGGCTCCGTAGGTCATACGGGAGGGTTGACCTATGTCTCTGCAAAAAAAGAACTTATCTTTATCTTTTTGTCCAACACGGTAAACTCGGGCTAGGGGCTCACTCCACACACGCGACGCTAGTTGGAATATACGCCTGTGAGACACCACCTCGAGTTAGATCCTGGTGCAACCCGAAATGACGAGCAAGGCTCCCGTTAGCCTGCATATCTCAGCCGAAACATTGATAGGGCTGTTTTTTTCACGATAAGTGTTTTGTCAACAACCACATACGTCACCGTACGGCACACAGGCTTTTAAACATGCAGTGTACCAGAACGAGATTGGCACTTCCTGGCGTGAATAATCCCAGTGCGCCGGTTCGTAGACCGCGTGCGGCATTGAACCTGTTCTGCCTCCGGGAGGAGAAATGAATAGAGTTCTTCTGGCATGCCTGCTGGTCTCGCTGCCGGTGCTGGGTGGGGGACCCTTCGTCGACATCGGATCCGACCGTCAGCTCTTTCTGGACCGGGATCTCATCGACGAGATGCGCGGGGCCGAGTTCGAGCTGCACCGGCCCGTGCTGCGCGAAGAGGTCCTGCGATACGACAAACCGTGGGAGGGGGATACCTCGTGGCACCCCATCGTGATCCGGGACGGGGAGCGCTTCCGGATGTGGTACCGGGTCTCCCAAGGCAACCATGACGGCGTGGCCCAGACGGCGTATGCCGAGAGCCGGGACGGGATTCGTTGGGAGCGGCCCTCCCTGGGGCTGGTGGAGTCGAAAGGGTCCAGCGACAACAACCTGATCTGGCCCACCCCCGGCAACCAGGGGATCAACATGTGCGTTTTCAAGGACCCGAACCCCGGCGTGCCGGAGGGGGAAAGGTACAAGGCCATCGTCCAGACCCGTGACATCCACGGGCTGGTCTCGGCGGACGGACTGCGTTGGCAACCGATCCGGCCCGATCCCCTGATCCGGCGGCTCCAGGACCAGGTCAACGACGGTCCTCATGCCGCCTTCTGGGACCCCTGGCAGTCCCGGTACGTCATCTACAAGCGCGGCTGGTGGGGAGCCACTCCGAAAATGCAACTGGACGCCTCGGGAACCAGCGGAGAGGCCAATCGGACCATTCGCCGTTTCACTTCCAGCGACTTCCGCACCTGGGATGGCCCCGAATGGGTGGAGATCCCCTTCGGGACCCAGCCCCGGGAGCAGTTCTACACCAGCACAGCCATTCCGTATCCCTGGGCGCGGAATGTCTACCTCATGTTTCCCATGCGCTTCATCCTGGACCGGGAAGGCGAGGGCTGGCCCTTCCCCGGACTCTCGGACATCGCTCTGCTCAGCAGCCGCGACGGGCTCCGCTGGCAGCGGACCTTCCGGGAGGCCTGGATCCGTCCCGGACCGGACCGGAACAACTGGCACGAGCGCGCCATGTCCTTCGGCTCGGGCCTGGTCCGGACCGCTCCGGGAGAGCTCTCCATGTACATGACCCACAACTACCGGACCCCCGACGCCCACATCCGGCGGGTGACGCTACGGCAGGACGGGTTCATCTCGGTCCATGCCCCCGATCTGGGAGGAGAGTTCACGACCCGGCCGTTGAAATTCAAGGGGAGCCGGCCACGGATCAACTACTCGACATCGGTCACGGGGTCGGTCCGAGTGGAGGTGCTCAACCACTTCTCCCGTCCCGTCCTGGGTTTCAACCTGAAGGACAGCAGCGAGATCTACGGGGATGAGCTGGACCGGGTCGTCCGTTGGGGGGAGAACGAAGACCTGAGCGCGCTGGAGGGGCAGACGGTTCGCCTCCGGTTCGTGCTGCGGGACGCGAACCTCTATTCCTTCCAGTTTGGTGCGCCGTAGAGTTCGGCTGGGCGGCGGTTTTCTTGCCCCCGGACCGGAGCGGCGGTTTCCAACCGCCGGACTCCAAAGAGATGATTGGAGCCAAGGAAGAATGGGGGACTAAAAGTCCGGTGCTCTGTCCAACTGAGCTACGGGATCGATCCTTTCTTTTCAACAGGTTATCCCGATACTCCTCTCTACTCATTCTCCCTTGTTTCCTGCCTGTTTAGTCCGAAGTTCCAGACCAGAGACAAGATAACTCCTTGATTCTAAAGGGACAACTCACGAAGCGGACTAGTAGTCCACTGGGAACACCTTGACCAACTCCAGCGCCCGTCGCTGCAGCGGCGTCGGTTCCGTCAATCGTTGCAGCCTCGGACCGTCCGGGTCCGAGGCGGTTCGGCACTGGTGACGGGCACGCGTCGCCATCGCCGCAATCAGTGTCTTGAAGCTGTGAAGCGGCAGTCCGTCCGCGGTTTCCCGCTTCGTCTTCTTCCGTTTGGCCGAGGCCGACGGCTCGGCTTTCAGCACCGGGTCCCGTCGAGCGCGGTGCGCCTCCAAGTCCTCGTCCTCGAACAGCAACGGAGCCAGGGCTCGCCGCAGATGCCACTGGACGTAGTAGGCCAGCAGGCACAGGAACAGGTGCGACCGCACCCGCGTCTCGGCCCGGTGACGGATGGGACGGATCTGCAAGTCCACCGTCTTGAGTGAGCGGAAGGCCCGCTCCACGTTCGTCAGGTTCTTGTAGCTGCGCACCACATCGGCCGTCGCCAACCGCTCTTCCGGTTCGCTCGTGCGCAGGATGTAGAACCCATCCAGTTGCGCCTCCCGCGCGATGGCTTCGGTGCGCCGGGCGTATTCGAAGCGCCCGTCTTCGATCACCATCTCGAAGTGCTTGGTTACCTTGTACCGGTTCTTGATCCGACCCACCTTCACCGCGATCTCGTTCGCCAGCAAAGGCGTTTTGGTCCGTCGCGCCACCTCCCGGGCGATCCGGGCCAACTCCTTCTCCGTCTCCGCCACCAGGTCCTGGCGTTTGTTCCGCCGATACTCGGCCAGCATCGGGTTGTAACAGACGACGAGCCGTTCGCCCGGATAGGCCTCGGTCCGGATCTCCGCCAAGTGACGCTCGTCAAAGAGCGAGGGTTGAACCTCTTGGGTGTCCACCAGTTGGCGAATGGCCTCATGGCGCAGGGCCGAGATCCACCCCAGTCCCGGATGCCGCTTCAGATGCTTGATCTGAGTTTCGGTCAGCAGCCCCCGGTCCCCCACCAGCACCACCCGCTCCAACCCGAAGCGCTGGCGTAACTTCTCGACTTGATCCGGCACCGTGACCGGATCCCCCGTGTTGCCGGGATAGGCTTGGATCGCCACCGGACAACCCGCCGCATCGGCCATTACCAGCCCGTGGCAAAAGTCATCACGGCATTCGACCGTCCCTGCATCCCGGCGGACGGCGTTGCGATTCGGGCACATACTCCCGGTATGCACCCGAATCGCGCCTTGTCCGGCGGGCGCAGGAACGGTCTCGGTGCTCGCGGGACTTTCACCACGGACTGTTACCCCGTAGACGAGGATGGGCCGGCCGCGTTTGCCGTCTCGGCTGTGGCCGAATCGCATCAAGGAACAGGTGTGGCCTTCGTAGTAACTGCTCGAGAGGTCGTAAACCACGTGATCGCCTTCGGCCAGGTGCCGCCGGGCCAGTTTCTTCTCGATCCGATTCTGACGTTTGAGCAACCAGTCCATGGCCCCGTACAGATCGTCCTCGTCGGCGTCCTGCAGGAAGAGTTCAGAGGCCAGCGTGGTGGTGTGCCAGAGCCGGGTGGTGGCCAGCTTGGAGGCGGGATGCAACAAGCGCTGAATGACCATGGCCAGCACCAAGTTGCGCTGGCTTGAGGTCTTGGGGTCGATCAGAGCGGGGAGTTTGAGGCGGCGGATGACTTTGAGAACCATCTCGATATGGCCATGGGGGAGGGAGCGTTCGATGACGAAGAGTTCATCAGGATGGACGAGAGGAACGTTCTTAAGGACCAGACGGAGTCGTTTGATCTTGTCGGGGGGCCACTTGGAGAGGTTGGCGAGGGTGCGTTTGTCGCCTTGGGCTTTTCCATCCGACCCGTCACCCTCCACAGCCTTCCGCTTGCCGCTCTGTCTCCTTTCGAGCACTCTTATGATGAGGCAACTCGAATGTAGACACCTCTGATTTTTTTTGCTATTCTCCCCCGCAAGTTTCAAGCTCGCTGGCACACTTCAAACTCGCTGGCACATCAAGAGGAGGCGTATATGTTGTCCAGAAGCGTTCTAAACTTGTTCGCTATCGGTTTGGTCTGTGCTTTGGCCTCGGTTTCCACGGTTGCGGCGCAGGGAACCACTGCCAGCATCGTGGGGACGGTTTTCGACCCCAGCCAGGCCGTCATTCCCGGAGTGGACGTCACGGCCACGCATGTGGACACGGGCACGGTACGGTTAGCGGTGAGCAATTCGGCTGGACGCTACACCCTCCGAAATCTGCCCATCGGACGGTATGCTGTCACGGCCGAACTGCCGGGCTTCAAAAAGGCAGAGGTTAGGGACATTATCCTGCTCATTGATCAGACTGCTCAAATCGATCTTCATCTTCAAACGGGAGAGATCGGCGAAATTGTGACGGTCGAGGGGTCCGGGGAGATCTTGCTGAACAAGACCACCTCCGACGTCGGAGAGGTCATCCAAAACAAGCGCATTGTGGAGCTTCCTTTGAACCAGAGGGAATTCTTGCAACTGGCGCGGTTGGCTCCCGGAGTGATTCAGTCGGTGCCTGGATCCGTTGAACAACGCGACGTGGGGGAATGGGGCGCCATCCAATCGTCGGGACTCCGAACCACGTACACTACAACCATGATTCACGGCCTTCTGAACAATGATCCGCAGAACAACATGTTAGCCGCGCGGCCTTCCATAGACGCCATTCAAGAGTTCAAAATTCAGACCAGCAACTTTTCTGCGGAAACTGCCAGCAAGGGAGGAGCAATAGTCAGTATCGCCATCAAGTCGGGAACCAACAGGTTCCACGGCAGCCTTTTCGAATTCAATCGCAACGGCGCTACCGCCGCGAGGAATTTTTTTGAGCCCGCCGATTCCCCCAACTTAAACCAGAACCAATTCGGCGGAACTATTGGCGGTCCCATCATCAAGGAGAAGACCTTTTTCTTTGCTGGTATTGAAAGACGAACCCTCCGCAGGCCCTCGCCTGTGCTCGGTTTCGTGCCGACAACGGAGCAGCGCCAGGGGGTCTTCGATCCTGACCTTCATGGCATCATTTACGATCCCCTCACCTGGGATCCCGTAACCAGGACGCGGCAGCCGTTTCCCAACAACACAATACCTCGGAACCGGATCAGTGGCATCTCCCAGCAAGTCCTCGGCTACTTACATTTGCCCAACAGCTCTGACCCATTACGGAATTATCAGGCAGGCGTCACCAACACCGATGACATGACCCAGTACAACGCACGCGTGGATCACTATTTCGGAGACAGCGCCACCTTCATGTTTAGTTTCAGTTTAAATGATATAGACCGGTTGTTCTTGGGCACCCTCCCTCCGTTTATAAGGGGTGGGACCGGTATTGGGGTTGGGGGAATCCAATTCGCTGACCGCCATCAGCAGTACAGTGGCGCCTATACCTATAGCCTTTCCCCCGTGATGACGAACGAGTTTCGATTCGGAGCGGTCCGATTCTCGTACAATCGGACCGGACAGAACAACGGGAGGACCCCGCCCTTTGAAAATGAGTGGGGCATCCCGGGTTCAGAAACACGCCCCGATTTTGTGGATTTTCCGGCGTTCAGTGTCACAGGTTACGACTTTCCCTCCGAACGTACCCAGAGCGTTTATAGGAACACGGTGTATCAGGCAGGAGATCACCTCTCGTGGGTAAGCGGAGACCACAGCCTCAAGGTGGGGTTTGAGTTGCATCAGATCAACAGTAATTTTGCACAGTGTGCCTGTGCCGGCTCTTATCAGTTTGGCGGACAATATGTCTCAGCTGGCGAAGCTTCACCCGATGGCGATGGCTTTGCCCAATTCTTGCTGGGCCACCAGGGGGCTCCTGGCGGCGGCGGTATGAGCAGATGGGAGATTATCGACCAAGGCTATCTGTACGGGCATCAGTATGGAGCCTACATTCAGGATGATTGGCGGGCCACCGACAAACTCACCTTGAATCTAGGACTGCGCTACGATTTCGCCTTCCCGATGAAAGACAAGAACGATCATATTTCGAACTGGGACCCAACTGATGGGCACACGGTCTTCGCGGACACTTATGTGCCGGAGGAATGTGATCCCATCACAGGGATCTGTGTGCCTTTTGATTCGCCATTTCCTTTCAAATTCAGTCCATATGGCCGCACAATTTACCAACCCGACAAGATGAACCTTGGTCCTCGCTTCGGTTTCGCTTATCAGTTGAAACCCGATGTGGTCCTTCGAGCCGCCTACGGGATTTTCAACGCGGCACAGATGCAGACGCGCCATGAAGTTTTAGCCAACTTCAACCCTCCCTTCCTGTTCTTTCCCACGATCGTCACCGACCCGAATGTCCCCAATTCCAGTTTCGAGCAGGGTTTTTCGGGGCCAGACGTGTCCCGAAGTGCCTTCGCTTTTGGCTGGGCGCCGAAGCCCTTCCGCGATCTGCATAATCCTTATGCCCAGATGTGGAATCTGGGCATGCAGGTTGGGCTGACCACCGACCTGATGTTGGATCTGGCCTACGTCGGATCGAAAGGAACACATGCTAGCGCCAGGAAGGTATTGAACACCCCGCAACCAGGCTCTGGAGCAATACAAGCGCGGCGGCCTTTTCCAGACTCAGGAGCCCAGTTCCTCTTCACCGATGAATTGAACTCGAATTACCACTCTTTCCAAACCAAACTGAACAAGCGATTCACGGACGGAATGGCTTTTAATGCGGCCTATACATGGAGTAGATCCATCGATAATAACTCGGGGGATGTCGGGTTTGCGACCGATAGTGGCAACGTGATCGAAAACCCGTTTTTGATCCACGCCTCTACCAGGGGGCGTTCGGCCTTTGACTTGCCCCACCGATTGGTCTTTAGTTACATCTGGAACCTGCCTGGTCCAACGGAAGGGCTTATCCGCCATCTTGCTGGAGGATGGGAGATGACCGGGCTTTGGACGATGCAAAGCGGCTGGCCCTATACGCCGCGCACCAGCAGCCGGACCAACAATGGGACGGGAGGTCGTCCTGACCGTGTCTGTGATGGGGGACTCGATAATCCAACTGCGGACAGATGGTTCGATACGAGCTGTTTCACGGTCCCGGAAATCTACACTTACGGCAACTCGGGCAGAACCATTTTGCGGGGAGACCACAGTTATAATCTGGATATGGGGGTACTCAAGAACTTTCCGATTACGGCGCTGGGAGAGGAGACGAGGCTTCAGTTTCGAGCTGAATTCTTCAACCTATTCAACCACGCCAACTTCGGTGCTCCCGTACGCAATTTAACGAGTGGAAGCGCAGGCGCTGTGAACACCTCCGCTTTCGGGCGTGAGATTCAGTTTGGCCTGAAATTCATCTTCTAAGAGCTTTTTTCACTTCTTGCTTCCTCCCGGAACTCAATGGCTATGATTCCGGGAGGTCCTTTCCCCTCAAGGACGGTTGGAACTGGGCGCCGGGGACGGTGGGGCAGACGCCTCACGAATCATTTCCGCCGCACAAGCTTAAAGACCGACCCGCGATATTACATGCATAATTCCTTTGGAGGTCTTTACACATACTCGATAAACCTTTCCTCAAAGGGGGAGCCCACAAAATGATGAAATTACATCACGTTCTGCTCATGCAGGCTGCACTGGTTTTGGCCGGTTGCGGAAATGAGCAAAGGCTCGTCAGGGAAGGCATTCCCGAGTGGGTGGTTTATCCGGACAAAGCGTGGCAGACGATCACACCGGAAGAAGCGGGGGTCAATGATCTAGAGGCATGGAACCGTTGGGTGTCTGGCACGAACGAGAAGGTCAAGGGGGATTCTTGGGCAGGGGAGGATCACAGTGGAACCCAATGGGGTGTGGCCATCGCCCGCGGCGGTTACTTGTTGCAGACCTTTGGTGACCCCGACTTCAGGTTCCAGACGGCCTCCCTTGGAAAGTCCTTTACCATGGCCTGTTTACAGCTTGCAATTGACGACGGCCTGATCGCAAGCGCCGATGATTTGATCAAAGACGTTTGGACCGGGGAGGGTCAACTCAATCACCCGTACAAGTACTTGAATCAGGGCCACCACAACTCTCTCACTTTCTCGCATCTGGCCAACCATGTGGGGGGATTTCCCATCACTAATGGGGAATCCTGGAAGGCTTGTGACAACTACGACAAGGTTCTTTTCCCGGCGAGAGCGCTTGGCCCGACCGGGTTCCCGGATTGGGCAAATTGTACCGGGGATGCGGACCATGACAACTACGCTCATGCCGAGCCAGGTACTGTGGCCCGGACTTACAGCAGCGGCGGGTATTGGCGCCTGGCCCAGGCCCTCACGGCCCTCTGGAAGAGGGATCTGAAAGAGCTGCTTGACGAAAAGCTGTTCAGAACGATGGGAATCCAGGCGGACCAGTGGGACTGGACGCCCGGGCAAAAGGTACGCGACGATCCGGGCTGGTACCCGGAGATGCCGGGTTACGGCCTCTTTCTTGACCCGCCCTACGAGATTGACGGCAACGTGGTCCGCGGCGGACCCGGTTGGGTCGTGATGAGCGCCAAGAACCTTGCTCGTGTCGGCCTCTTGGTTGCGACGAGAGGGATGTGGAAAGGCGAGCGTTTGATCAGCGGGACCGGTTTTTTGCGTGGCCATGGGGGAGGGAACGGCAGCCACATGACTGGGGTGGGTGGGGATCTCATGGTTTCCTGGGGGAAGGTTACGACATCGGACATCAATTTCGATGACCTGCCCGTTCACCTTTTTGTGCAGCAATACTCCGCAATTAAGCTTCAGTAAACATGGGGGATTGCCAATGAGATCCCCTCCCGGCGAAGGTCAGCTTTGACACCTGCCACTCGATGATGGAGAACCTAAAGCTGTGAGTTCCCAAACTGGAGTTCAACCAAGGACTCAGGTTTTTTGGCGCAGTCGAGGTTTCAGCGCAATCGCATCAGAGTTTCTCCTAGGGATGGTCTTTTTCGTCTTCTCCTCGACCGCGCTGGCCCAGAAAGACGAAAAGAAGCTCGATCAGGTGCAAAAGGAAGAGAAGCTCGACTACTTCGAGAAGTGGTTGAAGAAAGACGCAGTTTACATCGTTACGCCGGAAGAAAACGAAGTCTTCACCGCTCTCACCTCGGAAGAAGAAAAAGAGCATTTTATCGAACAATTCTGGAGACGCAGGGATCCAGATCCACGCACTACACTCAACGAGTTTAAGGAAGAACATTATCGGCGTATCGCCTACGCAAATGATCACTTCCACTGGGGGCAGGCTGGATGGAGAACGGACCGGGGCAGGGTCTACATCACGTTTGGTCCCCCCGACGGCCGGACGACCCACCCAGGGGGCGGCACCTATTACCGACCTGCCGAGGAAGGCGGCGGGTCCACGTTGACCTATCCGTATGAGGAGTGGTTCTACCGGCACCTACCCGGCATCGGATCGGGCATTGAGGTGGAATTCGTCGATCCCAGTATGACCGGAGAATTTCGTTTAGCGATGTCAAGCCAAGAAAAAGACGCTCTTCTACTAATGCCTGGTATGGGAGGAGAAACGCGCTGGGAACTCGAAGGCATGCAATTGCGAGCAGAGCGGGTTCGCAGTATGGATATGTTACGACCGTCCGGTTTGACACAAGGGGTCATACCTTCACGGAGCCCTTTCGAAACGGTGGAACGCTACTTTCAGCTCACCCATAGGAGAGACGTGCCAGGCGCGAAGTTAAAGGAAATCGTTACCCTGCAGTTGAGCTATCAGACTCTACCCTATACTTATCGGCTGGATACCCACTGGATCTCCAAGGCTCTTTACCTGAGTTCGCTGACTCTCTTCATCCGCAAGAAAGATCTCACCTTTACTCCTTTGGGGAATGATCTGCTGCGGGCCAATATCACCGTCTATGGCCAGGTTGAGACGCTCAGCCAGGAGGTTGTTTTTACTTTTGAGGAGGAGCTCAACAGCGCCATCGACCGTGCAATGGAGGTTCGGGAACGGGAGAAGATTTTCCATTACCAGAAGAGAATTCCGCTGAGACCAGGACGTTACAAACTGACTCTCGCCGTCAAAGACAGTGAGAGCGGCAATGTCGGGACCCATAACATACTGCTGTTGGCAGCAAGTGCAGACGAAGAATTCGGGGCGAGCAACGTGATCGTCTTCGACCGTCTCTATTTCACCGATGGACAGCCGGATCTGACGAAGGCTTTCAACTACCTGGGCGGGGTCAAGCTTTATCCCAGCGTCGACAATATCTTTTCAAGGGAGAGACCCCTGTACGCCTATCTGGAGGTCTACAATCCTGCAGCCGACCAGAGTTCCGGAGCCCCCGATGTAACACTGAAATACGCGATCCGACCGGAGGGCTCAGAACCAGTGAGCTTCACCGACATTACCAAAAGGACGGGAGCATCCTACGGTGATCGTCTAGTGGTGTTGCAACCCATTCCTCTTCGTGATCTGGCGCCGGGACGATACCAGATCGAGTTCAAGGCGGAGGACTTGATTCGGGGAAAGACCGTTGCTCGCAAAACCCAGGTCGAGGTCAAACCCTGAGCCATGATAGGGCCAGTGTTGACGCCCGCCAGGACAAACGGGCTCGGGACCGGGCCTCTCTTGATTCTCCTTCTCCTTTGTCCCGCCTCTCTCTCTGCCTCTCAGAGCGATGATCAGGAGCTGCAACAGAGAGCCTCTACCCTGACCGGAGAAGGACGCCTGGGTGAGGCCATCCCCCTGTGGGAGGAACTGGTTAGGCGGGACCCACAATCTGTACCCCGCGTGCTGAATCTGGCACTCGCCTATTCCAATGCAGGCCGCGTCAACGAGGCGGCTGCCCGGCTCGAGGACCTTTACGCCGCTGGCATCCGGGACGCCGCCTGCCTCAATCTTCTGGGCAAGCTGCGAGCTCAGATGGGGCATCCGGAGAGAGCGTTGCCGCACCTTTATGATGCCGTCGCCTCCGATCCCTCCGATGAAATCTACCACCTCGATCTGGCCAGACAGCTGATCGGGCTGCGCCGCCATGAGGAGGCCAGGAGTGTGCTGGATGATGGGCTGAGTCGACTCTCCTCCTCTTATCGCCTGCTTTACATGAAGGGAGTGCTGGAGTTCCAGGCGGGTAATGCGGCCGCTGCCAGCGATATTTATCGACAGCTCGTGCAAAGTCAGCCCCAGTTTGAGCCTGCCTACATTGCGATTGGAAATCTGCTTTTGCAGCAGGGCAGGACGCAAGAAGCGGCTAGCTCGCTGCGCCAGGCGCTGGATCTCGGGCTGAACCATCCCGTCTTGGTTTCTCTTTTTTGCGACGCCCTACTCCAGTCTTACCCTGGCCAGGAGATCGAGGAAGTCGAGGTCCGTCTTTCAGCCCGGCTGGAGAAAGAGCCGTGGGACAACGCTGCCCGCCTCATTCTGGCCGAGTACTGGTTGGGATTGGAAAGGGTTAGAGAGAGTCTCGAACAGCTGGAGACGATACTCGAGGTCCAGCCGGACCACGTGGAGGCCCTTTACCTCTCCGGCAAGGCACTGAAGTCTCTCGGGCAGGCCCGAGCGTCCGGCGTCCGGCTCTCCCGGGCAGCCGTGCGACTCCAGTCTCTGGCGGCCGGAACTGCTCCTGATTCCGGCACTCTTTATCAGCTGAGTCTCGTTTATCTGGAGATGGGAGAGCTCGACAGGGCAATTGAGAGCATTCGAAAGGCACTAGACTTGTCTCCCGAAGACCCCTTGTTTCATATCACGCTGGCTCGCTTCCTAGCTCAAGACTGGAACACCCAGGGGGCACTCCAACACTACCGAAAGGCCGTGGAACTGGCTCCCTCGAGTTACTCGGTTCTCTCCCAGTACGGGTTGGAGCTGGCGCGACGGGATCTGAACCACGAGGCTGTTGACATACTGAACCGGGCACTGGCGGTCAGACCCAATTACCCGCTCTTGATGGAAATTTCCCGCATTCTGCTCCTTCTGGACCGCAGGGTCGAGGCAAAGCCCTTCTTGAAACAGGCTGTTGAACTGGCTCCCGAGCAGCCACAGGCCTACTACTACCTCGGTCGCCAGGCCCAGAGCTTCGGCGACTATGAGGAGGCGGCCCGCCTCTATAGAAGTGCGCTGGAGCGCCGACCGGATCACCTGGAGGGCCTGATCAGACTGGGCGAGGTCGAGTTTCAACAACAAGACCTGGCTGAGGCTGAGGATCCCTTGCAAAAAGCCCTGAGTCTGGAGCCCGGCAACGTGTCGGCCCTTTTTTGGCTGGGCCGCGTCAAGGAGCAATCGGGCGCGGCAGGGCAGGCCGTACGCTACTGGCAGCAGGCTCTCGAACGCGATCCTCGACACAGCGCCTCTCACTACCGTCTGGCGCAGTACTACCTTCGAACCGGCGACACCGGGCAGGCTCAGGCCCATCTGAGTAGATTCCAGGAGCTGTCCCGCCAGGAGGAAAGCCAGAAGCTGCCATCCGGCAGCAGGGAAACGGACAGCCGAAAACCATGAAGCGGGTTATCTGGTTGGCCGGATTGATCCTGCTGCCCCGGCTCCATGCGCAAACCACGACTCCAATTCTTTTTCGCGACGTGGCCGCAGAGATTGGCATCGATTTCAAACACAGCAGCTGTGTGACGGAAGATAAATACATGAACGAAACGATGGGTTCAGGGGTGGCCCTGTTGGATTACGACAACGACGGTTGCCTGGACCTGTATCTGCTCAGCAACAGTGCGGCCTCGACTCGGGACGCCGGCTGCCGATTTTCGAATCGTCTCTATCGCAATCGGGGTGATGGAACCTTTGTTGATGTGACTGACCAATCGGGTGCCGGGGGCCGACGTGGTTATGCCATGGGGGCGGCCTCGGCCGACTACGACAACGACGGCTGGACGGATCTCTATCTCACCTATTTCGGCAGCAACGTCCTTTACCGCAACAACGGCGACGGCACATTCGCTGACGTCACCGTCTCGGCCGGAGTGGGTGACCCGGGCTGGGCCAGCAGTGCGATCTTCTTCGACCTTGATAATGACGGGCATCTTGATCTCTATGTCGTCAACTACCTGAACTACCAGCCTCCCGACGTTGAGCCCTGCACCAACCCCGAGGGAAAGCGGGCCTATTGCACGCCTCAGCAATTTCCCGGAGCCGCTGATGTACTCTACCGTAACAACGGCGATGGCAGCTTCACCGATGTCAGCCGGGAAGCGGGAGTTTGGAATCCCGAGGGCAAGGGCCTGGGTGTTGCCATCTGGGATCTGAATGATGATGGCTACCTGGATCTCTACATAGCCAATGACACCAGGATGAATTTTCTCTACGCCAATACCGGCAACGGCAGTTTCGCGGATATGTCGCTCCTCTCAGGAGCCGGCTTTGACGGCGATGGCTTGCCAGAGGCGGGCATGGGAACGACAATCGGAGACTACGATCTGGATGGCAGAGCCGATCTGTTCGTGACCAATTTCGAATCGGAAACCAATACGCTCTATCGCGCAGAAGGTTCACTGCGATTCGAAGACGTTACCTTCCGGGCGGGTGTCGGCGAGAGCTCGCTTCGCTTCGTGGGGTTCGGGACCTGTTTTTTCGACGCCGACGCCGATGGGGATCCCGATCTTTTCGTCGCCAACGGCCATATCGACTCGACCGTTGAGCGCACACCACTTCTGGCCACCAACCCGGTCCCCCTGCCTGACGCCATCAGCTATGCTCAGCCCAACCTTCTCTACGAGAACCGTGACGGCAGATTCTGGGACATCTCCGAATCAGCCGGGATCAATGGCCGGGGTGCCTTTGTAAGTCGCGGGACCGCTCTTGGAGATCTGGATAACGACGGAGACCTGGACCTGGTCGTCAGCAATTGGGGCGATCGTCCTCAAGTCCTGTTGAACGAGACGCCACAAGGGCAACGGGCCGTTCTGGTGCTGGAAGGAAGCCAGTCGAACCGATCTGCCATCGGGGCTCGGGTGAGCTGGCAGGCAAAGGGCCGTACCTACACGACTTTCGTCGACCGGGGTGGTAGCTATCTCTCAGCCCGTGACGGCAGGGTTTTCATCGGTTTCGGCAGGGCCGGGGTAGCCCGGTCGCTGGAAGTCCGGTGGCCGGCCGGGTCGGTTCAGCGATTCGAGGAGTTGAAACCCGGTTTTCTCTACCGTCTAATCGAAGGTAAGGCACTTGAGCCAGTCCAACCTTATGGAGCGATTTCCAGCCGGAAATGAGGAATGGAAGGTCCGGTCTAGAAACTCACAGGTAAGGCCTTCAAACCACGTAACAGATGATTTTCCCACTCCAGGGTTTCCGTGGCCAGCCTCAAATCGGGCATTCGCGAAAGGATCGCGTTGATGGCGATTCTGGCTTCCAGACGGGCCAGGGAAGCGCCCAGACAAAAATGTACGCCCGCCCCAAACGAGATATGCCGGTTGGGTATTCGCTCGATATCGAAACGGTCGGGGTCGGGGAAGTGGGAGGGATCTCGATTGGCTGCCCCCAGGAACACCAGAACCAGCTGCCCTTTGCCGATCTGCTTTCCGTCGATGGCTACGTCTTCTCTGGCAATACGCCGATTTCGCTGGAAGGGGCCGTCATAACGCAGGCTCTCTTCGACCGCACCTTCGATCAGAGCCGGGTTCTCTCGCAGCTTTCGCAATTGATCGGGGTTCTGCAGCAGGGCGAGAACCGCGCCGGAAATGAGACTGCTTGTGGTTTCATGTCCGGCCACCAGCAGCGTGACGCAGGTGGACAGGAGATCCTCTTCGCTGAGCCGCTCCCCTTCGTCGCACACAGCCAGCAGGGTGCTGACCAGCTTGTCGTCCGGCTGCTGACGGCACTGAGTGTAGATTTTTCGGAAGAATTCTCGCAAGTTCAGCAGCGCTTCCTGGGAGCGCAAAAGAGCCTTGGGAGTGGGGAGAGGCGTCGTCATGAACTCCATACTCCCTGAGGACCACCGCTTGAGCTTGTCGTGGTCCTCGAGCGGCACACCCAGCAGTTCGGCAATCACGTTCACAGGCAGCGGGTAGGCCAAGTCCCGGACCAGGTCCATGTGCCCATCGCCTTGCACCTTGTCCAGGAGCTGATCGACAAGCTGCTGTACGTATCCTTGCAGTTTGCTGATGGTTCGGCCAGTGAAGGCTTTGTGGACGAGGTTTCTCAGCCGCGTGTGGTCGGGGGGATCCACATTCACCAGGCCCGAACTGTAGTGACGTACCAGGGGTTGGATCTGTTCCCAGACGGCCTCGGGAATGTCGGGCTTCACTGTCGAGGTGAGCCGTTCCAGGCTGGTGAAGCGCGGGGGATCACGGAGTACGGCCTGGATGTCGTCGTAGCGGGTCAGGATCCAGCAGCGCCAGGCCTCGCTCCAGTAAACCGGAGCGCTCTCGCGAAGCGCCTGGTAGAGAGGGTAAGGATTGTTGGCAAATTCCGGCGAGTTGAGAGAACGATCAAAATTCTGACAAGCTGCCGTCCGATGCATCCCTTGGTTTTGTCGCAAGGGTTTTACTTTAAGCTAGTTCGTTTCGGTAAACCTCGGAGGTCACAAAGGATTTTACCACGCTGCCACCAAGAGAAAAAGGGGCGATCAGCGACCGGAATAGCCATCGGGATCCAAGAAACTGGGTTACTTAGAGGGAGCGGTTCAGGCCGCTTGCCTGAGGCCGCGTGTTTCCCGCCAGGTTCCAAGCACCAGGACCAGAATCGTCGCAGGCAGCCCGATTAGGATCGGATCGATGGTCCAGACGACAACAAGCGATCCCACCTCCTGAACCCCGCCCAGAATCTGCCAGAGAATGACCACCGAAGCACCCAGCAGCATGGCGAGAAAAACAGTCCTGGGCGCTCGCCTGACAGGTGGAAAGAGGACCAGAGCCACCAGAGCAGGGCCGGCGGAAGCTCCCATGATGCGTCCCCCCAGCCAGAACAGCTCAATCATCAGGGGAAACACGTAATAGATGGCGGCAGCCACGATCCCCACGACGATCACATTCCCGCGGAAGACCCACAGCTGGGTTCGAGGGCTGGCCCCAGGATTGATAAAGCGGTTGTAGACGTCGATCGTCAGGTTGGAAGCGAGGGTATTGATGGTCGAGTCCAGCGTGGACATGCTGGCCGCCAGGAGGCTGACAATGAGGATACTGCCCAATTGCCCGCCGGCGATGCTGAAGGTGATGCGCAGAAAGACCTCGTCAGCAGGGATTTCGGGTCCGTAGGTGGCCCTACCCAGGACCCCGATCAGGGGAGGTACCATGTACCAGATGGCGCAGATAATTCCACCGTAGAGAAATCCTTTGCGAGCCGTTGCCGTGGAAGAGGCCGCCAGCCCGCGCTGGATGACACTCTGATAGCCGAAGCTGATGACGATGCCAATGACAATCCAGCCCGTCGCCACCTGAGTGAAACCGTCGGTTCCGAATATACTTAGATAGTCCGGATCGTCGATGGAGTCGAGTACGGAGAATCCGCCGGCCTCCAGGAAGCCGAAAACCAACAGACCCAGTGAGGCGATCGCGACAATAAGGAACTGAATTGCGTCGGTTACTAGAATGGCCCACATCCCTCCCAGGAAGACATAGATCATAGTGAGCAACGCCATTAGCACCAGGGACTGCAGAAGCGAGATGTGCAGCAGACTTGATGCCACAATGGCCAGTGATCCCATGACGCCAGCCGTCGCCCCCAGGTCACGGACGGCAATTAGAGAGAGAGCGAGCGAGCGGTGCCGCGGACCGAAGAAACGCTCAAACAACTGGGGAATGGTGATGATCTGGGTGGCCCTGAGGCGGGGAATAACGTAATAGGCCATCCAGATGCTGACCAACACGAAGGATCCTCCGGTCCAGTAGGCGCTCAAGCCGAAGTCCTTGCCCACGCCAGAGATCCCGATCAGCGTCGTGCCATTGATCCAGGTGGCGGCCACGGAAAAAGCGATCAGCCAGGTACCCGAACTCCGGCCGGCCACTGCCATGTCTTCGATTCCGGATATCTTGGTGCGAGCCGCCCAGATTCCGATGCCGAGCATCAGGGCCAGATAGGTACCGATCACCCACCAGGATGGTTGGAACTGCTCCATCTGATTAGAGGCCCAGTAGGGCACCAGTGGCCCAGACATAGAAGAAACCGAGGAGAATCAGAAGAAACAGGGACAGCCAGGGATTGAGGCGGGGAAGAGGCACCTGATCCATCAGATCGAGTTCGTCGTCCGAATAGAGATAGGCTTCGCTCCGGTTTTCCGGCTGTTGTTGCTCTTTGTCCACAGGTCTCTTTCCTCCAGTTAAAGGGATGCTCTCCCCTCAAATGGGGATCAGACGGTACCGGAGTATTATACATGTTTCGAGTAGGGTTCCGCCACTCCAGGTTAAACGCTCAATGGAGCGAAGAGGAAGTTCTGAGTGAGAATGACGGACTTTACCGGAGATTTTCGCTTTGTTGCAAAATCCAGGTCGGGTCGCCGATCCCAGTCCTGTTGCTATCGGATTCGCACTGTTGGAGTGAAGACACTGGCAGAGATTTCGTTTAGAATATCTTGCAGACCTTTCTTTTTGCCTGCTGATGAGGTGTCTTCAGCGTGGCAGCAGGTAAGTCAACGATCCGAATAGATTGTTATTTTTCATCTGATCCGGCCCATGGGTATTTGGGAGTGGTTGCTCGTCATACTTCTGAACGGTTCGATTGTCGGCTATGGTCTGTACCTGGGCCGGCGAGGACAATCGAGCAGCCAGTGGTTCCTGGCGGGCCGCACGCTGCCCTGGTGGCTGATGGGGCTGTCGATGTATGCCACGGCAATCAATGCCGCAGATCTGGTGGCCGCTTCAGGCGCCACCTACCTGATGGGATTCAGCTATTTCGTCTTGAACTGGGTCGGCGTGGTGTGCGGCTGGGTCTTGGCAGGATTCTTCATTCTGGTCCCGATGCATCGGATGGGCATGTACACGAATGCCGAGTATCTGGAGGCCCGCTTCGGAGTCGGCACTAGGATCACCAGCGTGTTCGTTCAGTTGCAGTTTCGCACTCTGGTGATGGGAATGATGAGCATCTCCATCTTCCGCATCCTCTCGGTTGTTTGCGGCTGGGACTGGCTGGCCTGGGCGGCCGTAGTTCTGGTGGCGGCTCTGGCCGCCGCATATACGGCCGTGGGTGGAATGAGATCGGTGGCCATTACTGACACTCTCCAGGTGGTGATCATGAGCGCTGCTGCCCTGCTGATCTGGTTCGTCATCTGGGGAGCCGTGGGAGGCTGGGATGGACTGCAGCAAAGGCTCGAAGCTGCACAACCAAGTCTGGAGAAACAGATCTTACACGTCGGCCGAGACAACGTAGATCGGGAGGACGTAAGCGCGCTCACCCCGAATCAGATTCAAGCGAGACTGGTGGCGGGTGGTGAATACGATCCGGACAGCAAAGTCATCGTTGGACGCACACCCTTTTGGATTCTTACGTTGTCGATGATTCTGATCGGTGTCGCCTACGTCGTAGTCAACAACACCCAGGCGATGCGAATGCTGGGTGCGCGAAGTCTGTGGGATCTCAGAATGTCAGTTGTGGTTGCCTCGGCAGTGCTTCTGGTCCTGTCTTTCTTCACCCTCTGTATTGGAGTCATGGGACGCGCCCTCTATCCTGATCAGCTGCTTCTGCCCGACCAGTCACAAGACTCCATCTACCCTCTCTTGATCTCCCAGTTCGCCACCGGGTGGTTGAGGCCGATCGCAGTAGCGGGTGTGCTGGCAGCGGCCTTTTCGACCTATGATTCGATCGGTTCGGCGCTTTCCGCCCTGCTGACACGCGACGTTTATGCACGACTGCTGGTGCGGGACGCTTCCGACCAGCACTACCGACGCGTTGGCCAATGGCTGATTCCGGTGATAATAGGGGCATCTTTTGTCTATCTCCCCGCTCTTTTGAGCGGCGGCATGATTGTCTTTTACGTGGAAATTACAAGTGCCTTTGTCATCCCTTTGTTCACCCTCTATATCATGGGTGTTTTCACACGCGTCCATCCCCGGACCGGGATCATCGGTCTGCTCGTGGGATCGAGTTACGGGATCATGCGCTTGGTCGCACCCCTGATCGCGGCCAGTTACCACATCCAGATCCTACCCACTTTCTTGCTCGACAAGTACGGAGCCTATTTGTACAGCTTTGTTCTCACTTCTCTTGCTATGCTGGTGGCCTCACTTGTTCTGGGCTGGGTTCCTTCCGGGCAGCTCATCCATCGAGAGCAGCGAGGCTGGCTTCGGACCAGTCAGCTGCAATTAGAGGAAGGCCCGCCGATAGGCCGTTCGAGATTCAAACAACTTCTCCCGGTGCCCTTGACGATCGGCTTGGTGGCCACGAGTTTGATTCTCAGCTACGTGGTGTTCTGGTGAGCCGTCAGCCCGGCATCTTCCGGAATTGACTTGAAGACGAGAAACCATGGATTTCCGGCAACGCTTGAGCAGCTTGGCCCTGCTGTATAGACTAAGCAACAGTTGATTCAAGGTTGGGGTAGTGATAGAATCTTGGTCATTCACCACCGGGAAACCAGAGGAACTCATAGCGGAAGTTGATATAAGTAATGTCGAATAAAGTGAATGTCTGTTTTTTTCAATCCCTTTCAATCAGTTTCCGGGTTAGGCTGCGATGCGGGTAAACGTTCGGCTTGCTTCTTCTCTTAATCTTGGGAAATCAGGGAGCACCCACCTGTCGCTGGAGGTGCCAAAGGGTGCGCTTATAGCGGATGTGTTACAACAACTGAAGGAGAGCCGTCCTGAGGTGGGTGACGCGTTGGCGTCCACAGTGGTGTTTATGAACGGTCAGCAGGTTGGGCGAGAGAAGGTTTTGGAGCCGGATGCGGAGATTGCGCTTCTGCAGCCGATCTCCGGGGGCTAAGAATCGAGGGGGTGACTGATGGCACAGGTATCGCAGAATCGGACGACGGAAAGTTCCCATCTTAGGCCAATTTCTGGTGGGCGGCAGACGGTGTTTGTCGACCAGTTCACCAATGGGATCCTGGACCCGGCGCTCCCCATGCTGGGCCCAGTGAGGGACGGAGGCCACATTGTCGTCAATACAACTCCCGGTTGCTGGGGACCGATGATCACACCGCGCATTCGGGGTGGCCATGAAGTGACACAACCGGTAGGCGTCGAGGGTGCGGAGATAGGTGATGCAATCGCAATCTGGATTCGTGAGATCACGGTGACTTCGCTGGCCACTGCTTCGGGCACGGACCAGCCGATGAATGGGCGATTTCTGGACGATCCTTTCGTAGCCGGTCTTTGTCCCGAATGCGGGACGCTATACCCGGAAACTCGGATCGATGGTATCGGTCAGACGGCTGTTCGTTGTGCCCAGTGTGGCGCAGATGCGGCACCGTTCAACATCACCAACGGTTACACCATGGTTTTCGACCAGAACCACCGCTTGGGTGTAACAGTGCCTCAGCAGGAAGCTGAGGGAATTGCCCGTGAGGCCGAGCGCTACGGGGCCATACCGGAAAATTCTGTGCAGCACCCGATTTTGACCTTTGCACCACACGACCTGGTGGGAATTGCGACGCGTCTCCGCCCGTTCATGGGTCAGCTGGGTACCACGCCGGCGGTCAGGATTCCCGACTCCCATAACGCTGGGGACTTCGGCGTCTTCCTGATCGGTAAATCCCACGAATACGCGCTGACCGGGGAAGAACTGGAAGGACGGACCGACGGGCATATGGACTGCGATTCAGTGCGTGCTGGGGCTGTGCTTATCTGTCCTGTGAAGACGCCGGGCGGCGGTGTATACACCGGTGATATGCATGCTTTGCAGGGAGACGGAGAAATTGCCGGACACACATGCGACGTTGCGGGGACTCTTACACTTGAAGTCCGTGTGCTCAAGAAACTCACGCTCGAGGGTCCCATCCTGTTACCGGTGCCTGAAGACCTGCCCTATCTAGCCCGGCCTTTGAAGCCGGAAGAGGTCCAGAGAGCGAGAATGTTGGCCCGGACTAGGGGGATGAGGGATATCGAAGCGGCGGCGCCCATCTCATTCATTGGCACCGGCCCGGATCTTAATGCCGCTACGGATAACGGATTAAGAAGGGCAGCCAGTCTTCTGGATATGAGTGTAGGGGAGGTGAAGAACCGGGCCACCATTACCGGAGCCGTCGAAATTGCACGGAATCCGGGTGTCGTGCAGGTCTCTTTCCTGGCGCCCCTCGACCGTCTGGAGAAACTCGGATTGGCATCACTTGTTGCAGAGCAGTATGGGATTGCCCTGGGGGCGTCCTAGAAAGATTTGATCCAGTAATATTCAACCGGGAGGTCTCATTGAGGAAGAATCTGCTAAGGGAAAAGCTTTACGCTGGCCAACCTACGATCGGAACTCACATTCAAAGCACTGATCCAGGAATGCTGGAATTGATGGCATTGACGGGTGGGGTTGACTACATCGAATTTGTTGGTCCGTACGCGCCCTACGATATGTATTGGTTGGACACCCTGGCCAGAATCACTGAGTTGTACAACATATCCTCCACTCTTAAAGTTGACCAGAGTATTCAAGAGTTTCAAGCTCAAAGGGCCATCGCTTCTGGAATACAGGGTATTCTCTTCACCGATATCCGAAGCGTAGAGGACGTCAAGGCATGCGTGAGGGCGGTAAAACCCGACACACCCACTGCGGGTGGCCGTATGGGTGCCAAAATGTATCGAGACTCAAGGTTCTTCCTGGATTGTGCTTCGGCAGAGACGGTCCAGGGCTACAACGACGTGGTTGTGGAATTGATGATCGAAAAGCGAGGAGCCGTTGATCATCTAGAAGAAATACTCGCGGTAGAGGGCGTCGACATGATTCAGTTTGGACCGGCGGATTATGCCATAAGCACCGGTGTGCCAGGAGCCGGCTATGGTGGCAAGCCCAGCGAATCGGATCAAAGAAACGCTGCAACCATTAAGGAGGTCGAGCGCAAAGTGATCCGAACCGCTGTAGAGCGAGGAGTTGCGGTAAGGGTTGATTTGCTGGGGACCGAGACTTTGGAGCAGTGTCAGGAGTACGTCGATCTGGGTGTTCGCCACTTTTGCACCGGCTTTGAGTTCGTCGTGGTGCACAATTGGCTAAAATCCAACCCACCTAAATTGAGGGCTTTGGTGGAATCAGCGCCCTGAACATCTGTCATGCTCACCTCACGCCTTAATTCATCAAATTCGCGCACCTTCGAGTATTGCTTCAGAGGCGCGTGGAGGATCTCACAATGAAAAAGCTTTTGCTGGCCTGTTTGAGCTTCACCTTCACTCCACTAGCCGCTTCAGATCCGCCCAATCTCGCCCACTGGACCAGCCAGGAATTAAAGAGCCTGTCGGAGCGGCTTCCTTCCCAGATGGACGAGGGGAAAAGAGCGGTGGAGGAAATGGCAAGATTCGGCACCCACCGCGTGCTCATGGTTTACCGTGAATCCAGCGCTCCCGCAGCAGCACATGAACACACGGACTTTTACCTGATCCAAGGCGGGGAAGGGAAGCTGGTGCTTGGGGGAGAGGTTGTGGATCCCAAACCCAAAACCCCAACCGAAGTATGGGGGACATCCATCCGCGGCGGCAAGGCGATCCAAGTCAAGGCGGGAGACATCATCAACATCCCCCCGAATGCGGCTCACCAGATCCTCCTGGAGCCAGGCCAGAACATTACCTATCTGGTGGTCAATGTTCCGATTCCGTGAATGGCAATAAGGACCAATCACACGCCAACCTGGAGGACAATGAGGCGATTCCGCCCGATTCTCTATATTCCGGAAGTCTTCTTCTTAGCTGGCTGCGGGGGTGTCCCCAGCGAAACGGCACCCAGTGACGGCACCGTCCCCGATTGGGTGGTCTACCCGGAGAAGGAATGGCAGACCATCACCCCCGAACAGGCTTTTCCTGACCAGGTTCAAAGCGGCACTAGCGGGCACGCAGCTCACAGCGATCTGAGCGCCTGGAAAGGCTGGGTGGGGCGCATGAATGAGCAGGTCAAGGGAGCTTCAAAGGATCTTCCTCAATATCAGCGATTAGACAACCGGGAGAACCAGGGGGGCGTTGCGATTGCCTGGGGCGGCTACCTTCTGCAAACTTTCGGCGATCCCGACTTTCGGGTCCAAACGGCGTCCCTCGGAAAAGCTTTTACCATGGCCTGCCTGCAGTTGGCCATCGATCAAGGCCTGATCAATAGTGCCACTGATCTAGTTAAAGATTACTGGACCGGAGAAGGGGAACTCAACGCTCCCCACAAGTATCTCAACCAGGGTCACCACGATTCCCTCACGTTCCTCCACCTGGTCACTCATAGAGGCGGCTTTCCAATCACCAACGGCTACACCTGGAAGGATTGCAAAACACCCGACGCCGACGCTGTCGCCCCGCCTTGGTCCAAGTGCACGGGCGATCCCGATTCTGACAATTACGCCCATGCTCAACCGGGCACGGTAGGCCAGACTTATAGCAGCGGCGCCTATTGGCGCCTGGGCCAGGCATTAACGGCCATTTGGAAAAAGGACCTGAAGCAGGTCATGGACGAGAAACTGTTCAGTAAGATGGGTATACCTGCCGACCGTTGGGATTGGACACCCGGGCAGACCGTCCATGACAATTCCGATTATTATCCTAAAATGCCCGGCTATGGACTCTATCTGGATCCCCCCTACACGATTAGCGGACAGACCGTGCGCGGCGGCCCGGGCTGGGTAGTGATGAGCGCCAAGGACCTGGCCCGTTTCGGCCTGCTGATCGCCACCGGAGGGATCTGGAAAGGTGAGCGCCTGATCACAGGGACGAACCTGCTGAGGGCTCACAGCGGCGGCGGCGGCAGTAACGTCAACGGCGTGGGCGGGTCAATCATGGTCTCCTGGGGAAAGGTCACGGCGGAAGGCATCAATTTCAGCGACATTCCCCTGCACCTGTTTGCACGCCACCAGCCGAGTCCTGGCGGCAATCGTTAAACCGGAGCTTCGACCCACACGACTCAGCAGGAAAAGAGGTTTCAGTTCTTTGATAAGGTCAGCTTTTTGAGCTTGAGAGGCGTGATCTGCGCCTCTCCCTCAACGATTCGAATGAACTGATCGAAGGGCACATCGCGGAAAGTTTGCGTGAGCCCCGTAGTTGGCCAGAAAACTTCAAGTACCACGATTCTTGAGGCTTTACCCAAGCCAACGGTCTGCCGAAGGGGATTAGCCCCAAACGTACCACCGCTGTTCACATGCTTGTAGATCGAGCGCCGTACATCGTTTTCGATGACCTGCACGTGGATGCGGGCGCCGATCGCTGATCGGTTCGAGCGCACACCCACGAGTTGAATCGCAATCCAGTGATTGTCGACCCCGGGGTTCTCATAGAGGACGTTTCCGTATGCGTCGCCCGGGAGCGCACCTCCCATTTGTTCGAAAATGTCCTGATCACCATCGTGATCGAGATCCGCAAAAACAACGCCGTGGCCTTTCTGAAGGTGGCTGAAACCACCCGTTGCACTGACGTCCCTAAAGCCTTTACCGCTCTGATTGCGATACATGACGTTAGGCATGATGCTCCGATAGGCCGGGTATCCGGTACCGAGATAGAAGTCGAGGTAGCCGTCGTTGTCAAGGTCACCGAAGTTTGAACCCATCGGTGCCGTTGGATGGATCAGGTTGTGTCGCCTTGCGACTTCCTCGAAACCACCCTGCCCATCCCCCCGATACAGGCAAGCCAGTTCGATGTTCAGGGGCATGCCAAGCAAGCTCGCCGTGAGATCCGCGATGCCGGCGGAATATGCCGATACATACAAATCCAGGATTCCGTCGTTGTCGAGGTCCCAGAACCAGGCGGGGAAGCTTGCGGCCGGGCGGTCAACCTCGAGCTTGCTGGCCATGTTGGTGAACTTGCCGTCTCCTTGGTTGCGATAGAGGCGATTGCTGCCGTGCAAATTGGAGACGTATAAATCAGGCCAGCGATCGCCATCGTAATCGCCCCAAATCACCGATTTTGCATAACCGTGATTCTGCACACCTGCTTCTTTGGCCAGATCGCTAAAAGTTCCGTCGCCGTTGTTGTGGAACAGTTGACAGGGAGCCCGCAGCCCTTCGGAGGATTCATTTCCAATGTACAAATCGAGAAGCCCGTCATTGTCGTAGTCGCCCCAGGACGCAGTTTGGGTAGGATAATGCACCTGACCCAAACCGGCTTCGAAGGTCACATCCGTGAATGTTCCGCCACCGTTGTTGCGCAGCAGAGAGTTGGGGTGCTGCCCCTGTTCCTCGATCCAGGCGCCTCGAAGGACCAGAATATCGATGTCTCCATCGTTGTCGTAGTCAGCCTGCACCAGGTTCAGCCCACCGTATAAACCGAGCAGTCCGGCTTCTTTCGTCCGTTCTGAAAAGGTGCCGTCCTGGTTGTTTCTGAACAAGTGGATCTGCCCGGCAGTGTTCCAGGTCGACGCCACGATGTCGAGATAGCCGTCGTTGTCAAAATCGTCGGCGATGGCACCCCCCGACAAATCAAATGTGTCAAGCCCCAACCCCGGCGCGATGTTCTGGAAACGGGGTATCTTATCCTCGGATTCGAACAATTGCGGCGAGAGAAGATACGGCTTTGGCACTTGCTCTGGGTAGCCTCGGAGGGTCATATATGCGATGTTGAGCAGCCATCGAGCTTCCAAATGAAGCGGTTCGCTTGCCCTCGTGATCTGCAAGACTTCAGTGAAACTCGCAATCGCTCCCCTGGATGGCTCTTGCTCGGTGTGAATACCGCCGCCCCGCAGGGGGAAAATGCAGCTTTCGGGTGAGTTGTGCAGGCAGCAGTTTCGTGTTTCGCCGTGTCGCATGTAAGCCACGCCAAGCCAAAAGGCGCTCTCCGCCAACACCTTTGGTGGGACATCGTCGCGGTTCAACCGGACAAGCCCGATCGCCTTTCTAAGATGGTCGATTGCCTCCTCTTCATTGCCGAGACGAAGTTCCGCTTGGCCCAATTCCCTATGAAGCTCGTACTTCGCACGGTCCGATGTATCGGGAGACAAGTCCGCGAGCCGCTTTCGCAGCGCGCGCGCGGTTGCATCACCGAGGTAGCTATTGTTGTCCGGAGTGCCAGCCGCGATTTGCTTGAGCAGCGTCAGCATCTGTTGGTGGCTTGGCGGCACCGCAGGTGGGCCTCCCTCAGCCTGCAAAGACGATTCGGTTCCGGGAATAGCGGCTTCTGAGTTCCTACTGGTGGCGGCACCGTCGCTGGTCACGAGCGCCAACGCCGCAACAATACCCACCAACCCCAGGACGAATACACTCCGGATTCCTGCAGGGAACGATGCGCGATGTTTGGCTCCTCCACCGCCACGATTCATATGCTTCTTCATGCTCCCACACCGAATGCCTCGCTAGTCCGCCGACCTACCGGCTCTCCGCACGTTTTGCAGTGGACCGGAGGGTGATCACACTTGTACTCCCAAAACAAGCGGCTCGCAGACCAGAAAAGCTAGGCTGCTAATGACCCGTGGTGAGAGAGATTTGAAACCCGCTCACAGCATCAGGTTGAGGCGAAACACGACAAGGAATCTACCAAATTCTGCGCATTCTTGCCTGGGCTTCATATGATGTTATTATCTGAGACATTGTTCCGACGACTCAACCTCGCCTGCCGGATGCTTGGACTCTTGGTCCTCAACGGTGTGGGACTACCGTTTGTGAATGCTGGAACAGCCGGGGGGAGGGGTGAATCGAGGAAGTTCAGCTGTGGTAAGGTGGGACTTACCAGCCTTCTTCACCGCGAAATGCCCCTCAGGCCTGAGGAACATCACGAAGATTATCTTTATCTTTCAAACTGGAGATTCAAATGCTAAGTAAGTCCACCGTCAACCACTCTGTTTTCGTGCTCCTGCTAGTCGTCTGGCTGGGGATTCTCAGTTCCTGCGGTGTAGACGAGCAACACCCCGCCGGGGATACGCCGCAGGCAGGAATGTCTGGGCTTGAGGGGGTTGTCTTCCCCGAGGAGGAATGGATCTCGCTCAAACCGGAGGAAGCATTTCCGGACGACTCCCACAGTTACATGGCTGGCACCGGAGGTAGTACGACCCTATCTTCCTGGACCGGCTGGGTAAAGGCCATGGAGAAGAGTGTGACCGGCGGAACCTGGAAGGGCGAGGACCACAGCCAGGATCGTTGGGGCGTGGCGATTGCCTGGCGCGGCTACCTGCTTCAGACATTCGGGGATCCGGATTATCGTTTTCAGACCGCTTCCCTGGGGAAGGCTTTCACCATGTCATGCCTTCAGCTGGCCATAGACGAGGGGCTGATCCGAAGCGCGGATGACCTGGTGATGGATTACTGGACTGGCGCCGGAGAACTCAACTCGAAACACAAGTTTCTCGATCAAGGTCATCACCGTAAGCTCACATTTCGCCACTTGGCGGAGCACGTATCGGGACTCCCGGTCACCAACGGCGACTCGTGGCAGAAGTGCCAGAATTACGACAATATAGCCCCGGATTGGGCGACCTGCACGGGCGACCCTGATCACGACAACTACTCCCACGTGGAGCCCGGTACTGTGAGTCGAAGTTACAGCAGCGGTGCTTACTGGCGCCTGAGCCAGGCCCTCACAGCAGTCTGGAAAAAAAGCCTGAAGCAGGTTATGGACGAGCGTCTGCTCAGCAAGATGGGCATTCCACCCGAGCGATGGGATTGGACTCCCGGGCGAACGGTCCGGCACGACAAGAACTGGTATCCGGAAATGCCGGGCTATGGTCTTTTTCTGGATCCGCCCTATGAAGTGGAGGGTCAGGTTGTCGTAGGAGGACCCGGCTGGGTGGTCATGAGCGCCAAGGACCTGGCTCGATTCGGCCTGCTGGTGGCGACGCGCGGCGTGTGGAAGGGCGAACGCCTTATCAGCGACACGCCTTTTCTGCGCTCTCACGCCGGCGGCAACGGAAGTCTTATGGCTGGAGTCGGGGCCGGCTTGTTCGTTTCCCTGGGCAGGGTGACCACCACACCGATTTCCCTGTCGGATTTGCCCCTTCATCTGTTCGCTGGGAACCGACCCCGTCCCCAAGTTCAATGAACTTCCGAGTGAGGGTTGAAGGTAAATATTCGGTAAACCCGTAATCGAGCGATGACGACGGAAGATGCTCTTGAGAACTCAAGTTGAGCGAAGCGATCTTCGGAAGAGTTTGCTCAGGGGGTAAAGCCAGATGCTTTTGGTGGGCAGATCGGCCTGGTGGTGCCGGTCCAGTTTGCCGCGCCCTTGGGTCTGTCCGACATGGATCCAGTTGGCCGCCTTGTAGCAGGCGCCGGTGAAGCGTTGGGTGTCGACGAAGGTTTCCAGCAGAACGGGCCGGTAGGCGTAGCGGTCGTGCCAATCCTGGGGGAGTTGACGGGCGGCCAAGGCCAGCAGCTTGGAGGCCAGATTCTTAGACTGGACCCAGGGAAGGATCAAGCAACGGGCGTTATTGACGATCAGTTGAAGATTCCTCTCCCTTTCGGAACGACGCCAGCCGATGAAGCGGTCGCGTGGGGCGGTTTTCCAGGCGGCGGCGCCAAAGCCAAGCAGGGCCAGGGTGCGGTGCTCCCAACGAGCGAAGTAGCGCAGCTGAACTCCGGGCAGAGGGGTGTATCCCAGATAGTGATAGCGGTCGATGTATTCATTCCACAGCGCGGAGTCCGGGCGGCTGCGGACCGGCTCCAGATGCACGCCGGGCAGCTCATGCACCGGTCGGGACAGCGGCTCCTGCGGGGCGCTCCAGAAGGTGTGCTCGATTCGGCTCGAGCCGCCTTGGCGGTTGCGCGGGGGAGGCAGCTGCAGGAGCCCCTCACGATGCATGCGCAGCATGACCACGCGGCAGCTCATCTCCTTGAGACCGCCGTCGGCTTTGCGCCACTGCAGCAGTCGACACGCCAATCGAGACAGCTGGGCACGCGTGCGGCCCGGGTTGTCGGCAATCAAGGCTCACAGTTGCCCGATCTCCTCGCCGCTGAAGGGGCGGCCACAGTAGCGTTTCATGTTGCCTCCCGGCCCGAGGGTCGACTCCAGTCCGCTCTTCGGGCCGGGTCCATCTCCCAAGGCAGGAATCGGTTCAGTTGCGGTGGCGCCCGGTTGCCCGATTCGGCGCAGGATTCCAGATAGGAGATCAGCCACCGTTGCGGGTTGATCTCCCACAGCTCTAAGGTCTGTAGGATCGTGAAGACTACCGCGGCGAGACGGGCACTCCAGCGACTGCCCGAACCGTAGTAGTTCTTGCGCCCCACCACCGGGCCTCGCAAGGCGCGTTCGGCGGCGTTGTTATCCATGGGCACCTCGGGGTGATCCAAACACACGGTCAACCCTTCCCAGTGTCGCTTGAGGCTGCGCAGCACCTTTTTGCAGGCGCCGTGCAGGGCCGGGCTCCCCAGCTCTGCCTCGCGCTGCCTCTGCAGTCCCCAGAGCGCCCCGCGCAGTTGCTGATCCCAAGCGGCAAAGGATTCGGGATGCTTTCGGACCTGCAGCCGACGCCGGTTCAGACCGAACAGGCCCCCAATGCCCTCTACCCAACTCATCGCCCAGCCCTCGTGTTCGGGCCGAGCCTTGGCCAAGGAGAAAAAGTCGCGGCGCACGTGGGCCCAACAAAAGGCCAGTTGCAGACCCTCCCGCTCTCGGGCCAACTTCTTGTACACGACGTAGCGGTCGCTCAGCAGTATGCCGGTCGCATCCGCTCCGAAGGGCGCCTCTGGCAGCTGGGCTGAACGGCTGGGAGACAGGCTGAACAGCACCGTCGAAGGAGATCGGAACACCCACAGATGCCAGCCCTGACCCACCTTGCCCTCGACCTCCACGAACACGCGCCAGCCGGTCTCGTCCGCCTGCCAACGATCCTCGCTCAACTGTCTGACGCCGATGGTGTTGGCGGCCATGGAAAATTGCACAGATGTGGCCATCGAAAATTGCACACTTTTTGTCCCTGAAGAGGCTCTTAGGGGGGAGCCACAAGGGGGATTTCGAGAGGATCGCCGAGAGGGCGGGATTCTGTTACGTAGCGTCTCTACCAAGAAGAGGAGACGCTATGTTTGGGAGCGACGAGAGGGTGCTGCTGCGACACTATCTGGAACAAGGAATGAGCAAGGCCGCGATCGCGCGGCAGTTAGGAGTCATCCGTCGAACGGTCTACTACTGGATTCAGAGGGGCCAGTTGCATCGGGGCGATCAGGAGGAGCCGGCCCAGTACGGACCTCGGCGGCCGGTGCTGTCGAAGCTGGATCCGTCCAAACCGATCATCGACCCCCGTCTGGGCGAGTATCCGAAGTTGACGGCGACGCGGCTGTACCGAGAGGTGCGGAAGGCCGGCTACGGCGGTGGGTACGGTCAAGTGAAGCGCTATGTGCGGCGAGTGCGGCCGCGGGCTCCCCACGAGCCGATCCAGCGGTTCGAGACACCGCCGGGGCACCAGCGTCAGGTGGACTTCGCAGACTTCCAGTTGCCGTGGGGCCGACGGTACGCCCTGATCGTGGTGCTGGGCTATTCTCGGTTGATCTGGTTCCGGTACTACGAGCGCCAGACGATGCCGGTGGTGATGCGGGGTCTGGAGGCATCGTTTGACTATTTCGGCGGCGTCCCTGAGGAACTTCTGTTCGACCAGATGAAGGCGGTCATTGTTCGGGACGAACGCGAGGAGGGCGGACGGTTGATCGAGAACCGGGAGTTCCTTCGCTTCAGTCGCCACTGGGGTTTTCGGGTTAGGGCCTGCCGACCCTATCGAGCTCGGACGAAGGGGAAGGTGGAGCGGTCGGTCCGCTACATCCGGGAGAGTTTCTTCTACGGCAGGGACTTCGTCTCGGACCACGATCTCAACGCCCGGGCTCGGACGTGGCGGGAAGAGGAGGCCAACGTCCGGAACCACGGGACCCTCAAGGAACGGCCCGTGGACCGGTTCGAGCGGGAGCAGAAGTCTCTAAATCCTTTGGCGGCTTGGCCTTACCACTCCGTTGTCGTTCCACTGCCGAAGCCGTCGGCAGCTTCGCTAACGGCGGCGAACTGGCCGAGGACGGTGGATGTCGAGCGCCGTCCCTTGACCGAGTATGCCCGGCTTACGGGAGGGGTGTCGTGAACGTGGCTTCCCGCCGTGAACGCATCGCCGCTCAGTTGGCGGATCTAACGATGCCGGGTGCCCTTGAAGCCCTGGATGAGGTGCTCTCCGGAGTGGATGGTGGCGGGATCACCGCCTCGGAGGCCATCGAGCGGCTGCTGGCGACCCAGATCGCGCTGCGCAACAGCCGACGTCTGGAGGCGGCGATGCGTTCCAGTCGACTGCCGACGATCAAGACGCTCTCGGAGTTCGACTTCAGCTTCCAGCCGTCGATCAAGCGGGAGCAGATCGACTCGTTGCACGAACTGGGCTTCGCGGCGAGACGGGAGAACATCGTCTTCCTGGGCCCGCCCGGGGTGGGCAAAACACACTTGGCCATCAGCTTGGCGATCGCGGTGGCCGAGCGCGGGCGGCGAGTCTACTACGGAACCCTGGTGGACCTCATCGACCCCTTGGAGGAAGCGAAGGCCGCGGGACGGCTCAACCACCGTCTCAAGACCCTGACCCATCCGGCGCTCCTGGTGGTGGACGAGATCGGCTACCTTCCGGTCAGCCAGAGCGGAGCGGTTCTGTTCTTCCAACTGGTGAACCGGCGCTACGAGCGGGCCTCGACGGTGTTGACCTCGAACAAGGGGTTTGAGGAATGGGGCCAGATCCTGGGGGACGAAGTGATGGCAGCGGCGCTACTGGACCGCGTCCTGCACCGGTGCCACATCGTCAACATCCGCGGCAACAGCTATCGGCTGCGCCGACACGCCGAACTCTCCAAAGCGATCCATCCGACGGCCGCCCGAGCGGTCAGTGCCCAGGAATCGGGCTCGGGAAGGAGGGGGGCATGAGGGGACCAGGTCCGGCCGCGGGAGCCCCCGTGGCGGTCGCTCCGCTCCCTTCACGGGGGCTCCCGCGATGTGTGCCATTTTCAGTGGCAAGAAGTGTGCAATTTTCGATGGCCACAAGTGTGCAGTTTTCGATGTTATGTGGCACGCAACATAACATCGAAAATGTCAGAGTTCGAGCGCTGCCCTGCGGTGCTGGCCAAAGATCGACCCAGCGCAAGCACAAAGTGTTCCGAACCTGGGGAACAAAAGTAAATGGGAAGAGTGAGTCGGCTTTCAGGTGCAAATTCTGCTGCCTGTTTGTTGCCTGTTCAGCACGCCAAATATTGGAAGTTAACGACTCTACCGCTTCAGCGAAGAACCCGGTAAATGACTGTAAACGTTAATGTTTGTTAGTTGTTGACTGAGGTACAGTAAGGACTAAAAGTCCCCCCTCCTATGCCCCTCCTACCGCCCAACCTCCGGTCCCACCGGAGCCCAGCGAAAACACCCGTACTGCGACTCGTACAGGTTGTAGTCGCCGGTGGCTCGAGCGATCTCCCACATGCCCGCGGCCATCTCCCGGCACCGGGACTTGCGGCTACCGGCCAGATTTCGCAGCTCGTGGGGATCTTGCGCCAAGTCGTAGAGCTCGTCTTCGTCGAAGGCGTTGAAGACGTACTTGTGGCTATCTCTCCAGAGAACCCGCTGGGTGTACGCCATCCTCTGTCCCTGCATTTCCGCGTAGGCCTGCGAATCCCAGCCGGAGCCGTCCCCGGCCAACAGCGGAAGAAGAGAACGGCCGTGGCAGGAAAAGCCCTCTCCCAGCATCAGCTCCATCAGGGTCGGAGCCACGTCCAGCAGGCTGACGATCCCGGGGGCCTCCTGCCCCGGTCTCACCCCCGGACCCTTCAGGATCAAAGGCACACGATACGCTTCCTCGAAGGCGGGTACCCCCTTGAGCATCAGGCGGTGGGCGCCCATGTAGTCGCCGTGGTCCGACAGGAACAGCACCAACGTGTTCTCCGACTGGCCCGTCTCCTCCAAGACCCGCAGGACCCGTCCGATCTGGTCGTCGACGAGGGAGCAGAAGGCGTAATAGCACGCGGTGGCCTCGGCGAAGTCGGACCACTGCATCTGGTCCCAGACGCTCTGCATCCGCCGGTAGATGGCGGGACGATGGGCCAGATCGTCGTGGAAACTGGAGGGAGGAGTCAGGGCACGGGCATCGTAGAGACGCCGGTACTCCCTCGGTACGACGTAGGGGTCATGGGGCCCGACCGTGCTCAGGAAGAGGCACCAAGGCTGCTCCTGCCGGGCCGACCCGGTCAGAAAATCGATCCCGCGAGAGAAGACGTAGTGCTCGCCGGTGCCTTCCACGGGCTCGTCCACGACGCCGTGCAACAGCAGGTCCTTATAGCCGCGTTGGCGAACCATGCCCCTCCGCTCCCAACAGCGGTCCTCTTCGGGGAGTCCCAGGCGCCGACGGCGCTCCAGGTAGCCGGCGTTGGGAACCCTCCGGCAACCCACCTCGGCCGCCTCGAAACTCTCCATCAGCTCGTAGGTATCGAACCCGAACCGCTCCAGCCGGTTCGAGCGCTCGATGTGCCATTTCCCGAAGTAGCCGTTGCGATACCCGGCCTCCCGGAGCCGCCGGCTCCAGAAGGGGAGTCCCGGCTTCAGATCGGCGCGATAGGGTTCCACCGTATGGGTGCAGTCGACCATGCCGTGGCTGTGGGGCAGGAGGCCGGTCATCAGGCTGGCGCGGCTGGGCGAGCAGATGGGGTTGGTCGAGTAGCAGCGCAGGAAACGCGTTCCCCCGGCGGCCAGCTCGTCCAGGTTGGGGGTCCGGCAGGGAGAGGCAGGACCCACCGTGTCGGCACGCTGCTGATCGGTCATCAGCACCAGCAGATTGGGTCGGGGCAAGCGTCCTCCTATTGGGCAAGCTAACACACCATTTTGAGGTTGTCTCCGCGTTCCAGCCATTGACTCCGCCTACCGTGACCTGGAGCCTGGCTCCCTCAATTTGGCCAAGTCTCGACCTTCGGTTCGGCATTCGGTAGAAAGGTCTTATTCCATGGTCCTCCTTAAGGATCGTAGAGACCCTTCGCTTTCGTGAGGAGGCAGATTGCCAAGAGGCAAAAAACAGGCCGCCGCGCTCTTGCTGGCCCTTCTGGCGGGCATCGCCGTGGGTGGATTCCTGCAGGAATCAGGGTTTCTGATGCTTCCGGGCCGGCAGACGCCAGCCCAGCCGGGTCTCGAAGCCACCACGGGCATCACGGTGCAGACCGCCGTTCCGCAGCCGGTGGAGGAGGCCACGCTCTTCGCCTTCGACAACGTCTCGATTCCTTTTCACCGGAACCTTTACCTCTCCATGCATGCCGGCCGGAAGCATCCTGGGAACCCCCTCATCAGCCGGGATGAGGGTCGGCCGGATGAAGCCCGGGCTCAATACCTGGGAACCGTGCTGCGTCACGAAGGCAAATTCAGAATGTGGTACGTGGCCGCCGACAGGGAGAGTTTCCGCGCCTTCAGCACGCAGGGGGTCATGACCGGCTGGAGGGTGGCGTACGCAGAGAGCGAGGATGGCGTCCATTGGACAAAACCCAACTTGGGCCTGGTCGAATACGCCGGAAATCGCGACAACAACCTGGTTCTGGTGGACCCGCCCGAGCTGAGCGTGATCGCCGGGCTGACCATCCTTTACGAACCGGAGGACCCGGATCCCTCCCGGCGATTCAAGATGATGGCCGCCGCCCCTGCCGAGAGGACGAAGACCACGGCGGTTCCGCTTTACAGCGGCGACGGCCTGCGCTGGCGGCCGGCCCGGGAGACGAAGCTGATCCGGAAACGCGAGGGGAAGTGGCTCGCCTGGAGGGTGCCGGAGGAAAATCTCGCGATTTCCGAGTTCCTGGAACACGCCGGGCTCTACAAATGGGATGGGATGTACTACGTCGCCGGGCAGCAGATCAGTCCCTGGGTGTGGCTGTGGGACGGTAAACCCTCCGGCCGGGTGATGTCCATCTTCCGGTCGTCGGATTTCGTCGAGTGGTCGGATACGAAGTCCCTGTCGTTCGTACGCTACGGCTACCGCTCGATGCCGACCAATGCGGGGGAGGAGTCCCACGAGCCCGCCAGCGTCTGGAATCGCGGCAATGTGCTGCTGGGGACCTACGGACAGTTTCACGGCGTTCCCGGGTCGCCGGCCCATCCCATGGACCTGGGTCTGCTCATCAGCAACGACGGCATCCATTTCCGGGAGCCGGTCTCCTGGCAGGGAAAGCAGCGGGTCCCGGGACTTTCGAGTGGGTTCAAGATCCGGGTCAAATTCGAAGGGGAGAGACAGGAGATCAGGCTCTACGCCCTCTACGTCGGCGGGTGAAGGTATCAGAGGCCGAAATACCGATCAGGGGTCGAGGCGCGGGCGATTGGAAATCGACCCTCCCCCCAGATCCCGCAGGATGGCGTGGGCCGCATTGTGACCGGGTGCTCCCGAGACCTCGCCCCCAGGGTGGGTGCCGGCGCCGCAGAGCCACAGGTCCGGGATCAGTGTCTTGTACTCGGCCCAGCCGGTGAGCGGCCGGCGGGAGAAGACCTGACTCGGCGTCATGTCCAGGTGGTGGATGTTGCCGTCGGTCAGGTAGACCCGGCGCTCCAGGTCGGGCGGCGTCAGGAGCATCCAGTCCTCGATGGCCTCCCGAAAGTTGGGAGCGTACGCCGCAACCGCGTCGATCAGAGCTTCTCCCGCCTCCTCCCGCCGCTCGTCCCAGGTGCCTCGGGCGAGCCGGACAGGGGCGTACTCGGCGAAGATGGACAGGACGTGCTTGCCCGGCGGGCAGATGCTGCGGTCATAGATCGAGGGGGTCTGGATGGACATGACGGGCTGCCTCGAGGGGCGGCCCCGCCGGGCGTCCCGCCACGCCCGCCGCACGTGGTCGATGGAGGGGCAGATCCAGACGCGGGTCGTGATGCGCGGATCGTAGTCCCGGCCCAGATAAGAAGAGAAGTCGGGCAGCTCGTTCATGGCGGCGTGGAACTTGAAGTATCCGATCTCGGTCCGGCGGCCGCGGACCCTTCGGCGGAAGCCTGAGGGGAGATGTTCGGGTTCGACCAGATCCAGGAAGGTGCGCTTGGGATCGGCGTTGGAGACGACCAGACGGCTGCGGATCGTCTCTCCGCCGGTCAATTCGACGCCTTGCGCCCGGCCGTCCTCCACCAGGACGCGGCGAACCTGGCACCCGGTTCGAATGGTCCCGCTCTGGCTCTTCAGATAACCGGCCATGGCCCGCGTGACGGAGCCCATTCCCCCCTTGACGATGCCGACGATGCGCCGTTCCGGCTCCACGTCGCCCGGCAGGAACGCGGCGGGCAGGGCGCTGCCGATGGTGTAGGGGTCGCCATGGTCTCCGGAATGGATCACCGCGGCCCGGACATGCTCCGACTCGAAAAACTCCTCTACGAGATCGGCGTGGCTGGTGATCAGGACTTTTTTGAAAATCTCCAGGTTGCCCGTCTCCCTGGCCCGCCCCACCAGATCGGGGTAGGTGGGAGGCGGCGTGAGCACATAGGGATGCACGATGGAATGGAACCGTTCCCAGAACCGGTTCCAGCGCCGGTAGCTCTCCGCGTCCCGCCGGGAGAAGGCGCCGATGGCCTCCGAATTGCGCTCCGGGTCCTGGTGCAGCACCACATACCTACCGTCGGGGTAGGGACGAAACGCGAAGGGTTCGAGTTGAAAGACCTCGAAACCGTATCGATGCAGCTCCAGGTCTTCCGCAATCCTGGGGTGCAGGGCGTAGAGCATGAACGAGCAACTGGAAAAGTGGAAACCGGGGAAGAGTTCCTCGGTGACACAGGCCCCGCCGACTATCGAGCGTCGCTCCAGGACCTGGACCTCCAGGCCGGCCCGTGCCAGATAGCTGCCGGCGACCAGTCCATTGTGCCCCGCCCCGATGATGAGGACGTCGACTTCCCGCGCTTTTCCGTCGGCCGCTTTCATCCTTATTTCTTCGTTCCGGTCTCTTGCTCCCTGAGGGAATGCCCTCTCGCTTCAGGCGCCCCTCCCGACCGAGTCAGGGTCGAGGTTCGGAGACCGCATTCTGAATTGGTTTGACCGCAGACTCAATTCCTGTGAGGATGCAGGTTCGTGTCTTCCAGCCGAGTGCCCGGCACAGCCTACCTGCTCCTCGTCTTTCTTGCCTGGATCCTGCCGCATGAAATCATGTTCGGGGCGGAGCTCCGGGTGCTTCCGGCATCGGAACGGCCGAACGGCGAGGTCCGGATGCTGCGGGATCATCTCCGGCCGCTCGTCCATGCGACGCTGGACCAGCGACTTGAAGCGTATGAGGAACTGAAGACCTCGGAGCAGATCCGTGTCTACCAGCAGCGGCTGCGGGCCGAGTTCGTCCGGAGCCTGGGCGGATTCCCGGAGCGCACGCCGCTACGGCCTCGAATCGTCGGCCGACTGGAGGGCGACGGATTTCGAGCCGAGAAGCTGATCTACGAGAGCCGGCCCGGCTTCCACGTGACGGCGGCCCTCTACCTGCCGGAGACCGAACCGCCGTACCCCGGCGTCCTGCTGCCCTGCGGCCACAGCGAAAACGGGAAGGCGGCCGAACTCTATCAGCGGGCGGCCATCCTGATGGCCAGGAACGGCCTCGCGGTCCTCTGCTACGACCCCATCGGCCAGGGTGAGCGAAAGCAGATCTTGCAGGAAGGAGCGATGCGATCGGAGACGGCGAAGGGCCGTTTTCGCCCCACCGTGGAACACAATCTGGCCGGCGTCGCCCCCATCCTTCTGGGGCAGAACCTGGCCACCTACCGCATCTGGGACGGGATCCGGAGCATCGATTACCTGGCTGGCCGGGACGACGTCGACGAGTCGCGAATCGGCTGCACCGGGAACTCGGGCGGCGGCCTCATGACCGCCTACCTGATGGCGCTCGACCCGAGAATCGTGGCTGCGGCATCGAGCTGTTTCATCACGACCACTCGCCGCAAGAACGACGATCCCGGACCGGGCGATGCGGAGCAGAACATCTTCGCTCAGACCGCCTACGGCATGGACCACGCGGACTACATTCTGATGAGAGCGCCGAAGCCCACGTTGATTCTCTCCGCCACGCGAGACTTCGTGCCCATCGCCGGTGCCTGGGAGACGTTCCGGCAGGCCAAGCGGCTCTACACCCGGTTGGGGGTCCCGGAACGGGTTGACTTGGTGGAAGCCGACGAAAAGCACGGGTTCTCCCTGCATCTGCGCACCGGCGCCTGCCGCTGGATGAGGCGCTGGCTGCTGAACCAGGTCGACGAGGTGACCGAATCCGACTTCGACGTCTTCTCGGACCGGCAGCTTCAATGCACTCCCCGGGGACAGGTTCTGCTGCTGGAGGGTGCGAGGTCGGTCTTCCAACTCTACCGGGCCGAGGAGGCGAAGCTCCGGCGGGATCGGGAGCGGCCCTGGCGGCAAATGAACGAAGAGGGGAGGAGGGCCAGGGTGAGGAAGACGGCGGGCATCCGTCCTGTCTCCGAGATACCGCCACCGGCAGTTCAAGAGGTGGGTAAGGTCCAGCGCACCGGTTACCGCATCGATAGGCTCATCCTGAAGTCCGGCGCCGGATTCCCGTTGCCTGCGCTGCGGTTCGTTCCGGAGAACTCGCCTGGGGAGTGGACGCTGCTCCTGGACGGGCGGGGCAAGCAGACGGAGGCGGGTTCGGGAGGGGTCATCGAGTCGCTGGTGCGCGGCGGGCATCCGGTGCTGGCCGTGGACCTGACCGGCTTGGGAGAGACCGAGTCGACGGCATGGCGGTACGACCCCGAATACATTGGAAACAATTCGGCCGAATACTTCATCGCCTACATGCTTGGGCGTTCACTGGTCGGCATGCGAGCTGAAGACGTATTGGCGTGCGCACGTTATCTGAGCGCCCCCGGGGAGGATGCGAAGGGAGTGAACCTGGTCGCCGTGGGAAGGGCGGGGGTCGCCGCGCTCCACGCCGCGGCGGTCGAGCCGCAGCTGTTTCGCCGGGTCGAGATACGTGACTCCATCGACAGTTGGCGGCGTGTCGTCGAAACCGATTTGACCGTCGATCAGCTCGAGAACACGGTCCACGGAGCACTCCGCTGGTACGATCTGGAAGACTTGGCCCGGCTGGCCGGTCCGGACCGGGTCGTCATCGAGAGGGTCCGGGCCGCGTCCGGTGCCCTTTTGGAATCCGAATGATGATGGCGGCGGTTTCCTAGCCGCCGAACTCCGGTGGAGCAGTGGGCCGGAGCAGGATCGGGCGAAAGGGAGAAGGGGGGACAAGACCGTCCCCCCTTCGAGGAGACCAGATGAGAGTGATTCTGATTGGTTGCGAGTACGCAGGCACCACCACGTTGGCCGACGGAATCCAGCGCTGGAGCCACGAGGTCATGGGCGAGGGCAACGGCTTGCGGGCCTTCCATGACCACTGGAAGATCCCGCACGTCAGCGGGCATCCCGGCCTCGACGACGAGAACCTTTTCACGCCGGAAGAGCAGGAACAGTTCCTGGCCCTGACCCCCAAGACCAAGGAGATGATCCAGCGCTACAGCATCACCTACCACCTCACGCCCGGCGCCCTTCGCAATCCGGACTACGTCTCCGTCGGCCTCCACCTCGAGAACGCCATCTACGGGGCACTGCACTTCGGCTACTACACCGGAGAGCAGGCCTGGATGCGCCGGGCCATTCTGGACCACTTCGAAGAGAGCATCCTGGAGTTCGCGCCCGACATGCCGCTGGTGCTGGTCAAGGCTTCGGCGGAGACCATCGCCCGGCGGATGAAGGAGAACCCGCATCCCAACGGCGTCCTGAAGGAACCCGATATCGAGCAGGTGCTGGAAGAATTCGAGACCGAGTTCGAACGGTCGTCCATGCGCCACAAGTTCAGCATCGACACGACCCGCAGGACTCCGGAGGAGACGCTGTCCCGGTTCCTGAAAAAATTCGAACCCCATCTGAACGAGACCGACAAACTGCGGATCCTCATCCACCGGGCCCGCCAACGGGACGAGTGGATCTGAACACTCGCCGGGAGACGAGACCACCATGACGGACACCATCCGGGTCGGAATCATCGGAGCCGGCAAGATTGCCCAAGCCCGGCACATCCCCCTGCTTCAAAAGGTTCCCGGGGTCGAGGTCACTCATGCCTGGTCCCGGCGGGAGGAAACGGCTCAGACGGCGGCCCTCCGGTTCGACATTCCCAATCTGGTCGACGGCTGGGAGCGGATCATCGAGAACCGCGAAATCGACGCCGTGGTGATCGCCACGCCGCCCCACCTCCACCTGCCGGCCACCGTGGCCGCCCTGGATGCGGGAAAGCACGTCCTCTGCCAGGCGCGGATGGCTCGCAACCTGAAAGAGGCCCGGCAGATGCTGGAAGCCTCCCGGAACACCGACTTGGTCACCTCTCTCTACGCGGCCGGTTTCGGCCTCAAGGGGGACCGGGTGATGCGGCGGCTGATCGGGCAGGGCTACGTGGGAGAGATTCTGGAAGTGCGGGTCACGTCGCTGGTCCCGGCCGTCCCCGAGGCCGGCGCCTGGCTGGTGGACCCGGCTGTGGTGGGCGTCAACACCATGATGCTGGGGATCCTGGCCGAAGTCGTCTACCGTTGGATCGATCCTCCCGTTTCCCTGATCGCCACCACCGGCGAAGACCTGTTGGCCGTCCCCCAGTCCCTGTCCATCGGGGCCGAGTTGCAGGGAGGGGCCACTGCCAGCTTCCATCTTTCGTTCCGGGTTCCCCGGGGGCCGGGCAGCTCGGTGGAGATCTACGGGACCCGGGGAGTGCTGGACTACAAGCTGCTGATCGAAAAACCCGGCGGCCTGGTGGAGGATGAGGAGCTGTTCGGCATGACCCGCGGGGACGCACGCATGCACCCCATCGAGATGCCGCCGAAGGAGCAGCGGGACCGGACCATGGACTCCGAGTTCATCGACGCCATCCGGAACGGCACGCCGGTGGCTCCCGATTTCGCGGAGGGAGTGCGCTACATGGAGTTCTGCGAGGCGGTGGCTCAGTCGATCTACGAAGGCCGGCGGATCTCCCTGCCGCCCGAGGCGAAGATGGACGCTTGGGGCCGTCCACTGTAGCCCACAACTTTCCCACAGCTTTTTCAGGAGTTTTCCACAACTTGGACCAAGCCGGCTTCGGCACCCTCAACTCCCTGGTACTCGTAGCCTACCTGATCGGTGTCACCGTGCTGGCGCTGTCACTGGCGGGACGCCAGCGGAATACCGAGTCCTATTTTCTGGCCGGGAGGAACATGCCCTGGCTGGTGGTCGGGCTGAGCACCGTCGCCAGCATGCTGAGCGCGCTCACCTATCTGGGAGCTCCGGCGGCGGCCTACAAGGACAACGCCTCCCTCATGCTGGCGGGACCGGCGGCGCTGCTGACCACCCCGCTGATCGTCCTGATCTACTTTCCCATCTACCGGAGGCTCAGGGTCACGACCGTCTACGAGTACGTCAACGCCCGCTTCGGGAGCCGGGCTCGGTACGCCGCCTCGGGTTTGGCCGTGCTCCAGATCCAGGGCTGGATGGGAATCGCCCTCTACGCCCCCGCCCTGGCTCTTTCCACCGTGACCGGGATCGATCTGACCCGCGCCATCCTGCTGATGGGGCTGGTGGCCACCGCATACACCTGCACGGGAGGGCTGGCGGCCGTGATCTGGACCGACGTGATCCAGTTCCTGATCCTGACTTTAGGCGCGGTCCTGGTCGCCGTCTCCCTGGTCGAACGGCTTCCCGGAGGGCTGGATCAATTCTTCGAGATCGTCCTGGCCGCCGACAAGCTGGGGCTGGCCGACTTCCGCGTCGATTTCTCCGAAGCGACCGGCTTGGCGGTGGTCCTCTGTTCCTTCATAACGGGTTTCGGATACGGAAATAGTCAAGTCGTCATGCAGCGCCTGTTCGCGGCCCGGAACCGCCGCGAGATGGTCCGGGCACTGATCCTGGATCGAGTGCTGGAGATCCTCGTTGCCGGACTCCTCTACATGATCGGCCTCGGCATATTCGCCTACTTCCAGGTGTTTCCCGAAAGTCTGGCTCCAGGGATCGCCGGGGACCGGATCCTCCCCTACTACATCGTCCACGCCCTGCCGGCCGGCGTCTCGGGCCTGCTCATCGCCGCGGTCTTCGCCGCGGCCATGTCCACCGTCGATTCCGGAATCCATTCCACGGCCACCTTGATCCAGGTCGATTTCGTGACACCTCTCAGGAAACGGCCTCTGACCCAGCGCCAGAGCCTGACGCTGGCCCGGGCCACCACGGCGGGGCTGGGCCTGCTGGCAACCGCCGCCGCCTTGTTGGTATCGGAGGACGCCGGCATTCTGGAGACCTTGAGCCGGGTGGCCAGCCTCACGGCCGTACCCGTCACGAGCCTCTTCCTGTTGGGAGTCCTGACCCGGCGCGGACATTTCCTGGGCTGGCTGGTGGCGAACCTGGGGATCTCTCTACCGCTCAGCATCTACGTGCAGAACTTCGTCGAGATGCACTGGATCTTCTACGCGCCCATCGCCCTGGTGAGCTGCCTGTCCGGGTCTTGGATCTTCAGTCTGCTGCTGAGATCAGGGTGTAGCCAGGATCGTGACGTTACGGGATTGACCATCTGGGAACGGCGAGACTGACCTCTGTCTACCGATCGGTTTCTGTCCAACACCGGCAAGTCGACGGCATCAATCGTGGCAGATTGAAAACCTACACCGTCGGGGCGCCCCCGACCGGGAAAAATAGACTGTCCCCTTGTAATCCCCGGGTTTCTGCCCACCCTTGTGTTCCCCGCGACTTCGATCACCCCGCACTGAATATTGGGGACCGTAGGGGCACCCCTTGTGGGTGCCCTCTTCGTTCCAAACGCTCGCCAGCACGCAAGAAGAGGACGACCACAAAAGTCGCCCCTTCGATACAGACGGGGGAAAATCCTGGGTTTAGGGTGAGTTGACGTTGCGCATTTTCCTCTGCCCTTCAACGCCCGTTTCGGAAGCGGAACGAGAAGAGCTTGGCCTGCTTCAGATGGAATCGCAGTTTCACCGGTTTTCCGGCCAGACGGCCCACATTGTTCTTGCCCTTCCAGGTCACGGCATGGCGGATGGCGTCTCCCTGAAAGGAGTCGCAGTCTTCCCTCGCGTAGCCTGGTATCGGCCGTCCCGTCTCGGGATCCAGGATTTCGGCGGCGACTTCGCCCTGGGGACCGGCCGTATTGGTATTGATCTCCAGCCGGTCTCCATCGAAGACCAGCGGCTTGGTGGTCATCGATCCCTCACCCGCGGTGAGTGAGACGAATCCGTCCAGCCGCAGCGTGGCCAGCGACACCGAGCTCTCCTGATTCCCGCCCCGCCGGACGGCCCAGTGGCCCCGCTCGAACCCCACGTAGTAGATCCGGATCTCGCCCAGCTCCTCCCGCACCACCGGCTGCTGCGCCACGAAGATCATGCCGGCGTCGTAGCTCCCCTCGGGCCCGTTGGGGATGAAGGTGCGCCGCCCCCCCACCCGCTGCCAGTTCCTGCCGTCGCGGCTGAAGGCCAACTGGATGTCGATTCGATCCATCCAGGGATTTCGGGCGTTGCCCCGCACCGGAGGCATCTCGGGCTCCATCCCGGGACAGACGTGATAGGGGGTGAGGAAGCCGACGTAGACGCCTTCGTACTGAAGGATCTCGAAAGTGTAGAAACCGGCGGTGCAGGGGCCGTCCTCCGCGTCGGGCGGGACCAGGATGTATCTCCGGTTCACTTCCACCGGATCCCGCATGTCCTTGGGGGCGTCCCAATGGATGAAGTCGGGACTGGTGGCGATTCCGGGAGTTCTGACGTTCCCTTTCCGATTCTTGAAGTGGAATCTGGGATCGTCGGCGAAGAGGGGCGGCTTGAGCCGGATGTGGGCCACGTAGCTCTCCCGTTTCCCGTCCCAGAACACCGCCTGGTGGGTGTCGTTGTTCAGATAGACCGGATTCACTGCGGGATACGGGTAGTCCTTCCAGCGGATGCCGTCGGCCGAGTATGCGGCCCAGACGCCGCTCTTGGGCCGGCGCCGGTTGTAGAGCATCTTGTAGCGCTTTTCCGGGTCGGTTTCGTGAGGATCCTTGAAGACTCCGGGAGCGCCCAGCCGATGAGCGTCGCCGAACACGAAGTTGTGGGAGCGGGACGCCTCCGTCCGGCAGTAGTCCGACTTGTATTCGAACTGTCCCACCCGCGGCTTCTCCCAACTGAGGCCGTTTTCGGAGACGTAGTAGCCGAGCAGGCTGGTGGACCAGTCGTAGTTGACCGCCTGATTCCACATCTTGAAGCGGCGGTCCTCCTGGTCGTAGACGAGATTGGGAGAGTTGGCGAAGTGCATGTCCGCTTCCCAGCACTGGTCCATCTCGATCACCGGATTTCCGGCGTACTTGAGAGGCTGGTTCAGCAGCTTGAAGACGGTGCCGTCCAGCGACTCGATGACGTAGTCGTCGATGAAGAGCTGCTTGCCGGTGCCGATCTCCAGCACCGCGGCGGGTACCGGCGCCGTCAAAGACAGCACCAGGAGCAGGACCAGAACGGCAGGGCCTGCGGCGGGAACGATCTTGACCGGATGATGGCAGGTCTTCCTGTAATCCATGTTGCCTCCGTTTGCTGCCCGGACGTGACGAGGGGAACTCAGAGTTGGTACAAGAATAGCTCAATATGATTCCAGTCCCCGGTAGGTTTCTCCTCGAAACGGAGGATGATGGATGAATGCAGGACCGATCGCCGCGTGTTTCGTCTCCGTGGCCCTCGCCGTGGTTGCCGAGCCCTCGCCCAAGGTGAAGGCGGAATCCATGGACATCGGCTCCCGGCTGGAGCTGTTCGTGGACGGCCACCTGATCGAATCTCTGAAGGGAACGCGGCTGAAGCTGCACCCTCCCCGCCCCGCGGAGCGAGTGCTCTTCTTCAACCGGGAGTGGGAAGGGGGAAACAGCGGCTACGTCACCGTATTCCAGGACGGCGACCGTTACCGCATGTACTACCGGGGCGCCAGCTCGAAGGGATACGCGGTCCCCTCCCTGGCGAGGCCGGGAGAAACGCCCGTGCCGGAGCACCCCCAAGTGGCCTGCTACGCCGAGAGTCCTGACGGGGTCGCCTGGAACAGGCCTTCGCTCGGCCTCTTCGAATTCAACGGCTCAACGGACAACAACATCGTCTGGACCGGCTCCGGCGGGCACAACTTCTCCCCCTTCAAGGACACGAATCCCGACGCCCCTCCCGAGCAGCTCTACAAGGCCGTGGGGAGCGGCACGGTTAGCGGGAAACCGGTCCTCTTGGGATACGTCTCCCCGGACGGCATCCGCTGGAAGAGGCTGCGGGAGGAGCCGCTTCTCAGCGACGGAAAGTTCGACTCCCTGAACGTGGCCTTCTGGGACTCGGTGCGGAGCCGTTACGCCGCCTTTTACCGCGACTTCCGGCACGGCGTACGCACCATCAAGCACGCCACCTCGCCGAACTTCCTGGATTGGACTTCCGGGCAGTGGGGCGACTTCGGGGATACCCCTCCGGAGCACCTCTACACCAATGGGACCGTCGCCTACTTTCGCGCCCCGCACCTCTTCCTGGCCCTGCCCCGGCGCTTTCTGCCCTGGCGCCAGCTCTACCCGGACGCCCCGGTGCCGGGCGCGTCCGACGGGGTCTTCATGAGCAGCAGGGACGGGGTCCACTGGGACCGGCGCTTCCTGGAGTCGTTCATCCGGCCCGGCCGCGACCCCCGCAACTGGCCTCAGCGGACCAACACTCCGGCACGGGGGATCGTCCCAACCGCCGCGGATGAGATCTCCCTCTACGTCGAACGTCACCGGTCGTCACCGACCAACCATCTGCAGCGGCTGGTGTTGCGCACCGACGGGTTCGTCTCGGTCCACGCCGGCTACTCCGGCGGGGAGATGATCACCAGGCCGTTCGTCTTCCACGGCGCCAACCTGGTACTCAACTTCTCCACCTCGGCCGCCGGCAGCATCCGGATCGAGATTCAGGATGCGCACGGACGCCCCTGTCCGGGGTTCTCCGTGGAGGAGTCCCCGCTGATCTGGGGCGATGAGATCGAGCACGTGGTCCGCTGGGAGCGAACTCATCCCAAGGCGACCTCGGAAAAGCCTCTGGCCCATCTCGCCGGGAAGCCGGTGCGGCTGCGCCTGGTGCTGAAGGACGCGGATCTCTACTCCCTGAGATTCCGCTAGCGGCCCGAGCAATGGCGGTCCGGCCTCCGCCCGGACTGAAAGGTTCAGGTCAATGGATATCAACTTCATTCCCCATCCGCTTCAGGGTACGCCCTACGGTCAAGCGCTCGACCTGGCGATCGTTTTCGCCATCGCCTGCTGGCTCTTGTCGGTCATCACCCGTGAATATTCCTGGGTGGACCGCATCTGGTCCATCTGCCCCGCCATCTATTGCCTGATCGTGGCCGCCGACTCGGATTTCAGTTCGACGCGGCTCAACGCCATGTCGCTCCTGGTGGTGGCGTGGGGTGTTCGATTGACCTTCAATTCGCGCGCAGAGGCGGTTACCGGGCCGGCGGTGAAGACTACCGCTGGAAAGTCGTGCAGGAAAGACTGGGCCCGGTCAAATTTCAATTCCTCAATATCACCTTCGTCGCACCCGGACAGATGTTCGTGATTTGGTTATTTACATCTCCTGTGCACCAGGCATGGTCGGGACACAATCCCACATTAAATTATGTTGATATTATTGCCATTGTGCTCTTTCTGATCTTTTTGGTGATAGAAGCGATAAATGACGAACGGATCTGGGCGTTTCAACAAGACAAGAAGCGTAAGCTCAAGGCTGCCCAGCCCGTGACCCAGCCTTTTATCACGAGCGGATTCTTCAAATACTGTCGTCACCCCAGTTATATATGTGAAATGTGCATGTGGACCGTGTTCTACCTGTTCGGGACCGCGGCGACGGATCAATGGATTCATTGGTCCGGACTTGGATTTATTCTTCTTATATTTATAATTTCCGGATCGACAAGATTGGGCGAATCCATATCTGTAGATCGATACCCTTCTTATCGAGATTATCAAGCGTGGACACCTCGATTCATTCCATTTACTCGCATAGGATGCATTGAACGTGACAACTAGAGGACGCCGTTGCTGGGATCGCCGAAGGCTCGATTGCACTTCCATTCCCCACGGAATGACCCGTGCTCGCCGGGCAGTTCGAATCGCCTGGATGACGACCCTGCTGCTGGCCTGTCTGCGAACTCCGGCTTGGAGCGCCGAGCCACCCGCTCTCCTACACGCGTCGCCTCCCAGCAAGGCGGTCGTGACTCTTCCCGGGGGGGATCTCAGCATTCTCTACATGGTCTCCGGCCGACACTGCGCATCGATCCGATCGGGTGACGGAGGTGCGACCTGGAGCGAACCCCGGGTCGAGTTCGAGTTCAGGCAGCCCGCCGGGGTTCCGGTGGTGCTGGTGGACCGGGAAGGTGAGATCCACGCCTTCCTGCTGGTCCGGCGGGGCGGCGGCCGGACACCGACCGTGGACTACTTCTACGACATCTGGCATGCCGCGACCAGCGACGGCCGGACGCGATGGTCCCAACCCCAACCGATCTTCGAAGGTTACGTGGGGGCCTTGAACGGAGTCGTGCAGCTCGATAACGGGCGGATCGTGCTGCCCCATCAGTTCTGGGTCCCGGGACTCCGGTCGGAACCGCCGACGGGCTCCCATGTGGTCACCACCAGCTACTCCGACGACGGCGGCAAGCGCTGGCGGCTCTCGCCTGCCCGGCTCACTTCTCCCTGCCGCAGCGACTACATCGGCAGCAATTACGGGGCGACCGAGCCGGTCGCGACCCAACTGCGGGACGGCCGCGTCTGGATGCTGATCCGGACCCAGACCGGGTTCCTCTACGAATCGTTCTCCCCCGACGGAGTCGAGTGGTCCGAGGCCAAGCCCACCCGCTTTCGTTCCTCCAACTCTCCGGCCAACCTGCTGCGGCTGCCCGACGGACGTCTGGTGGTGTTCTGGAACAACTGCGAGAATCCCTCCCGAGTGGACGGGGAGCCCGTTTACACCACCCGCGACGCGCTGCACGTGGCCATCTCCTCCGACGAGGGCCGCACTTGGACGGGGTTCCGGGAGGCCTTCCGGGACCCCAACCGAAACCAGTCCCCTCCCCGGCGCGGCGACCGCGGGACGGCCTATCCCTTTTCCACGGCGACTCGGGACGGCCAGGTCATTCTGGCAACGGGCCAGGGGCAGGGCCGGATCGCCCTGGTGCGCATCGACCCGGAATGGATCGGGGCCGCCTCCCGCGAGGACGACTTCTCCTCGGGGTTGGAGGGTTGGAGCGTCTTCACACCGTTCGGCCCCACTGAATACTACTGGCGCGACCGCATCCAGGGGCCGCGGCTCGTGGACCACCCCACGCGGGAGGGCGCCAAGGCGCTTCAGGTGCGGCGGCCCGATGACCGGAGCGGCGACGAGGCGGTCTGGAACTTCCCGGCCGGAAGGCGAGGACAGGTCTCTCTCCGAATCCTGCTGCCGGAAAGCTCCGAGGGTGGAGTCATCGCCCTGGCTGACCGATTCATGCAGCCGACTGAGCCGGCGGCCGAACGCTTGGAGGTTTTCCGGCTTATTTGGGACGGCGGCGGAAGGATTGAGGATGGCCCGGTTCTGACCAAGGGTCGCTGGCATAGCCTCCGCCTCTACTGGGACCTGGACCGCAACCGCTGTTCGGTCGCGGTTGACGGCAAGCCGGCGGTGGTCCTTTCCCGGCTGAACTACGATAGCGACCCCGTGAGCTACTTGCGGCTGCGCTCCGACGCGACATCCCCGGACCCGTCTGGAATGCTCGTCGACGGGGTCGCAGCGATGAGGGAAGAGTGAGGAGCGGCGACTTTCTTGTCGCCGAACGGGAGCGGCGGTTTTCTTACCGCCGACCAGGGGGGCAGGGGGGACGGAGTCCCCACTGTACGCTTTCCGACCACCGAATTGTACAGCAGCACAAGAGAGCAGGCGACAAGAAAGTCGCTCCCAATGGGCGGCAAGAAAACCGACCCTCCTATCGACCTAAAGGAAGAAAGATCGGACAAATGAAGCTGGCTTTTTCAGTGAGGATGATTTTGTTGCTTGGTTTGGCACTGGGCGCCGCTTGCCAATCGGGAGCGCCCACCAAGGACCGATCCGATGGCGTTACCGTGCTGGTGGGGAGCCGTCCGGTCGTGAAGGAAGCCTCGCTCTTCCCTTTGGACAACCATTCCATTCCCTTCACCCAGAACATCGGGTTGGAGCTGCACCCGCCGCGCAAGTACCCCGGCAATCCGGTCCTGCCCAGAGGCTCGGAGGGGGAACCGGACGAATTCGGAGTCCAGTTCTACGGCTCAGTGGTCCGGCATGAGGGAAAGTTCAAGCTCTGGTACGTGGCCATCGGCAGCGATCCCTTTACGGTCGTGGAGAAGGACCTGATGTGGACCCCCCGCGTGGACATCGTCCCATTGAAGTGGCGTCCCGCCTACGCCGAGAGCGCCGACGGCATTCACTGGACACGGCCCGCACTGGGTCTGGCGGAGTACGACGGCAGCCGGGACAACAATCTGGTGCTGATGGAGCCCGCGCCCCTTGGAGCCATCAACCTGAAGGTGATCCACGACCCGGAAGACCCGGATCCCTCCCGGCAGTTCAAGATGTCCATCCACACTTGGTGGCACGAGGACGGGAAAAAGGGATTGGGGACTCTGGCGCCTGCGGTAAGCGGCGACGGGCTGCGCTGGCGGCTGGCCATTCCCGGGATTCCGGAGAACGGACTGCTGCCCAAGGAGAGTACGGTCATCCCAACCGACCATTTCGAATCCGCCGGGGGTCTCTACAAGTGGGCCGGTCTGTTCCACGCCTCGGGCCAGGGAGCCCGGCCGGTCTACGCGGTCGACTCCTGGGGCCGATCGGTCGGCACCTACCGCTCCCCCGACTTCGTCCGCTGGGACCACACCGGGACCCTGTCCTTCTCCCGGGAGGGCCAACACAGGAAGGTCCCCAGCGGGTCGGGAGAAGAGTCTCACGAAGGAATCAGCGTCTGGAACCGGGACAACGTCCTGCTGGGACTCTACGGGATCTGGCACGGGTCGCCCCACTGGCGGGGACGGACGGTGGACCTGGGGTTCGTCGTCAGCAACGACGGCATCCATTTCCGGGAGCCCCTCACCGACTTCGTCTTCATCCGCCGGGGAGAGGACCACGAATGGGACCAGGGCGGCCTGATCCAGGGTCAGGGTTTCGAGAACGTGGGGGAGGAAACCTACATCTGGTACGGAACCTGGGATCCCGGGTCGTTGGAGCCCCGCGGCGGCGTGGGTCTGGCCACGCTGGAAAGGGACCGGTTGGGCTCCTTTTCGGTCCGCGACGACTCGCTTCCGGCGGCATTTATGACGGCCGCAATTCAGACCCATGGAGAAGCGAGGCTGTGGGTCAACGCCGAGGGAGTCTCCGAAAACGCCACGCTCCGGCTGGAGCTCCATGACGCGTTGGAGCGGCCGCTGGCCGGCTATTCGGGCGATGAGGCCGCCATGCTGAAGGAATCGGGACTGCGGGTCCGGGTCTCCTGGCCGGGATCGAACGGGATCCCGCGAGTGGAGAGCCCATTCAAGATCAAGGTGAACTTCGAAGGAGCGGAGGCGGCAGGCATCCGCGTCTACGCCCTCTACATCGGGACCTGACGCGCGGTGGGTGGGAACGGATTCACGCCGGTCTCGACGCCGCGAAGGCCGTGATCGGAGGGGAGGCCATGAAGTCGTCCCAGAAGGGATTGCCGTGTTGGGACGGATGCAACGACAGTTCCACCCATCGGAAGTCCCGGAAACCGGCTGCGCGGAAGGCGCGCTCGTAGGTGCTCGGTTCGAGGTAGTAGTTTTCGAACTCGAATCGCTGCCCGTCCTCGTTGGTGATGGTGTACAGAATGACGTCCCCCTCCTTCGGCCGGGGCGGGCAGGATTTCTGCAGGCCGTATTTTTTGCACGATATGGTCCCCACGGGGGGATTCCGGACGTTATCGTTCACGCCGACGAAACGT
>CATOST010000009.1 GCA_951812665.1 uncultured Acidobacteriota bacterium
GACCCGACCCGGTTTATGAACCGGAGACGGACTAGGAGCAGCGACTTTCTTGTCGCCGAACGGGAGCGACGGCTTTCTTGCCGCCGAATGGGAGCGACGGCTTTCTTGCCGCCGATTAGGGGGGCAGGGGGGACGGAGTCCCCACTTTACGCTTTCCGGGCACCGAATCGCATAGGAAAATAGAAGAGCAGGCGGCAAGAAAGCCGCCCGTCCAATAGGCGGCAAGAAAGCCGCCCCTCCAATGGGCGGCAAGAAAGCCGCCCCTCCAATGGGCGACAAGAAAGTCGCCCCTCCTAGGGCCCCCGGTTGTGCCACCAGCGCAACTCGAGGCCCCGTTCGTTTACGGCGACAACGTCGGGCCACTCATCCCCGTCCATGTCCGCCACGATCACGGTGGCGCCCAGGATCCAATGCTCCTTCAGCGGGTGCTTCTTCCAGGGCGCCGTGGGATCTCCGGAATTCTCGAACCAGGCAATCTGCCCCTTCTGGCCGAACCCGGTGGCCACCACGTCCAGGTCGCCGTCCCGGTCCAGATCGTGGGGGACGCCCTCGAAGCCGGACCAGAAACCTTCCTGGATGTTGTGCATGCGCCAGCGGTGGCCCCGTCCAGGCTCCCCCGCGTTCTCGTACCAGACCAGATAGTGGCGGTCGGGGGCATCTCTCCCCAGCAGGCCGCCTGCCATGATCAGGTCCAGGTCGCCATCCCGGTCGAGGTCGACGGGCGTCCCATGCATGGGCAGATGCCGGAGGCTGATGGTGTGCCGCCGCCAGGGACCGGCGGCCGGATTCCCGCTGTTCTCGTACCAGAGAACCATGCCGGCCACCCGGGCCGAACCCACCAGGTCGATGAGCCCGTCCCCGTTGAAGTCTCCTGCCCGGATCATCCGGGTCTCGAACCGGCCTTCGTCCACGACGTGGGTGGGCCACTCTTCGTGCTGCCACGGACCGGGATTCCGATACCAGGTGAACTTGTTCCCGAGCCGCCAACTGGAGGCGGCCACGTCCGGGCGTCCGTCCCCGTCCAGATCGGCCACGTCCACATCGTAGGCCCCCATGAGACCGCCGCTGGTGATGGAGTGCCTCTTCCACGATTTGGTCTGCGCCGGATTTCCCGGGTTCTCGAACCAGAAGACGTCGCCGTAGAAGTTGTCGATCCCCACCAGATCGATACGCCCGTCCTGGTTGATATCGGCCAGCCGGTGCCGTTCGTAACGGCCTTGCCAGTCCTCGCTGGCGATGGAATGGCGCCGAAACTTGCCGGATCCGTCGTTCTCGTACCAGTAGAAGGCGTTGTGGACGCGGGATCCCTTGGTCCCGCAATCGGAACTGGTGAGATCCAGGTCGCCGTCGCCGTCCAGGTCGGCCGCGGCCACGGCGTAGGCGTAGGTGTAGTCGTTGGAGATGAGGTGTTCCTCGAACTTCAGGTCACGGGCCTGGAGCAGCAGGCTCGTAGTGACGAGGCCGAGACAGATTCCGTAGCAATTTCGATACTTGGACCAGTTCATAGTGCCTCCCGGTTTTCCAGAGACCATAGCTTGCCCGCTCTGCCGGTATCAAGGACCCGGCGGCGCCGGTTCCGGTCTCCACGAATGCCGTTAGACTGAAGTTTAGATCAAGTTTTTCGAGAAACAATGAAACTTTTGCCGGGATTCGGGGTTTCCATAAGGACGATGGGATCGAAATCGCCAGTGCGTTATGACCGACACCAGCGCTTTTGAAGCGTTCGTTTGCAAGCACCAGGACCGGGTCTTCGGCATCGCCGTGCGGTTGCTGGGGGATCAGGCCGAGGCCGAGGACGTGTCCCAGACCGTCTTCCTGAAGGCGTTCGAACGATTCGAACGGTTGGGGAGCAACCCTTCGGCAGGAGGCTGGCTGAGAACGGTGACCACGAACCTGTGCCTGAACCATCTGTCCCGTTATCGCGCGCGCTGGCGTCTGTTCAGCCAGCGATCGCCCGGTGGGACCGGAACCGGACGGAGCTACGAAGATCGCCTGGTGGTGCCCGGGTCCCAGTCGGTGGACCTGGAACGCGCCGGCGAGCATGCGCGGTTGGAGCAGGGAATTCGTGGGTTGCCGCCTCATCAACGTGTGCCGCTTGTGCTGTTTCATTTCGAAGATAAGAGTTATAGAGAGATCGCCGGAATCCTGGGTGTCACCCTGGCCAAGGTCAAGACCGACATCCACCGGGGCCGCCAGGCTCTCCGGCGCTTGATGGAGATGAACGATGAACGGCGATGATCCGGAGTCCTTGATTCATCGAAGGCTGTCCCAACTCCCGCCGCCGCGTGCGCCGAGGACACTCGTTCCCCGAGTGATGGCTCGGGTTCGAAAGCGGCGGCAGAGTCCTTGGTATGCGAAGCCTTGGATCGCTTGGCCGCGGGTTTGGCAAGTGGTGTCGGTGACGCTGCTCCTGGGCCTTTGCAGTATGGCTTGGTACGTATTCGAAGGCGCACGTGGCCTTTTCGATTTCTACGGGGCCACGAGAGTAGAGACGAGCATCATCGCCGTCACCGACACGGTTGCGGCGCTGGCGGAAAGTGCGCGTATCCTGCGTCGTGTGATTCTGGAACCGATTGCCGGACATCTCATGATCGTGATGGTGGTCGTGTGCATGGCGAGCGCGTTGCTCGGTGCGGCGCTGGCCCGTTTGCTCCAGGAAAGGGAGGCTGGACGATGAAGTTCGCTTGGGCATTTTCGGGATTGTTGGTCGTGGCGCTGGGTCTCTCCGCGGGTTGTGGCCCCGATTCGAGCGGTCCTGACGCGCCTCCGGTTCCAGGGATTCTGGAAGTCGGCAGCGATGACGGTGAAGTGGTGAAGATCGGCGGGAACTACGTTCTCCCAATAGATCAAGAGGTCGAAAGGCTTGTCGTCATCTCGGGTCTGGCCCGAATCGAGGGGACGGTCAAAGACGAAATGGTGGTGATCGCCGGCGGAGCGACGCTTACCGGCAGCGCCCGCGTCCAGGGCAATGTCGTGGTCTTGGGAGGAACGGTCGAAGTCGAGGAGGGAGCCACCGTACAAAGAGATCTGGTGGTGCTTGGCGGCGGGTTGGAGGTTCCCCCCGGCTTCGAACCGGGCGGAGAACAGGTATCGATCGGGGCATTCCCTACCGGAGGAATGCTGGCCGAAGTGATTCCCTGGTTCACCCACGGACTGTTTCTGGGCCGGCCTATCGTGCCGAGTCTGACCTGGATCTGGGCTGTCGTGGCCGTTCTGGCGCTCTTGTATCTGCTGATCAACTTTATCTTCTCCGGTCCCGTGCACGCTTGCGCTCAAGCTCTCGCCGACAAGCCGCTGAGCGTGGGTCTGGTGGGTATGTTGGTATTGGTGTTGATTGCTCCCCTGTCTTTGATGCTGGTGGTGTCCGTTATCGGGCTGGTGCTGATTCCGTTCTTCTGGGTCATGCTCCTGGTCGCCGGACTCGTCGGGAGTGTGGGTGTGGCCCGCTGGATCGGAACCCGTGTTCTGGCTGAGGAATCTCCGGAGAACCGTTTCGATGCAGCGCGGTCGCTGCTCATCGGACTTGCCTTGATCACTCTGGTCTTCATGATTCCTGTCCTGGGTTTCGCCGCATGGTCCGTGTTGTGCGTACTGGCATTGGGAGCGGCGGCGACCGAAGCCTTTGCGGGGTTGAGGCGAGAGAATCCGGCCGCGCCGACCCCGGCCGCGCCGACCCCGCCGCCGGTACCGGCAGGAAGCGGACCAGTGGATGACAAAGCTGCGGAATCCGCCGCACAAACGGCATCGCAAGACGAACGCGTTTCGGCGGACGACCTTTCCGCGTTTCAGAGAGCCACCTTTTTCGTTCGACTGGGGGCTTTCCTGATTGATCTCGCCATGGTGGCCTTCTTGACGTACCTCCTGGAGATAGGGGGCGGAAAAACGTTTCTGCTTTTCCTGATCTATCGCATCGCACACTGGAGTTGGCAGGGCACGACGGTCGGCGGCATCATCTGCCGTTTGCGCGTCGTGCGCACCGATGGAACCCCGATCCGCTTCACCGAGGCGGCGGTGCGGGGACTCAGCAGCATCCTTTCGACGTTGGTCGTGGGCTTGGGATGGCTCTGGATTCTCTGGGATCCGGAGCGGCAGGCTTGGCACGACAAGATCGCGGGAACCCTCGTGGTCCGGGTCCCGTCCGATTGGCCCAGGTGATAACCGGAGTGACGGGCGGAAAAGTGTCCGAAATCGGACAGTTTGTCCCGATTTCGGACACCTGCGACCGACTCGATATAGCGTCACGGATTCCGCTGCCCATGGACCTCTGTAACCCGGAAGGGCCGCCCGGATTCGCGGATGATCTATCGTGGTCGGTTTGGAGGTAACAAATCTGCCATGACCTCAACCATCGACAAGGCTGGCCGTATCGTGATTCCCAAGGCGATTCGAGACGCGGCGCGGCTGGAACCGGGTACCAGAGTCAGATTTCGGGTCGTTTCCGGACGGGTTCAGATTGAATCGGTGCCACTTGAAGTCACGCTTGAGCAGCGCGGTTCACTTGTCGTCGCCGTTCCGGGCTCGGACCAGCCGGCCTTGAAGGCCTCCACGGTGGAGCGCACGATGGATTTGGTTCATGATCGCGGAGCCGCGAAGGGTGCTTCCTGATTGAGTCGGTGTCTCTGCGACACCAGATGTCTCGTCCCAGCGGAGTACCGACCGCGTCATTTCCGCCACTACGAAGACCCGGTTGATTCCGGAGGTCGGGAACCAGCCGTGTACCAGTCCACGCGCCGGGTGGCGTACATGACCGCCGCGAGGATGACGAAGAGGCCGAGCGATCCGATGAGGAGGGCATAGTCCTCGTTCATGAGGAGGATGTAGAGGTAGGCATAGAGCAGGGCGACGCCGGCGGCGAGAAGCGAGGCAAGCTGTTTACGGTGCAGTACCGCAGCCGAGTACGCCCCCACCAGGGCGATGATCGAAATGCTCGCCAGGGCATAGGCGAGAGGGAAACCGATGTGCTCTGACAGTGAGAGCTCCAGCAGGTAGAAGAGACAGAGCGCGGCTCCGAGCATGAGGTATTGGATCGGGTGGACGCGAACGCCGACCAGGACCTCAATCAGCCAGACGACGGCGAAGGGGAGAAGGATGAAGAGGAACGCGTACTTTACGCTGCGCTCCGCCATGCGATAGTGGTCCACCGGATGGACCAGTTCGACCCCGAAGCGTGAGCCGTCGATGGCTTCGCTCATCTTGGCCTCGGCCGGCCATGCCTGCGGGTAGTTTCGGCCGAGGAACGGGATGGACCACTTGGCTTGGAAGCCGGTAGCCGACACGGAGAGCTCGGCCGGGAGCCAGTTGCCCTGGAAGCTGGGATGGCCGTAGTCCGACTGGAGCTCGACGGCAGTCTGCTGCCCGAAGGGAGTGAGGTAGAGACCGAGGCTGCCATTCAGAGAGAGTGGGAAAGAGAATTTGAACCTCTCTGGTGCGTCCGCCACGGCAACGACTGCGTGGATACCCGCAATCCCGTCCAGGAAGGCTCCGGTTCCCGGAAGAAATGACACCGGCTGGCCGTTCCACGACACGGCCGTCTCTTCCTGGATTGCCCGCGAGTCGGATATTCCGACTGCCAGATAGGTTCGCTCCCAGTCGACGGCCGCAGGTTCGACACCCAGCTCGGAGAAGCTGGGACGGGCAAACTCGCCTTCGACCGTGAGGCCGAGCCGATAGACCGGGACTGAGAAAATCCCACGATAGCGGGTCTCGCTGTCGATGGAGCCGCGAGTGTGGAGCCGCTCCGGCAGGAAGATGGCGTTGCGGACCTCGGTGCGGGTGACTTCCTGGCCGCCTGTCCCGAACTCGGTCCAACGATGGGTGTAGGGAACGACCAAGGCAGGGCCAGTGATGATCTGGGTGTTTCCCCACTTTGACGAAACCTCCGCCGCTGCCTCTTGACGACGCTCTTGGCGCTCGGAAACCAGTTCCGCAATCAGCGCGATCGGAATCTGGAGCAGTAGCGCCAGGAACCCGACCAGGAGGAGACGCAGCATCTGAGAACTGCGAAGCGAGGATGTCAACCGTTCGATCGAATCTTGCATTGAGTGCGCTCCATAAGCTTAGGGAGGATTCCGAAAAATAGCAGGAAAACGGGCTCCTTGTAACCGTTCCGATCTTCGCAGGAGACGGAAAGACCTCCGGTCCCGCTCGCTGAACTGTCCGATTTCGGACAGTCTGTCCCGAAATCGGACAGTTGCAACGGATTTTTCATGGAGTCAGGCGTTCACGCACACGTGGTTTCGGGGAGGGCACCCACAAGGGGCGCCCCTACGTGTCGCACGCGCTCGCCTGGAATCACGGACGATCGATGATGATATTTTCATAGCACCCCGGCGAGAACTTTGCGTCAGGTGCCCTTGCCGGGTCTGAGAAAAGCCGGACGGACTGTCCGAAAACGGACACTGGAGGAGAATTTCCATGAGGCCATTCACGAATCGACTCGTTCCGGTAGCAGCGGCGCTGTTGGTTGGCACCGCCGGCTACACCTGTGCAGCGGGCTCGGAGAGTTCCCTGAAGCCGTCGCCGGACGCCGCCCTCTACGCCTACGGCTACCATCAGCGCCCCTATCCGCTGGAACCGGGCCCTCACCTCTTCGTGGATTGGCGCTACCTGAATCCGGGCCACGTGAGTTACCGCTACCGGGGAGAGCGGATCCAACGGGACCGGCCCGAGGAATACGGTCCGGAGATCAACTCCCGGATCGACGTTCATCCCCGGGACGTCCCCACCGGGATCCGGATCGAGGTGCAGCCGGCCGGCAAGCTGGGACCGGTGATTCGGAACGACCAGCCCTGGGAGTTCTTCACGCCCTACGTCAATCTGATCCACCACGAAGGGAAATACCTTCTCTTCTACAACACCACCACCTACCGGCTGGGCCGGAGCTCGGAAGGCTACATGGTCTGCTACGCCGAGTCCGAAGACGGTTTGAGCTACCGCAAACCGGCGCTGGGCCAGGTGGAGTTCCAGGGCAGCCGCGAGAACAACCTCGTGCTAGGGCCGGGGGTCTGCAGATACGGGATTCACGGTCCTGCCATCTTCGTGGATCCCAACGCCGAACCGGCCGAGCGCTTCAAGGCCATCTACCAGGCCGCCGTCGACCAGGCGACGGTCGAGCGGCTGCAGGCCGTCCGTCCCGAGTCGGTGACTCCGGCATCGCATGATGGAACGGCACTCATGGGGGCGGTCTCTCCCGACGGCATCCGGTGGCGGGAGTTGGAGGAGCCGCTGATGGGCCACGTAAGCGACACCGGGACCACCGCCTACTGGGATGAGCGCCTGGGCCGCTACGTGGGTTATTTCCGGATGGGGGTCTGGGGACGCCGGATGATCGGCCGGGCCGAGACCACCGACTTCCGCCGCTGGCCCCGCCCCGAGATGGTGCTGGCCCCCAATCCTTCGGAGGCGGCCTGGGTTGACTACTACACCAACGGAAAAGCGCTCTACCCGGGCACCAGCACCATGCATCTCATGTTTCCCATGATCTATCACCGGAACCTGGACACCAGCACGGTCCGGGTGGCCGCCAGCCTGGCCGGCCGGATCTGGAACTTCCTGCCCGGGGGGCCGGTCCTGGAGCCCGGTCCGGAGGGATCATTCGACGCCGGTTGCCTCTTTCCCGGGGCCGGGCTGGCCGAGATCCCGGGCGACCGGGTCATCCTGCCCTACATCGGTTTCGCCGTCCCCCACAAGTTTCCCCGCCTCAGCCCGCTGGGGGAAGTCGCCTTCGCCGTCTGGCCCAAGCAGCGCCTGAGCGCCCTGGTGGCGGACGAGGTGGGGTCTTTCGTCACCAATCCCCTCTCCAGCCAAGGCAAGACCCTCTGGCTCAACTTCAACGCGGGCCGGAACGGATCAATACAGGTGGAGGTGGTGGGCGTCGAGGGCAGAACCCTGGCCGAGTGCGATACCCTGTCTGGTGACTGGCTGTCGCAGCAGGTGACCTGGAAGGGCCGGCCGGATCTGGGGATCGAACCGGGGGAGTCCTTTCGCCTGCGGTTCCGGCTGCGCGGCGCCAAGCTCTTCGCCTTCGAAATGCGTTGAGCGCGGCGGTTGTTCGGATGCTCTGGAGGTTGAATTCCATGAAGAAGCTTGCCATTTTGATCTCTCTGGTACTGGTCTGGCCCGGTGTCGTCTTCCCTTCGAAGAGCGCTGACAGTTCCATGGCGTCTCAGATCGACATCCCGTTCGAGAAGTTCGTCCTGCCCAACGGCCTCACCCTGATCGTCCACGAGGACCACAAGGCCCCCATCGTGGGCGTGAACGTCTGGTACCACGTGGGGTCGAAGAACGAGAAACCGGGACGCACGGGATTCGCACACCTCTTCGAGCACCTGATGTTCAACGGAACGGAACACTGGCCCGGCGAGTTCTTCGAGCCCTTGGAGGAGGTCGGCGCCACCGGAATGAACGGAACCACCAACGCCGATCGCACCAACTACTTCGAGAACGTCCCCAAGAACGCCCTGGACCTGGCCCTGTGGCTGGAGTCGGATCGGATGGGCCACATGCAGGGGGCCATTTCCAAGGAGAAGCTGGACGAGCAGCGCGGCGTGGTCCAGAACGAGAAGCGCCAGGGTGAGAATCAACCCTATGGCCGAACCTGGACCCTGCTGACGGAGAACACCTATCCGGCGGGCCATCCCTACTCCTGGTCCACCATCGGCTCCATGGAGGATCTGGACGCCGCCGAGCTGGACGACGTCAAGGAATGGTTCAAGACCTATTACGGCGCCGCCAACGCGGTGCTGTCCATCGCCGGCGACGTCGACGCCCAGGAGGTGAAGAAGAGGGTCGAGCACTACTTCGGAGACATCCCCTCCGGTCCGCCGGTGGACAAGAAAGAAGCCTGGATCGCAAAGATGACGGGGACCCACCGGCAACAGATGCAGGACCGCGTCCCCCAGGCCCGGATCTACCGGGTTTGGAACGTGCCCCAGTGGGGCACCCGGGAAGCGGCGCTGCTGGACCTGGTCGGTCGGATCCTGGGGCGGGGCAAGACCTCGCGGCTCTACAAGCGACTGGTCTACCAGGACCAGATCGCCACGGACGTGTCGGCTTACGTCTACTCGCGCGAACTCGGCGGCCAATTCCAGATGATCTCCACGGCACACCCGTCCAAGACGCTGGGTGAGGTGGAGCGGGCCCTGGCCGAAGAGGTGAAGAAATTTATTCAGGAGGGTCCCACCCAGTCGGAGCTCGATCTGGCCAGAACCCAGGTATTCGCCGGTTTCGTGCGGGGCTTGGAGCGGGTCGGCGGGTTTGGAGGCAAGTCCGACACCCTGGCGGCCAACGAGGTCTACGGCGGTTCACCCGATACCTACAAGAGATATTTCCGGTACCTGGAGGAGGCGACTCCGGAGGACCTCCGTGACACGGCTCGCGAGTGGCTGTCCGACGGGGATTTCATCCTGGAAGTGCACCCGTTCCCCAAGTACTCGACAGCCGATTCGGGGGCGGATCGGGACCGGTTGCCGGACGTGGGCGAGCCGCCGGCCGCCGAGTTTCCCAGACTTCAGAAGGCGACCCTGTCCAGCGGTCTGAAGGTGATCCTGGCCGAGCGCCACGCGGTGCCCATCATCAACTTCCGGTTGCTCATGGATGCCGGATATGCCGCGGATCTGGGCGGACTGGCGGGGACGGCCAACCTGACGGCGGACATGATGGACGAGGGGACCTCGACTCGCAGCGCACTTGAGATCAGCGAAGAAGCAGCCCGTCTCGGGGCCAGGATCGGAAGCAATGCCTCGCTGGACGACTCGACCGTCACCCTCTCGGCGCTCAAGTCGAACCTTGCCGAGTCGCTGGATCTCTACGCCGACGTGGTCTTGAACCCCTCCTTCCCGGAGCAGGAGCTGGATCGGCTTCGGCGCCAGCTTCTGGCCCGGATCCAACGGGAGAAGGTCAGCCCGGTCAGTATGGCGCTGCGGGTGATGCCCAAGCTCATCTACGGGGCGGACCATGCCTACGCGAACCCGCTGACCGGGTCCGGAACCGAAGAGACGGCCAAGGCCATCACCCGGGAGCAGCTCGCGGATTTCCACGCCACCTGGTACCGGCCCAACAACGCCACCCTGATCGTGGTGGGGGACACGACCCTGGCTGAGATCGAACCTCAGTTGGAGCGGGTCTTCAAGGCCTGGCAGAGCGGACCGGTTCCGGAGAAGCAGGTCGGGCGAGTGGACCACCACTCCCGTTCGCAGGTCTACCTCATGGACCGGCCCGGGTCTCAGCAATCGCTGATCTTTGCGGGACACGTGGCGCCGCCCACCAACAATCCGGTCGAGATCGCCCTGATCACCATGAACCGGATCATCGGCGGCAGCTTCACCTCCCGCATCAACATGAATCTGCGGGAAGAAAAGCACTGGTCCTACGGGGCTCGGACCCTCCTGCTGGGAGCCAAGGGGCAGAGGCCCTTCATCGTCTATGCTCCCGTTCAGACGGACAAGACCAAGGAATCGGCCGCCGAGATTGACCGCGAGCTGAGGGAGTACCGGGGGGATCGGCCGGCGACGGCGGAGGAGTTGGACCGGGCCAAGAAGGCCCAGACGCTCAGCCTGCCTGGACGGTGGGAGACTTCGGGTGCAGTGGGAGGAACCATCGCCGAGATCGTCCGCTTCGGGCTGGCCGACGACTACTACCGGACCTTTCCCGGTAAGGTGCGAGCGCTGGACATCCCGGCCATCCAAACGTCTGCCAACGACGTGATTCGCCCCGACCAGTTGGTGTGGGTCATCGTCGGCGATCTCTCGAAGATCGAGGAGGGGGTCCGCGAGCTCAATCTTGGGGAGCTGAAACGGCTCGATCAGGATGGCAACGTGATCAACCCTGCCGCGCAGTAAGACTGGCGGTCAGGATCAGGGCCGGTTGCGGGAGGACACATGAAGATCGGAATTCTGTCGGCGATACTCCTTATCTGCGCCGGATGCAGCGAGCTTGGTGAGATGCAGACGACCAGAGCGCGGATCAATACCTTCGACGCCGGCCGGGAGAGCTGGCAGATCTACGACTACACCGGCGGAAGCGGAAACCAGAACGTCTTCTACCTGACCAGTTGGGAAGAGAGGGGCGGAGTCGGAAATTCCGGGTACGTCTGGGCCGACGACTCCCGCTGGCGAATCGACACTCCTGAGGACCCGCACTCGATCCTTCCTCTGATCCTCTATCACCGCTGGATTGCCGAGGACCTCGAGGAAGGCGCGAGTGCGACTCCCCGGCCCACGGGATTTCGGGAGGAGGAAGCCCTGGATCTGCGGGGCGCCCGGGTGTCGGTCCACCTCCGCGGAGACGATCTGGATCTGAAGGGCGCCGAATGCTACTTCTGGGTCCACTCCGGCGGCACCCGGTGGCACTACACTGGCCGCCCGCTAAAGATCCACCACGGGGAATGGGGTCCGCCCGAGCATTTCGTCCTGGTGAACGACGAATCCCTCTGGCACCGGAGCTGGGCGCCTTCCAGAGCCTCCCTGGATGCGCTGCTCAAGAAAAGCGCCAGCTACGGATTTTCCTTCGTGGGGTTTTCGGAGGAGGTGACGGGCAAGCTCTCCATGGACCAGTTCGAGCTCCATCTGGCGAGTCCGTAGCCGAGACCTTCGCTTTCCAAGAGGATTCAGATCCGAACGGTCATCGCATGCGATGACGGCCCGAATCATAAATCCTGATGCGAGCGGCCCTGGAGTTGATTCGGGCGGTCCAGGTGACCACGAAGGCGGCTATGAGACTTGTTCGTCGATAATCAGATCGGTCGGGACCGGGTCGATGCTTCGGCTGGCCAATCCGGGCGTGAACTGGCGCGCGTCACTGTGCCCGGGATGGCCGTTTCAGAGTCCGTTTGTACCGATGGATTACTGGGGGCAGGAGCCGAGTTCCGGAACCTAAGAATAGGACCCGAAAATATACTTTATTGGGCTCTAACCCAGGTCCCTGACACCCCATATTCTCCACCGGACGAGGCGCTCGATCCCCTCTTTTTTCCAACCCCGTGAGCCCATCCGGGCACCAAAATCACATTGACCCCTGACGGGATCATCTCAAACCCGGAGGAGGTCGATGCCATGAGACTACGGACGAACAAGAGTGGAGAAGGGCTCAGGAACACCACGGCGGGGGGACTCGTCCCCCTGTTGCTTCTCGCGAGTGTGCCAAACTGCGGCGGGTGGTCCGTGGATCCCATGCCCACTTGGTCTAAGATCCAAGGCGTGAAGCCGGGTACCAAGACTGAGGTTCAACTGTATGAAGATAGAGCGCCCCAAGGAAGGAAGAAGATCAAGGGTCGGTTCCTATCGGCTACGGACGACTCTGTCACACTGGAACTCACGGAGCGCATCCACACGGATATGAGAACCCGCACGTTGCAGAAAACGGATGTGCGCAAGGTGCTGACCCATCGCCCGTTCTTGAAGCGATGGCCCGGATGGGCCGCCATTTTGGTTACCGCTGGTGCAGGTGCACTGTTTCCCCTCAGCAACGATATGACGCGAGGAGAAGGTTTTCTCGCCAACCTCATTGGTCTGTCCGTCCCAATTTCGATCCCGTTCTTCATCGGATCACGGATGGGAAGGATTTACGAAGTTCCTCCGGAGAAGAGGGACTTGTCACAGTCGCCAGGTCCGGCGGCGGTCAAGACTCAGGAGCCGAACGATTCCAAGTGATTCCGAACTCCAGACACCGTGACTATTCCTGGTCTCGGTGAGCCCCGACCGACGAAAACTTCACATTCCCTGATGTGTACCTCCTGCCCTCTGTGGGGATGTCCCATGGGGGGCCGGAGGCCAAGGCAGAAGGAGGTGCCGCGATGAAATTCCTAACAATGAAGTCCTACCGGATCCAAATCGTCTCCTTGATTCTGATGGGATTGATCTCCATGCGAGCACATGCGGAGGTGATCCCAGGCCGCTGGGAGAAGGTCTCCGACCTAGAGTTGGGAGCGCCCATCATAGTGGGACTCGAAAACGGGGATCAGGTCGAAGGGACCTTCGAAGGCCTATCTGAGTCGGAAGTGGATGTCGAGACTCATACCGCTCGCGCGGTCGTTCCGAAAACGGACATCCAAACCATTACCACTCGGGAGCGGGGCGGTGTGAATGAAGGAGCCAAAAATGGAGCCATGGTTGGCGCTTCAGTTGGAGTCGCTCTGGCCCTGGTCACCATTGTCATGAGTGGGGCCAGTGACCTGAACAAGAAAGGCTTAGCATTGATGGGGGGGATGACATTGGGACTGTCAACGGCAATCGGGACCGCTCTGGGAGCGGCTGCCGCTGCGGGTACAGAGAGGGAGGCCATCGTCGTCTACAAAGCTCCCAGAGATCCTTCTACATCCATTAATTGAAATTTACGGGCGTAGGTACTCTCCCCCGCCTGATTTGGAGATCCGGACACCGTGGCCGCTCACGGGCTGGTGAGCCCCTTCCAGCGAAAAAATCACATTCCCTGATGCGTACCCCCTGCCCTCTGTGGAGACGGTCCACGGGGGGCAGGAATGCGACGATTCGACGGTGACCGCGAGCGTCGTTAACGGGTGGCTGAGTCACTTCAAGGAGGTAGGCATCATGGAAAGTCTCACCAGCAAGAGCAGCAGATGGCTGAGGAAAACCACAGTAGCGGGGATGATTCCCTTGCTATTGGCGCAAGTTCTTATCGCTCTGGCCTGGGTTCCTCAGACCCTGGAAGCCGGTCCGGAGACTCGCCGCGAGATGACCTGGGAGCAACTTCCCGCCTTCCTCGAAAGCGAGAAGAAGGTCACTGTCGTACTAACCGAGGGGGGAGCCGTCCGGAGCGAAGGGGTTACGCCTTTGTCTGACAGTATTCATCTGGGTCACATCGTAATGGCCACGAACTCGAAGCGATACCCTTGGGGCTCCGAAGCCTCTATCGCCAGAGGCTCTGTCAGAGAAATCCGTTTGGAGAAAATGCGGGGCAACTTGCGTCGGATTGGAGCCGTTGGGTTCGGAGCTGCCGGGTTCTTTTTTGGTCCAGGCTTGGTTGGGGCTCGAAAATGGGGTGGTCGAGTGCTGGCGGGCTGGCTCGTTGGTTCTGTGGGGGGCGCTGGTCTCGGCTACTGGTTAGGCATGCGTAAGGATCGCGAGACCACCATCATCACGATCGTCAACTGATTTCCCCCCTCTCTCCAGCGGACCCATAGCACTGATGCAGGAAACGTGTTCGGCAGTTATGTCATCTGTTCAGCGGCGGTAGGATTGGACGGATGTACCGCCGGTTATCGGATGAGTGGCAAGCCAGTTGCCGGTTCCCACTCCCTTTCCGAACGACTGGTCCACGATCGGTCCAAGCGAAGCAGATACGCCATTGCCGGTTGATGCGAAGCGAATGTTGTCCCCTGCAGTCACCGGACAATCAGAGGAGCAGGGGGCAGTTACCTTCCTCTCTTGTGCGAGAAATCGAGATTGTGTATCGGTTGGACGCAGCGGTGATGTTAGCGATCGTGTATCTGTTTGAGAATCCAGATCCAAGTCGCTCTACCAAGCAAGTTAAACGGATCGTTGATTTGTGCAACAAAATGAAATCCTGCCACTAGACATCTACTCATCCACAAACGACCAACAGGAGAGAACCCTATGCATGTCGTGATCCACAGCAGCGGAACGAAAGCAATGACCGGAAAGAGAGCAGGTGTTCTCCGGTTCACTGGGTTGGTGGTGGCAGCATGGGTCTTGGGGGGAGTCTGGGCCACGCACTTCATCCTGGCGGACAGGGACAAGTCCGTCCGAGGGTCGGAAGCTCCGTCCCAGATCCCGATCCCCACCGCCGGGACGACGAAGATCGCTTCAGCCAGCCCACTTTCACCGGGGATGAGTCAGCGAGTGCAACCGCCGGACGGGACAAAGCCGCCATTGGAGCCGGATATGGTGGAGATTCCTGGGGGGAGCTTTCGGATGGGCTGCGTCTCAGGTCGAGAATGCCAAGGGGATGAGCATCCGGTGCACACAGTCCGGATCGGAAGGTTCGAGCTTTCCAAATACGAAGTGACGTTCGAGGAGTACGACCGGTTCACGGTAGCGACGGGGCGAGAACGTACCGAGGACGAAGGCTGGGGGCGAGGACGCCGACCAGTGATCCATGTGTCGTGGGAGGACACGGTGGCGTATGCGAGGTGGTTGTCGGAACAGACGGGGAAACGGTACCGGTTGCCAAGCGAAGCGGAGTGGGAGTATGCGGCGAGGGCGGGAACGGAGACGAAGTACCACTTTGGGAACGACGAATCCCAACTCTGCGACTATGCGAATCATTGGGACAATAGCATTGGCAGTGGTGCACCTTATTATGAGTTTCGAAACCGATCCTGTTCGGATGGAGTAGGCGCCCGGACGGCGATTGTGGGCAGTTATCGGGCGAATGCATACGGCCTTCATGATATGCATGGGAACGTGTGGGAGTGGGTACAGGATTGCTGGAACGGGAGTTACCGGGGAGCCCCGGCGGACGGTTCGGCTTGGGAGAGTGGGGATTGTTCTGATCGTATTTTACGCGGCGGCTCATGGTACGGCGGCCCCGGAGTCCTGCGCTCCGCGATCCGCATATGGAGCGCCACAAGGAACCGGATCAACCTCAACGGCTTCCGGGTCGCCCGGACTATTACCCCTTGAATCTTTCGGGGATTATGAAGAATACGGAATGTTTGATGACCCACTTGGCATTCCACGTTTCCTCTTTAGCGGGAGGTGTTTCATTCCTTCTGCCCCACCATGACAATGAATTCTCTCCTGAGCTTTAATGTATGGATCCCCAACTGAAATACACCATCCGCCTTGATGATCTCGAGCTGTTCCAATAGCAGACCACACTGCTGGAACCTTCGCCTATAAGACGAGACGTCCTCAAGATAGATCTCAATGCTCTCCTGTCTTTGCCTATTGAACGCCCCGTGCCAAGCCCCCATGCGCTCGTCACGTGGGGAATAGGCTGCAAAAAAGAAGTTCCCACCTGGCTTCAGAAGTGAAAACACTGTTGCGAAAAATCTCGCCTTCTTTTCGGATGAATAGTCGTCGATCACGAAGAGGGAGACGATATTTTCAATCGAGCATGCCGCGAACGGGAGGTCGAAAATATCGTGTTGTAAAACAGTCTCCATTCTCTCACGGGCCGAGGCCAGCAGCACCTCAGAAAAATCGACGCCAACAAGACTTTTTGCCCCGACGACCTTTGCAAACAGACCCGTGCCACAGCCCAGGTCTATTGACGTGGCCCCTTCGGGGGAAAGCGCAGGTTTTGCGAGCGTTCCGACGCGGTGCAGAGCAGCCATCCTGCCTGAATCTTTGGCAATAGCGTCAAACTCCTCCACATTGCGTGTTTTCCAAAATGTTGTGACCGTGCGATTCATAGTGTTATCACGTCATACAGAAATCGGCCCGACGAGGCTGCGGGATGCGGCACTATGACGAGTGGCCTCAGCCGGGTAGTTCACAGAGCCGGCCAGGATCCGGATCCTGACGCTGCTATCTGCGGTCGTCTAGCTGTGAAGGATCCTACGGTATTGTGTGACCTGTGACTAACGGGTTGGCAGGACTATCCCACGCTCTGACATTGCCGTGAATTGAGTTGATTTTCGAGATCAGGGAGCGCTGCTGTCGGCCAGGGCGTTGGGTCGGTCCGAATGGGGGCGCCACCATGGGGGCCGTCAGGGCCCTGAGCTCCTGCCGCTGAGGGTCCCGAGCGGCCCGGTCGGGCTGCGGACGAGTAGAAGTTCCGTCTCAGGGACGGCGGGAGGGATCGGATCGTCGCCGTCTGGGGATGGGAGTTGGGCCGGTGCTCACGGAGACAGCAGCGCGGTGAAGGCGTCCTGGCGTTGGAGTGCGAAGTGGCGAGTGGCGGAGGCGAAGCTGTCAAACGAAGTCTGGTGAATGATGATCGCGATCGCGAGGTTGGTGCAGGTCGCATTGTTCGCCGGCGCGAATCGGGTGCGGGCGAGACAGTCGTCTTCGGCAAAGAGGGTGTCCCGGAGGTTGTGATTGACTTCGACCGCCCAGTGGCCGCGGTTGTCGGCAAGGAGTTGCCGGGGGGACGCGCGGTAAGCCGGCGCCGAGGTGATGCCGTAGACCTGCTCGCGGCTGGTTTTTCCGGTTCCGTTTTGCCGGGCGTCGGTGCGCCGGCGTGTGATGCGGAAGATCTGGGCGACGTGGGGGTAGTTCAGGAGGCCCTCCAGAGGAGTCATGACCTGGATGGAGCGCTGCTCGATGCGCCCATGGGCCAAGTCGGTCTCTTCCTGGAAAGACCCGGTCGCGTCCCGGTTCCAGTCGATGGTCGAGAGCATCTCATGGGTTTCGGGGGCGTTTTCCTTGACCGTCATGAGATAGTCGGCCCCGTGGGTTTCGACGATGACGCGCGCGGTCTCGCGGGTGGTGTGCAAGGCGTCGACGGTGAGGACGCGGCCCGCGACGTCGACCTTCTCCAGCAGAGCGCGCACGGCGGCGATCTCCGCACCCTCTTCATTGAAGCTGAGAGTGGCGAGGGGCAATCGGGTGGTGTGCTCGACCAGGGTCGCGGTCTCGAAGTGTCCGTCTCCGTTGCGGTTGGCGCCGCGAATCCGCTTCCCGTCCACCGCAATCGCGCGGCCCAGTTGCAGTCTCGGCATCGAGAACCGCCGGAGCACGGCCTCGATCTGGTCCGGATCCACCGAGGAGATCACGCGGTGCAGGGTGGACTTGGAGACCGGAACGTAGCGGCCGGTCCGGGGGTTCTTCCAGGCGCCGATCGCCTCGAGTTCCGGCTGCGAGAGCTTCTGCGCATACTCGGCGGCGGCCACCGGTCCGCGCAGGTTCGCCAGCCTCGCGAGCAGGTAGACGGTGAGCACCGAGGCCACGGAATGCTTGCGCCCCTGGGCGCGCCGGAAATCCTTGATCTCGGCCAATTCCTGAACCAGCGAGCGCAACTCGCTCGCGCCCTTCCGGGTCGGACCCTTGGGCTCCCACTTCGAGGTCAGCGGGCGAGGGTCGCGCAGACGACGGCAGGCGTTGCGCCGCAACGGGGACACGTACAGCTGCTTCGGCTGGCCGTGAGGATCGGTATAGCGACCGTTGTGACGCGCAAACCCCCGCGTGTCGCCGAGATAACGCCAGTTGGAAGCGCGGTAGAGGGCGCCGTCGAAGCGGGCGGGGTCGACGAAGCTCTCGGCGATCAGCACCGGGTGTCCATAGTGCGCCTGCCAGTCGTCGCCGAGACGCCGCAGCATCCGGGCCAGCGTCCAGGAACCGAGACCCGGGAAGACGCCCTTGGAGGCGAGAATCACGAATCGCGTGTTGTTTGCGATCAGATGCAGACGCCGGTACTGCAGGTCGGGCTTCCACCCGATCCAGCGGTCCCGATGCCGACACTTGAAGGCGCCCGACTGCCAGCCGGCGAGCGCCAGCCACTTCCCGCGCCATTCGACGACGTAGCGCAGACCGCGACCGGCAAACCGATTGAAGCCGAGGTAATGGTGTTGGTGAACCCGTCGGTCCCACTTCACCCGCTCGTCGGGGCGGGCCAGTCGCACCTGGGCATCGTTGAGGAAAAACCCTTCCGGGGTTTCCTTGAAGATCACTTCGTCGTCTGCTGGAGCGCTCATACCCCCAGGATGAAGCCTGGGGCGAAAAAAAGCCAGCGGAGAATGCAAACCTCTGCGGTTGTTGGGGCGAATCGTCAGATATTCCTAGCGTGGGATGGCCCTGAACCGTCCGGGGCCCATCTTGACTCTGATACTTGGTCGTGATACGCCTTGTGGAAGTTCAGATCCCAGCCTTTTTCATATTGGCCTTTCAAAAAAGAGGAGGAAATCATGAGCGAGCGGAAGGGCTTGGTCCTTTTTCTGCTGGTCGTCCTTTTGGTCTGGAGTCCCGTCTGGGCCCAGAGAACTCGCGGCTCCATCGGCGGCCGCGTGGTGGACGACACGGGCGGCGTCATTCCCGGCGTATCGGTGACGGCTGCCAACGTTGCCACCGGAGTGGATCTTTCCACCGTCAGCAACGACACCGGCTCCTATCGAATCAACTACATGGACCCGGGAGAATACGAGCTGACCGTATCGCTTCCCGGATTCAAGACCATCAAGCAGCCGGTCCAGGTGCGGACGGGCGAAAGCCTGATTCGGGACTACACGTTGGAGGTGGGGGAGGTCACCGAGGAGGTGACGGTCCAAGCCCAGGCGCCCCTGCTTCAGAGCAGCAATGCCACCTTGAGCAATCTCATCGACAACGAGCGGATCGAGACCCTGCCCCTGGCTCAGGGGAACCCGAGCCACCTGCTGATCCTGGCGCCCGGCGCCTCCAGCCCGCCGGGTGGTGGCTGGAAGTGGGACGAACCGGGGTGGTCCATCGCCACCGGCTTCTATTTTCACGGTACCCGCGGAAACGCCATCGGCTTCACCCTCAACGGGATCAACAACGTGGGGAACGCCGTCGGCGGCAGCCAGCAGGCGCAGGTCCAGCCCTCCACCGAGGCCGTCCAGGAGATGAAGATCTCTCACGACTACGACGCCACCAAGGGGCACCATTCGGGAACCACCATGGACGTCACCATGAAGTCGGGCAGCAACCAGTGGCACGGGTCCATGTACGGATTCTGGCGGGACAGCGACTGGAACGCCGCCGCCTTCTTCGACAACCGCGCCGGCGCGGACAAGGTGCCCTCCTTCTATCGGCGTTACGGCGGCGGGGTCAACGGACCCGTCTTCAAGGACAAGACCTTCTTCGCCTTCACCTTCGAGAGCACCTTCCAGGAGACCACGGAGTTCTATGGAACCCGGACCGTGCCCACTCCCGCCATGTTGCAGGGGGACCTGTCGGCATTGCTGGACGCCGGTCCCGAATACCAGATCTACGATCCCAATACCATCCAGCCGACCGGGGACGGCTTCTTTTCGCGAATGCCCATTCCCAACAACATCATCCCTTCCAGCCAGATCCACCCCATCTCCCAGAAACTGCTGGAATTCTGGCCTGCGCCCAACGTGACCGGGGGAGCCGACGGGACCCGGAACTTTCAGCCGGTGACCCCCTCCCCCACCGGGTGGACCCAGTATTTTTCCCGCGTGGACCACACCTTCAGTCCCAGCAACCGGCTCTTCGGGAACTACGCCCTCCTGGGCAACTGGTCGGGGGAGTGGCGGGACTATTACGGCAACCTGGCCACCGGTTTCTGGCAGGCCATCAAGAGGTGGAACTTCGGCCTGGACGACGTCTGGACCGTGAGTCCCACCACGATCCTCAATTTCCGCTACAGCTTCAACCGGGGAGGATATCCCGCCTACGCCAAGAGCATGAAGAAGACGAATCATCCTTCCGGTTTCTTCGACTTGGCCACCCTTCCTTTTTCCGAGAACATGCTGAGTCAGGTGGACCCGGCCGAGACGGCGCTGCCCCACATCCAGATCCAGGGGTTCAGCGGCATCCACGATGAGACCAGAAACGCGCTCTACCGCACCATGGTCCACACCGCGGAGACTTCCACCGACCTCAACCGGGGCAACCACAACGTCAAGTTGGGTATGGAGTTCCGCAGCAGCCTGACCAACCAGGCCAGCTTCACCTGGGCCAATCCGGTCTTCCGCTTCGGCTGCGATTTCACCAACGGCCCGCTGAACACCTCGCCCTGCGCCCAGGGTCAGGGTTTCGCCGCCTTCCTGCTGGGGCAACCCTCCAGCGGATACATCAACCGGAACGCCAACTTCGCGGCCCACACCAACTACTACGGCGTCTTCCTGCAGGACAACTGGCGGGTGACTCCCGAATTGACCATCAACATCGGGGTTCGCTGGGAGTACTTCGCCCCCGTCACGGAGCGTTTCGACCGGAGCGTCAGCAGCTTCGACTTTGGAGCCGACAGCCCCATCGCGGCCGCGGCAACGGCGGCGTATATGGCTAATCCCATTCCGGAAATCTCGCCCGGCGCCTTCCAGGTCAAGGGAGGAATCACCTATGCCGGCGTCGGCGGAATCCGAAGAGAACTATGGGACGTTCCCTCGAACCTCTTCGCTCCCCGCGTCGGCTTCGCCTACCGCTTCGGCGACGAAACGGTGCTGCGCGGCGGTTACGGGATGTTCCACGAGCCGGTGGGCATCTTTGGAAACCGGTTCCGGCCCATCCTCACCGGATTCAGTCAATCGACCGATCTGGTTCCCAGTTTCGACAATGGCGTCACCTACGTCGCCAGCTTCGAGGATCCTTTCCCCACCGGAATCAAGGAACCCATCGGAAACAGCATGGGTCTGGCCACGAATCTGGGTCAGAGCGTGAGCTTCTTCGACCAGAACACGGTCAAGATCCCCTACAACCAGCGCTGGTCACTAACTGTCCAGCACATGCTGCCGGCCGACACGCTGCTGGAAGTGGGCTACGTGGGAACCCGGGCGACGGGCGGATTCGGTTCCCGGAACCTGAACGTGTTGCCGGGCCGTTACCTGAGCACGCTGACCCACCGCAACGAAGCCAACATCGCCCTTCTGGGCGCTTCTTTTCCCAATCCCTTCGCCGGACTGCTGCCAGGGACGGGGTTGAACACCGCCAACATCAGCCGTAGCGATCTGCTCAAGCCGTACCCTCACTTCCGGAACGTGACCCTGAGCACGACCAATCAGAACTACGCCTGGTATCACGCGCTGGAGACCCGGCTGGAGCGGCGTCTGAGCCGAGGCATCAGCTACATGCTGGGTTACAGCTGGTCCAAGTTCATGGAGGCCCGGCAATTCCTCAACTCGAGCGATCCGGTCCCGTATGAGGTGGTGGCGACCGCGGACCGGACCCACAATTTCAAGCTCACGGGAATCTGGCAGGTGCCCTTCGGACGCGGCCATTGGCTGGGCGGCTGGCAGGTCTCCGGAGTTTGGCAACTCCAGAGCGGATTCCCATTGAATTTCGGAAACGTCTTCACCACTTCGGGCTTCGACCCCAAGAAGCTGCCTCTGTCCGGCGGGACCGTGGAGAAATGGTTTAACACCAACGCCGGATTCGAGAGGAGTTCCGCCAGGGCACCCGAGGGGACCCACATGCGGACCTTCCCCTTCCGCTTCAGCAATTTGCGTTCCGCCCCCGTCGACTTTTGGGACATCAGTGTCATCAAGGACACCTTCATCAAGGAGGGCCACCGGCTCCGCTTTCAGGCACAGTTCCTGAATGCCTTCAACCACGCCAGCTTCGGCCCCGTGGTGACCAATCCGACCAGTGGCAGCTTCGGGTTGGTCCAACGGGACGTGACTTGGCCCCGGCGGATCATGCTCGGCGTCAAATACATCTTCTAAGCGTTTACGGGATTTTGGAACCAAAATCGTAGGGGCAACCCTGGTGGTTGCCCCTGGCGGCAGAAATTCGTCGAGCCGGCCGGATAAACCGATCCCGGGAATCCAGGAATCAGAAGGAGGTCAGGCGCAGCGGGGATCGTCCTCGACCCAGCGTTGAAACTTTGGATTTTCAACCTGGGCCAGATGGTCTCTGGCTTGACGCCAACTCTCGGCCCAGACTTCCGGATCCCGGAGCTCCGACTCGGGATTGGAACGGCTCCGCGCTACGAAACCCGGAAACCAGGGACGCCCGGTCGACTGTCCGATGGGGTTGTAACGAAGGTCGAAGCTGCATCTCAGGTCGTCGCTTCGATTGGGGAGGGAGCTGTGCATGGTCAGCTTGTGCATGAAGAGGACATCGCCCGCCTTCATGGGTAAAGCCATGGCCCCGGCGCCGATGAGCCGTTCGGGAATCTGGAACTTTCCCGGTGTCACGCAGTGCAAGGACAAGCCCCGTCTGTGACTGCGCGGCACCACCAGCAGACAGCCGTTCTTCTTGGTGGCGTCGGTAACGGGAATCCAGACCGTGAGCATCTTGGTGGAGTCGGCGTCCGGCGTCACCACGCCCTGGTCCTGATGCCAGGAGGTGCGCGCGACCAGAGCGTTCGCCAGCACGTCCTCGGACAGCAGGCGCTGGGGCGGCTTGATGCGGATGTGTTGGACTGGATTGGAATAGATCTCGGGACCAATGAAACTCTCGACGGCATCCAGGAGTTGAGGGTTTCTGAGAAGGTGGAACACCTCGGGCGGATGATGAATCGGGGTATCGGGGTCGATTCCGCTCTGGGGTAGCGAGATCTCCAACCGCTGGAAGAAAGCGCCACGGGTTTCGCTGACTACGGCGGCCAGGCGCGGTCCGAACGAGAGGTCCTCATAGGTTCCGGAGAGAACCCTTTCTTCCACCAGTTGGCGGCTCAGATCGTCCAGCAACCGCTCGTAGTGGTCCAGGATGGGCTGCAGATCACGCTCCCGATCCAGGATGCCTTCCAGCACCACATAGCCTTGCTCCTCGAACTGCCGCATGAAACCGTTGGGCGTTCCAGTCATGGCCGACTCCTGCTGTTGCGGTTCAAACCGTTTCTCTCCTGCCACGCCGATGCCCAGATCGCGATCGGTGGCGGGCCTACGATTGATTCCTCAGAATACGCCTCTCCAGCCGCCCGTGGCAAGAAGAGATCCGCGCTGCAACCGGTGGGGCGCGGAACGCTCGCCACGGGGTCTCACGTCATGGCCCAACTTGATCCGGGGACACATTTTGTACTACATACTACATTGAGCTGGGCAGCGGGAGAAACTAATGCATACTGTTCCCTTGAGGATTGGCAACCAGAAGTTCTCAAAGCTGGTCCAAGAGGTTGAGAACGGTCAGGAATTCCTGATTACCCGGAGAGGCCATCCGATTGCGGAGCTTGTACCCCACCGGGCTGACAAGACGTCAGACCCCAACTGGAATGCGGCCTACCGGCAGATGATGACCCGCCTGAGGGAGGGTGCTGCGCTCGGAGGTCTGAAGATCGATCGGGACGAGATCCATGAACGTTAACGGGAATGGCCCACTGCTTGGCAAAAGGGTCGCGGAGACGAATCTCATCCTCCCGCACCTGTCCGTCGAATGCCGATATCTCCGGGACACAAGCTGTAACGGGCGTCCCCCGGTGAGCAATGCGCGTTAGGCCCGTCCCCCGGCGCTTCTCGCTTGACACCAACATCCTGGTGTACGCGGTCGACCTCAATAGTGGACTCCGAAAAACCTCGTTTCCGGAGGCGTTCGGAATCGGCGCGTCATGCCGGTTGGGTGGACCGTCACTTCTGGTTCGTCCTTGACGGGTCCCCGCACGCTTCCTACCATAGAGCCCCGGTTCGGTCCGGCGGCGACATTCTCTGCCGGGACCACTACCTTTGAGATGAGAAACCCATGTTTCTGAAAATACTCTCCCACCCCGTCTTCGTGAACCTGAACTTCCACATGCCCATGATCGTCGATCTGCGACATCCCCTCATCATGCTGAGCGGCGAGAACGGGTCGGGGAAGTCGACGCTGCTTCATTCCATCTTCCATGCGCTCAAGGGTGAAAGGCTGCAGAACTATTCGTATCGTCTCGAAACCCGGGACGTGGCGATCAAGGAGGTTCGCCTGTTCGACGCCGAGCAGCACAACCCCCGCAATCAGTTGCACCTCTTCAAGGACGAGCCGCAGATGCTGGAGTTCCTGCATGTCGCCAGCCACGGCCAGATCATGCTCTCGCTGTTCACGGAGTCATTCCCCAAGTTGCCCGACGGGACGGTGCTCCTGCTGGATGAGCCGGAAATGGCGCTGTCCCAGTCGAACCAGCGCCGGGTGCTCAAGATGCTCATGGAGCTGGTGGATCAGAAGAACATGCGCATCGTCACGGCGACCCATTCGCCGGTTCTGCTGGAGTCTCCGCACACCTATGTCATCGATCTGGACCAGGCCGTGAACCGGAACGTCCTCCCCAGCGATCTTCCCGTGCCGGGTCAGAGCACCATCAACTGAAGCTCCGTCCCGGACTCGCCGGAACCGGCGCCCCGGAGCCCTTGAAGTTGAATGATGGAAGTCATCCTGCGAGATGTGGGAAACGTCCTCACCCGGACCACCGGATTCCTCAAGACCGTCACTTCCCATTCGCTCCAACCCTATCGAGGCTGCACTTTCGGCAACTCACTCTGCGGCGTCGGTTGCTACGTTCGGCACAATCCCTATGTGACCCGTGGGCGTTCCTGGGGGAGTTTCTTGGAGGTTCGCGAGAACGCCGCCGCTTCGTACCAGCGGCATTGGCGCCGGGAAAGAAACTGGGCCCGGCGCCGCCTGGGGCAGTTCGGAGTCTTCCTGTCCAGTTCCACCGAGCCCTTTCTGCCTCAGGAGTTTCGCTACCGGGTGACCGGCAGCGTCCTGGAGGCCATGTTGGAGCAGCCGCCCGACCTGCTGGTGCTCCAGACCCACTCCCACCGGGTGACGGAATACGAAGATCTCTATCTGGAGCTCTCGCAACGCTGCCGGCTTCGGGTCCACATCTCCATCGAGACCGATCTCGACACCGTCCCGGGTCTACCCCGCCATGCCAGCTCCGTCGATCGCCGTTTCGATGCCGCGTGCCGGCTCAAGCGGCTCGGCCTGTTTACCGTGATCACCGTTTCTCCGCTGCTTCCGATCCGGGATCCGGAGAGCTTTTTCCGGCGCATCGGCGAAGCCGCGGATCGGGTCGTGATCGACCACTTCATCGAGGGAGATGGCACGGCGGATGGGTCCCGGACTCTGAAGACGGCGTTGCCTCGAGCCATGAAGCAGATCGAGGAGAAATCCATCGGTCTCGACTACAGGGACCGAATGGTTCAGGTGGCCCAGAAGTTCCTGCCGGGACGGGTCGGAGTCAGCATCGACGGGTTTGCGGGCCGATATTTGACAAGCGGTCGGCCGATGGTCGAACATGGCTGAGTTCCACGGGCTTCGGAGTCGGAGCAGTGGCGGTTCCACGGTTTTGGGCGGCCAACGGGACCGAGCAGGATGGGCCCTGCTGATTGAGGGTGTTGCCCGGAAAGGAGGGGATCCAGTGGAATTAGATAAACATGGTATGGCGGAGGTGGCGTCCTTCTAACGGAAGCCACTCTTGTCAGTGGTGTCAAGGAGGGTTTCCCCACGGAAGGAGACCCAACGCCACCGAAACCATTCCTTTCTGGGCCCCGCGCCTGACCTCAGGCCGGGGCCCTTCGCATTTTTGCGCTCCGGGAGCGGGGACAGTCTTGTCCCCGTCTTCAACACCGACCCGTAGTCTCCGATTGGAGAGCAGCCGCTTCGAGACACCTTTCTCTGCCAGGATTTCGCCCGTAGCGGGCCGGTGGGGGAGCTTTCCGCTTGTCCCTCAGTAGGTCGCCCGCCCCCCTGAGATATCGAACACACCACCGGTGCTGAACGAGCAGTCTTCGGAAGAGAGCCACGCCACCAGCGCCGCTACCTCTTCGGTCTTACCGAAACGGTCCATGGGAATCTTCGACCGCATGTAGTCGATGTGCTGCTGGGTCAACTCTTTCAGCATGTCGGTCTCGATCACGGCCGGTGTGACGCAATTGACCAGAATTCCGCTGGTGGCCAGTTCCTTGCCCAAGGCCTTGGTCAGACCGATGACGCCGGCCTTGGCCGAGCTGTAGTGGGAGGCGTTGGGATTCCCCTCCTTGCCGGCGATGGAGGCGATGCTCACGATGCGGCCCCAACCCTGTTCCAACATCATGGGGACCACTGATCGGCAGCAATGGTAGACGCCGAACAGGTCGACCTCGACAACCCGATGCCACTCCTCCGGAGTGTACTCCCACAGGCGCTTCGCGGCGCCGGCGATGCCGGCGTTGTTCACCAGGATATCGATGGACCCCATATCGGCCCGGGTGTTTTCGGCGGCGGCATCGACCTGATCCGCCCGGGTCAGCTCGACCGCATGAAAACTGCATGTTCCCGCTTCGCTGAGTCGCTCTGCGGCTGCTGCCGCCGTCTCCTCATTGACGTCCCAAATGCAGCAGGCCGCTCCCGAATCCAAGATGCGACGGGCAATGGCATAGCCGATGCCCCGAGCTCCACCGGTGACGACCGCGTTCTTTCCTGTCAGATCGATCCTGTTCATGTTGGTCCTCCCGTTTTCAGAATAAACCGTTCGGAGAGGAAAGAGAAAAGAGAAAAGAGGAAAGAGAGGAGAGAAGTGGTAGGATTCCGGAAAGGCGGGAGAGACGGTTATGGCATCAATCAGGATTGGGTTGGCTCAGGCCAGGCAGGTGGATGACCTTCAAATCAATGCCCGGACCGTCTTTCGGTTCATGGAGGAGGCCGCGGCTCAGGGCGTGCAGATCCTTTGCTTTCCCGAGACCCACACCGTCGGCTACCGCGTCGACGTGGTGCCGCCCCCACCAGAGCGGCCGGTGCCGGTGGACCACCTTTCCCGACTCCATCGGCGGGTGGCCGAGCGCTGCGGAGAGTTGGGAATGGCCTGCATCCTGGGGACCGAGATTCCCAACCCGGAGGATCCGGTCCTGGGGAAACCCTACAACTCGGCTCTGGTCGTCTCGGAAAAAGGATGGATCCTGGGATCCCACCACAAGGCCCGGCTGACTCCCTTGGACGCCACCGCCTATACTTCGGGGACCCGGTTCGAGACCTACGAGCTGTGGGGAATCCGGGTGGGGGTGGTTATCTGCTTTGAGGGATTCCGCTTTCCCGAATCGACCCGAGAGTGTGTTTCCCAAGGAGCCCAGCTGATCTTTCACCCTCAGAACAACACCACTCGTCCGGCTGCGTGGAAGCTCCCGGTTCACCGTTCCTTGATCTTGGCCCGAGCGGCCGAGAACACGGTCTGGGTCGCTTCCTGCAACTGCTGTTACGAGACACATCAGAACAGCACCAGCCTGGTGGTGGCACCGGACGGCCGGGTCGTGGGAGAAACCGGATTGGGAGAAGAGGTGCTCCTGGTTCGGGACGTCGATCCGGAACAGGCTACGCGGGCCATGTTCCTCTACGACCTGGAAGGTTGTGCACCGGTCCTGTTCGGGGATCAAGTCCGGCGGGAGGAATTCGCCCACGTTCTGGAACCGGCCGGTTAGAACAATATCGATTCCTTCGAATTCCGGCTGATTACGATCAGACAGCCGGTTTCAGGAGTGCCTCCGATGGATGTCGAGCCGATCATGGACATCTTGGGTTTCATCCTGGGAAGCTCGTTTGTTCTGATTCTGGGCTTGCTGGTCGTGCTGGCGCTGATCTGGTGCCTGGTTCCCTTCGCGATTTTCGGAATCAAGCCGCGCCTGGACTCGTTGGTCCGGGCGGTCCGGGAGCAAACCCGGGTGCAGCAGGAACTGGTCCGGGAGCTGCGATCCTGGCGGAATCGAACCGCCGAGAGGACGCCGCCGGCCCGGCAGGCCGAGCCGGAACAACCGGAAACTTCCTGATCGGTAGCAGTCCGTGGTGAAAGTCCCGCGAGCACCGAGACCGTTCCTGCGCCCGCCGGACAAGGCGCGATTCGGGAGCATACCGGGAGTATGTGAGCCGATAGCAACGCAGTCCGCCGGGATGCAGGTACGGTCGGATGCCGTGGCGACTTTTGCCACGGGCTGGTAGAGGTCAGTCCAGCAGCCGACGCATCCAGTGGGCCACCGAATCTTCCTGCAGGGGAGTCACCGACGCCGAGATCCCATCCTTGACCTGTTCCGGAGTCGTGTATCCCCAAGTGGCGTGGTAACAGCCGACTCCCAGCTCCGACGCCGATTGCAGGTGGGAGACCTGGTCATCGACGAAGTGGATGTGGGAGTAGGGTGTTCCGGTCAGGTCATGCAGATGGGCCAGGTGCCCGTTCTTGCCACGGGCGCGGCGGACCCGGTCGTACCCGTAGACCTGGTCCGTGGCGAGATCGATCTTCCGATAATGGAGGATCTTGACGGCTGCATCGCTGGGCTTGGAGGTGGTGACGTAGATCCGGTCGAAGCGGCTCCGGCAGGACCTCAGCCCTGCTTCCACGCCGGCGTAGAGCGGGTTCATGTCCATCCATGACGCCTCGTCCCGTTGGCGCAGTGATCTCCGGTGTTCCTGGAACACCTCCTCCAACGCCCGGGGATTGGAGACTCCCATGGAGGCGCAGAGATCCGGCAGCAGTTCCTGGGAGCGCCGGTCGAAGTCCCGCTGCCGGGAGACCCTCTCCTGACCCAGGATGAGATTCAGGATGACGATGTAGTCCTTCCCGTCCCGGACGAAGGGACGCATTCGGAGGAACGGGCCCCGCACATTCTGGGAAATCTCCCTCAAGTTGGAGGCGGGCTGGAATCCCGCGACAGGTCCGTAGCACGCGTATGCCGTGTAGAGGCATTCCCGGGCGCTGTCGCAGATCACGCCGTCAAAATCCAGGGCCAGGATGTTCTCTGCCAAGATCCTTACTCCGCTGAACGTTGATCCGAACCGGCCTGCCCGAACCGCGATCGCTGCCGATGATACCAAAGCGGCCACGGTTTTCGAGTGTCGCCGACTCGGTACTTGGTGGGACTTTCGCCACGGACTGTTAACATACGGTCCGGAAGGAAACCCGGACACGCCAGCCGCAACGAGGTCAACTCCCAAGTGAAGGTCATGGTACCGTTCCAGATCCTGTCCAGCTTCCTCATCCAACTCGTGGTGCGGAGGCACCTGATCTGGACCTTCGTGAGGCGGGACCTGAGGAGCCGTTACGTGGGCTCGGTCATGGGACTCTGCTGGTCGGTGCTCCATCCCCTGGTGCTGTTGGCGGCCTACACCTTCGTCTTTCAGTTCATCTTCCGGGTCCGGCCCCGCCTGGCGGGGACCGACAGCTTCGCCGTCTTCCTCTTCTGTGGACTCCTGCCCTGGCTCTACTTCCAGGACACGTTGCAGCGTTCCTGCACCTCGGTCGTGGAGCAGAGGAATCTTATTCAAAAGACTCTCTTCCCCTCGGAAGTCCTGCCCCTGACGCTGGCCGCCTCCAACCTGGTGACGCATCTGTTCGGGCTGGCCGTGCTCCTGTCGGTACTCCTCTATCTCGAACTGTTGACTTGGACCGCCTTGTTGTTGCCGGCATGGTTCTTCTGGCTGCTGCTGCTGGCGCTGGGCCTGGGCTGGCTGTTGGCGGCCCTGCAGGTCTTCCTGAGGGATACGGCGCAGGTGCTTTCGGTGCTGCTGGTCTTCTGGTTCTGGTTCACTCCCATCTTCTACCAGGTGGAGATGGTGCCGCCCCGGTTCCAGCCCTGGCTGCGGCTGAACCCGCTGACCCACGTCGTGGAGGGTTACCGCCTGCTGCTGCTGGAGGGACGGATCCCGGCGCCCGAGTCATGGCTGGTGCTGGCCGGCCTTTCGCTGGCGACTTTCTTCCTGGGTGGCCTGGCCTTCAGAGGGATGAAGCGGGAGTTCGCCGATGCCCTCTGAGTTGCCGCCGGTGGTGAGCCTGAGGCAGGTCTCCAAGAAATACCGGATCTACCAACGTCCGAGCCACAAGTTCCTGGAACTGTTTCTGGGGGAGAGAAAACGCCTGCACCGGGAGTTCTGGGCCCTGCGGGAGATTGATCTGGAAGTGACTGCCGGGACGACGCTGGGCATCGTGGGCCGGAACGGATCGGGCAAGAGCACCCTGCTGCAGTTGCTGGCCGGAATCCATCGGCAGACCAGAGGTGACTCGTTTGTCCGGGGGACGGTCTCGGCCCTGCTGGAGCTGGGTTCCGGGTTCAATCCCGAGTTCACGGGCCGGGAGAACATGCTCATGACCGGCGCCGTCATGGGGTTCACGAAGCCGCAGATGGAGGAACGCCAGGACGACATTCTGGAGTTCGCCCGGATCGGCGAATTCGTGGACCAGCCGGTCAAGGTCTATTCCACCGGAATGTTCATGAGGCTTGCCTTCTCCGTGGCAGTCCACGTGGAACCGGACATTCTGTTGGTGGACGAGGCCCTGGCGGTCGGCGACCTTATCTTCCAGCACCGGTGCATTCAGCGGATCCGTCATCTGCGCAGCCGGGGCAAGACCATTCTCTTCGTCAGCCACGATTTGCAGGCGGTCACCCAGTTCTGCGACCGGGCCATCCTGTTGGAGCGGGGGAGAATTCTGGAGGACGGCTCGCCGGAACGGGTGGTCCAGCGGTATCAGTCCCTGGTCGCGGCGAGACAAGCGGGGCAGGAGGGAGAGAGGCTCCAATGGAGCGGCGCCGGGGAGGATGATCGACTCCGGATTGTCCGTACCGTGCCTCACGTGCACAACCGCTACGGTGACGGGGGCGCCAGCATCATGGGGGTCCTGATCCACTCTCCCGACGGACGGGTCCTGAATCAGGCGCAGATCGGGGAAGAGGTCCACCTGCTGATCTCGGTGCGGATCCTGAAGGATCTGGAGAACCCCATCATCGGCTTCACGGTTCGGGACCGCATGGGCGTGGAGATCACTTCGTCCAACACCTCCTACGCCGGTCTGGACCTGCCGCCGGCGCGAACGGGAGAGGTGCTGACGGTGGGCTTCCGGTTTCGAATCCCCGAGTTGCGGCCGGGCAGCTATTCCATTTCCACCGCCGTCGCCCGGGGAAACATCTGGGAACACACCATCGAGGACTGGATCGACAACGCCTACATCCTGGATTTGACCAGTCCGGACCTGGTCTACGGGATGATGCGCTGGGCGGTCACGCCCCGATTCCGCCGCTTCCGGGATGGCGACCGCCCGCAGGTCTGATGATTTTCCATGGACACCGCCTTGGATCTGAGCGCCGTCATCGTCAACTGGAACAGCGGTTCCTGCCTGGAGCAGCTGCTGGAGTCGATGGAACCGCTGGGGAAGGGATGGGCCCAGGTCGTGGTGGTCGACAACGCGTCGCAGGACGGAAGCGCCGGTCCGGCCCGGGGAAGGCACGGGGTCGAACTGGTGGAGGCCGGGGAGAATCTGGGCTTCGCCGGCGCGGCCAACCGGGGAATCGCTCGGGTCTCGACGCCCTGGGTCCTGCTGTTGAACCCCGACGTCACCCTGCATCCCGAGTCGGTGGAAACCCTCTGTCACGAAGTCGAGGAAAGGCCGCGTTGCGGGATCGCCACCGGGACTCTTCTCTCCCGCTCCTCGAGGACCCCCCAGATTCGTCCGCTTCCGGGTCCGTGGAGTCTGCTCCGGGACGCCGTCTTCGTGGACGAACTGCTGGCGCTCGCCGGTTTGAACCGTAGTGCCGATCCCCCGGGGGAAGCTTCCTCCAGGCAAGCGGTGAAAGTGGAGCAGCCGGCGGCCGCATTCTGGATGCTGAGGCGCCGGGCGTGGGAAGCCCTCGGCGGTTTTGACCGCCGGTTCCATCCGGCCTGGTTCGAGGACGTGGACTTCTGCCGCAGGCTTCCGGACGCCGGCTGGGAGATTCTCCATTTTCCCCAGATCCGGGTCGGGACCCACTTGGGCGGCTCTTCCCTGGATCGTCTGAGATACGCGGATTTCGTGGAGATCTACACCCGCAACATGCTCCGGTATCTGGCCAAGCACCACAAGACGGCCTATCCGCTCCTGTGGCCCCTGATTCGGCTGGGTGCCCTGGTACGGCGCAGCGTGATCAGCCGCTGGCGTTAAGTGTTCAATCTGAGCCGAAACACTTCCGAATCGGGGAGCGCGTCAGTCAGGTGCGTGCCCAAAAGTCGGTACCAATCGGGAGTTCGACGATAGACGGGAAGGCGTGCCTGATATATCAGCCTCGTGTGAGACCATGAATGGTCGAGGTTGTCATGAAACGAACGGGCAGAAGCTATTGCCGACCACTCTTCGCTGGCGACGATAAGTTCCAGAACCTAATGCCAAAAACTCAGAAGCAGAACGGTGCCTACTATACGCCCGAATCGGTCGTTGAGACACTGCTGAACTGGGTAATCCGACGCGAAGAAGATCGACTGCTGGATCCATCTTGTGGCGACGGGCGATTTATCGCCAATCATCCCAATAGTGTCGGGATCGAGTGGAATTCGGCCTCGGTCGAGGCCGCAACGTCACGGGCGCCCCGCGCTCTTATCCACGACGGCGACTTCTTTGCCTGGGCGGCCCAAACATCAGACCGCTTCGATTGTGTGGCAGGCAACCCACCATTCATCCGCTATCAGATGTTCAAGGGAGAAACTCGCGCGCGAGCCTTGACCTTGTGCCGAGTACTCGGTGCCAATTTCACTGGCCTAACCTCGTCCTGGGCCCCGTTTCTTGTCACCGCAGCTTCACTTGTGGCGCGTGGAGGCCGGATGGCCTTCGTTGTTCCCGCCGAGATCGGCCACGCACCCTATGGCGCGCCCGTGATCGAATATCTCGTCGAGCGTTTTTCCGTCGTCCATGTCGTTGCGGTACGGTCGAAGCTTTTCCCGACGCTGTCTGAAGATTGTTGGCTTCTGTACGCTGGTGGCTGTGGCGGACAAAGCACCGAAATTCGTTTCACAGCCCTTGAACGCTTCGGCGCAATGAAGGTCCCACCGCGCCAATATGAGGCCGTGTCTGTCACAGATTGGCGCACAAGTTGGGGGTGCCGATTGCGGCCGTTCATCATGTCCCGCCCAGCACGAAATCTTTACCGTGAAGCTGCGGTAGATCGAGACTCAACGAGGCTGGGAGACTCGGGTCGAATTGGAACTGGCTACGTCACCGGTGCCAATGACTTCTTCCATCTCCGTCCGTCCGAAGCCGAAAGATCGGGTATATCGGATACATTGCTCCATCCAACTGTTCGCAACAGCCGTGTGTTGAGGTCACGCCGGGTGGATGCGGCGACGGTCGAGCGGTGGCGGCGCGCAGACGCCCCCATGTGGTTGCTCCACTTGTCGAGGGATATGAAGTTGCCGGATACGATCCGGCATTACCTGGACAGCGCCGCCGGTAGAGCCGCGCGCCAATCTTACAAATGTCGGATCCGTAGTCCCTGGTACGTCGTGCCGGGCGTGTGGATTCCTGATTTCTTTCTCAGCTATATGTCGGGAGTCCAGCCGAGTTTGGCCCGCAATGATGCGAACTGCACCTGCACGAATACGGTGCACGGCATTCAGCTCAAACCCGGTGTGACCGGTCATCAGATAGAGGCGCTATGGAATAGTGCATTCGTCCAGTTGAGTTGCGAACTTGAAGGGCACCCGCTCGGAGGGGGAATGCTGAAGCTGGAGCCGAGAGAAGCGGCGCGAATTGTCCTGCCCGCTCCGTCTTGCTTGGCGCGCTTGGATGAACAAATCGTGAATGAAGCTCTCGCAACGATGCGCTCCTGGAGACACTACAGCCGTGGCAGATAACCAGAGAGCTGGCGCGTTTTTCGGCAGCATTTGTACGTGGATTTCACGCGGGGAGGCGTTAAGGCATTTTGCGACCTTTAGCGGTAAGACCCAATCACAGCATCACATCAAGCCATTGCACTGGTATGTTGCCTGCCGCCTGGTGCTGGAGGGTGGCTTCAGACCAGAAGAGATTACTCCACGACCACCGTTCAAAATCCGCAAGACTAAGGGTGGGTTCGAGATAAGCCATAACCGTGATGCGGGAAAGGGTGGCGAGCGTACGATTCTTGGTGGGCTCAAGACCAAGAACGTGGATGTCGTTGTCACCAAGAATGGGATTGGTCCGGTGATGGCCGTTTCATGCAAGGGAGCGATTGGTGCCTATCGAAACCTCACCAACCGTATGGAAGAAGCCGTCGGCGATTGCACGAATCTGCACATAACCTATCCGGCCATGGTTTTCGGTTACATGTTCGTGATGCGTGCCAACCAGGGGATTGGTGAATCGGTCGAATTGGAGCCCTCAGAAACGACGCCGGGACGCGTTCTCCAGCCCAATGATATAGCCATCGCTCCTGACGGCCACCCTGTTCCTTCGATTGTTCGATTTCATGCGGCCCTAAGGGAATTGACGGAACGGCGCGGTATTCGGAACGACGTCAGTCGCTACGAGGCCGTGGCTCTAGGTCTGGTTGAGTCCAACCGGAGACGGCCCGGGGATGTGCTGGAGGAATTTCCACCCAGCGACAGCCCGCTACGACTCGAGCGTTTCTTTGAAGCATTGTTTCGGCACTACGATGAACGATACGTCTTTTCGGCACCTGATTTGAAGAGTCTCACTCGACGGATAGAGTGGTCTCCAATCTCCCCCGCGTTTACCGATGCTCGACGTGCCTCGTCGCGGTCTCCAATATTGGACTATGAACCACGGATCGGCCCGGCGGAATAACCGTTCACCCGGCGTGGTCCATGCGGTGTGGAAACTGCGGTGAAATGGGGCGAGCGTAACCGGCTTCGCGAAATAGTCCCGGCGTAATGGCGATTCCTCCCGTCCTGGTCAGCATCGTCACCTACGACAGCGAGGCGCATCTGGACGCCTGCCTGCGCTCGGTGCGGGAGCAGGACGTTCCGGTGCAGATCCGCGTCTACGACAACGCCTCCCGAGACGACAGCTGCCGGGTGGCACTGAACCACGGGGCCCGGCTGCACCGTTCCAGCGAGAACCGGGGTTTCAGCCACGGTCACAATTTCCACCTTCGCCAGGGCGGGTTCGACCACGTCCTCATCCTGAATCCCGACGTCATTCTCTCCAAGCGGTACCTGAAGACGCTCACCGAATCCATGGCCGGCGTCAAGCGGGTGGGAATGGCCGGTGGGAAGCTGTTTCGCATGGATGCCGAAGGCCGTGCCGTTCATACGGGAGGGTATCCGGTACTGGACACGACCGGCATCTATTTCACTCCCACCCAGCGGCATTTCGACCGGGGCAGCCAGCAGCCGGACCGGGGCCAGTACGACCGGCGCCAACTGGTGTTCGGAATCAGCGGAGGCCGCGCTCCTCTGCACCCGCGAAATGCTGGAGGACGTCCGCTACGGGGACGAATACCTGGATCAGGAATTCTTCGCCTACCGGGAGGACGCGGATCTGGCCTGGAGGGCTCAACTCCGGGGGTGGCGGGCACTCTACGAACCGGCTGCCCAGGGCCTGCACCTGCGCCGGGTGCTCCCCTCTCGCCGCGCTCGTCTCGCCCCCCACATCAACTACCACTCGCTCAAGAACCGGTACCTGATGAGAATCAAGAACCTGGACCCGGCAGTCCGGCGCAGGTGTTTCCCCTACATGTGGATTCGGGATCTGGGGATCATTGCGTACGTCCTCCTGCGTGAGCGGTCTTCGTTGGGCGCCTTCCGGCAGGTGTGGAGGCTCAGGAAGCGCTTCCTCCGGAAACGGGAGTGGATTCAGGCTTCGCGCCGAGTGCCGGCGGATTCCGTCTCCCGCTGGTTCTCGTTTCGTCCCCTTGCCCAGGATCTGGAGCCGTCCGATTTCGCGTGACTCGGCCGGTCTCTCGGGGGTGCGGGACTTGTTTGGCAGGGGCGTAGTAGAGTACGCCGCATGTTTCAACAGAAATTGTCTTCCAGGTGTCGTTCCATCGTCTCTCTGGGTTCATTCCTCTTGGTTCTGATGATTGGCTTGTTTGCAGGCGCCTCCTGCGCCGGCCCCGGCGACGAGCCCGCGTCCAAACCCATCCCGGAAGCCAAGGACCAGGATATCGGCAGCCTGGGCGTGGCGGGTTACGCCAAGCTTCTCTGCTCTTCGGTCTTCGTCTCGAAAATGGAAGACGAGGTGGCGATCGAACACAGCCGCAGAGTCACACGAGCGTTGGTGCGCCTCCCGGCCCAGGACATGGCGCAGGTCACCGAGTCCATCGACCATGAGAACCGTCTGGTTCGGGCCACTCTGCGTGGCTCCCTCACGCGGACGGCCAAGCTCTATGGGGACCAGGGTTGCATCATCCATCCCGAAGACCACGAAGGCATCTATTTCGATCCGGTTCCGGTCCGAACCTCTCTTCCCGATGCGGAAACCCTGCCCTGGCCCATGGGCGATCTCCTGCCGGACGATCCGCTGCCCTCCGAGGTGGACGAGGAGAAGCTGAAGGCGGCGGTGGAAGTGGCCTTCGAGCCGCCGTCTCGAACCGCCGGCCTGGTGGTGGTCTACAAGGGCCGGCTGGTGGCCGAGCGCTACGCCGAAGGCATCACCAAGGACACGCTGATGGAGAGCTGGTCCCAGGGGAAGAGCCTGACCGGGACGCTCATCGGCCGCCTCGAGCAGGAAGGTCTGCTGAAGCTGGAGGCTCCGGCTCCGGTCCCCGAGTGGCAGGGGCCCGGCGACGAACGGTCCAAGATCACCATCGCCGACTTGATGCGGATGTCCAGCGGACTCGAGTTCACGCTCTACGAGAGGCTGGTGACCAGTCCCGAAGGGCGCTCGGAGGTGGGTCCCGAGTACCCGGATCACTACTACCCCTATGTGGGCGCCATCGACGTCTTTCGCTACGTGGTGAGCCGGCCCCTCCAGTTCCCGCCCAACACGGTGGGCCGCTACCGCAACTGCGATCCCCTGACCTTGGGCTACATCGTCAAAAGGACCGTCCACGAACAGGGCCAGGAGTATCTGACCTACCCCCAGCGGGCCCTCTTCGACCAGATCGGGATCCGGCGCATGGTCTTGGACACCGACCCCTATGGAAACTTCGTCCTCTCCGGCTACGAGCACGGAACGCCGCGGGACTGGGCCCGGATCGGCCTCCTCTACCTGCAAAGAGGGATGTGGCAGGGGAAGCGGCTCCTCTCCGAGGAGTTCGTCGACTTCGTGCAGACTCCGGCCCCGGCCTGGAAGAACGAGGAGAACCGGGGCGAGAGCGTGCCCCGGTACGGCGGCATGTGGTGGGTCAACACCAAGAGGAACTGGGCAGCGCCGGAGGACGCCTATTACGCGGCCGGGGCCGGTGGACAGAGCACGGTGGTGATTCCGTCCCGCAACCTGGTTCTGGCCCGGCTCACGGACTATGACGACTCCCTGGAGGCGCACAGCAAGTCCAAGGTCAACCAGGCGTTGGAAGGTATCCTGGCCGCGATCGGCACCGAGTAGGACTGGTCCCACTCCCTTGCCGTCCGGCAAGATCGAGCGGGCCGACCCTCAAAGGGACGACCACTTCGGACCCGTCAGGGGTTCGATTCCCGGATCAACGCCTCCACGGTCCTTTCCAGACAGGAGATGCGGTGCTTCAGATCCGCATGGGACAGCCGGAGCATGGCCTTGACCAGGGAGAGTTCCACCGACATTTCCTGACGGATGCCTCCGAGGCCTTTTTCCAGGTTCATTTCTCCTTCGGCCACAAGCTGGATCTCGTCCCGTAAGGCTTCGCCCACCACGTCGAAATGGCGCCGGGTTTCGGTCAGCTGCTCAACGAAGTTTCGGTAGTCCTGGTTCATAGCCTTTTCCGGTCATGCGGCCTCGGCCGCGATTGTGGGGAGGCGAAGCAGAAGATTCCCCGTTGGGAGAGGTGCATCAGTCAACCAAACGACGGGGGGAGCCAAAACACGAATTTGCTGTTCGGGCGCCGTACGGGAGAAACCGGTTCAGACGGGCAGATTGGGCTCGGCGGTCAGGTCCCACGAATCCTGCTCCCCTGCGGCGAGGCGCCGGTGTCCGGTGGCGGCGATCATGGCCGCGTTGTCGGTGGAAAGAAGTAGGGAAGGAAAGTAGACGGGAGCGCGGTCCCGGAAATAGTCTGCTGCCCGGCGGCGGAGTTCGCTATTGGCCGAGACTCCGCCCGAGATCTGAAGGGAACGCACGTCGTGTCGTTTCCAGGCTTTTTCCAGCCGATCCAGAAGCTGGTCCACGACGCATTTCTGGTAGCTGGCCACCAGGTCCAACAACGCCGTCGGCATCCGCTCCGGACGCTTGGCGTATTCAGGCTCCACGGGATTGATCTCCGCCAACCGGCAATGGCGAAGGGCCGCCGTCTTGATTCCGCTGAAGCTGAAGTCCAGCGCTCCGCTCTTGATTCTCGGGAGCGAAAACCTCACCGCTTTCGGGTTCCCCAGCGGGGCCAGACGATCGATGACGGGGCCCCCGGGGTATCCCAGGCCCAGCGCCTTCGAGAGCTTGTCCAGGGCTTCACCGGCGGCATCGTCTCGGGTTCGAGAGATTTCTCGACAGGAATTCTGATTCTCCAGATAGAAGAGGCTCGTGTGCCCACCCGACACCACCAGGGCCAGGGCCGGAAGCTCCGCCTCCGGATGCTCCAAGGGGACAGATCGAATATGCCCTTCCAGGTGGTTGACCCCCACCAGGGGAATCTCCAGCGCGAAGGCCAGGGCCTTGGCGTAGGCCATTCCGACCAGCAGAGCTCCCACCAGACCCGGGCCCCGGGTCACGGCGATGCCGTCCACCCGTTCCCAAGCCGACCTCCGGTTCCAGGCCCGTTCCAGACAGAGATCGACGACGGTGTTGATGTTGGACACGTGTTCCCGGCTGGCCAATTCCGGGACCACCCCCCCGTAGACGGAGTGGACGTCCACCTGGGAGGCCACCACGCTGGAGAGGATCGTTCGTCCGTCTTCGACCAGCGCCGCCGCGGTCTCGTCGCAGCTGGTCTCAATCCCCAGAACGATCACCAGCAGCCTTCCGGTAGAGGCCGGCCAGCGACTCGACGTAAGGCGATCGGGCCACGCCCTCCTCGGTGATGATGCCGTCGACCAGGCGGTTGGGAGTCACGTCGAAGGCGGGGTTGGCGACCTGGACGGTCTCGGGAGCCAGGTCCTGTCCGGCCATCCGGGTGATCTCGGCCACGTCCCGCTCCTCGATCGGGATCTGGGCGCCCGTGGGTGTGCCCATATCGATGGTGGAGAGAGGGGCGGCCACGTAGAAGGGGATCCCATGCTCCCTGGCCAGCACGGCGACGCCGTAGGTGCCGATCTTGTTGGCGGTGTCGCCGTTGGCGGCGATCCGGTCGGCGCCCACCACCACGGCCTGGATTCTTCCCGCCTGCATGAAATAGCCCGCCATGTTGTCGGTGATGAGGGTGCAGGGAATGTCTTCCCGGACCATCTCCCAGGAGGTGAGACGCGCCCCTTGCAGAAAAGGCCGTGTCTCGTCGGCGAAGACCTGGATGCCCTTCCCGGCCTCGACCGCCGCGCGGATGACCCCCAGCGCCGTTCCGTATCCGGCCGTGGCCAGGGCGCCGGCATTGCAGTGGGTCAGCACGGTCGAGCCCTGCGCGAGCAACTGCTGTCCGTGGCGGCCGATTCGTTGGTTGATCTCGATGTCCTGCCGGTGCATCTCCTGGGCTTCCCTCGCCAAGGCGTCCTGAACCTCGGCCAGAGAACCGCCGTGGGCCCGGAACACCCGGTCCATCCGTTCAATGCCCAGAACAGGTTCCTGGCGGTGGGCCGGGTCACCCGGATGGTCTCGCAGATGTTCTGCCATGCCGATTCCAGATCCTCGTCGGACCTCAGGTTCTTCACCCCCAACGCCAGGCCCATGGCGGTGGCCACGCCGATGGCCGGGGCTCCCCGGATCACCATGCTCCGGATGGCCTCGGCCACCCCTTCGACGGTGGTGTAGGTGTTGTAGATCTCCTGGGTCGGAAGCAGGCGCTGGTCGATCATGACCACGCCCTCGTCGGTCCACTCGATTGTGCGAATCATGGGCACAACTTACACCAAGCCCCCGAAATCGGGCAACGACCCCAACGCCTCTTGGCCCAACCTGCGCCGATTCTTCACTCTCACTTCTCACTCCTCACGCGTCCTGGAATCGGTCGAATTTGCAATGGATGGGGGTAGGTGCGACCGTTGTGGTCGCCCTCCCCGGTCCGATCAGTAAGGGGCGACAGCGGATAGCGGGCACCCACAAGGGGTGCCCCTACGTCATTCCTTCCTCTTGTGGAGTCCCGAGGCGAAGCGCAGAATGATAGCGGTTCACGAGACGGCGTCGAATGGTGCGGGCAGGGTTGCGGAAATGGTCATGCTTCGGTCCTTCCTTCTGATTGTCAGTTTGTCGCTCTGGGCTGGTCTGCCCCTCCATCCACGGCTCTGGGCCAGGGAACTGGAGCGATTCGAGCCCCGGGACGTCTTCGAGTTGGAATGGGCTTCCGATCCCCGTTTCACGCCGGACGGCCGCCGCGTGATCTACATGCGCAATTCCATGGACGTGATGACGGACCGGCGCCGGAGCAGCGTCTGGACCGTCGATTTGGATGGAACCGGCCATCGGCCGCTGCTCTCCGGCTCGGCCCGATACGCCTCTCCCCGCCTCTCGTCCGACGGAGGGCGGCTCCTGTACGTTTCCGACGCCGAGGGGAGTCCACAGCTCTATGTGATGTGGATGGACACGCGGCAGACAGCGCGGCTGACCCACCTGACGCGGGCACCTTCGAACCCCGCCTGGTCCCCGGATGGGAAATGGATCGCCTTCACCCAGTTCGTGCCCGGGAACCGGCAACCGATGGTGCAGCTGCCGTCCCCGCCCGAAGGCGCCAAATGGGCCCCTCGGCCCCGGGAGATCCGGAGCGTTCAGTATCGCCGCGACGGCCAGGGATTGCTGGAGGAAGGGCAGGTCCAGCTCTTTCTCCTGGACGAGGACGGGGGCACGCCGCGGCAGCTCACCCGGGGGGAATACAACTCGGGTCCCCCGGTCTGGCTGCCTGAGAGCACCGGGATCCTGATCAGCTCCAATCGCTCCCCGAACTGGGAGTACGAACCCCGGGAGTCGGAACTCCACGAGGTGTCCCTGACGGGCGAAATCAGGACCCTGACCCACCGCAAAGGACCCGACTCGGACCCGGCCGTTTCTCCGGATGGCAAGACCATCGCCTACACCGGGTATGACGACCTGGGATTGAGCTACGCCACCCGGGTTCTCTACCTCATGGATCGAGAGGGAGGCAATCGGCGGGCTCTGACTCAGGGCCTGGACCGTTCCGTCTCCAGTCCCCAGTGGCATCCCGACGGCGACGGCATTTACGTCCTTTACGGGGATGAGGGCTCGACTCGGGTCGCTCTGGTCGGCCTCGACGGCGAGATCAATCCTGTGGTCAACGACGCGGGCGGCCTCTCCCTGGGGCGCCCCTATGGGGCGGGCGCCTACCGGGCAGGACGGGATGGCGTCGTCTACACAGCCGCATCGACCCAAAGACCTCCTGACGTGGGTTTCGCTCCCGCCGCCGGCAAGGCCCGTCGTCTGACCCGTCTGAACCAGGACCTGCTGACCCACAGGACGCTGGGTCCGGTGGAGCCGATCACTTATGACTCGCCGGTGGACGGCCGTCCCATCGACGGCTGGATCATCAAGCCTCCCGATTTCGATCCGTCCCGGAAGTATCCCCTGATCCTGGAAATCCACGGAGGTCCCTACGCCTATTACGGACCCTATTTCAGTGTCGAGCTTCAACTGATGTCCTCGGCCGGCTACGTGGTGCTCTACACGAATCCCCGGGGCAGCACCGGCTACGGCGCCCGGTTCGCCAACCTCATCCACCAGAACTACCCGAGCCAGGACTACGACGATCTGATCGGGGGCGTGGACTTCGTGCTGGAACAAGGCTATGTGGATTCGAACAACCTTTTCGTGACCGGTGGTTCCGGGGGAGGGGTCCTCACGGCCTGGATCGTGGGCAAGACGGACCGTTTCCGGGCGGCGGTGGCGTCCAAGCCGGTCATCAACTGGATCAGCGTCAGCGGCACCAGCGACATCTACGTCACCTTCAGCAAGTATTGGATGCCGGCCCCGGTCTGGGAGGACTACGAGACCTACTGGAAGTACTCTCCGCTCTCCCTGGTGGGAAACGTCACGACACCCACCATGCTGCTCACCGGAGAGTCGGACCTGCGGACGCCCATCTCGGAGACGGAGCAGTACTATCAAGCCCTCAAACTACGCAAGGTGGACACGGCCATGGTGCGGATTCCCGGGGCGTCCCACGGCATCGCCCAGCGTCCCAGCCATCTGGTCGCCAAGGTCAGCTATATCCTGGCCTGGTTCGAGAAATACCGCGTCGATGCCGGAGAGGGTCGGGGAGGAAACAGCCCGTGATGGAGGAGCAGTTCAGAACATGAAAGTCGTCATCACCCACAGGATTGGACCAGGATTCGTCGAGGAACTGCGGGAGAGCTTCCCGGAGGTCGAGTTTCGAACCGCCTATACGCCGGAGGAGCAGTTGCGGGAGGCCCCCGATGCCGAAGTCCAGTTCGGCCTGATCACGGAGGAAGTTCTCAAGGCGGCCCGCAAGCTCCGCTGGTTTCACTTCGTGGGGATCGGTTTTGACCACATTCTCAATAACGCCCCGGGACTCGTCGAGAGCGACGTGGTCATGACCAACGCCCGGGAGACCCACGTCATCGCCATGGCGGACCATGCCATGGCCATGGTCCTGGCCTTCGCCCACTGCGTCCCCGAGTTGCTGGAGGACCAGCGGGCGCGAAACTGGGACACCAACAAATATTTCGGCCGGATGACCGAGCTGGCCGGCACCACCATGGGGATCCTGGCCATGGGGGACATCGGAAAGGCCGTGGCCAAGCGGGCCGCCGGATTCGACATGGAGGTCTACGGCGTCGATGTCATGCAGATGGCTCCTCCGCCCGGGGTGCGGGAGGTGTGGGGTCCCGACCGCCTGGACGACATGCTGGCCATCAGCGACTGGTTCGTGGTGACGGCGCCGCTGGTCGATTCTACGCGCGGGCTGATCGACGCGGGCCGCCTGGCTCGTCTGAAGCGGGGCGCCCACCTGGTCTTGGTTTCCCGTGGGGGGATCGTCGACGAAGACGCCCTGGCCGAGGCGATTCGCTCGGGACACCTGGGCGGCGCCGCGTTGGACGCCACCGAACCTGAGCCGCCGGCCCCGGAGAGTCCGCTTTGGGACCTGCCCAACGTGATCATCTCGCCCCATGTCTCCGCCGACTCCCCCCAGATGTGGCAGCGCCGCCGGGAGATCTTCAAGGATAATCTGAGGCGCTACCTGGCCGGAGAACCGCTCCGGTTCGTCTGCGACAAGGCGAGGGGATTTTGAAGAGGGCGGGGAACGGGCATATCAATATCGAGAGACAGGCCGCATGAAGTTGACGGAGGAACAGAAGGCCGTTCTCGAAGGAGAGCGTGGAAAACTTCTGTCCCGGTATCTCGAATGGTCGATCCTTTGGGGAGAGGCGCTGGGCGCCACTCGGCTGGTGCCCGTCACCAACGTCCACTGTATCCTGAGGACGCCTTGCCTGAAGGGAATCTCGGAGCGGACGCTGGACACCTACCTGGACGAGTTCCGGGAGCTGTGCAGCCACCAGGTCGAGTGCATCACCCTCACCCACGCCAATTGCACCGACCTGGCCGTCCTGCGGGAGAAGGGGCTGACGGAGAAGGAACTGAACTTTCAGCAGGAACTGCACGCCATGGCCGCCCGCGCCGGGGTGCGGACGACCTGGTCGTGTGCTCCGTACCAGGTGGGAGCGGTTCCCGAGTTCGGTGAGATCTGTGCCTGGACCGAGTCTTCGGCCGTGGTCTACTCCAACGCCATGCTGGGAGCCCGCACCAACCGCAACGGCATGGAGAGTTCGCTGGCGGCGGCGTTCCTGGGCTGGGTCCCCGAGTTCGGCGCCCTGCTGGACCAGAATCGCAAGGCGGCGGTGCGAGTTGAGCTCCGGGTCGAAATGCAATCGGTCAGCGACTGGGGCCCCCTCGGTTATTACGTGGGGGAGCAAGCCGGCTCGCGAATTCCCGTGCTCGAAGGGATCGAGCGAATCGCACCGGCCGAGGCCAAGCAGCTCTCGGCCTCTCTGCCTTATGCTGGCCGGGGCACCACCATGTTCCACATCGCGGGCTTGACGCCCGAAGCGCCCACGGTGGACGAGGCGCTGGACCCGGGCCAGTCGGTCGAATCGCTGAGCTTCGACCGGGACGACCTCCGGACCACGTACCGGAAGATGAACCGGATGGAGAAGGGAGAACCCATCGACACGGTGGCTCTGGGATGTCCCTTCAGTTCCCTGGACGAGCTCCGGGAGATCTCCCGGGTATTGTCCCACCAGCGAGTGGCTCCGGGAGTGAAGCTCATCGTCTGCACCTCCCGGCACACGCTGGTCGACGCCCGGAGCCAGGGGTACGCCGGGGTGATCGAGGAGGCCGGTGGGCACATTCTGTCGGACATCTGCCCCGGCGCCCTGGGCCACGCGCGTCCCCGCAACTACGTCTCCAACTCGTTCAAGCAGGCGTTTTACGGCCGCAGCGCGTTGGCCTCGCGCACCGGGGTCCTGCCCCTTGAGGGCTGCATCGATGCGGCCGTCACGGGAAGGTGGCTCGTCTGAAAGAGAAACAGGTCATCCGCGGGAAGAGGATCGTGCCGGGACAGGCCAAGGGCCGGGCCATGGTGAGCGACACGCCTCTCTGTTTCCGGTCGGAATTCGATCCGGCCAGCGGCAAGGTGATCGACGTTGAGCATCCGCTCTACGACCGGAACCTGTCGGGAAGGGTTCTGGTCATGCCCTCGGGCACCGGCTCGTCGGGCAACACCATGCACGTCCGGGTCGCCGGCATGGAGGGAACGGCGCCGGCCGCCCTCATCAACCTGGAGGCGGACCCGCCTTCGGTGCTTGGGTGCGTCATCGCCGGGATCCCCGTGATTCAGGTCGAACCCGCGGACCTGAACTGGATCGCAGACGGGGACTGGGTGGAAGTCGATTCCGACCGGGAGACCGTCCGCGTTTACGAACCTCAGTGACGAAAGTCGGATTGCACCCCGGTTGGGTGTAGGAGGAATCAATCATGAGAGCTTGGACTTTGCTTCTGATGGGACTCAGTTTGGCCGGAACCGCCTGGGGCCAGGAAAAGGAGAAGTTCCTCACCATCAGTTGGGGCGATGTGATCCACATGGCGACAGGGGTGGCCAAGCTGGATACCCCCGAGAAGGTGTTGGAGGCGACCCGGAACTGGAAGCGGAACGGCGTCGACAAGGTCCTGTTCCGCGTCGACGACTTCCGGGTGGTTCTGTATGCCGACATCACCGTGGACGGAAAGAACGAGTACCTGCGGGAGTGGATCAAGATCACCCGGCGGGCCTGGAAGGAGGGACTCGTCAAGACCGCCGTGGATGCGCTGAAGGCCGCGGGAATCGAGGTCTTCATGTGGATCGCACCCACGGACGAGGGGCGGCCTCCGGACGTGAACGTGTTCGACTTCGGTCCCACCGGGCGGGCCTTCTGGCCGTGGCACACCAAGTTCACCAAGGCGAACCCGCGGTTCCTGGTCCACGACCGGACCCTGACCACCAACGAACGCAAGTACCAGTGGCACGTCATGGAGTATGCCTACCCCGAGGTGCGCGACTACATGATCAACAAGGTCATCCGGACCTTTTCGGACGGATTCGATTTCGACGGGGTCTTCCTGAGCATCCGGTCCCACGGCCTGCCGCCGGACCACGCGGATCAATACGGTTTCAACGAGCCCATCGTGGAGGAGTACAAGCGCCGTTACGGCCGGGACATCATGCGCGAAGACTTCGACGTGGAAAAATGGCGCGAGCTCCGGGGCGAGTACTTGACCCTCTTTCTCCGGGAGTTGAAGGCCCACCTCAAGACGAAGGGACAGAAGCTCTCAATCGGCGTGCAGCAGGGTGATTACATCGGTCCACCCTTCGGAAACATGAGGATTCAATGGCGGCAGTGGATCGAAGAAGGAATCATCGACGACCTGGTCCTGGGCCACATCACGCGGGTCCGCTCCCGCTATCCGGAACGCATCCAGCGCACCTGGGGATACCTGCAGAACCAGGAAACCGGCCTCGGGCTGCCCCCGTTGGTGCATGCCATTCGCAGAGACTATGGTCCTCTCTGCCAGAAATACGGCGTCAAGCTGTACGTGGAGCCGGGCAACTTCTACCGGAACCATGAGCACCCGTCGGTGGGACGGGCCGGTGCCGCTCCCGAGGTCCAGAAACGGCTCCGCCAGCAATTGGAGGCCCTGCCCCAAGTGACGGGTCTGCCGGCCAATTACAGGCAAGTGACGAACCCCTCGCAGCCTTGAACGCCGGCTACCGGCACAAGATAGAATTAAATTCGGCACATCTTCAGCGCCCCGGTGAAAAAACCGGCTAGACTGGAGTGCCGGGTGCGGACATGAAATTCATCAGACTGCTCGCCAGGAATCTGTTCCGAAACAAGCTCAGGACTCTGCTGACCGCCAGCAGCATCGGAGCATCGATCTTCCTGGTCTCCACCTTGATGACGGTGCTCGACGAGTTGACCAGTCCCCCCGAGACGCCGGACTCGGCATTGCGCCTCGTGGTCCGGCACAAGATCTCCCTGTTCAACACGCTGCCCACCTCCTACCGGGAAAAAATCGCCGCCGTGGATGGAGTGGAAGCCGTGATCGGATCGATGTGGTTCGGCGGCCTATACAACCATCAGGGGACCGAGATCGGCTTGGCGCAGTTCGCCTCCGATACGGACCAGTTCTTTCGGATGTATCCCGACATGGTCATTCCCGAAGAGCAGAAACAGGCGTTCCTGCAGGATCGATCCGGAGCGCTGGTGGGCCGTACCGTGGCCGAGCGTTTCGGCTGGCAGGTGGGTCAGACGATCCATACCGGCAGCAACCTTTTCCCGACTGAGGTGGAGTTGACGATCCGCGCCATCTACGAGGCCGGAGGCGACGAGGGCGGCAGCGTCTATTTCCATTGGGACTACTTCAACGAACTCATGAACGACAGCGGCGTGACCGGGACCTTCTCGATCCGGGCGTCGTCGCCGGAAAAGTTGTCCGCCATCGCTGAGGAGGTGGATGTCCTCTTCAAGAATTCCATGGCTCCCACCAAAACGGAGACCGAGAAAGCCTTCATCATGGGGTTTGTCTCCATGCTGGGAAACGTGCAGTTCCTGATCAGCAGTATCTGTCTGGCCGTGATCTTTGCCGTCAGTCTGGTCGCCGCGAACACCATGGCCATGTCCATCCGCGAGCGGGTGCGGGAGATCGGGATTCTCAAGACCCTTGGTTTCCGGAAGGCCCAGGTTCTGGGCTTGTTGTTGAGTGAGTCGCTTTTCCTGGCAATGAGCGGGGCAGCCTTGGGCGCGCTGAGCGCTCGCCTGATTTTCCAGTCCGTGCCGATGCAGGCCATCAGCAACGGCTTCATTCAAAATTTCGAAGTCCGGTTTTCCACCATCGCGATCTGCATTCTGATTGGAGCAGTGGTCGGACTGATCGCCGCCGGCCTGCCCGCGTGGCGGGCGGCCCGGCGACCGACTCTCGAGGCGTTGCAGAGTGTGGGCTGACGGTTCGTGATGAAGATCCCCTTTCGATACAATTTGCGGAGTCTCTGGGTCCGGCGAGTCGGGACCCTGATGACGGCCTTGGGAATCGGGCTCACCGTGGCCATTCTGGTGGCCATGATGGCCCTCATCGACGGCCTTGATTCCACCTTCGTCAACACCGGATACCCCAATGACCTGGTGGTCATTCGGCAAGGCTCGCAGAACGAGACCAACAGCTATCTCGACCGGGACATCTTCCCACGGGTCCGCTTTCTGCCGGAGGTGGCCCGCGACGGAAACGATGAGCCGTGGGCTTCCGGCGAGCTCATCGTCGTCATCAACCATGAGCGCATCGCCGGAGAAAACGAGTCCTCGAACATCGTCGTGCGCGGCACCGGAAACCGGGGCTTCGAAATGCGGCCGGAGGTGCGGATCGTCGAGGGCCGCCGCTTCGCCAAGGGCGTGCGGGAGCTGATCGTGAGCCGGTCATTGTCGCGCCGCTTCAAGCACATGAAGCTGGGCGACACCTTGCCCATTGCACAGTATGAGTGGACCGTCGTAGGTATTTTCGACGCCGGCGGAACGGCCTACGATTCCGAGATCTGGGGGGACTACGACGAGATCGCATTGGCCTGGAGCCGGCCGATCTACACCTCTTTCCTGGTTCGCGCCGAGAATGAAAAGGCTCGAGCCGCCCTGGCGAAACGGATCGAGGAGGATCGAAACATCGAACTTCAAGCCATTCCCCAGACCGAATACTACGAGGGACAGACGATATCCTCCGTTGGACTCAAGGCGTTGGGCATCTTCATCGCGGTGGTCATGGGAATCGGTTCCTGCTTTGCCGCCATGAACATGATGTACGGTACCGTCATGGCCCGGTTCAAGGAGATCGGAACCCTGCGGGCGCTGGGATTTCGCAGACGGAGCATCCTGGCATCCTTCCTGGCGGAGTCCGTTCTCCTGGCGTTGCTGGGAGGAGTCTTGGGTTGTGTCATGGCCCTGCCGGTCCACGGCATTTCCACGGGGACCACGAACTTTGCCAGTTTCAGCGAAGTCCTGTTCCATTTTCGGATAACGCCCGAGATTATTTTGCGAGCGATTCTCTTCGTCAGCCTGGTGGGGATTGCCGGTGGTTTGCTCCCGGCGGCACGAGCCGCCCGGGTGCGCTTGATCGATGTGATGCGAGACTGATGGAAGAAGATCTGAAAGCGTTGCGCATCGACCGCAACCGCAGACGTTCCACGCCGCCCCGAAACTTGTGGCTGACGGGACTGATGGCTTTCGTTTTGGGCGCTGTCCTGTCCGGACTGGTATTCCTGAACCTGTCATTGCGGACGCCGGATGCCGCGGTGGCAGAGGTGCAGGCTGATCGGACGACGGACGTCCCCGCCGCCGCCGGCGTCGATCGGGCGCCGGACAGGGACAGCCCGCTGCTCATCGCCTCGGGCTATATCGTCCCTCGTCACCGGATCGAAGTCAGTTCCCGGATTATGGGGAAGGTGGCCTGGGTCGGGGTCGACAAATCCGATCGAGTCGAAAAGGGCCAGTTGCTGGTCCGGCTGGAGGATGCGGAGTTCCGAGCGCAACTCCAGCAGGCACAAGCCGGCCTTGACTCGGCGCGGGCCCGCCTCACCGAGCTGGAAACCGGTTCCCGGCCCGAAGAGATCGAGCGAGCGAAAGCGGAATTGGAAAGAAGCCGTGCCGAATTCGACAATTCCGATCTCGAGTACCGGCGCTTCAGCCAACTCATCGAGAGCGGAGTCATCGCTCAACAACGAGTCGACGATGCCCGGTCCCGCCGCGACATGGCCGAGGCCGCCGTCGCCGTCGCCGAGAAAAACCATCGGCTCCTGGAGATCGGTCCGCGCACCGAGCAGATCGAGGCTGCCCGCGCCGAGCTTGAGCGAAGCCAGGCGGACATCCGGTACTGGCGGACCCGGCTGCGTGAGACGGAGATCCGGGCACCCGTCACCGGCACGATCCTTGAACGAGTCGTTGAAGTCGGCGAAATGGTCTCGGGCTACTTTATGGGGGGAGCCGTCCTGGTGGCATTGGCGGATCTGAATGATCTGCAGGTGGAGATGGATATCAGCCAAGCCGATTTTCACAACATCTCGCCGGAGAACGGATGCAAGATGTCTCCCATCGCCTATCCGTCCCGGGAATATGAATGCGAGTTGGACGAGATCGCACCCGAGGCCAACCGGCAGCGAGCCACAATCGAGGTGAAGGTCCAGATCCTGAAACCGGATGAGTACCTTCGGCCGGAGATGGATGTTCAGGTCACTTTCTTTCGCAAACGGACCGCTTCCGGGGCTGAAGACAAGACCGCTGAGGACACGGGATGACGGACGTATTGATCGAAATGCGCAATCTGAGCCGGGTGTTCCAGCGCGATACCGTTCAGGTCGTGGCGCTGAAGGACATCAATTTGGACATCCGTGAAAAGGACTTCATCAGCTTGATGGGACCGTCCGGCTCGGGAAAGAGCACGCTGCTCAACCTGATTGCCGGCATCGACCGGCCGACCGGCGGCCAACTCCAGGTGTTGGGTGAAGATCTGACCGCCCTCAACGAAGACGAACTGGCTGCCTGGCGTAATGAACACGTGGGATTCGTGTTTCAGCACTTCAACCTGATCCCCGTTCTGACCGCCTTCGAGAACGTGGAACTCCCGCTACTTTTGACGTCGCTCTCCCGCCAGGAACGGCGAGAGCACGTGGAAACGGCCCTGCGGCTGGTGAACCTCTCGGATCGGATCCACCACTATCCGCGCCAGCTCAGCGGCGGCGAGGAACAACGGGTCGCGATCGCCCGCGCCATCGTCACCGATCCCACCTTCATCCTGGCCGACGAACCGACTGGTGACCTGGACGCCGAGTCGGCCGGCGACATCCTCAAGGTGCTGGAGGCCCTGAACCGGGACTTCGGCAAGACCATCGTCATGGTCACCCACGATCCCCGCGCCGCGGCTTTCGCCCAAATCAACCATCAACTGGAAAAAGGGTCCCTGCTGGGACAGGCCCCTGCCGAGACGCTCCCCCCCCACGGCTGAATGATGTTGAAGGGGGGACATTCCTGTTCCCCCTTCTTTTTCAACGTTTCATCCAAATTTCCAAGTATTTCGAAGAAGTTGTTGAGTTTTCCGATTCTGCTTTTCAACAGGTTTCTGGACAGTCTCTGTCGACTCAACCTTCCAACTCACGCCACATCTCTGCGGAATTTACGAGTTACCCTCATGCGGCGCTTTTGCAGACGGTTCTGGCGCAAGTGCAAGCCCTTCCGCTTCGTTGTTAGCGAGAATCCGTGCTTTGAAAGACGCCCGGCCGGGAGTCCGCGGGACGGACTCTGCCCTGGAGTCGGCTCTTGGGGGAGAAACGTCGCTCATGAGTGCCGGCGGGAGGTCAAATGCCCCTGGACATCGCCCGATTTCGGCTTTCGTCAGCGCATTCGAGTCGGCAAGAGGGCTCTCGAATTCATATGGATAAGAAAACTACTGAAATGCTGCTAAACCAACCGATTATCGTCTCGGTGATGAGAAATACGGGCTAAGGTGGTGTGGCTACATCTTGCGGATGAACGAGACGCCGATTGCGATTACCTCGTATCGGAATATATCGAACACGACAATACGATTCCAAGGGGGATTATATGCAAAAGTCCCGAAACGCAAGCATTAACGACGGTTCCTGGGCTTTCTGATCCACCGGGGTTTGACGGGACGGAGGACTGCCCGCGCCAGCTTGGCCATTCGATCTAATGAGGCCTCTCCCGGCACCTTCAAATTGAACTCCTCCTCCTTCTCCGCCTTCGTCGGCTGGTAAGAAGAATGGACCAGTTCTACGGTTCTGGATTTCGGATTCTTGCGAACTGTGGATTTCCTATTGCTCATATACCAGCCCTATTGCCCAGCGGGGAAGGTCTTCAATCGGATGCATTTGCTCAGGTCGCTTTCTGAGCTTGAAGGTGACGGATCGTCTTCCGCCATTCTCACAAGACGCCCGGCTTGTTGCTCTGAGACCTCGCCCTTGGTCCAGACGTTGAACCGGATTTCACTCGGCCTGATGCCAGTACCGAGAAGGTAGTCATATCGTCTGTCGAGACGAATGTGATGGAACTGGAATCCGCCACCTCAGTCCGGTTCAACTGACCAGATCCTGGTACCGGAGCCGCTGCCCAATGGCCCGATCAGCGACCAGAGACATCTGAGCCAGCGTTCCCAGTTCCCGCATATTGTGGCGTCCTACGAACTCGCCGACGTACCGGTGAAGATGACGCTCGGACAACTGGTGGAAGGTGCCCGTATACGCCCGCTTCAACATCGACCATAAGGACTCAACGCCGTTGGTGTGAACCGAACCCCGAACGTATTCCAACTGGGAATGGCGGACGGACTCATGATTGTCCAGTGATGCATAGGAGGAGGAATCGTCCGTGTAGACCGCCGCGTCCGGGTCGATCCGATCCTGGACGAATCCCTGGAGTGTCTCCTTGGTCGTGTCCTCGACAACCTGAGCCGACACGCGGTTGGCCTTCCGGTCTTTCACGCCCACGACAGCGGTTTTCCCAACCGGGCCATGCCCCTCCAACTGAGACCGCTTCTTTTTCGGCATGTTCTTCCGCTTGCCACCAAACCAAGTCTCATCCACCTCGACCGGACCCCAGAATCTCTGCTCCGGGTCCAAGTTCCAGGCCTGGCGAATCCGGTGTGCCATGTGCCAAGCCGACTTCTGCGTGATGCCCAGCTCGCGGTGGAGCTTCATGCTGGAAACACTCTTCAGATTCGTGGCGAACAGGTAGAAGGCGTAGAGCCAGTTCTGATAGCCGATCTTGCTTGACTGCATGAAGGTCCCGGTCTTGATGCTGAAATGCTTTCCGCATTCCTTCTCACGGCAACGAAACGGCATCGTCTTATGCTTGCATCCAATCTGGACATTGGTGACCCCGCAGTAGGGACAGCAGACCGCTTCCGGCCAACGTTGCTTGATGAACCATGCTTCAGCAGTCTTGTCATCCGGGAACCGTTGGAAGAATTGACGGGTCGAAAGACCCTCTCTGAAGTGTTTTCCTGGAGCCTTGTAAGCCATTGTAATATACTCAGTTACAAGACAATTATACACGACAGTCCCGCCACTTTTCAACCCCTTTTCGGGACTTTGGTGTATAATCCCCTACTTCTTCCGATGAGGCTGCAGTTGGTTTTTTTTAGCGTCCGCTGCACCGTCATCACCGACACCCGCTCGACCCAGCCCAGTTCCACCACTTTCTCCGCCAACAAGCGCAGGGTCCAGCGCGTCCGCCCCGGCGGGGCCTGGGAGCAGGCCAAGGCGACCAAGCGGGCCTCGAACACGCCGTCGAAGATGACTTTCCGCGGTGGCCGCACCCGCCGCTTGCGCTCCAGGGCCGCCTCCAACCCCTGTTCCACAAACCGCCGCTTCAAGCGCTCGATCGTACGGACTGAGACGCCCAGCGCCTCGGCCACCCGGGCCACGGTCCATCCCGGCCCTTCCGGCCCGCGGTCGCACAACAATAGAGCCCGCGCGAACAGGAACCGCTTGCCGGTGGTCTTGGTCGCGGCCCGGGTCAAAGCCTTCAATTCCGTGCGCTCTGCCGCAGTGAGTGTGACGCGATAGCGTGGTGCCATGAGAACCTCTCCTTCCGAGTTCTCCAACCTCCTGCTATAGAATACATCACATTAAATGTTATGTGATATTAGTGCAGTCTACCAAACATCTCGTTGAGAGCTGGCCCGACGCCTTACCTGCTACTTCGTCGACCGATTTCGCTCACAGGCAGACGCCTTCCCCGGTGGAACAGACACGTCCACGACACAAATCAAAACAAGGTTTCGTTCGCGATCCGAAAGCGATTGTTGGAGTTTCCCCCGCACGTCAGCGGCTGTTTCGGGCACCCAACCATCTAGCGGTGTCGGTCGGCACGTTTTGCATCCACCGAACCAGAAGACGAGGTAGATTCCAAAGCCCTTCGTAGCCGGGTCACGGGTGTACTTCACGATCAACTGCTCTCGGATCGCCGTCCACAGCGCACGGTGGCAACTCCGCTTTATCTCCACTGGAATGCAGAAACCGTCGAAGCTCACCCGGATGTCCGAGCGTGTATCGTCCGCATGGACGGCTTCCGCCTGCAAATCGATCCCTCGGCCTTCCAGTCGAACCTGCAGGTCGGACAGCAACGCGTCGCGACACGCGGCCTCCGGCTTCGGGCTCGCGGGCCGGTTGGAACCATCCACGTTCCAGTACTGACGCCAATCCGACGTGGCACCCTCGCGTATCCTCGCCGAGAGATCTGACAGTTGGTCGATCACGAGGGCCGCCAGATCACCGACGTTTGCCGGGTTTCGGTTGTCGAGCGTTTCGACCACACGCGCGATGCTGCAGTGACGGTACTCTCTCTCCCGTCGCTTTCTCGCCCTGTGCTCTCTCGCGTTAGCGATGGCAGGGTAACAGAACTCTGCATCAGGTAAGCGGGACAGCGCTTCGAGGCATTCGTCGGCGCCAACATTTGGACCCTCCGAGAGTGTCATGATGAGATCTGAAATCCACCAGTAAGCTTTATCTGTCAATCCGTACTGTCGGCCCGCGGCCGCCACCGAAGTGACGAGTGGTTCCAAGTCGCTAGCGGCGAGACGGCTTGCGAGTTCTGACTTGAAGCTCCTGACCGACACGAACTGTACTAGCCACATAAGTTCCTCTTGGTCTGCAAGGGATCGAAGTTTCTCCCGGTAGATGTCGGGGGCAATCAGGTACGCGGCGAAGGTCAAACAGCTGCGTTCCGCACCGGACAATTCGTCTTGGTGGAGCCGCTCGCTGATCGCCCGCGCCACACTAGACCAGTTGGCGTTGGCCAATGCGGCGTGAAGCGCCCAGCAAAGCGAGATCTTCCCCGCTTCGGTCCGCACTAGGGGGAACTCGTTGAGCACGCGCTCCGACACAAGCGCGGCGACGTCGCAATGGTCCTGGCTGTCCACCAGTTCCTGCAGTTCGATCGCTGGCTGCACTGCGCTCTTGAGCTTGAGCGTTGCGGATCTGTAGAGCACGTCCGCTACCAGCGACGGGTTGTCCTTCAGCAAGGCCTGAAACCATGCCGGGCGGGGCCGGCCGGTCCGGTCGGGGTGCTTTGGGTCAAAGCACGGCCGTGGAAGCGTGTAGAGTACAGTTACAGCGAAGCGAACGGCGCGCTCGTCCAGATGGCAGATTGAGAGCCGGTCCGCCTGTTCCAGACTGTGCATTCCGGCGGCGAATGGCAGAACGCGGATATCCACCTCTTGCTGGTCGAACAGCCGAACGACGTCGTCGCAATGCGGGAGATCTTGCCGCCAGACTGTCTCCTCAAATTGTGCCAGGATGAGATCTACATGCTCCACGAGTCCGCGCGAAAATTCGGCCAAGCGGCCCCGCGGAGTTCTGCCGGTGAATCCCGCGCGGAATCCCAGATATGCCTCCGCTGCCCGATGCAACATTTGCGGCGACACCTGCAACATCTTTCCCGCACTTCCCTCGTCGGTAGTTTGTTTCCGGTCGGCGACGCCTGTGTAACTCTCCTCGAGTGGCTGTTCCTGCACTGCCGCTCGAAGTTCCGACAACTGGTCGAACTGACGTAGTAGCGTTTCCTTGACCATCAGTCCAGTGCGTGCATCCTGGACGGTCAGGCCATCCGCGCGACGCCCGTCCGTCAGAAAGTTGAGGAGTTCGCGAACATAAAACGATGAGGCGGTTGGGTTTTCGGCAGCGAGCGCCTGCTCTAAGCACCAGGAGCCGTATCCGAAGGGGCGCGCACCGAGCAGACGTCGCTCAACCAGATTCCGGCAATCCTTGCCACTCGCTACACAGGTTTCGACCGCGTGGGCAATCAGACCTTTTAGTGCATGCTTGTCCCACTCCAGTCGTGACCTCAAACTGGCTATTTGCCAGTCGGGGACCTGAAGCTCGGGGACCGAAATCACGCCTAGCCAAGCGTAGAGACGATGTGCGGGCAGGTCTGTTCGAAAAGGGCGCAAAATCTGGTCCAACGCTTCGGTGGGGATCTGTCCCATGCGGGTCAAGGAGCCCACGTTCCCCACAAGAAACGTCCTGCATTCGTCCAGATTCTCCGCAATGCTGTCCATGAGTTCGGCGAGCTGTTCCCGCGTAGACGCTTTCGGAACGTGATCCGTCCAGAATCTCGAGTATGCACCTATCGTGTCCTTGAGCTTCGGTTCCCGCAGGCGCCCTTTCACGTTGCCCATGGACAACACCCTGGGATAGAGCCCCTTCAGTATGATGCCCAGCAGTTCGTCGTTGGGATCGTCAATCGACCCATCGTCGAACTCGCGCACCATCGTCGCCAGCGCCGCGGAATCAACACATCCTCGCTTTTCGTACGCGATCAGCACGTCCAGCGCCCAACATCTGACGGCGTGATACCAAGTCGAATCCCGTACGATCGCCTTTAGTAGATCCGCAAGCGCCGGCTGCGGTTCTCCGTCCGCCAGCATCTGCAAGAGGTCCATCACGTAGCATTGCTGCTCTAGGCGACGTTCCCCATCGGAGAGGATATCCCGAAAGGTGCTCTCGAGTTCTGACGACACGATTCGGCCGATACCGGTAACTCTACCCCGCGAGCGCGAGCAAGATGGATTCCGCGCCCATTCGCGGCGCAGGTTCAGCACGATCTCGCGCTTCTCGTCGGGCGAATATGTGTCCCGCTCGGCAACGTAGATCAGACCACTGGGATTCAAGCGGCTCAGGGATCTTCTGGAATGTCTGCTGTGAACGGCTAACCAAGATATGAAATTGCCGAACTGCGGCATCAATTCGCCGTCGAAGCCCGTGATCAACGCCAGTACCCGGTTCAGAGGGAGCCCCCGCTCCAACAGTGCCGCTACGTATCGGGCCGCAAGGAACTCCGCGATCTGCCGGTGCGCTGGCGCGAGTTTGCCTTCCGACACGCCCACGAATAGCCGAGTACCCAGCACTTGCATCCCTAGGCCTTGCAGATGGGTTTCGATGCCCGCCAGGGACGGATAGTCGCCGTCCGGTTCCGCCCGGTCCGGCAACGTGTAGCCCGAGTGGCCCGTAAGGAGCTGAACGGCACAGAGTCGCCCGGCCTCGTCCAGCAGCCGTTCCGCTTCCAAGGCGGTCGGCTGGGCGATTCGGTGCTCTCTGTTCGTCTCAAGAACGAGAATTCCGCAAGCCCGCTCGAAAGTCGCCCGCTGCGAAGCCGGCCAACTTCCCCCGGCGACCGACCTTGCGAGGAGTTTCAGGTTCTGTGGGTTGCTCAGCAGCCGCTCCACCCCGCGTTCCCGCGCGGCGGCAATGAATCGATCCGGATTCTCGACGCCATGGTTGCGGGCGAGAATTTCCTTGATGCTCTTCTTGGACAACGGATCCAAGCGGACCACGGTCACCTGACGATCGGGGGAAACCTCCCGCAGGCAATCCCTGTCGTTGGCGGCCAACCAGTCGCTCCAGCGGCAGGAAATTCGGAACGGGGGGCATTCGAGGCGGTCCAGCTTCGTTCGGATTCGGTCAAGGGGCGTCCGCCCATCCGCGGCGCCTGCCCGCAATTCGTCGAGTCCGTCCAGGAAGAGCGTTTTCCCGCGCCATTCTGGCTTGTTTAAAGATAGGAAGTTGCGGACGGTTGAATACGCGCCACCCTGGCTAACCGCCTCGGTTTCGAACGCGGTCGTCTTGCCGGCCCCGGGCTCCGCTATCAGCACGTATGCAGCCGTGTTTGCATAGCTGCTCAGTGGTGCTTGCTTGCCAGCGTCACCGTGTGGCTCGCTGTCGGCGACTGTCCTGCATGTTCGTGGGGCCACATACGGCCGGTCGGCGTCCATAGGCCTGCTCGCTAAATCGAGGGGATGGTGTTGACTCTTGTGTCCGCCCTATGCTGCCCCCGCTGAATAACACCTCGGCAGCGCAATGCGGTCCGCGCGCTAGCGAGGACCGGTACCAGGACAATCATAACGGGCGGGCAAGCTTCAGTCTGCTGGAAATGGGCACTTCCCCGCGAGGGCAACATGCACCGCCGCCGTGGCTGGACTGTTTCGCCCGGCTCAGCTCGGAGTCTTCCCGCTGACGCTTTACCGTGATCCGACCCTTTCGGCGACCATGGTCGGTCTCGACTTGACGCACTCACGGGCGCAACATCTTCCCGCCGATGGAGTTGATCGCTGGCCACCCCGAGGACTACTCCCCCTAATGGTTGAACTGAACCGCACCGGCTTTCCTGGAGACTGCGTATCTTGAAAGGATAGAGTGCCTTGGTACAGTTCCAGCCCCTCATCCTCGCACTAGTAACCACTAACACTTAAAGGTGCGGATACAGGCTTTTCAGCTTGATCCGTGCATCCTCCGTCTTGAATTGCCAGTGGATCTCGGTTTGCCGTTGATTCCAATCCACGACCCAAACCTCGATCTCACGTTGCATCCTGGCCAGGCTGGGAATGCGACGGTCGATGCATTGTCCGCACAGCGTGCTCAGTTCGATTTCCGCTATGTTGAGCCTGCTTTCGTGCTTCGGCGTGTAATGGATTTCGAGTCGTTCCGCCAATTGGCGGGCGTGTCGGGGCTCGTAAGTCGCGTACAGCGATTCGATTCCATGCGTGTTCAGGTTGTCCAGGACCAGGACCACCCGCTCCCCCTCCGGATACCGCCTCTCCAGCATGCCTTCGATCCACCGGGACCAATCCTGGCGCGTGCGCCGCTCGGCCGCCTCCACATGGCACCGGCCGGTCAGTGGCTCCACTTCCAGGAAGATCTGCGCAACACCGTTGCGCACGTACTCATGCTCGATCCGCTCGGGCTGGCCGGGTTCGACGGGCAACGGGTCCCGCACTTCACCGATCAACTACTTGTTGGTCTCGTCCATGCAGACCACCGGCCGATGGGGATCATAAGGACGGGCATAGACCTCCAGAACGTCCTCCAAGCGGGCCTCGAACACGCCGTCGAAGATGACTTTCCGCGGTGGCCGCACCCGCCGCTTGCGCTCCAGGGCCGCCTCCAACCCCTGTTCCACAAACCGCCGCTTCAAGCGCTCGATCGTACGGACTGAGACGCCCAGCGCCTCGGCCACCCGGGCCACGGTCCATCCCGGCCTTTCCGGCCCGCGGTCGCACAACAATAGAGCCCGCGCGAACAGGAACCGCTTGCCGGTGGTCTTGGTCGCGGCCCGGGTCAAAGCCTTCAATTCCGCGCGCTCTTCCGCAGTGAGTGTGACGCGATAGCGTGGTGCCATGAGAACCTCTCCTTCCGAGTTCTCCAACCTCCTACTATTGTAACCGCCACATTACATGGTAGGTGGTACTAGGGCGCTGGTGTCTATAAAACGGCCAGTCTCCGGGAGTGAATGTCCAAGGCGATCCATCCGACCGCCGACGAGGGTTCGCCCAGGTCACGAGGGAATTGACTCGGCAACTCTGGTGACGGTGGCTGCGAGTTCACTGTATGGGGTAGGGTGGCCTGCCATGTCCTTGAGCGGTTGCAGCCCTATGGTCTGGCCACGTGGTCGCTCCTCATTGATCTGCGATGTTGGAACCACGTAGAATTCCCACTGTTTCGCATTGAGAGGGTTGACCGTGGTTTTGTCCCTGCACTTTGGCAGGCAGAAAACGTAGATGTCGGCGATGCGTTTCGGTGGGTCGGGCGTCTGGCTTTCTCCCGTGCCGGAGTCCCACGCCTCCTTGGTTCGGGAGATGCCGAATTCTATCGTAGAATGCTTTTTTTGACGCCAGGACTGCAGGTACGCTGAGCTCTTGACCTCGATCTTGGTGCCGCCAGGCATCTTGAGATCGTAGGATCCCCACTCGACACGCGGCTTGTCAGTCAGACGCAGTGCGTTCGCCACGAGAAACTCGGCCACAATACCGCGCTCCGTGTTGTCGAGTACGCTCGAACTCGACCAGCGCCAGTAGTCGCCGAGAGTAGCGCCTGGGCATCCGGCTTCTACGTAGAACTTATCCGTTGGCTCCCTCAGTCTGAGGGGGACCGGCCCGAGATCGGCATCCATTCGTTAATCCCTCTTGGCATAGATTTCACATGGCACGAACGCCGGAATCTCAGGTCAACATGCGGAGGAACATCGCAACGCGTTCCAGTTTCTCGACCTCGTTTGGGTCCAGGCCGTCAGGTGCAAAATGCATCACCTCGTTTCGCATCTCCCTCACTTGGCCCAAGTTGTGTATGAAGGTGGCGCGGTCCACTCGCAATCCCAGCCTGTCCCATCGATCCGGGTTTTCAAGGAGTCGGCAATAGGTGCCGAAGTTGAGGTCCCAGGAGCCCTCGATCGGTGTGCTCGGATCATCGGACGCCTCCGCCATCTCTTCGAGAGTGAATTTGCTCACGAGATTACGCAGATGGAGCTCGATCTCGCCTATGACCAGGAACGGTTGGGCAAGCTGCGCGAACTGCCTGGCGAAATCGCTTGCCGTCACGATTCCTGAGATGGTCCGGTCGACGTCTCGCACCAGAACGTATCCATGTTCCCAGATGTCCTTGATCGCATCGAACAACGGAGCGTTGATGGCTATTTCCCGATGGGGCTCCATCCAGTGGCGGACCTCGTCGCTCTGGCATCCCAGCGTGAACGCCGTTCCGATCGACCGCCAACTGACCACGCCCTTCACGTCGCGTTCGTTTGCCATCACGGGGAGCTGCGAGAAATCCTCGATCAGCATGATCGTCGTCGCCTTGGCGAGCGGGTTGTTCGGCTGCACGCTGGTCAGTTTGCAGCGGGCTGTCGGAAGTACGCGGATACGCACGGTCGGATCGACCGGCTCTTTCCGGACGCCCGTCGCCTCCATGTCCAGCTCGATCGAGATGTCGCCGTCGATATGCTCGCGCTCGAAATCGGGGACCGTGCGTAGATTCAGTTCCGCGAATTTGGTCCTGATCCGCCGGATAAGCCTGTCGCTTCGGCGCGCGTAATTGAACCAACCCAGAAGCTCGCGGACCGTCGTGGGTTCCGCAACAGGCATAGCCCCGCTATCCCGTTCGGCTTTCATCCTGTTTGCGATTGTTTGGAGTTTTTCGTCAGCTTGCCAGGGCACGTCTCTCATTCCTCAAATTTTGTCGAACCGGGTTGGACCTTCAAATCAAAACCCCGGAGGTTGCCGGGAGTGATGGGCGGTGACCTGCTGGTAGGCTTGGCCCAGGGCCAGGATCCGGGACTCGTCGAAGAGTCGCCCCGTCAAGGTGATGCTGGTGGGCCGGCCTTCGGGATCGAACCCGTTGGGCAGGCAGAGGCTGGGGAGCCCCGTCAGGTTGGTGAGCCGCACGTTCTGGCTGAAGCTGGGAGCCAGGTAGGCGTCGACCCCGGACATGAGGCTGGCCATGTCCTCCATCAACAGGGAGCGCAGCCGGTTGGCCTGGATGTACTCGACGGCCGGAACGAACCGGGCCTGGCGGAACATGTTGGGCCAGTTGTTCTCCTCCTGTTCCCTCAAGAGATCATCCTGGTTGTTCCGCGTGAACTCGTCGAAGGCGGCTGCCGCCTCGGTGTAGAGAATCAGTTCCGGCGCGAGAGGACGCTTCGGCAGCTCGATGGGGACCAGGTCGACCCCCAGGGATCGGAAGACCTCCAGGCTCCGGGCATGGTTCTCCTTGGCGGCTCCTTCCTCCTGTTCCTGGAACAGGCTCTCGGCGACGCCCACCCGGAGCCCCTCCGGGCTGTCCCCGACGGGCCACACGAAGGGACGATCGCAGGTCGTCCGGTCGTGGGGATCGAGTCCGTGGATGGCGGCGAACACCAGGGCGCAGTCTTCGGCGCTGCGGCAGATGGGACCGAGCTTGTCCAGGCTCCAGCTCAGGGTCATGGCGCCGTGACGGCTGACCCGTCCGAAAGTCGGTCTCAGTCCCGTGACTCCGCAGGTGGCGGAAGGATAGACGATGGACCCCATGGTTTCGGACCCGATGGAGAAACCCACCAGGCCGGTGGCGGTCGCCGCGGCCGAACCGGCCGATGACCCCTTCGAGCCTTCGTCCAGCTTCCAGGGATTGCGGGTCTGCCCGCCGTACCAGACGTCGACTGCGGCCAGAGCCCCCAGGCTGAGCTTGGCGATCAGCACCGCGCCCGCGTCCTCCAGCATACGGACCACGGTGGCGTCCAGGTCCAGGGTCTGGTCGCGATGAGAAGTGGCCCCCCACGTGGTTCGATATCCGCGGACCGCCAATAGATCCTTGGCGCCCCACGGAATTCCGTGGAGCGGCCCCCGGTAGCGTCCACGAGCCAACTCCCGGTCGGCGCGGCGCGCCTGTTCCAAGGCCAACTCCTCGGTGTAGGAGATGACGCATTCGAGCTTTTCGTCGTATTTCGTGAGGCGCTCCAAATAGAGGCGGGTCAGTTCCACGGAGCTCACCTTGCGGGCCTTGACCGCCGGCGCCAGACGGGAGAGGGGCCAATAGGCCAAATCCTCCAGACGGCCGGGAACGTCAGGGATCGGAGACGAGAGTTTGGCCGGTTTCCCGGCGGGCGGTTGCGGCGCGCTCCCGCGGGGAATGGGATCGAACTGGATGGCGGGAGGCACCGAATTGTCCAGGGAAACCCCCCGGAGGTTCCCGAAGAACTCCAGGCTCTGATTGACTCGCTTGAGCATCTGCTCCCGTTCGGGGAGCGTGAAATCCAGGCCGATGACCTTTTGGGCCGCCTGCAGAATCTCTGCGGTGATCCTCATCTCCGTGTCCACGGGAGTCTCCTCCCGGCAGGAAGCCAGAACCAAGCCGCTCCCCGAGAGGGAGGTGAGGGCCTGCCTGCGCGTCCACTTGGAATCACTCACGATGATATCTGGAAGTTGGAAGAGTCAGGAGCATTCGGGCGGATGAGCGCGAATCGGGGCTTTCTCATCCTGGAATTGCGCACCGGGATCACGGACCCGTCGTTTCCAGGGCCAGCCGGCCGCAGCTCTCCAACGCCAGCAACGGGTAGCAGGTGCCGCTGTAGGTGATGAAATGGAACTTGTCCGTATTGAGGGATCGGGTCCACCAACGGCCCGACTCACGCTGGTTGGACAGGAGCCAGTCGACGGCTCGCTGAATTCGCGGATCGTCGGCCGGGACCCCGGCCCGTCTCAGGACCAGGACGCAGAGTCCGGTCTGGTGGCCGTCGCTGGGCGGATTGTCGAAATCGTCTTCGGCTCGGAGCTTCTCGGCGCGGTTTCCCCGGCCCCAGGTCTCGGGAGTGGCGAAAGTGCGGATGGACCAGCCCCCGTCCGCGCGTTGATGTCGCCAGACCATCTCCACCAGTTCTTGCTTCTTCTCATCCTCCAGAAGTCCGGGCCAGCGGGTGGAGACCCAGAGCAGGAGGAGGCGGCCGTAGTCATGGGGCGCCCGGGTCCTCATGTATTCCCTGGTCTTCCGCACCGCTTCCCGGTCGCCGTTGGCGGCCATCCATCCGGGGGCCGCCGCCATGGCCGTCGCCGCCACGGTGGCGGATTGATACTTGCTGGACTCGAACGGCGGCCAGGTATCGACGTTGTTCCAGCCCCCCTCCGGATCCTGGAGATCGAGCATCAGGTTCAAGGCCTCCCGGGTCTCCGGGGAAAGCTCGCCGGTGACGTGTGCGTCCCATTCGGCCAGACCCTGGGCCGCATAGGCCACCTGGGTCGGACGGACGCCGGAACGTAGCTTTTGGGGCTCCATGGACCGCAGCTCGTCGAGTTCCTCGATGATGAACTTTCGAAGCTCCGACGGGGGCTGACCCAGGGTTCGGGTCAGAGCCGGACGCGTCACGAAATAGGTGCCGTTGGTGTGGCAGGCGATGCACTCCCGCTTTCGGGTCCAGGCCAGAGCGCCGTCCTCCATGTAGGCTACGGCACGGCTGGGAGAGAATTGGTCCCGGATCGGCTCCTGGGCCGACGCGGGAGGGATCAAGATCTGCTCCCATTCATATTGCGGCTTGGGCGCTGGGCCGTCCTTTTCCGCCGCGGCCGTTCCGAGGAAGAAGATGGCGAGGAGGATTCTTGCCGGTTTCATAGTGGCCGCAAGGTTACTATAGGCTCCCGAAGATTCCCAAACGAGGCACCCGCCGCCTGCCTGAAGTCCGAGGGCTCCCAGTTGCTGCACCGGGTCAGACCTGATTGCGGCGGAGGTTCTCATCGACGTACCCTCGGAGTCGCCTCAAGATTTTCCGAACCTTGCCAGGAGAGTTTCAGGAGGGTCCCGTCATGAAGAGATGGTGTTCCAGACGTGAGGGCTGTCCGGCCCCGCTGATCCACGTTTTGTGGATCGCGATCCTGCTTCCGGGGGGAGCCTGCTCCGTTACCCGCACTCCCGCGCCCGCCGAACCGGACCAGAAACCGATATTCGTGAGCGGCCGGGACGGGTATGACACCTACCGGATCCCGGCGCTCCTGACCACGGGGCAGGGAACTCTGCTGGCCTTCTGCGAAGGGCGCAAGGACAGCCGGAGCGACCACGGCAACATCGATCTCCTGATCAGACGGTCCACCGACGGGGGGGAGACCTGGAGCCGACAGGAGGTGGTCTGGGATGACGGCGGCAACACCTGCGGCAACCCTTGTCCGGTGGTGGACCAGGAGACCGGTACCATCTGGCTGTTGCTGACCCACAATCCGGGAGACGAGGGCCTGAGGGAGATCCGGTTACCCGGAGCCCGAGGGACCCGGACCGTGTGGGTCACCTCCAGCGAGGACGATGGGAAGACCTGGGCACAGCCTCGGGAGATCACGGCGACCACCAAGAAATCGGGCTGGGACTGGTATGCCACCGGGCCCGGCGTGGGGATCCAGCTTCGCCAGGGTCCCCAGCGGGGCCGGCTGGTGATCCCGTGCGACTATTCCTATCCGACATCGAATCCGGATGAGGTGGTTCACCAATACGAGGGCCCCCCGATCGGATTCGGCTCCCACGTCATCTACAGCGACGACCACGGCAAGAGCTGGCATCTCGGTGGGAACATCCAGCCTCAGGCCAACGAGTGTCAGGTCGCCGAGTTGACCGACGGGCGGCTGCTCCTGAACTTCCGGTCCTACTTCGGCCGGAACCTCCGGGGCCGCTCCTGGAGCAGCGATGGCGGCATGACCTGGTCGGAGTCGCAGGACGATCCCCAGCTGACCGAGCCGGTCTGCCAGGCGAGCCTGCTGCGCTACAGTTGGCCCGGAGCGGGAGACCGCAGCCGTCTCCTCTTCTCCAATCCCGCGGCCACCGAGCGAGTCCGGATGACCACACGCCTCAGCTACGACGAGGGGGAATCCTGGGCAGAGTCGCGCCTCTTGCACGCCGGCCCGTCCGCCTACTCCAGCCTGGCGGTCCTGCCGGACGGAACCATCGCCTGTCTGTACGAAAGGGGAGACGAGTCGCCGTACGAGACCATCACCCTGGCCCGATTCGGACTCGACTGGTTGACCCAGGGGAAGGATCGAGGGGACTGAGATCATTCGAATTCATGAGTTGCGCAGTGCTTCGACGGTTTGAGATTCATCACTCCAGCTGGCTGAGGAGAATGGCCTGGTAACGGGCCACGTCCCACATATAGTGGCGGACCCTTTTCTTTTCCGCAGTCAGGATATGTGTTTTTCCGCCCATCTCGTCGCCTTCGGCGAGCAGGAACAGCCCGATGTAGAGGTGGGCGTAGAAGAGGCGTCCTTCGAGTTCTGCCGGGCCGGGCTGCCCGGTCCGGGCGGTTTCCAGGACCTGCTGGGGCGACCCCTCTCCCCGGAACATGTCGTAGACGGCCATCATGGGAATCCGGGGGTCGTTCCGAATCGGCATCAGGGTTGAACGGGCCTTCTCCGTACCCTCGGTCCGGGCGATGCACAGATAACGCCAGACCGAGTTCTCCACGTCGTTGTCGTGGTAGGTCTGATACAGCTCGAACTGCCTCGCACCCTGCTGGAACTGGCCGGCGTAGTAGTAGGAAAGACCCAGCTCCCACTGCCTTGGCTCCATATCAGGACGGAGCCGGACGTACTGTTCCAGGTCGGCGACGGATTCCGTGATCTTGCCCAGTCGAAAGTACTCCCGGCCCCGCAGGTAGTAGGCATAGGCCAACTCCGGGTTCCCGGCCAGAGCACCCGTGGCCAGTTCCACGGACTCGGAACTCCGGCCCCGGTTGGACGCCTCCACGGCGCGGTTCAGAAGCGCTTCAGGCTCTTGGCTCACGGCGGCGGACGTGGAGTTGAGGAAGACGCCCAAGGCAAGAAGGAATGCGGAAAGTCTCACGCGAAACATGCCTCATTCTACTCCACGATGCGGGCGTTCGTACCTGGGAAATAGAAGACTTGAGCCTATTCGGGTCCCGCACCAAGGGAAGCAGAACAAAAACACTTAGCAATGCTAGACAAATATAGTTAGCTATGCTATGTATGTGTGGCGATGCAAGACACCGGTGACATCGAGCAGGTTGCGGCGGGGTTCTTCCAGTTGGGTCTCTATCTGAGATCGAAGCAATGGCGAAATGCGGAAAAATCGGGCCTGACGTCCACCCAGATCAGCATCCTGGGATTCCTCAAGCGGCGGGGTCCCAACCGAGTCATGGCCTTGGCCAAGCTCGTCGGAATCACCGAGGCGACTGCAAGCCGCGCCATCTCCACGCTGGAACGCAAGCGCCTCGTGGAAAAGGGCGCCGATCCTGACGACGGCCGTGCCACAAGAATTTCGTTGACGGCCACCGGTATCCGGCTCATGTCCCGGCAGTCCGAATTTCCCGAAGCGCTGATGGCGGCCTTGGCCGGACTCGATCCGATCGAGAGCACCGTCCTGCACCGCGTTCTCAGCAAGGTCATTCTGAACCTGCAGGAGACGGGAGCCATCGAACCGCAACGGATGTGTTGCACCTGCCGCTTCTTCCGTCCCTACGTTCATTCGGATGCGGTCCGGCCGCATCACTGTGAATTCGTGGACGCCCCGTTCGGTTCCGTGTCTCTGCGCCTCGACTGCGGCGACCACATCCAGGCCGACGAGTCGGTGAGAAAGCAGCGTTGGCAACGATTCCTGGCGGTGAAGCCCTTGGAGCGGGGGGGCACTCACCCCGAGGAGGCGAGCGAAAACTGATTCGAAGAACCCACTATCAACCCGAAAGGAGACTCAACCATGTCAAGACAGGCCACCTTCTACCACGCCGGCTGCCCGGTCTGCGTCGATGCCGAGACCCAGTTCGCGCAGGCGCTCAACCCTCAGGACTACTCTGTGGAAGTTGTTCACCTGGGCGAAACGCCCGATCGCATCGCCGACGCGGAAGCGGCCGGCGTTGCGTCCGTCCCCGCGTTCGTCGTGGACGGCAGGCCGTATCACATCAATTTCGGCGCCTCCATCGCCGACCTGAAGTGAACTGAAAGACACGCCCGGTCGCCCCTCGCGGCCGGGCGCCCTCCCTCCAACGGGCGGCATTTCGTCGCAGGGCCAGGGGCGGCTCTTGCCCCAGGCTCGTATACTAACCGCATGAAGGAAGCCAAGGATCAGGATCCCAGCGACCTCGGTCTGGCCGGGTACGCCAAGCTCCTCTGCTCGGCGGTCTTCGTCACCGGAACCGAAGAAGAAGCGGCGCGGAGGCACAGCCGCAACGTGGCGGTGGATCTGCTGAAACTGCCCGAATCGGACCTGGAGCACCTCGACGACGTCATCGACTACGATCGGAAGCAGGTTCACGCGACCCTCACCGGCGGCTACGGCCGCACCGCTGGTTTCTACGGCGACCAGGGGTGTATCGTTCATCCCCGGGACCACGACGGAATCTACTTCGATCCGGTTCCGATGCGGACCGCTCTGCCCCCGGCCGATACCCAGCCCTGGCCCATGGGGGACCTCCTCTCAGAAGACCCCCTCCCTCCCGAAGTGGATGAGGAGCGGCTGCGGGCGGCGGTCGAACTCGCCTTCGAACCGCCGGCCCGGACCACCTCCATGGCGGTCGTTTACGAAGGCCGTCTGATTGCCGAGCGCTATGCACCCGGGATCCGTAAGGACACGCTGCTGGAGAGTTGGTCCATGGGCAAGAGCCTCACCGGCACCCTGGCGGGACGCCTGATTCAGGAGGGGCGGCTGAAGATGACCGGCCCGGCCCCGGTCCCCGAGTGGCAGGCGCCGGACGACCCGCGCCGCGAGATCCGGATGGAAGACCTGTTCCGCATGTCCAGCGGCCTCGACTTCACCCTCTACGAAGTGATGGATCAGACGCCGCAGGGAACCTATCGGATCTCCACGGCCTACCCGGATCACTACTACGTCTATCCCTGCGCCCTGAACGTCTTCCAGTACGCCGTCTCGCGCCGGCTTCGCTTTCCTCCCGGCACCGTCGGACGGTACCGCAACTGCGATCCCCTGACTGTGGGATACCTGGTCCGCCGCGCAGTCGAGGAACGGGGGGAGGAGTACCTCACCTTCCCGCAGCGGTCCCTCTTCGACCGGATCGGGATCCGCAGGATGGTGCTGGACACGGACCCCTACGGCAACTTCATCCTCTCCGGCTACGAGTACGGGACGGTCCGGGACTGGGCCCGGATCGGGCTGCTCTATCTGCAAGGGGGCGTCTGGCAGGGGGAGCGGCTGCTGCCCGAAGAATTCGTGGAGTTTGTCCGCACGCCGGCGCCGGCGTGGTTCAACGAGGAGGGGGAACCACGCGAGTCGCGCTACGGCGCCATGTGGTGGCTCAATACCACCGGCGTCTGGGACGCCCCCTCCGATACCTTCTATGCCGCCGGGGCCGGAGGCCAGAACACGCTGGTGATTCCGTCGCGAGATCTGGTAGTGGCCCGTCTCACCGAATATGACGTCCTGAGCGTCAGCGTCCCCGCCTTCGATGCGTCCTTGAGAGGGATTCAGGACGCCATCGGATGAGCGACCCGTTCCGGGAGCTCACGGCCCGATGATCTGGTTGGCCAGATAGGCCGAGACATAGGCCAGCAGCGTCATGTAGGCGAACTGCGCCACCGGCCAGCGCCACCCGGCCGTCTCCCTCCGCACCACCGCCACCGTGGACATGCACTGCATGGCGAAGGCGAAGAAGACCAGAAGCGCCACGGCGCCGCCCAGATCCAGGTCGCCCCTGAGAGCCTGTTGGAGATCCCGGGAGCCTTCGTCTGCTTCCATTCCGTAGATGGTCCCCAAGGTTCCCACGATGACCTCGCGGGCCGCCAGGGAGGTGATGAGCCCGATCCCGATCTTCCAGTCGAATCCCAGGGGCTCGATGACCGGTTCGATGGTCCGCCCCACGGTCCCGATGACGCTTTCGGAAATCGGGGGGGCTTCTCCATTCTGGCGTGGGAGACTGGCCAGAAACCAGAGGACGATGGTCGTAGCCAGAATGATGGTGCCGGCCCGCCGCAGGAAGATCTTGGCGCGGTCTACGAGGCGAAGTCCCAGCGACTGAAGGCCGGGCATGCGGTAGGGAGGCATCTCCAGGGAGAAGGGAGCCCCCGTGCCACGAAGTATCGACGACTTGAGCACCCATGCGGTCAGGACGGCTGCCAGGAATCCGAGCGCATACAGTCCCAGCATGGTCGCCGCCCGGGTACCCAGGAACCCGCCCAGGACCGGGCGTTCCGGGATGAAGGCGGCGATGACCAGGGTGTAGACCGGCAGCCGGGCCGAGCAGGTCATGAAGGGCGCGATCATGATGGTGGCGATCCGGTCCCGTTTGTTCTCGATGGTCCGGGTGGCCAGGATGGCCGGGACGGCACAGGCGTAGGCTGACAGCAGGGGTATGAATGACTTCCCCTGGAGGCCCACCCTGGCCATGGTCCGGTCGGCGATGATTGCGGCACGGGCCATGTAGCCCGAGTCCTCCAGCACGCCGATGAAGAGGAACAACAGCAGGATCTGGGGCAGAAAGATCACCACCGATCCCACTCCTCCCCAGACCCCTTCGATGAGGAGACTGCGAAACCAGGTGTCGGGCAGCAGGGCGTGGACCCACTCTCCCGTGGTGGAGACCATGGCGTCGGTGGCATCCATGAGCGGGATGGCAAAGGTGAAGACCGTCTGGAAGACCGCAACCACCACTGCGGCGAAGATGAGAAGGCCCGCCACCGGATGGAGCAGCACGGCGTCGAGGCGCCGCGTCCAGAGGGGTGGCGCCGGTGGACGATAGTCCGCCGCATCGCCGATCTGAGCCGACCACTCCCGGCAACGGCGGACATCCTGGATCACCGGCAGTTCCAAGGGGGTGGGAACGGCCAGGGCTCCGACCAGAAACTCCCGGATCGCCTCGGTCCCCTCTCCGGTTCGGGCGCTGACCAGGGCCACGGGAGATCCGATCTGTTGCGCCACTTTGTCCAGGTCGAGATTGCCGCCGCGGCTCCGGAGGGAATCGGCCATGTTCAGGACTACGAGCGTCGGAATTCCCAAGCTGAGTATGGGAGCGGCGAATCCGAGATGGCGACCCAGATTGGTGGAATCGAGGATCAGAATGACGGCGTCCGGATCGGAGACGCCCGGCATGCGGCCGGTGAGGACGTCTCGGGCCACTCGTTCGTCTTCCGACCGGGGCTCGAGGCTGTAAATGCCTGGCAGGTCGATCAGGTGGACTTCGATCTCACCCGGGAGCCGGGCGCGCCCGATTCGTTTTTCCACCGTGACTCCGGGATAGTTGGCCACGCGCTGGCGGAGTCCGGTCAACCGGTTGAAAAGAGTCGACTTCCCGGTGTTGGGCGGGCCCACGACGGCGACGGTGCGCAAGCGGGTGGAGTCTCCAGGCCGGGCCTTCGAATCGGGGACGGCCGCGCCGGCCCCATGGCTATGGCTCATGAGTCTTTCCGGCTGGCCGAACCGGGTCTGCGCAGAATCAGGCGGGCCGCCGTCTCACGGCGCAGCGCGACTTCCGAGCCGTCCACCCGGTACACCCGAGGGTCGCCAAACGGCGACCGTCCGGCAGCCGAAACCACGGACCCGGGGAGGAAGCCCAGCTCCATAAAACGCCGCGCATCCCGCTCCGGCAGATCGATGGAGTCCAAGACGGCTTCTTCGTGCTTCCCCAAGTCTTTCAGTGTGAACCTAGCCATGATTCCGGATCCTCTCTACCCTCCAACCCGCTCACTTCATCGCTGGGAGGGGCGACTTTCCTGTCGCCCACCGGGAGGGGCGACTTTCTTGTCGACTGCACTTTTATCTTTCTATGCGATTCGGTGCCCGGAAAGCGTAAAGTGGGGACTCCGTCCCCCCTGCCCCCCTGGCCGGCGGCAAGAAAACCGCCGCTCCCATTCGGCGACAAGAAAGTCGCCGCTCCTATTTCTCACTCCCCACCTCCGTTGACCCGAGGCAGGACTTCCTCCTTCAGGAGCCTCATGGACTCGACCCAGCGGTCCTTCGGGTCCCATTCGTGCCCCAGGACGAGGAGAACCCCAAACCCGCCCAATTCGTCCTGAAGCCGCTGGAGCTTCTCGGTGACGTCGTCGGGACTGCCCACGAGCCAGAGGTTGTCCAGCAGGTATTCCGGGGTCACGTCCGAGTCGGGCATGTCGAGGTCGGTCTTCATCAGGTCGAGCATCTTGCACTTGGGCAGCAGGCGGAGGAAGTAGTCATCGAAGTCCCGCGCCATGGTCCCTTCCAGGACGCAACGTCTGGCTTCCTGTGTCGTATCCGCAACGAACACGTTGCGGGCCACCCGCCACTGGCTCCGGTCGGGAGACCGTCCGGTGGTGGCGGCTCCTTCCAATACCGCCTCCCAGTGGGACTTGAGGATCCGGGTCGGCACGATGTTGATGCTCATGGGAATCCAGCCCTGCTCTCCGGCCCGCACCAGCGTCCCGGATTTGACCGACACGCCAGCGACGCCGATGGGCGGGTGAGGTTTCTGGTAGGGCTTCAGGTGGAACCGGAGACCGATGTCCGATTCAGGCTCCGGCACGGTAAAACGCCAGTGCTTGTGTTCGTACAGGCCGGGCCGCGGATCTTCCCAGAGCTGGAGGACCAAGTCCACCGCGTCACGGGTCATCCCCCTCTGCTCTCCGGTCTTGGGATCGAACCCGAAGACCTCGAAGTCGCCTGGAAAACCACCCGATCCGACTCCCCAGTAAAATCTTCCGCGGCACATGTGATCCAACTGGGCGATGCGGCTGGCAATGACGAAGGGGTTATGGTTGGGCATGCAGGTCACGCCGGTGCCCAGGATGATCTGCTCGGTCTGGGGGATGGCGCTGGCCAGCAGCAGGTCGGGAGCGGGGATGTTCTCCCAGACGCTGGTGAAGTGCTCGCCGAGCCAAGCCTCGTGAAACCCCAGTTGGTCCAGGGTGATGATCTGTTCCAGGTCGCTTTCCAGGGTCTCGGTGAAGTTCGACCCCGGCGGATGGAGGGGCATGGTGAAGAATCCCAGTTTCATGGCAGGTACTCCTTTTGCGGCCTCATTCTAGAGCCCCGGGCCGTCGACCGCTACTGCTTGCAGACTGAATGATTCCTGCGGAAGGACTGCGCCTGAAGAACAGCCGCTCGGCCGTTCCTGCCAGGATCTGCTGCTTGTCCGAGGAAGAGAGGAAATCGGCATGGTCCCGGATCAAGGCGACGGCGGCCTCGATGGTGTGACCGTTCCTGGTCTGCAGTGGAGCATCGCTTTCCCACATGCACCGGTCGGGGCCGAACGCATCCACCAGCCGGCGAATCAGCGGGAGCATGTCCAGGTAGGGTGGCTGCTTCTTGCCCAAGGCATAGAATGCGCCCAGTTTGAGCATGACCCGGGGGTGTCGCGCCATGCGGCACAGCGCCCGAGTCTCCTCTTCCACCCGATCGGCCTGCTTGCCGATCAGGCAAAAGTGGTCGATGATCACAGGAGTCTCGGGGAAGCGTCGGCACATGCGATCCAATTCGGGCAGGTCCGCCGGAGTCATGAGGAAGCTCAGGCAGAGGTCGTGCCGGGCTCCGGCGGCGAACATCTGGTCGAAGCCGGGGTGATCCATCCAGCGTTCTCCGTTTCCCAGGGCCGGACGCGTCGATCGGCCCCGGATCCGGAAAGCGTAGATGCCGCCTCGGGCCAGGGCTTTCATCGTCCCGTCGGGGCTGGGAAGGGAAACGTCGCTGACGGCGGGGACGATGCCGGTCCCGACGAACCGGGTGGGGTCGTTGGCGATGACGTCGAGGATGTAGCTGTGGTCGAGGCCGTAGCAGGTCATCTGGATCAGGTTGTAGCGGGTTACTCCCGCGCGGCTTCCCCGCTGGACCAGTTCCTGGACCGTGAAGCTGGGAAACCAGAGGTTTTCCCGGGTCAGGCCCGGCGCCAGAGGATACTTGTGGAGGTCCGGAGACCAGACGTGGGCATGGGCGTCGATCACGGCAGGTCCGGAGGGTGCGGCCCGGCCCCCGCGTCCGGCCGCCGCGGCCAGGGCCAAGCCGGACATCCAGCGGCGTCGGGTCAGGGTCTGCATGCGTCGCTCGTTCGGCGTGGGATCTGCCGCATCGTGCTCCGGCCCAGTCTACTACGGCCCGAGGATTGAGAAGCGTGTGTTGACAGGAAGGAAAAGGAAAATGCACAGACGTGGACTTCTGGGCGGCTTGGCTGCCGGCGCTCTATCGGGCGTCATCTCCCCGAAAGAACTCGAAGCCCGGGCGCTGGTGGAGAAGAGGACGCGGGGAATGCCTCCTCCCCGGATCCGGGACATCCAGGTCATCGCCACCGCTCCGAGAGGCCTGCGCCTGGCGGTCGTGAAGGTACTCACCGACCAGGATGGCCTCTACGGCTACGGATGCGCCACCTTCACCCAGCGGGCCGACCTGGTGGTTCCGGCGGTGGAGAATTACCTGAAGCCGTTTCTGGTGGGCAAGCCGGCCGATCGGATCGATGACACCTGGCAGGCCTGCTACAATAGCTCCTATTGGCGGAACGGCCCGGTCTTGAACAATGCCATCAGTGGAGTGGACATGGCCCTCTGGGACATCAAGGGGCGTCAAGCCGGGCTGCCGGTCTATCAGCTTCTGGGTGGAAAATGCCGGGAAGCGGCCGACTGTTACCGGCATGCCAGCGGAGCCGAGATCGGCCAGGTCATCGAAATGGCCCGGTCCTACATGGAGGATGGCGTTCGCCACGTCCGGGTGCAGGTCGGTGTGCCGGGAATGTCGGGCTACGGAGGCGGCGGCGGAGGCCGCTCGGCGGAAAAGCTGCACCAGGATCCGGTTTTCGAACCGGCCCCGTATATACGCCGGATCCTGGCCCTGTTCGAGGAGTGCCGGAAACAACTGGGGGACGAGGTGGAACTGCTCCACGACGTGCACGAGCGGATCACCCCCACCCAGGCGCTCCAACTCTGCAAGGACGTGGAGCCGTTTCGCCTCTTCTTTCTGGAGGACCCCCTCTCTCCCGAGGACATCGCCTATTTCCGGTTGATCCGGAACCACTCGACGACCCCCATTGCCATGGGAGAGCTCTTCAACAGCCCCCACGAGTGGATCCCCCTGATTTCGGAAAGGCTCTTCGACTACATCCGCATTCATATCTCCCAAGCCGGTGGGCTGACCCCCTGCCGTAAGATCGCGGCCCTGGGGGAACTCTTCGGCGTGCGCACCGCCTGGCACGGGCCCGGCGACGTCTCACCCGTCGGACATGCCGCCAACGTCGCCCTGGATCTGGCCTGCCACAACTTTGGGATCCAGGAGTTCTCCGGGTTCTCGGAGCGGGAGCTGGAAGTGTTCCACGGTTGTCCCGAATACCGCAACGGATACCTGTTCGCCAGCGAGAAACCCGGCTGGGGTATCGAGGTGGACGAAGCGGCGGCGCGCAAGTACCCCTTCGGAAGCTTCGAGTCGGGAGAGAGAAAGGAGTACAACGGCGGCTGGGGCGTGATCCGGCGGCGGGACGGAACCGTGATCAAGCAGTGATGCCGGTTCGCACCGGTACGCCGGCCCAGGAGCCGGCAGTTCTGAGAACGAACTAACCTGGCTTCGCGAAGGTCAGAACCCGGCGCGGGTTCTCCACCATGATCTGATGGAGGGCCTCCTCCGGAGCCCCCAGGCGCCTCAACTCAGGCAGGACGAACTCCATCACGAAGGAAAATCCCATGCCTCCGTAGGTCTTCATCATGGTCTTGGTGCAGACGTCCTGCGAGAGGAGCAGCCGGTCCGCATATCCGTCCCGGATCAGTTGGACGATGGACCGGACCGTGTCGTAGTCGTGGACCCGGCCCAGCCGGGGAATTACCTCGCCCATAAGGTCGAATTGGATATAGACTCCCCGCTCCAGCAGGCGTTTCATGTAGGGGATCTGGGTGGCGATGTGGTTGGAGTGTCCGATGATGACCCGGTTCAGATCGGCGCCCTCCGCCTCCACCATGTCCAGGACGGTGAATTTTCCCTCGCCCCGGCCGGCATGGTGAAAGGAAATGGCGGCTCCGGTGGCCCGGCTGGCGCGGGCGGCGGCACGGGTGCTCTTGAGCTCATTCGGATTGAGTTCCGTTCCCACGCCCACTTCACCGATGATGCCGGACCGGACCGCCGTGCCCTCGGCTCCGACGGTGATGTCCTTGATGATGATTTCGGTCAGTTCCTCCACCGTCCGGGAACCCATGTCGGCTGGGTGGAATGAGTGGGTGTACCAACCGGCACCCATGACGATGTGGAGTCCGGTGGCGTTGGAGACCTGGAGCAGACCCGTAGGGTCGCGCCCCAGTCCGATGCTGGTGCAGTCCACGATCCCGCTGCCCCCCCAGCGCTTGAACTCCAGGACTTCGCGGATGGCCACGTCCACGTCGCCCAACAACATGTTGTCTTCGTTGGGCGAGACCCAGGAGCGAAGCCGGCTCAGATTCCGGAGGGAAACCGGTTTTTTGTAGTACGCCGCTTCAGTGGCTGTGAGCCCCTCCTTCGGCTTCCCGCGATAGTCGAGCAGCACGTGCTCGTGCATGATGGTGGGACCCACCTCGGCTGGATCGACGGGGCCCCTCACCGTCAGGATCTTTCCCGAAATGTCGGGAATGGCGTGACCGGCGCCACCGGCCACGGGAGCCCAGATCAATCCGGCAGCCACGAGTAGCCCGGCCACGAGCAAGAGTCGTCCTTGGAAAAGGGTCATAAGCAACCTTCCTCAGTTTGGCTGAATCGTAGAATCCCGCAGAACAAGTATCAAGCGACATAGGACCTGGACTTCCCCCAAATTTTTCAAGGTCGGGAGAACAAGGGAAGCAGGTTCAGGCGAGGATCGGGTCGAGGCGGTGCAATTCCCGTGTTTCGGCCAAACAAGAGCTGCTTGATCCCATCCGCAATGGCGTAGAAATGGAACTCGTTATGTGGTTAGCCACATATTATGCGGGAGAACCGCACGTGCGGTTCGGAGGGAGGGGAGCCGGGTAACCGTGCTTCCCTCCCCCTATCGCCGGACCCGATCCCCAACTGCGCCGATCGTGTTGACTCCTGACTCGATAGCCATTTAACATCCAGCTGCAAACGACAATTTCCCACTTCTATACCTGATGGATCGCCGCAATTTCTTACAGGCAGGCTTGATGAGTTCGATCAGCACTGCCGCGCTCTGGGCCCAGAAAAAGGAAGGCGTCATGCCAACTACTCCTTCGCCGCCGTTCTCCGAGGAACGAAGCAAGCTGAAGATCACCGGTGTCCGTATGGTTCGCCCCAGGCCAAGACGACCGCTGCCCACCTACAAACCAGCTCCCGGCTCCTGGTCGACAGGTAACGTCGAAGTGGCGAATCCGATGTCTATCTATCCTGAATACAAGGCTCGTCGATCACTGTTCATGGCCCCGGATCTGGGGCCGTCGGCAGTAGAAATCACGACGGACAAGGGAGTTCGAGGGATTGGTTATGGGGGGCCAGGTGCGGGTTTTGTGATTGAGAAACACCTGGCTCAATTACTGATCGACGAAGATCCGTTCAACCTGGAGCGACTTTGGGACATCATGTGGCGCTCGACGCTCTACTACGGTCGCAAGGGAATGGTGGTGCACGCCATCAGCGCGGTAGACAACGCCCTTTGGGACCTCGTCGGTAACGCCCTGAAGATGCCCGTGTACCAACTCCTGGGAGGAGAAACCAAGTCACGCATTCCGAGTTATTGCACCGGTAACGACCTGGAACAGCACATCGAGTTTGGTTACACCAAGCTCAAGCTCGCGGTCCCCTACGGGCCGGCGGACGGCCTTCAGGGAATGAAGAAGAACGTGGAGTTGGTAGAGCGGGCGCGCAAGCTCCTGGGACCCAGTGGCGAGATCATGCTCGACTGCTGGATGGCCCTCACCGAACGTTACACGCTCGAATTCGCCGAAGCCCTGGAGCCCTACCGTGTGTATTGGATGGAGGAGTGCTTGCCACCCGACAACTACGCCGGCTTTGGACGCCTCAATGCTCAAATCAGCTCGACACGGATGGCCACCGGGGAACACGAGTACACACGCTACGGCTTCCAATTGCTTTTGGAATACCAGGGGGCCGACATCTGGCAGCCGGATATGAACTGGTGTGGGGGGCTGACCGAATTGCGTCGAATCGGAGCCCTGGCTGCGGCCCACGACATTCCCGTTATTCCTCACGGTGGCTGGCGTGGAGGTGGTCCCCACTACATCATGGCCACGCCCAACAGCCCTTGGTGCGAGATGTTCATGCCCCCACCCGGTGGCCCTGATGAGGTCTACCAGCGATTCGAGGAAGAGAACAACATCAGCCGCGGCCCCGAGGGAATCTACATGCGACCCTCAGATCGGCCGGGTTTCGGATGGGACCTGGTTGTGGATTGATACAGCAACCAGCACCGACGGTCCCGGACTCGAGCCTCGCATCAGTTGAACGTCGTACTCGTCGCTCGGTCGTAAGCCCTGTCAGGATGGCGCTGGCGACGCCTCGCCGCGCACACCTATAGTTCCTTGGTCGAGAAAAAGTTCACAAACTGGTCAAGTTGTGGAATACAAGGGAAAGTCTCGGGACCTTGAGGGAACACTCGTAGAGATCGTGCTGACGCCGAACAGGCAGATCAGAGGGGTCTTTGCGAGGCAGGAGCCGCTGCAAGTCGTTGAAAAGATTGGTACGCCCGGCAGGATTCGAACCTGCGACCTACGGACTTTCAGTCCTCCTTACTATCTCCGATTTGCTCACGGCTTCTTGTGCGATGGACTCCACGTGACCAGTTGGTCGCTCGAATCGCAATGAAGAAAATCTGGGTTCCCTTGTTCGTTTTGTTGCTGTTGCCCGCCTCCTATTCGGAGCAGAGACCCGCTGAGCGGTTGGAGACCGCTCAGCCCCCGTTCGATGATTCGATCGCACATCAGACGCAAGACCCGGCGGAGACGGTCCTCTACTTCCCCGACTATGTGGACGGTGGCGGCTGGTCTGTCCAGTTGGCGCTCAGCAACGTCGACCCGGACACGGCCGCCGAGGTCGCGGTTGAAGTCTACGACCAAGATGGCGGGTCGATCCTGGATCTGTTCGGTTCCGGATCGGCGTTGGAGATCCCGCCCCTGGGCAGCCGGGTGTTGAGAAGCTCGGGAACGGGGGCGATTCGGCGCGGCTGGATCCAGGTTCGGACCGGTACGGATTCGGTCAGTGGCCTGTTGACCTACAAGGAGGGGACGACGGGAATCGAGGTGAGCGTGGAACCGGCCGAGCTGGGCGGCCGGTTCGCCCTGTTCGTCGAGGAGTCGGCCGAGGTGGGCGCCGGCGTGGCGGTCTTCAAGTCGCAGGCCTCGCCCAGCATCCAGCTCCGAGTCCGCGACGACGAGGGGAACGACCCCCTGGAAGGAGCGTTCGTCTCCCAGGGAAACTTTCACCAAAACGCGCTCACGCTTCCGGAATGGTTCGACGCGGAAGGGATCGACAAGGGATTCCTGCGCGACTTCCGGGGTCTCCTGTTCCTGCGGACCGGGGACGAATCGCCTTTCGCCCCGCTGGGGTTGCGGTTCGGCAAGAGAAACCAATCGCTTTCGTCGGTTCCCGCCATTCGGGATGAGACTCCGGAGCCGGCGGAGACGACCCTGTACTTCCCGGACTACGTAGACGGAAGCGGCTGGTCCGTGCAGCTGGCGCTGAGCAACGTCGACGCGGAGACCGCCGCCGAGGTCCGCGTGGAGGTGTTCGACCAAGCTGGCAAGATGGTCTCGGACCTTTTCGATTCTGCATCGTCGATCGAGATCCCGTCGCTGGGCAGCCGGGTGCTGCGGAGCGCGGGCGCGGGGGCGATCCGGCGGGGCTGGATCGAGGTGGAGTCCGATTCGGCGGCGGTCAGCGGGCTGTTGACCTACCGGCAGGCGGAGACGGGCGTCGAGGTCAGTGTGAAACCGGTAGAGCTGGGCAATCAGTTCGCCCTGTTCGTAGAGGAATCGTCGACGATCGGCGCCGGCGTGGCCATTTTCAAACCGGACGCCTCGCCGAAGGTCGAGCTGCGGATTCGGGACGAAGAGGGGAACGACCCGTTGAACGGTGTGTTCATCCCCCGGGGCGACTTCCACCAAGATGCGCTCACGCTGCCGGAATGGCTCGCCGTGGTGAATGCGGGATTCCTGAGCGACTTCCGGGGGCTGCTGTTCATACGATCGGAGGACGATTCGCAATTCGCCCCGCTGGGCTTGCGGTTCGGGAAGACGAACTCATCGCTCTCGTCGGTGCCGGCGATCCGGATCAGGGACGAAGGCGGGACTGGCGGCCAGGCTCCTGCGCCGACAGTGACGCTGTCGGTTGCTCCGAGCTTGATCAATCTGGGCGAGAGCGCCACGTTGACGTGGTCCTCGACGAATGCGGAGAGCGTGGAGATCACACCGGACCTCGGCGCAGTCCCGGCAGCGGGCTCGCGAAAGGTGTCACCGCGCACCACGACGACGTACCGAATCACGGTGCGCGGCGCCGACGGCCAGACGCGGACGGCATCCGTAACGGTCAGAGTGGCTGTAATAGTGGTCTCCCAGCGGGACGCGCTGACGGCGCTCTACCAATCCACCGGCGGGCCCGATTGGTTTGACAGCGGGAACTGGGGGACCAGCCGGCCTCTCAGGGATTGGCATGGAGTCACCGTCGATACCCGCGGGCGCGTGACGGAGTTGCATCTCTATCGCAATAATCTGGGCGGGCCCATCCCGCCCGAACTCGGTGGCCTCACAAGTCTGAGGGAACTGAATCTCGGAGATAACGGCCTCACGGGACCGATCCCGTCCGAGCTCGGCAACCTCACAAACCTGACGAGGTTGCGTCTCCTCGACAACCATCTCACGGGACCGATCCCGCCCGAACTCGGCAACCTCACAAGCCTGAGGACGCTGGACCTCGAGGAAAACCGCCTCACGGGACCGATTCCGCCCGAGCTTGGCAACCTCACAAACCTGAGCGATATGCTTCTCGGGAGGAACGGCCTCGCGGGATCGATCCCGCCCGAAATCGGCGACCTCACAAACCTGACGGAACTGCGGCTCGACGGAAACGATCTGACGGGGCCGATCCCGCCCGAACTCGGCAACCTGACCCGCCTGACGGAACTGCGGCTCGAAGAGAACCATCTCGCGGGGCCGATCCCGCCCGAGCTCGGCAATCTGACGCGCCTGAGGGAACTGCCGCTTGCGGGGAACCAGCTCACGGGACCGATCCCGCCCGAGCTCGGCAACCTGACCCGCCTGACGGAGCTGAATCTCGGGCAGAACAAACTCACGGGGCCGATCCCTCCTGAACTGGGCAACCTCACGCGCCTGACGGAACTGAATCTCTCGGGGAACTCCGGCATGGGGGGGATCCTTCCAATCGAATTGACTGGTCTTGGCCGGCTCGAAACGCTATTGGCAGGCGAAACGGATCTTTGCGCACCCTCGAATCCCGACTTCCAGGCTTGGCTCGGAGGCATCTACCGGCTGCGGGTTGCGACTTGTGTGAGTGATTTCGCTACCTTTGCATACCTCACCCAGGCGGTGCAATCACGGGAGTACCCGGTTCCGCTGGTCGCCGGAGAGGAGGCGCTGCTGCGGGTTTTCGTCACCGCCGCGAGTCCCACGATGGCGGGCATCCCTCCCGTGCGAGCCCGGTTCTACGTGGACGGAACCGAGATCCACGTGGCCGACATTCCGGCGCGTACGGCGTCCCTCCCGACCGAGGTCTACGAAGGAGATCTATCACGATCGTCCAACGCCGAGATCCCCGGCGAGATCATGCGTCCGGGTCTTGAGATGGTCGTCGAGATCGACCCGGAAGGAACGCTGGGTCCCGGTCTCGTGACGGCAAGTCGGATCCCGGACACGGGCCGCACGGCGGTCGATGTGCGGGAGATGCCCGCGCTCCACCTGACGGTGATTCCCTTCCTATGGAGCGCCAATCCCCATCGGGCGGTCGTGGAAACATCCAGGGCTATGGAGGCGGACCCGGAGGGCCACGAGCTGCTGTGGAATACTCGTACGCTGCTGCCGATCGGAGACCTGGAAGTGACGGCCCACGCACCCGTGATGACTTCGACTTCGCCCGACGAATATTTCCCGCTACTCGGTGAGACGGAAGCGATTCGGGTCATGGAGGGTGGGACCGGCCACTACATGGGCACGATGTCGAACCCGGGCAAGGTAGGGCGGGCTGGATTGGCGACCATCGGCGGACGGGCGTTCATCTCAAGACTAAACTCGTTTACCATAGCTCACGAACTCGGCCACAACTTGAGCCTCTACCACGCTCCCTGCGGGGGCGCAGGGGGATCGGACCCGGCATTTCCCTCCCCGGACGGATCGATGGGCGCCTGGGGGTACGACTTCCGCTATGGGGGCACATTGGCGTCGCCAAGCAGGCCGGACGTGATGGGCTACTGCGACCCGGCGTGGATCAGCGACTATCACTTCGCCAACGCACTCCGCTTTCGCCTCTTCGACGAGGGCCCGCCCCAGGCAGCGGGCCTGATCGCTCAAGACGAGGGACCGTCCCGGCCGACTAGCCTGATCGCTCAAGAAGCAAAGTCTCTCCTCCTATGGGGCGGGATGGATGCGGAGGGTCAACTCTTCCTCAACCCATCCTTCGTCGTCGATGCCCCCTCCAAGCTGCCCAGGATCACCGGTGAGCACCGGATCACCGGGCGGAGCGGGGGCGGCGACGAGCTCTTTTCCGTCGGCTTCACCATGCCCGAAGTGGCCGACGGTGACGGGAGATCATCTTTCGCCTTCGTCCTCCCGGTTGAGCCCAGCTGGGCGGTCGGCCTGGCAAATATCACGCTCTCCGGGCCTGGTGGGTCGGTGACGCTCGACAGCAACACCGATATCCCCCTGTTCATCCTGGTCGATCCGAACACCACGCAGGTGAGAGGCATCCTGCGCGACCTGCCTCAGGCGGGCGCGTCGGCGCTCGTCCATCAAGCAGGCACCGACAGCCTCGATGTGCTCTTCAGCCGCGGGATCCCCGACGCCGCAGCGTGGAGTCCGTGAAGGATCGGCCGGTCAGGCGACCATCGTTTCGGACAGCCGGAGCGAAAACGTGACTGTCCCCTTTTCGTGCCAGTCAGGCGCGTCCCCTTTTCGCCCCGTTCATGACGTCACCTCCCTCTCCGAAAGATCCTTCCAACTCCGGCAAAAGCTCAGCCCGATAAGCTGCTTTATTCCCTTCCCAGGGCACGCCGCAGGAACTGCACCGCCCGCGGAATGGCACCCCTTAGACCGAATATCTCGTGTCCTGCACCCTCGTAGATGAAGGCCTCGAACTCGGGAGGCTCGCGTCCCAAGGCCTCCATGGCACGGATCATCGAGTACGCTTGGCTGACGGCGACGGTCTCGTCGGAATCGCCATGGTGCAGTTGGACGGCCGGCAGGTCTTCGGCGAACAGGACGGAGGAGCGGCGCACCAACTCCAGGCGCACTTCAGCCAGATCGATTTCGCCTCTCAGGTAGGGCTGAATGAAGCTGGAGTTCATGTGGGCCACGCCCGTGAGCTCGCGCGGACGCCCCAGGATCGCCTCGCGCACGATTTGCCGCACCCAGTCGTCAAAGAAGTCGGTGGGACCGAAGAAGGCGACGATGTTCTCGATGCGCTCGTCGCGGATGCCGGCCAGCATGGCGACGCCCGCTCCACGACTTCCGCCGACGATGTTCACACCTTCGGACTTCGCTTGCGGAGTCAGCTCCAGAGCCACGTTCAGAAGCGCCAGGGCGTCGTCCACATCGTAGTCCCAGTGACCGCCAGGGCCGGTCGAGACCCACACGGCATCACCATACTCAAGCCGTTCGCTGCGAAAAGACGGGATGACGTAAACAACGCTGTCTTGCAGCTCGCCCAAGGAGTACCTGACGATATCGATGTCGCCCACGTCGACACCGCTTTCGCCGCCGTGCAGGTACATCAGGACGGGCAGGGTCCCGGGTGCCGCAGAGTCGGGCGCAAGGATCGCCCCGTAGTGGCGCACCTCCCCGACCTGATGCGACACCACGCGCAGGGTCGCCGGGGCTTCGCCCAGGGGATACGTCTCCGTGAATTCGACGAACACGTCAACCGGAGAGATGTCGCGCGCGGCCCAGTCTGCACGAACGGACTCGATCTCCGCGTCGGTCGGCGCGGCAACAATGGTGTCGAGTTCGGACTCGAGGTCGATCGCGTAAATGTTGATTCCCGCCGTAGCCAGGCCTGCGGCGATCATGAGCGTCTGGATGCCGGCCACGGAGCCCATGGTCCACTCCACCGCGACCTCGGCGTTCCAGTCCGTAGTTGCGGTCGAGGGGTCCACTCGACCGCTTCCCGGCGTTGTTGCGAAATTCACGGCCACCCCGGAAACAGGTCGACCTGACGAATCGAGAACGCGAACCACAAGGGGCTTGTCGAGGGTGCGCTCGGTAAACGCGCGTTGCCCCCCGCCTGCCACAATGCGGATCGCGGCCGCCGGCTCCCCGGATACCGGCTCGACCGGGACGCCGACCCGGTCACATTCCGTCAGGGCGGTCTGTCCGTCCGCCCCTGTTACCTGGATGAGGCAGGGCGGGGTGACGTCCGGCGACCCCTTCCGCGAGCCCGAAATGGGCACCACGCCGATGTCCGGGGCGATCTCCGTACTCGCCGCACTCGTGGGCGACCACGTCGGCGTCGTGCTCCGGCCCTGATCGATCGATGTCGGCGACGCCGGCAACGTCACCGTCGGCGGGGGTGGGCGACCATTGTCGTTCCCGCCTCCGTCCGGGACCCGAATCGCCGGCACCACCGAGAGTGAAGAGGCCCGCTTCCCGAACCGCAGCCCGAGCGGAGCGAAGGGGGTGCCGTCTTCACTTCTCAGGAACAGGAAGCCGTGAAAGTCCTCTGGGAATCCCGTCTCAATTCCTTCAACGGCGAACCATTCCGGAAGCGTGCGCGCCGCCTGGTGGAAATCCCCCCAGAGGACAAACGATCCGTCCAACGGATCGTTCCCCTCCTGGTCGCGCAGTCTCAACTCGATCCTGGATTCTGCATCCGGTTTGAAGAGGGCCAGTCCCAGCCCGGCGGTATCTGATTCCTCAACGAACAGAGTGAACTCCTGCCCCAATTGGGCGGGCTCGACGACGACTTCGATCCCTGATTGGGCGTGCCGGTAGGTCAACAATCCACTGACGGTGGCCGCATTGGTCTCGATCCGGATCCAACCCCGCCGAATGGCTCCTGAACCGGCGCTTCTCAAGACTCGAGTGCCCAGCGCCGGGAGCTCCAACGTCAAATCGGAATCGAATAGATCCCCAACGTCTTGTCCGTCCGGGTCGTAGACTTCCACCCGGATGCCGGCGGCGGCGTTCGGGTCGCCGTTGCTGAGCACTAGTTGTACCGACCAGCCCTCGCCATCCACGTAATCCGGGAAATACAGAGCCGTCTCTTCCTGTTCCTGTGCCTGACGGGAAATCGAATCGTCCGTCGGTTGATCTTGCTCTGACGGGAGGCTGCCAATTTGCGTCGGTGACAGCACGAAAAACAGCAACCCGGCAAAAAACGAACTCGAGAAGGCGCCAAATAGAGGACTGATCATACGGATTCCTGATCCAGTCTGGACCGGATGGGTTCGGCGTGTTTTGGGCACTTCCCCACCCGTCAGGCGTGCATTGGAGAATACCAACGGCCGCCCCGGGGGAACAGGTCTCTCGATCTCCCACTTGAGCGCCCGAGACCCCGCCAGCTCCCAAAGTCTGCAGGTTATTGCCAAGGGATATGAGACAAGCAGGGGAACGGTGTAGAATGAGCGTTATCTTGCCTGTAGGTGTGGTCTTCAGACTGATTCCAGCGGCTCTCGCAGCGGCGCTCACTGGCGGTGCGGTGTCGAGCGCCCCTCCCATCACGGGCTCGACGGTGGACCAGGCTCCGGTGGATTTTCAGTCGCAGGTGCGGCCCGTCCTTTCCGACGCCTGCTTCGAGTGCCATGGGCCGGACCCCAAGGCTCGGCTGGCAGAATTGAGGCTGGACCTGGAGGAGGGCGTCTTCGCCAAGCGGGCGACGGGGTCGCCGGTCGTTCCCGGGGACCCGGATTCGAGCCTCGTCTACCAGCGGATCACACACCCGGATGCCGCCCTGCGGATGCCGCCCAAATATGCCCACAAGGAACTGACTGAAGATCAGATCCAGGTGGTGCGGCGGTGGATCGAGGAGGGGGCACCTTGGGAGGAGCACTGGTCCTTCGCGCCTCTGACCACGCCTCCGCTCCCCCAGGTCCAGTCCCCGGAGTGGGTTCGCAATCCCATCGACCGGTTCGTCCTGGCCCGTCTCGAGAAGGAAGGATTGACGCCGGCCCGCGAGGCGGACCGCCGAACCTTGGCTCGACGGACTTCCCTGGATCTCACCGGGTTGCCGCCCCGACCGGAGGAGGTGGAGAAGTTCGTGGCGGATGCCTCTGCGGACGCCTACGCCAAATGGATCGACGGGCGGTTGCGGTCCCCGGCCTACGGGGAGCACCGGGGCCGCTATTGGCTCGATGCGGCCCGCTACGGCGACACCCACGGCCTGCATATCGACAACTACCGGGAGATGTGGGCCTATCGGGACTGGGTCATCCGGGCCTTCAACCGGAACTTGCCCTTCGACCAGTTCACGGTGGACCAGTTGGCCGGCGACCTGTTGCCCGACCCGACGCCGGAGCAACTCGTCGCCACCGGCTTCCATCGCTGTAACATCACCACCAACGAAGGGGGGGTGATCAAAGAGGAAGTGGAGGTCATGTACGCCAAGGACCGGGTGGACACCACCGGAACGGTCTGGTTGGGACTGACGGTCGGGTGCGCCACCTGCCACGACCACAAGTTTGATCCCATCACCCAGAAGGACTTCTATTCTTTGGCCGCCTTCTTCCGCAATACGACCCAGAAGCCTCTGGACGGAAATGTCTTCGACCCGCCTCCCGTGATGATCGTCCCGGCCACAAGCGACACTCTGCGATGGGAGCAATTGAAGCAGGAGGAGCCGGTCGCCAGGGACAGGCGGGACGAGGTCGAGCGGGCTGCGGAGAACGAGTTCCTCCGCTGGTTGGACTCGGAATCGCGCCTCGATCTGAACCTGGATGATTTCGACGACTCCCAGACCTTCTCCCTGGAACTGGGGGAGGAACCACACTTCCGCGTCGGGTCGGGGAAACGAGAACTGGTGTTGTCCGGGTCCACCCGGGTCGACCGGTCCGGTCCCATCCCCTCCCTGGAGTTGCCCGAAGACTCCTTCGTGGAGGTCCCGGATTCCCCGGGCCTTGAAGCGGACCGTCCCTTTACCGTTTCAGTGACCTTCCGGTTTCGGAAGGAGGGCCCCCGAATGATCCTGGCCCGGCAGGTCGATCCGGACGAAGACAACCGCGGTTGGAGTCTTGAGATCGTCGGCGAACGGCCGTTGTTGAACCTGCAGGTGGAGGATGGCCGCAACATGGGGGTCCGCGGCGTCGAGGAGAACAAGTTGGCGCCGGATCAGTGGCACAACCTGATCGTCACCTACGACGGCCTGCGCCAGCGCACCGGCATGAACCTCTACCTCGACGGTGCTGTCGTCCCCACCCAGAGCTTCGGCCGGGCCATCCGGGTCCTGGAGGGATCGATCCGGAACGGCATGCCTTTGGTGCTCGGCGCCGGCGACCGGCCGTCCGCCGGCAAGTCCGACTTTCTGAACGGTTCGGTCCGCCAGTTCAAGATTCTGGACCGGGCGGTCGACGAGTCGGAAGCCCGGCTGTTGGCGCGTTGGGATACGCTGGCCGCCGTTCGGAAACGGGATCGGGAGGAGTTGGATTCCCGAGACCGGGAGGCCTTACGGGCTTATTTTCTGGTTCGCCGGAACGCCGCGTTCGGGCAGGCGGCTCAGGACTTGAAATCACTTCAGGAAGAGCGCCGGGCGATCCTGCGCGGGAGCAGTCTGACCCATGTGATGCGGGAGAACCCGGACAGCGATCCTATGGCCCACATTCTCCGCCGGGGGATGTACGACCAGCGGGGCGAGGAGGTGCAGCCGGCCACCCCGGGCGTTCTTCCGGCCATGGACCCGGACCTCCCGCGGAGTCGGCTGGGATTGGCCCGGTGGCTGGTGGCGGACGACAATCCCCTCACCAGCCGGGTCATGGTGAATCGCTTCTGGCAGGAAGTTTTCGGGACCGGCCTGGTGCGGACGTCGGAAGACTTCGGGTCCCAGGGAGAGGCGCCCACGCATCCTGAGCTCCTGGACTGGCTCGCGGTCGAGTTTCGGGATTCGGGATGGGACGTGAAGCATCTCTTCCGCCTGATGCTGGACTCGGCCACCTACCGGCAGTCGGCCCGCGCGACCGACGAGAAGATCAAGAAGGATCCGGGAAATCGCCTCTTCTCCCGGGGGCCCCGATTTCGCATGGACGGGGAGATGGTGCGGGATTACGTCCTGGCCGCCAGTGGACTGTTGGAACCTCGAATCGGCGGACCCAGCGTCAGGACGTATCAGCCGGAGGGACTGTGGGAAGCGGTGGCCATGGAGGGCAGCAACACCCGTTTCTACAAACAGGACTCGGGATCCGACATTTACCGGAGGAGCCTCTACACCTTCTGGAAGCGGGCCGCGCCCCCGCCGCAACTGATGGTCTTCAACGCTCCCACGCGGGAGGAATGCACGGTTCGGCGCGAGCGCACCAACACGCCCTTGCAGGCCCTGCTGACGCTCAACGGGGTCCAGTTCTTCGAAGCCGCCCGCCATTTGGCCCAGCGGGCCATGCAGGCGGCGCCGGGACCGGAACAGCGTATCGACTTCATGTCCTCTCGCCTCCTGGCGCGTTCCCTCCAGGGGCCGGAGCAGGAGGTGGCCCGGAAAGCCTATAAGGATTATCTGAATTACTACGGGGCCCACCCCGACCAGGCCCGGAAGGCCCTTTCGGTCGGCGATTCCGAAGCCGACGGGAGCCTGCCCAAGGCCGAGTTCGCCGCCTGGACCATGGTGGCCAATCAGCTCATGAATCTGGACGAGGTGTTGAACAAATGACCTGCCATTGGACTCCTCCCGGCATTCTCTCCGACGAAGCGGTCCGAATCGAGACCCGCCGGCAGCTCTTCGCCCGTGGCGCCCGAGGTCTCGGGCTCGCCGCCCTGGCCACGCTTCTGGGCGAGGACGCCACGGCAGCGGGCGCCGGAGCGCTGGATCAGACGGGTGGACTTCCCCACCTGCCCCACTTTGCTCCCAAGGCCAAGCGGGCCATCTACATGCACATGGTGGGGGCGCCGCCGCAGATGGAGACCTTCGACTACAAGCCGGAGCTGGAGAAGTGGCTGGACAAAGACCTGCCCGACTCGATTCGCAAGGGGCAGCGGTTGACCACCATGACCTCGGGACAGGAGCGATTTCCCATCGTCCCGTCGGCCTTCAAGTTTCAGCAGCACGGCCGGAGCGGGGCCTGGATCTCGGAGCTCCTGCCCTATACGGCCCGCATGGCAGACGATCTGGCCATCATCCGTTCCATGCACACGGAGGCCATCAACCACGAGCCGGCCATCACCTTCATCCAGACGGGCCGCGAAGTGGCGGGACGGCCCTGCATCGGCTCCTGGCTGGCATACGGACTGGGGAGCATGAACCGGGACCTGCCCACCTTCGTGGTCCTCAACGCCTCCCACAGCCATCCCAAGGCCAACGTGCAAGCCATCTCCGCCAAGCTCTGGACCTCCGGCTTCCTCTCCTCCAAGTTCGCCGGGGTCTCCCTGAGATCCACCGGCGATCCGGTCCTGTACGTGAACAATCCCGACGGCGTGCCCAGTCAGGTTCGCCGCCGGATGCTGGACTCGCTGGCCGAGATGAACCGGCTCCAGCACCAGCAGCTTGGTGACCCGGAGACCCTGTCCCGAATCGAGCAATACGAGATGGCGTTCCGGATGCAGAGCTCGGTCCCGGAGCTGACCGACCTTTCCAAGGAACCGGAGAGCACCTATCGCCTCTACGGAGAAGACGCCAAGGTCCCCGGCACCTTCGCCCACAGTTGCCTGATGGCCCGCCGTCTGGCCGAGCGCAACGTCCGCTTCGTCCAGATCTATCATCGCGGATGGGACGTGCACCGCGAGGTGCCCCAGGTCCTTCCCAGCCAGTGCAAGGACGTGGACCAAGGGTGCTGGGGACTGGTCCAGGACTTGAAGCAACGGGGGCTCCTGGAGGACACCCTGGTGATCTGGGGCGGCGAGTTCGGCCGCACCGCCTACTGCCAGGGCAAGCTCACCGACACGACCTACGGGCGGGATCACCATCCCCGCTGTTTCAGCCTCTGGATGGCCGGGGGCGGCATCAAGGGGGGCGTCGTCCACGGCGAGACCGACGACTTCGCGTACAACATCGTGCGCGATCCGGTCCATGTACGCGACTTCCAGGCCACCATCCTTTCCCTCTTCGGCATCAACCACGATCGCTTCACCTTCCGCTACCAGGGGTTGGATAATCGCCTGACCGGAGTCGACCCGGCCCGGGTGGTGAAGCCCATTCTGGCCTGAGGCACGGGGCGTAGATTCCAGGGAGCAACCGTGAGAACAATTCGGAAAGGGAAGTGGACTGCCTGGGTCTTCCTCGCCGTCCTTCTGGGCGCGTGCGGCGGAGGGGCGCCTCCGAATGACGCACTGGAGATTTCCGGCCAATTCCAGCTCTTCGTGGACGACCACGTGGTGCAGGAGATGCATCAGGTCGCACGGCGCCTGAATCCCCTGAAGAAGCATCCCGCGAATCCCATTCTAAAGCCGGACCGGTCCTGGGAGGGGCAGCACACGACTCCCACCTTCGTGGCCTTCGACCGGAAAGACCGCCTCTACAAGATGTGGTACGTCTACATCCACCGGAACCAGAAGCCGGGGGAGAAATACCTGCGCGTCGACCGGTCCCGCGCCGGCCGGGCCTATGCCTTCTCGCGAGACGGAATCGTCTGGGAAAAACCGGACCTGGGCCTGATGGAACTGCCCGGTCACGGAGGCAAGAACAACGCCGTCCCCTATCAGCCCTCCCTCTACGATCTGCAGGATCCCGATCCCCAGAGGCGCTACAAGGCGCTCATCGGAATCGGGGACCGCTCCCGGGGCATGGGCGTGGCCTTCTCTCCCGACGGTCTCCACTGGACTCCGTATGAGGAGAATCCCGTCATCGACCAGAGGGTCGGCGTGGGAAAGGTGATCTGGGACGACCGGATCCGGCAATACGTGGGATACCTGCGGCCTCTGCCGTCCCCTCCCGTCGCCGCCATGGGGAATGTCTCCATCCGGGTCATCGGCCGGACCACCAGTCCCGACTTCCTGCAGTGGGAGTTGCCCCAGAACCAGGTCGTCCTGGTGCCGGATGAGTTGGATCCGCTGGACACCCAGTTCTACACGGCCTCCGTCTACAAGGATCGTGGAGTCTATTTCGCGTTCCTGAGCGTCTACCACGTCAACTCCCTGATGGTGGACATCCAACTGGCCTTCAGCCGGGACGGGATCGAGTGGCAACGGGTCGGGAAGAGGCAACCGGTTCTCACCTATGGCATGCCCGACCGGTTCGATTCCCACGGCATCTACGTCTACAGCCCGCCGGTGGTCCTGGAGGAGGAGATCCGGGTCTACTACCAGGGGCAGGACGAGGCCCATTCGCTGACGCCGGGAGATTTGTCGGTTATGGCGCACCGGCCGGCGGCGCTGCCGCCCGGGACCGAGGAGGAGTTGTCCGAGTATCGAAATCGGGGGGCCGCCTGGTGGTATGGAATCATGCCCCAGCCCTGGACGCTGCACGGCGGCGCGGGCGGACTGGCGGTGGCCCGGCGCGACGGATTCGTCTCCCTGGACGCCGGCGCCGATCCCGGGGAGGTCCTGACCCGGACTCTCTGGTGCCGGGGTGGGAACCTGTTGGTCAACGCCGACGCCTCCGACCCTTCCGTCTGGAGGCGGGAGTGGAACCGTTGGAAGAAGCATCCCGGGGCCCAGGGCGAAGTCCGGGTCGAGCTTCTGGATGAGAACGGCTCGGTCCTGCCCGGCTTCGAGGCCGACCGCTGCGAACCGCTCCGAAGTGACGCCTTGGCGCACACCGTGAGTTGGGAGGGTCAACCGGATCTCAATTCGTTGAAGGACCGGAAGATCCGGATCCGGTTCCTGCTCAGAAACGCCAAGCTCTACTCCTTCCGACTGGGGAGCTGAGGGCCCGCACGGGGCACTGCCTGCCTCCGTAGCGAACTCACGGTCCGGAACGATTCTCCGGTCGGCCGGGTCTCCGAATCCGGCGAACGTGCAGAACGTAGCTGACGGCGAGTCCTACGGCCAGGTTCGCCACCAGGGCCCCTGGGGCGATCCAGATGAAGCTCACCGGATCCTCGCCGGTCACCGGATGCATGCCGAAGATGGGTCCCGAGTAGGCCAGGAGGATCGCCGTGGTCATGCCGGAGACGGTGCCGGCGGCGACGCCGGCGGGCCGGGCGAAGGGCACGAAGAAGGCGAAGAAGAAGAGCCCGAACATGGGCGTCATCAGCAATCCCGAGGTCTTCTTGGCCACCGCGAAGATGTTGCCCGGGACCGCCCCCATGTAAGAGCTTCCTCCCACCACGACGGCGCCGATGACGAAGGCCAGGATCTTGGCCCAGCGGGCTTGTGTCCGGGGATCGGAGGGCAGCCAGCCGAACCGGTCCAGGAAGTCGCGGTTGACGACGGCGGTGATGGAGTTCACCCCCGAGTCGATGCTGGACATGGCGGCGGCCAGCATGGCGGCCGCCACCAGGCCTGAGATTCCCGGTGGCAACAGATGGGCGATGAAGTAGGGAAACAGGCTATCGCCGTTGCGAACGATGTCCATTCCGGCGGGCAGGATCTCGGGATGGCTCCGGACCAGTCCCATCAACGCAAATCCCACCACCCAGAGCACCAGAACCACCGTCACGCCCACGATCTGGTTGACCAGGTAGGCCTGCCGGGCGGCCCGGGCGTCGACGGTGGCCATCAGGCGCTGGATCTTGGTCTGGTCGCCTGCCAATCCGCAGCTCGCCAGGACGAAGGTGGAGAAGGCCGTGCCCAGGACGCTGAGGCGGACGGAAGGATCGAAGCTGATCAGGGGCTGCTCGTCCCAGTGAGGTTGCCAGGAGGTGGGGAACCATCCGAAGTCCCCCACTCGATAAGTCACCAGGCCGATCACCAGGATCGCGCCGGCCAGCATCAGGAGGGTCTGAAAGCTGTCGGTGATGACCACGGCCCGGAGACCGCCCAGAGAGGTGTAGGTCACGGCCACCATTCCGGTGATCAGGCTGATCCAGGGAATCCAGGATTCGTCCAGGCCCATCATGATGGACAGGGCGTTGGCGCCCAGAAAGACCAGGAGCGACATCCAGACCAGGCGAAAGACGAGGAACAGTGATGCGCCCAGCATCCGGATCCCCAGACCCAGGCGAGCCTCCAGCAACTCGTAGGCGCTGATGACCCGTTTCCGCATGAAATAGGGGATGAAGACGAAGCCGACCACCAGGAAGATGAAAGGGTGCGCGAGCTGGTTGGCCAGACCCACCGGCCCGTTGGCGATGGCCTCGCCCGGAATGGCGAGGAAGGCGATGGTGCTGAGCGAGGTGGCCATCAGCGACACCCCGATCAGCTTGGGGTTCATGTGGCCGCCGCCGGTGAAATATTCCTCCAGGTTGGTCTGCCGGCGGGTGTAGTAGCTCCCCAAAAGGATGGTGCCTGCGGCGTAGAGGATGATGATGATCCAGTCGATGGGCGCCAGACCACCGCTGCTCTCGAACAGGTTCATGTCGCAATAACGCCGGGGATTCCCTCGAATTCAGGACGGGGAATGGTGTTCAAATGTCCGGAGACAAGGTCGGAATTCTTTGACGCCGGTACTTTCGGTAGATCTCGAAGTCGCCGTCGAGAGTGAAGACGACACTCTCCGGATGCTGTTCGGCCATTCGGACCAGGCAGCCGTCCGCGAGGGACATAGGCACGTCCTGGTACTTTTTAAGCAGGCGGGAGACGGCGGCGGTTTCTTCGGCAAGGCGAAATGACAGGTCCAAGACGTTGCGCCGGACCATTTCCAGCACGGCCATATGCCCTCCCGCGAAGGGTTGGACCAGAAAGCAAGCTTCCGCCAGAACGGATTCACAAGTGAGCAGGGGCGGGGCGATCTCAGCCCATTGGTCTTTCGCCCAGCGATGATGCCGGTCGCGCCGGTTCAACAACGCCACCAGTGGGCCCGTATCCAGGATGACTGCTTTTTTCATCGGCCGAATTCATGCAGGTAGTCCTGATTCGCCGACAAGTCTTCGGGCCCGCACAGTATGCCCTCGAGATCGGCCACGCGCGATAGAGCCGACCCGGCTCGTTCGGTCTCCAATCTCCCCAGATACGCGGTCAGAGCCTCGCGAATCAGCGCGGACTTGCTCATGCCCTTCCGCCGCGCCGTCGCGGCCAACTCAGCGGCGAGAGGGTCAGGCACCTTCAACGAAACGGTATTCATGGCGTCTTCGGGTAATACCAGGGCCCGCGGCGGACGTCAATCCACCACGGCGATCGCCTCGATCTCCACCAGTAGCGATGGAAGGACCAGACCCGATTGGACGGTGGAGCGGGCGGGCGGTCGTCCTTGGAAGTACTCGTTGAAGACGGCGTTCATACCTTGGTAGTAGACCATGTCGCTCAGGAAGACGGTGACCTTGACCACGTCGTCCAACGACGAGCCGGCCGCTTCCAGGGCGGTCTGCAGGTTGTCGAGGGTCTGCCGCGTCTGGGCACCGATGTCGCCCTCGCCCACCAGGTTGCTGTCGGCGTCGAAGGCGATCTGTCCCGCCGTGGTGACCAGCGATCCTTTCCGGACCACCTGGGAGTAAGCGGCTGCAGGCGTCGGCAGCGACGGAGGATTCAGGCGTTGTGCGTTCATGGGCGTTCTCCTTTGCATGAATTGGATGATCTGTCCCGCATCTCTCATCGGGTCAACGCGGCGGGATCAGCGCGACGATCCGCACCGGGGCGCCGGTGCCCCCTTCGATCTTCATCGGCAGCGCCGCGAGCAGAAAGCCGGACGGAGGCAATGCGGACAGATCCGCCACGTTCTCCAGGTTGGGAACATCGGCCGCAGCGCCGATCTGGTGGACGATGAAGTCAGTCGACTGACCGTGGTCGACGCTGGCGCTGTCGATGCCCAGGAGCCCCACGCCCCGTTCTTCCACGAGCAGGCGCGCCGCTGCTTCACCGATCCCGGGGAAGTGCAAGTTTCCGGTCTCGCCCGGCGTGTCGTCGCCGAGGTAGGCGAGCGCGTCGGGCCAACGGGCGGCCCAGCCGGTCCGGATCAGCACCGCCGATCCCTCCGGCACACGGCCGTGGGTTCCCTCCCATGCCAGAATGTCATCGGGGGTGACCAGGTAGTCCGGATCGGCCGCCGCCGACTGGCTGACGTCCAGCACGATGCCCGGAAGTATGAGTCGCTCCAAGGGAATCGACTCGGCCGTGGCGCCCATTCTCGCGAAATGGAAAGGCGCATCGAGGTGCGTGCCGCCATGCTCGGCGGTGGCGAACTGCTTGGCGGCGTAGAAGTAGCCGCCCGGGGTCTGGCCCTCGGCCAGGGTATCGAGGCGGAAGCCGGTGGTGTCGGTCGGCCAGTAGAGCGTGTCGCCGCCATAGGCGTGACTGAGGTCGACCATCCGCCAGCCGGCGACGGCCTCTGGTGAGGGAGGCTGCGGTGTTTCGCCAGGAGGGGCGCCCGCGCACGCGGCTAACTGGACGCCGAGCGCGAGGCCGGCCGCCCGCGAGAGCATGGGTCCTGTTGCCCACATTGCCCCCATCATAAACCGTTCGCGCAAGGAGCGGCGACTTTCCAGTCGCCAAGCGGGAGCGGCGGCTTTCTTGCCGCCGACAGGGGGGCAGGGGGGACGGAGTCCCCACTTTACGCTTTCCCCCCTCTGCACTCTCCGGCCACCCAATCGCATAGCAACACAGAAGAGCAGGCGACAAGAAAGTCGCCTCTCCCAGTGGGCGGCAAGAAAGTTGCCTTCCTGGTAGACGACAAGGATGTTGCTCCTCCTAGTCGTAGCGCCTTGTCCGGCGCTGACCCATGTAGAGTTCCCGGATCCGTGCCAGGTCCGCGTCGTACCGCCCGTCTCGAAAGTCGGGGAACGCCCACTCCAGGGGCCGGTACCGGCCCTTCCGGTAGCGGCTCATCAGGTCGGCGTAGACGCCCTGTCCCAGGTGGATCTTCTGGCCGGCGAACTTCATGCTGGCCAGGACCACCTTGCTGTGGTCCAGATAACCCGCGTCCAGATTGACCCTCCGCCCACCCTGACCGACAAGCCGCTCCTCGATCCGGTTGCACGCCAGCTTCACCTCCGGAAGGGATTCCGGCGGAATCATTCGGGAGAAGCTCACGAGGCGCCGTTGCAGCGACGGTCCCATCTCTTCCTCGTAGTAGTCGGTGACGTCGAACGGGTGGTCGGCTCCACTGAAGTCGATGGCCCCCCACTGGAGTTCCAGACCCCCCACCGCGAGGTCCCGTGAACGGCCGTCGGCCCAAAGGAGGGCCACCAGGAGCTTGACCGGCTCCACCGCTTCAACTCCTGCCACGGGAGGCGTCGTCCAAAATGGCGAGAGCCGTGCGGACCACGGGCACGGCGATTCCGAAGGTCGAGGCGATCTGCCGGTGAAGCTCCTCCGGGTCCAGCTCTTTGCGGACAACCTCGGTGTGGGTCCGGATCTGCAGGCGCCTGCCGTTGAGATAGATCTGTTTCCCCGCTTCAACCCGGGTCAGCAGGGGATGGGTCATCATCTCCCAGGAAAAGGACTCGTTCCACGCCTTGAGGAACTGTCCCGGATCGGCGGGTGAGGTCTTGAACGTCAGTCGATGACTCCGCCCGCCCTGTTGCCGCGTGTAGAGACGCATCCTGCCCGGCCCCTCCGGGGAGAGGAGGAGACGGTTGAAAGGAGTCTCGACCTCCACCTCACGGCTCTCTTCCAAGGGAATCGGCTCGACCACCAGATAACCGGGGTCCAGCAGATGGGGGCGCCCCCGGACCCAGACCAGAAGCGCCGAATGGGTGTCCGATCCGTAGTGCCGGTCCGCCAGGACCGGTTGGGCCCTGAATCCCAAGCTGCGGACCAGATGGAGCAGGGTCGCCGTCAAGGAAAAGCAGGTCCCTCCCGTTCCCAGATCCCGGTGATCCGTCAGGACCTGGGTGGGGAGGCGCCGTGCGGCCGGTCCCTTGCCGTTCCGGGAGCTCCGGATGATCTTGGTCAGGTTCTCGTACGGAAGCCGAGAGAAGCTCCGGGCCACAGTCCCGAGGGTGTGGAGCCGATCCTCACCGGGGCGCAGGCCGTACTGTCGGCAGAAAAACTCCAGCAACTGCCGGTCCCGCGGTGGAGCCAAGGGGTTCTCGGCCATCTCAGTCTTCCGACGCGGCCTGGGACAGGGATTGGACCAGAACCTCGTCTTCCTCGGGCAACACCGTCCGCAGATCCAGGATGACCCGATCGTCCTCGATTCGGGCCACTACGGGTCGGGATCCACGGCGAAGGCGCTGGCCCAGCTCGTTACAGGAAAAGGCCGTGGGGCGGAGCGCCAACAAGGTGGTGGGAATGGTTTCCTCAGGGGCCGATCCGCCGCCAGTCAGGGAGAAGCCGTCCAGGATCCGGCACCGGTACGCTCCTGGGTCCAGACCCCTGCGGATCTGCCGGGCCCGGCTTTCCAGAGAGGAGGTGGAGGTCCCGAGCATCCGGTAGATGGGAAGCCGTTCCAGGTACACGCCCTGTTCGTATAGGGTGAGCGTCTGTTGCAGTCCGGCGAAAGTGGCTTTGTCCAGGCGGCAGACCCGAGCCAGCGGGTTCTTCCGGACCGCCTCCATCAGCGAGCGCTTCCCCAGGACGATGCCGGCCTGAGGTCCTCCCAGGAGCTTGTCTCCACTGAAGCAGACCAGGTCCACCCCCGCCTTCAGGATCTCTTCGACCGTGGGCTCGGACCGCAGAGACGGGTGGGAGGTCCGGAAGAGATAGCCGCTGCCGGCGTCCTTGAGCAAGGGAATACCAGCCTCCCGGGACAGAGCGACGAGCTCGGAGAGGGCGGGGCGCCGGCTGAATCCCACCACCCGGAAATTGCTGGGGTGCACCCTGAGAATGAGAGCCGTCTCCCCGTCCAGGGCGTCACGATAGTCCTGGACCCGGGTTCGGTTGGTGGTTCCCACCTCCTTCAACGAGGCTCCACTCTGCTCCAGGATGGAGGGGACGCGGAAGGATCCGCCGATTTCCACGAGCTCGCCCCGCGAAACCAGCACCTTCCTGCCCCGGGCCAGGGTGCTGAGGACCAGGTAGAGGGCGGCGGCGTTGTTGTTCACGGCGGTGGCCGCTTCGCAGGGAAGCAGCCTCCGGAACTGCTCCTCCAGGTGCCGGTCTCGATGCCCTCGCGTTCCCTGATCCAGGTCATACTCCAGGTTGGAATACCCCTGGGAGAGGTGGTTCATGGTCTGAACGGTCTCTTCTGCCATCGGGGCCCGGCCCAGGTTGGTGTGGAGAATGATCCCGGTGGCATTGACGACGGGCCGCAGGGAGGGCCGGAGCCGCTTCCGCAGCGACCTCCCCAACTCCGGCTCCAGAGCCGCCAGTCCCGACTTCAGATCCCGGTCGGGGTCATCGCTCCGGCGTATCGAGTCCCGAAGCCGGTCCAGGGCGTGCCGGACCTCCTCGACCACCAGGTGCCGGGGGAACTGGTTCAGCAGAGGTCCCGCGCCCAAGCCATGCAGTATCTGGTTTACGGACGGGATCCGGCGCAGGGTCTCGTTGGCGGTGGGCACCCAGCCATTATGAATCAGGAACGGTGAATTGGTAATTGCAAATTGACCGGCAGGCAGGAATGCGGATGCCATGACGATTTTCACCACCGGCTGTTACCATGTCCGCCTACAGGGAGATGCGATGAAGATCGAGTGGGCTCTCATCAGCGTGTCGAACAAGGACGGTTTGGCGGATCTGGCCCGGGGACTCGGCGATCTGGGAATCCGCTGCCTGTCCACCGGGGGCACGGCCCGGGCCTTGCGGGAGTCCGGCGTCGACGTGACTCCGGTATCCGATTACACCGGGTTTCCCGAGATCCTGGACGGCCGCGTCAAGACGCTGCACCCTCGGATTCACGCCGGCATCCTGGCCCGGCACGACTTGCCCCATCACCGTGAGGTGTTGACCCAACATGCGATCCAGCCCTTGGGACTGGTGGTGGTGAACCTCTATCCATTCGTGCAGACGGTGAGCCGCGAGGGGGTGACCCTGGAGGACGCCATCGAGCAGATCGACATTGGCGGGCCCTGCATGGTCCGCGCCGCAGCCAAGAACTGCGCCCACGTCACCGTCGTGGTAGACCCCTCGGACTACACGTCCGTGCTGGCGGAACTGGCCGAGAACGGAGGCCGGACGCGAGAATCCACCCGCCTGACCCTGGCCCGCAAGGCCTTCCGGCATACGGCCCATTACGACACGGCCATCTCTCAGTATCTGGAAGAGCAGAGCGGCTCGGAAGCCGAAATTCCCGCAACCGTGACCCTCTCCCTGGACCGTCAGGAACTTCTGCGGTATGGAGAGAATCCACATCAGCGGGCCGCCATCTACCGGCCGACGGTCGGTCCACCCCAGGGACTGGCGGGGGCGGTTCAGCTCCAGGGAAAGAAACTCTCGTTCAACAACTACCTGGACCTGGACGCAGCTTGGGGCTTGGTCTCCGAGTTCGAGGAAACGAGCTGCATCATCATCAAGCACAACAACCCGTGCGGCGCCGCGCTGGGAGCCGAGCCCCGGGAAGCCTACCTCAAGGCCTTGGAGTGCGATCCGGTTTCGGCCTTCGGTTCCATCCTGGCCTTCAACCGGCCCGTGGACACCGCCACGGCGGAGGCCACACGGAGCCTGTTCGTGGAAGCCATCATCGCGCCGGCCTACTCGCAGGGGGCTCTGGAAATCTTTGCCAGGAAGAAGAATCTCCGGGTGATGCGGCTCGAGCCGCAACCTTCCGCAGGATCTTCCCCGAGTTTCGATCTCAAGATGATTTCAGGGGCCTGCCTGCTCCAGGATGCGGACTTGGTCCGGGCCACGGGCGACGATCTGAGGGTGGTGACTCGAAGGCAGCCGGAGCCGGGGGAACTCCAGGACCTGCTCTTCGCCTGGGTCGTGGCCAAACACGTGAAGTCCAATGCCATCGTTTTCGCCGAAGGCGGCCAGACCGTGGGAATCGGAGCGGGCCAGATGAGCCGGGTCGATTCGGTTCGGCTGGCGGCTCAGAAAGCCCAGCGCTCGACCGCAGGCGCCAGCATGGCCAGCGACGCCTTCTTCCCCTTCCGCGACGGGCTGGACGAGGCGGCCGAGAGTGGGATCACGGCGGTGATCCAGCCCGGCGGATCGGTCCGGGACGCGGAGGTGATCGAGGCGGCGGACGAGCACGGGATGATCATGGTCTTTACGGGCATGCGCCACTTCAGACATTGACGGGAGTGGCCGGTCAGCCGGCCCGACCCGGCCCACGGAACCCCCTCCATGTTGCTGGTCATCGATATCGGGAACACCAACATCGTCCTGGGAATCTTCCAGGGGACGACTCTGGAGCATTCCTGGCGGATCTCCACCCGCAGGAACCGGACCGTAGACGAGTACGCCTCCCTCTGCGACCACCTCTTCCGCATGGCGGGTGTCCGGATGGACCGGGTGGAGGACATCACCGTATGCAGCGTGGTTCCGCCGCTGAATGACTGTTTCAAGGCCTTGTCTCTCCGTTACATTGGCCGCGAACCCCTGATGGTGGATCCCGTGGGCCAACCCCTGTTGCCCATCCTTTATCAGCCGAAGTCCGACGTGGGCGCCGATCGAGTGGCCAACTCACTGGCCACGCTGGATCTGGTCGGCGCTCCAGCCATCGCCGTCGACTTCGGGACCGCCACCACCTTCGACGCCATCTCGGACCGGGGAGAATACGTGGGCGGGGTCATCGCCGCCGGGATCGGAATTTCGGCCGAAGCGCTCTTCGCCCGGACGGCCAAACTCCCGCGCATCGAGATTGCCCGCCCCGGGCAGGTCGTGGGAACCTCCACCAGTGGCAGCATCCAGGCAGGCCTTTACTACGGTTACGTGGGACTGGTGGAAGGAATTCTGAAACGGATGAAGGAGGAGTTGGGTGGTGCCCGAGCCGTGGCCACCGGAGGGCTGGCCCCTCTCATCGCCGGCGCCTCGGAGGGGATCGACCTGATCGAGGAGAATCTGACCTTGTATGGACTCCGGATCTATCACCAGCGCATGTCCGGAAGCCGGGGTTGAGAATGGTAGCAGTCCGTGGTGAGAGTCTCGCGAGCACCGAGACCGTTCCTGCGCCCGCCGGACAAGGCGCGATTCGGGTGCATACCGGGAGTATGTGCCCGAATCGCAACGCCGTCCGCCGGGATGCAGGGACGGTCGAATGCCATGATGACTTTTGCCACGGGCTGGTAAGCTGCCGTCAATGGCTGCGGTCGCTGGACCATCGGCAGGGCTGTCTTGGATAACTATTTCAACTACTTCACGGAAGTCGAGGAACACTTCATCCGCAGGCGGCAGAAGCACCTGCTGGTTCCCCCTCTGGATTGGTGTCTGATCGAACTGTGGAAGAACAGCGGGATTCCGATACATGTGGTCATCCGGGGGATCGACCGCAGTTTCGAGACTGCCCGGTCGCGGAAGACCTCGCCCAGAAGTCTCTCCTATTGCCATCCTGCCGTGACTCAGGCCTTCGAGGAGCATCAACGGGCCATGGTGGGCGCGGAAGAGGAAGAGAGTGGGCCGGATGACTTCCAGGGCAGGGGAGTGGACAGCGCCCGTGTGCTCGAACATTTGGATCGTCTGACGGCGGCGCTGCGGGAGCGTCCCGAAGAGTTCGACACACCGTTGGGCCTGCTGTCCTCCCTGAGGCAGGAGATCAGTGTTCGGGAGCAACTCGACGGGCAACAGATCGACCAGGATCTGAACCACGTCGGGTTCCTGGCTGCGGAGGTCCTCCGGGACGGAATGGACCGGAAACGGCTGCGGAGCCTCCGGAGCGAAGTCAGGAAGGAGATGAAGATCTACAAGAGGCACCTGTCGCGGGAGTTGTTCCAACGCATGGAGGAGAATTACCTGCATCGCAAGTTGAGAGAGGCGGCGAAGATCCCCGAGTTCGGCCTCCTCGCCTTGCAGCTCGGCGGAACACCATAGCCACCCCCGGCAACGGTCGACGCGGTTTTTGACCGGATCTACATCCCGTGCAACCCGTGCCATCGGCGCCATACGGTTGGGAGTTGGGGGCGATGAGCGGGGATGCTCGGCGGCTACTCATTTATTCTCGAATTTCTTACTCATAAAGCCCGACAATTGTTTACTATGAATATCGCAAAATCTGATATCGCATCCGCAGGGTGGGGAGGAGCCGATGCGATATCAATTGTTTCCGAGGCAGAGAAACGAGTTACGGTCCCCATCGACCAAGACACTTTATTGAGGAGAAACCAGATGAAGAAAATGATCGGCTTGCTGGTCGTGGCGATGGTCGGTCTGCTGGCGCCGGCGTCATTGTCCGCGTCCGGCTCCATTGCGGCCGGCCGGGGCATCAATCCCAGAGACGCATACACCAAGGGCAAGGCCCTCACCTACAAGAAGTTGGCGTGCGACTCCTGCCCGCTGGAGAGGGGGGAGCTCGATCGGGCCCGCGCACAGAACTTGAAGAACAGCCTCGAGGGCCGCGAGTCCGCGAACAAGCCGGGTACGCCGGACGATGAGAACATCCAGGTGCTCTGTCCGGGTTCCGAGGCCGTCGGGTGTGATGACGGGGTGGACGAACAGGAACTCGTCCACTACTACCTGACGCGCCGTTACAAACTGTGACGGCATCGAACTCGACGCAGACCCGCTCCGATCAACGGCCCAACCAAGGAATATGGCAATGCAACGAAAACATCTCTTAATCTTGGCCGCTGCCGCGGCCATCGCACTCAACGGGTCGCCTGCGTTCGCCGGCGGCTCGCCCTGGCTTCCCGCACCCGGCGGAGGCTCCCTCACCGTTTCCTACGTTTCTCAGAACGCCACCGAGTTCTTCCGCAGCACGACCAAGAGCCCGACCCCCGGAGGCGGACACGATCTCTCCCAGAAGACCGTCTGGGTCGAGGGAACGTATGGTCTGTCCGATGCTTTGGCGCTGGACTTCCGGTTTGGCGGAGCCCAGAGCTCATACGCCACCGGGCCCGGTCTGCCCCCGTCCCAGGACAGCATCAGCGGCTTGGCGGACATCAATGCCGGCGTGGTGTGGCGGGCCTTGGACGAGGTGGTCAGCAACGGACCGACCATCGCTTTTCGGGCCGGAGTCATCGTGGCCGGAGGCTATGACACCGGCTACATCAATTCTCTGGGAGACGGGGGCAACGGCTTCGAGGTGTCGGCGCTGATCGGCAAATACCTCGACAACGGTTTTGCCGTGTCGGGAGAGTTCGGTTACCGCAACCGGACCTCCAGTGATCACGACATCCCGCCCAACCTCTTTGCCCGGCTGGCGGCCGGCGTGGTCGTGGGAAGCCGGGTCGGAGTGTCGTTCAACTATCAGATGGAGGATTCCACATCCGGTATAGAGATCGGCGGCCCGGGATTCTCTCCCATGGTATTTCCCGAACTGCAGGAAGACTTCCATATCGTCGGTCCTTCGGTGAGCATCGCCATTTCGGACCGGGCCAACATCGGAGCTTCCTACGGCAGGGTGATCGCCGGGCGGAATACGGCCGTTTCCAACGTCATCGGCGTTTCCCTCAACCTGGTGTTCTAAAGCGAAGATCTATCGGGCCGGCGGCCCGCAACGAAGGTGGTAACGACTTTCGCCGCGGGCTGCCTGGGCCCGGACGGATATCGGTCAGGGCTGGTTCAACTTCCAGTCGTATTCGTAATCCAGAGCCCCCTTGAATTTCTTCAGGCGCTCCGCCAGTTCCTCATCGGCATACCGGGCCAAGTGCTTGAGTACGTTCTCCTCGGTGTCGCCGAAGTCCTCCGAGAACCAGGTGTAGATGCTGGAGATGACGATGAAATCGTCGTCGACGAAATCGACGCCCCGCGAGTGGTTCACATAGGCGCGGGCGCCGGCATCCAGCAGAGCCTCCGTATTGGCGGCGGTGAAGGCCTTCTCGATCAGATTCGGACATCCGATGCTCGCACAGTTCACCCCATAGTGAATCCGGGCATCGCGGTAGATGGGCCGCAAGATGCCATGTTCGATGTTGTCCAGGGACAGGTCCTGGCCGCAGACCTTGGCCCGCACGTCGCCCCAAGGGCCGACTGGAATCAGACCGCCGAGCATGCTGCTACTGATTTTCTTGATCGAGTCGACGGGATACGCCTCGACCACCACATGAACGGTCAGGGCATTGTAGAAGTTGAACCAATAGGCCTTCTGTTCCCGCCGCGAGTATTTCCTGGGATCGAGATCCTGCAGGTAGGACAGATATCCGGCCAGATTGGCGCAGTCCTCGGTGTTGGCCTTCAAGGCGCCGTAGTCGAATCGATTGATGCCCGAGCTGTGGGTCCGGAGGTAGGCGTCCAGGATCTCCTGCCATGCGCTGTGATCGATCTGGGCCGTATTGGATTCGTCACTGGCGTCCCAGAACGGAATCAGCTTCGATTTGCTCTGGACGGAGACGGCGCCGGTGATCAGGGTCAGACCGAACAGACCCACGGCGACGCGGTGGCACAGCACCAAGGGGACCATGGAGTTCCGTATACGTATGCGTCTCATGGGAATTTATTCTCCTTGCCGGGGCGGACCGGTGCCGTCGAAACCGGCGTCCAATCGCGAATCCAAAGGCCGAAGATCATGGAAAGGATTCCGACTCCGGCCCCGATGACGCCTCTGAGGGTTCCTCCGACCTTCGATTTTCCGAAGCGCCGCCGCCGCGTGTCCACCGGGGTCTCGACCATGCGCATTCTAGACTGGATCGCCTTGACCTGCATCTCCACCGTCCAGCCGTAGGCGGTGTCCTGCATCTCCAGGAGCCGCAGCGCGTCTGCCCGAATGGCCCGGAACGGACCCAGATCGGTGATCCTCGTCCTCCACAGCAACCGGATCAGCAGGCTCGCCACGCGGTTGCCGGCGATCTGCGGCACCGACAGGGCGCCCGGCTCCATCCGTCCCAGGACCCGGGACCCGATGACCAGATCGGCGCCGGTCGCGATCGGCGCCAGGAGATCAAGGGACTGGCGGACGTCGAAGGCCTGATCGCCATCGACGAACAGGACCACGTCCACCGGTTGCAGGGCCGCGATGGCCGTCAGGCAAGCCCTGCCGTAACCCGGCGTCGGCTCCCGGGCCACGCGCGCGCCGGCCTGAGTGGCCCGCTGTGCCGTTTCATCGGTCGAAGCGTTGTCGCACACTACCAGGTCATCGATTACCCGGAGCCCCCTCTGCGTGCGCAGTTCCACCAGTGCCCGGACGACGGCGCCGATGTTTTGTTCTTCGTCGTTCGCCGGAATCACGGCGCCGACGGTCAGGTTTCCGTACATGGCCTTTGGGTGTGGCGCCCACGGTCCCTTCCGCCTCCGGGACTCGTCAGGCGGCGCCGGATCAGGTCGACGGCCAGCGCCAGCAAAATCAAGCCGAATTCCAGGAACCGGATCCAGGTCGGCTGCTGGTAGGCCTGCAAGGTGTAGTCATCCAGGTGGATTCCGATCACGTAGCTGAGCAGGACGGCGATCGAAGCCGTCCAGGCCCAGGCGCTCGGGAAGATGGCCGCGAACGGGAGCAACCAGAGCAGATACCAGGGGTTGATCACCGGGGAAACCACGAGTAACCCTCCGTAGAGCCAATCGCCCCGGGGGATGGCGTGTTGGCCGCCTCGTGCAAACCTGGAGGCATAGCGGAGCCAGAAAACGGCGAACACCAGGCCCAGAATCAGCCGGGCCTCGAAACGTGGCAATATGGTCCCAAGCAAGCCGAAGGCCGCGGAATTGAACTCCCATTCCCGCGCGAAAACCTGCAACGAGGTGAGGTTCGTGCCGCCCATCAGGGCGAATGGAGCATACAATCCGGCCAGTGTAGCGCCGAACAACAACCAGTGGCGGGGCCGGGCTCGCAGCAACACCAACGGGGCCAGCACCAAGGCGAAGATCTTGGCTCCGGCGGCCATCCCCAGACAGACGGCGGCGCTTCCCCGGCGCCGGTTTCGGACGAGTAGGATCGCCGCCATGAGCAGGCCGGCTCCGGCGCCGTCCGGATGCGCCGTGAAGGCGATTTCTTTGATAACGAGCGGGCACCATGCGTAGAGCATGACGTTCCGGGCCGGCGTCAAACGGAGCAGGATCCGGATCATACCCAGGTCGATCAGGATCAGGATCAGCTGCAGTGGCGTCACGCTGCCCGGTTGCAACCAGTAGCCCAGCAGAAAGAGGAGCTGGTTCGCTGGTCCGTAGATGGTCGGCAGGTCGGGGTTGTTGATGCCGTCCAGTAGCTGTTGAAACGCCGCCGGAACGTTCGTGTCCAGAAAGAACGCCTCCGGCGCGGCGCCGTAGGGCGTTCCGGTTGTGGCGAATCGGTAGCCGTCCCACAGGTAACGATAGAAGTCGTCCTCGAAGAAGGGTCCGCCGATGAGACCGCAAATTCTGAAGACCACGGCCCAGAGGAACATGCGTCCGATCGGAAACGGTTCGCCGCGCCGCTTAAAATAGAAGTAGAGCCCGAAGACCGGCAGTCCGGTCCAGGCCACCAGGACGAAGAAAATGGAAAGATCCGGTTCGCCAGGCTGTCGCGCCAGATAGGCGAGGGCGCCGTACCCGATCGCGCACCAACAACCGACTGCGTCCACCAGCCTGCGAGAGCTGGCGTTGCACGGGGCGCGGTTTTTTTGTAGGAGAGATTTCTGAGACACGGCGGTTTGGGTCTCGTGAACGCGATCAGGCCTTAGTATACGAATTGGAGGGTGTGTGGGGGTGTGTAGAGGGGGGCTTCCAGCCTGCCCCTGCCTTCCCCGAATCGGCGGCAAGAAAGCCGCCGCTCCTATTCGGCGGCTGGGAAGCCGCCGCTCCGCTCCTCAATTCTCCTCTTCCGGATTTCCCCCGGTGATGGGACAAAAGCTATCGGTCTGGCGCCGGTAGTGGGCGACCCGCCAGCTTCGTCCGTCGGTACTCACGCGCAGGCTCCCCCATTGGCTGGTGGAGAGGGGGAGCACTCCGGCCCGGCGGAGCCGGTGCAGGGCGGCTGGGGAGGGATGGCCGAAGGGGTTCTTGCGTCCAGCCGAGATCAGGCCCACCCGGGGCTGCAGCCGGTTGAGGAACGGGGAGGAGCTACTGGAGCGACTCCCATGGTGAGCTACCTTGAGGATCGCCGCCCGGCCCAGCCTGGGGGTCAATCGCCGCTCGATGTCCCGGTCGATGTCTCCCGTCAACAGCAGGCGGAAGCGCCCGTACAGGAGGAGCAGGACCAGGGACCGGTTGTTGGCGCCGGCGGAGTTCCACACCGGGTCCCCCTTCCCGGGTGGATGGAGCACCCGATGCCCGACTCCCCCAGGAAAAAGGCCTGACCGGCGCTCAGGGTCAGCCGTTGCTCCGGCGGCTCTCCGGCCGGAGGCTCCGCCACCATCAATTGTCCCACCGGGAAGGCCTGCCGGATGAACTCGTATCCTTGCACGTGGTCCTGATGGGGATGGGTCAAGAGGACGTAGGAGAGGTTCCGGATTCTCCGGTGCCAGAGGTAGCGTCCCACAAGTCTTTGCCCGACGAAGCGGCTGGGTTCCGCATCCCACGACCAGCGGCCCCCGGTATCCACGAGTGCGTGGGATCCGTCCGGATAGGCGATGTGGATGCTCTCCCCCTGGCCCACGTCCAGCAACGTGATCTCCAATTGTCCGTTCGCCGAATCGGACTCCCAGGTGACGGAAAGGAACAGGAGCACCGGCGTCAGCCAGAGGAGGTGGAGTGCCTTCCGGCCCAGGATCAGGCCCAGTCCCAGAAGCAGGAAGTAGAGGATCAACTCGGCGGTCGAGGGGTGCGGCACGTACTGGATGGTGGCGACCCGCTGCACCAGGTCCATCAGCAGACGGATCAGGTCGGACGCCGTCCCCACCAGTACCGAGAGGATCTCTCCTGTGGGAAGCCAGTAGGTGATGAGGAGAAGAAAGGCGGCCAGCAGGAAGAGGGAGAAGCAGGGCACCAGGACCAGATTGGAAAGCCAGTGAGTCCAGCACCAGACGTTGGAATAGTAGAGGGCCAAGGGCAGTGTGAACAGTTGGATGCAGAGCGTGCACGAGATCAGTGAAAGGACCGATCCGGAGCCGCGGCCCAAAAGGGGAACCAGGGACTGCGACAGGGTTCGCGGCAACGGCTCCAGGAGATGCTCCAGCCGGTATCGGATTCCCCGTCCCAGTCGTTCCCGAGTCGTCGCCTCGACCCGCACCTGGGGCAAAAAGACCGAGGATGCGGTATGCCGCAGGGTCTGGATCCAGGGCTGGACCGGAAAGACGCAGAGCCCGATGGCCAGGAGGCTCAGATAGGAGAACTGGAAACTCGCCGTATGGAGGGATTGGGGGAGGACTCCCAGCGTGATCAGGGCGGCCACACCGAGACCGTTGAGGAACTGGGACTTCAGGCCCAACGAGAGGAGGAGATGGATCCAACTGGCCATGAGTCCGGCCCGGATGGCGGAGATGGGAGCCCCCACGGCAACCACGTAGCTCCAGACGGCGCCCAGAGCCAGGAGGCGCCCGGCCAACCCCAGAGGGCGGGACAGGAGATGGAGAAACAGGTAGACCAGTGAGACGTGAAATCCGGAGACGGCGAAAAGGTGGAAGATTCCCAGCTTCTCGATGCTGACGCGATCGACCTCATCGAGCCGGCGGGTCTGACCCAGAAGGGTGCTCAGGACCAGATTCTCCTGCTCCGGCTGCAGTGTCCGCCGGCAGAAACGCTCGAACGACCGGACATAGGCGAACAGCGGACTTCGCGGATCCCACCCCGGATCCGGCCCCAGGCGCCGGACCTGGAGGTGCGACTTGAGACGCACCACTCCCACGATTCCCCGTTGCCAGGAGCGCAGGCGCAGGTCGTCCACTCCCGGGATTCCGTGGTGGGGCGGGTCCTCCAGGAAGGCGCTGACCCGCAGTCTCTCTCCGTATCGGAGGTAAGGTTCCGACTCGGATCCGTCCGGAAGGGAGTAGACATAGAGAGCCACCTTCCCGGGAAGGGAAAGCTCCCGGCCCGCTTGCCGAACCGAGAGCGGCGTGATCTCCAGATACAACCCCCTCTTCAGCGCAAGCGGCGGGTGATCGATCCGGCCTACCAACTCGACAGTCTGATTCCGATCGACGGCGAGTCGGGGACGCTGTTGCTCCTCGGTCAGGAGCCGGACCGTACCCACCAGGAGCGCCAGGACGAGACAGGGGTTGAAGAGACAGAAACGGCCCAGCTTTTCCAGTGGAACATCCAGTAACCTCTCTAACGCCGGAAGCTGGAAAAACTGCGAGGAGGGGCGATATCCAATCGCCCCTTCCTGCGTTGGCCCGCGGGCTCATTTCATCCTGCATTCTTGCGCCTCGCGATCACTTGGGAGATCGGCGGTTGGAAACCGCCGCTTCGTACGCTCCTTGATGCCTTGGGAGATCAGCGGTTGGAAACCGCCGCTCCGTTCCTCAAAATCGAGGACTTGGCCAGTAGTACTGGCGGCGGTGGAGGATCTTGCCGGTGGGTTCGCTGCATTGGACCCGGATGGCCCGGAACTTGTGGTCCGATTCGAGGGGTGGGCGGAAGGTGAGAACGTACTGGCTCTTGAGTTCCCGGGCCAGCTCCATATACCTGTCCGTGAGTTCCTCCAGCCTCTCGGGAAAGAGGGCCCGACCCCCGGTCGCCTCGGCCAGGTGGAGCATGGCCCTCTCCTTCTGCTCGAAGTAGGCTTCGACGAAGTCCTCTTCCGGGTTCACCAACTCGGACATCACCCGATTCAGGAATTCCACCCGGTTGCTCCGGCCCACTTCGTCCTGGATCAGTCGGGTCCTGCTGATGATGTAAAGGGCGACGTTGGAAGCGATCAGGCGGCGGACGATCTGGTCGTAGCTCTGACTGCTCTCGTTGTCCAGGCCGTCGGTGAGCAGGATGATGGCCTTCTTCCCGCTGACCCGGGACAGTTGCTTGTTGGTGGTGGTCCACAGAGCGTCGTACATGGCGGTCCGATAGCCCGGCTCCAGCTTCCTGAGGGCGCGGCGGATCGACCTCAGGCTCGAAGTCCAGTCACGGATCACCTGGACGCGGTCGGAAAAGGTGATGACGGAGAACCGGTCGTTTTTCTGAAAGGAACGGGCGAAGTCGAGGGCCGCCTGGGCGATCTGCTTCAACTCGCTGCGGATACTGCCGCTCACGTCCAGCAGGAGAGCCACATGGATGCGGTCCTGGTCCAGCACGAAGTTCTCGATGGCCCGGGGGCTGTTCTCATCCAGCAGGGAAAAGTGCTCCCGTTCCAGATGAGTCAAGAGCTTCCCCGTCGGCCCGAAGACGGTGACCGGAACCCGGATGAAGCTGGCCCGGACCCGAAATGTGGGGGGAGCGGAATCAGAGGAGGGTTGGGACTGGATGAATTGGATCGCCAGAAGCCAACAGGCGCTGAGCAGGACGACTCCACTCCGAAACCTCACCACCGGGTCCTCCGGATCTCGGCCCTCCTTTTACGGTTCCTCCTCGGGACTCCACCTCAGCACCGGGCGGCGGGCGGCCCGGGTCTCGTCCAGCCGGGTCCGTTTGGCCAGACGGGGCGCTTCGTGGACGGCCCCCGCATCCTCCCGGGCGCGACGGTAGATCCGGACCATGGCCTCCACGAAGGCGTCCAACTCCGCCTTGCTCTCGCTTTCGGTGGGCTCGATCATCATCGCACCCCGGACGATCAGAGGGAAGTAGATGGTCGGCGGATGGAAGCCCTCGTCGATGAGCTGCTTGGCCACGTCCAGCGTCTTGACCCCGAAGGGCTCCAGGGTCTTGTCCGAGAAGACCGCTTCGTGCATGGACGGGGTCGGGTAGGGAAGGTGAAAGTATTCCTGTAGCCGGGCTCGGATGTAGTTGGCGTTGAGGACGGCGGTTTCGGTGAGCTGCTTCAGTCCGCTCCCGCCGCAGGTGAGGATGTAGGTCAGAGCCCGCACCATCATCCCGAAGTTGCCGTGGAAGGCGTGGACCGGGCCGATGGAGTGGGGCCGGTCCGAGTTGGTCCGGAATCCGTCTCCGCGCGCTTCGATGACGGGAGAGGGGAGATAGGGGGCCAGGAGTTCACGACAGGCCACGGCTCCACAGCCGGGTCCACCGCCGCCGTGGGGGGTCGAGAAGGTTTTGTGCAGATTGAGGTGGAGCACGTCGATTCCCATGTCGCCCGGACGCGCATAGCCCATGAGGGCGTTGAAGTTGGCCCCGTCCATGTAGATGAGCCCGCCCTGATCGTGGAGGATGCGGCTGATCTCCTCGATCTGGCTCTCGAAGATCCCCAGCGTGTTGGGATTGGTCAACATCAGGCAGGCCACGTCTTCGTTCATGCGCTCCCGCAGGATCCGGATGTCGATCCTTCCGGAGGAATCGGAGGGAATCGAGACCACCTGGTACCCGGCGATGGCGGCACTGGCCGGGTTGGTGCCGTGTGCCGAGTCGGGGATCAGGACGTAACGCCGGGGTCTTTTTTGCGCCGCATGATGGGCCCGCACCATGAGGATTCCCACCATTTCCCCTTGGGACCCGGCCGCCGGTTGGAGCGTGGCGGCGTCCAGGCCCGTAAGTTCCTGCAGGCACTCCTGGAGCCGGTGGATGAGTTCCAGGTTGCCCTGCGACAGGGCGTCCTCCTGCAGGGGATGCACCATGGCGATCCGCGGCATGCGAGCGGTCCGCTCGTTGAGCCGGGGGTTGTACTTCATGGTGCAGGAGCCCAGGGGATACATCCCCAGGTCGATGTGATAGTTCCAGGTCGACATTCGGGTGTAGTGCCGAATGATCTCCACCTCGCTCACTTCCGGGAAACCCGCAACCTCCTCCCGGGTCAGCCCCGGGTCCAGGATCTCCTCGATGGGCGTGTCCTCCACGTCCAAAGGGGGGAGACTGTAGGCGGACTTGCCCGGGGAGGACTGTTCGAAGATGAGCGGCTCGTTGAGGTTGTAGACGGAACTGGTTCGACTCATACGGTCACCGGGCTTTGCTGGAGGACGCGGATGAAGCGGTCGATCTGGCGGCGAGTGTTCTGGTCGGTGACACAGACCAGCATCTGGTCCCGGCGCGACGGAAACCAGGTTCCCAGGGGCAGCCCCCCGATGATGCCTTCCCGGTAAAGCTCCTGGTTCAGTCCCTCAGGATCGTCGACGCGCAGCACCATTTCGTTGAAGACGGGCCCCGGGAAAACGACGCGATCGGCCAACCTCCGCCTGAGGTAATGAGCCTTCTTCAGGTTCTGCTCGGCCAGTTCTCGAATGCCGTTCTTGCCCAGGGTGGACAGGAAGATGGACACGGCCAGGGCGCAGAGGCCCTGGTTGGTGCAGATGTTGGAGGTGGCCTTCTCGCGGCGGATGTGCTGCTCCCGGGTGGAGAGGGTCAGGACGAAACCGCGCCGATCTTTCCGGTCCACGGTCTGACCCACGAGCCGGCCCGGCAGCTGCCGCTTGTAGCGGTCGCGGGTGGCGAACAGCCCCAGATAGGGCCCGCCGAAGCTCAGTGGAAGACCCAGACTCTGCCCCTCTCCGGCCACGATGTCGGCACCCATCTCTCCCGGCGGTTTCAGCAGCCCCAGGGAGAGGGCCTCGGTGGTGGCGGCCACCAGCAGGGCCCGGCGCCGGTGAGCCAACCGGCCCAGCTCTTCCATCTCCTCCACGACGCCGAAGAAGTTGGGAGACTGGACCACCACCGCCGCCGTCCGGTCATCCAGGAGGGCGTCCACGGCCTCCGGATCCATGGAGCCGGCGGAGGTGGCGGGGACGGTGGTCACGGAGAGGTGATTTCCGGTATAGGTGCCCAGGACCTTCCGGTAGTTCGGATGGAGCGCCTCCGGAACCAGGATCCGCGTCCGGCGGGTCACCCGGGCCGCCATCATGACCGCTTCGGCCAAGGCGCTGGCGCCGTCGTAGAGGCTGGCGTTGGCCACTTCCATCCCCGTGAGCTGAGCGATGAGGGTCTGGTATTCGAAGATGGCCTGCAGAGTTCCCTGACTGATTTCCGGCTGATAGGGCGTATAGGCGGTGAAGTACTCGGAGCGCGAGATCAGCGTGTCGATCACGGAGGGGATGAAATGGTGGTATGCGCCGGCGCCCAGAAAGTAGGCGAAGTCGTCGCCGGAGGCGTTCTTTCGGGCCATGGCCCTGAAGTCGGCCAGTAGCGACGATTCGGAGAGGGGCTCCGCCAGGTTCAGCGGCCGGCCGAGGCGCACCCCGACCGGAATCGACTCGAACAGGTCGTCCGTCTTCTCCACGCCGATGGCCTGGAGCATGACCTGTCTTTCTTCCGGAGTCAGGGAAATGTAGCGCATGGGCCAACCGGATCAGTGCCCGGATTCCTCAGCCAGGTATGCGGCGTACTCCTCGGCGGACAGGAGTCCGTCCAGCTCCGCGGGGTCGTTCAGTTTCACCTGGATCATCCAGCCCTCACCGTAGGGGTCTTCGTTGACCAGTTCCGGCTGCTCCTCCAAGGACTCGTTGATCTGAACGACCCTGCCCGTGACGGGGCTGTAGAGATCGGAGACGGCCTTGACCGATTCCACGGTGCCGAAAATGTCTTCACCGCCCAGTTCGTCTCCCGTCCGGGGGAGTTCGACGAAGACCACGTCACCCAGTTCCTCCTGGGCGTGGTGCGTGATGCCCACGCGGCCCCGTCCCTCCTCCAGGATCTCGATCCATTCATGTTCTCTGGTGTATCGAAGCCCTTCCGGGATTGCCATCTTCGCCTTCCTCAGGTTTCGGGGCCCTGATTTCCGGGCGCCCTCCCCGCTTTGGGGTGACCACTATTTACCCAACCGAGACGGAGGATTCAACATCGATCAGCGCTGCCGGTAGAAGGGCGTCTTCACAACCACGGCCGGAAGCAGCCGGCGGCGGTTCTCGATCTCCAACTCCTGTCCCGGGACGGCCTTCTCCACCGGCAGGTAGGCCAGACCGATGCTCTTCTTGCCGGACGGCGAATAGCTCCCGCTGGAGACCTGGGACGATCGGGCGCCATCGATGAGCACGGGGTCGTGATCCCGTGCGATGCCCCGGCCTGTGATTTCGAAACCGACCAGCTTTCTGTCGGGCCCCTCCTGCCGGATTCGAAACAGACTCTCCCGGCCCACGAACGGCCCCTGATCCAGGTCGACGATCCAGCCCAGACCCGCTTCCCAGGCGTTGGTGGTCTCGTCGATGTCGTTGCCGTAGAGGGGGTAGCGGACCTCCAGCCGCAACGTATTGCGGGCCGCGAGTCCCGCCGGCCGGATGCCTGCGGAACTTCCGGCCTCCAGAAGGGAGCTCCAGACCGTGGCGGCTGCCGCCGGCGAAAGGTACAGCTCGAAGCCGTCCTCGCCAGTGTATCCGGTGCGAGAGACCAGGCAGTCGGCACCGGCAATCCGTCCCAGGGTGAACCGGTAGTAGGGCAGGACGTCCAGGTCCAACCGGGTCAGACGCTGCAGGATCTCCTGGGACCGGGGTCCCTGCAGCGCCAGTTGGGCGTATTCGTCACTGGCGTCCCGGATCTCGACATCTCCGTGGCGGTGCTCCAGGAGCCACTGACAGTCCTTCTCCCGGTTCGAGGCATTCACGCACAGGAGCAGGTGCCGGGCATGGATCCGGTAGACGACGACGTCGTCGACGAAAGTGCCTTCGGGGTAGAGTAGAGCCGTATACTGAGCCTGACCGTCCTCCAGGCGCGACACGTCGTTGCAGGTCATGTGCTGCGTGAAACCCAGGGCGTCCGGCCCGCGGATCTCGATCTGGCCCATGTGACTCACGTCGAAGAGTCCCGCCGCGGTCCTAACCGCCAAATGCTCCTTGAGGGCGCCTGCGTACTGGACCGGCATCTCCCACCAATCCACCATCCGGGCGTTCAGCTCCAAGTGTGCGTGGTAGAGGGGCGTTCGGTTCATTCGGAGGGCCCGACATCGACTCGGCGAAAGTGGGACTGCTGCGTCGCGGCGGAAAAGAAGATCATGCCCAAGGGGGTGAAGACTCCGGCATCGTCGGTCTTGCCCACCACGACCCCCAGATCCTGGTCTCGACCCAGCGCCGCTTGGAAGTCGTACTGGGCGTTCAAGCCTCTGAGGTGCATGTCGCCGTTGTCGGTGGCGGGCGGATCCAGAGTGATCTTGGCTTGGACCGTGGGACCGGCGGAATGGACGCTGACGACCCGGAAATCCCCACCCGCCAGATGGTCGAACTGCTCCGTGATCTCCACCGCTTCGGACATTCCCGGAGTGGACGGGCCAGCGAAAAAGATGCTGTAGAAGATGAAGGCGGGAAGGGCCAATCCCATGAGAATCATCACTCCGGCGGCGCGCGACATCAGGAACCTATTCTATACAAGTCGGTGTCATTCCGGCATGAGAGTCGCCGCGCGACCCGAATCCGCCGGCATCTCACCGTCGGGTAAAGACAGGAGAACACGGCGATTTCCCCGCGTCTGAACCTTCCGGAACCGCCCGTCGTCTATCCAAACAGGCAGATCGAGGTCGATCTGACGAGGTTTTGAACCAGTTTGCACGGAGGATCGAAATGGATAGATCGGATGACAGGAAACAGTTTGCGGATCCGTTGCTGGCGGCGGTGGGCGGAGGCCCCGACCGGGAGCCGGTTCCGTCTCGATCCCGGACGGATCGCCTGGCCGGAGCGGTGATCTGGATGATGGTCGGCATTGGCCTGGGTCTGGGGGCGTACCTTTTCTGGGACACACAGCAGGAGATCCAGCGTCTCAACCAGGACCTGACGGAGAGCGAATCGCGGTTGGATCAGATGAAACGAACCTTGGAGAGCTCCGGCGAAAAGATTCGAACGCTGGAGGAGGGAGCCGCCAAAAGCGGGAGCCGAATCCAATCCCAGGGTAAGGAGCTGAGCCAATACCGCGGTCTGTTCCAGGGACTGAAATCGGACCAGGAGCAGCAGACTCAGGGTCTGAAGTCGCTGGCGACGAACAAGGCGGACCGGGAGGACATCACGAAGCTCCAAGGGGAAAACGAGGGGATTCGGAAAGAGAACGCAGGCATCCGGAAGCAGGTCGGCCAAGTCTCGGCCGGTCTCACCGATCTGAAGGAGATCACCGGCGTCAACCGGGCCGGCCTGGCCAATTCGAAGCGGAGGCTGGACCGCCTGGACCGCGACCTGGATGCCACCAGCGACCGCTTGTCACAGCTCTCCCGGTCGCTGGAGCGGGAAAGGATCGAGTTCGAGCTGCAGGAAAAGGGAGGGTTCTTCAAGGTCCTCGACGTTCACTTGAATCTGCGGGACGCCAATGCCAAGAAGCAGCGGTACGATTTGGACATCTACGTGGGACGCAAGCGGATCCGGAAGAAGCACAAGTATGCCAACGAGCCAGTCTATTTCTTCGTGGAGGGGGTCGACAAACCCTACGAAGTGGTGATCACGCGTATCGTCCGGAACCAGGTCGCCGGTTACCTGACGGTGCCGGTTGCGTAATGGCGCCGTGCAATTGGAGGGGGGACATTCTTGTCCCCCATACCATCAAGGAATCGAGGCGATTCCACCGCGTGGGTTGACAAATTCTTCAGTCATCCATTCATCAGGAAAGGCAGCAATAGAATTCCGTCGGGGCACCCCTCGTGGGTGCCCTCTCTTCTCCGAACATTTGTGATTCACCGTAGTCCCGGACTGGACCACGTTTGCCGGAATCGGGAGTTGATCACCTGATGGCGGGTCGCGGCGCGCCTGCGGCGACCGCAGGCGTCGCCTATTCCAGACGAAGACAAACGGCCGCGTCGGCCCGACCCTGCCCGGGATTGTCACCGAGGCTCGTCAGTTCGAGCCCGAACCGGAGTAGTAGCCTTGTCGCGTGCGGGTCACCAGGTCCGGACGATCCCGGATCTCGACCCGGATGGAGCGCCAGGACCGGTTTCCGTTGCGGCTGGGGGGACCGTGTAGGCGAGCAGATAGCGCACCCGCAGATCGTCTGCGATCTCCGAGAAGATGGCAGCCAGCTCCTGGACCCGGCGGGGCGAGTAGAATCGGGCGCCCGTCTGGTCGGCGATGCTGGCAAGCTGCCTCCGCGCTTGGAGGTAGACGTTCCGGTGCTGCTGCTTGATCGAAATGGTCGGACGCCGGCTCCGTGGAATCTTCTGGAGAAGGCCCCCCGCCATCCCGCGCGGCCTCCGGCCCAGGTTGTTCCGGTGGTCCAGGAAGATGGGGTAGATCAATGAATCCGACTCCCGGATCTTTCCGAACAGTTGCCGGAACGTGGTGCGGGAACCCTCGGTGCGGTTACCGGTGAGCTGGTTGTCGACGCCGTCGGTAAAAACCACGATGGCTTGACGCGCATTGGCTTCGTCCGAATATTCGTTCAGCGAGTCCATGAGGGCGTCGTAAAGCGCCGTCCCGCCGCCGGAGTAGATCCCGTCGATGGCGGTTCGGACCTTCTCTCGATCGCTGGTGAAGGGAAGAATCAGCCAACTGCGAGAATTGAAGGTGGCCACCGCGATCTGGTCGTTGGTTTCTGATCTCCCGGGAGAAATCGGCCGAGGCCCTTCGGAGCAGGTCCAGATGGGGCCGGGTGCTTCCGCTCACGTCCAGCAGCAGAAGCACTCGAAACGGCGGCCTCGGTGGGTTCGAACTTCTCGACGGTCTGGAGCACGTCATCCTCGTAGACCAGGAAGTCGTCCCGCGTCAGGTTCGAGACCCTCCGGTTGTTCCTCGGGTCCCGAAACCGAGACGTTCAGGTAGACCCAGTTCACCAGGACCTTGAGAGCGTAGACGGAATTGGAAGCCGGCTTCGGATCGGATTCCGAGTCACCGGACCGCTCTTTCTCGGACCAGACTCGGGTCGCCGCGTTCTCCGGAACCGGCGGCGGAACGTCCGGTTCCCGTTTCGCCTCCGGGACCTGGGAAATGGGTCGGACTCCAGTCGGAGGAAGCACTCGTTCGACCGGCACCCGGTCGACTCTTTCCGGCCGGGTACGAATGCTGTCGGGCCGGAAGATTTTACAGAGCACGTTGCCGCTGAGACTGCTGGCGTAGAGAAGCGGTCCTCCGACACCCAGGTTCCTCTGCAGGGATCCGTTCCGCAGCTCCACGTCCCCGTTCCAGGAGAGCGTGCCACCGGCTCGGATCCATCCACGAAGGTCCAGGTCCGAACCCAGTTGGCAGGTTATTTTTCCCCCGAACGACTCCAGACGGATGTCGCCTTGGGGTTGGGTTCCGGTCCGAAAGAGGATGTCGCCGCTCTGGCTGCGAAGAGATACGGAAGAGGTCACGTCCTCCGAGGTCAGCAGTCCGGAGAGTGTCCAGGCCTGCACCGGACCTTCCAACCCGTGCAGTTCGATGGCACTATGGGTTCCCCACACCAGGATGCCGAGCGAGCGCGGAGCATGAATCTCCAGGTAGGCGGATTCGGACACGTGATCGTCAAATCGAACCGAGATCCGGGCCTGTTCCGGGCCTTCCCGGGTCTTGAGGGTGATCTTGTCCAAACGATTCGGATCGGAAGCCATCTTCCGAAACTGGAGCTTGACCCGGTCGCCGTCCCATCCTCGGATGAACGTCCGCCCGAAGTCGTTGTGCACCTGGAGAGTTCCACCCGGCGCCACCGACAGCAGTTGCTCCCCGGTGGATTCGGATGCCCAGGAGGCGGGAGCCAGGAGTAGAGTGACGACAAGGAGTGGAATTGGAGTGCCCGAGATTTGTCTCAACCTTTCGTCTTCCTGATTCCATCTATCTAGACTAGGGGGCCGTGTTTTGGGTTCAGCGGCAGCGAGATCTGGTTACCGGTTAGAATTCCGGATCATGGAGAGCTGGCATATGTGGAAGAGGCGGGGAATGTTTCTGGGACTGATGGTCTGGGCCCTCACCGGAGGTCCCATCGCTGCAGAGGGGTCCCGGTACTTTCTCTATCTGTCCGATCAACGTGTCGTGACGGTGGAGTTGCTGGACCCCGGGATGACGATCCTCAATTTCATCAACCTGGGAGACAGCTTCGAAGCGGTGCGGGCTTACGAACTGGTGCTGGTGGACGCCAGTGGCCGAACCGGCCGGGGACACCTGATCGTCCGGGAAGATCCGCCCAGCCCCAGAGAGGTCTACCAGGTGAGCGGTCTGATCAAGCCCCGCTCCTTCCTGGGCTACAACATCGCGGGGCGGTATCAGTTCGCGACACCTCCCGAAACCTGCTACCTCAAGGTGGGCGGACGCATTTTGGAACTGGAGCCCCTGAACGAGGAACAGTTCGACCAGTTGGCCTCCATGGTGTCCGAGCTGGATCTGGAGGCGGCCAATTCGGCCGCCATGGTGCGGGACGTCGGGTTCAACCGCGGGTATGGCGTTCTTCACAGGGCGTCGGAGGTCGACGCCCGGCTGCGCGGATATTTTCCGGACGAAGCAGTCATTCCCACCGTTCTGGTGGAGGGTTCCGAACCGCAACTGCCGAGCGATGCCTCCCACCTGAAGGATCCGGTGGTGGTCGTCGTCAGCATCTCCGTGAGTCCATGGGGAGGTGTCTTCGATCTGCAAGTGGTGGAGGGCGTCGACGAGAAGCTGGACCAGATGGCCCTCGACACGGTCCGCAATTCCTGGCGCTTCCTGCCGGCCATCTCCAAGGGAGAAATCGTCGGCAGCGAGCTGACGCTGAACGTCCGGTTCAGAAGGTAATAGCGGCGGCGTTGTCAGTCGGTATCGGCCCAGCCTCAATCCTTGGGCCAGCCGGCATCACGTCGGACAACACTGGATATCCGGAGGGGCACCCCTTGTGGGTGCCCTCTTACCTCCGAAGGAAGCCATCACCCTTGGTACGGCGAAAGGGTCGGCCAAGCCCCGCGAACGCGGCCGTGGTGGCGTGTCAGCCGGGGGAAGTCGGGAGAGTTCGGATCAGGCCTCCGAGGCCGTAGATCCGGTCCGAGATAGAGACAGCCGACCTCCTCAGGAGGAAGCTTGCTCACGGTCGCTCCGGCCGAATCCACCGCCGCGATCCAGCGCAGCTTCAGCATCCTGAGATCAAGCGGTTCCCTCAAACTGAGGTGATCGAGATCCGTCTGACGATAGGCGACGTGCCGTCCCATCTGATCCAGCAGAAACTCCGGCGTGAAGCCGGGGTCTTTGCCGCTGGCCGCCCATACCAGACCGCCGAGCGAAAGATACGTGTCGTGCAGGTGCAACACATCCACGAAGTCACGGATCTCACTGCGTCCCGCCAAGGCCAGGACCTTGTTGGTCGCAGCGTCGGCGTCGTGTAGCCGATAACCGCAGAGGTCGTCCTTTTGGACCGGAAAAAAGCGGAAGGCGCTGTCGTAGGCCCATTCCATTTTCAGATGCTGATCCGCAATTTCTACAATAGCTCGTTGGAACGTCGGGGTGCGCAGTAACCATGAGAACACGTATCCGGCATGCCGAAGCGATTTAGCATCCGCCGCCGCGCTCTGGGCGATGCTGTCGTCCAGGTCGTGGAACAGATCGATATCTTCCGAGAAACGTGGCGAATCGGCGTCTCGATGTAGCAGTCCGTGGTGAAAGTCCCGCGAGCACCGAGACCGTTCCTGCGCCCGCAACGTAGCTTTCCGGACTGCGATTGGCGGCGATCTGGCGCAGAATTTCGGCTTGTGAAGAGGTTAGCGGCATAGCTTCGCGGCTAGCAGAAATCCGGAATGGCCGCCGTTCTTTCTCAGACCATCGACAATCATTGGCAGGTCTGCGAGCGTTATTTCCAGGTCAGTGCGCAGGTACCAGAAACACTGCCCATGGAAACGCCGAAATGCCCACCTCGCGGTGCGCAAACGAGCCTCATCGGTCAGATCGGACGATGTCCCCGATGATTGCTCTTGAGGGGAAACGCGCCCTTGCGCCACATCGGTCTGCATGACGAATCTCCTTCGGGCGTTGGCCCGGTTTCCAACGTTTCTCGAAGTTTACCAGTCCGCGCCATTTGTCGTAGAGCATCGATATCGGTTGGCCCTGGGGGCCTATGCTGTACGATCCGCGACGCGGAATTCTGATTCGCGTGTGAGCGTAACCAAAACCAGGAAAAAGAAAATTCCAGGATGCCGGGACACCTTCATCTTTCTACAGTAGCCTGCACCCGTGACCAGACGCCGACTGCCCATCGGCATCCAGACCTTCCGCAAGATTCGGGAGCAGGATTTCTACTACGTCGACAAGACGATCCATATTCGCCGGCTCCTCGGCCACGGCACGCACTACTTTCTGTCGCGTCCGCGGCGCTTCGGAAAAAGCCTGTTCCTCGACACCTTGAAGGAGCTGTTCGAGGGCAACGAGCCGCTGTTCGAGGGCCTCGACATCCACGACGGCTGGAACTGGTCGGTTCGCCATCCCGTGTTGAATCTGAGTTTCGGCCGCGGCAACTACAAAGAGCCGGGCTACGTCGAGGCGAATCTCATGGAGCAACTTGCCGCCGCCGAGCGTCGCGCGGGCGTCGTCGCCCACTACGCCACGGCGGCCGGACGTTTCTCCTCCCTGATCGAGGCATTGCATCGACAGGCTGGCCATCCAGTGGCGGTGCTCATCGACGAATATGACAAGCCGATTCTGGATGCGCTGGAAGCGCCGGAGATCGCTCGCGCCAATCGCGACTTTCTGCGCGGCCTCTACGCCGTCGTCAAGGACAGCGACGCGCACATCCGGTTCAGCTTCATAACCGGAGTGAGCAAGTTCTCCAAGGGTAGCCTTTTCTCCGGCCTCAATAATCTCCAGGACATCACTTTGGACCGGCGCTACTCTGCCATCTGTGGCTACACCGAGTCGGATCTGGACATGGTGTTCGCACCGGAACTCCCGGGCCTCGACCGCGATGATATCCGCGACTGGTACAACGGCTACAGTTGGTCAGGCCAGGAAAAGGTCTACAACCCTTTCGACATCCTCCTGCTCTTCGACAGTCGCAGATTCGGCGCCTACTGGTTCGAAACCGGCACACCCAAGTTCCTGGTCGACACGCTCTTCAAGCGGCAGGTCAGCCCCGTGGCGTTGGATGACATGGTGGGGAGCAGCGATCTGCTGTCGACCTTCGACGTGGACGAAATGGCAACGGAAGCGCTGCTGTTCCAGACCGGTTACCTCACCATCACGGGGACCGAGGACCTTGGCGGAGAGCTACTCTATCGGTTGGGCTATCCCAACCGGGAGGTGCGGCAGAGCCTGAACCGAAGCCTGTTGCGCCACCTGGTGCGGGACTCGTCGCGTCAGATGGCCAACAGCGTCCGCCTGTACCGGCTGTTGGAGGCCAACGACTTCGCCGGACTCGAGACGCTGTTCCATGCTTTCTTCGCCAGCATCCCCTACGATTGGTACACGAACAACGACATCGCCAACTATGAGGGCTACTACGCGAGCGTCGTCTACTCCTATTTCACGGCTCTGGGTCTTGACATTACCGTGGAGGACAGCAGCAGCCACGGACGCCTGGACATGGCGGTCCGTTTCAATGGCAACGTCTACCTGTTGGAGTTCAAGGTGGTCGAGTTCGCCCCGGTGGGCGCCGCGATGGCGCAATTGAAGGCGAAGCGGTACGCGGACAAGTACCGTGGGTCAAGACAACCGATCTATCTGATCGCCGTGGAGTTCAGCCAGGAGTCCCGCAACTTGGTGGCGTTCGAGGTGGAGCGCGCTTGACAGCCCGTGGCAAAAGTCGTCGCGGCATTCGACCGTCCCTGCATCCCGGCGGACTGTGTTGCGATTCGGTCACATACTCCCGGTATGCTCCCGAATCGCGCCTTGTCCGGCGGGCGCAGGAACGGTCTCGGTGCTCGCGAGACTTTCACCACGGACTGTTGACGGCGCGAGATCCTCCGCGGCGCGCTGCCAAATGGAGGGAACATGCCGATCTATGATGAATTCGAAGTGTCCCTGCGTTACATCGAACCACGCATCTGGCGGCGCTTCCAGATCGAGAGAAGAGCGACCTTCGCCCACCTCCACGTAGCGATTCAAGTCGGCTTCGGCTGGGAGCATGCTCACCTGTGGGAATTTCGCACCCGCGCCCGTCGCGGGCGGGCGCTGGCAGGCCCGGCGATGGACGACGTCTGGAGTCTGCGCGAACCGCCGCCCGATGCGGAATCGACCAAGCTGGCGGGGTTCTTCGGCCCTCGCAAGCACCGGAGATGCGTCTATGTGTACGATTTCGGCGACTTCTGGGTCCACGACGTGTCGTTCCGGCGGCGCTTCGCGTCCCAGGCGCGGTTCCATCGACGACTGATCGTCGGCGAGCGCGCCGGTCCACTGGAAGACTGCGGTGGCGTCCCCGGCTACGAACGGCTTGTGGAGTTTCTGCAGACGGGAGTCGATCCCTGGGAGGAAGACCCCGCCGTGCTCAAGGAATGGTACGGCCACTGGGACCCGGAGGCGTTCGACCTCGAAACTGCCAGGATGCGCTTTGTCTGGCCCGGTCCCAGTACCTGACGGCAGTCCCGGGAAAGCGCGAGACCGGCGATGGAACTTCTCCGAAACCGGGCCGGGAAGAACGGCCGCTACTACCTGTGGTTGCGGGTTGCGGGGGAGGATTCCTTCACCCTCGGCTCCGAACACCCTTCCGGTCGTAATCGTTGCAGATGGCCGCGAACAGGCCCGGGATGGTGGACTCCGAGGACTCGACCAACACGTGGAATCCATGCTCGCGGGCCGTCTCTGCCGTGATGGGGCCGATGGCGGCGCAAGGAACGGACCGGACTCGATCCGGGTCCGTTGCCAAATTCATCAGATGACGAACGGTAGAGGAACTGGTGAAGGTGATGAGGTCGGGTGCGCCTTGATCAAGAGCCTGCTCCAGTGCCACTCGACTCTCTTCGGGGACCACCGTGTCGTAGACGGGAACCACTTCCACCTGAGCGCCGTGTCGGCTCAGTTCCCGGGGCAACAGGGAGCGGGCTTGGCTGGCTCTCGGAATCAGGATGCTCAGACCTTCGATCTGGTTCGAGTGACGTTCCAGAAACGCCTCCAGCACCCCCTCCGCCTGGTAGCGCGTCGGCACCAAGTGAACCTCCCAGCCGAACTGCTCCACGCGCCGGGCCGTGGCCGGACCGATGGCGCAGATTTGGGGGGACGGGCCGTCCTTCCCGGACAAGGCCGAGTTCAACTCCCGGGCGCGGGAGAGAAAGATCTCGGCTCCGTTGACGCTGGTGAAGAAGAGCCAGTCGAAACGGTGGGCCCGTGAGATGCACGGATCCAGCTCCTGGTCGGGCCGGGGCACGATCTCGATGGCCGGGATCTCCACGACATCAGCTCCCGCCTGCCGGAGAAGCCGGGAGAACTCCCCCACTTGGCTGCGGCTCCGGGTCACCAGGATTCTCCGTCCTTCCAGTGGACGGCTCATACCGGACCCCCTTCCTCCAGTTCCCGCAGGATCTCGTCGCCGCCCCGGGAGAGGATGGATTCGGCCGCGTCCAGGGCCATTCGGGGAAGCTCGTCCTTGGATCCGCGGCTGCGGTGGCGGAGGGAGACAGGACGGTAAGGGCTGGCCAGAAGGGCCTGAAATTCGGCTCCGTCGGACGTGAGGGAGGCGTGCGCCCCCATCGGTACCTGGCAGCCTCCGCCCATCCGCTCCAGGAACCGGCGTTCGGCGTCTGTGCAGACGCGGGTTGGAGGATGGTCGATGGGAGCCAGCAGCTCCCGGGTCTGCCGGTCGTCGCACCGGCATTCCACGGCCAGGGCGCCCTGGCCGATGGCGGACAGCATCTGGTCCTGGGAGAAGGTGAAGGCGATCCGGTCTTCCAGGCCCAGTCGTTTGAGCCCGGCCGCCGCCAGGACGATCCCGTCCAGACGTTGCTGCTCCATCTTCCGGATTCGTGTCCCCACGTTTCCCCGCAGCGGGAGGATCTCCAAATCGGGGCGCAGAAGCCGCAACTGCACGGTCCGCCTCAACGAGCTCGTGCCGATCCGGCCATTTCGGGGGATCTCCTTTGGACTTCGGGTAGCGAGCAAGGAGATCAGCGCGTCTCTTGGGTCCTCGCGTTCGGGAATGGCGGTCAGGCAGAGCCCTTGAGGCAACTCGGAGGGCAGGTCCTTGAGGCTGTGGATCGCCAAGTCGATCTCCTCCTTAAGGAGGGCGTCCTCGATCTCCTTGACGAACATCCGCTTCACCGAGAGTCCCGAGAACTGCGGTTCGGGCCGCGGCTGGTCTCCGCTGGTTCGGATCACCCGGATCTCGGTTTCGACGTCGGGGTGGCGCCCCTCCAACTCATGGCAGACGATCTCGGCCTGCCGCAGCGCCAGGGGGCTGCCGCGAGACCCCACGCGGATTCGTCTCATTCCCCTTTGTCCAGACCGAATGCCTGCTTGATCATCTGAATGTTGTGCAATCGCCGCTGCGGGTCCTGGGTCGGTGCCTTGATCTCCATGATGATGGGGTGCGCGATCCGGCGGGCCGTCTTGCGAAGAATCTGTTCCATCCGGTTGGAATCGGCGTCGGTCATTCCCTGGCGGCTCTGTTCCAGTTGAGCCAGGCAGATCTCTTCGATGCGGCCTCGGAGGCCGGCGATGAGCGGTCCCAGGTTCATGGAGGCGATGCGCTGCATGTGGCGCTCGGACTCCTGCAAGACGATCTCTTCGCCCAAATCGGCCTCGCGCCGGCGTTCCCTCAGATTGGCGCCGATCACCGACTGCAGGTCGTCGATGTCGTAGAGGAAGACGTTCTCGATCTGGTTCACCCGCGGGTCCACGTTCCTGGGGACCGCGATGTCGATGATGAACAAGGGTGCGTACTTGCGCCGGTGGACCACGATGTCGACGGTCTCAGGTCCCAGGACATAGGAGTCGGAGCTGGTGGAGACCAATAGGATGTCCGATTCGGGGAGGCGTTCCTCCAGGTCTCCCATGGGAATGGACGTCGCGCCGAACAGGGAAGCCAGTTGCCGGGACCGGGCCTGGGTCCGGCTGGCGACGAAGACTCGGGAGATCCCGGAGCGGACCAGGCTGCGGGTGGCCAGTTCGGCCATCTTGCCCGCCCCCAGGAGCAGAACCGACTTGCCCTTCAGACTCCCGAAGATCTTTCGAGCCAGCTCCACCGCCACGGAGCTCACCGAGACCGCGGATTGGGAGATTCCGGTATCGGTCCGGACCCGTTTGGCGACTCGAAACGCCGACGGAAGCAGGGCTTTCAGCGCCGTTCCCGCGGCTCCCGACTGACCCGACACGGCGTACGCCTGTTTCAACTGTCCCAGGATCTGGGCCTCTCCCGGAACCATGGAGTCGAGGCTGCTGGCCACCCGGAACACGTGCACGACCGCATCCTGCTCCCGCAGCGCGTACAGGTAACTTTCCAGCGAATCGGGCTCCAGCGAGTGGTAGCGGTGCAGGAACTCCTTGATGCCGTGGATGGCCTCTTTGTCGTCTCCACCCTGAGCCAGAATCTCGACCCGATTGCAGGTCGACAGGATCATGCTCTCCCGTAGCTGGTATTCCCGGCGCAACATCGCCAGGGCGGACGCGACCGCTTCCTCGCGAAAGGCGACCCGTTCCCGAATCTCGATGGGAGCCGTCTTGTGGCTCAGTCCGACCAGCACAGGATGCATGTTCGAGGTCTCTCCGCTCCGCAATTGGAGGGGAATCGTGAGGCTAGAACTGGTGTAGGCCTCCAAAGTAGCTGGCGCCCAGATAGGTGAACAGCACCCACAGGAATCCGGCCATGCTCACCACCGCGGCTCTCTTTCCTCGCCACCCCGCCGTCAGCCGCAGGTAGATCAGAGCCAGATAGATGCACCAGGTGACCATGGCGGAGATGACCTTGGGATCCTTGTGCCATCCGTTGATCCAGTCCTGCTCGGCCCAGACGATCCCGGTCAGGAGCCCGGCGGTCATGAAGCAGAAGCCGGCTACCAGGAACTTCAGGAACAGGTCGTCCAGCGTGGTCAGGGACGGGAGTTGGTAGTAGAAGGTCTTGGGTTTCTTGTTCTTGAGCTCCCTTTCCTGGAACACGTAGAGGGCGCCGGCCACGAAGGTGACCAGAAACATGCCGTAGGCCAGAAACATGAGCGGGGTATGCACGTACAGCCAGGCGCTGCGAAGCATGGGCGGTATGGGAGAGGCCTTCAGAAAGACCGTTCCCAACATCAATGCCGCCACCGCCGGCAGCAGAAAGGTGCTCAGGGCCCGGATCCGATACCTGACGTAGGAAATGAAAAAGCAAAGGGAGACGGTCCAAGCGAAGAACGCCAACGAATCGCGAAGACCGGTGAGTGGGAAGCGTGCTGTCTCTACGGCGGAAGCGATGAGGAATCCGGAATGCAGGCCGAAGCCGATTCCCACCGTAATGACCGCAATCCGAAAGAGGGCCGTCTTGTTGGAGAAGAAGACCAGCGTGCTGAGGCCGAGTCCGGCCACATAAAATGCAAAAGCGACGTTGAAAAGGAGGCCACTCACAGCGCGCCATTATAGCGGAAGGCAGGAGTGAGGAAGGGGGCGACGACTTTCTTGCCGCCGGAGCGGCGACTTTCTTGTCGCCGAACAGGGGGGCAGGGGGGACGGAGTCCCCACTTTACACTTTCCACTGGCCGAATCGCTTGGCAACAGGAAAGAGGGGGCGAGTGCAAATCGCCCCTTCCAATGGGCGACTAGGAAATCGCCCCTCCCCGCGCGGTTGCGAGACGGGGGAATCTGGTAAATCATGGGCGTCGCTTCCGATCGCGGCGGCGGGGAGTCCGGGCGGGTTCACTGGGAGACTGAAATTGTGACCAAGAAACGGGTTTTCAGCGGAATGAGGCCGACGGGCCGATTGCATCTGGGACACCTCATCGGCGCGCTGGACAACTGGGTCGGCATGCAGGACGAATACGACTGCATCTACGGGATCGTGGATTGGCACGCGTTGACCTCCGAGTATCAGGACACGCGGGCGGTGCAGGACAACGTTATCGAGATCGCCATCGACTGGATCGCGGCCGGACTCGACCCTGAGAGATCGGCCCTGATGATCCAGTCGCTGGTCCCGGAGCATGCCGAGCTCCATCTGCTCTTGTCCATGGTGGTTCCCGTGCCCTGGCTGGAACGGGTTCCCACTTACAAGGAGCAGGTCATGCAGTTGCGGGAGAAGGATCTCTCGAACTACGGCTTTCTGGGATATCCGGTTCTACAGGCGGCAGACATCCTGATCTACAAGGGGGAAGTCGTGCCCGTGGGCGAGGATCAGGTTTCCCACCTGGAGTTGGTGCGGGAGATCGCCCGGCGCTTCAATCATTTCTTCGGCCGCGTCTTTCCCGAGCCCCAGGCCAAGCTCACCACCAATCCGCGGCTGCCGGGCACCGATGGCCGCAAGATGAGCAAGAGCTACGGCAACGTGATCCAGCTGTCGGAAGATCCGGCCAAGATCCGCCGCAAGGTCATGACCATGGTCACCGACCCGGCGCGGGTGCGCCGGACCGACCCGGGAGACCCGGACGTGTGTCCGGTCTTCGACCACCACAAGGTCTTCACGCCACCCGAGGGGCAGGCGTGGGCGGCCCAGGGTTGCCGGACGGCGAAGATCGGCTGCATCGATTGCAAGCGCCGGCTGCTGGAGGGAATGATCCCGGTCGTGGAGCCCTTGCACGAGAAGCGGCTCGACTTGGAAGGAGACCGGGAGAGCGTGAAGGAGATCCTGGTGGAAGGAAGCCGGCGGGTCCGGGGCCGCGCCCGGGAGACTCTGGGTGAGGTGCGTCAGGCCATGAGGATAGATTACAACCGGCGTTCGAAATGGTGACAGAGACAGAGACTTGCCAGGTTCAGCTCGATGTCTTCGAGGGCCCGCTGGACCTGCTGCTCCACCTGATCCGAACCCAGGAATTGGACATCCGGGACATTCCCATCGCCCGGGTGACCCGGCAATACCTCGATTACCTCCAATTGATGCGGGATCTGAACATGACCGTGGCCGGCGAGTATCTGGTCATGGCGGCCACGCTGATCCACATCAAGTCCAAAATGCTCCTTCCCGAGGACGACTCGTCCGAGCCGGAACCGGAGGAAGACCCCAGGGAGGAACTGGTCCGGGACCTGCTGCAGTACGAGCAGTTCAAGCAAGCGGCCCATCTGCTCCATGAAAGAGAGATTCTGGAGCAGTCGTCCTGGACTCGAGGGGCGGACGAGTTCGTGGAGGAAGGGAAGGAGATGGTCGTGGTCGACCTCTTCGACGTGGTCCGAGCGTTTCACGGGATCGTGAACCGGTACAAGGACCGGATTCTGGTGGAGATCGATCGAGACGAAGTGACGCTGGAAGGCAAGATCCACGAGATTCGACGGCTCCTCCAGTTGGAGGGAGAGTTCTTATTCTCCCTGTTCTTCAAGCGGGGCATTTCCAAGCGCCACCTGGTGGTCGCCCTCATGGCGCTCCTGGAGCTGGTCCGGCTGGGTGAGATTCGCCTCTTTCAGAAAGACGCCTTTCAGGACATCCGCATCGTGGCATGTTGAAGGACCCGCTGGCTTCACAGATCCTGGCCGTACTCTTTGTCGCCAAGGAACCTGTCTCCCTCCTTCAGCTCCACCAGGTCTTTCCGGATACGTCTTCCCAGGATCTGGCCCGGCTCGTGAAGGAGTTGGCGGACGAGTTCAACAAGGTCCAGGATTCGGTGGAGGTCCGGCAGGTCGCCGGAGGTTACCGGATGAACAGCCATGCCCGGCATCACGAGACCATCCGTCGATATCTGAAGAGCCGGCCTTCGGCCCGACTCTCGCTGGCTGCACTGGAGACGCTGGCGGTCATTGCCTACAAGCAGCCGGTGACCTTGCCCGAGATCGCCGAAATCCGGGGGGTCAAGGGAACCTCGACGATTCGGACCCTGCTGGAGAAAAAACTCATCGAAGCCCAGGGCCGTAAGAAGACAGTGGGGCGCCCCATTCTCTACGGCATCGGACGGCAGTTTCTGGTCCACTTCGGGCTCAACGACATGAGCGAGCTTCCGACTCTCGCCGAGTTCGAAGAGATCCTTTCCAGTTAGGCAACCCCCCACCGGCCGGGGGAGCGGCGGTTTCCTAACCGCCGACTCTTCGTCTGGCCCCGTCTTGCTCCGCTTTGGACGGAAGAGGGCACCCACAAGGGGCGCCCCTACAGATCTTCGTCGCCAAATTGCACAGGAATTCGAGATTAAGGAACTAATGGGGGACAAGACTGTCCCCTCCCAGTCGTTGAATTCAGCGAGTCCTCCCAGCTTGGTGTTTGCCATGGTTCCATGGATCGGAAACGATTCCTCAATTGCCTTCTATTCTGTAGGAAGTTGGGAAGGACGCGGTTTTCGACGGCACCCTCCATCATTCGTCTATGGTGGGTCTTTCATTTAGCTCTCGTTGGTATTTCTCTCTAGCTCTCCTCTTCGCCGCTGATACGGCCTCGGTGATCTCTTGTACAAGCTGCTCATCATAGATGCGCTCCCACCCCATGATCGCTGTGGTGTAGAACTCAGCGATCACTTCTTCGTTACGGTCCAAGAACTGGACCCTGCCACAGCCGATGGATTTCGAAGGCTCATCGAGTGCGCCGGACTGTCCAGCGGTCCGGACCGATGCAGCGTGTATCCATTGTCTACGCTCGGGTGTGAGGAAGACGCGATAGATTTTGATCTTGGGGTCGATTTCCTCTGCGGCCCTTGCCTTGGCCGCCTCTATCAGCAAGGCCTCCATTTCACGGCACCCCGGGGGGTATATGGGAGTCAAGAGCTGCGGTGGACTGGTTGGGGAGACGGTCTCCGGGCCTTGTTCTCCTTGGGCGTGCGTTGAGCCAGTTGCTATTGCCAGCACCAGAATCGTGAGCAGTGAATGGTGTTGTCTCATAGCCGGAGTCCTTTCCGCCGGCTGGGGGGGAATTTATTGAGGAGTTACGATCGGTCCCGTCGCCGAATCAGATGGAGGCTCCTCATGACTACTTCGCCTTCGCGGGATCAGGTGCAGTGTCTTAACGATACCAGATCCGATGTTCACGCAGACCTTCGTAGAATTCCTGCATCCGCGAGCCGAGGGAGAACCCCAGAACAAGACTGTCCCCTCCCAGTCACCCCTCCTTAAAGCTCGGTTCGCGTCAGCCCGTGATGCCGCGTAAGATTCTCAGGTAATGATGTGGCGTCTACAGAAGATCATGGCTCACGCCGGACTGGCTTCCCGGAGGAAGTCCGAAGAATACATCCTCCAGGGCCGAGTCACGGTGAACGGGAAAGTCGTCGATCGGTTGGGAACACGGGCGGATCCGCTCCGGGACGAGGTGCGGGTCGACGGTGTCCTGCTGCGTCCGGAGCGGACTGAATACTACATCGTGAACAAGCCGCGGGGCGTTCTGAGCGCCGTCTCCGATCCCCGTGGCCGGCCCGTCGTCACCAAGCTGGTCCCTTCCCGCGTCCGATTGGTTCCCGCGGGCCGGCTGGACTTTCAGAGCGAGGGCCTGATGCTGCTCACCAATGACGGGGACCTGGTCCGGACCATTACCCGAGCCGGCGCCCTGGAGAAGGTCTACCACCTCAAGGTGGCGCGGTGCCCCTCGCCGGGTGCGCTTCGGCGCCTCCAGCGCGGGATTCGGTCCGGCGGCAAACGAATGGCGGTCCGCCGGATCCGGTTGCTGGAGCCGGGAAATAACCCCTGGTATGAGGTGGTTCTGGTGCAGGGTAGGAACCGGCAGATTCGGATCATGTTCGAGGCCATCGGGCACTTTGTCATGAAGTTGAGACGGGTCGCTATCGGCCCCTTGCGGTTGGGACGGCTGGCCCCGGGACAATATCGGGAACTTGCGGATTGGGAGGTCCGCCGGCTCAAGCGGGGGTAGGAGCCTGCGTCGCAGAAAAAATGTTTGGGGGAAATTGACCGATTCGAGGCACGAATAGAGAGGAGTCAGAGGAAGCAGGAATCATGCAGGTATTTCAACCATTCCAAATGGAACGCCTGTTTTCCAGGTTCGAAAAGGAGGTGGAATACAATCTTTCCGAGAGCGGCGTCCATCCGGTCTTGCTCCGGGAACTTGTGGATCGGGAGAACGGCTATCTGCAAAGTTTGCTGGACACCGATCTGAACTACCCCCACACCAATGGAATCCCCCAGCTTCGGCAGAACATCGCCCGGCTCTATCAAGGCGGAACACCGGAGAACGTCCTGGTAACGGTGGGGGCGATTGAAGCCAACTACCTGGTGCTGAAGACCCTTCTGGCCGCCGCTGACGAGATCGTCGTAATGCTCCCGAATTACATGCAGATCTGGGGACTTGCCAAGAATCATGGCCTTGCGTTGAAGACCTTTCAGCTGCGGGAGGAAACGGGCTGGACGCCGGATCCGGCGGAACTGGAGTCAGTGGTGACCGCCTCAACCCGGCTGATAGCGGTGTGCAATCCCAACAATCCGACCGGCTGCGTTCTTTCCGAATCCGAGATGGACGCCATCATCAGGATCGCCGACCGGGTCGGAAGCTGGATCCTTGCCGATGAAGTCTATGCCGGGGCCGAGCGGATCACCGACGAGGAGACGCCTTCTTTTTATGGGCGGTACGACAAGGCCCTCGTCACGGGGAGCCTGAGCAAGGCCTACGGACTGCCGGGCCTCAGGATCGGCTGGGTCGTGGCGCCGGCCGGCATCGTGGATGATGTCTGGGCACGCCATGAATACACGACGATCAGTGCGACCATGCTTTCAAACCAGTTGGCAGCCCTGGCGCTGTCTCCCGAAGTTCGCCCCTGGCTGTTACGCCGCACTCGTTCCTACATCCGTCGAGGATATCCCGTACTCCGGAGCTGGATGGATCTGCATCCGGGCAGCTTCAGCCTGAGGCCGCCGGACGCCGGCGCGATTGCCTTCATTCGTTACCATTTCGACATCAACTCGACTCAACTGGTGGAACGACTCGCCTGGGAGAAGAGTGTCCTGATCGTACCGGGGGATCACTTTGGCATCGATCACTTCGTGCGGGTGAGTTTCGGCCTGCCGCACAGCTACTTACGGTCTGGCTTGGACAGATTTCACGAAATGATCGACGAGCTATCCTTGAGATCGGCACTCCGGAACGGCTGACCGCTCGGAGTCTGCGCCGTAGAAACAGCGCCGGTCCGGCGGCTGTTGCACCGCGTCGTAGTAAACTGGCAACCGAGTTGACCGGAGAGGTCGTCTCGAAGCGAGGATAGCAATCGGATGTTCACCGGAATCGTCAGGGAGACGGCCCCCATCCGGGAGCAGGAGATGGGGCCCTGGGGGGCGCGGCTGACCCTGCAATGCAGCCCCGGGCTCCTGGGCGAGCTGGAGATCGGCCACAGCATCAGCGTGGACGGCGTTTGTCTCACGGTGTTTCGCAAAACTGAGAGTGCCTTCCAGGTGGAGGCGACGCCCGAGACCCTGTCCCGCACTAATCTTTCGGACCAGCGAGTCGGAGATTCACTGAACCTGGAGCCGGCGGCGAGGCTTTCCGATTTCCTGGGAGGGCATCTGGTGCAGGGGCATGTGGACGCACCCGGACGTCTGGTCTCCAAGCGGCCCGAGGGAAACTCCTGGATCTTCCGAATCGAAGCCCCGGCGGAAGTGTTGCGCTACTGTACCTTCAAGGGAAGCATCGCCGTCAACGGCGTGAGCCTGACGCTGTCGGCGTTGAATTCCGATGGCTTTGAGGCCACAATCATCCCCCACACCATGGCGGTCACCAACTTCGGGACGATGGCCGTCGGAGATCGAGTGAACCTGGAAGCGGATCTGATCAGCAAGTATGTGGAAACGCACATTCGTCACCATACTGGGCAGCCTGCTGATTATTCCGGCTAGCTCGAAGGCGGAAGGCGCCGGATCCTTCGAGGTGGGGCCCAACTCGGTTCTCATCTACAAGAGCTACTCCGGTCCCGTGGAACGGAAGTGGATCCTGCGGGTGGCGCGTTTCGGTCCCGACGTGGTCCTGGAGTGGGAGTCCTACGCCAATCAGGGGACCCTTCATCTCTTTCGCAACACGGTCCTCAAGGGGACCAGCTTCAGTCTTTTCGGCCTTTTCGAACCGGGCGTGGAGAAAGAGTCCAAGAAGGTCATGACGGTCTGGGTCTCCCGCAAGACCTATGGTGAGCTCGTGACCACAGGCCGGACCCGGATCAAGATGAACCGCTTTCCCCGTAAGCTTGAATTGCTGGAGGAAGATCGATTCCGGCTCAGTTTGAATCGGCGCCCGTACGAGGTGTCCGTGATCCGTGCAGAGGATGATCGAGGCGCCGAATGGGTGTTGTTGAAGGACCCGGACAATCCCGTCCTCCTGGAATACACGGAACGCAAGTATCGTCTCGCCCTGATCAGTTTCCTGACCCGGTCCCAGGTTGCGCTACGTTGGCTTCGCCGGCTCCCGCCGGTGAAGTAGGGGGAATAATAGGAGTTAGCTTCAGACATGAGCCTGGATTCCATCGAGAGCGCCATCGAGGACATCTACGACGGCAAGATGATCATCGTGGTGGACGAGGAGGACCGCGAAAACGAAGGTGACTTGACCATGGCGGCCGAGCGGGTGACGCCGGAGAGCATCAATTTCATGGCCACCCACGGGCGCGGCCTGATCTGCATGCCCATGACGCCCGAACGGCTGGATCGTCTGGAGATTCCTCTCATGGTCTCCAGAAACGAGTCGATGTACGAGACCGCCTTCTGCGTCAGCATCGAGGGCCGTCGTAACGTATCCACCGGAATCTCGGCCGCGGATCGGGCCACCACCATCCTGACCGCCATCGATCCCCGCACTCGTCCGGAAGACCTGATCCGGCCGGGGCACGTCTTCCCGCTGCGGGCCCGCCCCGGAGGAGTCCTGGAGCGGGCGGGCCAGACCGAAGCGGCCGTGGACCTGGCCCGGATCGCCGGCCTCGACCCGGCCGGCGTCATTTGCGAGATCATGAACGAGGACGGCACCATGGCCCGGTTGCCCGACCTCCAGCGTTTCTCCGCGAGGCACGGCATCAAGATCGTATCGGTCGTCGACCTGATGAAGTTCAGGCTCCGGACCGAGCGGTTCGTCAAACGCATCCAGGAGACTCCCTTCGAGAGCGAGCAGGGCAAGTTCCAACTGCTGCTGTATGAGAACGAGCTGGACGGGAACCGTCACCTGGTCCTGACCAAGGGGAGAGTGAACACCGATGAACCGGTCCTGGTTCGGGTCCACTCCGCCCTGCTGTTGGGAGACGTCTTCTCCGGATTGAAGCATGACTCGGGACGCGAGCTCCGGAAGGCTTTGGAGCTGATCCAGGCCGAGGGCCGGGGAGTCCTGGTCTACCTTCGGTACACCGACAAGGAGGACCGGCTGCTGCGGGAGATCACCGGGGAGATCCAGTATCCCGCCAACTTCCGGGACTACGGCGTCGGAGCCCAGATTCTGGCCGACCTGGGTCTGCGCAACATCCGGGTGCTCACCAACCACCCCAAAAAGATCGTCGGCCTGGAGGGGTTCAAGCTGAATGTGGTGGAGCAGTTGGGCATTCCGGTCCACGGTGACGGAGACAGGCAAGAGGAACGGCGGGGAGTGCGGAGCGAGAAGTGAGGATTGGAGCCGCGGCAGGAGCGGCCAGGTTTGGTTCCACTTTGCCCTGAAGAGGGCACCCACAAGGGGCGTCCCTACTTTTCTTTCTTTTCGGCCAGGTAACCTCTCCGGTGGGCGACCTTGAGCTTGTCGATCTTGCCGTCCCCGTCGATGTCCACCTTCACTTCCACCTTGATCCGGCGCAGCTTCCCGTCCTTCTTGGTATTGGTCGAGATATAGCCCAACGAGTACTGGTTCCGGAGAAGATTGGCGATGGTCAGAAAGATGTTGCGAAACTGGGTCGTGAAGCGGGGGAAGAACGCTTCTCCTCCGGTGTACTTGGCCATCTCCTTCAAGACCACGTCGGCTTGGTAGAAGTCCATCCTCGTCGAGCTCGAAAAGCGGTCTTCATACCGGAGCCTCAGGTTCTGGCCGATGCTGACGGGATAGATCACCGCGTTGGTTCTCTTGACCTTGTCCAGGGCCTCTCCCATGTTCTTTCTGCTGAAGGTGTCCAAGCCGGTCGAGATGAGCACGACGGCGGTCTTGCCCTCCGCCTCTTCGATTCGATCCAGGACGTCGAATATGGTGTCGTAGAGGTTGCTCTCCCGAAAGCCGGGGAAGTTCAGGCGCTGGAGGGCTCGAAAGACCTCGAATTTGTCCTGGGTGAAGTCCACCAGGATTTCCGGCTTCAGGTCGTAGGCGACCACGGCGATCCAATCGTCCTTGCGCATGTTCTCCGCGAAGATTCGGGACCCGAGCCACGATTCGTAGAGCATCTCCCAGGGTAGGACAGCGCTGTATTCGGTCACCAGGACTGCCGTGATGGGAGCTTCGATGGGGCTGAAGTGAGTGAGCTTCTGCTTCACCTTGTTTTCATAGACGTCGAAGTGCTCTTGCTGGAGCCCTTGGATCAGGTTGCCCTTGCGGTCGCGCACGGTGACGTCCAACCGTACTTGATCGACCTTTACGGTCAGCGCGGCCCGGCCCTGGGGCCGATCCCTTTCCTCCTCGATCTGCCGGGATTGGCGGTCCGACCCCTGGCTCACGGCCAGGGCCACCGTTTGCGCCAGTCCGATGGTGAAGAGGAGAGTAGCCAGCAACAGAAGTCTCGGCGTTAGTTCCATGGTTTCTCCCAGGCTTGAGGGCGCCGGTTGGATTACCTTCATATTAACATATGGGGAGTCTCCCGACCGGGGCTATCGCCGCAACCATTTCGGTCGCATCATCAGGATCCGTTTCGTAGGAAAGACGTTTCCCCTCTCACTCCTCATTCCTCACTCCTCTTCCGGATGGTAGAATCGGAATCAGTGGATCCCGAAGAGAAAGAAAAGAAACTCTTTCAATCCCTGGAGCGGTATCGCCGCGTCGTCGTGGCCTTCAGCGGCGGCGTTGACAGCAGTTACCTGGCCTTCTGCGCCCACCGGGTATTGGGCGATGAATCGCGCGCCGTCACGGCCCTTTCGCCCTCCGTTTCCGGATACCAGCGCCGGCTGGCTCTGGACTTCGCCCGGCGCTACCGGTTGAATCACACGCTGATCGAGACCCGGGAGATGGACAATCCCGACTACGCCCGGAATCCCACGAATCGATGCTACTTCTGCAAGGACGAACTCTACGTTCACCTGAAGCAGCTGCTTCAGGAATGGAACGCGGAAGCGATTCTGGATGGCTCGAACCTGGACGACATCGGCGACTACCGGCCCGGCCGGCGCGCTTCTCGAGAGCAGGGCGTCCTGAGTCCCTTCATCGACGTGAAGCTGAGCAAGGACGAGATCCGGTCCCTGTCTCTCAAATGGGGTCTCCCCACCTGGGACCTTCCGGCCATGCCCTGTCTCTCCTCCCGCTTTCCCTACGGTGTCGCCATCACCGAGGAGAAGCTGCAACAGGTCGACAAGGCCGAGGCCTACATCCGGAGCCTGGGGGTGATCAGCTTCCGGGTCCGTCACCACGAGGAACTGGCCCGGATCGAGGTCGACCGGGCGGAGCGGCACAAGCTGATGGACCCGGATCTCTTCGACGACATCAACCGGAAGTTCCGCTCCCTCGGATATAGCTATGTCACTCTGGATCTGCAGAGTTTTCGATCCGGTTCCCTGAATCAGGTGGTGAACCTGGAACTTTCTTCCGGACAGATCAAGCAGTCTGCGGTGAAAGTCCCACGCAGCACCGAGACCGGAGCTGCGCCCGCCGGACAAGGCGCTCTGAGGGAGCATACCGGGAGTATGTGACCGAGGAGCAACGCAGTCCGACGGGATGCAGACCCGGTCGAATGCCGTGATGACTATTGCCGCGGGCTGCTTGGGCTCCTGACGCCCGTACTCACGCTTGCTACCCATTGGAGACCGTCTTGATCTACTTGCATCGCCTGATGGATTCCGTCCGCCGTTCGGCCCGTAAGGCGGGTCAGTCAAAGATAACCCGAGAGGCCAGGCTGCCGGTATGGGGTCTACTGGTCCTCGTGGCCTCCGGGATCCTCTCCTGCCGTCCGGAGGAGACCGCTCCGGGCGCCACCATCGCTTCCCGGGGGATGGTGGTCAGCTCCAATCCACTGGCCAGCCAGGCGGGTGTCGATGTCATGCGAGAGGGCGGCAACGCCATCGACGCCGCCGTCTCCGTGAGCTTCGCACTCGCCGTGGTGCATCCCATCGCCGGCAACGTGGGAGGCGGAGGATTTCTGCTCTACCACGACGCCGAAACCGGCCGGGAGATCAGCGTGGACTATCGCGAGATGGCGCCCGCCGCCGCCGGTCGCGACCTGTATCTGGACGCTGCGGGAGAGGTGGTCCCGGAGTTGTCCACCGTGGGATACCTGGCGTCGGGAGTTCCGGGGTCCGTGGCCGGGCTTCACTTGGCCTGGCGCCGTTTCGGAACGCTTCCCTGGAGCCGGTTGCTGGAGCCGGCCATCGATCTGGCCCGGAACGGCTTCGTGGTGGAGGAACATTTCAGCCGATCGCTGGAAGCGGCCGTTCCCCTGTTGGAGCGTTTCGATGAGAGCCGCCGCATCTTTCTGCCGGGCGGAAATCCCCCTGCGCCGGGCCGGACCTTCACCCAGCCCGAGTTGGCGCGCACACTGGAGGCGATTGCCCGGGACGGCGCCGAGGCGTTCTACGGGGGTGAGATCGCGGAGCTGATCGAACGGGACATGGAGGCCCACGCCGGGATCATGACCCGGGAAGATCTGTCAAACTACGTTGCCCGGATCCGGCCTCCGGTCCGGGGCCGTTACCGGGGCTATGAAGTCGTGTCCATGGGGCCTCCCAGCTCCGGGGGCGTGATCCTCATCGAGATGCTGAACATGTTGGAGTTGGCGGGACACCGGCAGGAGACCACGCCACGGCTGCACCTGCTGGCGGAGTGCATGCGCCGGGCCTTCGCCGACCGGGCCGCCTACATGGGGGACGCGGATTTCACCGAGGTTCCCGTCGATCGGCTCCTGTCCACGGAACATGCCCGGGAACGGTTGGAGGATCTGGACGGGGCGGCCGCCACCGAGAGTAGGCAGGTTGCCGCGGGAACGCTTGCGGAGGAGTCGCCCCAGACCACGCATCTCTCGGTGGTGGATCCCGAGGGAAGCGCGGTGGCCATCACCACCACCATCAACGGCAATTTCGGCTCCGGTGTCACCGTCAAGGGGGCCGGGTTCCTGTTGAACAACGAAATGGACGATTTCACGTCCCGAGTGGGAGTCCCCAACATGTTCGGGCTGATCCAGGGCGAGGCCAACGCCATCGCTCCCGGAAAGCGGCCGCTGAGCGCCATGACGCCCACCCTGGTCAAGCAGGACGGAAAGGTGTTGCTGGTTCTGGGGAGTCCCGGCGGACCCGCCATCATCAACACGGTTCTGCAGATCGTCCTCAATGTGCTGGACGAGGGGATGGATCTGTATGAGGCGGTCGATGAGCCCAGAATCCACCATCAGTGGATGCCCGACCGGATCGTCGCCGAGACCGGAGCTCTCTCCCGAGAGGTCGAAGCCGAGTTGGAGTCGCTGGGACACGAGGTGGTCTATCGCGGCCGGATCGGCGATGCCCACTGCATCCGGGTGGACCCCGTCAGCGGCCTGCGGGAAGGTGTGGCCGACCCTCGCCTCTGGGGCGAGGCGCGGGGTTTCTGAACTGCAGGTCAAGATCCGACCAGGATGAACCGGAAGTCCATCACGTTGGTCTGGGTGGGGCCGGTGATGATGAGGTCGCCCAACTTCTCGAAATAATGGTAGGAGTCGTTGTTGGCCAGGTAGGACTCCAAATCGAGGCCCAGTGAGCGGGACCTCCGCGCGGTTTCCGGAGTGGCCCAGGCGCCGGCCGCGTCGGTGGGACCATCGTTGCCGTCGGAACCGATGGAGGAGATGAGGACCGGCTCGTCTCCCCAACTCTCCAGCTCCCGAGCGCACCAGAGCGCGAACTCCTGGTTCCTCCCCCCCTTGCCCGATCCGGTGACTCTGACCGTGGTCTCGCCTCCGGAGATGATGCAGCAGGGCGGAGCCACCGGGATGCCGCTCTGGAGGACTTCCCGGGCGATGCCCACGTGGACCTTGGCCACGTCCTCCGTGTTGCCGTAGATGGAAGAGGAGAGGATCAGCGGAGTGAAGCCCCGGCGCCGGGCTTCGGCTGCCGCCGCCTTCAAGGCCAGGATGTTGCTTCCCACCACCCTGTTCTGCACCTTCACGAAGGCTGGGTCGTTCTCCTTGAGGGTCTCCCCGGGGGCGTCAACTCCACCGGCGGCGCCTTCCTGCAAGTGCCGCAGCACGGGATCGGGAACCGTGGTTCGGATGCCGTACTGTCTCAGGATTCCCAGACAATTTTCGAAGCGCGTGGGATCGGGTACGGTGGGTCCCGAGGCGATGCTGCTCAGGTCGTCCCCGACCACGTCGGAGAGGAGCAGGGAAACCACCTGGGCGCCGTGGGTGTGCTGCAACAGGCGGCCGCCCTTGAAGCGGCTCAGGTGCTTCCGGATCGCGTTGATCTCATGGATGGTGGCGCCCGAGTTCAAGAGGACCGAGGTGGTCGCCTGCTTGTCCGCCAGCGTGATTCCCGGGACCGGGCAGGGAGTCAGGGCGGAGCCGCCCCCCGAAATGAGCACCAGGAGAAGGTCGCTGGAGGTCAGGTTCCGGTCCAGGAATTCCAGGATCCGAGACGCGGCGGAAACGCCGTTCTCATCCGGTTCGGGATGTCCGGCCTCCAGCACCCGGGTTTTGTCCAGGACTCCGCCGTGACCGTACTTGACCACTACCAGACCCCGGTTCAGACGATCTCCCAGGATCTGCTCGACGGCGGCGGCCATGGGGACGGCGGCCTTCCCGGCGCCGGCCAGAAAGACCTTGCGGAACTCCCTCAGCGGGTAGGTCCGGTCGCCCACGTGAAGCGCTTCCTCGTCCCGAGACAGAGAGTCTCGAACCACTTGGCCGGGGTCGACCGCCGCCAGAGCCGCACGGTAGACAAGCTTGAGAACACTCTCCAACTGGAGTGAATTCCTGCCGGTCATGACTTGTTGAATCCGGTCCAGTATGACCTCTCGACGCGGCCCGGCGGGGGAGTGGTGCGCGACAGGTTCAGTCGTATGGGGTCGTGCCGGGCCGTCCACACGGGGAAGTTTTCATCAATCCGGTGCCAGACGTATCCGAGGAGGCAGCCGAACCCGAGGCTGCCCACGATGAAGCAGACTGTGGCCAGTGCCGTGCGGATCAGCATGTCCAGAAAACTTCGGGCCTGGCCCGATGGTGTCACTTCGACGGTCCGGTCGTGGACCCACTTCACCGCCGGCGCCCATTGAACCTCTCCCAACACGGCCTGTGCCCGGGGTTCCGTTCCCAGAAAGAGCGCCAGCAGCAAGCCGCTCCGCTTGATGTAGATACCGTCGGCGGAAAAGAACGAATGCAGCGAGTTCTGGAGTTCGAGGAAGTAGTCGGCCGCCAGGGCCGGCGTCGGGTAGGCCAGCAGAAACAGGGAGCCACCCTCTGGGCCATAGTCCGCGAAGGCGACCTCGACCCGGTCCTGGAAGCCGATCTTGGCCAGGAGCGGGTCCGGGAAGCGATCGTTGTAGGCCAAGGCCGCCGGCCCCAGATAGACGCCGACGGAATCCGTGACCAGGTCCTCGCGAGGCAGGTGCAGCACCGTCACGGGATGGAGGTTGACGATGGGGATCGCTTCCACGAGAGTCGACACGGCGCCCTTGAGCTGAACTCTGGCCTGGGGTCCCGGCTTGGCGGTGAGACGAAACAGAAAGGGACCCCGCCAGAAAACACAACTCCTCTCTCCGCAACGGTTCTCCACGGGCAACTCGAGCCGGTCTCCGGTTGTGGGCCGCAGCACCGAATCGAGGCGGTACATTCCGAAAGCGCCCTGCTGGTGCAGCATCTCGTAGACTTCCATCACCAGGGAGGAATCTCCCGGCTTCTGGAGGCGCCAGCGGGAATAGGACTGAAGGGCGTATTCCTCGAACACGGGCTGCGAAAAATCCCCGGCCACCCGTGCCAGGTCAGCGGACTTCTCGAGCGAGCGGAACCGGTACTCGGAGAGCCCCTCCAGATACCGCTGAACTCCCACGGGCGCTTCCTGGGAATTGAGCGGAGTCAGGAATCCCGAGAAAATGAGCACACAAAGCCAGGGAATTCTCACCGCTCAATCCCCTCTGCTCTCACTCTTCACTCCTCGCTTCGGCCAGCTCCTGCTTGAGACCGGCGGTTCCCAAGTCTTGAAGATACTGTTTTACACCTTCGAACAGGGCTTCGGCGACCTTTTGGCGGTTCTCGGAAGTGGTCAGAAACTTCTCTTCGGCGGGATTGCTGATGAACCCGACCTCGGTGAGGATGCTGGGCATGCTCGCTCCCATGAGCACGATGAAGGGCGCGGTCTTGACGCCACGGTTCAGGAAGGGACGGCGATGCTTCTTGATTCCCGAGAACAGGCTGGTCTGGACCACGCCGGCCAATTTGCGGGACTCGGCGTTGTAGTCTCCCTTGGCGATCTGGCGCAGGAGGTCTTCGAGCTCCCCGACCGTCCGCTGGGACGCGGCGTTCTCTCGGGTGGCCACGTCCTGTTCCGAAGCGGTCTTGGCAAAATTCAGGTAGAAGGTCTCCGCCCCGGTGGCTCGTCTCCCGCGGCTGGCGTTTCCGTGTATCGAGATGAAGAGATCGGCTTGGTGCTGGTTGGCGATGGCGGTGCGCTCTTCCAGGGGGATGAAACGGTCGTCGTCCCGGGTCAGGATCACCTGGGTTCCCAGGCGTTCTTCCAGCAATGGCTTCAGGCGTCTGGCGATGCTCAGGACCAGGTCCTTTTCCCGCAGGCCTCCGGGCCCGATGGCTCCCGTGTCATGGCCGCCATGCCCGGGGTCCACCACGACTCGTCCGACCTTCAGTCCCAGCATCCGAGTGAGAGTGAGGTCTTCCTGCGGGTCGCGTTTGGCGGCCCGCGGCGATTCCGGACTTTTTTTGCGAGTTGGAGCGGCCGCTGGGGTGGGACGAGCCTTCCGGGCCGTGCTGAACTCCCGGGTCGTCTTGGCCTTCCGTCCGGAGCCGTGACCGCGAGTATCGATGACGATGCGGAACGGTTCGAACAGGGCGAAAACGGTGTGGTCACGGATCTTGTGGTAGTCGAGGACCACGCGGACGACGTCCGGGCGGTTCCGGGCGACGCGGATCCGTTTGATGAAAACCCCGTCCACGCTGATGGTGCGTCCGTTCAGCTCGGGCCCCGGTCGGGTTCCCACCAGGTCGAAGTAGATCCGGTCGGGTGACTTGAGCACCTGCTTCTCGAACTTCACCTCCCGGTCCAGTTGGATGACGACCCGGGTGTAGTCCTCGTTGGCGCGGTAGCGAATCTCGGAGACCACCGCCAGCGGCGTCTTGTCGGGAACCGGGATCTTCCGGCGGGCCGTCGTTTCCAACTGGACGGCCCGATCGAGGGCGGCGCGGCGATGGCGCGACTGCGGGTGTTCCCGGGCCAGGCGGCGGTAGGCGCGAATGGCGTCCTGACGGTATTCGGCCTCTGGCAAACGATCGGCCATGCGGTCGTAAAGGGTCGCGACGGCGTAGAGGGAATCCGCGGCGATCTCCGGCGCCGGATCGTGGTCGACGGCACGGAGGTAGAGTGAGACGGCTTGCTGGTAGTCGGGAATCGTCCGCTGGGACTCCGGTTTGGCCAGCAGCTCAAGTCCGAATCGGAAGGCCTCGGCGTAAGCCGTTTCGGCGGCGCCGCGATCCTGACCCACGACCAAGGGCCCGCCCAACAGCACCAACGACAGCGCCGGCAGCAGACGAAATGGGAACAGCACAGTCACACTCCTTTGGCCCCGGGGTGGACTGATACCGCCCGCAATTGTACACACTGCGGCTGTCAAGTTCGAAGCGGCGGGAGTGGCCGCCCAGCGCTAAAAGGGGTTCGATTGGGGAATGTTGGTGAGCAGGATCCGTCCACCGGGTTGCAACACGCGACGGATCCGGTCCTGGGGGACCCGCGACGGGGCGAACCCGTAGAGCCGCCGGACCTTGTTTACGTAGTCGATGGTTTCCGGGTACGGAGGAACGCCCCCGTAACGGACCACCGCGTTCTCTCCCGCGTTGTATCCGGCCAGAGCCAGTTCCAGATCGCCCTGGAAATAGTCGAGGAGGAATTCCAGGTAACGAACGCCCCCTTCGATGTTCTGGACCGGATCGAACACGTCGCGGACGCCGAACCGGCGAGCCGTATCGGGGTGCAGTTGCATCAGTCCCAGGCATCCCTTGGGAGAGACAGCCTCCGGACGAAAGTTGCTTTCAACGCGGATAACGGCGTTGACCAGGTCCATGTCCACGCCGTATTGCCGGGAGATTTCCTGAACCGTGGACCGATAGAGTCCAGCCCCCTTGCCGGCAGGAATCGGGAGGCTGTCCCGGTCAGGCCGGGCCGGGACCCTGTTCGTGAGCACCCGGACGCCGTCTTCTCTCCAATAGCTGTGGATTCGATTCGCCAGCAGGGAAGGCGACGCCACCACCAGCACCAGCAGCCAAACCATCATTTGCCGGATAGGATGCTCTGTCCCCCGGAATGGCCGAGTAGAAATTCGGATTATTCGATGCGTTGGGTCGGACGCTGGCATTCGAGTGTCTCGCAACCAGTTTAACAGCCGGTTCACCACGGAGTGTTAGCCTGAAACTCAGTTCAGCGACTCCTCCACCAGCCGGTAGGTCTGTTCCAGGGCCTCCCCCAGCCGGGAAACGTCCCTGCCTCCGGCTTCGGCCATCTCCGGTCTCCCACCGCCGCCTCCACCCAACAGCCGGGCCAGCTTGCGAATCAGATGATGCGCCTGGATCCGATCGGTCAGGTCGTCGCTGACCATGGCGATCAAGCTGACCTTCCCGTCAATGGGCGTTCCCAGGACCACGACCCCCGACTGGAGCCGGTTCTTGAGTTGATCGGCCAGTTGGCGCAACGAGCTTCGGTCCAGATCCGCCACCTCTTCCGCCACGACTCGAATTCCCCGGACCCGACGGGACCGGTCCAGGGTGTCCAGGCTCTTCTGCCCGGCCAACTTCAACTGCAGGGCGTCGACCTGCTTCTGGGCCTGCTTGAGGTCCTCCAGGGATTTCCGGATCGTCTCTTCCAGGTGCGTCATGGGAGTCTTCAACCGCCGGGAGAGGCCGGAGACGATGGCGTCCATCCGAGAGTACCGCGACATCGCCGCCTCTCCGGTCACGGCTTCGATTCTCCGCACCCCGGCGGAGACGCTTCCTTCGCTGGTGATCTTGAAGAGCCCGATCTCTCCGGTTCTTCCCACGTGGGTCCCGCCGCAGAGCTCCATGCTGAAATCGGGAATGGCTACCACCCGCACCTGCGAATCGTATTTCTCTCCGAAGAGGGCGGTGGCGCCTTCCTCGAGAGCTTGATCCAGACTCCGGACCCGGGTGTCGACGGCGATGTCGCGCCGGATTTCCTGGTTGACCAGATCCTCCACCTGGGAGAGCTCCTCCGGCCTCACCGACCGGAAATGGGTGAAGTCGAATCGCAGCCGATCCGGGGCCACAAGGGATCCCGCCTGCTTGACATGGACTCCCAGAATCCGGCGCAGAGCGGCGTGCATGAGATGGGTCGAGGTGTGGTTTCGAGCCGTAGCCTGCCGCCGCGGACGATCCACGCTCGACCGGACGGCGTCTCCGGAGCTGAGCTCACCCTGCTGCACCCGGACGCGGGAGAGGCGGAGCCCCTGGGCCGGAGTGTAGGTGTCCAGGATCCGAAACTGCACTGAGTCGGTCTCCAAGGTCCCCTGGTCTCCGACTTGGCCTCCCGCTTCGGCGTAGAAGGGACTGCGGTCGAGAACGACCTCGCCTTCTTCTCCGGGTCCCAGGTGCGGGACCCGGCGCTGGTTGCGAACCAGTGCCAGAACCGAGCCCGAGACGGCTTCCAGTTGCTCGTATCCCGTGAACTCCGTTGCGTACCCTTGTCCGACCAACTCCTGGTGCACCGGCTGCAGGGTCTTGCCCGCCCCTTTCCAACTGGCGCGAGCCCGCTGGCGCTGCTTCTCCATCTCGGCGAAGAAGCCCTGCTCGTCGATCTCAAGAGAGCGTTCCTGGGCCAGGTCCCGTGCCAGGTCCAGGGGAAACCCGTACGTGTCATAGAGCCGGAAGAGATCCTCGCCCGGAAGGGTTCCGCTTTCCGATTCCCGAACTCGAGCCACGATCTCTTCGAACAGGCCCATACCGTGATTGAGTGTGGCCTGGAACTTCTCCTCCTCGTGGCGCACCACCCGCGCCAGGTACTCTCGTTGAGGCTGCAGATCCGGATAGGGCTCGCTCATCAGATCGGCCGCCAGGGTGGCCAGAGTGAACAGGAAGGGCTCTTCCTTTCCCAAAAGCTGACCGTGGCGGGTGGCGCGCCGCAAGATCTTTCTGAGCACGTACCCACGGCCCTCGTTGTCCGGAATGACCCCGTCCCCGATGAGGAAGGCGCAGGCACGGCCGTGGTCGGCCAGAATGCGCAGGCTCACGTCCGTCTGCTCGTCGTTCCCATAAGTACTGGCGGTGAGGCGCTCGGCCTTCTGGATAAGAGGCTGAAACAGATCGGTGTCGTAGTTGCTGGTCACGCCCTGAAGAATTGCCGTGATCCGTTCCAGCCCCATGCCCGTATCGATGGACGGAGAGGGCAGGGCAGGGGTGCGGCCCTGGGAATCCCGGTTGAACTGCATGAAGACCAGGTTCCAGATCTCCACGTAGCGGCCGCATTCGCATCCCAGCTTGCAGTCCTGGTGGTCCAGGGGACTGACCCCCAGGTCGTAGTGCAGCTCGGCGCAGGGACCGCAGGGTCCGGTGTCACCCATGGCCCAGAAGTTGTCCGCCTCCCCCAGCCGGTAGACCCGCTCTCGGGGAACGCCGATGAAGTCGCGCCAGAGGCCGTAGGCCTCGTCGTCGTCTTCGAAGACCGTGGCGTGGAGCCGTCGGGGATTGAGCCCGTAGACCTCGGTGCACAAGTCCCAGGCGAACCGGACGGCTTCCCGCTTGAAGTAGTCTCCGAACGAGAAGTTCCCCAGCATCTCGAAGAAGGTATGGTGCAGGGGCGTTCGGCCCACGGTGTCCAGATCGTTGTGCTTGCCGCTGACGCGCATGCATTTCTGGCAGGTGGTGGCGCGCCTGTAGTCTCTCTGTTCCAGTCCCAGGAAGACCTCCTTGAACTGATTCATTCCGGCGTTGGTGAAGAGCAGCGTCGGGTCGTCTCCCGGAACCAGGGAACTGCTCTTGACCACGCGATGGCCCTGTTCCCGGAAGAAATCCAGAAAGGTGTTGCGGATTTCCACGGATGTCTTCATGGCTCTGTTCTCAGGTTGACGGCGGGAGTTCGGAGGGGCGGAAGAGGCGCCTCAGGAATAACTCTGCCCCCACCGAGTTCGAGGTGGGAGCCCCGCGCCCTCCGGGTGAGAAACGCCGGCTACGCTCCGACGTGCGCCTCCCGGTAGACGCTGGTCATCCAGCCGTGCCGATCCTCCACCTTACCCTGGACGTAGTCGAAGAAGTCTTCCTGAATCCGGCTGGTGATGGGTCCCCGTCTCCCCGGGCCCACGGCGATGCCGTCGACCGAGCGGACGGGAGTGACCTCGGCCGCCGTGCCGGTGAGGAAGACCTCGTCGGCAATATAGAGGCGCTCGCGAGGTATCTGCTCTTCGACGACGGGGGAACCTCGTTCCCGGGCCAGCGTGATGACGGCGCCCCGCGTGATCCCCGGAAGGATGGCGCTGGCCACCGGGGGCGTCGATATCGTCCCGTCCTGAATCACGAAGATGTTCTCTCCCGCTCCCTCGCTCACCAGACCGTTCGTGTCGAGGGCGATGCCCTCGGTGTAACCGTTGAGGGTGGCCTCCATGTTGATCAGGGTGCCGTTGATGTAATTGCCACCCACTTTGGCCAGGGTCGGAAAGGTGTTGGGAGCGGCCCTGGCCCAACTGGAGACGCAGACGTCGACCCCCTGTTCCAAGCCGTCCTCTCCCAGATAGCGCCCCCATTCCCAGACCAGGATGACGACGTCGATGGGGTTCTTGAGGGGGTTGACGCCCAATTCCCCGTAGCCACGGAAGATCAGGGGCCGGATGTAGCACTGCCGCAGAGAGTTGGCCCGGATCGTCTCCAGGATCGCTTCCTCGATCTCGGCCGGGGAGAAGGGGACATCGGTCCGGTAGATCTTGCAGGAGTTGAAGAGGCGCCGAACGTGCTCCCTGAATTGGAAGATCTCGGGTCCCCGGCGAGTCCCATAGCAGCGGATCCCCTCGAACCAGGAGGTGCCGTAGTGAAGGGCGTGAGACATGACGTGAACAGTCGCCTTCTCCCACGGAACCAGCTTTCCGTTGTACCAGACGAAACTGCTCTTGGGCTCGGTCATGACGATCCAGAATAGGGACCGCTCCGGGTCAAGTCAAACTCCCCGGAGTCCTGATTTCGGCGTCCTCCAATAATAGCGAATCAGAGGTGACATTGATTTCGGCGCCGACCCGGGAGCGGTCATTCCTCGCTCGTCTCCGGGCCGCCGAGATAACCCTTCTTGGCCTGAATCGTCAATTGTTTTTTACCCGGATTTCGGAGCCGGGCCTCGATGGTTCGCCAGCCGCCGTTCTTCAACGGATTGGGGGTGATGTAGGCGATCCGGTATTGGTTTCTGAGCTCGCCGGCAATTCGTCGAAAGACGTCATTGAGCTCGTGAAGCTCCTCGGGAAAGTAGACCTTGGCGCCGCTCTGTCCCGAGATGGCATCGACCGTGGCCCTCACCTTGTCGTACTGGGACTTGAACACGCCGAAGAAGCCTCGGTCCCGGCTCAACGCCTGGTCCAGCAGGGCCACCAAATAGAGCTGGACGTCGTTGGACCGGGCGATCTTTTCCAAAAGCTCTTCATGCCGGTAGTAGCTGTCCTTGTCCTCGCCGTCGGTGAAAACGGTGACCACCTTCTTGGCTTCGGACCCGGTCTGAGCCTTCTCCAGAGCGAGATAGATGGCGTCGTAGAGGGCGGTTCCCCCGCCCACGACGGTATTGTCCAGCATGTCCCGGATATCTTCCGGATCCCGGGTGAAGTCCTCTTCCAAATTCACGTCGTTGTCGAACATGACCAGGAAATGCTCATTGTCCGGATGGCTCAGGGCAAGGAACAGCTTTGTCGCCCGGTGGGCCAGGTCCTGCTTGGCCCTCATGCTGCCGCTCTTGTCCATGACGATTCCACTGGTGGAGGGAACGTCGTCCTGCCCGAAGTAGGTGATTTCGACCTCGACCCCATCCTCCAGAATGATGAAGTCCTCCGGGGTCAGTCCCGAAACCAGTTCGCCGGTGTCGTCATAAACAACGGCGTACAGGACCACCTGGTCGACTTCGGCGCGGAAGAAGGGGCGGTCCCGTCTGGCGTCCGCGCCGCCCGATGACTGTGCCGCCAGAGCCAGATTCAGAAAGAGGAGACCGGCCAGAGCGACCCTGCTCGAAGTGGGAAGAAACATGGCGGTGACCCGGGCCCCGCAAGCGGCTACTTGTTGGGAGCGAAGTAACCTTTCTTGGCGCGGACGATCAACCGGGGCAGTCCTTCGGGGGGATCCAGCTTGACCTTGATCTTTCGCCATTTTCCGTTGAAGGTTCGGTCGGTGGGGACGTAACCCAACAGGTACTGATTGCGAAGCTCGGTGTGGATCAAGTCCACGAAGTAGTCCAGCTGTTTGAAGTTATTGGGAAAGAACGCCCGCCCGCCGGTCAGGCTGATGATCTCGGCGATGATGTCTCGGCCATAGGGCAGTCGGCCCCGTTCGCCGATCACGTAGAGTTGGACATCCGACTCCTTGACGAACTGTTTCAACTCGCTGAAGGTGTATCGGCTGCTGTTGTCTTCCCCGTCCGTGATCACGATCAGAGCCTTCTTGTCGTGGCGCGCTTCGCGAATCTTTTCCAAGCCCAGGTAGATGGCGTCGTAGAGAGCGGTCCTTCCCTTGGGGTTTGAGATGGTGACCTGGTTCTGGACGTTCTCGCTCTGCGCCGTGAAGTCCTGGACCACCGAGGTCCGGTCGTTGAAGGTGATCAGAAAATACTCGTCCTTACGGCTGCCTTGTTTCAGGAAGCGGACCACGGAATTGCGGGCACTCATCATGTTGTTGCCCATGGACCCGCTTCGGTCCAGAATGATGCCGACACTGATGGGCGCCTTGTCGACGGAGAAGTGGATGATGGACTGCTCGACCTTGCTTTCGAAGACTCGGAAGTGCTCGGGTTCGAGCCCGATCACGTATCGGTTCAGGGGATCGGTCACGGTGACCCGAAGCGCCACCATGTCAACATCGACCCGGAACCGGGGAGGCAGGTCCCGCTCGTTGGCGTAAGCCCAGGTGCTCCCCAGCGACAGTATGAGTGCGGCTGGGAGAAAACTACCCATGTACTGAAACCATTCTATGCCATGCGTTTAAAAAGTAAAAGGCAGGAGGAGGCAGGTCGGGGCGCCCCTTGTGGGCGCCCTCTTCGGTCCCAAGCGGAGCAAGACGGGCCCAGACGAAGAGCCGTCGGCTGGAAACCCGCCGCTCCGGCAAAGAAATTGTGGTTCCGGCTAAGCCGGAGTGAGGAGTGTGAGCAGACGGGGATCTTGACGACGGAGTGAGTCCAACGCGAAGCCCGGTTCATCACAGTCTTCAATCCCGTCCGTCCACTTCTTCGAAGTAGTCGGATGCCACCAGAATGTCCCGGGCTTTACTTCCTTCGGGGGGACCGATGATGCCTTCGTGCTCCATGATGTCCAAGAGCCTGGCGGCACGTCCGTATCCGATTCTGAGCCTCCGCTGCAGGAGGGAAGTGGAAGCCTTGCCGGTCGCCACCGCCAACCGGGCCGCCTCATCGAACAGGCTGTCTTCTGAAGGGGAGACGCCGCCAAGGGCTCCGGGTTCATTTTCCTCCTCTTCCCCAGCCAGGATCTCCTCGCGGTATTCGGGATTGCCCTGGTCCTTGATGAAGGAGGTCAGGCGGTTGATCTCCTTCACGCTCACCCAGGCCCCGTGCGCGCGAACCAGCCGCGAGGTTCCGGGAGCCAGCACCAGCATGTCTCCCATTCCCAGCAACTGTTCCGCGCCGTTGCCGTCCAGGATGGTCCTGGAGTCGATCTTGGAGGAGACTCGGAAGGAGATCCGGCTCGGGAAGTTGGCTTTGATCAAGCCGGTGATGACGTCCACGGACGGCCGCTGAGTGGCGAGAATCAGGTGGATCCCGATGGCCCTGGCCATCTGGGCAAGCCGAGTGACGGCGGTTTCCACCTCCTTGCCCGTGGTGAGCATGAGATCGGCCAACTCGTCGACGATGACCACGATGTAGGGAAGGGGACCCTCCGGGTTTTCTTCCAACTGGTCCGGATCTCCGGTCACCATCCTGTTGTATTGGGCGATGTTGCGGACACCGGCCCGGGCCAGCGTCCGGTACCGTTGCTCCATCTGTCCCACCGCCCAGTTCAATGCGTTGGCCGCCTGTTTGGGGTCCGTGACAATGGGTGCCATCAGGTGCGGGATATCGGCGTACAGTCCCAACTCGAGCCGTTTCGGATCGATCATGATGAATCGGACTTCATCCGGGCTGGCCTTGTAGAGAATGGAGCAGACGACGCAGTTCAGGGCCACGCTCTTTCCCGATCCGGTAGCCCCGGCGATGAGAAGATGCGGCATTTTCGAGAGGTCCGACACGTAATTGGCGCCATGGATGGTTTTCCCGAGTCCCAGGGTCAAAGGGGACTCCATCTGGTGGAAGCTGCCGGACGAGAGGATCTCTCTCAAATGGATGATCTGACGATCCGAGTTCGGGACTTCGATGCCGACGGTGTTCTTTCCGGAGATCCGTTCGATCCGGACCGACTCGGCCTTCAGAGCCAGGCAGAGATCGTCCGACAGGTTGGTGACGCGGCTGTACTTGATGCCTGGGTCCGGCTTGAACTCGAAGGTCGTGACCACGGGTCCCGGATGGATCTGCAACACCTGTCCCAAGACCCCGAACTCGGCGCATTTGGTCGCCAGGGCATGGGCTCTTTGAATCAGGTCGGCCTCGTCGATCTCCGGCTTGATCAGGTTCTCTTCCAGGTAATCCAGAGGAGGGAGCGTGTAGGCGGAAGCCGCGGTCTGCGGCGGCCGGTCGATTCGAGTCGATTCTACGGGAGCTGCCGCCACCGGTACCGTAGCGGGTTCGGCGTCGGATCCGGGTTCCGGTTCAGTCTCGGGGACGGTGGCCGGAATGGCCTGTGGAACGGTCGTCGAGACGGTCTGTGAAACCGTTCCTGGAATCGTCTCAGGGATGGTCTCGGGAGGAGGCTCATCCTCGGATTTGACCCCGTCCCAGGTCATCTTCCGGGGCATGGGTTTTGCCACCCGGGATTCCGCCTTCCGGTTCCAGGTCGCCACTTCCTTTTTCTGGTGCCGTTGTTGAGACCACGCCGAATAGTTCTCCCGGGCGATCCGAAAGAGGTTCCAATTGTGGCTTCCGATCCAGCCCAGGAACCGGTTCACGGAAAAGGCGGTGCCGGCGACCAGGGACAGAATCAGGACAGTCGCCAGGAGCAGCAGCGCTCCGGGACCGTTCAGCAGGGAAGTCAGGTATTGCCCCAGCATCACTCCCAGGATTCCGCCGGGCGCAAAGTTCACATCCGGACGGACGGGGGGAGGAACGATGGAGAAAGCCGCACTCAAGGAGATCAAGCCGGATACAGCGCAAAACAGCTTCAGGAAGGGGTCTTCGAGGCGCCGTCTCCGAAGCCACCGGTATCCCAGCAGCAGGAACGGAAGGGGCACGCAGAGGGCCGACCAGCCCAGCAGCTGGTAAAGGATGTCCGAACTCAAGGCACCGATCTTGCCCGCCAGATTGGAGTAGATCTGGCTGGACGAGGCGACGCTGAATGAAGCGTCGGTGGGATCGTAGCTCACGAGGGACAGGATCAGCAGGGCGGAGCCGAAGAGGAGCGAGAGTCCCAACAACTCCGAAACGCGTTGGTAGGCCTGGATGCTCATGTCGGCTCCTTCCGAATTCCAGCAGTCCGTGGTGAAGGTCCCGCGAGTACCGAGACCGTTCCTGCGCCCGCCGGACAAGGCGCTCTGAGGGAGTATCCATGTTGCAAATTTTCCGATTCGCCATGGGTTGCTCCCTCAATGGCTAGACTCATCCGACCGCCGCGACCGGTTTCGGGGTCCAGATCCGATCCTGCTCCAGCAGGACGTTGGCCAACACCACCATCTTGCGCATGATCGCCGTGAGCGCCACCTTCGGCGCCTTGCCCCGCTCGCGCAGCTGGCGGTACTTCCGGACATAGTCCGGATTGTGTCGAATGGCACTGAGCGCGGCCATGTACAGCATTCGCCGCACCCGGTGCCGGCCCCCGCGGATGAAGCGGTGTCCCTTCCAGGTCCCCGACTCCCGAGCGACCGGCGCCAGACCGGCCAGGCTTGCCACCGCCTTGGAGTCGATCGCTCCCAGTTCCGGCAACAGGGAGAGCAGGCCCGCCACCGTGACCGAACCCATTCCCGGAATCGAAGTCAGAACTTCGGCCTTGCGCGCCAGCGCCGGATCCGCGTCCAGCAACTTGCGGATCTCGCGATCCATCGACCGGACCTGCCGCTCGATCTGAGCCAGCTGCTGTTGCAAGTGCCGCTTCACCAACGGGTGGCGGGCTTGGTGGCTCCGGTTGCGCGCCCTCGTCCGGTCCTTCACCAGCGCATTCCGCGCCGAGATCAGTTCCTCCAACTGGCGCTGCGTGGCCGAGGACGCGCCCACCAGTCGCAACTTGAGCGCCGCGCCCATCTGGGCCAGCATCCGGGCGTCCACGGCGTCGGTCTTGGCCTCCTGGCCCAGAGCTTGGGCGAAGCGTCGCGCCCGCATCGCATTGACCCGTGCCAGCGGTAACCGGGCGGCCAGGGCTTCCTCCATCGCCCGGTGCCAGGGGCCGGTGGACTCATAGACCACGCACTTGACCTCCGGTCCGATCCAGGCGGCCAGGGCCCGGAACCCGGCCGCGTTGTTGGGGAACCGCTTTGACCGTCCCGAAGGCCACTCGTGCACGTCCAAATGCGCTTTTGAGATGTCCACACCGACCGTTTTTGAGGTATCCTGAGTCATCTTTCCTGCCTCCTGTGCTTGTCGTGCGAGCCTTGATGCTCACGTATCCATTCAGGACGTTGGGAAAGACGGTGGCGGCCCCACTCCCTCTCGGCCCGTGACGGCCGGCATACACAACGGCCCGACCACCGCCGCCGAGGCGCCTCTGGCCAGAGGCGCCTCGGTTGGACCCTTCCCAGAGATCCAAACTCGTATCGGAAGAACAGACCTGGAATCATGGAGACCCCACAGAGCCAGCCTTGGACGATGGCCTGGTCGCGGTCCGGCGCAAGTTGTCGCCGCTGGCGGCGCTCACGGGGGCAGGGGGGGCGCTGCCCCCCCTGAGACCCCCCGGATGCAAAGAGACACATACCATTTGAAATCCCTGAAAAGAGAGTCCCGAGCCCCCCAGGTTACGCGGAACCCCCCTGTGGAAAATCAGAGATTTCCAACAGGGTGCTCCCTTTTGCTGACGCGACAATCTGTACCCCCCAAAAAAGAAAGACAGACTAAGGAATAACAGACAAGCATACCGGGAGTATGTGACCGAGGAGCAACGCAGTCCGCCGGGATGCAGGGACGGTCGAATGCCGTGACGACTTTTGCCACGGGCTGCTAGCCGCTCTGACTACAGGGTCAGCACCACCGGGACGATCAAGGGCCTCTTCCTCGTGCGCTTGCGCAAGAAACGCTTCAATCCAGTCTGCAGCATCTGCCCCAGCAGGCCTTCGTCCCGTTTCCCGTTGGCCCCGGCTTCGGACACGAGACGGCGGATTCGGGCCCGAGTCTCCTGCATCAATTCCTGGGAGTCCTCGGGTTGAACGAATCCACGGGAGATCAGCTCCGGCTCCCCCATGAGTTCCCAGTTCATGCGGTCGATCCGGAGTCCCACCACCAGGACTCCATCGGTGGCCATGAAACGGCGGTCTCTGAGCAGTTCCTGGCCCACCGGCCGCCGGATGCCCTCATCGATGAAGCGGCGTCCTGCCGGGACCTGGCCCAGGATCTCGGCCTTGTCGGGACTCAGGCCCAGGACTTCACCGGTCTCCAGGAGATGGACCTGGTCCGAAGGGATCCCCTGGCGCCGGGCCAAGCGGGCATGAGCCGCCAGTTGCCGGTATTCGCCATGGATGGGAACGAAGAACCGGGGCCGGGTCAGGTTGATCATGAGCTTGAGATCTTCCCGGTAACCGTGGCCGGAAGCGTGGATCGGCTGATGCCGGGAGTCCAGCACGCGGGCGCCTCGGCGGTTGAAATGGTTGATCATCTGGCCGATGCCCTTCTCGTTGCCGGGGATGATTCGGGATGAGAGCAGGACCAGATCACCGGCCTCGATCCGGGTCTGCCGGACCTCGTCCACGGACAGCCGGCTCAGGGCCGACATGGGCTCCCCTTGACTGCCGCTGGCCAACACGATCAGACGCTCGGAGGGAATCCGGGCCAGGTCCTCCCGGGATCTCAGGAGATCGGAGTCGGTCCTCAGGTATCCCAGCCGGGACGCCAGGCGGATATTGGAGACCATGCTCCTCCCCATGGGAACCACCTTCCGCCCCACCTTGCGGGCCAGGTCCAGGACGATCTGGATTCGGTGCATGCTGCTGGCGAAGGTGGTCAGGACGATCTTTCCGTCAGCTTGCCGAAACAGCTTTTCCAGAGGTTCGTAGACGGACGACTCGGAAGGGGAAAGACCCGGGACGTCTCCATTGGTGCTGTCGGAAAAGAGCGCCAGAACGCCTTCCTGGCCCAGTTCGGCGAGTCTCGCCAAGTTGCTCCTGTGGCCATCGATGGGGGTCTGGTCGAACTTGAAGTCTCCGCTCCAGATGATCCTGCCCACGGGGGTCCGGATCGCGAAGCAATAGCTTTCGGGAAAAGAATGGGTCACCCGGAGGGGTTCCACCTGGAAGGCACCCAGGTCCACCGGCCGATCGGCTTCCAGCAGCCGAAGGTCCGCCTCCTGGTCCAACCCTCGTTCCCGGAGACGGGATGAGACCAGGCCCAACGTCAAACGGTTGGCATAGACTGGGACCTGGAGCTGGTCGATGATGTAGGAGACACCCCCGGCGTGGTCCTCGTGGCCGTGGGTCAACACGATGGCTCGCAGCTGGCGCCGGTTCTCGAGCAGGAAACTGATGTCGGGAACCATCAGGTCCACTCCCAGGCTGGCCGCTGTGCGCCGGCCCGGAAACATCATCCCGGCATCGACCAGAATCAGATCCTCTCCGGCCCGGAGGGCGGCACAGTTCATCCCGAATTCGCCCAGCCCTCCCAGGGGAATCACTTCCAGTTGACTGCTCATATGGCAGCCAACTATAGCATGCGTGCCAGACACACAAACTGTTCCAAAGACAACTCCTCCGCCCTCTGACGGGGTTCGATTTCAGCGCTTTCGAAGGCCGGTTCCAGGCGTCCCTTCCAGGGTCCGAAAGCACTCCGGAGATTGTTCTTGAGTGTCTTCCTGCGCTGGCGGAATCCGGTCCGGATCAGCTGTAGGAATCGGTCGTAGCAGGGGAGGTGGGCCGGACGTGGGCGCGGGATCAGCTGCATGGCGTGGGAGCGGACCTCGGGTGGAGGGGTAAAGGCGCCGGCCGGCACGTCGAAACCGCGAATCCGGGAAAAGCGATATTGGAGCACCAGCGTGAGGTAGCCGTAGGTCTTGGAGCCGGGCCGGGCCAGAATGCGCTGGGCGACCTCCTTCTGGACCATGAAAGTGAAGCTGTGAAACCGATGGCCGAAAGGAATCATCTTGGTGAGTACAGCGGTGGCGATATTGTAGGGAAGGTTGCCCACCAGCTTGACGGGAGCTTCGGGAAAGGTGGAGTCCCAGTCGAGGTCCAAAACGTCGGATTGGATCAGCGTAAGCCGAGACCGGGACTCGGGCCTGAGGCTGCGCTCGAGATGGTCCGCCAGGTCCCGGTCGAACTCGATGGCAACCAGGTTGCGGGCTCGCGCCAGGAGCAGGCGCGTGAGCTGTCCGGTGCCGGGGCCGATTTCAATCACGGTGTCCCGGCCCGTCGGCGCCGCCAGCCGGACCATCCGGCGGCAGTAGCCGGCGTCGTGGAGGAAGTGTTGGCCCAGCGAACGCTTGGCCCGGGGGAAGTTTGGAGTCATACGATTGATCGGTGGGACCGCAGGCAGGCCGCGGCGACTTTCACCGCAGGCTCCTATGTTAACATGTGCGGCTGTGAGCGCCCGGGTCTCTGCGCCACCGAAATACGAGGCAGTGAATAAAGGTTTCTGAAGGTCAAGCGGGGTCGGCGGCGGTGTTGGGCGCCCGTTGGATTGAGATTTCAGGAGGTCAGGATGAGCGACAAGGTTCAGGACGTAACAGATCAGAGTTTCGAGACCGACGTTTTGCAGTCGAACGATCCGGTGCTGGTGGATTTCTGGGCGGCTTGGTGCGCGCCCTGCCGGATGCTCTCTCCCACTATCGACCAGATTGCCCAGGACTTTGCCGGCCGCGCCAAAGTGGTCAAGCTCAACGTCGACGAAAACCGTGAGACCTCGGCCAAGTATGGAATCCGGGGCATTCCGACGCTGCTGCTCTTCAAGAACGGGGAACTCAGGGACCAGGTCGTCGGAGCCACGTCTCGAGAGAACATCGCTCGGCTGATCGAGAACCAGCTTTAGCCGTCCCCGTATTCGGGAATGGATGGCTCACCCGGTTTACGGACTTTCCATGCAGAATCGATTGCAGCTTGTCCTGAGGTCGGTTTGCGCACCGATTCGGTCCAGACTGCTTAACCGGCTTTCCGTTTTTCGCCTTCATTATGGCTAACGTCGTGATCGTCGGCACCCAATGGGGTGACGAAGGAAAAGGAAAAATCGTCGATCTGACGACCCGTCACTTCGACGTCGTCGCCCGTTACCAGGGTGGCCACAATGCCGGCCACACCGTTTCCGTGGCGGGGGCCAAGTATGTTCTCCACCTGATTCCGTCGGGGATCCTTCACGCCGACAAGGTCTGCGTCATCGGCAACGGGGTCGTGGTGGACCCGGTGGCTCTGGAAGAGGAACTGCTGGCGCTGGGAGAATTTTCTCTGGAAGACCGGCTCCATGTCAGCAACCGGGCACACCTGATCATGCCCTACCATCGGCTGCTGGAGGGCGCCGAGGAAAGTCGGCTGGGCAAGGCGAAGATCGGGACCACGAGCCGTGGCATCGGACCTTGCTACGAAGACAAGATGGCCCGCCGGGGCATCCGGGTCGGCGACCTCTTGTCCCCCCGGCTCTTCCGCTCCAAGCTCCGGAACTATGCGGATTTGAAGAACCGCATTCTGAACCGGGTCTACGGGCGCGACGGGGTGGACACTGGCCAGATCGAGGAGACTTATCTGGGCATCGGCGAACGGATCGCCTCCTATGTCACCGATACGGCCGAGTACCTGAATCGGGAGATCCGGCGGGGAAAGAACATCCTCTTCGAGGGCGCCCAGGGAACGTTGCTGGACGTGGATCACGGGACCTATCCGTTTGTCACCTCCTCGAATGCCACGGCCGGTGGAGCCTGCACCGGGAGCGGAGTGGGGCCGGGAGCCATCGACGGAGTCATGGGAATCACCAAGGCTTACACCACTCGTGTGGGAGGCGGGCCGTTTCCCACCGAGTTGGACGGTGCGGAGGGGGAGGAGATTCGGGAGCGGGGCGTCGAGTACGGCGCCACCACGGGGCGGCCCCGGCGTTGCGGATGGTTCGACGCCGTCGTGGCCCGTTACAGCAATCTGATCAACCACGTGGACACGCTCGTCGTCACCAAATTGGACGTTCTGGACCAATTGAAAGAGCTTCGGATCTGTACCGGCTACGGCTATGGAGGGACCCGAATGACGAGTTTCCCCACCGACGTGGGAGCACTCGAGGACGTGAGCCCCATCTACGAGACGCATCCCGGATGGCAGCAGGACACCTCCGACATTCAGAATTACGACGACCTGCCGGAGCAGGCCAAGTCCTACCTGCATCGGCTTCGCGAGCTCACCGGTGCGGATATCTCCATCATCTCCACCGGTCCGAACCGGTCCGAAACCATCATTCTGGAGGAGAGCCCCCGGCTTCAGCGGTTACTGAAACCGCGCCGCGTGGTGTGACGGGAGGGGCGATTTTCTTGTCGCCTGCTCTTCCGTGTTGCTGAGCGATTCGGTGGCCGGAAAGTGTAGAGGGGGGGACTGCCGTCCCCCTACCCCCCCCTAATCGGCGGCATGAAAGCCGCCGCTAGAACTCGTACTCCAGTCCCACGTAGAAGTTTCGGCCTATCTCCGGGATTCGGCTGCGGGTAAAGGGATTCGGAGAGTTGAGGTGATTGCTGTAGAGTCGATCTCCCAGGTTTTCCACCCCCGCCTTCAGAGTCCATCCGGAGGTGAGAGAAGCACGCCCTCTCAGATCGACAACGGTGTAACCATCGGTCATCTGCTCGAATCGGCTGGCGGCCACCCGGGTCTGGCTGTCCACCAGTGTCACCGCCAGGTCCACCCAGTAGCGCCGGTCGGGAGAGCTCAACTCCAGAGCCGCCTGTCCCTGAAGTGGCGGTAGGCCCAGGATCGGTTCCCCGAACAGCTCGTCCACTCCCCAGATGTAGGAGAGGAATCCCCGGAGCCGGAAAACGGGAGCCAGCCCCTGTTCCAGCGTCAATTCCGCTCCGTGGAAACGGGCCTGCGAACCGTTGATGTAGCGGAACACCACCGGCGGGCTCAGAGGCAGCCGCTTACGCAGGGAGGGGGCCGCCTGCACGGTGATGTAGTTGTCGATCACGCGGTGAAAGAGGTCCAGGTCGAGGCGGGTCGTCTCCCGCACCAGGCTGCCGCCCACGTTGAATTCCAGGCTTTCCTCCGGGTTCAATGCCGGATTGCCCATGAACTCGGCAGCGACCTGGAACTTGGTCGCGGGGAATCGGTCCGAATAACGCTCCAGGACCGTGGCGGTTCGCACGGCGCGTCCCAGTCCGGTGGTCAAGGACAGGTCCCGGCTGATGGACCAGGTGCCGTTCAAGGCGGCGCTCAGATGAGTCTCCCGCTGGTCGAGCCCGCCTTGGGTGTTGGTGGCGAAGAAGTCGGAAACCGTGCCGGCGGTGGATTGGACCCGATCGAGCCGGACCGTCCCCGCCAGTTCGGTGTACTCTCCCTCACGGAGGATCTGAACGTAGAATCCCTGGTCGTTCAAATCGGCATCGGGCCAGACCAGGTCCCGGAACAGCAGGACCCTGGGAGTGCGCCTGAAGATGGACCGGGTGGCCGTCTGGTTCGAATTATAGAAATCCAGTCCGAACCTCCAGTCCCAGAGACCACGCTCGACCAGAGCCGAGAGGTCTCCACCGATGGTATTCGACTCGGTGGGAAGGTCCACCAGCAGACCGAAGGGAGGCTTGCGGCCGGGCATCGGACGCGCCGTCGGCTTCTCCTCGTTGTTCATGAGGTGGTCCTTCAAGTTCAGGTAGAACTGGCCTCGGATCTCGGAAAGGGCTCCTCCGGTCGGACTCCAGGTCAATCCCACGGCGTTGGACCGAGTATGGAAGTAGGTGGCGTTCAGGATCCGTCCGGGGTAATCGATGCCATGCTGTTGCTGATAGCTCCCTGCATAGTCCAGGACGAGTTCCGGCAGCAGCTTGAAACCCAGGCTCCAATGCACGTCGTCCGACTTGTAGTCGCCGGGGACCCGGCTCCCGTCGCCCGCCCGGTAGTCGTTGCCCTGCCGCCGGTTGTAGAGCAAATGCAGCCGCATCCACTCGTTACCGCCCCAGAACAGGCCATGTCCGTCCTGGTTGACGGCATTTTGTCCGTAGCGGTAGCCGAGCCGGCCATGGAACCGGCTGCCGCCGGTGTAGAAGGGTGGCCGGAAGGTCTGCACCTGGATTCCGCTGAGAACCCCGGCCCCCCAACCCAGGGCGTAGGGGCCTTTGACCACGCGGATGGACCGGACCGCGTGGGGGCTGACGTGGCTCATGTCCGAGTCCATCCGGGCAGGACCGGCGGCAAAGGTCCGGGTCCGGTCCACGAAGGTTCCGATCTGGTTTTCCTGCAGACCCCGAATGTTCGGTTCCAGGTTGATCGGTCCTCGCCGGACCGCGGCGGTGCCGGCCTCGCCCCGGAGAAGCTCGGCCAGGTCCTGACTCTCTTGACGGTCGATCTTGCCGCTACCGACAGCCAACTCGCTGTGCATCCGGGGAGCACTCGCCCTGACCTCCAAATGTTGCGTGGCGGTGTCCACCTCCAGCCGCAACAGCAACTCCTGGGGCTCATTTCCCAGAAGCCACATCCTTTCGTAGATCTGAAATCCGGGCACCCGGACCCTCAACCAATAGCGTCCCGGGTTCAGGCGCACCCGAAACTCGCCTCGATCATCGGTGAAGCGGGCCTCCACCGGTCGGCCGGAACGGAGGGCCTTCACTTCGGCGCCTGGAATGGGATAGCCGTGAGGGTCCAAGACCCGGCCCTCGAACCATAAGGGCTCGGTTTCCGCGGCCAGGAGCATCCCTCCCGCCGGCGCCATGCAGGCGAGCTGGAGCCAGACCGCGGTGCCAATCAGTTGGCGCATACGATCCTCCTTGTGGTGTCGCACGTTCAGAGCAAACCGGGAACCCCGGTGGGCGCACGGATGCATTCCCGGCGGTCGGGGATCCCGAATCGTCGTTGCCGTGTTCTCGAGTCAGGAGAACGAGCGTGGAGGAGGATCTTCCAGGGCTGGCGGGATCAGGGGTGTTTGAAAGGGGGTTTCTTGTGGAAGACCGGAGTCATGGTCTCCGAGGCCGGTCCAAACCGGAGGGAGAAAGACCGCCTTCAGGTTCATGAAACCGATGCCCACGGGATCGGTTCCGCAGTCGGAGACGAACCGGAGCTGGTCCGGTTTCCGCGCCGGCCGGGCGCAGGCCCGATGGCCGTTGTCCGGGTACTTCATTTGCTTAAGGCACACTTCCGGGCAACAGCAGACACTCCCATGGGTCGGGCAGACCGAAGCTGCCGGCTCGCTCTCCGCGTCTCGAACCACCCAGACCATGGGGCTGGCAGCCAAGACGAACAGGAGCGTGGAGCTGGCCAGGGTCTTCACAAATTCAGAGTACGCCGAACCGAACCTGGGCACAATGAGGAAGAGGGGAAAGCGAGTAAAACGCTGGTAAAATCGGGGATGGTTGGTTCAGCCGTGGCGAACCCAGCGAACGATCTCGGGGAGGCTGGCGCGCTGTCCCCTCATCAGGATTCCCACCCGATAGATCCGCCCGGCCATCCAGACGGCGGCCGCCACAGCCGCGGCCAACAGGACCAGAGAGAGTGCCCACTGCCAGAACGGCACCTCGGTGGCGAAGAGCCTGGAGGGCATCACCACGGCGTTGAAAGGAGGGACCATCGACAGCATCACGGCCCACCTGTTGTTGGGGCTCTCCATCAGCAAGGGGCCCGCGATGAGGGAGATCATGCTCACGAAGACGATGGGCGTCACCGCCTGTTGGGCGTCCTGAAGGTCACTGACCGTGGCCCCGACGGCGGCGAAAACCGAGGTATAGAGGAGATACCCCAAGAGGAAGAAGAGAAGAGCAAGGACGACGCTGTCCCACGAAATCGAACGCGAAATCAGATCAATGCCGGTGAGTTCGGCGGTGTCACCTGTGATCAGGTCGCGGCCGCCGCCGAAAGCAGGGCCGGGAGACGGCACGCTCGCCCATCCACCGCGGGCGAGAGCGTAGGCTGCCACAGCAGCCAACATCAGGGCCCAGATCCCAAGCTGAGCCAGGGCCATGGCGCCGCACCCCAGTATCTTCCCCAACATGAGTTCCCAGGGGCGTAACGACGATGCCAGGATCTCGACGATGTTCGATTGCTTGTCCTCGATGGTCGACATCAGGACCATCTGCCCGTAAGCCACCAGGAGCATGAACATGACATAGACGATACCCATGCTGGCAGCGGTCTGTATGGTCTGGGAGCGGCTATCGCCCGTTTCGGTGACGTTCACGGTGTTCAATCGAGGTCGGCGCAACAACTCACGAGCGTCCACCGCTTCGACTCCCGCCGCTTGGAGGCGAGTCTGCAAGAGGGCGCGTTGGAGCGCATTTCGAACCGATCTTCGGGTTGCGGACGGCACCCTGTCCTTGCCCAGCAGGGTGGCGGACACCTGGTCCTCCGCGGCATCCGTTTCCCCGTTCTGCGCCGGCTCCTGCCGGTTCAGGGAAGGGGCCACCCCCTCCGAGGCGGCGACTCCCGACGGCAGAACCAGCAGGTAGTCGAACGGCGCCGACAGGAATCGTTCCGTGATCGTGGGGACAGGGAGAGGTTCCATGTCGCGCACCCTCGACGCCGCAACGGAACCGTCATTCAACTCCTCCACCAGGAGATTCGCTACGATTCCATCGGTGTCCACGACGCCAATGGTCTTCCCCTTCTCGGAGTCCTCCACGTCCCGCATCGCTAAAACGATCAGGAATGCCACCCCGACCATGATCACCGGCATTCCGATGGTGCCCAGGATGAACCACTTGGTCTTGACCCGTTGCATGAACTCCCGGACCGCGACTGCCAGGACATTCGGCGTGAACGGGTTCATCTTGCGGCCCCCTCCCCGTCCGTCGGAGAGTCACTCGTGGACAGGCCGGCCGCCTCGGCTTGCTCCATGAAGATCTCGCGCAGTGAGGGCTCCGTCAGTTCGAAACGTGAAATCCTCACCCCCGATTCCAAGGCTCGGCGAAGCAGAGCCTGGGGGTCGGCGCCAGCCTTCAGCCGAATTTCCACGTAACCACCCTGGTCGGCCGCCCGCTCCACCAAGCCGGGCGCCGCCAGGAACTCGCTGCTCCCCTCGAAGGCGATGGCCAGATCCCGCCGTCCGGAGGCCGCCTTCAGCTCGCTCACCTGTCCGTCCAGAACCTTTTTGGCGCCGGCGATCATGCAGACCCGGTCGCAGAGGCGCTCGGCGTCTTCGATCAAGTGGGTCGAAAGAAGAACGGTCGCTCCCGCCCGGCGACGCTCCAACACCATCCGCTTGAAGAGCTCGACATTGAGTGGATCCAGTCCGCTGAACGGCTCGTCCAGGACCAGCAGCTCCGGATCGTGGAGGATGGTGGCCAGAAGCTGGACCTTTTGCCGCATTCCCTTGGACAGGGTTTCCACCTTGTCCCGGGCGCGCTCGCCAAGTCCGACCTCGGCGAGTCCGGCTTGAGCCCGTTTCCGGGCGTCCCTTCTGCTCAGTCCCTTGAGCACGCCCAGGAACACCAGGTGATCGATGACCCGCATCTTGGGATACAGACCGCGCTCTTCGGGAAGATAGCCGATGCGAGGGCGGGTCGACTGGAGGTCGGTGGTGCCCAGAACCTCGACGGATCCTGCGTCAGGACCGATGATGTCGAGAAGGATGCGCAGCAGGGTGGTCTTGCCGGCGCCGTTGGGACCGATCAACCCGCAAATGGAATTTCGTGGCGCTTCGAGATCGACCCCGCCGAGAGCCATGTTCTTCCCATAGTTTTTTCTGATGCCGCGAAGACGAAGGGCGGGAGCGTTCGCCATGCGGACACGATAACAATTCCCGTTGCGTTGCCGCCACCGGGACCCGGTGTGGAATTCAGGCTAGAATGAGTCCGAAACTGACACCAAACAAACACCCGACTTCGGCGGAGGGTCTGAGATGAATTCGAGCGCCCGACGGCTGCTGGCTCCGGTCCTGGTCTTGCTCTTTTTCTCTTGGGAGGTGGTTCCTCAGAGTTCGTCCGCGCCCCTTGATCTGACTCCCTATCGGGTCCAACGGGGCGATCAGGAAGCGGATCCCACCGGATTCCAGCTGAATTTTTCGGGAGAGGCCGGACATCGTCTCCAATTTCACTACGCCGCGGCGGAACCCGTGGAGTTGGAGGTGTCGGTGGGGTTTCCTGCAGGCGGGGCTCGCACCGAAAGACGGCTTCTGGACCCGGGAGCGGAAGACGCTGCGGCCGGCTTCGATCTGGGTCCCCTCCTGGGTCACGGACCCTACCGGCCACTTCCTGCCCCCAGCCACAAGGGGCCCCAGGAGAGGGTCCGGGGATATTTGCGAACCGGCTGGTGGATCGACACCCACGACCCGGGCAACTACCTCGTGACCGTCAAAGGAAGACGGGTCCGGGACGGCGTGCTCCTGTTCTCCAACGACTTCCGACTCCCGGTTCAGACCTGGATCGGAGCGGATCCGGACCGCCTGGCCTATATCGACGACAACGCCGCCGAGGTGGAGCTCTGGCTCAAGAAAGGCGCGCCGGTCCGGGAACTGGCGGTGGAGGTCGATCTCGTGGAAGCCCGCACCGGACGCGTGCGATCACCAGCCACCGCAGTCCGGCTCACCCAAGCCAAGGCTCACGCGGCCTTCGATCTGACCGGCCTGAAGGCGGCCACCTATCACGTGCGGGTGAGGCCTCGGGTGGACGGCCGGCTCTGGGAGGATGGTCCCCGCCGGGCGTTGTACCTGCACCGGAACGGGCCGGCCCCGAGACCGGAACCGCCCCTTGAGATCCCGGTGGCTCCCCAACTGTTCGTGGACGACTTTCTGATCGAGGACCAGCGGAATCTCCGCAGGATCTTCCATCCGGCCCGCAAGCTGGACCATCGGCCCCTGATCCGGCCCGACCGTCCTTGGGAGGGTCATTCCGTCATGCTGCCCGCCGGCGCCGTCCCTGCCTTCAACCGGGAGCAACAGCGGTACGAGTTGGAATATATGAGCGCGACCCGTTACCGGCTTCTGGCAGTGTCCAACGACGGAGTCCGTTGGACCAAACCGAAACTGGGGCTGGTGGAGTTCCAAGGTTCCCGGGCCAACAACATCCTGGAGAAGATGCCGTCCCGGGGCCATCTGGGGGAAGAGGACGAGTTCGGGGGACTGTGGGACTACAGAACCCGGGGCACGCCTGATTTGCGGACCGCCACCCGGGTCGGCAGTCCCAAGTACCCGGACATGGAGTTTCAGCGGGGAACGTATCTGATGGTCCGGGACTCGGAGGGGGTCCGTTATCTCACCACGGAGCGGCCCTTCATGCGGACCCACCTGCAGGTGGAGACGCTGGACAGCCCCACCGACAACCTGGGCCCCATGTTCTACGACGAGCGGACCGGTGAGCTGGTGCTCTATTTCGCCGCTCATCCTCCGTCCATGGGACGGGCATTGGTGCGCTACGACAACAAGTGGGCCGTCTCGCGGAACCTGGGGCGGTTGACCACGCGCGACGGGGTGAACTGGAACCGGAGCTATATCTGGGCGCCGCCGCGGGAGCACCCGAAGCACCAGAGCTACGGGATGCAGCGGGTGAAGCGGATCGGCGACCTCTACGTCGCCTTCTTTCCACTCTACGACTGCGGAACTCAACGGATGGCAATCCACCTTTGGGTGAGCCGCAACGGGATCCACTGGGAGGATCTGGGAGGAGATCAGGCCTGGATTCCCAACGGACCCGACGGCAGCTTCGATTACGGGATTGTCTACGGTTTCGCAGAGGGCTCAGAAGAGGGAGACCGTTCCGTCGGTTTGTACCACGGCACCAATACCCTGCACGTCAACGCCTGGATCCGGGACAAACTGGTGGGCGGCGGGCTGGGCGATACCCCGATTCCCGCCTCCGGGATATTCAATGACGTGCAATACAACGGCCGGCCCTATCTTTCCCCGCCGGCGCCAGTGGGGCCGGCGTGGGCTCTTTACGAATGCATTTGGAGTTGGCGGCGGCCCCATTGCAGCCAGACGGTGGAGGAAGTTCGCCAAGGCTTCTGGGCGGAGCTCAAGGCCAATACGGGCCAGACCCGGGAGGACCATATCGAAAAGAGCCGGGTGTTCCAGATCGCTCCCGCCCAAGTGGAGTACCGTACCAATGGATTCGCGTCGAGGCGGGCCGGCGAGCGGGAGGCCGTGCTGACGACCCACCCGCTGATATTCGAGGGGAGCCGGTTGACGGTCAACGCGGCGGCCGCCAAAGGCCGGGTGATCGTCGAGATCCTGGACGAAGGGGGACGTCCGTTGGCCGGTTACGGCCGGGACGAGTGCATGCTCGCGGCCTTCGACAGCACTCGGCAGGACGTGACCTGGAAAGAAAAACCGGATCTCGCGTCCTTGCGAGGCCGGGCGGTCCGTCTTCGCTTCCACCTCCAGCGCGCCGACCTGTACGGATTCCAGATTCAGTAGGCAGCTCTTGTCCCAGACCAGTCCCGATCCCATCATCTCCATGCAACGGGTCCGGAAGTCGTATGGTGAGCTTCTGGTGTTGGACGATCTCGACCTCCAGGTGCCCCCCTCCCAGAAGCTGGCCCTGATCGGTCCCAGCGGTTCCGGAAAATCGACCATTCTCCGAGTCCTCATGACTCTGGAGCGCGTGGACTCGGGCCAGGTGCTCATCGAAGGCCAGGCGGTCTGGGAACGGGACCGCAGGGGCCGGCAGGTTCCTGCCGGCTCTCGCCACCTGAGGGAGATTCGGAGCAAGGTGGGAATGGTCTTCCAGCAGTTCAATCTGTTTCCCCATATGACCGTGTTGAAAAACCTGACGGTGGCGCCCATGCGGGTCCTGGGCCTGTCCCGGGCAACGGCTCGGGAGCGTGCTCTGGTTCTGCTGAAGAAGGTCGGTCTGCTGGACAAGATCGATGCTTACCCGGCGCAGCTCTCGGGAGGTCAGAAACAGCGGGTGGCCATCGCCCGGGCCCTGGCCATGCAGCCCCGGATCATGCTCTTCGACGAGGTCACATCGGCGCTCGACCCCGAGTTGGTGGGCGAGGTGCTTCAGGTGCTGGAAATGTTGGCCCAGGAGAGCGACATCACCATGTTGATCGTGACCCACCACATGGGTTTTGCCCAGGACATCGCCGACCGGGTCGTCTTCCTGGACCGGGGACGGATCGTGGAGGACGCGGCGCCGGAAATCATCTTCTCTCAGCCACGGGAAGCCCGGACGCGAAAGTTCCTGGGGAGCATCCTGGCCGCCCGGTGAGGAAAGAGGAAGGTGAGGAAAGAGGGTTGCCGCGCCACGGGGCGCGGTATGGAGCGCGGTTACACCAATAGTTTTTCGATGACCCGGCCGGCCACGTCGGTGAGGCGGAACTCCCGTCCCATGTAACGGTAGGTGAGCCGAGTGTGGTCGAGCCCGAGGCAGTGCAGGAGGGTGGCCTGCAGGTCGTGGACGTGGATCGGATCCTCTTCGATCCGGATCCCGAAGTCGTCGGTTCGGCCCACCACCTGGCCTCCCCGGATTCCCCCTCCGGCCATCCAGAGGCTGTAGGCGGAGGGCTGGTGGTCCCGGCCCGCGTAGCTGGCGTCTTCAGGGGTTCTCAGCTCTACCATGGGCGTTCGCCCGAACTCGCCGCCCCAGACCACCAGGGTCTCCTCCAGCAGGCCCCGCCGCTTCAGGTCCTTGAGCAGGGCCGCCGTGGGCCGGTCGATCTTGCGGGCGCGTTTGGGGAGCTTCTTGTTGATCTCGGTGTGATCGTCCCAGCCGTGGTCCATCATCAGGACGAAACGGACCCCCCGCTCCACCATGCGGCGAGCCAGCATGCAGTTGCCCGCGAACTGGCGCTCCGCTTCGTCCTCACGGTCGAGGCCGTAGAGTGCCCGGATCTCGGCCGGTTCGGAAGCGAGATCGGTCAACTCCGGAGCCGCGGTCTGCATCCGGAACGCCAGCTCGTAGTTGGAGATGCGTGAGGCGATCTCGGCGTCGCCGGTGGACTCCCGATGTTGTTGGTTCAGATCCCGAATCAGGTCCAACGAAGCCCGCTGGGTGGAATGACTGATCCCGGGTGGGTTGCCCAGGTAGAGAATCGGGTCTCCGGACTGGCGAAAGACCGTTCCCTGGTAGTGGGAGGGCAGGAAGCCGCTGGCGAAATTGGTGGAACCGCCGCTGGTGCCGCCGGGGCCGGAGGTCAGGACCACGAATCCGGGCAGGTTCCTGGACTCGCTCCCCAGGCCGTAGGCGATCCAGGACCCGAGGCTGGGACGGCCCATCTGGATGGTTCCGTTGAAGAGGAGCAACTGCCCCGGATGATGGTTGAAGGAATCGGTGTGCATGGAGCGGACCAGGCTGATGTCGTCGGCACAGGAGCCGATGTGGGGGATCCACTCCGAGAGCTCCATGCCGCACCGGCCGTAGCGCCGGAAGGGAACGGAGCTGGCCAGGATCGACGCCGAAGGCTGGATGAACGCGAATTCCAGGCCTTCGGTCTGGGATTCCGGAAGAGGTCTGCCGTGGTATTGGTTGAGAGCCGGTTTGGGATCGAAGAGTTCGTACTGGCTGGGACCGCCCTCCATGAACATGAAGATGAAGTTCTTGGCCTTGGGTGCGAAGTGTGGGGCCGCTGGCCGCAGGGGACCGCCCGGAGTGGGGGCGGCGGTCAGGCCGTCCAGGGTGAGCAGGTCGGCCAGAGCCATCATGCCGATTCCGGAAGCGCAGTTCTGCAGGAAGTCCCGGCGGCCCTGGAGGGTACGAAGTTGAAAGGGAGTCATCTCTATTCCCGGGTGATGAACTCGTCCAGGTTCAACACGGCTCGGGCAGCCGCGGTCCAGGTGGCCGCCAACAGGGGCTCCAGGTCCGAATCGGCCCCGTTCGCGAGTTGTTTCACCGACTCCGGCTCCTCCTGGAGAATCGCCCTCTGCCGTCCAAGAAAACGTCGGAATAGACGACGTTCGTCCGGAGTGGGTTCCCGGCTCAAACAGAGCTGGTAGATGTGGTCCAATCGTTCTTCCCAGCGGGGAGGGGCCTCCCGGAGCGTGCGTTGCGCCAGAAACCGGGCCGCTTCCATGAAGACGGGGTCGTTGAGCAGGTTCAGGGCCTGGAGCGGTGTGTTGGAGCGCTCCCGCCGGCAGACCGTGGCGCTGGCGTCGGGAGCATCGAAGTTCACCATCTGGGGATAGGGAGCGCTTCGCCGGAAGAGCACGTAAAGGCCGCGGCGGAAGCGGTCCGCACCCGAACTGGGCTTCCAGCCGGACTTGCCATAGGTGATCGTGGCGATCCAATCGGGCTGAGCCGGACGGATGCTCTTACCGCCGATTCGGGAATCCAACACTCCAGCCGTCCTCAGTGCCGCATCGCGGATCAGCTCGGCGGGAAGGCGCAGCCGGCTTTGCCGGGCGAGCAGGACGTTCTCCGGATCCGTCTGCTCCAGCCGCTGCTCGACCCGGGAGGGCTGGCGGTAGGTGGCCGACGTCACCAGGCGGCGCAGCATCTGCTTGCGGCTCCAGTCCCGGCGCATGAACTCCGAGGCCAGCCAGTCCAGGAGTTCCGGGTGGGAGGGCTTGGATCCCTGGGTGCCGAAGTCCTCGGGAGTGCTCACGAGTCCGCGGCCGAACAGTTCCTGCCAGAGCCGATTCGCGGCGACGCGGGCGGTCAGGGGGTTGTTCTTATCCACCAGCCATCGGGCCAGCCCCAGCCGGGGTGGTTCTTCCCCGTTCCGGAGGGGAGGCAGCCAGCCGGGCGTGCCGGGCCGGACCTCCACTCCAGGGACTCGATAATCTCCCCGCAGGGCGATATGGGTGGCCCCCGGCAGGGCCTGAACGACATCGGCCCGGGTCACATCGGGGAAGGACGATTCCAGCTCGGCCAGCTTCCCTTTCAGATCCTTCAACTTCTCGCTCAGGGCCTCTTCCTTGGCGTTCTCCGGACCGGGATACTTGAAGAAATAGTGGGTCACCCGGTCGTTTTCCCGCCAGGTGCGGCCCGCGGGGCCCGACCGCAGCAACTCCGGAGCCCGGTCCAACTCGTTGAGAATGGCGCCCCGGAGAATGTCGTCCCAGTCCAGATGCTTCCCCGGATACTCCATTGCCTCCAGGAGCATGGTTTCCCATCGCGCTTGCAGCCTGGGAACCGAGATCTCGCCGTTGTCCAGAAGTACTTTCCTCTGCTGGCGGTAGCGCGGGAACTCTTCCAGGAATGGCTCCGTTTCTCCCGCGAGGGGTGCATCCATCTCCCGGCCCTGGGTCTGATTGAAGAAGGCCAGGAACTGGTAGTACTCCTTCTGGCTCAGGGGATCGTACTTGTGGTCGTGACACTGGGCGCAGCCCAAGGTCAGCCCCAGCCAGACCGAGCCCATGGTGTTGGTCTGGTCCAATGTCTCCTCGAACCGCACCTGACCTCGAGGTACGCCCGCTTCCCGATTCTTGAGGCCGCTGCGCAGGAATCCGGTGGCGACCCGTTGTTCGAGGCTCGCACCGGGGAGGAGGTCTCCGGCCAATTGTTCGATGGTGAAGCGGTCGAAGGGCAGGTCGCGATTCAGGGCCTGGATCACCCACTGCCGCCAGCGCCAGGCGTGGGGACGGAGCAGGTCCTTCTCGTAGCCGTCGCTGTCGGCGTAGCGGGCCAGGTCCAGCCAGTGCCGGGCCCATTTCTCGCCGTAACGGGGCGATGCCAGGAGGCGGTCCACCAACCGCTCATAGGCGTCGGGCCGGTCGTCCTGCAGGAAAGCCTCCACCTCTTCGACGCTGGGCAAAAGACCCGTCAGGTCCAGACTGACCCTTCGGATCAGGGTCTCCTTGGCAGCCATGCGGGAAGGGGCCAACCCCTCCTGCTCCAGCCGGGTCCGGATCAACGAGTCGAGGGGCGACCGGTCCCAGGCTCCGGTTGTCTCCGGCAGGGACTTGGGCCGATCGATGGGGCGGAACGACCAGTGCCGGGCCTGCTTCGGGGAGGTGGAATCCGGGCCGGTTTTAACCGTCATATCTCGGGGCCAGGGGGCTCCCCGGTCGATCCAACGGGTCAGCACCTCGATCTGATCCGAACGGAGGGGTGGCGCCGCCAGGGGCATGCGCGTGCTGGGGTCTTCACTGGTCAATCTCCGGATCAGGGTGCTGCCGCCGCTGTTGCCCAAGACCAGAGAGGGTCCCGAGTAACCCCCTTCCAACGCGCCCTCCCGGCTGTCCAAACGAAGGCCGTTCAGTTGCTGCGAGGGACCGTGGCACTGGATGCAGTGGTTCTCGAGGAGGGTCCGGACTTCCTGGGCCAACTCGTCCGGAACCGCCGCGGAACGGGACTCTGCCCCGAAACCGGACCCCAGAAGTCCGAAAACGATGAGAATGCGGGACTTGAAGGCCATGGCAAACGGGGTCCCATTGTACATGGGCGGGGTGGGATTGGCAGCCGAGGTGACGGGGATCCCCGCGGTGACGGAAGCGGATATGGCGACGCGGGTGTTATTGGCCGTGCGCAGGAGGAGGAGTCACGGGAGGCCGGGGGATGTCCTGGGTCGGTCTCTTCAGTGTCACATCCTCGAACAGGAGAGACGGCGTCACCAGAGACACCAGAGGCGCTTCCATCGATCCCCCGGCCCCGGTCATAAAGAGCGAAGCAAACATGCGATCCGGACGGCGATATTCCATGTCGTAGACTTCAGCCGTGTCGGTAGCAGCGACGATGTCCC
>CATOST010000010.1 GCA_951812665.1 uncultured Acidobacteriota bacterium
CTCCTCCAAGCGCCGGGTGTAGAGGTCCCCGGATCGGTCATCTGGCTGTAGTGGGGACCGAAGCTGGGGATCTCGGTCTTCCGGTCCCGGTGGAACCCTTCCGGGCCGTTCCAATAGATGTAGGTGTTGATGCTGTGGTCACCGTCCCTTCATGTGGTTGTGGACCACGATCTCGGGCCAGCCGTCCCGGTTCAGGTCCACCGTCTGGAGGGCCGAGGAAGAATAGGCGGGAAGATCGGTCCGGTTGGTCCGGCTGTAGGTGCCCCCCTCGCCGCCCCAGTAGATGAACACCGGAAGGGTGCGGGTGCGGCCGGACATGTAGTTGGACAGCACCAGGTCCAGGTGCCCCGTCCCGGTTCAGGTCGGCGATGCCGCACTCGATCGGCGAGTGACCCTCCAACTCCACCTTGCCCTCCAGCGTGGGAATCCCTTCGGGGGTCCCCCAGAGCAGGTAGCTGTTGCCGGTATATTTTCCGGGTCTCGGGATCGAAGCTCCCCACCAGCATGAAATCCAGGTTCCCGTCCGAGTTCAGGTCGGCCAGTTCCACGTTTGCCGGCAGGCAGGACCTGGCTCCAGCTCCGCTCCGGTGAGTAAGCCGTCCCGGTCCCCCCAGAAGATCTCGTAGATACCGTACAGCTTCCGGGAAAGAGCAGATCCAGATAGCCGTCCTGGTTCAGGTCCGCCACCCGGTTGTTGCTGCACCGCTGGTTCTTCAGGGGGAGCGAGGTCCGGCGGGTGTCGGCGTAGCCCTCTTCCCCTCCCCAGTAGATGGTCCCCAGCTTCCGGCCCCGTCCGTGAGTGAAGACCAGTTCCAGGTAGCCGTCCCGGTTCAGGTCGGCTGCGCTCACCCCATGGGCGTTCGCGGCGGCCAGTTCCTGCCGGTTCCCGGGGGAGTATCCCTCCCGGCTTCCCCAATAGAGCCAACTGTATCCGACGTAGGAGTTGGTCAGGACCAGATCGTTGAAGCCGTCGTCGTTGAGGTCGGCGACGGCGACGGCGTAGGCTCCGCGTCCCGGCAGCGCCGTCCGGGAGGCGGTGGAATAGTAGTGATGGGGGTTGCCCCAGTAAATGTTGTTCACGACCTGGCCGGCGTGCTTGCCGCTCCATCGGTTCACCAGCACCAAATCCAGGTTTCCATCGAGGTTCAGGTCGGCCACGTTGACGCTGTTGCCGCCGAACCCCTGCAGTTCGGTCCGCATATACGGCGCGAAGCCGCTGGAACTCCCCCAGTAGACGTAGGAGGGGACGTCGGCAGACTTGCCGTCATGGGCGTTGGCGAAGACCAGGTCCAGGTGGCCGTCCCGGTTCAGGTCACCCGAAGCCACGTCGGCCGGAGCCAGGGTCGGGAGCTGGGACCGGCGTTGGACTGAGAAACCCTCGGTTCCGCCCCAGTAAACGTAGGACTCGGGTAGCGGATCCTCATTCGAGGAGTTGGACACGGCCAGGTCCAGGTATCCGTTTCCGTCCAGGTCGGCGATGTCGGAGCCGGTGGGAGCGATGGCCGGAAGGGTCTGGTTGCGGGACGGGACCGGTCCGTCCTTGCCGCCGAAGAACAGGAGGAGGCTACCGTCCTGGGCGCCCTCGCCCGAGACCGTGACCACCACGTCGTCGTAACCGTCGCGGTCCAGATCGCCGGACCCGACACTGCCCGGAGGAGCCGTCTCCGCCTCCCAGGAGCGGTCGGCGGTGTAGACGCCCTGCCGGCCCAGGAACACCTGCACCCCCTTCGTCTGGGGACTGTTGTTGACGAAGATCAGATCGGGGTCCCCATCCGCGTTCACGTCACCGCTGGCCACGTCCCGGGCGCCGCGGGTGGGGACCAGTCCCGGACGGTCGGGATCGAAACCGTTGGCGCTGCCCCAGTAGATGTAGGAGGAGAGGTCCACCTTGGGCGAGATCTTCTCCGCTCCCGCCTCCACCCCCTGATTGGCGAAGACCAGGTCCGGATACCCGTCGGAATTCAAATCCCGGGCCACCACACCCGCCGCCCAGCGGGTGGGCAGTTCGGTGCGTCCAACGCGAGAATATCCGTCCCGGCTCCCCCAGTAGACGTACGCCGTGCGGACACCCGGGTAGTTGTGGATGTAGTTGCAGAAGACCAGATCGGGATAGCCGTCCCGGTTCAGGTCCGCAACCGCCGACCGGCCGCCGCCGAAGGAGGGGAGCCGAGTGACTTGATCGGTCCGGTCCATCAAGCCGTAGACCACCTGCGCCAGGGGCCGTTCCCGCCAGAGTTCGGGCAGCAGGGAGCGAGGACCGTCGGCGCTGCCCCAGTAGACGAGCGCGTCCACCACACTCATGTTGTCGTGGGTGTTGCTCAGGACCAGGTCCACGTACCCGTCCCGGTTCAGATCCCACTGGTTGATGACCTGGACTGTCCCCTTTCTGGAAACGTAGAGGTTCGCTCCTGCGTTCCCCAAGGTCCCTTGGCTGAAATCCTCGAAATCGGCATGCCGGACGTTGCCGTCCTTGGGGTAAGACACGCCCATGAACCCCAACCAAAACACCCCCAGGACTGCCAGCCGTCGTTTGAACATATCGATCTCCGCCTCTCTGCTATTTCCTGGCCAGGTCCGCGATGAAGCACCCCACAGCCCGGGTCTCCGGTTCCGCGACCGTTTCCCCTTGGAGCACGGATTCCAGGGCCAGCTTCAGGTCGCGGCGATTGGGTTGGGCTCTGGCCTTTCCGAAATCGGGATACCGGTCGTCGATACGCCCACGGTAGACGAGCCTTCCGCCGGCGTCGAACACGGCCGCTTCAGGAGTGACCCGGGCGCCGGTGAGGCGGACCAGGTCGTGGTGGGAATCACGAAGGATCTCGCCCGGAACTTGATATTCCTCCGCGTGCCGCCCGATGGACCCGGCCTCTTCCTGCGGATCCACATAAACCAGCCAGAACCGCACCCCTCGGGGCGAGAACGACTCGTGCAGCCGCCGCAGCTCGGGCGCATACCGGTTGGCGATGGGACAATCGCTGCGCATGAACAGGAAGACGCTGGCCGGGCCCGCGTCCGCGAGCGGGTCCACGCGCTCCCCCGAAAGGTTCACCAGGTTCAATCCCGAGGGGCCCGAACCGCAGCCCCAGAAGATCAATAGGCTCAGAAGCCAAGCCGCCACGCCGGATCGACACCGTCGAAAAGCCGTCACGCTTCAATTTTTACATGATGCGCCAGCGTACGCGAGCGATCTCCTCATCTTGCTAGACTGGCAGAGATGATCGCGACGTTGCTGCTTCTTCTCTCAAGCGGCGTTCACTTCACGGAGGTGAGCCGCGAAGCGGGGCTGAACTTTCAGCACCGGGGCGGCGGCAGCGCCAAGGACCATATCCTGGAGACGGTGGGCAGCGGCGTCGGTTGGATCGACTTCGACCAGGACGGCTGGCTCGATCTGTATGCCGTCAACGGCGGCCTCTGGGAGGAACTGGGAACGGGGAAGCGAAGCGTCTCCAACGCACTTTTCCGCAACCGGAGGGACGGCAGTTTCCGTCTGGTGACGTCCGAGGCGGGCGTGGAGGGGCGCCATTGGGGCATGGGAGTGACCGTCGCCGATTACGACAACGACGGTTGGCCCGATCTCTACGTCTGCAACTACGGGCCCAACGTCCTCTACCGGAACAACGGCGACGGCACCTTTCGGGACGTGACCCGGGAAGCGGGGGTAGGGGATCCGTCCTGGAGTTCCAGCGCCGCCTTCGCCGACGCGAACGGGGACGGATGGCTGGACCTTTACGTAGCCAACTACGTGGAATTCGACCACGGGAATCCGCCGGCCGCATCACCCGATTGCCAGTACCGCGGGGTCCAGGTCCACTGTGGGCCGGGGGGACTTCCGGCGGCCCGGGACACCTTCTACCTGAGCAACGGCGACAGCAGCTTCCGGCAAGCCACCAAGGCGGCCGGTATGGACGCACCGGCCGCCTACGGGATGGGCGCCGTCTGGTGCGACTACGACAGCGACGGCGACAGCGACCTCTACGTGGCCAACGATTCCATGGCCAACTACCTCTTCCGCAATCGGGGGGACGGAACCTTCGAGGAACGGGGACTGGTGGCGGCCGTCGCCTTCAACGAGGACGGGCAGGCCCAGGCCGGCATGGGGATCACCTTCGGAGACTACGACCGGGACGGACGCTTCGACGTCTACGTCACCAACTTCTCGGCAGACTACAACACCCTGTACCGGAACCTGGGAGGCGACCGCTTCCGGGATGTCACCCGTGCCACCGGATTGAGCCTGCCCAGTCTGCGTTTCCTGGGGTGGAGCACCCACTTCTTCGACTACGACAACGACGGCTGGGAGGACCTCTTCGTGGCCAACGGACACGTCTTCCCGCAAGTGGACACCCGGCCCGTGGGCACCCGTTTCCGGCAGAGGAGCCTCCTCTTGAGGAACCTGGGCAACGGCCGCTTCCGGGATGTGGCCTCGGACGAGGCGCTGGGGCTGTCCCAAGCCTATTCCAGCCGTGGCGCCGCACTTGCCGACTTCGACAACGACGGTGACGTGGACGTGGCCGTCTCCAACATGGACGGAGGGCTTTCCCTCTACCGCAACGACGGAAGCAAGGGTCATTGGCTGCGCTTGCGGCTGGAGGGGAAGGAGTCCAACCGGAGCGCGGTCGGGACTCTGGTCAGACTCATGGCTGGCGGAACCACGCAGATCCGGGAAGTTCGGGCCGGGTCGGGTTACCAGTCGTCGGACGAACCGCGGCTGCACTTCGGGTTGGGGACGGCCAGCGAGGTCCAGAGGATCGAGGTGCGCTGGAGCCGGGGGCGGCGGCAGGTTGTCGAGAATTTGAAGGCGGATCGGGAGTACGTGCTAAAAGAAGGAGGAAAGAGGCAAGTGGAAAGAGGAAAAAGAGAAGAGAGAAGAGATGGTGTTGGAGACGATTGAATGCCTTGGCGAGTTTCACCGTGGACTGCTAACCTTTGGTCATGAGACTTGACGAGAATTCCGGGCGGATCAGTCGGCGCCGGTGGTTCGGGTACGCCTCCGCGTTGTTGCTGACGCGATCGGTCCGGGGCCAGGCCCAATCGACTCAGGGCACTCCGCTGGAGGATGATCGAGTCTCTCTGAGCTCCATGGCGGACGTGGAGGGAACGCTGACTCCCACCGACCGATTCTTTGTTCGGAGCCACCATTCGCAGCCCCGGCTGTCGCTCAAGACTTGGCGATTGCGGGTGGAGGGTGCGGTGGCCAATCCCCTGGAGCTGTCCTTTCCGGACCTGGTGGAGACCTCCACCAAGTCCCTGGAGGGGCTCTTGGAATGCGCCGGAAACCGGACGGGCCTGGTGAGCAACGGTCTCTGGGAGGGGGTCCCCCTGTCCGACCTGATCCGTGAGGCCCAACCCAAGGAGGGGTCCAAGAGGGTCTTGCTCCAGGGAGCGGACAAGGGATCCCTGATACCCGACATGCCCGAGTCCCCCTACTCCCGGATCCTGCCATTGGAAAAATGCCTGGCTCCCGAGACCCTGGTGGCCTTCAAGCTCAACGGGCAGTTTCTGCCCCGGCGCAACGGCTTTCCGGCCCGGGCCTTCATTCCGGGCTGGTACGGCATGGACTCGGTCAAGTGGTTGACCCGGATCCGCATCCTGGACGCCTTCGACTGGCCCTCGGACTACTATTCCAGCGGCATGGATCTGCTCTACCAGAAGTATGTCAAGTTCGGGACGCAGGAGCAGATCACCGGCCGGGTCTCGGAGATCCAGGTCAATTCCGGGTTCTCCTTTCCGCCTCCGGGGGCCAACCTGGCTCCGGGCCGGTATCCGGTTCGGGGCTTTGCCTGGGCCGGTCCCCACCGGGTGGGAGCCGTCCAGGTCAGTCCCGACCGGGGCAGGAGTTGGAGCCCGGCCCGGCTGGAAGGCGAATCCCGCCCCTTTACCTGGGTCCGGTGGAGCTATGACTGGGCGGCGCCCAAGGGAGAACATTTGCTGATGGCCCGGGCTCAGGACCATCGGGGACGCTGGCAGCCGACTCGCCGAGACACCAACAGAACCGACGGATACGAACTCAACTGGTACCCCTCCGTCCAATGCAACGTGCTCTGATCCTGATCCCGGCTGCCCTCGCCGCCGGCTTCCTGTCCCTCGGTTCGGCGGTGCCGCTGGGGTCGGCTGGGGCACCGGTCCAGGACGCCCCCCTCCTCTCCGACCTGGAAGGCCCCCAGAGCCGGCAGGCCTTGGCGCGACTGCAACAGTTCTTCCGGACCGTGTCGGACGCGAGGGTCCCCGCCGTCCTGCACGAGGTCCTGGCGGAAACGACGGCCGCCGCAGCGCACACCATGATCCTGGAGGAGTACCACCGCCGAAAGCTCCACGCCCAGGGCCGGACGACCTTGGAGGCGCTGAGCAAGGAGCACCCGCGTCGTGCCATCTATGCGATCGACCTGGTGCAGTTGGCGATCCTGGAAGGAAATCCGGAGAGAGCCAAGGCGGACCTGCGGTCGGCCGCGGCCCGGTTCCCCCATGACACCGACCTGCACGCCAGCCTGGGGCGCTGGTTGTACGGACGGCAGCAGACCGATCTTGCCCTGGCCGAGTTGCTTCGGGCCCAGCGGTCCGGCCTGAACGACCCTCAGACGAATCTGGTTCTGGCCAGCCTTCTGGCCCGCGCCGGGGCGTTGGAAGACGCCATCGACACCGCCGCTTCCATCGTCTTCACGCCCGGCCTGGACTCTGTGATCCGGGGAGAAGCGGCGGCTCTGGCCGGCAAGAGCCACGCCATTTTGCGCAACGAGGCCAAGGCGGTGGAGTTTCTGGACCGGGCCATCCAATTGTCTCCGCAGGTGGAGGACTACTATCTCTCCATGGCCAGCGCTCACCAGCAGGCCGACAATCCGGCGGCGGCCGCCCAAGCTCTGAAACGCGGCTGGGACCGGCTTCCCGGGGCGCCCGGGATCGGACAGAATCTGAGCCGCCAACTGCTGGCCGCCGGCGACGCCGAGGAAGCGGTCCGGGTGCTGGTGCTCCTGACCTCTCGGCACCCGAACCACGCGGATGCGCTCCGCCTGCTGGCCCAGGCCTACCGGTCCGCCGGGGATGCGGCCAAGGCGTCCCAGACCTGGCGGAGATTGATCCGGCAGCAGCCCCGATACCCCATGGCCAACATCTTCCTGGCCCAGTCCCTGGCCGAGGAGGGGGCTCCCCCCGATCAGGTCCTGGCCGCCCTGGACCGGGCGGAGCAGATCTCCCCGCAGGACGCGGACCTCTACTACCTGAGGGGACGGATCTTCAACTCCCTGGGACGCCATCAGGACGCCGTGGCCCAACTCCAACGGGCCATCCGGCTCCAGCCCGGCTTCTCGGGCGCCTACTACCAACTGGGTCTGGCCTACCAACAGTTGGGGCAGCCGGAACTGGCCCAAGAGCAGTTCCGGCGCCGGTCCCACCTGGAGGAGGGGACGGGCCGGACCCGGTGACTACTTGAACTGGAACGAGTAGAGCTTGGCGTTCTTGAAGTAGATCCGCAGCTTGATGGGCCGGTCCTTCAGACCACTGAGGTCGCTCTTTCCGTTCCAGGACGCGACGTGGGCCACGCCCGTGGTAGTGATGGGATCGGCATCCTCGAACCCGTAGCCCTCGATTGCGTGGTGGTCGGATCCGATGATCTCCGCCCGGACCTCACAGGGGCCCGCGCCCCACTGCCGCAGGGCCGACCGGACGTTGAGATAGAGGCGGTCCCCGCTGAAGGTGAAAGAACGGGTCACCACCTCGCTGTAGGGATAGCGCTGGCGCTCGTGACCATGAACCCCATCCAGGGAGACGAAGCCGTCCGGCGGCGTCACCGCCAGACCCACGGCCCCCAGGGCCTTGTCCCCCAAGTGGTACAGGCTCTCGGGGGAACGCCAGTTCACTCCGGTGTAGTAGTTGAGCATACGCCCCTCGTGGACCTTGGGGTCCTGGGCATAGACCACGGCCGAGTCGAAGCTGCCGTTGGGACCGGCCGGTATGAAGGGCTCCCGGTAGTCCCGATTGTAGTGGATGCCGTTACGGCTGAAGACGGCCTGGGGCAGGATGCTGGTGTTGGTGGTCCGGAAGTTCCAGAGCATTCCCACGTACATCCCCTCATAGACGGTGACGGCCAGGTGGTAGAACTGGAGGTCCGGGTAGTCCTGCTCGTCCGGGAGGATGATGGTCTCGGGCTGGCTCCAGTGGATCATGTCGGGGCTCTCGGCGCGGCCGATGAGCCGCTTGCCCAGGGGACAACGAAGATGAGCGCAGTTCTCCATGTGCACGGCGTAGGTCTGACGAATCGGGTCCCATCCCATGAAGCCGGTAGGCCCCCAGCGCCCCACCCGGGGAGAGGTGTCGATGATGGGATTGTTCTCGTAGGCCGTCCACTGGAAGCCGTCGGGTGAGTAGTAGAGGTCGAACTGCATCCCCGGCGTCCCGGTGGTCCCCGTGCGCTCCAGCCCCTTGTAACGCTTGGCCGGATCCTTCTCGTGCCGGTCCTTGAAAAAGTAGGGCCGGAACTGCTCCCGGGGGAGGATGTTGTTCTCACGGGAACCCTGGAACTCCGCCTTGCCCAAGTTGGGCTTCTCCCAATGGAGACCGTCCTTGGAAACGGCGATGCAGACCATCCCGCCGCCGGATTCGACGATGAACTCTCCCTGATCCTGGCTGGCCTTGTAGGAATTCACGCCATACCACATCCGGAAGAGGCCCTCTTCCTCCTCGTAGATCACCTTGCTGACCCGGACGTCATTGCCCTCCCAGGGCTTCTCGGGACGAATGATGGGGTTGTGGTCGACTTTCCGGGCGGGATTCAGGACCTGGCGCGTGGCCAGCATGCTCTCGATCAGATAGTCGTCGATGAAGAACTGCTTCTGGGACCCGATGTGGATCAGACCCGCCTGGACGTGGACGGCCAGGAGCCACCCGCAGATTGCCATGGTGCCGATTTTCGTGTGCATTTGATTTCAACCCCTTCCGCCCGGATAGTCCCAAGTCCCGGGAGTCCAGAACTTGGGGATGTGTTCCTCTTCCTTGGTGATGGTCTCGATCAGCGCCGGCCTCCCGCCGCGGGTCACCTCCAGTGCCTTGCGGATGGCGGGCGCCAGACCGTCGGGCGTGTCCACCCGCTCGGCGTGGGCCCCCAGCCCGCGGGCGACCCGGGCATACTCGCCGCTGAAGGCGTTGCTGCCCCAGTGCTTGGTGGCATAGGGCATGTGACTGGAATAGTGGGTCATGACGCCGTTGTTCAGGACGATATGGAGGGTCCCGATCCGGTTTCGGGCCGCGGTCTCCAAATCCAGGCCCGCCATTCCGAAAGCGGCGTCTCCCATGATGTGGATCACGTCCTTCTCGGGAGCCGCCATCTTGGCCCCCAGTGCCAGGCCCAGGCCGTAACCCAGCTGGGTGGACTTGCCCCATCCGATATAGCCGCGCGGGGTGACCGCGGGCCAGAAGGGCACCAACTGGTCCCGGGGAAAGCCCGAATCGTGGGTCGCGATGGTGTTGGCCGGATCCACGGCCCGGATCACCTCCCGGAAGACGCGGTAGGGACTGATGGGGACCTCGTCCGATTCGAAATGGGGGCGCCACTCGGCTACGAAATCCGCCCTGACCCGGGCGATCTCCGCCGCCACGCCCCGCTCGTCCGCCCGTCCGCCGGAACCGATCTGGCGCTGAACTTCCTGGATGATCTGCCGCAGCACCACCTTGGCGTCGCCGATGGCGCCGTAGTCGACGCGGTGATCCTTGTTCAGGTCTTCGGGACAGTTGGTCAACTGGGCCAGGGGAACGCCCACCGGGACCGGCCCGTTGAAGACCGAATGGGTGAAACTGGTGCCGGCGCCCAGGAGGAAGTCGGTCTTCCGGAGAAAGTGGTCGACCATCTGCGTGCTGGTGTGGCCCGCCGTGCCCAGGGCCAGAGGATGGTTCTCGGGAAAGGCGCTCTTCCCGGCCAGGGAGGTGAGCACCGGAATCTGGATCAGCTCCGCCAGCTCCACCAACTCGGGCGTGGCCTCGGCGTAGAGAGAGCCCTGCCCGGCGTTGATGACGGGACAGTCGGCGGCCAACATGGCCCGGACCAGATCCCGGACCTCATCCGGGTCCGCCGCCGAGCGGTGCCTGCGAACGGGGGTGTAGTTCAGCTCGCCCGGATACTCGTCGGTTCCCACGTCGTCGGGAATTTCCAGCAGGACCGGGCCGGGGCGTCCATGTTTGAGGAGAGTGAACGCATAGCGCAACATCTCGGGAATCCGCTCCACCATGTTGCAGTTCCGGGTGTACTTGGTGATTCCGTGGTACTGATCGCAAGAGGCGAAGTCGGGATGGACCTGCATCCTTCTCCCGGGAGCCCCTCCCGGGAAGAGGAGAATGGGCACCGAGTCGGCGAAGGCCTGGGCGACGCCGCCGTAGGCGTTCTCGGCTCCGGGGCCCCTCTGCATGGTGAACACGCCGATCTGGTTCCCGTTTCGAATACGGCTGAAACCGTCGGCCATGTTGACGCCGGCTCGTTCCTGCCGGGAGATGATGGGGCGGATGCCCTCCTTCGCCACGGCGTCGATGAGCTTCTGTTCGGGGAAGGCGGCGATCCATTCCACCCCTTCCAGCTTCAGGATCTTGGCGATCACGGAGTTACCGTTCATTGAATGTCTCCTTCTCTTCTTGAAACGCCTGTCGTAGAAGCCAACTTGCGGCCCGGCGGTAACCGCCCTCCGGAACCCGATGGCCATCCGCAGGTTCGACATGGAGTTGGGCCTCTGTTCCGGTCCTCAAGGAAGCCGCAGCCCGGCTCACTGCCAGGACCAGATCCATCGCCGCTCCGGTGCCGACCCGTTCGTCCTGGTGACCGATGATGATCCAGAGATTCCGGGCCGCCAGCTCTTCGGCCTTCGTCACCAAGGCGAGAGAGCGGGTCAACGGATCGTCTTCCAGATCCTGGAACTCGCGCAAGGCGGCGAGATCGGTGACGGGGGCGAAAGCGGCGACGGCACGGACCCGAGAATCCGCCGCTCCCAGATGCATGGCGGCGAATCCCCCGCGGGAGGTGCCCGATGCCAGGATCCGTCCCGGATCCGACAGCCCTTCCTCGATGAGGGCATCCAGAACTTCGCGCGCCCGGCTCACGAAGCCGGCCATGGGGTCCTCCCGCTGCCGCACACGGTCGCTCCAACCCTTCAGTCCCTGCGGTTCCCCGGCCCGAATCTCCCGTCCATGATCGGGAAGGTCCAGGGAAACACAGCGGAACCCGTGCTCCATGAGCCGGGAACAACAACTGCTGTAGATGGGATGGGTCAGGCTGTCTTCCATCGAACCGGCGAAGACGAAGAGCGTCGGGGCGGGACCGCCGGAGCCACCCGCCAAGTGGCGATAGCGAACACCTCCGGCAGTCTCAGCCAGGACGGGAACTGCCGCGGCCGTGGACGTCTGACGATTCGGAGATCCCTGGGAACGGGGCATGAGATTCGTGAAAGAAATCGACGTCAGCAGGAGTACGGCCCCAACCCGCATGAAGTGTCCCCAGTGGCCAAGGATGGACGCTTCCGGATGAAAACGCGCCACTTCGGCGCCGCACCCATCGGGGTCATTATCCGGGGGTCCGGTGAGGCGGTCAACCGTTCGGGCGGAGGACTTGAGCTGTTCCCCTAACGGTTCCGAGACTGGGGAGTGGGACAGGCTGGAGCAAGGGCGGGGTCAAAGGAGTCCGGTTCCGCTGGAACGAACGGATCGGCGCGACCATATCAGCCCGTGGCAAAAGTCGTCACGGCATTCGACCGTCCCTGCATTCCGGCGGGCGCAGGAACGCTCTCGGTGCTCGCGCGACTTTCACCACGGACTGATATCCAACAGAGCGGAACTATCGAGCCTCCCGCTTTCTCAAGATTCGGGGGCTGCAAGCCCCCGCTCCCATGATGCGGCTCAGTTTTTCTTATGTAGCGAATAGTTTGACATAGATCAGAGCCATCGCGGCCGCCAGCACGGTGCCCGCGGCGAGGGCGCCAAGAACCGTAGCTTTCGTCGGCAACTGCTTCATCGCCGTCTCCGGGACAACGGGGACGCACCCGATCAATCGGCTTTGATACCCATGTTGGTGAACGTGCAATGGATCATGGAGCCGATGTTCCCCGTAGGATCGTCGATCAGAACGACCTTGTATGAACGCTCGTCCCAGGCGCAATACATGGATGCCGGGAGGCCGTCCAACCGATTCCAGGACCGAAAAAAGCCGATGGTCACCTTCCAGACACTCTTCTCGTTGTCGAACACCACCTCTTCCACACCCACGTGACTGATGTCTTCCCCGGCAAAGAACTCGGCAACGCAGTGCCGTGCCTTTTCCACTGCTTCCCTTACGTCCATTCGGACCTCCAGTTCCATGATCCCCACTTTCTCTGCTCCAGCACCGTTTAGACCTACCCTTACCTCAACGCCGCCGACACAAAAACCACTAGCTCGAGATCTTCACGTATGGCCCATCTCCGAGGCGGCGTAGTAGACTGGTTTCCTGGAAATGCGGTCATTGGGCGCCCTGAATTCCATCTATCCCCCGGAGCGGGTCCTTTCGGGCCCGGCCCAGGTGGCCCCCTATGAATCGGATGCGCTGACGGTGTTTCGAGAGCGGCCACTGGCGGTGGTCCTGGCCGAGTCCCAGGAAGAGGTGATCGAGACGGTGCGCCTCTGCTACCGGGAGAACCTTCCCTTCGTGGCGCGTGGGAGCGGCACCAGCCTCTCGGGGGGATCGCTCCCGATCCGGGAGGGCATCATCATCGGTCTCAACCGCCTCAACCGGGTCCTGGAGTTGGATCCGGCCGAGCGGTGCGCCGTGGTGGAGCCGGGAGTCATCAACCTGGACCTGAGCGCGCTGGGAGCTCCCCACGGGCTCTACTACGCCCCCGATCCCTCGAGCCAGTCCATCTGCACCATCGGCGGGAACGTGGCCTTCAACTCCGGCGGAGCCCACTGCCTGCGCCACGGCATGACCAGCAACCATGTCCTGGGTCTGAAGGCGGTGCTGCCGGACGGCGCGGTGGTGGAGTTGGGGAGCAAGAGCCTGGAGGGGGTGGGACCGGACCTCACCGGGTTCTTCGTCGGTTCGGAGGGGCTCTTCGGCATCGCTCTGGAGATCACGGTTCGACTCATTCCCAAGCCCGAGTCGTACAAGACGATCCTGGCCGCCTACAGCAGCCTGGAAGCTGCCGGGGACGCCGTGACTCAGGTGGTGGCTACGGGACTCCTCCCGGGCGCCATGGAGATCATGGACCATCTGGCCATCGAGGCGGCTGAAGCCGCAGTCCATGCCGGCTACCCACTAGCAGCCACGGCACTGCTCATCGTGGAACTGGAAGGGGAAGCCGCCGAGGTGGAAGCCGAGTTCCAGCTCCTGGAACCGGTGATTCAGGCTTCGGGGGCCTTCGAGATCCGTGTCGCCCGAGATGAGGGGGAACGACTCCGGATCTGGAAGGGACGCAAGAGTGCGTTCTCGGCGGTGGGACGGCTCAGCCCCGACTATATCGTCCAGGACGGGGTGGTTCCCCGGAAGCAACTGGGGTCGTCCCTGGCCGAAATCGAGATGCTGGGACGGAAGCATGGGATCCGGGTGGCCAACGTCTTTCACGCCGGAGACGGAAATCTCCATCCCCTGATCCTGTTCGACGGCACCGAGGCGGGCGCCCTGGAGAAGGCGGAGGAATTGGCCGGAGACATCCTGCAGATGTGCATCCGCAGGGGGGGCTCCATCACCGGGGAGCACGGCGTGGGCATGGAGAAGCGCGAGTACCTGGCCCACATGTTCGCACCCACCGACATGGAGGTCATGAAGCGGCTGCGGCGGTCCATCGACCCGCTGGAGATCGCCAATCGGCGCAAGATGTTCCCTGACGAGAACGGGCACGGGCGCGTCCCGGACCCTGAGATCACCCCTTCGACCGGCCTGGCGCGGACGGCCGTGAGACCCGAATCGTTCCAGGACGTGCAGCAGGCCGTCGCGGACCACGCTCGCATCCGGCCGCGCGGCGGTGGCACCAAGCCGGCTCTTTCCCAGCCGCCCGAGGGGATTGTCTCCCTGGACCTGAGAGGTTTGTCCGGCATCGTGGAGTACGAGCCGGAGGAGTACACCTTCACGGCTCTGGCGGGTACTCCAGTAGCCGAAATCCAGGAGAGATTGGCGCAGGAGGGGCAGTACCTGCCCTTCGATCCAGTGATGGTCCAGGCCGGAGCCACTCTCGGGGGAACGGTGGCGGCGGGGACCGGTGGCTCCGGACGTTACCGGTACGGCGGCATCCGCGACTTCCTCCTGGGGATCCGGTTCGTCAGCGGCCGCGCCGAGCTGGTGCGAGGCGGCAGTCGGGTGGTCAAGAACGCCGCCGGGTTCGATCTTCCCAAGCTCATGGTCGGCAGCCTGGGAAGGTTGGGAGTCCTGGTCGAAATGACGCTCAAGGTCTTCCCCCTTGCACAGCGCTGGCTGACCCTGGAAGTGGAACTGCCCGACCTCTCGCAGGCTCTGGAGGCCATACGTCGGCTGCGGGCTGCTCCCCTGGACTTGGCCGCCGTGGATCTGGAGGCTCCGGGGCGACTGCTGATACGGGTTGGAGGTCGGAGCGAGTCGGTCTCCGGTCGTCTGGTCCGGGTTCGAGAGCTGGTGGGGCAGGGGGTGGAACTACGGGGGCAGGAGGAGCAGGACCATTGGGATGAGGTCCGGGAATTCGACTGGGTCCCGGCCGATTGGAACCTGATGAAGGTGCCTATGACCACCGGGAAAATAGCCGATTTGGAAAAGAATCTGAAGTCCATCCCGTGCCGTACAAACTACTGCGCCGGCGGCAGCCTGGCCTGGCTGGCCTGGTCCGGGCCATTGGACCCCGTGGACCGGGCGTTGGCCCATCTGGGTCTCACCGGCCTCCTTCTACGGGGAAACGGAGACACCGCCCGCCCGGGGCGCAGGCAAGACCGGGTCTTCTCCGAAAGGATCCGGAACGCGCTGGATCCGGAGGGGCGTTTTTCGGAGGTATAGGTGCAACACGGCATCGATGCAGAACGATATGGGCCCCAGGGCGATGCCATGGCCCGCCAGGTGAAGACGTGCGTGCACTGCGGCTTCTGTCTGCCGGTCTGTCCCACTTACAAGGACCTGGGCCAGGAGATGGACTCACCCCGCGGACGCATCCTGCTGATGAAGGAGATGCTGGAGGGGAGCCTCGAAATGGAGGAAGGTCTCCCCTACGTGGACAAGTGCCTGGGCTGCATGGCGTGTGTCACCGCCTGCCCTTCGGGGGTCGAGTACGGCGAGTTGCTGACGCCGTTTCGCGCGCTGGCCCGGGACCGGGTCAAGGGGACTCTGCTGGATCGCCTGACCCGCCTCAGCTTTCGACTGCTCCTGCCCTTCCCTCGCCGGTTCCGAGCCGCCGCATATCTGGGCCGTCTGGCTCGCCCGTTCGCCGGGATGCTTCCGGATCGGATGGCCTCCATGTTGGAGCTGCTGCCCCGGACCCTGCCGGCTTCTCGTCCGCTTCCGTCCGTTTACCCGGCCCAAGGGAGGCACCGGGCTCGCGTCGCCTTGTTGTCGGGTTGCGTGCAGCAGGTGCTGTCGCCGGCGATCAACTGGGCCACGCTAAGGATTCTGGCTCGAAACGGCGTGGAAGTGATGGTGCCGGCCAGCCAGGGGTGTTGCGGCGCCCTGTCGCTGCACAACGGCGACGCCGATCAAGCTCGGCGGTTGGCGGCCCACAATTTCGAAGCCTTGCCCACCGACGTGGACGCCATCATCACCAACGCCGCCGGTTGCGGGTCCGGGATCAAGGAGTACCCGCTGCTGTTCCGGGACGACAGCCTGGAAGAGGAGGCACGCCGCTTTTCGGCTCGGGTCCGGGACGTGAGCGTATTCTTGGACGAGCTCGGCTTGGAACGGGATCCTCCGCCCCTGCCTGCGGCAATGAAGGTCGCCTACCACGACGCCTGCCACCTGGCCCACGCCCAAGGCATCCGATCGGCGCCCCGGAAACTCCTGAAAAGGATTCCGAATCTGACCCTGATGGAGCTGATGGATGGGGAAACCTGCTGCGGCTCGGCGGGGACCTACAATCTGGAACAACCGGAGATCGCAAACCGCTTGGGAGCAAACAAGACAGACGTCATCGAGCGATTGCAGCCGGATGCGGTGGCCGCCGGGAACGTCGGTTGCCTGATGCAGATCGAGAGCCACCTGAAGCGGCGGAACAGTCCGCTACCTGTACTCCATACGGTCGAGTTGCTGGATCGAGCTTACGAATCAGGGTGACTCAACGACCGCATCGGATCCTGATACGGCAGAGTGGCTGACTGTCGGGAGAAAGGAAGAAATGTCACGCTACGGTGCCGCGTCCGGTCCCGACGAAGAACTCCCGCAGCACGTCGAGAGTCCCCTCGATCCGGCCCATACGGTCCCGCAGGTCACTGGTTTGCGACTCCATTCGGTCCCGCAGGTCGTTGGTTTGCGACTCCAAGCCGTCAATTCTCGCGGCCAAGCGAGACTCCACGCCTTCAATTCTCCCGGTCAGGCGAGACTCCATCCGGTCCATCCGGGACCCGAACCGGGATTCCATCTCCACGCGCTGGTTGCAAATCGTGCGGGCCGTGAAAAGGAACCCCAAGATCACAATAGCGGGCGTGATCCACTGGGCTAGTTCACTCGGCATCGGTTCCTCGTGAGAAGGGAACAGTCATTGCATTCCCCGCCGGGAACTTGCCCGGAGCCCTACGTTGAAAATCTCCTTACTCCCTGTCCCTCAATAGACTATAACGCTTCAACCACGGAATCTGCGATGATGCCAGCCGAAAACACGCCAACCCGGAGGTTGGACCTTTTTGAACGTCGAACGAAGAGAGGACAGTCACTTGCTTCCTCTTGGTATCATCCAATGGCACCAACCCAACACGTAGAGGAGCTATGTCGTGACAAGCTACATCATTTTGAAAGATGCCAATTCGGGACGGCGTCGAAGCTGGTTCGAAGGTCGGCAAAGCGTAGGCGGAGTGGCGTCCCTCGGCGGGGTGTCGAGTGTGTCCGGGGACATGCCGCCGGAACCGGAAGTGAGCGTGGAACACCTGGAACCACAAGACCTGCGGGAAGCGACGCGTGACCCAGGGATTCTGGATTTGGCGCGGACCATGCCGACACGTTTGATTGCACCGATGGCCTCCGACACGGTGGCAACGAAAGGGCCGACTTGGGGGATTCAGGCCGTAGGGGCTGACAAGAGCCCCGCCGATGGGCGAGAGGTTCTGGTTTGCGTTCTGGACACCGGCATTGACGCCGATCATCAGGCCTTTGCGGGGGTCGATCTGGTGCAGCGGGATTTCACCGGAACGGGCAATGGCGATGTGCAGGGGCACGGCACCCATTGTGCGGGCACGATCTTCGGACGCGACGTGGACGGCACGCGAATCGGAGTGGCGCCGGGAGTGAGCCGAGCACTGATCGGCAAGGTGTTGGACGATAAAGGCGGGGGCGAATCGGACAGGCTGTTCAACGCAATATTGTGGGCTTCGTCCTTGAATGCAAAGGTCCTCTCGATGTCACTCGGCTTCGATTTCCCCGGCCTGAGCAAGAAGCTGGCGGATAGGGGATACCCGGTGGACCTGGCGACCTCCATCGCGCTGGAGGGATATAGGGCCAATCTGCGGGTATTTGACAACCTGATGGACTTGATTGCCAGTAAGGCAGCATTCAATGGCGGAATGGTCATCGTTGCGGCCTCGGGAAACGAGAGCAAGCGCCAGAAAAATCCGAAGTATGAGGTCAGCGCGTCGGTACCGGCGGCAGCCAAGGGAATCGTGTCGGTGGGAGCACTCGGTGAAGCCGGCGACGGGTTGAACGTGGCGGATTTTTCCAACACCAACCCGCTGCTGAGCGCCCCCGGGGTCAATGTGGTGTCGGCGCAAGCCGGAGGCGGACTGGTATCGCTCCAAGGGACTTCGATGGCCTGTCCCCATGCGGCCGGTGTCGCGGCTCTGTGGTGGCAGAGAGTGAAGGAGGAAGCCAGTATACCGGCAACCGCGAGCGCGGTGGTGACCCGTATGCGCGCCACCTGCCGGACCGATGTATTCCGAGCCGGGGTCGACATGCTGGACCGCGGTGACGGGCTGGTTCAGGCGCCTGTCGCATCGGGTGCCTGAGCGTACGCCCGTGTAAACCCTGCTCCCGAGACGCGTAATAGTTCCCGGACCAGAGAAGGGGAGAGTCACTTTTTCCGCGTCGGGCAGTCTCACAAGACTGGAGAGGACGCCGTTTCCCCGATTTGCAAGCTCCGCGCATGCGGTTGATCGAAGTCAACGAAGGGGTCCTGGAGTGACTCCAATCCGAATCCCCAGACTCCCCTTGATATGGCCCATATCGATCTCTACGTTACGGAGCCTCTCATCAATTTTTTGAATTCTGTGGTCAATGCTATTGAGATTCCATCCGCCCGCACTCAGCAAAAGAAGAAGTACAACCCGGAAAATCCAGTTCACATTCAATCCCCCACCGGTTTCCCGGTGAGAAGAACAAGCCCTCTTCCCTGAGTCCGGATCCTTCAGGAGTTTAGAATTTATCGCTGTCCCCCGACTCTCCGTTCCGCAATATTGGAGCAACCTTTGTGAATCCCTCGAAGAGCCCCTCCAACCGGGTCATCCGCTCGCGCAGGTCTGCGATGTCCTTACGAATATCCGCATTCTCACGCCGCATAGACGTTTGACCGGGAAGGTTTTCTTATGACCTGTTCCGAGTATGGACGCCGTCCCCTAATTTGATTCGGACCCTCTATGACCGTAACGCTTCAGCCACGGAATCTGCGTGCACACCGGACAAAAAAAAGGGCCAGCCCGGAGGCTGGCCCTTTTGGAACGCTCGATTGCGCTTGGATCGCTAGAACGAGAAGCGGAATCCAATCTGAATCTGCCGCGCCGTCGCCGCCGAGGTCACCCGGCCCACGCCGCCACTGGCATGGTTGCCGTTGGGTGCGTTGAAGACCGCGTGGTTGAAGGCGTTGAAGAAGTCCGCCCGCACGTCGAAGGTCTTGTCCTCGCCGAGGGCGAAATTCTTGTGCAGCGAGAGGTCTATGAGGGGAACTCCGTCGTAGCGCAACGGATAGGGGGCTCCGTTACCCAGGGCCCGCCGTGCCGCCTCGTGGCAGAAGTTGGCACCGCCGCAGAGCGACGTGTCCATGATCCGCTGACCCGGCACGTTGGGGTTCTCGACACCGGGCGCCGTGAAAGCACTGGTGTCATACCACCGCTCCACCGTGGCTCCGCCGCCCAAGGCCCCGTCCTTGATCCGGTCGGTGTACCGGCGCGAACGTCCGCCCTGGTTCCACAGATCGGTGCTGTAGTAGACGCGGAAGGGGGCTCCCGTAGTGAGAGTGGCGATGCCGGTGAGCTCCCAACCGCCCATCAGGGACCTGGTGACCCCGCCGGCGTTCCGGAAGAAGGGCAACTCCCAGATGGCGGACATGTAGTAGGTGCTGGAGCGGTCATGCTGCATGGGCGCCCGCAGGGCGTGGCGCTCGTAGTCACGCGACCCGGACCAGTCTCCCCAGTTGCCGTTGTAGTTCATGGCCATGGCCTTGGACCAGGTGTAACCCATGGAAAGGGCGATACCGTCGCTGAAGCGGCGCTCCAACTTGGTCTGCAGGGAGTTGTAGTTCATGCTCCCGTGCGGCCGCAGCATGGTGTTGGGAATGACCTGGGGATAGGGCCGCCGGGCCAACTGCCCATTCCATTCGCGACCGACCTCGCCACGAGTCTCGGCCGGAATCCACTCGCGAGGACCGGCCGTGATGGGATCGCTGGTCAAGGTTGCGCTGCCGCCACCGATGAGAGGCACGACATACCCTTCCGGCATGGCGACGTTGAAGGGGCTGATCTCGCGGATGTGACGCCCCTGGTTGCCAACATAACCGATTTCCCACTTGGTCCCCTGGAACAGCTCGTGCTGAATCATGAGGTTGTAGGAATAGACTTGGCCTTCCTGCCAATCCAATTCGGAGAAGTAGCAGGTGCGGTAGTTGCTGTTGACCCGAATGCCGTCCGCGTTGATCGCACCCGTATCCCGGGGCAGGTTGAGCCGTATGCCGCTGATGAGGGAGGGGACTGCCTCACCTCGTACGGCCGGCAGGTTGATGACGCCGACGTTGGGCCGCATGACCCGGGCGCGGAGAATTCCGAACTCCTGGTCATAGGTCAGGCCCGCACCGGCGCGGAGCACCGTGCGGTTGGTCCCGAACATGCGCCAGGCCAGACCGAACCGAGGTGCGAAGTAGCGCCACTTGGCCTTGTAACAACCGCGATGAGGCAGGTTGGCGAAGGGAACGGCGATTCCGACGGCACCCTGCCACTGGGCGATGTCGAACCCCTGGGGCATCATCTCTACCGGATCGATCCGGTTGGTGGCCGTGGTGTAGTCGTAGCTACAGTAGTAGTAGTCCTTGGTGTACGACCCGTTGGGGTGTCCCTCGTAGTAGGGCGGCCGCGGCTGCTCCCAGCGAAGGCCGATGTTCATGGTCAGGTTCGGACCCACCTTCCAGTCGTCGTTTATGAACCAGTTGTAATGGCTCTGGTTGAAGTGGCCCGTATTCTCGCCGATTCCCAGCACGTTGCCGAAGACCGAGGAGGGCGTTCCCAACATGAAGTCGGCCCACCCCTCGCCCTCGGAGACGCCCGCGAAACTCCCGTCGGCATTGTACTGGAGCTGGCCCGTCGAAAAGCCGTTGAAGCTGTCGCCACCGGCCGCATAGGCCGGAATCCAGTAGTAGTGGACATCCAGGTTCCGGACGTGCTCGATGCCGAACTTCAGGTAGTGGTCTCCCTTCCTCCAGGAGGCCGTGTACTTGAAGCCCAGGCCCCAGTCCGCCAGCGGCGACTCAGTGGCGCCGCCCCAGGATGTGTAACCCGAGGGACTCATGCGAGGCATGTTGGCGCCGCCCCGGTTGCCGTTGGGCAGATACACTTCCCAGTTCTGGCCGTCGTCGAATCCCAGAACCCGAGGCCAGTTGGTGTCCTCGATGGGCCGTGAGATGAGCCAGGTGAACTTCCAGATGGACTGGGTGTACTCGGTCACCAGGTTGGAACCGATGGGGTTCACCCAACTGATGCCGATCTGGTAGCCGCGGGACCGGTCCTGGAACTGGCGGTAGATGCCGTCCTGGTTGGCGCCGGGGACCCCCCAACGCCCGGTATGGGTAAAGGACGGCGATCGCTGCCAACTGTATCGGCCGAAGATATTGTCGTCGTTGGCAAACTGGTGGTCGACGCGGAACGAATACTTGTCGATCTTGGTGTTTGCCGCATTGGCGTAAGCGTAATTGCTGGTGAGCTCACCCGCCTGGTTGGGAGCCGGAGGGGGCATCAACTCCATCATCTTCTTGTAGACGGCCCCCTGCATGCTGGCCGGGATCTGGTTGTTGGGGAAAGCAGCCCGCATGCCCGTTGCATCGTCCTGGCTTCCGGTGAAGTCGAACGGATTGTAGAGCTGAGGGATGGCCCCCTTGGCGCCCGAGCCCGAAAAGTCGCCCTGGACGATGGCCGTGGAAGGCGCGGTAGCGAATCCGGCCCTTTGCAGGTTGTCGATGAACTTCTCGTAGTGGGCGTGGAAGAAGGTCTTGTCCTTGAGGACGGGACCGCCGATGGAGCCGCCGCCGATGTGGTAGTCCACAGGCAGCTTCTTCAGCCCCGACCGGTTCTGGAAGAAGTTGGCCGCATCCAGACCCTCATCCCGGAAGTAGTACCAGGCATGGCCGTGGAACTCGTTGCTCCCGCTCTTGGAGAGCATGGTGATGACCGCCCCGCCCACGCGGCCGTACTCGGCCGAGTAGTTGTTGGTGATGACCTTGAACTCCTGAACCGTCTCCGGAGTCGGCTGCACCGTGGGCCGCTGCGTGATGTAGCCCATGTTGTTGGAGCCGTCCAACTGGATCTGGTTGGAGTGGGAATAGAGGCCGTTGAAGGTGGGGTAGCCGCCGCCGTAGGCGTAGAGGGTGGAGTAGCCGATCTCCTGCCGCTCCTGCGTGCCGCCCGTGGTCAGGTAGGCCAACTTCACCATGTCGCGGCCTGCCAGAGGAAGATCCAGGATCTTCTTCTCTTCGATGACCGCCGCCACCTCGGCATTGTCGGTGTCGATGATGGTGGACTGTCCGGTGACCGTCACCTGCTCGGAGATGTCGCCGGGGGACATGGTGAGATCGATGCGGGATACCGTCTGAACCTCCAGACGGACCCCCAGGGAGCGGGCCGTCTTGAAGCCGGGCAACTCCGCCGAAATGTCATAGAAACCGGGGATCAACTTGTCGATGACGTAGTCACCGCGGTCGTTGGTCACCGCCATGTGCGGCACGTTGGTCGCCGTGGCCGTGGCCGTGACTTCCACTCCGGGCACCACCGCTCCGGTCTGGTCCTTGACGGTACCCAGCAACCGGGAAAAGGTGGCAGCTTGCCCGTAGGCCAGCGGCGCCGCCAGCGCATGAACGACGAGCACCAGGGCCGCCGTCGCCAACCATAGAGACTTGTTCTTGTAGCCCATTACCTTCTTACCTCCTCGAAAAGCTACCCAAATTACGCGTTCCCGGCCACTACGACCGTCCGCATGAAACAAAAAATTGATCTACGCCTGCACGTCCGGGCTCTTTTAGCCGATTCGATTCGGCGCGTCAACAAAAAAAACCACCTGCCCCAGGGAACCGACCCTTTTGGATACAGGCTGAATCCGTTCCTCGGACTCGTGTCCCAACTAAGCAACTTGGGTGCCAAGATCTTAAACAACATGGACAAAACGTTTATGTGAAAGGATTTATTAAGTTCGGACAGATTATCTTCCTAGTCCGATTCTCCAACGATTTGAACCGACCCGGTAGAGTCGGGCCAAAAAAGTGAATCGAGTATTTTTCGCTCTGCGGATGCTGTGCCGCGCCGTGGAGTTTGGGGGACAGATCCAGGGGTGGTTAGTTGACGGGCATCTGAGAACGGGCGACCACAAGGGTCGCCCCTACGAAAAATTCTTCGTCCATCGGGGAATGAGGAAGGGGGGGACAAGGATGTCCCCCCTTCTATGGACCGCTAGAACGAGAAGCGGAATCCAATCTGAATCTGCCGCGCCGTGGCCGCCGAGGTCACCCGGCCCACCGCCGAAGACGAATGGTTCCCGTTCGGTGCGTTGAAGATGGCGTGGTTGAAGGCGTTGAAGAAGTCCGCCCGGACGTCGAAGACCTTCTCTTCTCCGAGGGCGAAATTCTTGTGCAGCGAGAGATCCACGACGGGGACTCCGTCGTAACGCAGCGGATAGGGCGCACTGTTGCCCAGGGCCCGCCGCGCCGCCTCATGGCAATATTCGGCCCCACCGCATAGCGAACGGTCCATGACCCGCTGGCCGGGCACGTTCGGATTTTCGACGCCGGGGGCCGTGAAGGCGCTGGTGTCATACCACCGCTCCACCGTGGCTCCACCGCCGAGATTCCCGTCCTTGAGGCGCTCCGTGTAAAGACGCGACCGGCGACCCTGGTTCCACAGATCGGTGCCGTAATAGACCCGGAAGGGGGCACCCGTGGTGAGGGTGGTGATTCCGGTGAGCTCCCAACCGCCCAGCAGGGACTTGGTCAGTCCGCCTGCGTTTTGGAAGAAAGGCAGCACCCAGATGGCGGACATGTAGTAAGTGCTGGAGCGGTCGTGCTGCATGGGCGCACGCAGGGCGTGGCGCTCATAGTCGCGCGACCCGGACCAGTCACCCCAGTTGCCGTTGTAGTTCATGGCCATGGCCTTGGACCAGGTGTAGCCCATGGACAGGGCCAGACCGTCGCTGAAGCGCCGCTCCAACTTGGTCTGGAGGGAGTTGTAGTTCATGCTCCCGTGCGGCCGCAGCATGGTGTTGGGAATGACCTGGGGATAGGGCCGACGGGCCAACTGGTCCGTCCAGGCACGGCTGGTTTCCGTGCGATTCTCGGCCGGAATCCACTCGCGAGGCCCGGCCGTGATGGTGTCGCCGGTCAGCGTGGCAGTGCCTCCTGCGACGAGCGGAACCACGTACCCTTCCGGCATGGCCACGTTGAAGGGGCTGATCTCGCGGATGTGGCGCCCCTGGTTGCCGACGTAGCCGATCTCCCACTTGGTCCCCTGGAACAGCTCGTGCTGAATCATGAGATTGTAGGAGTAGACCTGTCCTTCCTGCCAATCCAGCTCGGAGAAGTAGCAGACGTAATAGTTGCTGTCGACCAGCACTCCATCCTGATTGACGTTACCCCTCTGACGGGGAAGGTCGATCCGTTTTCCGGTGATGAGTTCCGGGTACTCGTATCCCCGCGTTGCGGACAAACTGATGACACCGGCACTCGGCCTCATGGTCCGGGCTCTGAGGATGCCGAACTCCTGATCGTAGGTCAGGCCGGTGCCGGCGCGGAGCACGGTCCGATTGGTCCCGAACATGCGCCAAGCCAGACCGAACCGGGGAGCGAAGTAGCGCCACTTGGCCTTGTAGCAACCGCGGTGAGGAAGGTTCTCGAAGGGAACCGCGATCCCTTCTGACCCCTGCCACTGGGCGATGTCGAAACCCTTGGGCATCATTTCCACCGGATCGATCCGGTTCGTGACCCGGCTGTAATCGTACGCACAGTAGTAGTAGTCGGTGGTATACGACCCGCTGGGATGCCCCTCATAGTAGGGTGGCCGCGGCTGTTCCCAGCGCAGGCCGATGTTTATGGTCAGGTCCGGACCCACCTTCCAGTCGTCGTTGATGAACCAATTGTAGTGGCTCTGGTTGAAGTGGCCCGTGTTCTCGCCAATTCCGAGCACGTTGCCGCTAACCGCGGAGGGCGTTCCCAGCAGGAAGTCGGCCCAGCCCTCGCCATAGGTGACGCCGGCGAATTTTCCTTCGGGGGTGTACTCGAGCTGACCCGTGGCAAAGCCGTTGAAGGTGTCGGATCCGTTTCCGTACTCCGGAATGTAGTAGTAGTGGACATCCAGGTTCCGGACGTGCTCGAAACCGAACTTCAGGTAGTGGTCTCCCTTCCTCCAGGAGGCCGTGTACTTGAAGCCCAGGCCCCAATCCGCCAGCGGCGATTCCCTGCCGCCGCGATAACGAGTGTAGCCGTCGGGTTGCAGGCGGGGCATGTTGGCGCCGCCCCGGTTGCCGTTGGGCAGATACACCTCCCAGTTGTGGCCGTCGTCGAATCCCAGCACCCGCGGCCAGTTGGTGTCCTCGATGGGCCGTCCGATCAGCCACGTGAACTTCCAGATGGATTGAGTGTACTCGGTCACCAGGTTGGAGCCGATGGGGTTCACCCAACTGATGCCGATCTGGTAGCCGCGGGAGCGGTCATAGAAATAACGGTAGATGCCGTCCTGATTGGCGCCGGGGATTCCCAGATCCCCGGAATGCGCGAACGTGGGCGAGCGCTGCCAACTGTAACGTCCGAAGATGTTGTCGTCGTTGGCGAACTGGTGGTCGACGCGGAACGAGTACTTGTCGATCCGGGTGTTGGTCGCCCGGGGATAGGCGTAGTTGTTGGCGGTCACGCCCGACTGGTTGGGGGCCGGAGGAGGCATCAACTCCATCACCTTCCTGTAGACCGCGCCCTGCATGCTGGCCGGGATCTGGTTGTTGGGGAAAGGAGCCCGCTTGCCGGTACCTTCGGCGCGGCTTCCGGTGAAATCGTACGGATTGTAGAGCTGATTGATGGGCCCCTTGGCGCCCGCGCCCGAAAAGTCGCCCTGGGTGATGGCCGTGGAAGGCACCGTGGCGAAGCCGGCCACGTTCAGGTCGTCGACGAACTTCTCGTAATGTCCATGGAAGAAGGTCCGATCCTTGAGGATGGGACCGCCGATGGAGCCGCCACCGATGTGGTAATCGACCGGCAGCTTCTCCCGCAGCGACCGGTTCGCGAAGAAGTTGTTCGCATCCAGAGTCTCATCCCGGAAGTAGTACCAGGCATGGCCGTGGAACTCGTTGCTCCCGCTCTTGGAGAGCATGGTGATGACCGCCCCGCCCACGCGGCCGTACTCGGCCGAGTAGTTGTTGGTGATGACCTTGAACTCCTGCACCGTCTCCGGCGTCGGCTGCACCGTGGGCCGCTGCGTGATGTAGCCCATGTTGTTGGAGCCGTCCAACTGGATCTGGTTGGAATGCGAATAGAGGCCGTTGAAGGTGGGATAGCCGCCGCCGTAGGCGTAGAGGGCGGTGTAGCCGATCTCCTGCCGCTCTTGCGTTCCACCCGTGGTCAGGTAGGCCAGCTTCACCATGTCGCGGCCCGCCAGCGGAAGATCCAGGATCTTCTTCTCTTCGATGACCGCCGCCACCTCGGCATTGTCAGTGTCAATGATGGTGGACTGTCCCGTGACCGTCACCTGCTCGGAGATGTCACCGGGTTCCATGACCAGATCCACGCGGGTTACGGTCTGGACCTCGAGACGAATGCCCAGAGAGGCTGCCTTCTTGAAACCGGGCAGTTCCGCCGAGACATCATAGAAACCGGGGATCAACTTGTCGATGACGTAGTCACCGCGGTCGTTGGTCACCGCCATGTGCGGGATGTTGGTCGCCGTGGCCGTGGCCGTGATTTCCACCCCCGGCACCACCGCTCCGGTCTGGTCCCTGATGGTACCCAACAACCGGGAAAAGGTGGCCGCCTGTCCGTAGGCCAGCGGCGCCGCGAGCGCGTGCACGACGAGTACCAGACACGCCGCCGCCAGCCACAGAGTCTTACTCTTGTAGCCCATGAATTGTTTCCTCCTAGAAGCGCGGACTTTTACGAATTTCCGGCCAATTCGACCGTTCGTAATAGAAAAGACGTTCGATGAGCGTCGATGTTGAAATCTTTTTACAGGACTCGTTTCGGAGAGTCAAACAATTCAGAAGAAAAAACTTAGGACCAAATGAAACCGGCTCGGATGGCCTCGAAAAGGTCGTTTTTCGTGGTCTTTTCCGCCACCCTGAAATCTCTTCTTTCTCTCTTTCCTATTTTCTCTTTTCTCTTTCCTCCTCTTCGACGTAGGCGCGGCGCTGACTGTAGAGGTCCAGCCGTTCCTGCAGTAACCGTCCCAGCGGGTTCCCGGGACGGGTGGATGCCAGACGGATTGCCTTGCGGGCCGTGGCGACGGCTTGATCGAAGTCCCCCGCGGCGGCGTAGGCGGCCGCCAGGACGTCCAGCATTCGGGGGTCCTGTTCCCGGGTCATCCGGACCACTCTGCGACCGATACGGACCGCGTCCTGCGGACGGCGCCGGGAAGGATCGGGGTGAGTGGCCAGGATCCAGGCCAGCGCCGCTTGGGGAGCGGGCCAGCCGGGTTGGCGGCGGGCCGCCTCCTCCAGGTAACGGCCGGCCTCATCGAAGCGTCCGGACATGCGGAGGGCCAAGCCCAGGTTGCCCAACGCCTCCACCGAATCCGGCTTCAATTCCACCGCCTTGCGGAAATGCGCCAAGGCTTCGTCCATCCTTCCACCTGCCGCCAACAGGTTCCCCAGGTTGTTCTGGGCGTCGAAGCTGTCCGGGTCGATCCGGAGCGCACTCCGGAACTGCTGGACCGCCTCCGGCATTCGGTTCTGGGCCGCCAGCGCCCGCCCCAGGCCGGTGTGGATTTCCACCGACGGCGGACCGGTCTCCAGAGCATGGCGAAAGTGGGTCGCCGCCTCCCTGAAGTTTCCCTCTTCCGCCAGGGCGGTGGCCAGGTTCCGGTGCGCTTCCATGGAACCGGGGTCGATCCGGAGCGCCTGCCGGAAATGACGGATCGCCTCCGGACGCCTCCCCGTGGACTGGAGGACCACCGCCAGGTTGTTGTGGGCGCGGGCCTGCCGTGGCTTCAGCTCCAGCGTCTTCCGGTACCAGGTCACGGCTTGGCTGGGCCGTTTCATCTGGTCGAAGACGTGACCCAGGTTGAAGTAGTAGCCCCAGAAGCGGGGACTCAGGCGGATGGCCTCCTTCCACTCGTCGACGGCCTTGGACATTTCGCCGAGCCGGATGTAGCGATGGGCCAGCGTGTCGCGAAAATGGGGATCTTCGGGATGGTCCCGGACCAGTTTCTCGTATCCCTCCACGTCGGCCAGCAGCTCCCGGTGGGCATGGTCCCGGACCAGTCGTTCCAGACCCCTCCCGTCGGCGGCCAGAACCTGAAACCAGAGGTCCCCCATCTCGTCCGAAGATTGGGGCCCGTAGACGACTCTCCGGGGTGGACTGTGAGGATTGCGCAGGTTGTCCGCTGAATTATCGTAGGTGTACTCCATTTCCAGGGTGGTGCCGGCCGGCAACGAGATGGGGGACGAGTAGCGGTACTCGTCCTGCCAGTTGAAATCCCAGTCCTGGATATGGACCAGCCACCGGAGACGCCCGTCGGGCAGCCGCGCCGTCCCCTTCATCTCCCGGGCCAGGTAGTGGGCATGAGGATAGACACTCAGGAGCCGGGTATCCACGGGGAGGCGATACCTGTCTCGGATCTTGTAGGCCGAGTCTCCGGCCTCGATGTCGATCACCTTGGAACCCAGCCGCAGCATGTAGGGCGTCTTGGTGGGCGGTTTCTTGGCGAAGAATAGTCCCAGGGAAGACTGGATCGGCTCGGGCTTGCCCGTGGGCAACATGTGGAGCTGAAACACCACGTCGGTGCCCGGGTCCAGCCGCCAAGCCATGTCGGCGGGCCTCAGAAACGGACTCTTCCCCGGAGTCCAACCCTCGAAGTGGCCGCCGGGACTGGTGGCCTGGTTGTAGAGCATGCCGTCGTATCCCGGCGCCGGATCCTTGGCCTCGTGGGCGCGGGAGGTCCCGGTGGAGTCCACCAGGATCACGACGTGGTGGACGATGGGAGCGTTGCCCGGCCGAAACTCCACGCCTCTCACGTAACGGGTGCGGTCGACGGGACCGGGGATCACGAAGTTTCGGACCACGTCGGGACCGTCGGCCGGGAGGGTGTAGGCCTGCGGCATTCGGATGACCAGGTCAGGCTCGCCCAGTTGCCAGCCCTGGGGCCATTCGGGCGGAGCGGGCAGGTCCGCCGGCTCCCCTTCCAACAGCTCTCCTTGCAGCCAATTCTGGAGCAACTCCAGTTCCCGGACCGTGAGCCGCCGATTCCCCACGAAACGGCCCTTTCCCGTCTCGGGCAGCCAGGGCGGCATGTAGCGGGTACGGGTGACCACCTCGATCTGGCTCGCCCGCGCCTTCACCTCCTCGTAGGTCAGGAGGCTGAAGGGGGCCACCTGCCCGGGCCGGTGGCAGGGCGCGCAGCGCTTGTGGAAGATGGGGGCGACGTCCCGGTTGAAGGTGACGGGGCCGGCAGGCTCCTGAGGGGGGGCGAGGAGACTGCAGGCTCCGGCGAGAAACGTCAGACCGAGCCCGATCAGACGGTACGGGAGACGGGTGGGTTCGAGATTTCTTTCAGCACGCGGGGATTGCATTTCCGTTGATCAGTTTACTATCAGGCTGGCGGGGGTTTCAGGCGGGGGAAGCGCGGAGGGGGGACTGCCGTCCCCCCTGGCCCCCCCGACAGGGCGACAGGAAAGTCGCCTCTCCCAGTGGGCGGCAAGAAAGCCGCCCCTCCTATTCGGCGACAAGAAAGTCGCCGCTCCAGGCGACAAGAAAGCCGCCACGCCTACTTGGCGTCTTTTTCTTTCAGGTGGAGCCAGATCATGGAGATGAGGCCCAACACGCCCAGGATTGAGGAGACGCCGAAGACCCAGGAACCCAGGCCGGTCTGGCTGAAGAGCCAGGCGCCCACCAGGGGCGCCGCCAGACCCCGGAAGCCGGTCAGGGCCACGTGGACGGTATTGTACAGGACCACCTGCCGGGGACGGGCGAAGTAGAGCGACCCGGTGGTCCAGACGATCTGGTTCCCGCTGTTGGTCACGCCCTGGATCAGGCTGCCCGCCAGGAAGGGCCAGACCAGCAGTTGCAAGCCCCCGAAGCAATAGAGAGCATTGACGGCGGCCATGAAAAAACTGAAGACGGCGCGTCCCTGCATGGGATTCACCCGGTCCAGGAAGCGGCCCCAGAGGGGCGAGGAGAGGGGCTGGAGAACCTGGGGCAGAACCGCCACGGCCAGGCCCATGGCCCACACCGGCGCATCGAGGGACTCGCGCATGACTTCGGCCACCAGCACCATGGACATGAAGTTGCCCCAACCCGTGGAAAAGAAGGCCGCCTGATAAAGAAGGAAGCTGCGGTCGGAAAGAAGGGCCTTGAGTCCTTTCCTCAACGCCGTGGAGTACCGCATGGAATCATCGGAAAGAGACTCCACCCGGGCCGGGATCCGGATCTTTCCGTAACACCAGGCGGAGCCGATCAGGAGCACTCCCACCAGCACGTAGACGATCCCGTAGAGGCCGTCTCCGGCATCGATGAGCCAGGTTCCGGCCACGGTGGCCATTCCGCCCGTGACGAACGCGATCCCCTTGAGCCAACCCACTGCCAGAGACCGGTGGGAGTCCGGATAGAAGATTTGGTAAAGGCTCATCTCCGTGAGGCGAGTGGGAACGGCCATCAGGTAGGCTAGACTCACGACCAAGACGAAAGCCGTGGCGTCGGACACCAGGGCCACGCCGGCCAGGGCCAGTCCGGCCGCCATGTTGGGCCAGACCACCAGGCGCTGGAGACCGGCCCGGCGACCCAAGAAGGCCCATCCGGGAGCCAGCAGCCCCGACATGCCCCAGATGCATCCCAAGACCGTCAACTGCCAGAGCTCTCCGTCCAGGACGGTCTTGAGCACGACCCAGCTCAGCGGCAGCAGGGCGACGAAGGCTCCCCGACCGATGCTGTAGAGGCTCTCGTAGTAGAGAGCAGGACGGCTGCGGTAGGGGACCGTCCGGAGGTAGCGCCGCAGCATGGCGGGAAGAATACAGGAAAGCCGAATGAGGGTCTTTTCGGGGAAGGGCTGAGTCGATAGGATTAGGCGGCATGAGACGAGGTCTTTCCATCGCGTGTTCAGTGTTGGTCTTGACGGTTTCGGTTGCGGTCTCGGCAGAGCGGCACAAGGTTGTGGCTCCTCCGGGGACCGGGATGGGACTTCCCTTCAGTCCGGCGATCGAGGCGGACGGCATTCTTTATTTGTCCGGTGCCCTGGGCAATACGCCGGGGACCCGCGAGGTCAAGGGGGACATTCGGGTCCAGACTCGCCAGACTCTCGAGAATCTGGGAACGGTACTGAAGGCAGCGGGCATGGGCTTCGCCGACGTGGTCAGCGCCAACGTGTTTCTTTCGGACACCCGTCTTTTTTCGCCCTTCAACCAAGTCTACCGGGAGTATTTTCCCGAGAATCCGCCGGCGCGGGCCACCGTGGAAGGGGCCATCGTCTTTCCCAAGGCGGTGGTGGAGATCGCCCTGGTGGCCGCGCGGCCCGAACGGGCGAAGACCATCGTCACGCCGAGCGGATGGAAGCGGCCGGGCTCTCCATCCAGTTGGGGGGTATTGGCCGGGGACACCCTGTTCGTCTCGGGCATCATCAGCAGCGATCCGGTCACCGGGAAGTCGAAGGCTGGCGACGTCTCTTCCCAGACCCGCACCGTGCTGGAGAATGTCGGGGCCATCCTGCGGGAGGCCGGCATGGACTATGGGGACGTGGTCTCCTCCAAGGTCTTTCTGGCCGATTCGCGCGACTTTTCCGAAATGAACCGGGTCTACCGCTCCTTCTTTCCCCAGGACCCTCCGGCCCGGGCCACCAGCCAGACCAGGCTCATGCACCAGGATTGGAAGGTGGAGATCCAGTGCGTCGCGGTGCGGGGAGGCGCCCGGCAGGTGGTGGCCGCGGCGGGGGAACCCCTTCCGGCCAGTCCCTACTCCCCGGGAATCCGAGCCGGCGGACGGCTCTACCTGGCAGGCATGGTGGGCCGGGGAAAGAGCGGCTGGGCCGACGGGATCGAGGCCCAGACCCGGCAGACCCTGGAGAATCTCCGTGCGGTCCTGACCCAGGCGGGACTGGACTTCGGCCACGTGGTGGAAGCCAACGTCTATCTGTCCGACATCCGCTACTATGCCCAGATGAATCAGGTCTACAAGACGGTCTTCCCCGGAGCGCCGCCAGCCCGGGCCACCTTTGGCTCGGTGCTGATGTCGCCGGATGCCCTGGTGGAGATCATGATGACGGCCCACGAGGCTCCGTAACGAACTTCGGGGGAGGACTTCGGAGCGGAATTCACTCTTCGCGAGGTGACAGGTGAAAGCGACGATCCTCTCCTTCTCCGGCAAACAGGATCTGCTGGAGGGCTTGGTCGGCGCCGGGGCCATCCTCTTGGGAGCGGAAGTGCAGCGCCGTTACGGCCTGCGAACTCCCGTCTTCATCGATCTTCGAACCGCCATCTACACCGATCTGGCTCTCTTCTCACTTCTGGGCTCCAGTTTCGCCGAGATCCTGGAGAGATGGTCGACCCCCGAGACGCCCCAACAGGTGATCGGCGTCCCCGACACCGGCATCCCTCTCGCCACGGCGGCCTCCCTGGCCAGCCTCCGGCAAGGGCGGGAACCCTTCATTACGCTCTCGGTGTTGCGAAAACAGGCTCGAATCTATCCCGGCGAGATCGTCTCCGAGTTCGTCGGCAGGCCGGATCCGAGCCGGGAGACCAACCTGATCGACGACGTCGTCGCCTCGGGGGGCAGCCTCCGGCGGGCAGTGGTGCGCCTGCGGGAATCGGAGATCCCGATCGGACGCATCGTGGTCTGCGTCGACCGGGAGCAGGGGGGCGTCGACGCTCTGGCCGACCTGGGGATTCCCATCTACGCCCTGTTCAATCTCGCGGAGATCGGAGCCTTTTGCAAGGAGCGGAAGCTGATCTGAGGAGTTTTTTCAGACGAACAGAGTCGAATGGTTGCCCTGCACCCGCTCAGTCCATGGTTCAGCCCCAGCTTGCCGGCGCGTGGCAGGAACGGCCACGCTCTACCGAATACAACGAACTCATTCCGAAATCCGTTGAAGGCGCTCCCAGTCGGCGGGGGTGTTCACGTTGAGAAAACCCTCGTCCGCCAAGTTCCATTCGCCGGCCGAAAGGACGTGAACCCGCAGGTCCTCCGCTTCCAACACGGAATCGACCCGCCGGGCGCCCGCTTCCAGGAGTCTTCGGATCGGGTCGGCAGCAGCGCGGGAATAGTAGGCGCACAGGGGATGGAACCCACCCTTGGAGTCCCGGGGAACCACCACGTCGAAATCGCAGCCGATCTTGGCCAGGACCCGGTAGAGCCGGGGGGAGACCAAGGGCGTGTCGCAGGGAATGAAGTAATTGCCCCGGGAACGGGAAGCGGTCAATGCAGTGAACACCGCCGCCAAGGGACCCGCCCCGGAAACCCGGTCCACCAACACGGGCAGGCGTAAGCTCCGAAACCGCTCCCGGGAGTCGGCCACGATCGTTACGGGCAGGCCCACCGACTCCAGACAGCGTCGGGAGGCCTCGATCAGGCGTAATCCGCGGTAGCGCAGGAAAGCCTTGTCCCGCCCCAGCCGCCCGCTCTTCCCCCCGGCCAGGATGAACCCCTCACCCTTCAGGGGAATCTCCGGCAGTTTGGGATCGATCGAAGCGCTCATCCTCGAGTCGCCACGCATTTCAGGAAATCGTCAAGTGCGAGTGCCATACTCGGTGCAACACAGAACTATCACCACCGGCTGTTAGGATATTGCACCGATTCATGCGCCGATACACCCGTTGCAGTGCCGTTTTCGTGTTCCTCGCCCTGACCGGCACGGCCCTGAACACCGTTTACGGTGAGCTCCTTTTGAGACCCGTCGATCCCCGGGAAGTGGGAGTCTCCCCTCAGAGACTCGAAAAGCTGGACGCGATCACACTGGAGCACATCGAAAAGAAGCAGTTTCCGGGAGCCGTCATTCTCGTCGCCCGAAAAGGGGGCATCGTCTACCGGAAGGCCTTCGGCGATCGAACCGTCTCCCCCAGCCGCTCGCCCCTGGAAGTGGACACCATCTTCGACATGGCCTCCCTGACCAAGATCATGCCCACGGCCCTCTCCATCATGATCCTGGTGGAGGAAGGGCGCCTCTCTCTTTCCGACCCGGTCTCCAAGCATCTCAACCGTTTTTCCCAGTACGGCAAGCACCGGGTGACTGTGCGGCAGCTCCTGACCCACTATTCGGGACTGCGCCCCAGTCTGAGCCTGAAGACCAAGTGGTCGGGTTACGAGACGGCCGTCGCCCGGGCCTGCCGGGAGCGACTGGCGACCCGGCCCGGCGCGCGTTTCAAATACAGCGACATCAATTACGTGGTTCTCGGCGAGCTGGTACGGCTCATCTCGGGAGACCATCTGGACGCGTTCTCACGAAAACGGGTCTTCGAACCGCTGGGCATGAAGGACACCTCCTTCAATCCAAGGGAGCGAATGAAGTCCAGGATCGCTCCCACCGAACGGCATGAAGGAAAGTTCCTTCACGGAAGGGTCCACGACCCCACCGCTCGGCGAATGGGAGGATGCGCCGGACACGCCGGGGTCTTTTCCACCGCCGACGACGTGGCCCGGTACGGGCAGATGATCCTCAACGGGGGCGTCTACGACGGCAGGCGAATCCTTTCGCCGCTCGCCGTCCTGCAGATGACCACGCCTCAGTCTCCAACCGGAAAGCCGGTGCTTCGGGGCCTTGGATTCGACATCCACAGCCGGTACCACGCCCCGCGTGGAGACCTCTTCCCGGTGGGGTCCTTCGGCCACAGCGGCTTCACCGGGACCTCCCTCTGGATCGACCCCTACACGGAAACCCTGGTGGTGATTCTGACCAGCCGGCTCCATCCCAGAGGGCGCGGTGACGCGGTGCCTTTCCGCAAGCGGGTGGCTTCGGTGGTGGGAGCCTCCATCGTCGACCGGGTGCCGATCGAATCCATCCGCCAAGCGCTGTGGAGCGGGTCCGCCACCTCGGCGGTCGTCAGCCGAACTCGCTGAACCCCCGGGGAATCCTCACGTCGATCAAGGTGGTCCGATCGGCTCCGACGGCTTCTTCCAGAACCGGCAGCAATTCGGCCAGAGAGTCGACCCGCGCTCCGGCGACGCCGTAACCCTCTGCAATCTTAACGAAATCGGGGTTGACCAGATCGGTTCCCAGGTACCTGCCGCCGTAGCTGTTCTTCTGCATCCACTTCAAGACGCCCCACGCCTCGTCGTTGAAGAGGACAACCGTCACGTTCAAGCCATATTGGACGGAGGTCGCCAACTCGGCCATGCAGTACTGGAATCCGCCGTCCCCCGAAAAGCAGACCACGGGGGTTGCAGAATTGGCCGCCTTGGCCCCGAGGGCGGCCGGGAAGGAGAAACCGATGCCGACCCAGCCGTAGGGGTTCAGGAAGGTGCGGGGCGAATAGACCTGAAAAGCCCGGCTGGCGCGGCTGGCGGGGACGGTCGTGTCCCAAGTGGTGACGGTCTCCCGGGGCAGGACGCTCCGGATGGCCTCCATGGCCCGGGTCTCGGACGGCCATTCACGCTGGAGCTCGGCGCGGATACGCCGTTTGAGATTCCGGATCTCGTCACGGTATCCGGCTCCGGTCGAGACGTCCCGACCCCGGATCCGCTCCAGGATCTGACCCGCCACGGCGCCGCCGTCGGCCAGGACGCCCAGGCTGACGGGATAGTTCCGTCCCAGGTAGTCCGGGTCCAGAACCACCTGCACCAACTGGTCCGGGAATCGGACCCCGAGCTGCACCGTGCTGCGATGGATGAGGCCGGACCCCAGAGCCAATACCAGGTCACACTCCGGGATGAAATCGTGGACCGGGTTCCGGGCCCAGATCCGCTGTCCCAGGCAGGTGCCCAGGGAGAGGGGGTGGTCCTCGGGGAAAGCGTCCTTGGCGCCGTCTCCGGTGACGACGGGGGCGCCCAGAGCCTCGGCCAGGAGGATCAGCGTCCCGTGGGCCCCGGAATGAGACAACTCCTCACCGGCCCAGATCAGGGGCCGCTCGGCCCGCCGCAGGGCGGCCAGAATCTGTTCCAACTCCTCCTCACCCGCGCCCGGCGTTTCGGGGAGAGCCGGAAGATCGCCGCCCGGACCGCAGCGATCTCCCAGAAGATCGGTGGGAAACTGGAGGACTGCGGGGCGCCGGCGCCCGGAGGACAATGCCGCGAAAGCCTCGTCCACGGCCGGAACCAGGGTCTGGGGATCCTCCACGCGGCGAGCGTGGCCCGTCACCGAGCGCAGCATCCGGAACTGCTGCTTGGGTTCATGGATCAGGCCCAGACCGGTTTCCCGCTCACCTCGGCCGACGGTGGTGGTCAAATGCAATACGGGAGAACTGGAATGATAAGCCTCCCCCACCGAGTGCATGGAGTTGGCCGCACCGGGTCCGGTGCTGGTAACCAGAACACCGGGCCGGCCGCTGGAGCGGGCGTACCCGTCGGCCATGAAGCCGCAGCCCAATTCCGACCGGCCCCCGATGTGGCGCACCCGGTTCTGGTGCCGGTAGAGGGCGTCGAAGAGTTCCAGGTTGTGGATGGAAATGATGCCGAACAGGAGGTCGACGCCGTGTAGCGCCAAACGCTCCACGAGTGCCTCGCCGCCGGTCCTTTTGGCCATCTCAGCTGTCCGGGGGTACGAAGAGGGCGGCCACAAGGGCCGCCCCTACACCATATTTCTTACCGGGGCGGCGCGATACACGTTTTCTTGCCGGGGCGGTGCGATGCCCGCGCAGGAATCTCGCCATGCGCTCAGCGACCGGGCCCAAAACTCGGGCCAGATCCGTTGTTCATTCCTCGGACTGGCGTTCCGGGCGGAGTTCGCGGACCACCTTGCCGATCCGCCACATCTCCGACTCCTCGACCTCCTTCAGCTCCCGGGTGAGAGCCTCCCGGTAATCGGAAGCCCGGTTTGCGGCCAGGACCCGGCGGGTTTCGTCCCCGCGAGCCACCTTGTCGTAGAGTTCCTCGAAGATCGGAACGTTGGCGTCGCGGAAGCGCTTGAACCAGTCCAGAGCACCCCGTTGGGCCGTGGTGGAGCAGTTGGCGTACATCCAGTCCATCCCGTTCTCGGCAATGAGCGGATACAGGCTCTGGGTGGCCTCTTCCACGGTCTCGTTGAAGGCCTCCTGGGGACTGTGGCCCCGGGCCCTCAGGACCTCGTACTGGGCCAGCCAGAGTCCGTAGATGGCGCCCATCAGGACCCCCCTCTCGCCCGTCAGGTCACTGTAGACTTCCTTTTTGAAGTCGGTCTCGAAAAGGAACCCGGACCCGATGGCGATTCCCAGGGCCAGGCAGCGCTCCCGGGCGCGGCCCGTATAGTCCTGATCCACCGCGTAGCTGGAATTGATCCCCCGGCCCTCGAGGAAGAGCCGCCTCACGGTGGTCCCGGAGCCCTTGGGCGCCACCAGGATGACGTCGATGTCGGGCGGCGGAACTACTCCGGTCTGGTCGCTGTAGGTGAGGGCGAAGCCGTGGGAAAAGCAGAGGGCGTCGCCCGGCTTGAAGTGGGGCTTGATATGGGACCACTGCTGTCCCTGGCCGGCGTCGCTCAACAGGTACATGACCAGCGTGGACCGCTCCACCACCTCGGTGATGTCCTCGATCAGGTTGACGCCCGGAACCCAGCCGTCCTCGACCGCCTTCTTCCAGCCATTGCCGCCGCGGCGCTGGCCGACGATGACCTCGATCCCGTTGTCCCGGCAGTTCAGGGACTGGCCATGGCCCTGAGGACCATATCCAATGACGCCGACGCGCTCGCGACCCAGGATCTCCCGGACTTTTTCCATCGGATAGTCGCTGCGCTCGATCACGTCCTCGACATAATCTCCGATCTGGATTCTTCTCATGATTCCCTCTCTTTGGAAGATTCGATATCCTTCGCTTGCTCAGCAGGATGACGGAGCGAGTTTATACCAAATCCTGCAAACGCGACTCAACAGCCCCGGGACGAAGCTCCCGTGGACGGACAAGGAGCACTCATGGAGATCAAGCAGGTTTGGGACCTGACCCGGTTTCGTCCCGAGAAAATGCAAAAGGTGAACCTCTTCGAGACCCCCCGAATGTTCTGCGACATCTACTGCTTCGAACCGGGCCAGGAGCAGAAGGTTCACGCCCATCACGGGAACGACAAGATCTACCACGTCCTGAAGGGACGCGGCCGCTTCACCGTAGGCAAGGAAACCCACACCCTGGAAGCAGGAGAGGCCACCTGGGCGCCGTCGGGCGAGCCCCACGGCGTGCTCAACCATTCCGGAGATCCCCTGATCTGCCTGGTCTTCATGGCTCCCCATCCCCGACCCGGCCGATTCGCCGCGGCGGGTGAAGATTGAAACCATGTTCTGCCGGTCCCTGCCCCTTTCCTCCGACCCCGCGACGCTGTACGCGCGGCTGAGCCGGACCGGCGGCCCCTGGGCGGCCCTGGACAGCGGTTGGAATCCCGGAGGCACGCGCGTCGGCCCCCTCTCCCGGTTCTGCATCTGCGGCGTCGACCCGTTCGCCCTCCTCACCGCGCGGGGGAACCGGGCGATCCTGACCTGGAAAGACGGGCGCTGCGAACGAGGATCGACCCTTTCCCTCCTCCGGGACGTTCTGAGCCGCTTCCGGCTCCCGCACGCGAACTGGCCGACCCCGTTTCCGGCGGGGGCCATGGGATATTTCGGTTATGAGCTCGGGGCGCTCATGGAGCCGGCTTTCGGTGCACTATCGGGATCGGACGAAGAGACGGACCTGCCCGATCTCTGGCTGGGACTGTTCGATTCCGCCGTGACCATCGACCTGGAGCGGGAACGGATCCTGCTCACCGCCAGCGGCCAGCCCGATGCCGGTGACCGGGCCCGCCAACAAGCCGAATCCCGGATTCGCGAGCTGACCGCGGCAGTCGAATCCGCCGCAGCGGACTCGATGCAAGGCCTCGACCCGGCACCGCCGGCACCCGCCGCCAGGGACGGCTTCGATTCCAACTTCACTCCCGCCGGGTTTGCCGGAGCCGTCAACCGGATCAAGGAGTTCATCGCCGCCGGCGACATCTACCAGGCCAACCTCTCCCAACGCTTCCGGACCCGCTACGAAGGGGATCCCTTCCGGCTCTTCCTGGGACTGCGCCAAGCGGCCCCCGCTCCCTTCTCCGCCTTCCTGGAGGGTGGAGACTTCGCCGTGGTCAGCATGTCCCCGGAACGCTTCCTTCACCTGGACCCGGAGACGCGCCGGATCGAAACCCGTCCCATCAAGGGGACACGGCCGCGTGGGAACACCGGCGCCGAGGACCGATTGCTGGCCCGGGAGCTCGTCCGGAGCGAGAAGGACCAGGCCGAGCACGTCATGATCGTGGACCTGGAGCGGAACGATCTGGGAAGGGTGGCCCGGGTGGGCACGGTCCAAGTCCGGGAGTTGTCGCTGTTGGAAACCTTTCCCACGCTGTTTCACCTGACCTCGACGGTGGAGGGAATCCTGGCCCCCGGCCGCGACCGTGTGGATCTCCTCAAGGCGACCTTCCCCGGAGGCTCCATCACCGGAGCTCCCAAGATCCGGGCCATGCAGGTGATCGACAAGCTGGAGACGGTCCGGCGAGGGATCTACACCGGGTCCCTCGGATACCTGAGCTTCAGCGGCGGGATGGATCTGAACGTGGCCATTCGCACCATCGTCATCCAGGCAGGCCGGGCCGAATTTCACGTGGGCGCCGGAATCGTCGCCGACAGCGAACCGGAGGCGGAATACCAGGAGACGCTGGTCAAGGGCCGGTCCCTGCGGGAGGCGTTGGAGGCTGCCGAAACACGGGCTCCGGTCCCGCGGCGCCAATCCGCGGCAAGGTTGCTGGCAGATCGGATTTTCTAATAGAATAGCGATCCTTCCGCCCGGAGACTTCAGGCTTGGGCGTGACGTTTCGAATATGTGGTGGGCGTAGCTCAGTCAGGTAGAGCACAGGGTTGTGGCCCCTGTGGCCGTGGGTTCGAGTCCCATCGCCCACCCCATGCCCGGAGAAATCCCAAATTCAAAACAATGAAGATGTAGAGGGGGGACTCCGGTCCCTGACCCCCCTTCCGGCGGCAAGGATGCCGCCGCTCCTTCGGCGACAAGAAAGTCGCCGCTTCCAATCGGCGGCAAGAAAGCCGCCGCTCCTGGTGTTCAGGGCTGGCTCGGGGGATTGCCTGAATTGTCCTGCTGACGACTGAGCGACTTGGCCAACAGATTCCGGATTTGGATCAGTAAGGCTAGCACTCCACAGACGGCGATTGCCATCGCGACTCCGGTAAGAAGACCGGTGAAGATTCCCCCCACTCCGTAGGCTGAAACGCCCGACATCAGGCCCAGCAGGACGAGCACGATCGCCAGCAAGCCATTGAGCGGGACGATGGAATCGGCCAGGAGACGGTTGATTTGTTCGACTAGATTCATGTTCGCCGACTATAGCACGGGCCACCACGACTCATTTTCGCTCTCTACTTATTGGTCGCAGTTGAATCAGATCACTCTGAAAAAGAATCCCGACTGGCTTTCAGTTCCTCTCTCTGAGTGTGCTTTCCATAGATGAATACTCCAACCAGAGCAACCAAATCAGCCAGGACCAGCCCGAATCCCTCCAGACTCTTGTCGTTGTAAATCAAGAATCCTCCCAGGACAATCGTCACCAAGCTCAAGACAAAGGCGAGAATCAATCCCAAGATCTGATTATTCTTTCGCGCCATGCCTCACCGCAGTATTTTCCTGCTGAAAGGCAGCGCTGAGATTTTGAGGTGTGAGCTTGTCGTGATGGACTGTCCGGTAAATCTCCATTGCCCACTGAAGATCTTGCCCGACCATTCTGAAGTCACTATAGACTGCTCGAGCATCGGCCGCGTTGCCGTCCCGACTCTCGTTGTAGATATCGTAAACGCCACCGATATCGAGCACACGAGCACAACCTGAAATGAAATTCGGGATTGCGAAAAGAAACATCGTCTTCATATCACCGTAGACTCCACGTACCTACATCGGATGGGATACGATCAAAATCCCTGCCCGGCGCCGATCAATTCCTCACTGATTGCACCCACAAGAAAAATCCTAACGGTACTCGTCAATGAATTTCAATCGAAGCCGATTTCTCCTCGCTCTTCTCTCTTTCCTCTCCGATTCAAAAATGTTCGCTGCACCAGGGAGGGACGTCGACCCGGAACATGGCGTCCGCTTCGCTGAGTTTCTTCGAGTTGCGGGCATGGACCCGGCCCGCGCGGGACAGCGTGCGGAAGCTCACGCCGCCGAGGTAGGCGGCGCCCAGCTCGTTGGCCGTCAGCTCCAGGTCCGGCTGGCCTGTGGTCGGACGGCAGGTGGCTCCGTCGGGCCCTCCTTCCAGCTCGAAGCGGCCCCGGTTCCAAGGACAGCTTGCGTCCTCCAACTCCAAGACCAATCGGCCCGATGAAGCGTACCGGCGAGCCGAGAGAGCCGCGGGAGCGTCCACCAGCCGAAGCCAGAGAGAGTCGCAGGGAGAGCGCTTCAGATGACGCGGGTCCGCCAGCATCCAGAGCAGGGAGTCCTGCAGGGGGCGGTGCCGAGCTTGGATGGTGGTTATCAGGTCCACTCCGAAGCAGAACTGCCAAAGCGCTCTCTGAGCCCGCGAGTTGAGGCCGCAGAGTTCCTCCACTGCGACCGTAAGATCCCGGGGCCGAATCCGGTAGATAACGTAGCCTTCAACGCTGGATCCGTCCCGGTACGCGGCGTGGATCAACCGGGTTGCATCCCGGCAGCCCTGATCCTGGGGGTCGCCCAGCGCCAGTTCCCAGCGCGCGGCTCGACGATGGACGGTCCCCACCCGCCGGGACAGGGACTCCTCATGAACCCGGGGAAAGAGATCCGAGGCCTCGGACCGGGAGACGAAATCCACCCGTCCCGCCCCGGAGTCACCGGGAATCAGCTGCGTCCGCAGCCGGTCTATGGCCCAAGACTCGTGGAAGGTGGCCATCCCGTATCCGAAGCGGCCGTAGATGATGCTCTCGGAGGCGTAGAGGCCGGTGGCCGGCTCTCCCCGTTCATGCATGTCCCGGAGCTGGCGGTTCATCATCCGGGTCATGAGACCCCGCCGCCGATGCGTGGGCTGGACCGTCACGCCGGCCAAAGCCCCCATGGGAAGCCAGCCTCCCGGGATCCGCATCCGGAAGGAGTGGACGTTGATGGTGCCCACGATTCGCCCCGAGTCGTACGCGGCCAAGGAGCGGTCCAGTTCCACCGGAGTGCGGCGGATTTGAGATTCCGGGATGCTGAACCCGAAACCGCTGACCTTGGCCCGGATCCAGGCCGGATAGTCGTCAGCGGTGAGTTGCCTCAGCTCGATGCTCATGGAACCAGCGCCACCTCGACCTGAAACCGGCCGAATCGATTCTGATCTCCCTCCAACTCGAAGGCCAGGATCTTCTCGAGACGAGATCTGCAGACCTGGACCCGCGTCCACTCCCGGGTCCGAACGACAACTCGATAATCCCGCTCCGGCAGGACGTTGTAAAGGCAGAGGCCGTGGCGGCGGATCAGCTTGAGATCCAGGGTGACCGTCGAATCGGCGGCGGCGTAGACGGCGTTCAAGATCCGGAGGCCCTTGGAGTTGGCGTTCAGCAGCAGCGGGCAGCCGGGGGGCGGCGGCCCCAACCGGAGGGTCGCCTGCTGGCCCGGATCCAGGGGAGGCGCCGTAAAGTAGCGTCCATCCACGATGTGAATGTAGTTCACTCCGTCCGCCGAGACCCCTTCCAGGGGAACGTCGCTCTCCACCATGAACCCTTCCAGGCGCCGGCCTGTCGGGTTGGCCAGCGTCACGCTCTCGGGAGAGTTCGCGCGGAAGCGGATGGACTCATAGTCGTTCATCGTCTCATACAGCATCTTCTCGCTGGCCAACCAGAACCCGAGCCGCTCGGCCAGAGTGATGGCGTAGATCAGGTAGTCCAGGGTCCCTCGCCCGTGGTTGACGCTGGCGTCGGCGCTGAAGAGGGGATGGTATTGGAGCGTGTAGACTCCGTTCTCCAACCAGTAGGGGTCTTCTTCACCATCGTCCGAACCCAGCTCGAATTCCCAGGGGGGTTTTCGGGTGGTGGCTTCCTGAGCCGGGGAAGGGGCTTTCCCATGCCGGCCCGAGTAGATCAGGTCCACCAGGCGATAGTCGCAGTCGTATTCGTGGGTCCGGTCCCAACCCCGCAGTGCCTCGTGCTTCTCCACGCGGGTGATGAACGGGTGATAGGGGAACCAGAAACCGGTGCTGGCCACGGTGTAGCTGCCGTCGGTCTCGTAGGCATGCTTGCCATATTCCCACATGTCGTAGAAACAGAAGGTGCAGGTTCCCAGCACGCGGGGGGCATGCTCGTACAGATAGGCCATGGCGTCCAGGGTCTCGGGATGGGCGTGGGCCCCGCCATGCCGGCCGCAAGTGTAGACCCGGATCCCCAGACGCTCCTCCGTGATCCGGACGTGGTCGTAGAGCCCCTTTCCCACCAGATAGGTGGGCGGGGCGCCGGCCAGGCTGTCATTGTGAAGCCCCGCCTCCAGGAACTCGTACTTGCCGACCTCGCGAACCCAGAGCCGGGATTGCTCGTCGGTGGCGGAATCGGCTGCAATGACCGGGTCGAGAATGTCCCAACTGGCCGGCACCAGATTGGCCGCTTCGTACTCCAACATGGCGAGGTCGGCTGAATTGTCCACATCGTGCCGCAGGGAGAGGACACCCCGGTAGCTGCCGAACACGCGCAGACGGGAGGAAGGAAGTCCCCGGTTCCGCTGCTTCAGGAGCCGGGCCAGAAAGTAGACCAGCGTGTCTCCCCAGTGGACCGGATTGTTCCAGTGCCGGATCTCGTCCACGTACAGGTGCGCCTGCAGCACCCCGCCCAGGAACTCGAAGACCTGGTTGGCCACGAAGAGGGTGTTCCCGGTGAGGACGATCCCGTCGCCGAGCCGGCTCCGGGTGGCGGTGGAGGCGTCCCTGAGGTCTCCCGAAATCTCGTACAGACCGGCCGGGACCTGTGAGCCGGCGGCGGCTTCGACGCGGTGGACCGAGCCGCCTCGGGCTCCCGAGACGTAGAGATCCTCCCAGGTGGAAGCGTCACTGAAGGGGGAATCGTCCGTCCATCCCCAGCCGCTGTAGCCCTGTGGCCGCTCCAGCCGGGATCGCTCCAGACCCAGGAGCGCCTCGGGGAGATTGGTCCTGCCCGTCACCATGAGAAAGAAGTCCGGATCCTGGAGGCGGTCCCGGATCCGGGAACGGGTGCTCTCCTCCAGGCGGGCGGCATTGGGAACCACGAGAGTCTGATACTCCGGGATCGATTCCCGCAGCTCCTCCTCGTCGACGGTGTCGTGCTTCAAGTTCAGCCGGTTGAGGAACGCGGAGGCGGCGTTTGGCGCCAGATAAGCGTACTCCCCTTGAGCCAGCGGGCCCGCTCGCCCCAGGCATCGGTGAACTCGTAGATCCGGTCTCGATCCAGGGCCTCCCGGACGTAGAGCTGCCGCGAGCTCTCGCTTTTGAGCAGGGCGATGTTCTGGCGCAATTTCGGTGGCATGTCGGTCACTCCTGGTCGCAGCTCCCGGCGAGGGAGGGGTTTTCAAATCTTCAGCCGCGGGTCCAGGGCGTCGCGAAGCCCGTCCCCGAGAAAATTTACGCTCAACAGACTCAGGAAAATCAAGAGACCCGGAAAGATGGCCAACCAGGGGGCGACCTTCAGGTAGTGCTGAGCGTTGAGCAACATGTTGCCCCAACTGGGAAGGGGAGGCTGAATGCCGAGCCCCAGGTAGCTGAGGCTGGACTCGGCCAGGATGGCGTAGCCCAGGTTGAGGGTCGCGTAGACGATGATGGGAGCCATGGTGTTGGGCAGGATGTGCCGCAGAATGATTCGCCAGTCGGGAATCCCCACCACCCGGGCCGAGTCCACGAACTCCATCTCCCGCAGCGAGAGGAAGGAGCCGCGAACGATGCGCGCCAGGCTCATCCACCCGAAGACCACCAGGATGCCGACGATCTCCCAGACGGTCCCCTTCCCCAGGCGGGAGAGGATCAGGAGCAGGGGCAGGCTGGGAATGGAGAGCATGAGGTCGGTGAAACGCATCAGGAGAGTGTCGATGAAACCCCCGAAGTATCCCGAGACGGCGCCGATGAGGATGCCGGCCAGGGCGCTCAGCAGAGCCGCCGAGAGGCCCACGAAGAGGGAGACGCGCCCTCCCTGCATCAGCCGCGTCAGGACGTCGCGGCCGAGCTCGTCCGTCCCCAGCCAGTGGGACGCGGAGGGGGGTTGCAGATGCTGCTGCAGCTGGATCCGGCTGTAGCTGTGAGGCGAGAGCCAGGGTCCCAGCAGCGAGGCCAGGGCGATGACTCCCAGGAGGCTCAAGGAGACCATGGCCAGGCGATGCCGGCGGAGCCGCTGCCAGGCGGTAACGCCCGATCGGGGTTGAGAGGGTTCCATGGTGGGCGGTTACTCCATTCGGATCCTGGGGTCCAGAAAGGCGTACGCCACTTCGGCCAGCAGATTGAACAGGGCCACCAGCACCCCGAAGATGAGGAAGATGGCCATAGCCAGGTAATAGTCGTTGTTCATCAGCGAATCGAAGATCAACCTCCCCATGCCGGGCCACGAGAAGACGATCTCGGTCACCACGGCTCCGCCGATCAGGGCGGGAATGGTCAGGGCAATCAGGGTCACGATGGGAATCAGAGCGTTCCTGAGGGCGTGGCGCAACCAGATCACCCTTCCCGAAAGACCCTTGGCCCGGGCCGTCAGAATGTAGTCCTGGCGGATCACCTCCAGCAGGCTGGAACGCATGTAACGCATCCAACTGGCGGTGCTGAAGAAGCTCAGCACCAGAACCGGGGCGACGTAGTACCGGGCCTGCCCCCAGAAGCCCAGGCCCGGCTCGATGGAGGGATGCCCTCCCGGCGGCAGCCAGCCGAGAACCACCGAGAAGAGGAGGATCACCAGAATCCCCGACCAGAACACGGGAAAGGAGATCCCCACGAAGGCCACCAGCGAAAGCAGATAGTCGACCAGGGAATACTGGCGCAGAGCGCTGTAGATCCCGATGGGAATGGCAATGAGGATGCTCACCAGCAGGCTGAGGCCGGTCAGGGCCAGGGTGTTGGCCAGGCGTTGAGGCAGGATGCTGGTAATGGGCCGGTGGTAGAGGCGGGAATAGCCCAGGTTCCCCTGAGCGACCTGGGACAACCAGCGGAAGTATTGGACATGTATCGGATCGTCCAGGCCATAGACTTCCCTCAAGTGCTGGACTTCCTCCGGCGTCACGTTGGGATTGGACAGCACCAGCATGTCCATGGGGTCCCCCGGCGCCAGTTGCATCAGGCTGAAGACCACAACGGTCACGAAGAAGACCACGGGGATGGTCTGCGCCGTGCGCCTCAGCAAATGTCGATACATCAGTCGGCTCCGTTGGGAGATTCCGAATTGAAGAGGGAGGGCTTTCCTGTGGTCCGGTGGCGGCTTGGTGCCAGGTTGGTTCGGAATCCGGCGACAAGAAAGTCGCCGGTCCCAGTGGGCGGCAAGAAAGCCGCCCCTTCCAGTGGGCGACAAGAAAGTCGCCCCTCCCAGTGGGCGGCAAGAAAGCCGCCCCTCCTGTTCGGCGGCAAGAATGCCGCCGCTCCCAGACGCCACTCGTCTACTCCCCAACCCAGGTAATGATCGGGGTACGGGACGTAGCCGGTCAGCCGCTGGTCCATGCTCACGACCCGGACGTGCCAGTACAGGGGCAGGGTGGGCAGCTCGCGAACCCAGACCTCCTGCTGGCGGCGCAGCAGGCCATAGCGCTCCTCGTCGTCAATGGTGCCCAGCGCCTGCCGGATCAGGTCCTTGTTCTCCTGGACCGCGTCCCAAGGCGACCTTGGCGTCAACTGATCCAGGTTGGTGGCATTGGGCCACCAGAGCCCATAGGCCGACACCGTGGCTTCGGGCTGGACCACCCAGCGCCAGACGGCCACGCCTCCCGGTGGCAGATTCTGTTTCTGCAGCGTGTCCGGAAAGAGCAGCCGCGCCGATTCGGGCCGGATCTCCACCCGGATGCCCAACTCCTGCCACAGGGCCTGGAGCACGGACACCACCTGCAGCCGGGTCCGGTCCCCCGCTATCGTGATCAGGGTCAGGCGCATGGGCTCTCCCCGGGCGTTTCGGAGCGGCCCGTCCCCTTCCCTGGTCCAACCGGCCTGCTCCAGGAGCCTTTGCGCCTGTTCCGGATCATAACCATACCGGGACAGCCCGGGGTTGTGAGCCGGATGACTGGGGTGGACCCAGGAGTGGGCCGGGGGCTGCTTTCCCCGAAAGATGGCGTGGTTGATCCCGGCCCGGTCGACGGCCAGAAGAAGGGCCTGCCGCACCCTCAGGTCGTCGAAAGGGGGGTGCTTGATCTGCAAAGTGGCATGCTCCAGCCAAGCCACCTCCACATACCGGATTTCGATCCCGGGTGTCTCCTCCAATTCACGAGCCTGCTCCAGCGTGAGCCAGCCGTCCGTGAGCTGGACCTGCCGGGTGGAGACGGCGATGGCCAAGGCGTTGAGATCGGGAATCACCCGCACCAGGATCCGCTCCAGGCTGGGCGGCGGGCCCAAGTTGTAGGCTGGATTGCGGACCAACAGGATATGGCTGCCCGAGACCCATTCCCGGACCTGGAAGGGACCGTTGGCCCGCGGATAGACGCTGACCCTCTCGTCGGCCAGGAACCGGTCCCAGTAGGCTCCTCCCTCCGAGCGGTACTGCTTCCAGATGGGGCGATAGTAGCGCTCAGGGATGAGACGCAACCGGAGGTCCGAGTTCCCGAAGGGCCACAACGTCTTGTAGGCCACCCGGATCGTGTGAGAATCCAAGGCCTCCACGTCGCCGATGGGCTCCATGTAGGACGCCCCGTGAGGATACTGTTCGTCACTCATGAGCTCCCACGCGAACGCGGCATCGTGGGCGGTGATCTCGGTTCCGTCGGCCCATTGCAGACCCCGCCTCAGATGGAAGGTGGCGTCCATCACCCCCTTTTCGTAGTCCACCTTCAAGAGACCGTTCTCCAGGCTGGGCAACTCGGTACAGAGCACGCAGTAGGGCCGCCGCCGGGAATCGATGAGCAGCAACGGACGCCAGATGAAGGAGCCCACGTCGCCCGAAACCATCAGGTTTCCCACGATTCCGAAAAGAGCGTCCGGTTCCTGGGAAACGCCGATGACCAAGGTCTTTCCGGGCTCCGGAATGGGGAGATCCGCATGCCCGCTACAAGCCGGAGCGGCCACACAGACAATGGCCGTCAGGAGCAAAAATCGGAAAACCGGCAGCAGCGTCGACATCATCAGTTCCTGACTCCCGTCTTGCCCGAGCCGGGCTCGCGACGGTATATTGGCGGCCTCCATGGCCCGGGGTCAACCGTCCCGCATAGAGGCGCGGCTGGGGATCCGCACCTGTGACTCACCTGCTGGAAGTAAAACGATTGAGTGCCCGCTACCATACGCCCGGCGGCGTGGTTCGAGCCGTCGACTCCATCTCCTACTCTCTGGATCAGGGGGAGACTCTGGGACTCGTGGGCGAGAGCGGCTGCGGCAAGAGCGCCAGCGCCCTCTGCCTGCTCAGACTCCTGCCCGACCCTCCCGGAAAGATCGTGGGAGGCGAGATCCGCTTCGACGGACGGGACCTGCTGAAGCTCAGCGAGGAGGAGATGCGCAAGGTCCGCTGGTCCGAGATCGCCATGGTCTTTCAGGACCCGCTGGCTTCCCTCAACCCCGTTCTGACCATCGGCTTCCAGATCCAGGAGGTGTTGCGGTTGCACGAGGGTATGACCTACCGCCAGTCCCGGGACCGGGCCGGCGAGCTGCTGGGCCTGGTGGGGATCCCCGACCCGAAGAGGCGGCTGGACCAGTACCCTCACGAGTTCTCCGGTGGAATGCGCCAGCGGGCCATGATCGCCATGGCCCTGGCGTGCAATCCGCGAGTCCTGATCGCGGACGAACCGACGACCGCGCTGGACGTGACCCTGCAGGCCCAGATCGTGGACCTGGTCAAGGAACTGCAGCAGAAGCTGGGGATGGCGGTGCTCTGGATCAGCCACGACCTGGGAGTGATCGCCCGGCTGGCCCAGCGGGTGATGGTCATGTACGCCGGCGCCATCGTGGAGGAGGCCGACGTCCGAGACCTCTACGCAACTCCCCGGCACCCTTACACCCGAGGTCTCCTGCGAGCCACCCCGCATGCCGGCGCCGGGCGGGAGCGCCTGGTCTCCATTCCGGGGCAGCCCCCCGACCTGATCGAGAAGCTTCCGGGCTGTCCCTTCGCTCCGCGTTGCGAGCACACTGTGGAGCGGTGCCGCCGGCAGGTCCCCGCGCTGGAGACGGTGGGACCGGCTCATTTGGTGTCCTGCTGGGAGCAGGACGAACTGGTGGGAGGTGCCGGTTGACTGTCCCGGACGCGCCGGAACTGGTGCGGGTGGAAGGACTCAAGCAGTACTACCCGGTGAACCGGGGCGTCCTGTTCCGGCGCCAAGTGGGAGCGGTGCGCGCCGTCGACGGCATCTCCTTCCTGATTCGGAAAGGGGAGACGCTGGGGCTGGTGGGAGAGAGCGGTTGCGGCAAGTCGAGCACCGGGCGGGCCATCCTGCAACTGCAGCGTCCCACCGCAGGCCGGGTCTTCCTGGACGGCGTGGAGCTGACCGAGCTCAAAGGCCGGGCTCTGAGGCGCATGCGCCGCCGGATGCAGATGATCTTCCAGGATCCATACGCCTCCCTGAACCCCCGGATGACGGCGGGACGGATCCTGTCCGAACCGCTGGAGATCCATGATTTGGCCCGGGGGCGCCGGAAAGAAAGGGTGCGGGAGCTCATGGAGCTGGTGGGACTCAATTCCGGCTACGCCGACCGCTATCCACACGAGTTCTCCGGCGGCCAGCGCCAGCGGATCGGCATCGCCCGGGCCCTGGCCCTGCAACCCGACTTCATCATCTGCGACGAGCCGGTTTCGGCTCTGGACGTCTCGATTCAGGCGCAGGTCATCAATCTTCTGGGGGATCTCCAGGATCGGTTCGGCCTGACCTACCTGTTCATCGCCCACGATCTGAGCATGGTCCGGCACATCAGCGACCGGGTCGCGGTCATGTACCTGGGCCGGATCGTCGAGCTGGCCGACCGGGACGACCTCTACGAGGCTCCGCTGCACCCCTACACGCAGGCTCTGATCTCGGCGGTTCCCCTGCCCGATCCCGATCTCGAGTCCCGGCGCAGCAGAACCGTCTTGAAGGGAGATCCACCCGACCCGGCAGACCCGCCGGCCGGCTGCAACTTCTGCACCCGCTGTCCGGTTGCCATCGATCGATGTCACCGGGAGGACCCCCCGCTCCAGGAGGTTCGGCCGGGCCACTGGGCGGCCTGTCATTTGGTTGCGTGAACGTTCCATGAGGGAGACAAACGTCATGAAGAAACCGATTGGTCTCGCAATTGTTCTGCTTTCGGCCTCCGTTTCCGCACTCGGGGAGACTGAAACGTCACCGGCGGAAACGGATGCCATCGCCAGCATCCAGGAGAAAGGGGGGCTGGTGCTGGAAGTCGCCCAAAATGACCCCAGCCTCGACGTCGCCTTCCATCTGGCCTCGGAACCGGCAGCGGACGGAGATCTGGCGCCCCTGGAGCAGCTCGCGAACGTGGTCAACCTGAACCTTCGCAATACGGCCGTCACCGATGCCGGTCTGGCCCACTTGAAGGGACTCAAGACCCTCCAGCGCCTCCACCTGGAAAAGACCGCCATTACCGACGCCGGACTGGTGCATCTCAAGGACCTGACCAACCTGGTCTACCTGAACCTGTACGAGACGGCGGTCAGTGACGCCGGCCTCCAGCACCTGAAGGGCCTCTCCAAACTCCGGAAGCTGTTCGTCTGGAAGACCAAGGTGACCCCGGAAGGGGTGGACGGCTTGCGCAAGTCACTGCCCGAGCTGGAAGTTGTCCTGGGCCAGGAACTCGCCCCCGATCCTCCCGAGAAGAAGACCGACAAGGAAGAAGAGGAGAAAAAGGCGGACTGAGATCGCGGATCAGACGCAGCCGGGATACTCCCGGCCCCTCAGCAGCCGATAGTTCGGGGCGGGCGTCGACGGGTTCGTCCACTTGGAGCGGGCAGTCATGTAGTGCACGGCGAAACCGCGTCTGGAGTGATTCGTCCGGTTGGGCCGCGAGCTGTGCAGCAGCAGGCTGTGATGGAATGAGCAGCTCCCGGCCGGCATCACCATGGGCACCTGGGACGCCAGGTCCATGGCGCTCGCCGGAACCTGCTTGTCGATACGGTCACCGATCTGCCAGGGCTCGCCATGGTCCAAGACTCCCCCGAGGTGGCTGCCCGGAATCACCCACATGCTCCCGTTGGCCACGGTGACGTCATCCAGCGCCGACCAGCAGGTGACCAGCGCCATGGGGTCGATGGTGAAATAGGCCGAATCCTGGTGGTAGGGCTTCTCGACGCCGCCCGGCGGCTTCATGAAGAGTTGGCTCTCGAAGAGCTTCACGTCAGGACCGATCAGGTCCTCCACCATGTCCAGAATGGCGTCGTTCCTGGCGTGGCGGAGAAAAACGGGGTCGTTCTCGGCGCAATGGTCCAGCTTGCGAATCGTCTCGACGGAACGGCGGCCGTTGGCCGTGGGCTCCAACTCCAGATTCCCCTCAGGAAAGGGGACTCGTCCGTCGGCGATGTCCGCCGTTCGCTGTTTCAGCCGCTCCACCTCGTCCGGGGGGATGACGTTTTCCACGATCAGGTAGCCCTGGGTTCGATACTGAGAGATCTGGGCTTCGGTCAGTTTCTTCATGCCCGGAAGTATAGCAATGGGAAGGAAAGAGGAAAGGGGAACAACTACAAAAAGCGGTATCCGTGGACTACGGAGACGACGATGGAGAGGACGGTGAGGACGATGCAGACGGCAGCGGCGACCAAGTGATTCAGCCGCTCGGGTTGCATGGGGTCCAGCCAGCGAGCCAACAGGTAGCCCCCCAGAAATCCACCCGCATGAGCCCAGTTGTCGACTGCCGGGAAGATGAACCCGAAGATCCCCAGGATAATGGCGTACCCTCGGGCCTGCTGGCTGACGTGACTGCCGATGCCGCGGCGGCCGGAGTAGACCAGAGCTCCCAGGAGACCGAATATGGGTGCGGAGGCGCCAACGGAGAACATGGCTCCCTTGAGTGGTCCGGGCAGGAAGGGAAGATACATGCCGGTCAGAGTGCTCAAGCCGAAGCCGGTGACGGTCGCTACGGTGTAGATGAGGACCATGCGGCCGGCTCCGTAGATCTCGGCGGTGACCGGCGCCAACTGGCGAACCCACATCAGGTTGAACCCGATGTGGAGCAGTCCGCCGTGGAGCCAACCGGCGCTGAGCAGGGTCCACCATCGATCGTACCGGAAGACGGGAACGGCGCCGCTGGCTCCGAACAGGAACAGGCCGGTCTGGCTGGGAGACAACAGGGAGAACATTCCTCCCCTCCCGGTTTCCGAGGAGCCCACGATCAGGGTGGCGATGTACAAGAAGATGCAGCCCACCATCACCAGGCGGAGAAAACCCAGATCGTCGCCCAGGATCCGCACCAGGGGAGTGTATCCCCAGAGACCCGGGTTCTTGCTGCCGCACTCGTAGCACTCGGCGTCGTTGACTCCCACCAGCCGGCCGCAGGAGCGGCACACCACCGAGCCGGTCCTCTGTCGTCTCATCACCGTCTTCTTTCCTCTCCGGACCTCAGCGGGAGGTTCCGTGCCTAGTGTACCAGCAAGAGGGCACCCACCAAGGGATGTATAAGAGGGCACCCACAAGGGGTGCCCCTACAGGAATCGGTCCGGATCGAAGGAATCGGAATGCGCACGGTTCAGGAATTTTCCGGCGGCGCGGCGGCCAACCTCCCAGCTCACTCCCATTCCGTGGCCGCCCAGGGCGGCGACCCAGAAGAAATTCTCCAGCGTAGGGTCCCAGCCGATGACGAAGGAGGTGTCGGTGGCCTTGGTTCGAAAGCAGGACCAGACTCGTTCCTGAACGGCGTCCCTGAGCTGGGGCAGCTTGGACCAGCAGAGCTGGGCCAGCTCCTCGGTCATGTCCGCGTCCACGGTGGGTTCCAGGCTCTCGGTCACGCCCTCGTCACAGACGCTGATGAGGAGTCCGTCGGATTCGGGTCTGAAATAAAAATTGTCCACCAGATTCCAGACGATGGGCCAATCGGCTCCCACCCGCGGAACTCGTCCCAGAACAAAGAGATGGCGCTTCAACGGAAGCATGGGGACCGAGGAGGCGCCGGCGAGGCGGCTGACGCGGGGAGCCCAGGCGCCGGCGGCGTTGACCAGGCGGTGGGCCATGATTTCGCCCTGTGTGGTATCGAGTCGGAACGGACCCGTTCCCCGGCAGCCGCGCAGGCGGCAGTCGAAGAGGAAGGAGACACCCCGTTCCCGGCTTCCGGTGAGATAGAGCTGAAGCAGAGCGGAAATGTCCATGATGCCGTCCGCCGGTGTCCAGAGTGCGGCGCCGAATTCGTGGCAGTCCAGCAACGGGACTCTCCGGCGGGCTTCCCGCGGACTCAAGAGATACGATTCGATCCGGGCCGGTTCCCGCATGGCCTCCAACCGGTCCGCCGATGCCAGAAGTAACGATCCGACCTGACGAAAGCCCAGTTCCGGCTGGTACCGGTCGTAGGCCCGGCGACTGGCGGCGGCGGCCCGCCGGATGTCCTCCCGCTCCTCGTGCTGCCGCACCATGGCGGCATTCCGGCCCGAGGCGTGGAATCCGGGCACCGATTCCTGATCGATCACCAGGATCGAGCCCGCGAACGACCGGCTCAGGTGAAACGCGGTGGAGGCGCCGGCAAAACCCGCACCCACGATGAGGACGTCGACCTTCATCCAGGAAACCGTATCGGTTCCGGTGGGACGAATTCAACAGGAAAGGAGCGGCGACTTTCTTGTCGCCGAGGAGCGGCGGCTTTCTTGCCGCCGATTAGGGGGGCAGGGGGGACGGAGTCCCCACTCTACACATTCCGGCCACGGAATTGCATAGCAGTACAGAAGAGCAGGCGACAAGAAAGTCGCCTGTCCCAATGGGCGGCAAGAAAGCCGCCCCTCCAGTGGGCGGCAAGAAAGTCGCCCCACTGGGGGACAAGAAACTCCCCTCCCAATTTCTTTCTTGACAACTCCGATCGGAATACTTGATAATGCGCCGCGTCGTCGGAAGACACGGTCATGGAGACACAGATTCAACCCAATGTCGCGCCCTTGCCGGCTCCGGCTGAAATGATGTCAGCCGAGAAACTGGTGGCTTGGGCGTTGGATCGATGGCATCCCCGGATCGCCGTCTGCACCAGTTTTCAGGCCGAGGGAATGGTGATCCTGGATCTGTGCTGGCGCTATCGCAAGGACGTCCGGGTCATGACCATCGACACGGGACGGCTCCCGGCCGAAACCTACGAAATGATGGACCGCATCCGGGACCACTACGGGATCCGGCCGGAGGTCTTCTTCCCTCATGCCGAGAGCGTGGAGACCATGGTGCAGGAATCCGGCGTGAACCTCTTTTACCGATCCCGGGAAGAACGGAAGCGCTGTTGCCACGTCCGAAAGGTGGAGCCGCTGGCACGGATGCTTCAACCTCTCGATGCCTGGATGGTCGGCTTGAGGAGAGGTCAGTCTTCGAACCGCGCGGGCGTCTGCAAGCTGGAGACCGACTGGCGGCACGGCTCCAAGATCAAGCTGAGTCCGCTGGCGGATTGGACCCACGACCAAGTGTGGAGCTATATTCGGCGGAACCGGGTTCCGCATCATCCCTTGTACGACCAGGGTTTCGGAAGCATCGGCTGTGCGCCCTGCACACGGGCTCTGCGACCCGGCGAGCACTCACGCGCCGGACGTTGGTGGTGGGAACAGGGAAGCGCCCGGGAATGCGGGATCCACTGCCTTCGGAAAGCCGACTGATCGCTGACCCTCCGTTCGGGAACCCGTAATGAGCACCATGCCGCCCTCCGAGGCGCCGGCGCACGACTCCAACCCGAAGCACAGACTGATCTCTCCCTGGGGGGATCGGCTCGTGGATCTTCTGGCCAGTCCCGAGGAGTCCGAAGAACTCAGGGCTCGGGCTTCCTATCTCCCTTCCCTTCAGTTGTCCCGGCGGACTGCGCTGGACCTGGAGCTCATGGCGTCCGGGGCCTTCTCCCCTCTGACCCGCTTCATGAGCCGAGCCGACCACGAGCGGGTGGTGGGGGAGATGCGGCTGGAGGCGGGCGCCCTCTTTCCCGTCCCCGTCGTACTTCCCGTTGCCGCCTCACCGGAGTTTCGGCTGGATACCGAGATCGCGCTCCGGGACTCCAGGAACGACTTGCTGGCGATCATGACGGTGGAGGAGATCTACGATTGGGATGTCCGGGCGACGGCAAAGGGAGTGCTCGGCACCCTGGACATGCGGCATCCTCTGGTCGCCGAAATGCATGGCTGGGGCGAAGTCAACCTGTCAGGACGGCTCAAGGTGCTGCCTCCTCCCCGCCGGCCCGACTTTGCCGAGTTGCGACTGACCCCGAGTCAGACGCGTGCCCGCCTGTTGGAGATGAATTTTTCCGACGTGGTCGCCTTTCAGACCCGGAATCCGCTGCATCGGGCTCATGAGGAACTGACTCGCCGGGCCATGGACGAGACCGGTGGGGCCTTGCTGCTGCATCCCGTCGTGGGCATGACCCGTCCGGGCGACGTGGACCAATACACGCGGGTCCGCACCTACAAGGTCCTGGCCCGCAACTACTACGATTCCCGGCGGGTACTTCTGAGTCTTCTCCCCTTGGCCATGCGGATGGCCGGTCCCCGGGAGGCGCTCTGGCACGCCCTGATTCGAAGAAACTACGGAGCCAACGCCCTGATCGTCGGCCGGGACCACGCCAGTCCGGGAACCGGTCGGGGAGGCCTTCCTTTTTACGAGCCTTACGAGGCACAGGAACTGGTGCGGCGTTTCAGCGGTGAGACGGGAGTGAGGATGATTCCCTTCCGGCAACTGGTCTATCTGCCGGAAGAGGACCGGTACGAAGAGGTCGGCCGCGGGCACCCCGCGACTCGGACCGCGTCCATCTCGGGATCCCAGGTGCGGGACGACTATCTGCGCAAAGGAAGGGACCTGCCCCACTGGTTCACTCGGCCCGAGGTGGCGGACATTCTGGCGGAAGCCTACCCGCCGCGCCACCGCCAGGGAGTCTGTATCTGGCTCACCGGATTCAGCGGGTCCGGGAAGTCGACGACGGCCCAGGTCCTCACGGTTCTGCTCCAGGAACAGGGCAGGAGGGTCACGGTTCTGGACGGCGACGTGGTCCGGACCCATCTCTCCAAAGGGCTGGGCTTCAGCAAGGAGGACCGGGACACCAACATTCTCCGTATCGGCTTCGTGGCGGCCCAGATCGTCCGGCATGGAGGCACGGTGATCTGCGCCGCGGTGAGTCCGTACCGGGAGACCCGAAATCAGGTCCGGTCCATGGTGGGAAGCGGCCATTTCGTGGAAGTGTTCGTGGACACTCCCCTCGAGGTCTGCGAGGAGCGGGACACCAAGGGCATGTACGCCAAGGCCCGGCGCGGAGAAATTCGCGGGTTCACCGGAGTCGACGACCCCTACGAATCTCCCAGGGACCCTGAAATCATCCTGGACACGGTGCGGCATTCTCCCCAGGAAAACGCTGAGGGAATAGTGGACCACCTGTTGCGGCGGGGCTTCGTCCGGCCGGCGGAGTGAGATCGCGCCAAGAATCGTCGCGGCATGACCCCGAGAAGTCTATACTTGCCGATGTCGAGGCGAGCGACGACTTCGCCGGTGAGTTGCTGCATGCTCCGGGCGCTCCCGACCGGCACGAGCCGACCTCCGACTACACCGCCATCCGGTTCAACCCGCAGCCGTAGCTGCAACGTGCGGAGGCTTGACCATGAGGTTGGACGATCGAGAATATGACACCTACGCACCCGTCCGGATCAGTTGGTTCAACGACAGGATCGAGATTCAAAGTCCCGGCGGTCCATTCGGGATCGTGGCACCTGTCAATTTCGGCCGGGCTGGGGTCACGGATTACCGAAATCCGAATCTGGCGGACGCCATGAAGGTCCTTGGTTTCTTGCAGCGTTTCGGTGTCGGTATCGCCATCGCTCAAAGAGCGCTTCGCGATGAAGGGCACGCCGACCCGGAATTTCTGGTCGATGACAGGTTCGTGACGGCGATCATCCGGGGCAAGCAGAATTGACTGCTCCGGTTCTGAATGAGCGCCGTTTTGGACGCGGCCCGTGACTTCAGACAACTGGCCCGACGTATCGCCAAGAGGGCGGGACTCAAAACTCCGAGAGCTGAATTGGAGACTCGCTGCATGGAACTCGTCGAGATGAAGGCGGGTGGGGAGTGTAACGCGATTCGGCCGTCGCCTACGAAAGCGCCAGGAACGCTGCCGCCGCGTCTGTCCCGAAGGCGCGAATCTCGGTCCGGCTGGATCGCAGCAACGCTTTGATGTCGGCCGTGGTGCAGTTGCCTCGCCGAATCCAGATGACCTTCGGAGGCGGACCCCGCAGGAAGCTCACCTGGTGGAAGTCCGAGTCCTTCGAGACAATGGTGAGACCGTGGTCCCTGGCGTAACCCCAGATCACGGCGTCGTTCGCTCGGGCCAGGCCGACGTCTCGAACGTGGACGGACCCCGGATACATATCCGATAGGCCAGCCACGAGACGCGGAGAGACGTTCTGGTCGAAGAAGAGCTTCACCGGGGCGGTATCGAAACGAGCCTGCGCTCACGCTCCGCTGCAAACGTCAGTGCTGCCCAGATGTCTTCGCGCTCCAAGTCCGGGAAATCCGCCAGGATTTCCGCTTCTGTCATCCCGGAGGCCAAGTACTCGAGGATATCGTACACCGTGATCCGGAGTCCGCGAATGCACGGCTTCCCCCCCCGCTTGTCCGGTTCCAGGGTGATGCGATCCATGCTTCAAAATACTCTCAGCCCGGACCAAGGGTCAAATCTCCGTGTCTGGCCACCGTCAAGCACTACCGCAGCCTGGTGCCGATGGCGCAGGAACACCGCAAACCGATCTTTCAGCTATCCGTGTCCGGCGGCGCCATCGGCGGACATATGAGCGCCGTTTTGGATGCCGCCCGTGATTTCAGGCAACTGGCCCGACGTCTCCCCTAGCAGTCCGTGGTGAAAGTCCCGCGAGCACCGAGACCGTTCCTGCGCCCGCCGGACAAGGCGCGATTCGGGTGCATACCGGGAGTATGTGAGCCGATAGCAACGCAGTCCGCCGGGATGCAGGGACGGTCGAATGCCGTGGCGACTTTTGCCAGTCTGTCGAAGTAATTCTCCTTGACGTGGACGTCAGCACGAACGTCGGCCCAGCGCCAGTGGGCGGGCAGGTCCAGACCCGCAAGAACCCAGGTTTCAAGTTCTTCCCAAGCGTTCTCCGCAAGGAATATGTAGGTGCAACCGAATTCTGCTTCGATCTGGTCGAGTCTCCTCCGGCGACCTTCCTCGCCATCGCGATCAATGACGAGGACTCTCAAGAGTCGTCCTCCGCTTCATCGTAGTCTTCGGTGAAAAAGAGCGCATCCTCCATCCAACCGGATTCATGGAGCCGGCCCAGGCCTTGATCTTTCCGCAGTTCCCGCGCATTGGGAAGATCGGCAACTCGACGGATGATTGCATCGGAATTGTGTTCCAAGCGGCACACCACGGATGTGTTTTCAAACGTTACATCGTTGATTGCGGCCAACAGCGTCGGTGCGTGAGTCGTCGTGAGCACCTGAATTCCGCCCTTCTCGGCTTGCCGTTCAATCAGATCCACCAACAGATGCAGCCTTACCGGGTGGATACCGTTGTCCAACTCCTCGAAGAAATACATCTCCTTCGAGTCTTTACCGAACAGCGCGGCCAGTATCACGAGAAAGCGTAGAGTACCGTCCGAAGCACTATAGGCCGAGACTTTCCTGCCGTTGGCTTCGCAGAGCATGAGATGAACGCGTCCGCTGGGATCAGGCGGAAACTCGAGGCCCCGCACATCCATCGGCGTGAGTTCCCGCACCCAACTCGCCAGAATCTCCCCATGCTGTGCGTCGGAACAGATTCCCTCTAACACCGTCGGCAAATTTTCGCCCGAATCGCCTAACACGTTCGCCCCAGGAAACGTGGGCTCGCGCATCCGGTCCAGCGACGGTTCCAGAAAACGCATGCTTCCGAGGGCATTGATGACCGGTCTAGTGCGATCCCTATACCGAATCCCTACTTGTCGGCTTTCGCAAAGCTGCGTCAACGCCGGCCGATCCCGCTTGATGTCGATTCGACGACCATTGTCAAGCTCGATGTATATTTCTTCGTATGGGGTTCGAGGCTTCGTATAGACTTCTTTCTGACCCATGCGGAGGCATTCATATGTAATCCTGAACCCGGTGGTTCGAAACCGTTCGGGACTGACTTCTATGGAATAGGTAGCCTTCTCATTTCCCAACGTCAGGCCGATCTCAAGTGCGAAAGCAGGTTGGTCGAAGCGGATGATTTCGTTTGCGGCGCCGCGGATCGGTCGCCACTCACCTCGCCCGTCCGCGCCATATTTTCCGCCGATGATCTCTGCCAGCGTATAACCACGGCCGATACCTTGGAGGAAACGGAACGCGTCCCGGATGTTGCTCTTACCGCTGGCGTTGGCGCCTACAACCACGGTAAACGGACCGACGCGCAGCGTTTCGTCGGCGAAGTTCTTGAAATCCAAGAGGCGAAGTGACGTGATCACGCCGGTTCTCCCGATGGGACTGCCGGGATGGCGTCAGCATTAGAGTTGGTGGAGGTAATCGGACTCGAACCGACGACCCCCTGCTTGCAAAGCAGGTGCTCTTCCAGCTGAGCTATACCCCCACCCTGAGCCGAGAAACCATGGTCGAAGTCACTGGCGACGGCGTTAGGCGCCCGCCGTGAATTCCGCCATGGGGGACTAGTTTAACAGGGAAGAGGGACTGGGCGCCTGAAAGACGCCCTTCCAATCGGCACCCAGAAGGACGCCGCTCCAGACGCCCTTCCAATCGGCGCCTGAAAGACGCCGCTCCAGACGCCGCTCGGCTTATCCGGAGACGGTGCGGGGGCGGGTGAAGGGCTCCTCGAGGTATTTCTTGGCTTCGGCCTGGGCTCCGTTGTAATCGATCTTGCTGTTGGCGGCCTTGCGGTATTCCGACTTGGCCCGTTCCCGCTGGCCCAGAATGTCGTAGATCTTTCCCAGGTAGATGTGGATCCAGGTCTCGATCCAGGGGGGATTCAGGTTCCCGTTGAGCGACTCCCGGAAGGCGTTGGCCGAATTGGAGAAGCTGTGCTGCTCGAAGAACACCTCACCCAGCCGATAGCTGGCCATGGAGCTTCTGTCGTCCATCTCCTTGGCCTTCTCGAATTCCTGAATCGCCGCCACGAACTCCGATTTTCGCTGGTAGTCCTCACCCAGCGCGATGTGGACCAGGACTCGCATCCGGTCCGAATCGTTCAGGATCTTCCCGTTGGGATCCACCACCACCCGGAGAGGCCGGTTCTGCATATCGAGCTTGAACGAGGTGGAGCGGCCTCCGATGACCAATTTGTCGTCCTTGGCCTCGCCCTTGGTCTCGATTCGCAGGTCGGCCGGCATGCGGAAGAGGTCGATGTCCTGCTTCACCTGACCGCGGATCTGGAAGCTCCCGTCTCTCAGTTTGTAGATGTTGTAGTCGATCTTGAACTCGGGGACTCCGACCGACTCGACCCACTGGACGAAGAACCAGCCGTAGTCTTCGCCGGTCTTCCGTTGGACGAAGTCGACGAATTCGGAGAGGCCGGTCTCCTGGTCCTTCCGCTCCTGATACCACTCTTTGAAATACCCATTGAAATCATCCCGGCCGATGAGCTGACCCAACATGTAGAGCACCCAGGCCCCCTTGCTGCCGACGATGGACTCGTACTGGGAAGAGCCGGGTTTGAAGGTGAGGCCCTCGGTGATGGGCGCCAGTTTCTGGTGCTTCATGGCGTCCACGGCCTCACGCGCCAACACGGCACGAAAATCGTCGGCGTGGTTCACCTCCATGTAGCGGAGAGCGGCATAGGTACAGAAACCCTCTCGGAGGAAGACGTCCCGGTCCCCCTTCAAGCGCGCCGAGTAGCCCCACCAATGACGGGCCAGCCGCTTGGCCAACTCCATCACCGGCATCCGCCTGGCCTCGAGCATTCCGGATTCCAGCAATATCAGGCCGAACGACCCGGAGGTCTCCAATTCCACCTTGCCCACCGAAACCAGGTCCAGACTGGACAGCGGGCCGGGTCCGTACTCCTGGTTGAAGAATTCCAGGATCTTTCCGATCTCCTGGGCCCAGGGAGCCAAGTCGTCCTTGAAATCCTCCCTCACGTGGAAACTGACCGGGACCGGACCCTCCTCGAAGGTCTGGCGCAGGAATTGGGAGACCACCACGGGGATCTCGGTCAGGGGGAAGTCACTCGTCCAATTGAAGACTTCCGTGACGCCCTCGGTCCGGATCGACTCCAGGCGGCCGGGCGCTACGGCCGAGAATCCGAGGGGAACCCGGACCGACACCTTGGCCGTTGCCGAGTCCAAGGGGAGCAGGTGTTGCGGGAACCAGCGGCCTTCGGTCAGGAGCAGGGCTCCGTCGGGGGAGATCACGGCCTTCTCGGTGCGAGCGACGTTCAGGAAGGCGAATTCATCGCCTTCCAGATTCCCCTCGAACCGGAAACTGAGCGTCACCTCGGTCCCCGGATTGAGGGACTTGGGGCCCTGAACCCTCATATTCTTCTGGCTCAGGTCGTCGAATCGGGTCGAGTACCGGTTCCCGTCCTGGTCCAGGGTCGACAGAATGCTGAGTTGGTTGTTGAAATCGAAGGGAATGCTGAGGATGTTCTCCAAGACCTTGAAGGTGATCCGGGCCGTCCCCTCCAGGAAACGCTCCTGGGGGTCCACCTCCACCTCGATGTCGTAGTGGCTCACATCCAGCAGACGCGGTCCGGCGGGAGCCGTCTGCGCCCATGCCAGGGCATTTCCCAGAACCAGAAGAGCAATCGCAGTCAGCACTTTCATGGCATCACTCCTACAGATAACGGCGGACCCGCATCGCAGCTTCACGATACGCGTTCTGCCGGCCCAGACGGCCTGCGGCCTGTCCTAATTTCTCCCTGACGCTCGCCCTCTCCCCCTCCTGAGTGAGAAGCCGTACCAGATAGCGGCCGATGGTCCGTCCCCGGGCTTGCCATTGAATGAACTCGGGCACGATACGTTCGCCCATGACCAGGTTGGTCAGAGAGTAGGTCCGGGTCCGGACCAGAAGACGGGCGAATATCCATGTCGGCCACGACATCCGGTAGACCATGGCGAACGGAACGCGCAGCAACGTGGCTTCCAATGTAGAGGTCCCACTTTTGATTATGGCACAGTCGGCCCGGGGAAGGACTTGGGCCGTGTCCTCCTCCCGAAACTCCAAGGGCAAGGGCTTGCCTCGCCTCCCCAACCAGCTTCGATAGACTTTCTTCAGTTCCTCCAGCGGTACGTCCGGAGCCTTGACCACCCAGTATCGCGCCTGGCAGCGGCGGGAAGCGTAGCGGGCCGCGTCCAGCAACCGCGGGAAGATTCGCTGCACCTCCTGGATCCGGCTACCCGGCAACAAGGCTACGACCGGCTCCTCCTGGGGTCCGGAGCCGCCACCGGGCGCCACTTTTCGAAGCCGCTCCAGCGACGGATTCCCGACGTAGCGGGCGTTGACGCCCCGGCTTCGAAAGTACTCCTGCTCGAAGGGAAAAACGGCCAGTACCAAGTCCACGTCCCTCCGCAGCTGGCGGACGCGCGAAGAGCGCCAAGCCCAAACCTGGGGTGCAATGAAATATACGACCGTCACACCCGCCTGTTTCAAGCGGCGGGCCAGCCTCAGATTGAAATCGGGGAAGTCGACCAGGATGGCGAGTCTGGTCCGGCGCAACCGGACCTCCCGGAGAAGGTTCCGGTACAGCTTCCAATAACTGGACAGATTCCCAGCCGCCTCCCAGGGACCGATGGCGGCGAGCTTGGAAACGTCCTCCAGCAGGTCGACACCCGCCTGGGACATTTTTTGGCTTCCGCTTCCGAACCACTGGATCCGGACCCCGGGGCAGAGCCGGTCGACTTCCCGGACCAGAGCCGCGGCATGCTGTTCGCCGGAGGTTTCTCCGGCCACCACCAGAACGGAGACTTTTGGAATCACATCCATTGGACTGGACGGGGCGCCGGAAGTTTCACGCGGCTGCGATATTCCGCGCAGGGTCATATCGGGTGGGCCGAATTCCCCGGCCGGAATCGCCGCGGACGCCCGGCCCGGGGTTCGTTACTCGATCCGGTCGCGAATCCAGCCTCCGCCCAAGACCCGGTCACCCTGGTAGAAGACCGCTGCCTGACCCGGCGAGACCGACATCTGAGGAGCGTCGAAGACGACACGCGCCACTCCTCGTCCGTTCTCCCCTGCCGCCGTCCCGCAGCTGATCTCCGCGGGGGCCTCGGCATGCCGGGAACGGATTTTGACCGAGGCTCGGACCGGGCGCCGGGGCGTCCGTCCCGAGATCCAATGGACCCGCTCGGCCACCAGACCCGTGCTGAACAGCTGCTCCCTGTAACCGACGATCACGGCGTTCCTCCGCCGGTCCAGACGCAGGACGTACAGAGGCCGTGGATGCGAGATACCCAAGCCCCGCCTCTGTCCCACCGTGAATCGAAACAGTCCCCGGTGAGTCCCCAGCCTCGAGCCGTCCCCCATGAGCACCGGCCCGGGACGCTGCTGCTCCTGCAGGACCGGCAGAAAACCCTGATCCACCCCTTTGGCCTGCCGGCGAATGAAGTCGGTGTAGTTGCCGCCGGAGACGAAACAGATTTCCTGGCTCTCCGGTTTGTCGGCCGTGATCAACCCCTGGGCGCGGGCGATGTCCCGAACCGCGGCCTTGGGATACTCGCCCACGGGAAAGAGCGTCCGGGCCAACTGATCCTGGCTGAGCTCAAACAGAAAATAGGACTGGTCCTTGTCCGTGTCCCGGGCCTTCAGGAGCACATGGCCGTCCTCACCATCATGGTCCACCCGAACGTAGTGACCGGTGGCCACCCGCGGGAAGCCGATCTGACGAGCGAAATCCATCAACCGGTCGAACTTGACGAAGGTATTGCAGAGGACGCAGGGAGACGGAGTCCTGCCCTCCAGGTACTCTCCGATAAAGGTCCGGATGACCTTTTCCCGGAAGACCTTCTCCATGTTGACGACGTAAAACGGCAGCGACAACCGTTCGGCCACCCGGCGCGCGTCGTAGGTGTCGTCCAGCGAGCAGCAACGGCCGGAACGGACCGCGGTTCCCTGCGGGTCCTTGCGATGGTCCCACAGCTGCATGGTGCAACCCACGATCTCGTAGCCCGCGTCCTGGAGCAGGACCGCGGCGGCAGAGCTGTCCACGCCGCCGCTCATGGCCAGAAGGACTCGCTCCATGATTGCCGATCACTCCTCTGCTTCGATCCGCTGGGACCAGAAGCGTCGCCCTGGTCGTTACCGGGTGCCGTCAGGTTGGGGGCGTCGCGCAGTTCCGATTCTCCTAAGACCAGAGGAACCCGCGCGATATGATCTCGATCTGCGAGTGGTTCACCGGTACCTCGTAAGTCTCGATGTTCTCGACGTGGGGCCGAAATCCGACCCGGATCCGACCGAACCGATACCGCAGGTCGGCGCGAAACGACTCGACCATCTCATGGAGATCGCGGTCCGTTCCGGCGGCGTCCGTGCTTTTCCGGACCCTGGGTTCGTCGTCGTGCAGAGGCAGTTGATCCCACTCCCGAGCCAGATCGGAAAACAAGCTCCTGACGGTCGCCAGCCTGCGGTCCCGGAGAGTATCCCCCGACTTCTCCTCGGAAACCATCGTAATCATCACCGTCTTCAGCTCGATGACCCGGCGCAGGAAGACATCCCGCAACTCTTCCCGCTGCAGGACCCGCTCCCGGACCTCTCGCTGATGGCAACGTTGGAGAAATTCCTCCCGACTCTCGTGGGGCCTTGAGTAGAGGTCCAACTCAATGTTCTTCCAGATTCGGGGCCGGTAGTTACGGATCGAGTGATGGATGATCATGCTGTCGGCGAATTCGGGCCAATCCAATTCTCTCGGGGGATCGAACTCCTCGATCTCGTCCGGATTCACGGGAGCGACCATGTCCGGCGTCCAGTTCAGGCCGGCGTCGTCCAACCATTCGCCGCGGAAACATTCCGACCTGGAGCTCCGGAAATTGGACCTCACGTCCTGAACGTCCTGCCGGAGCAGGAAAAACAGTGAGGGAGTGGAGACCTCACCCGTGCCAAGTCTTCGATAGTGTTTCAAGATGGATGCCAGCCACCGGGAATTATAACACGGAGACGGATCGTGGCCTGAGGGAGAGGAGTCCGGTGACTGTCGTATTGACAGACACCCGGTGTCCATTTGTTTTACATATTCTATCTCATTGATATCATTGGGCTTCCATCGATACGGGCTTTCGACGACTGTCAAACCTGTTGACGGCTCCGTTTTTGGTCGCCCGCCGTAAACTCAACAAAATCAACGGTTTCGGTTGTTGGCACGGGTCTTGCTACAGAAGTGCCTCAGAAGGAGGTGATCATGAGAGCTTTCGCTGCGAAACCGACATCTTGGGAAAGACGGCTGGTCTCGGGAATCCGCAAAGGGGACGAGGGGGCCTTCCAGGAACTCTTCATGCGATTCCAGGGCAACATCTACGGAACGGCGCTCCGAATTCTCAAGGAGGAGCAGGCTGCCTGGGACGCTCTGCAGGAGACCTTCGTCAACGTTCACAGGGCGTGCCACAAGTTCCGGGGCGACTCCAAGCTGGGCACCTGGATCAACAGAATCACCATCAACGTCTGCCTGGAGATGCTCCGGCGGAACCGGAAGCATCGCCGCAACTTGGACGGGGACGTTTCGGAATGGGTCCACTTGGAGGACGCCTCCCAGCGGACCCCCTTTGAAGAGCTCCGGCGCACGGAGATCAGGAAACGAGTCCGGGCCGGCATCTCGGCCCTCAACGAACACCACCGGAAGGTGGTCTGGCTGCACGACCTGGAAGGCTTCACCATCCGTGAAATCGCCGAATCCCTGAAGGTCGCCGAAGGCACGATCAAGTCGCGCCTGTTCTACGGGCGCCGCCAGTTGCGCCAACGCCTGGAGGCTGCCTGAGCCCCGGTGGCGTACTCCCTCCCCCCGGCCGCGGCGCTTGGAAGGGCGGCTTTCCGGCCGCCCTTTTCCAACAACGCATAGCCGGAACCAACCATTCGACGCCGGAGCGGTGGTTTTCCAGCCGCCGACGCCTGGTCTGGCTCCGTCTTGCATCGCTTTGGACCGAAGAGGGCGCCCACAAGGGGCGCCCCTACGTTTTTCCGGCTCCGTAACGTTTGAGCTTGGAGATGATGGTCTGGCGGCTCACCTGGAGCGCTTCGGCGGCCCGGCTCCGGTTGTTGTCGTGGACGCGGAGGGCCTCCAGGATGAGCTCGCGTTCCAGTTGGGCCAGCCTCTGCCTCAAGGAGGCCCCCCGGGCGGGGCCCGATTCGGGTGGAAAGGAGATCCTCCCCGACAGCGCCGAAGGTGAGATGGGCCGGCCCGGCTCGGCAAGAATGACCAGCCGCTCCACTTCGTTCTCCAGTTCCCGGACATTGCCGGGCCAGAAATAGCCTCGGAGCACTTCCAGAGTCCTGGGATCGAAACCACAGCCGAACTTGTTCAGCCGCCGGCAGGAACGCTCCAGAAAGAACTGGGCCAGCTCGTCCACGTCTTCCGGCCGTGCCCTGAGAGGAGGCACCATGACGGTGAACACGTTGAGGCGGAAGAAGAGATCCTGCCGAAAGCGACGCTCGGCGACTTCCCGGCTCAGGTCCCGGTTCGTGGACGCCACCACTCGGACGTCGACCTTCTTGGGAGCTTCGGCACCCACCGGAAAGATCTCGCTCTCCTGAAGCGCCCGGAGCAGCTTCACCTGAAGGTCCAACGGCGCCTCTCCCACCTCGTCCAAAAAAATCGTGCCGCCATCGGCCAGTTCGAAGTACCCCTTCCTCTCCTCCGTCGCACCGGTGAAGGCTCCCCTCTTGTGTCCGAAAAACGCGCTCTCCACCAGGTCGGCCGGGACGGCGCCGCAGTTGACCGGGACGAAGGCCTGACCCGCTCTGGGGCTCCGATCATGAACGTACCGGGCCAGGAGCTCCTTTCCGGTTCCGGTCTCCCCCTGCAGAAAGACCGTGGAACCGGTGGGGGCCACCCGGTCCAGCGAACGAAGCAGCGCCTTGATGGCGCGGCTGCGGTAGACGAGCCTGGGTCTGGAGTCCTTCAAGAGCTGCTTTTCCTCTCGCAGCTTCACGTTTTCCGCCTCCAGACGGCTGTTGATCCGGTGGAGCTCCCTGCCGAGACGCTCCTGCTCCCGCTTCAACTCCCAGCGGCCCAACTCCTGCTTCACCACCTTCCGCAGCGAGCGAGGATCCCAGGGTTTGGTGATGTAACGATGGACGTGCCCCTGATTGATGGCGTCCATCAGGTCCTCCGACTCGGTGTACCCGGTGAGGATGATCCGGACCGCTTGGGGCCGGATCCGCAGCGAACGATGCAGCAACTCCACACCGCTCATGGCCGGCATCCGTTGATCCGTGATGACGGCCGAGACCTCCCGCCGGCGCAGCAGGTCCAGTGCCTCCCGGCCGGAGGCGGCCTCCAGCACCTCGTAATCGTTGATGAAGGTGCGGCGCAGCTTCTGGAGATTGCCCACCTCGTCGTCGACCACCAGCAGTGAGTGCCTGTCATTCATGATTTCAGGGGCAGCCGGACGCAGAAACGGGTGCCGCGTCCCACTTCGCTCTCCACTTCGATGGACCCTTGGTGCTGTTGCACGATCCCATAGCTGATGCTCAGACCCAGTCCCGTGCCCTGACCCACGGCCTTGGTGGTAAAGAAGGGCTCGAAGACCTTCCCCAGATGTTCCTTCTTGATTCCGGAACCGTCGTCCTCAATCTCGATCACCGCCTCTCCGTCGTCCGTCGAAGTCCGGATCCGGATCTCACCGCGATTGGGAATAGCCTGACAAGCATTGGAGAGGACGTTCATGAAGACCTGGCTCATGCGCCCCGGGTGGCATTGCACCGGGGGCATGTCCCCATAGTTTTTTTGAATTCGGATCCGGTCGCGGTATTCGTTGTGCAGCAGGTTCAACGCCAGATCCAGCGGCTCCCGGATCGGAACCCGCTGCGTCTTGTCCACGTCCATCCGGGAGAAGGTCCTCAGGTCTCCGATGATGGCGTGGATTCGCTCGGCCCCCTCCTCGAAGTTGTCCATCAGGCGGTCGAGATCCTCGATGACGAAGTCGTAGTTGATGCGCCGCCGCAAGGAATCGAGCGTCTCCCGATCCTCCGGCTTGAGTCCGGAACGGCTATCGTAGAAGCGGATCACCTCTTCCAGCTTCTGAACGTACTGGCGCAGGAAATCGGTGTTGCCGTAGATGAAGTTGAGGGGATTCTTGATCTCGTGGGCGATGCCGGCGACCAGTTGGCCCAGCGACGCCATCTTTTCGCTCTGCACCAGTTGGACCTGCGTGTCCTTGAGTTCCTGATACGCCTTCCGAACTTCCCGGCCGCTCCGCTCCAGCTCGCTGGTCCTCTTCTTGACCTTCTCTTCCAGGCTGCGATTGAGCTCGATCAGGGCCTGGCTCCGATCCTGAAGCGACTGGGCCATTTCATTGAAGGTCACCGCCAACTCGCCGATTTCGTCCCGGGAGGCCACCTGCACCCGCTGGTCCAGCTCGCCGCCGGCCAGCACCCGGGCGCCCCGGGTGAGCCGTTTGACCGGGATGGTGATGCCCCGGGCGATGGAGTAGGTCAGCAGTCCCACCAGCAGGGCGGTCAGCGAGACGGCCCCCATCAGCACCTGCTTGAGGTCCTGCACGGGGGCGAAGATGTCTTCGTCGTTGATGCCCACTCCGCAGATCCACCGGAAAAAATCATGATTCACCACCGCCAGGCCGCTGATCTTGGAGGTGCCGGGAGGATACTCGTAGTAGAAGTGGGTGGCGCCGCCGGCGATGGCGTCCTGGAGATCTTCGAGGCCGTGGTCCTCCGCCAGACGCGACCCGTAGTTGTCCACCAGCGGAACTCTCCCCCCTCCTGAACCGGGCCGATTCCTCCGGTACTTGTGGCCGATGACGGTGTTGATGTCCTTTCCGAAGAGAAAGGCGTATCCGGAGGTCAGGGAGCGCTGCTCCAGGTCCTCTTCGATGTTATCCAGAATCGCCTGGACGTACTCCCAGTTCATGTAGGCCAGGATCCCACCGAGCACCGCCCCCTCCGACATGAAGGGAGCCGCGAATCCAATGGATCTCTGGCGGGCGATATCGTCGTCCTGATAGGAGTAGAGTTGCCGGATCAGAGGCGAGGCGTGCCAGTCCAGGTAGCCGAAACGCCCTTGGCGGACCTCCTCCAGCCAACTGCCGTCCTCGGTGTAGGAAAGCAGGCTTTGTCCCCGCAGGTGCGCCAGCCGTTCCGGGTCCAGGCGTAACCCCACGGCGTTCCGGTCGAAACTGCTGGTGGAGAGCACACGGCCCTCCACATCGAACAGCACCAGCAGATCGTAGACCTCGTGCACGACCACCAGTTGGTTCAGCAGCAGGGTGGGAGGATCGACTCGCCGCGTCAGATAGTCTCCCAGCTCCCGGTAGAGGGTCATGGAGACCGTCTCTTCCTTCTTCTCCAGGATCGAAAGCCGGATGTTGTCGGCGATGCCCTGGGCGACCTGCTCCAGATAGAGGACGGTCCGGTCCTGGGTGATCTGCTCCTTGGCCTGGTGGTAGGCGAAGTAACAGATGGCGGCCAGGGGGATCACCGCCAAGGGGAGAATGAAGAGGACCAGCTTGTGCCGGAGGCTTCTCACGGGGCTCGCTTCAATGTCCAGTGTATAGACAGTTCAGTGACAAATTTTACTACATTTGGTGTCTATGTCAACGGATGGGGGGAGGGGCGGCTTTCTTGCCGCCCACTGGAGGGGCGACTTTCTTGTCGCCCATTGGAGGGGCGGCATTCTTGCCGCCCACTGGGACAGGCGGCTTTCTTGCCGCCCACTGGGACAGGCGACTTTCTTGTCGCCCACTGGAGGGGCGGCTTTCTTGCCGCCCACTGGGACAGGCGACTTTCTTGTCGCCTGCTCTTCTGTGTTGCTGCTCGATTCGGTAGCCGGAAAGCGTATAGTGGGGACTCCGTCCCCCCTGCCCCCCTTTTCGGCGACAAGAAAGTCGCCGCTCCTGTTCGGCGGCAAGAAAGCCGCCGCTCCTGTCGCCGCTCCTAGGCGGGTCTGAACGTCTCGGTCCGAACGGTGATCCGATCGATCCACTCCAGGTCGGGCTCGTAGCCGATCCCGGGGTCGGTGGAAGGAGTGATGGTCCCGTCGGAGTCGACCTCGATGGGAGGCCGGGCCGTGTCCCGATGGAAATAGCGGCGGCTGGCCGAGACGTCGCCGGGGAGAGTGAAGTTCTCCAGAGTGGAGAGAGCCACATTGTGGGCCCGTCCGATGCCGGTCTCCAACATGCCTCCGCACCAGACCGGAACGCCTTGGGCCCGGCAGACGTCGTGGACCGCCTTGGCCTCGGTGTGTCCTCCCACGCGTCCCATCTTGATGTTGACGATGCGGCAGGCTCCCACGGCGATGGCATGGTCGGCGTCCCGCCGGTGGCGAATCGATTCGTCCAGACAGATGGGAGTCCGGAGCCGGGCCTGGAGCTCGACGTGCCGGAAGACGTCGTCGTACTCCAACGGCTGCTCCATCATCAGCAGGTTGAACTGGTCCAGTTCGGCCAGGTGGTCGAAGTCGGCCCAGCCGTAGGCGGAGTTGGCGTCCACCATGAGTGAGATCCGGGGAAAGCGCTTGCGGACGGCGGCCACGATGTCGAGATCCCAACCCGGCTTGATCTTGATCTTGATCCGCTGGTATCCGGCCTCCAGTTCCTCCTCGATCTTGCGCAGGAGAATGTCGGGGTGATCCTGGATGCCGATGGAGACCCCGCACGGGATCCGGCGATGGCGTCCCCCCAGGAGCTTCCACAGGGGCACTCCCGCCGCCTTGGCCTGGAGATCCCAGAGCGCGGCCTCGAGACCGGCCTTGGCCATGGGATGCCCTCGGACCGACCGGACCCGGCCCGGAAACTCGTCCGCCCGGCTGAACCGGACACCCAACATCCGAGGGACCAGGAACCGGCTCAGGACCGGCCAGACGGTGTCCACCGTCTCATAGCTGAATCCTGGCGCATCGTCGGCGACACACTCGCCCCAGCCGGAAAGCCCGTCCGCCCGGACCTCCACCAACAGGACCCGGCGGCCGTGGACCCGGCCGAAGCTGGTCTCGAAGAAATGGACGAGAGGAAGGCTGATTTCGCGAACGACAACCCGCTCCAGCTTCACTCTTTCCGCTTTCCTCTTTTCTGTTCCCTCTCTCCTCTCCTCCCCCATCCCCCTCCTCCGGGGGTTTCGATCCGGACGGCCTGCCCGGCCCTGAGTTGGAGCGACACCTTGCCGGCGAGGTTTCTGCGACGGCCCCGGACCACCAGGTAGTTCCGCCCCTTCTTCCCGGTCTCTCCTCCGTTGAGTCCGTAGGGAGGGTTGACCCGCCTCTCCGAGAGGATGGTGGTGGTGCAGTCGGTCAGGGCCTCCAGGGTCCGGACGATTCCATCCCCGCCTCGATATTTGCCCTTGGCGCCAGACCCGTATCTCAAACGGTATTCCCGAACCCGAAGCGGGACATCGTACTCCAGGGCTTCGATGGGGGTGTTCAGGGAGTTGGTCATATGGGTGTGCACGCCGCTGGTCCCGGGGCCGGCCGGGCCGGCCCCCATACCGCCCCCGATGGTTTCGTAGTAGGAAAAGGGCTTGCCCGTGCCGGGGTAGACCCCGCCGATGGAGATGTTGTTCATGGTGCCGCTGCTGGCGGCCGGGATCTGGTCGGGAAGGGCTTGGGCCAGGGCCCGGAGCAGGACGTCCACGATCCGCTGGGAGGTCTCCACGTTGCCGCCCGCCGTCGCTGCCGGGAACCGGGCGTCCACCACGCTTCCCGGCGGCGTGGAGACGCGGACCGAGCGCATCAGCCCGGCGCTGGCCGGAGCATAGTCGGGAGCCAGGCAGCGGAGGACGTAGTAGACGGCGGACCGGGTGACGGAGCGGACGGCGTTGAGGCAACCGGGCATTTGGGGAGCCGACCCCGCAAAATCGATCTTCATGGAATTGCTGGTGACCCGGATGCTGACACGAATCGGGACCGGCTCCGACCCCTCTCCGGGGTCGGCCTCATCCAACAGGTCCTCGGCCGTGTAGCGTCCGTCCGGGATCCGGCGAATGGTCTGCCGCATGATCTTCGCCGAATAGTCCTGCAGAGCCCGGCAATACTTTTCCACCTCGGCTCTCCCGTTCTTTGCGACCAGCGCCCGCAGCCGCTTGTCACCGACTCTCAGCGACCCCACCTGGGCGGCCAGATCCCCTTCCCGCTCCAAGGGGGTGCGGACGTTGCTGAGGAGGAGGCGGAGCAGGTCGACGTTCAATCGGCCCCGCCGGTAGAGCTTGGTCGGCGGAATCCGAATACCCTCCTGGAAGACGTCCCGGCTCAAGGGCATGGATCCGGGGGACATTCCCCCCACGTCCGCGTGATGGGCGCGAACGGCCACATAGAAGACGGGGCGGGCGAACCTGTCCGAAGGTTCGAACACGGGCGCCACCATGGTGAGATCGGGCAGGTGGGTCCCCCCGGCGAAGGGGTCGTTGAGGATCACCACGTCGCCCGGCTGCAGGGGTTCGTGGTCGAGAGCCGCCTCGACCGACATCGGCATGGAGCCCAGATGGACCGGCATATGGTCCCCCATGGCCACGAGCTGCGCCTTCGAGTCGAAGAGCGCGCAGGAGTAGTCCCGGCGCTCCCGGACGTTGGAGGAATACGCAGTGCGGTGGAGCACCGTCCCCATCTCCTCGGGGACCGAGGTCAGGAGGTGCCGATAGACCTCGAGTCGAACGGGATGGATGCGTTTCGCCACGGGGGCAAAGATAGCAGAAGAGAGGAAAGAGAAAACAGGAAAGAGGAAAGAGTACGAGGATTCCAAGGTCAAGTGGAGGACAGCCTGAACAGCCTGGGCAACGCCCCTCTTCACTCTTTTCTCTTTTCTATTTCCTCTTTCCCAAGCTTGCTATAATCGCGCGCTCTCATGCAACGACTGGTGCTCACGCTGCAGATGATCAAGTTCGAGCACACCGTCTTCGCCCTGCCCTTTGCTTTTCTGGGAGCCCTTCTGGCCCAGCGCGGGCTGCCCGGGGGGGAGACCTGTATCTGGATCGTGGGGGCGATGGTGGGGGCGAGAAGCGCGGCCATGGCCTTCAATCGACTGGTGGACCGGCGCCAGGACCGGCTCAATCCCCGGACCGCCGGCCGGGAGCTCCCACGGGGGCTGCTGGAACCCGGTTTCGTCAGCGGCTTCATTCTGGCGTCCGCGGGGCTCTTCTTCTTCTCGGCCTGGAGGTTGAATCCGCTCGCCCTGCTGCTGTCGCCCCCGGCCCTGGCCATCGTCCTGCTCTACAGCTATACGAAGAGGTTCACCTCGCTGTCCCACCTGTTCCTGGGCCTCTCCCTGGCTATCGCGCCGGTCGGGGGTTGGGTGGCGGTGCGGGGAGAGCTCTCCCTGGACCCGTTCTACCTCGCGGCGGCCGTTCTGCTCTGGGTGGCCGGCTTCGACATCATCTATTCCTGCCAGGACACGGAATTCGACCGCCGCATGGGCCTGTACTCGATCCCGGGCCGCCTGGGAGTGGCCGCGGCCCTGAAGCTCTCGGCGCTCCTCCACGCCGGGATGGTGGCCGTCCTGGGCTACGCTTTTCACTCCTTCGAGCTGGGCCTGCTGAGCTGGGCCGGCCTGATTCTGGTGACGGCCGCCCTGATCTACGAACATCGAATCGTCAGTCCTTCCGACCTGAGCCGGGTCAACGCCGCGTTTTTCATGGTCAACGGCGTTATCAGTCTAGGACTGCTTCTGTTCGTAGGTCTGGATCTATGGCTGTTCCGGTAGACGAATCTCCGACCCTGGCCTTGGACCTCTCGACCCGGGCCCGGCCGGGAGAAACTTCTCTCTCGCCGCACGGGCGGGAGCCGGTGGTCCGCATGGTGGACCTCATCGTCTTCGACGCCATCGGCAAGAGAGCCAGCGACATTCATCTGGAGACCTACGACGGAGAGTTCCGGATCCGCTACCGGATCGACGGGGTCCTCTATCCGGTGGCCGCGCCTCCCCTGGCTCTCCGGGACGCCCTGATCTCCCGAGTCAAGATCCTGGGCGATCTGGACATCGGCGAACGGCGGCTTCCGCAGGACGGCCGAATCCGGATGAAGGTGCCGCAGGACGCAGCGGACCGGGAGATCGATCTCCGCGTCTCCTCCCTTCCCACCATATTCGGAGAAAAGCTGGTGTTGAGGATCCTGGACCGGGAGCACCTCCCGCGGAGCCTGTCCGAACTCGGGATGGAGGAGAACTCCCTCGAGCGGATGAGGAGAGCCCTGCGAAGACCCCATGGAATCGTGCTGGCCACCGGCCCCACCGGCAGCGGGAAGACCAGCACCCTCTACACCTGCTTGTCCCGGCTCAACCACCCCGGAATGAACATCAACACCGTGGAGGACCCGGTGGAGTTCAACCTCTCGGGGATCAACCAGGTCCAGACCAAGGACTCGGTAGGTCTGGGCTTCGCCGCGGCGCTCCGGGCACTGCTGCGCCAAGACCCGGACATCCTTATGGTGGGGGAGATCCGGGATCGGGAAACTGCCGAGATCGCCATTCGCGCCGCCATCACCGGACACCTGGTGTTGAGCACCCTGCATACGAACGACGCCGCGTCGACGGTGGGCCGGCTCCTGGACATGGGGATTCCTCCGTTCCTCATCGCCAATTCGGTGAACCTGATGTGTGCCCAACGGCTGGTGAGGAGGCTGTGTGGAGAATGCAAGGAGCCGAACCGGTCCCCGATTCCGATCCAGGGACCGGCGGGAACCGGGACGGACCCGATCCTCGAGACCTCCCGCTTCGAGGCTCGGGGTTGCACCGCCTGTCACGGCACCGGCTATCGAGGGCGGATCGGACTGTTCGAAACCTTGGAGGTGACCGAAACCATCCAGCAACTGATCCTCCAGGGCGCCGACGCCGCCAGGATCCGGAAACAGGCGGTCGGCGAGGGGATGATCACCCTGCGGGAGAGCGGACTGGAGAAGATTCGCTCCGGCGTCAGCACCGTGGAGGAGGTGCTGAAGGCGACGCACCTGGCTTGAACCGGTGAGAAATGAGGGTTGATCAGACGCGTCCCAAGGGACAGATCCTGAACTTGTTGCGGCTGGCCCACGACTCCGGCGCCAGCGACCTGCATCTGATTCCCGATTCCGTACCCTGCCTGCGCGTCCACGGCCGGCTGGTGGGCGCGAACCATCTCCGGCTGAACCTGGAAGAGACCCGGCACCTGGCCTACGGCATCATGTCCGACCGGCAGAGGGCCCGCTTCGAGCGTCTCCGGGAAATCGACTTCAGCTTCGAGGTGGAGGGCCTTTCCCGATTCCGCGCCAACGTCTTCACCCGCCGCGGGAAGACGGCAGCGGTCGTGCGTCTCATCCCGCTTCAGGTCAATCGCCTGGAGGAGTTGGGTCTGCCGGCGGTGGTGGATGGTCTGGCCGTCCGGCCCCACGGCCTGATCCTGGTGGCCGGCTCCTCCGGCAGCGGCAAGTCGACCACGCTGGCGGCCCTCATCGACCGGATCAATCGCACCCAGGCCAAACACATCATCACCATCGAGGACCCCATCGAGTTCGTGCACCACAACCACAAAAGCGTGGTCAGCCAGAGGGAGGTGCCGGGGGATTCCCCCTCCTTTGCGTCGGCGCTCCGCATGGCCCTGCGGCAGGACCCCGACGTGGTCCTGGTGGGGGAGATGAGGGATACCGAGACCATCGAGACCACGCTCCGGCTGGCGGAAACGGGGCACCTGACCTTTTCGACCCTCCACACCCGATCGGCCCCCGAGACCATCGGGAGAATTCTGGACATGTTCCCTTCCGATCAGCAGGGACGGATCCAGTCCCTCCTCTCCTCGGTCCTGGAGGGAATCGTCTGCCAGGCCCTGATACCGTGCCGGGAGGAGCCGGGGCGCGTGGTGGCCGCGGAAGTCCTGATTCCCAACCCGGCCATTCGGAACCTGATCCGTGAGCACAAGCTCCACCAGATCCGCTCGGCCATGCAGACGGGCCAGTCCGACAGCGGGATGTGCACCCTGAATCAGAGCTTGGCCAAACTTTTTCACGCCGGCAGGGTTTCATACGAGACCTGCCTGGAGATCTCGCCGGACGCCGCCGATCTGCGGCGGTGCCTGGAGCGGCGGTTTCCTAACCGCCGGACTCCCGAGTAAGCGCAGGCCAAAGCAGGAAAACGCGCCGAGGAGAATCGGCGATTAGCGGAATGGGCGACTGGAGATCGCCCTTCCTATTCATTGTTTTCCTAACCCCAATCGTTACCAGTATCAGTGGCTATTCCAGACGAGCGGGAGTTTCGTCCTCGCCGCATTGCACAGGCTCGAATCGGAAGGATTCCGACCCGGCAGCTGGCTCTGTTCACGCGGCAACTGTCGGTGATGCTGGGGGCGGGCGTCTCGCTGGTTTCGGCGCTACAGAACCTGGCCCAACAGGAAGAGAACCGCGCCCTGGGGTCCACTCTGCGCCAGATCCGCTACGACGTGGAATCGGGGTCCACGCTGGCAGCGGCGCTGGAACGCCATCCCCGTGTCTTCGATCCCCTTTTCGTCAACATGGTCCGGGCGGGGGAGACGGGCGGATTTCTGGACACCGTGTTCAAGCGTCTCACCCTGTTCCTGGAAAAGAGGCTCCAATGGCGCAAGGCGGTGCTCTCGGCCTCTCTCTATCCGGCGGTCGTCATCGTGACTTCGTTCCTGGTTCTGGGCGTCATCCTGGTCTGGGTGATTCCGGTCTTCGCGTCCCTTTTCGCCAACCTGGACGTTCCCCTCCCGTTGCCGACGCGGATGTTCATGGGAGCCAGCGGGTTCCTGAGCCGGTGGGGACTGACCCTGAGCCTGGCGGCGGGGTCGGCGGCCTTGTCGGGTGGATTCTACTTTCGCACGGCCAAGGGGCGGATGTGGGTGGATCGATTCATCCTGGCGGCCCCGCTGGTGGGCCCGGTGACGACCCAACTCCTGACGGCCCGTTTCGCACGGACCCTTTCCACGCTCCTTTCCAGCGGAGTCCCCATCCTGGAAGCCATGGACCTGACGGCGCGGGCGCTGGGGAACGTCCGGTTTCAAGAGACGGTGCTGGCGCTCCGAAGTGAGGTCGAGTCGGGGAGCGCCTTGGCCGAACCATTCCGGCACAGCGGCCTCTTTCCCCAAATGGCTTCGGAGATCATCCGGATCGGCGAGATGACGGGCACACTGGACGACATGCTTTTGAAACTGGCCGTCTTCTACGAGGAGGAAGCGGACACCAGCATCAACCGGTTTCTGGCGCTCCTGGAACCCATGATGATGTTGGTCCTGGGCATCGTCGTCGGCGGCATGGTCCTGTCCATGTATCTGCCGATCTTCAGCCTGATGGGAAGACTCTCGCAGTTTTAGGAAAGAGAGAAGAGGAAAGTGTGAAGAGGAGATTCCCGGTGGCGGGCGAAGAGGTCTGGGAAATTGTTCTCATGGATACGCGGGCGGGGACGTTTCATACTATGCAAGGATGAAACAGCAAGCGAGGATGAAATAGCGATGCTCCATCGAACCCAGGTCTTTCCGGTGTCCCACTGCGGAGACCGGATCCGAAAGGAGTCCGGCAGCTCCGACTCGATGCCCTCTCACTCCCCCCAGAACGGAGCTGCCGGATTCTCTCTGATCGAACTCATGATCGTGGTGGCCGTCATCGGAATCATCTCCATTCTGGCGGTTCCCAATTTCATGCGTTCCCGGCTCTTCGCCAACGAGACCTCGGCTATCGCCTCCCTTCGGGTCATCGTCACGAGCGAGATCACGTATGCCTCAACCGTGGGAAACGGATCCTTTGCGAGCACGGATGAACTCGTGGCGCAGGGACTCATCGACGCGGCTCTGGGGTCCGGCACGAAGGACGGCTACAACCTGACTCTGACGGCGGACGGCTCCAGCGGATTCACGATCATCGCCGTTCCCATCACGGCGGGCACCACCGGACAGCGGGGATTCTATGCCGATCAGACCGGGGTGATCCGGTACAGCGACGACGGGTCGGCGCCCACGCAGGCCAGTCCCGTCTTGGGCACCGAGAGCGCGGCGGACGAAGAGTAGCGGACAGGAGGGGCGGCTTTCTTGCCGCCGAATGGGAGCGGCGACTTTCTTGTCGCCGACCAGGGGGGGGTTAGGGGGGACGGTTAGTCCCCCCTCCTCTTCTTCTTCCGCAGTCCAGCGCAGGCGACAGGAAAGTCGCCTGTCCCAATGGGCGACAAGAAAGTCGCCCCTCCAATGGGCGGCAAGAAAGCCGCCCCTCCAATGGGCGGCAGGAAAGTCGCTCCTCCGTCAGCGCCGGCTTGACGGAGTGCCGGCTCCGGACAACAGGGCGGCGGCGGCTTCCCACTTCGGGTTGCGCACGACTTTCTCGGGCACGGGAACGAGCTCCATCTCCGCTGCGGGCTCTTCATCCATCTCCCGGGCAGGTCTCTCCACCTCGATGGTGCGATAGTAGTCCATGCCGGTCCCGGCCGGGATCAGCCGCCCCATGATCACGTTCTCCTTGAGTCCCCTCAAGTAGTCGATCTTGCCCCGGATGGAGGCCTCGGTCAGGACCCGGGTGGTCTCCTGGAAGGAGGCCGCGGAGATGAAGGACTCGGTGCTCAGAGACGCCTTGGTGATTCCCAGCAGCAGGGGTCGACCCGTGGCCGGAGTCCCTTCTTCGCCGATGGCCCGCTGATTCTCTTCCTGGAAACGGAACCGGTCTACCTGCTCCTCCAGGAGAAACTCGGTGTCTCCCACGTTGACGACCTTGATCCACCGCATCATCTGGCGAACGATGACCTCGATGTGCTTGTCGTTGATGTTGACGCCCTGGAGGCGGTAGACCTCCTGGACCTCGTTCACCAGGTAGCTCTGCATCTCCTTTTCGCCCAGCACCTTCAAGATGTCGTGAGAATTGCGGGGACCATCCATCAGAGCCTCGCCCGCCTTGACGGACTCGCCCTCCTGGACGTTGATATGGACGCCCCGGGGCAGCAGGTACTCGGCCCGGGTCTGGGCCGACTTGTTCTCGACCACGATCTTTCTCTGGCCGCGGGTGAAGCCGGCATAGTGCACCACACCGTCGATCTCGGTGATGACCGCCGTCTCCTTCGGCTTCCGGGCCTCGAAGAGCTCCACGACCCGGGGCAGGCCGCCGGTGATGTCCTTGGTCTTGGTGGTCTCCCTGGGGATCTTGGCCAGGACTCCTCCGGGGAAGATCTCGTCCCCCTGGTCCACCATGAGGTGGGCCTTGGAGGGGACCAGATAGGATTTGACGACCTTGCCCGCCTCGTCCCTGATCTGGATCTGCGGCTGGCGCTTCTCGTCGATGGCCTCGGTAATGACTTTACGGGCCAGACCGGTCACCTCGTCCAGCTCCTCCGTCATGGTGACCCCTTCGATGATCTCTCGGAAGGCCACCGTACCCCCAAATTCCGACAGGATGGAGAAGGTGAACGGGTCCCACTCCACCAGCTTCTGGCCGGCCTCGATCGTCTGGCCGTCCTTTATCATGAGCCGGGCTCCGTAGACCACCGGGTAGCGTTCCTTCTCCCGGCCCCGATTGTCCTGGACGATCAGGCTTCCGGTCCGGTTCATGGCCACCAGAAAGCCCTCTTTGTCGGTCACGGTCTGGATCTGCAGAAAGTGGACGCTGCCGTCGTTCCTGGCCTCCAAGGTCGACTGTTCCTCGATCCTGGTTGCCGCCCCTCCGATGTGGAAGGTCCTCATGGTGAGCTGCGTTCCGGGCTCCCCGATGGACTGGGCGGCCAGGACGCCCACGGCCTCGCCCAAGTCGACCAGCTGTCCGGTGGCCAGGTTGCGGCCATAGCACATGCGGCAGAGTCCACGCTTGGATTTACAGGTCAGACCGGACCGAATCATGACCTTCTCGATGCCGGCGGCCTGGATCAGGGCCGCCATGCTCTCGTCGACAGACTGGTTGACATTGACCAGGGTTTCGCCGGTGAAGGGGTCCACGACCTTGTCCAGGGCGACCCGGCCCACGATCCGGTCGCGTAGCGGCTCGATGATCTCCCCTCCCTCCACCAGGGCCGTGACCCGGATCCCGTCCACGGTGTTGCAGTCCTCCTCGGAAATGATCACGTCCTGCGCCACGTCCACCAGACGCCGGGTCAGGTAACCCGAGTCGGCCGTCTTCAGCGCCGTGTCGGCCAGACCCTTTCGCGCCCCGTGGGTCGAGATGAAGTACTGGAGCACGGTCAGGCCTTCCCGGAAATTGGAAGTGATGGGGGTTTCGATGATCTCCCCCGAGGGCTTGGCCATGAGTCCCCTCATGCCGGCCAGCTGGCGAATCTGCTGCTTGCTGCCCCGCGCCCCCGAGTCCGCCATGATGTAGACGGAATTCATCTGCCCGCCCTTGCCGACTGAGGACATGGACTCGAACATCTCGTCCGCCACCTGCTCGGTCACGTCCGACCAGATGGCGACGACCTTGTTGTAGCGCTCGCCGTTGGTGATGACGCCGTCCAGATACTGCTGCTCCACCTCGATCACGTCCTGGCGGGCCGCCTCGACCATCTCCTCCTTCCGCTCCGGGACCACCAGATCGTCGATGCCGATGGTGAATCCGGCCTCGGTCGCATAACGGAATCCCAGGTCCTTCAACTCGTCCACCATCTTGACGGTCTTGGTGTGCCCGAAGTTCAGGTAGCAGTAGTTGACCAGCTGTTGCAGTCCCCTCTGCTTGAGAATGCCGTTGATGAAGGGCATCTCGTCGGGCAGATGGTCGTTGAAGATGACCCGGCCCACGGTGGTGGTGAGGTTTTGATCGAAGACTTCCTGCACATCGGCATGGGTCAGATCCTGATCGTCGTACTGGAGGGTGAGGTCCATGAAGTCGCCCGTGTAGCGCAGGCGGATGGGGGTCAAAAGCCCGATGTCCTCGGCTTCCAGCGCGTGCAGCACCTCTTCCGCGTTGGCGAACAGGCGCTCCTTGCCCTCGGTACCGGGCTGGGAACTGGTCAGATAGTAGCAACCCAGCACGATGTCCTGAGACGGGATCGCCAGAGGCTGTCCGTTGGCCGGCGAAAGCAGGTTGTTGGAGGACAGCATCAGGACCGAGGCCTCGATCTGCGACTCCTGGGAGAGAGGAATGTGAACCGCCATCTGGTCGCCGTCGAAATCGGCGTTGAAGGCGGTGCAGACCAACGGATGGATGCGGATGGCCTTGCCTTCCACCAGCACCGGCTCAAAGGCCTGGATGCCCAGGCGGTGGAGGGTGGGCGCCCGGTTCAGCAGCACCGGATGCTGCTTGATCACGTCCTCCAGAATGTCCCAGACCAGCGCGTTCTGGCTCTCCACCATCTCCTTGGCGCCTTTGATGGTGGTGACGTGTCCCTCCTTCTCCAACCGGCTGTAGATGAAGGGCTTGAACAGCTCCAGGGCCATGATCTTGGGCAGACCGCACTGATGCAGCTTCAACTCGGGACCCACCACGATGACGGAGCGGCCCGAATAGTCCACCCGCTTGCCCAGCAGGTTCTGTCGAAACCGGCCCTGCTTCCCCTTCAGCGCATCGGAAAGAGACTTGAGAGGCCGATTCTTGACGCCCCTGAGCACTCGTCCCCGGCGACCGTTGTCAAAAAGGGCGTCGACCGCCTCCTGGAGCATCCGCTTCTCGTTGCGGACGATCACCTCCGGAGCCCGCAATTCCATCAGCTTCTTGAGCCGGTTGTTGCGATTGATCACCCGGCGGTAGAGGTCGTTCAGATCGGAGGTGGCGAAGCGGCCTCCGTCCAACGGGACCAGCGGCCGCAGCTCGGGCGGCAGCACCGGGATCACGTCCAGGATCATCCATTCCGGCTTGTTCCCCGACTTCCGAAGGGAATCGACCACCTTCAGGCGCTTGGCGTACTTCAGGCGCCTGAGCTGGGAGGTCTCGTTCCTCATCCGGAACCGGAGGTCGATGGCCAGCGTCTCCACGTCCACTCGCCGGAGCAGTTCCTTGATGGCCTCGGCTCCCATGCCGGCGTCGAACTTGCCGGGATGGCTGGCCTGCAGCGACCGGTAGCGTTCTTCGGTCAGCAGTTCCTTCTCCTTCAGCTGGGCCTCACCCGGGTCGGTCACGACGTAGGCCTCGAAGTAGAGGATCCGCTCCAGATTGCGCAGGGTGAGATCCAGCAGATGTCCGATCCGGCTGGGCAGGCCCTTGAAGAACCAGACGTGAGAGCAGGGGCTGGCCAATTCGATGTGTCCCAGGCGCTCCCGGCGCACCTTGGACAGGGTCACTTCCACGCCGCACTTGTCGCAGATGACACCCCGGTGCTTCATCCGCTTGTACTTGCCGCAGAGGCACTCCCAATCGGTGACGGGTCCGAAGATCCGGGCGCAGAACAGCCCGTCCCGCTCCGGCTTGAAGGTCCGGTAGTTGATGGTCTCCGGCTTGGTGACCTCTCCGCTGGACCAGGAACGGATTTTCTCCGGCGACGCCAAACCGATGCGGATGGCTTCGAAGCTCTTCATTAGTTCGGTCTTGTCGATCTGCTCGTGGAAAATGTTCAAGGCTTTCCTCCCAAACAGTGTCAGCGAACGCGTGCGGGGACCCTCAGGCGTCCATGGGCTCCGGCGCGGGAGACTCTTCCGGCTCCGGCGCTTCAGTCACCATGGATTCCACGGTCTCCCGTATCTCGGACCGGCGGCGAAACCTCCTGCGGGGCCGCTCCACCAGCTCCACGTCCAGACCCAGGGACTGAAGTTCCCGAATCAAAACGTTGAACGATTCTGGAATTCCAGGAGTGTAGTTGGACTCACCCTTGACGATGGCCTCGTAGATCTTGGCCCGCCCATGGACGTCGTCCGATTTGGCGGTGAGAAGCTCCTGGAGAATGTGGGCCGCTCCGTAGCCTTCCAGGGCCCAGACCTCCATTTCGCCGAACCTCTGTCCTCCGAACTGGGCCTTGCCGCCCAGGGGTTGTTGAGTGATCAGGCTGTAGGGGCCGATGGAACGGGCGTGGATCTTGTCGTCCACCAAGTGGCTCAGCTTGTTCATGTAGATGTAGCCGACCATCACCTCCTGGTCGAAGGGCTTGCCGGTCACTCCGTCGTATAGCATCGTCTTGCCGTCTTCGGGAAGACTCGCCTTCCGCAGCTCGGACCGAATCTCCGCCTCGTCCGCCCCGTCGAAAACGGGAGTCGCGTACTTCACCCTCAGCGATTTGGCCGCCCAACCAAGATGACTCTCGAGGATCTGCCCCACGTTCATCCGGGAGGGAACCCCCAACGGGTTCAGCAGAATCTCGACCGGAGTCCCATCGGGCATATAGGGCATGTCCTCTTCGGGCGTGATGCGGGCGATGACTCCCTTGTTGCCGTGCCGTCCCGCCATCTTGTCACCCACGGAGAGCTTCCGCTTCATGGCCACGTACACCTTCACCATCTTGATGACGCCGGGCGCCAGCTCGTCCCCCTTCTCGATCCGGCCCAGACGCTCTTCATGAAGGGACCGCAGGATCTTGACCTGCTTCTCCGTTTTCCGGAACAGGCCGGAGAGCTCCTTCCGCAGCTTGGAATCGCCGGGAACCACCTGGGACAACTCTCGGTACGGGAGACCCCCCAACTGATCCTGCGAGACCTGGTCGCCTTTGCGGCCCACGACCTCTCCCTGAAGATCGATGAGGTCTACCGACAGCGTGGCGCCGGAAAGCAGAGCCACCATGGTCTTGGCGGACTCTTCCCGGATGATCCGGATCTCGTCTTCCCGGTCCTTGGCCAGGCGGGCCACATCCTCGTCCTCGATCTGCTGGCTCCTGAGGTCCTTGGGGACGCCCTTGCGGGCGAAGATCTTCACGCCGACCACCGTTCCTTCGATGCCCGGGGGGGCATAGAGGGACGCGTCCTTCACCTCACCCGCCTTCTCGCCGAAGATGGCTCTCAGCAGCTTCTCCTCGGGCGTGAGCTGGGTCTCTCCCTTGGGAGTCACCTTCCCCACCATGATGTCGCCGGGCCGGATCTTGGCTCCGATGCGAACGATCCCGCTCTCGTCCAGATCCGCCAGGATCGACTCGCTCACGTTGGGGATGTCCCGAGTGATTTCCTCAGGCCCCAACTTGGTGTCCCTGGCCTCGATATCCAGCTCTTCGATGTGGACCGAGGTGTAGATGTCCTCCTTGACCAGCTTCTCGCTGACCAGAATGGCGTCTTCGAAGTTGTAGCCCCGCCAGGGCATGAACGCCGCCAGGATGTTTCGTCCCAGCGCCAGCTCACCCTGGTCGGTGCAGGGTCCGTCCACCAGGACCTGACCCTTCCGGACCCGCTGTCCGATGCGAACCAACGGCTTCTGGTTGATGCACGTGTTCTGGTTGGACCGGGCGAACTTGACCAGCTTGTAGATATCGACGCCGGCTCCCCGGCTCTCGTCCCCGTCCTGGCTGGCGACCCGAACGATGATACGCTCGGCGTCGACGCTGTCCACGGTTCCGTCGCGCCGGCAGAGGATGACGGCTCCCGAATCGCGGGCGGCGATGCGCTCCATTCCGGTGCCCACCAGCGGCGCCTCGGCCCGAATCAAGGGGACCGCCTGCCGCTGCATGTTGGCGCCCATCAGGGCCCGGTTGGCGTCGTCGTGCTCCAGAAAGGGAACCAGGCTGGCCGCCACGCTGACCAACTGCTTGGGGCTGACGTCCACGTACTGGACCTCTTCCTTGGGAACGAAAACGAAGTTCCCCTCGTGCCGGGCGCTCACCCGGTCTCGATTCAACCGTCCCCGGTCGTCCACCTCCACGTTGGCCTGGGCCGTGACATGCTTGTCGCCTTGCCAGGCGGTGAGATAGAAGGCGTGCGGTTCGTACCGGACGAGCCTCTTCTTGCGGCCGCCCATCACCTTGTTGGTCTGCTGCACGTCCTCGTGCGGATAGGCCCCGCCGATCTTGAATTCGGAGTCTCCCGAGTCGGTGATCCGGACGTAGTCCAAGATCCGGCCGTCCACCACCTTCCGGTACGGGGACTCGATGAAGCCGAACTGGTCGATGCGGGCGTAGCAACTCAAGGAGGAGATCAGCCCGATGTTGGGACCCTCCGGCGTCTCCACCGGACAGATGCGGCCGTAGTGGGACGGGTGGACGTCGCGGACCTCGAAACCAGCCCGCTCACGGCTGAGTCCACCGGGACCGAGCGCCGAGAGCCGCCGCTTGTGCGTGATCTCCGAAAGGGGGTTGGTCTGATCCATGAACTGGGAAAGCTGGCTGCTGCCGAAAAACTCCCGGATGGAGGCCGTCACCGGCTTGGCATTGATCAGGTCATGGGGCATGGCCGTGGTCATCTCCTGATGCACGGACATCTTTTCCTTGATGGCCCGCTCCATGCGCACCAGACCGATGCGGAACTGATTCTCCAGCAGCTCGCCCACGGCTCGGACCCGGCGGTTGCCCAGATGATCGATGTCGTCGGCGGCTCCCAGGTTGTTCCGCAGCCTCATCAGGTAGTCGATGATCTGGCAGAAGTCGCTGGTGGAGAGAGTCCGCTCCTCGAGGGATATGTCCTGACCCAGCTTGATGTTCAGCTTGAGGCGTCCCACCCGCGAGAAGTCGTACCTTCTGCGATCCTGGAACATCCCCTTGAAGAGGGCCGTCGCCGTGTCCAGGGTGGGAGGGTCGCCGGGCCGCTGCTTCCGATAGATCTCGATGAGGGCGTCGTCCTGGGTCTTGACCGCATCCTTCATGAGAGTCCCGGTCAATACCATCCCCACGTCGTCCGACTCCGGGTAGAAAGACGGCCAACTCGTCGATGCCGGCCTCGAGGGCCCGGTTGATGGTACTCTCGGCGACGAAATTGTTGGCCTCCAGCAGGATCTCACCCGTGCTGAGATCGACGACCTCCGCCGCCGCCTGGGCTCCCTTCAGATCGTCGATGCCGATTTCCACCTCATCCACGCCGGCCCGGAGCATTCGCGTATAGCTGGTCTGGCTGATCTTGCGTCCCGCCCTGACCAGATTCCGGTCCGGATTGGACGGGTCCGGGACGCCGTGGCTGGCCCGGGTCCCGATCAGCTTCTCATCCAGCTTCCGGAACAACCTGCCGTCCGATCTGACCCGGATTGTGGAGACGTGGTAGAAGGTTCGCAGGATGTCCTCGTCGGTCTCCACGCCCAGGGCCCGCAGGAAAACCGTGGCCGGAAACTTCCGCTTGCGGTCGATCCTGATGTGGAGCAGGTTCTTGCCGTCGATTTCGAACTCCACCCAGGAGCCGCGGTAGGGG
>CATOST010000011.1 GCA_951812665.1 uncultured Acidobacteriota bacterium
GCTGGACCGCTGGTTCGACGGCACTCCCATCTTGGGGATGCCCTTCGACGACGGTTACACCCACAGCGAGCCGGGGCTCTACCGCATGCCCGGCGGTGACCTCATCCTCCAGTTCTGGCGGACTTCCTACAGCTCCGGAACCCGTCAGCTCCGCTCCCACGACGGGGGCAAGACCTGGGTCCGGGACCACGATCGAATTCACGTCCAGGGGGTCACCGGGGCTCCCGGAGATCTGGTCCTCGGCACCGAAGACTGGTTCGTGGATCCTGAGAATCCCACCCACGTCTACATGGCGTTCCAGTATTTTCACCACGAAGCGCAGGCGGGAACCCTGCTGGCCCGCTCCACCGACGACGGCCGGAGCTACGAGTTCCTGAGCTGGATCGGTCCCCTGGCCAGCGAGAAGGAGCCGCACGGTGGCGCCACCTTCGAGCCGGCCATCGAGTACGTGGGCAACCGCACCATCGTGGCGGTGCTGCGGGATGGGGCCGGCAACCGGCACACCTGGCAGACGGTGAGCACCGACATGGGCGCCACCTTCGCCCCCCTGGAGGAGATCTCCCCCAAGGTGGACGGCGGCGTCGAAGGGGGCCTCTGGCAAAGGGCCCGGATCTACAAGGAGAGCAATCCCCGGTTTCAGCATGGGAACCTGCTGGACTACGCCGCCGCCGAGGGCCGTCTCTGGGGCATGGGTCTCCACAGCATCGGCGGCGGATACACGCGCAAGCCGGTGGTCTACTGGTCCGACGATAACGGCGCCACCTGGCAGGGCCCCGAGCTGCTGCACGGTCCCATGCTTCCGGGAACCGACACCGGTTACGGAGACCTGAAGCGGCGGGTGGACGGGACCTTCGTGGCGGTGGCCTACTATGCGACCCGGGACTCCAAGGTGTCGGACCTGGAGCAGTACACGTTCGGCGGGCGGCGAGCCCGGTTCCGGCTGGAGGAGGACGCCGGCGGTGACGGTGAAGCGGACGGAGGATCGAGCTGGAGGGAGCTCCACGGCGGCGTCGAGAACTACACGGTCCCGTTGACGGGAGCCCGCTGGAGGTTGAATATCCATTTGTCGAGCGCCGGAGAAGGCCCCGGACCCGGAATCGAGTCGATCCGGATCGAGCCGTCGCAGGATTGATGCCAACCCTGCGGCTGGTCCGGAGAGGGATGGCCAGAGTAGAATCGAGTCCGGCCGGAGTCGCCGGCCCGACCGCGAATTCCAGATCGCGGTTTCAGGACAAGAAAGGTTGATTTGATGCAACTCCACTTCGCCGATCACGTGGTGCTGGGCGTCTATCTGGCGGCCATGATGTTCCTGGGTTGGAGGCTCGCCAGGGGTCAGCAGACCGAAGAAGAATATTTTCTGGGCGGGCGGCGCCTCCCCTGGTTTGCCGTCGGAGTCAGCATCATCGCCTCGCTCCTGTCCAGCATCACCTATCTGGCCAGTCCCGGCATCGTCTGGCGCTTCGGCTTCGGCGGCTTCGTCAGCTCCCTGTTCGCCATTCCCCTCGACATGATTCTGATTCTGCTCCTGGCCATTCCCTTCTTCGTCCGTTTCAAGTTCACCACGGCCTACGAATACCTGGAACACCGGTACGACCTCTCGGTGCGGCTGTTGGGCGCCACCATGTTTCTCCTGTTCGTCACCGTGCTCATGGGAGTGATCGTGCTGGTCTCGTCCCGCGCTCTGGCCGTGGCCACGGGTCTGCCTCTGGTGGTGATCATCGGCGTGATCGGAGTCGTCGCCACCGTCTACACCATGATGGGAGGCATTCGGGCCGTGGTCTGGACCGATGTGATTCAGGCGGCTCTCCTGGTGGGCGGAGGGCTGTTCACCGTCGGCTACGTGGCCTGGGTCACGGGTTCGGGACCGGTGGACTGGTTCCATGTCGTGAACGCCAGGGACAACGAGAGTTTCACTTTCTTCTCCCCGACCCCACCGTGGCCGCCACGGTGGTGACCATGACCCTCTCGGGTGTGATCTGGACTCTGACGGCCCATTGCGCCAACCAGATGACCCTGCAACGTTACTTCAGCACCGTGGACGTCCGGGCCGCCAAGCGCAGCTTCGTCACCAGTATCGTGGTCAGCGCGACAATTGCGCTCCTGCTGGCCGTCATCGGCGCCTCCCTGGTCTACTACTACACTCACGGTCCGGAAGGCCTCCCCGAGCACATCAACCTGGCGAGCGGCAAGGATCGGGATTCCATCTTTCCTTTCTTCGTGGCCTCCAGGATTCCGCCGGGACTGGCCGGAGCCATCTTCGCCGCCCTCCTGGCGGCGGCCATGTCCACCATCGACTCGGGGGTCAATTCCTGGGCCACCGTGGCCACCGTGGACTTCGGCCGGCTCCGCAAGAAGCCGCCCAGCGGGAACCGCGTCTTCCAGGCCCGGATCATCACCCTGATCGTGGGGTTGGTGGTGACCGTGTCGGCCGTCTACCTGGACGGGATCACCGGAATGGACGACATCCTCACCATACTGCCGAAGACCTTCAACTCCCTGGTGGGTTCGATGGGAGCTCTCTTCCTGGCGGGGATGCTGTTCCCCAGGGTCGGCACTCGCGCCGTCTGGCCGGCGGCGTTCATCGGCTTGGCGGTGGCGCTGGGAGTGGCCTATTCGCGCGACCTGCTGCAGCTCATGGACCCCTCCACCCACCAAGCCATGGCAGGTGTCCTGGGTGCGGACTTCACTCAGCGCCTGGTGGAAAAGGGGATGGGATTCACCTGGATCATCCTCTCGTCGGCCGTTGCCGCCCTGGGCTCCGCGTGGCTGCTGAGCTTCGTCTTTCCAATAAGGATCTGGACCGGATCAAGGGCCTGACCTGGGCCACGCGCCACGAGCCGTCGCCGTTTACCCGGAAGAAGCTGGTCTGAGGTAGCCGAAAACTATTCATCGAAACTCTTGGGCCATTTCCTGGAGGTGTGGTACACGCTCAGAATCTGGACTTCCCGGTTCTTGATGCGGTATGGCACGATGTACGGGATGCCAGGGATCACAAGTTCGAATGTGCCGGCTACTCGGCCCCAACGACCGATCTTCGGATGCTCTCTGAGGAATTCGGTCGTAACCCGTATCCGCTGTGCAACTTCAAAAGCTGCTCGCGGGTTGTCCATTGCGATGTGGTCTTGAATGTTTTCGAGAGCCTCTGCTGCCGGTTCAGTCCATCGAACACGCACGATCAGACGTTCTCATATTTGCCGAATACCCGTTCCATCTCCGCTCTCGAGGTGAAACGCCCTTGATCGGCTGCCTCGATTCCGGCCCGGATACGTTCCTCCTGCCACGCATGCAGCTCAAGAAAATGATTGATCGCTTGGTTCACCATGTAGTTCCGTGACCGGTCCTGGTGCTTGGCAAGTTTGTCCAATTGCCGAACGATCCTGCTATCCGTACGAACGCTGAATGCCTCAGTAGCCATGAGATTGGTTCCTTTCAGTTCATTATGGTTCACTATGATGACATAGTCCTCAGTGCCAGATCGTTGCATCATGGCTCATGGGGCCGTTGCCGCTTCAGAAAATCTTGGAAAGTTTGCGGGTCTCGGCGGTGATTACGTCCACTACGGCCGGCTGGCCGTCTCTGGTGGCCTGAATCGCCCGCTTCAGGGCCGGCCGCAGCCCTTGGACGGTCTCCACCTTCTCCGCATGGCAGCCCAGGGCCCGCGCCACGTTGGCGTAGTCCCCGGTCTGGGTCGAGATCTTGTAGCGCTCGATGGCCACCGGGATGTGGCGGTCGTAGCCGCTGAAGATGGAGTCGTGCTTGATCACCGTGAGAATGGGGATGTTCTCGCGGACTGCCGTTTCCCAGTCCATTCCGGTCATCCCCACGGAGGCGTCCCCCATGACGTTGACCACCAGCTTGTCCGGATTGGCGATCTTGGCTCCCATGGCCAGACCCAGCGAAAAGCCCAGTTGGGAGGACTGGCCCCACCCCAGGTAGCTCCGGGGCGTGTTGGCCTGGTAGAAGACGCTCTGGATGTCCCGCGAGGCGCCGATTCGTGGGTCACGATGGAGGTGTCCGGGTCGATGGCCGACCAGAGCTCCCGGAACATCCGGTATCCGTTGATGGGTTGGGAATCGTCGCTGAAGAGGGACTCGAACTCCTCCAGCCAGGCGTTCCGATGGCGTGAGAGGGTCTCGACCGTCTCCTGCCGATGGGCCTCCCGGTCCTTTCCCACCTTGGATTTCAAGACCTTGGCCAGTTGCCGCAGGAAGAATTTGGCGTCGGCCACGACCGGGAGCACGGCCGGGTATTCCTTGTTGATGTCGGACGGGTCGACGGTGGCATGGATGATGGCCTTCCCAGGCGGGATCGGTGGTGTGAAGGGCGCTACGGTCAGGCTGGAGCCCACAGCCAGGATCAGGTCGCTGTTGGCCAGGCAATGCCGCGCCATGTGGGTCACGGAGTAGGCGCCGACTCCGGCCGAGAGCTCATGACGTTCGGGGAAACCGCTCTTTCCCTGAAGCGTGGTCATGACGGGGATGCCCAGGATCTCGGCCACCTCCACCAGTTCCCGGCTCGCCTCGGCGTAGAGGACACCTTGGCCGGCCCAGATCATGGGACGTTCGGCCCGGAGCAGGCGTTCGGCGGCCTCTTCCACGGCTCCCGGATCGGCGGCCACCCGCATCCGGGGGATCGGCGTGTATTCCAGGTCGCCGACGAACTCCGCGTTGCAGGCGTCGTCCAACAGCTCCAGCATCACCGGGCCCGGCCTCCCCGAGCGCAGGGCCGTGAAGGCGTGCCGGAGCCGGCTGGGCGCCAACTCGGGCGAGATCACCTTGTTGGCCATCTTGGTGGTGGCCCGGTAGTTGTCGACGCAGTCGAAGGAAGGATGGGTCCCGATCTGGTCCAGACCGGCATGTCCCGGGAGGAAGAGGACCGGTGTGGAATCGGTGAAGGAGTGGGCCACGCCCGCGAAGGCGTTCTCGGCGCCGGCTCGGGACTGGACCGTGAAGACCCCGATCTGCCGGCCGTTGGTGGACCGGGAGACGCCGTCGGCCATGTTGCCGGCGACCCGCTCCTGGCGGGAGCTCAGGATCCGGACGCCGGCCCGGGCCAGGGCGTCCAACAGGTTGGTCAAGGGGTAGCAGAACACCTGCCGGATCCCTTCCATTTGCAAGATCTTGACGATGGCATCGGCGCCGTTCATGGGATGTTTCTCCTGTTCAGGCACTCCAAAATAATTCCGGTTGCTCCTGCGGGTCCTGATTCCTTGGCGCAACCGCCATTTCTGCGTCGGCGTTCTCTCAATAGGTACGGCCGTCGTTCTGCTCCTCGGCGGAAGGCCTCAGGACGCCAGCGGATTCCTCCAACGCAGACCCTCGAAGCGGGCGAAGTCGCCGTCGTTCGAATACAGGGTCCCGGCGTGTTCGATCGCGTACGCGGCGATGTGAGCATCCGTCGTCAGGTTGGCTCCCACGTCCGTCGACCGAAGCAGCCCGGACAGGATGGACCAATGGCGCTCCGTCGGCGCCAGCAACACGGCGTTCGGCTGATCCATCCAGCTCTCCACGCGTTCGAGCGCATCTCGGACGCTCAGCGGCGATATGAATACACGGCGGTTCGTCGTCACGCGCACGAACCCCAGGATGCTGGCGTAGCAGAGTCCCACGGTGACGGTCGACGAGAGCAACCCGTCCCACCAGCGCCGCGCCTTCTCATGGAACGGACTCGTCTCGTCGACGGCGTAGACGAGCATGTTGACGTCAGGAATCATCATTGGCGCAACCGGATTTCTCGATCTCGACGTTCCTCGGCCTCCAGTTCGTCCACGAGCTGGTTGAACCCGACGGTGTCGAAACCGGGCCTCAGGACGAGCCTGTGGGGGTTTGTGCGGTATGGTTTCGCATCCGGCGTTCGGCGGCTGTTTCGCAGTCCCTCGCGCAACAGCCGATTGATGACCTGCTTCAACGAGTGTCCGCGCCGCTGCCGCAATTCCCGGATCCGGACAGCGATATCTTCGTCGATGGTGAGAGTCGTTCGCATCACAGCATCATATGAATTATAAAAACTGATGTCAATGATGTCTCCGACTTCCTCGGGAAGTCCCCGGCACCTCCACCACAACGTAATTCTGTTCCACCACCACCGGGTAGGTCTCCAGCGTGTAGGGACCCGGGCAGAGGCCGCTCATCTCGGGATCGGACGCCGGGTCGCGGTTCTTCGCCGCCAGAGTGGCGCCGCTCTCGACCCGTGCCGGATAGGTGGCCACTCGCAGCCGGGCCGGGTCGAACCAGGACTGGCCGGTCTTGACGTCGAACTCCCACCCGTGCCAGGGGCAGCGCAGGATCTCGCCTTTCCGCAGGTATTCGAACTCACCCGGAGTCGGCGACGTGGCGAATCCGGTGAGGTGTCCCAGGCAGACTGGGCCACCCTGATGGGGACAACTGTTGCGAAGAGCGTAGAAACGTCCGCCCACGTTGAAAACGCCGATGGTCCGGGGCCCAATCTTCACCAGCTTGCGGGAACCGGGCGGCAGGGAGCCGACGCTGCAGATCAGGTGTCGCTGGAGGGGCGACTTTCTTGTCGCCCGCCTGGGAGGGGCGACTTTCTTGTCGCCCTTTCCCCCGTCGGCCCCCTTCGCCATACCCTCGTGCTTCATCATCAGTTGGGAGTTCGGCGGCAAGAAAGCCGCCGCCCGGGGTGCCCCTACGCCTCTCCAAAATCGTAGAGGCTCCGCGCGTTCTCCGACATGACGCCTCGCCGGAACTCCCGGGGAAGGCTCAGCGGGATGGCCTGCGCCGGAGAGTCGAAATCCCAATGGGGGTAGTCCGTCGCAAACAGCAGTCGGTCGTCCATGTCCAACTGTTCCAGCAATTGCACGAGATACTCGTGCCGGGGCGGCTCCTCCATGGGTTGGGTGGTGACCCAGAAATGGCGGCGGATGGTCTCCGAAGGCAGCCGTCTCAGGTCCGGCACCTCCTCCTTGAGCCTCCCCCAGGAGCGGTCCAGCCGCCACATCAGCGGAGGCAGCCAGGCAAACCCGCCCTCGATCAGCACCACCTTCAATCCGGGGAATCGTTCGAACACCCCTTCCGTGACCATGCTGATCACCTGAGCCTGAAAGGCCTGGGGCATGCCGGCGTGATCCTCGTAGTAGTGGTTGGGCCATCCTCCTCCGGTCAGAGGCTGGCCCGAGTTTCCCCCGAAGTGGATGCCGAAGGGAAGATCGTGGCGCTCGCAGGCCTCGTACATCTTCCAGTATTTGCGCCGGCCCAGGGGCTGTTGGGTGCGAACCGCCACCAGCACCTGGACGAAGCCGGGATGGCCTCCCACGCGGTCGATCTCGGCCGCCGACAGCTCGCCGTCTTCGTAGGGGACCACGATGGAGGCCCGCAGCCGCGGCTCGGGTTCCAGCCAGGCCTCGATCTGCCAGTCGTTGAGACCCTGAGAGAAGGCGGCGCCGAACTCCAGGTTCTGCTGCCGGCCGGCGCCGACGAGGCAGTTCAGGAGGCCGTACTCCAAGTCCCACTCGTCCAGCAACTGCTCCTGCATGAAGTCCAGATCCGAGCCGGCGGGCAGGCCGGAAGGGGGCCAGGAATCGTGCCGGGCGGCGTTGGGACTGGCTCGGGGGTACTCGCAACCGAGGTGCCCCCGGAGCCCGATCAGCCGGTGGTGATTCCGCCAGCGTTGGGGAAGGTATTTGCGGATCGCCTCATCGGAGGGCAGCGCGTTGTGGATGTCGCAGTCGATGACGGCGGTCTTGGCCCAGCGCCTTCTGCGGATCATCGGTCGAGTCTTGGGTTCAACCGCGATGGCCATGGTTTCCTCCTCAAAGCCGATAGAACTCACGGGCGTTTTCAGATCCGATCCGGTCCCACAGCGAGTCGGGAAGCTGGACCGGGAGCGTTTCCGCCACGGCGCCGTCGTGGCAGTGCGGGTAGTCGGAGGAGAACATCAGGAGGTCCCGTCCGTCCATCTGCTCCAGGACCTCCAGCAACTGCCGAGTCCGCGGCGGCGCGTCCACGGGTTGCAGGGTCAGACGGATGTGTTTCCGGATGTATTCCGACGGAGGCCGCTTGACCCACGGAATGTCCCGGCGCAGTCCTCTCCATTCCTTGTCGAGCCGCCACATCAGGGAGGGCATCCAGGTGAAGCCGCCCTCGATCAGGGCCACCCGCAACTGGGGATAGCGGTCGAAGGTCCCTTCGGCAATCAGGCTCAGGACCTGGGACTGAAAGACCTGGGACATGCCGGCGTACTCCTCCAGATAGGTGGAAGGCCACCCGCAGGGGGTGGGGGGATTGCCGGAGGAGCCGCCGAAGTGGATTCCCACGGCCAGGCCGTGGCGGAGGGCCGCCTCGTAAAGGGGATCGAAGCGGCGGTTTCCATAAGGGGTCCAGGACCGGACCGGCAGGATCACCTGCACGAAGCCGGGATGGTCCCCCAGCCGATCGATCTCCTGGGCGGCCAGGACCGGGTTCTGGCTCGGCACCACCAGGGAGGCGCGCAGACGGGGGTCCGCCGTCAACCAGTGCTCCACTTGCCAGGTGTTGATGGCGGTGGCCAGCGCCGACGCCAGGTATTCGTTGTGGACGCTCTGGACCCAGTAGTTGCAGTTCAGAATGCCCAGCTCCAGGTCCCAGGCGTCCAGGGTCTGGGCGCAGAGGAACTCGGGATCCGAACCGGGGGGCCCACCGGACGGAGGGGTCGCGCCCGGCCGCGCCGGAATGGGCGTCCCCTCGGGGTAGTCGCTCACGTCGGGGCCCACGAATGCCGACTCGCGAAGGTATGCCCGCCAGTGCTCCTCCAGGTAAGGCACCAACGTCTCCAGGGAGGGAAGCTGATTGTGGAGGTCACAGTCAATCATCTCGACTCTCCGGCCGCTTCAGCCGGTCTCCAGGGATTCGGGTCGCCCCGTCTTCAAAGATCGTATCAGAGCGTCCACTCCCAGAGTTCCGTGGAGGGCGTCCTGAGGCGGGCTGCTCACGGGATGCCGTCCCTCCAGAGCGTCCAGGAAGTGATCCCGCTGGGCCCGCATGACGTCGTCCCGGTCCACGGTGAGCTTCTCCAGGTGCCGCCGCCCGGTTTCCCGGTCGCCGTGCTCCACGAGATTGCGGCTCAGATCCACCTGGACATAGCCCAGCTCTCCCTGGAACGTATAGGTGCAGCGGTCCGGGTAGGCGACGTAGTCGATGTGCAGCTCGGCGACCCGCTCCGATTCGTATTCGATCACGGCGCTGAGGAGGTTGGGGCGGCTGGTGAAGGGAAGTCCCTCGACCTGGATGCCCCGGGCGTAGACCGAGACGGGCCGTTCCTCCAGGAGCCACCAGAAGGTGTCGAATCCGTAGACGTAGTCCAGGGCCGCCGAGCCGAAGACGTCCCGTTGGTGTCGGGAGCGTGAGTTCGCCAGCGTATTCAAGGTGGCGACGGAGAATCGCGCGTAGCAGACTCGTCCGATGCGGCCCTGCCGGATGAGTTTTTGGGCGCGCAGCATCTCGGGCATGAATCTCTGGACGAAGCCCACGTTCAGAATCCGGCCGGTCCGCTGCTGGTCCCGGATCATGCTCCTGGCGCCCGCGGCGGAATCGGAGATCGGTTTCTCGCAGAAAACGTGGGCGCCCGATTCCAGGGCAATTCGGCTCAGGGGGGCGTGGGATGCGGGAGGCGTGCAGACGAAGACGAGATCGGGCCGGGAGGCGGCAGCCTCTCGGAAATCGCTCCATTGACGGGCGCCTGGAACCGTGGTTGCCGCTTCGGACAACCCCTCGGGCCGGCTGTCGCAGACCTCGACCGCAAGACCTTCGACCTCGGTCAGGAGTTGCAGATGCCGCAGGCCGATGGAGCCTGCCCCCACCACCAGAATCCGTTTCTTCACGCCGTGTGTTGCCTCCCTGGCGGCTGACCGAGCCAGATTCCTACGGGAGGGAACGAATTGCAAGCCGGAGGAGAGCCCGCCGGTCCGATTCCAAGGACTACCGGAGACGGCCGGCTCAAATGTCGTAGAGAGAACGTTGCAGGGGCTTCTTCGTGGCTGGGCCGGCGGCTTCGTTCAACTCCATGGGATAGAGATTGAACAAGGTCTGATTCCTCAGATCCCTGGGACCGTGGCGCAGCACCCAGGACCGCAGCAGGCTCACCGGTCCGCTGGCGGGAATCTTGCCGTTCCGGAAACCTTCGAGCCGATCCAGAAAGAGGGCCTTGTCCCGGTCGGTCAACTGCTTGGAAATCGGCCCCAAGGCGTAGATCAGGACGCCGATGAGGGAGGTGTAACGGGGATTGCGGGAAAGGGCGTTCGACAAACGCCTCTTGTACTCCTTGGCGAGGAAGGCCGCATCCGGCTCGCCGTCGTCCGACAACAGTTTGTCCAGCCGATCCAGCTCCTTCCGGTTGTAGGCCATGAGCAGAAGGCGGTTCTTGGCATGGAACCGGTTCAAGGCTTCCCGGGTCGGTCTTCGGGCGATCCGGCGAAGCCGGGCCAGCGCATAGAGCCGGGTCAGGAATTGTTCCCGCCGGATTCGATTCCGGAGGCGCTTCTCGTCCTCGACGGCGGCGTCGGGAAAGTGCTCCAGGACGGCCGCGGCGAAGATCCCGGCACCGCGTTCCAGCACCGTCTCCTGATCGGCGTCGTGGATCTTGGTGTCCCGGATGCCGCAACTGGGGGAACGGCTCTTGAGGATGAATCCGTCCACTTCTTTCAGTGTTCCCAAGAACGACTGGCTGAAGGTGGTCATCGGCTGGGTCAGGTCGCGCCCGGTGGCCGGTTGAACCAGGGTCCGGCCGCCGTCGCCGGCGAGGATCCGGATGGGGTCCCGCGGAACGCCCAGACCGATCTCCAGTTCGGGGCAGACCGGCCGCATTTTGACGTAGGAGGAAAGATGGTGGATGAAGTCTTCCCGGATCATCTTGCCGTTGTAGCGGCAGGCTTCGACGCCGAGGCAACGGCTCAGGACCACGATGGGGGTCGGGGTCCGGCTATTGGACTTCAAAGGTCGCGTACTCCCGGCCAAGCTTCCTGGGCATGCAGGAGCTTCAACGGTCCCGCCCTGACGGGGGACCTTCTCAACGGATCAGACTTCCCCCCACGAGGACATTTCGGCCTTCAACTCCGGATCCAGGTTCATCCGAAACGATTCCACGGCGTTGTCGATGTGGTCGTACTTGCGGGCCCCCGCCAGGACCGTCACGTCCGGGTTGCTCATGGCCCAGGCCATGGCCAGGCGCACCATGGGAATCCCCGTCTCCTCGGACTTGGCCCGCAACTTTTCCACGATTTTGAAGAACCGGTCGTGGAAGTAGATGTCGCCGTGTCCCGGGACGATGTCGAAACGGGTTCCCGAGGGCAACTTTTCCATTCCGGCCGTGTACTTGCCCGCGAAAAAGCCGGCTCCCAGAGGACTGTACGTGGTGACGGCGATCTGTTCGCGGCTGCATAGGGGAAAGAGGTGCCTCTCGTATTCCCTGATGGCCAGGTTGTACGGGGGCTGGGTGATCTCGAAACAACGGTAGCCCCGCTTGCGGCTGATCTCCAGAGACTCGCGCATCATGTCCGCGGTGAAGTTGCTGCAGCCCAGGGCCACGATGCGTCCCGCATCCGCTTCCTGGTTGAGGGCGTCCAGAGTCTCTTCGATGGGGACGTTGGGGTCGGGGGAGTGGATCTTGTAGGCGTCGACCGAATCGGTCCGGAGCCGTTCCAGGCTCGCCGCCAGAGCCTTGTGGATATTCTCGGGACTGGCTCCGGTGCTGACCTTGGTGCAGACCGTCACCTCGTTCCGGCAGCCCCGCGCCTCCATCCAGCGGCCGATGATGTTCTCCGATGAGTTCATCTCGAGGGTGACCTCGCGCCTGTCTTCGACCCCATACTCCTTGATCCGGTACTGCTGGGAGTTGCCCCCGCCGTAGGATTCGGCCGTGTCCAGGAAGGTGATGCCCTTCTCCACCGCGTAGTCCAAGACCTTCCACGAGGTCTCCTCGTCGATCTCCCGGCCAAAGGTGGCGCAACCCAATCCGATGGGACTCATCATGCGTCCCGTCTTCCCCAACGGTCTCAGCTTCATTCGGATTCCCCTTTCAACGAGTATGGTGGAAGCGGCGGTCCCGGTGGCCTCGGCAGCCTGCGCGCGGTTGTAGAGCTTACCAGTTTCCCCGCGTGGTAGTCTTGGCCTCCTCTTGACGGTTCGTTGACGTTGGTGAGTGCACGGCCGGTTCGGAAGGAGTGTTCACATGCGAAAAATCAACGCGGTCCTGCTGGGTCTGGACAATCCCCATTCGATTGCGCACCTGAAAACGCTCGATCAGCTTCCCGAGGTGGATCGGGTCCTGATCTGGTCCGAAAGTGAGAAGTTCATTCCCGGCGTCGAGGAAGCCGGGAGCTCGAAGGTGGAGTGGGTATCGACCGATCTGTCGTCGATCCTGGCGGCGGGCGCGCACCTGGCCGTGGCCAGCCCGCGGACCGACCGGAGTCCCGACGTCTGCGTCCAGGCGCTGGAGACGGGGCATCACGTCCTGGCCGAGAAGCCCATCGGTCCCACGGTTGAGGAGATCGGCCGGGTCGTCCAGTCGGCGCGGGACAACGGACGGAAGCTGGGGGTCTTCTACGGGCGGCGGTACCATCCCCTGGTCCGCCAGGTGCGGGAGATCATCGCGCAGGGCCTGCTGGGAACGCTCATGTCGCTGGAACTCCGGATGCTCACGACCCAGGTCCGCTTCCGCGATCCCGACTATTGGCTCTTCAAGAAACGGATTTCGGGGGGCGGAATGCTCTCCTGGCTGGGCTGCCACTACGTCGACAAGATCCGGTTCGTCACCGGCGAGGAGATCGTTTCGGTCTCGGCCGAGGTGGCCACCCGGAGCGGCGAGGAGATCGACGTGGAGGACGTGGCCGTGCTCTCCTTCCGTCTCGCCTCCGGGACCGTGGGCACCCTCCACGTCGGATTCGTCATGGCCCTGAGCGGTGGCGGCTACCACAACGTGGGGGGTTACGACAACTATGTGGGAATCAATGGCAGGCGGGGCCGCTTGTACTTCTCTTCCGCCGGGACTCCCGACCGGCTCCACGTGGAGACGGACCATCCCGACTGGTCCGACGCCCCTTGGCGGGAGTTCGAATATACCTTGGCTTCGTCACCGGCCTATGGCGGGGTTCCCGGAGAGCGTTTCGTCCGGGATTTCCTGAAAGCGACCTGGGGAGAGGGGACTGTCCCGGCTTCAGGAGAGGACGCGCTGCAGGTGGCGCGCATCGTGGAAGCGGCCTACGAGTCCAGCGAAACCGGACGCCGGGTCCAGGTGCCGGCCGATTGATCTCCTCGCGGCTTGGAATCGAATCTTGTCCCGCTCCCCATGCTCATGTTGGACCACTGGGAAAACGGGACCGATAAGCCGGGGAATTTTGATCCATGAAGAAAAGGCAGAGTGCCTCCGTCTCGTTGGTTCTGATCTTGGTCTTGTCGGGATGCGGGTCCCAGGAATCGGCCCTGGACTCGAAGGTCGAGTCGGTTCCCGTTTCCGACATCCGATTTCCGGATTCGGTGTTTCGGGTCACTCTGGGCCTCACCGATTCGGAGCCCCGGGACTGGTCGGGGAATCTCCGCCTTCAGCCGGGCCAGAAAGCGGAGCTGGTCCCCGAGCACTTCCGCGCCGGAGTGTACCGTCACGACTTCGGAGCCGGCTGGCGCACCATCGTCGATCCGAAGATCCCCAACGACCGGCTCACGGGACCCGAAAGCTGGCTGGCACACACCACTTTTGACTGGGTTCGCTATCCGGATCGAGCCCGGATCCGGCACCCCAGCCTCTTCGTCCGGCTCTGGGACAATCCGGGCCAGGCGCCGTTCCAGGTCCGGGCCGGAGGACAGGACTTCTCCGTCGGTCCGGCGGATCTGCCGTTGTTCCGTCCCGAGTCCCGGCTCGGAGACCGAGTCCGGGTGGAGCGGGTGCCGCCGGCGGCTCAGGTGGCTCGGGAGCGGACCGGCCAGCAGGATTATCCGGCCCTCATGGCCACCCCTTCGGGAGACCTCTGGGCGGCGTGGCAGGAGTATGACGAGCGCCATCACGATTCGGTCTGCGTCCGGCGCAAGCAGGGGGATGCCTGGGGACCGGTCTGGGTCCTGGCCCGGGAGGCGGACGTGTTCCGCAGCGCTCTGGCTTACGACTCGAAAGGCGGGATCTGGGCCATCTGGTCGATGCAGGTGGAGGGGAACTGGGATCTGTACGCCCGCCGCCACGACGGCGAGGCCTGGTCCGGTCTTCACCGGTTGACCCGGGAGGCGGGGCCCGACATCTATCACCGGGCCGTCACCGACAAATCGGGGAACCTCTGGTTGGTCTGGCAGAAGGTCATCGAAGGACGGAGCCAGATCGTGGCCCGGAGCTACGACGGCTCCGGGTGGAGTGACACGGTCCAGCTCAGTGAGGGAGTTTCCGCCGAAGGGAACAACTGGACCCCGTCGGTAGCTGCCGGCGAATCGGGGTCCGTGGCCGTGGTCTGGGACGGGTATGCGTCGGGGAACTACGACGTCTACCTGAGGCGATACTCTACCGGCGAGTGGCAGCCGGTCCAGGTGGTGGCGGGGACCGAGCGCTTCGAGGCCGCCCCGACGGTCACCGTGGATCCGCAGGACCGAATCTGGGTGGCCTGGCACGAGTCGGGTCCCGAGTGGGGCAAGGACACGGGCCGTTTGGTTCAGCGCAAGGGGACAGAGTTGCGGGAGTCCCGTTGGTTGGGCCTGGCCTGCGTGGACGGCGAGCAACTGCTCACCACGGCCCATCCCTTGGGCGATCACCTGGATGCGACCCGGGAATGGGAACTTCCCCATCTCCAGATCGACGCGGACGGGCATCCCTGGCTGCTGGTTCGGAACGTCACCAAACGGGGTCCCGCCGGGCGGCCTCGGTACTTCCCCATGTGGGAAATCCACGTCACCCGCTATGACGGCTCCCGCTGGAGTGAACTGGTCCGGGTGCGGCAGAGCAGCGGGCGGAACGACATGTCGCCGGCCACGGCTCTCGATGCGGACGGGCGCGTCTGGGGCATCTGGGCCACCGACATGCGGAGCGCCAAGTCGGCGTTGCCGCAGTACGGGCGGGTGATGGTCTCTCCCCTGGGATCGAGTCCGGGTCGGAAAACGCTGGCCCTGCGGCCCTGGTCGCCGGCCGCCGCCGGTTCGGTGGACCGGATCCATCCCGACGAGGCCGAGCAGGTGGAGCGGATCCGCTCCTATCGGGTGGAGGCCGGCGGGAAGACCTACTTCATCTACCGGGGCGACACCCACCGGCACACCGACATCTCTCTGGACGGCGGCGGCGACGGCGGTCTGCTCGACGCCTACCGGTATGCGCGGGACGCCGCGGCCATGGACTTTCTGGGAACCTCGGACCACAACCACGAAATCGCCGAGCCATACGCCTGGTGGCGGACCCAGAAGTTCGCCGATCTGTTCCAGCTCGACGACGACTTCACTGCGTTCTATGCCTATGAGCGCTCGGTCCAGTTTCCCAACGGGCACCGGAACGTGCTCTTCACCCAGCGCGGAAACAACATCCTGGAGGTGCTCACGGCGGAACGCATGGGTCTGGACGGGGCCGAGCGCCTCTTCGGTTACCTGCGCCGGACCGGGGGGACCTCCATCCCCCACACCATCGCCACCGGGGCCGGAACCGACTGGCGGGACTCCGATCCCGAGGTGGAGACGCTGCTGGAGATCTACCAGGGCATGCGCGACACCTACGAGCATCCGGGTTCCCCTCGACCCAAGACGCTGGAGTCCACGCCGACGCTCCAGGAAGACAGTTCGCCTTCCCGCCGTGACGGCACCGCCTGGAGCGCTCTGGAGAAGGGTCTCAAGCTGGGGTTCATCGCCTCTTCGGACCACCTTTCGACCCACATCAGCTATGCCTGTCTGATCGCGGAGCGCCTCACCCGGGAGGGTCTGATGGAGGCCATACGAGCCCGCCGGGCCTATGGCGCCACCGACAACATCGTGCTGGACGTTCGGTTCGTGGGGTCGGACGGAGAGCATCTGATGGGGGAGATCTTCAGCAGCTCTGAGCCGGTGAGAATCCAGGCGGCCATACTGGGGACCGGGACCATCAAGCGGGTGGACCTGATCAAGGACAACCGGGTCCTCTACTCGGCGGAGCCCGGCCAGCCCAGGTTCCGTCTCGACTTCACGGACGGCGACGCGGGCGACTCGGGTGAGAGCTACTACTACATTCGGGTCCTGCAGGAGGACGGCGAGATCGCCTGGGGCTCTCCGGCCTGGGTGACTTACGAGAGGTAGCCGCTTCCGCGCGACGCACTTCCAAGGATATCCCCATGCTCGAAATCGTGGACCGAGGAATTCTCTCTCACGTTCCTGGGCGCGGCGCCTACTTTCCCTGCGTCAGGGCCCTTCAGGACGGATCCATGCTGGCGGCGCAGCACGTCGGGAGCGGCTTGTGCTCTCCGGACAACCACATCGAGGTGTTGCGCTCCACCGACGGGGGCCGCATTTGGACCAACGAAGGAAGCATCCACGGCGGTCTCCCGGCGGATGGATGGTGCTACCGGGCGCCGATGGTCGCTCCCTTGGAAGATGGCAACCTGGTGATGGCGGCCGCCCGTTATCTCCTGGACAACGACGAGATGTACAATCCGGCCACCGAGGGATTGAAGCCGACGCAGATGGTCCTCTTCCGCTCGTCCGATCAGGGCCGGTCCTGGTCGGGTCCCGAGGTGGTTCCCAACCCGCTGCCTCCCGAGAGATACGTGAGCAGCCTTTCGGGTCAACTCCTGATTCTCGCGCCCGACCGCTGGATGTATCCTTTCGAGACCTGGAAGCCGGACGGCTACGAGGGGCCGGTGGACCAGAAGGCGGGGGCCGTCTTCTCATCGGATCAGGGACAGACCTGGGACGAGTGGTCGGTGGTGGCCGACGACCCGGAGGAATGCCTCCACTACGCCGACCAGATGCAGGCCGTGTTGCCGGATGGACGGATCTACACCACCCTCTGGACCCGGACCTGGGGTGTGGGGCAGGGAGAGGACGTCAACGATCACTGGGTGGTTTCAGCGGACACCGGCCGGACCTGGAGCGAACCTCGTCCCACCAACTTGCAGGGGCAGCTCTGTGCCCCCATCGCGCTTCCCGACGGCCGGGTGGCGGCCATCTACAATTTTCGCCGCGAACCCCAGGGGATCCACGTCGCTCTCACCGAAGATCTGGAGAATTACGACATCGAAAACCAGGCCGTGGTGTTTCGGGCCGGCGAGGAGACCATGACGGCGAAAGCGGTGGACGAGTTCATCGACGCCCACCAGAAGATCGCCTTCGGCCGGCCCTGGGGGATCCTTTTGCCGGATGGCGACCTGCTGGTCTACTTCTGGTGCACCGCCGAATCCGTCACCCACAACCGCTGGGTCCGGCTCAGGTTCTCGTGACGCACTTACACACACCCGCGCCGGCCGGTGAGGGGAAGGCTCACCGGGGTTTCAAATCGTCCAGGGTTAAGTGCAACCGGTCTCGCGGCCGGTCGTTCTCCGTATTCCGGTTTCAGCTGAGTTCTTCGGGCTGACGATCGTCAACGGTTGCCGGAGGCGGCTCGGTGAACCTCTTGCCCTTTTCCTCGGCCTCCATACGGAGGCGGTTCCAGGATTCCCAGCGCCTGCGCTCTCTGGCACGCCCATCGGCATGCCCCTCAGCACGTCCCTTGGCGAGCCCCTTGGCGTAACGTCGATTCAGATACCATTCCGAAAACACCCTACCCACCTCCACGGAAACCACGCTCCAAGCGGCGACCACGACGACCACGGGAGACAGCCCTCGCGCGATGGCGAGGAACGTCTCCATGTTGCCGTCCTTCGTCCCACCGGCTACCTCATGCCAGACGACCAGAGCCGTGGTCACGATAACAAGAGCCACAAAAAGTTTGAAGTAGGCGTCCCGCCATGTCGCCGGGACGCTCCAAATCGACTCTCTGTACCTCACCGATTCCTTCTCCATCCCGTGATGACTTTTGCCACGGGCTGTTGAGGACCCGGGACCCTCAGCCGGAGGCAGTTCCCAGGAGGGAAGCTGAATCCCGGTCCACAAAAAGATGACAATCGGCGTGGCTCCGGAGGATGGACGAGGGATGCAGCGGAGTAACCTCGCCTTCCACGCAATTGCGGACCGCCTCGGCCTTGCGGATGCCGGGAACGGTGCAGACGATGGAGTCGGCCTTCAGGATCTGGCGGATGGACATGGAGACCGCCTGGGCCGGCACCTTGTCGATGCTGGCGAACCACCCCTCGGAGACTTGCTGCTGCCGGCAGGCGGCGTCGAGCGTGACCAGGATATACGGCTCCTCGGTCTTGAAATCGGCGGGTGGATCGTTGAAGGCCAGGTGGCCGTTCTCTCCGATGCCGATGAAGGCGACGTCGATCGGGCCCTCTTGGATGAGGCCTGAGATCCGATGGCACTCGGCCTGAGGGTCGGGCGCCTCGCCCCGGATGAAGTGCACCTCTCCCGGATGCACCCGATCCACCAGGCGTTCCCGGAGATAGCGGCGGAAGCTGGCGGGGTGGATTTCGGAGATCCCGGTGTATTCGTCGAGGTGAAACAGGGTTGTCCGGGACCAGTCGATCGATCGATCCGCGGTCAGCGCCGCCAGGAAGTCGAACTGCGAGCTACCGGTGGCCACGCAGAATCTGGCTGACCCCTGCCGGTCGATGGCCTCCCGCAGTTTGGCTGAGGCCCTGGCGGCAGCGGCTCGACTGGTTGTGGACTTGTCCTTCTCGCGAACGATCTCCATGGGACTCCCCCCGTTGCACCCGGTTGCGATGCGTGTCTCCCCGAGGGACCGGATCCCTCACGCAAAGTCTACTACTCGGGTCCGCTCCCGGCACTTCCAACAACCCGGTTCATCTGTGATGATATGGACCCGGCCCCGCTATCGGCAGCGGACCCGGAACCGAAGGGCGCGAAAGGAACAGGACATGAACCGATCTGAAATGCTGGAAGAACTAAAGAACTTCGACACTCCCTCCATTACCAACGTGGTGGCCACGTATCCCGATCATCCCTTGTGCTTGGGGCTCTACAATCCCTGGACCACGAATTGGTACACCGACCAGTCCATCCGTTGCATCTATCCGGAATTGGGCCGGACCGTGGGTTACGCCATCACCTGCATCTACGGGCTCCCCGATCCCACGTACAAGGAACTGACCTTCATCGATGTGCTGGAGGCCATGGAGGCGTCCGAGCAGCCCACCGTCTTGATCTTCCAACAGAATTTCCCGCCCGAAATCGCCGGCAAGGTGGGCCTGTCGGGAGGCAACATGACCTCCGCCCTCAAGGCCATCGGCTGTGTGGGGGCCATCTCCAACGGTCCCTCCCGGGACCTGGACGAGATCCGGCCCATGGAGTTCCAATACCTGCTCAGCGGGGCCACCCCCGGCCACGGCCCCATGGCCCTCCACGCCGTCAACGTGCCGGTGACGGTGGCGGGCATGGACGTCTCGCCCGGCGAGCTCATCCACATGGACGAAAACGGCGCCTGCAAGTTCCCCGCGGACAAGCTTGAGGCGGTGCTGATGAACGTCCGGGCCATGCAGAAGGAAGAGGAATCGCGAATGGCACGGTTGCAGGCGGCAGGCAGCGCCGCCGAGATCCGGGAGATCTTCAGCCGCCACGCCTACGGGGAGAAGCAGGAAGACGGCGGCGAATGAATTCTGGTCCCGGCCGTAACCGCGATTGGACTCGCTTGGTCCACCGCTCGATTCTGACGCTCCTGGGCGTTGCCCTGCTGTGCGGATGCGGCAGTCCGACCTCCGGCGAGGAGTCCGATTTCGTGCCCATCTTCGACGGCGAGAGCCTCGAGGGTTGGCGGGCCGCCGGGGGAGGGACGAGCCGGGACTGGTCGGTTCAGGATGGTCGACTGGTCGGAATCTGCCAGGGGAGGTCTTCTTACCTGCTCTGGAAGGACCAGGAACTGCGCGACTTCGAGCTCAAGCTGAGCTACCGGCTGCTGACCGAGGCCAACACCGGCATCGATATCCGGTCCCGGCCGGACGTCACCGGAAAGCGTGCCTTTGAGAGCTACCACGCCGACCTGGGTCACGTGGGCATTGGAAAGAACATACTGGGCTCCTGGGATTTCCACTTCGGCTCCCGCCCCGAACCGGACAATCCCCGGGGAACCCGGCTGGTCATCGGTGCCGACGAGACGCCGCAGTTGACCGACCTCGAAGATCCGTTGACACTGGTTGACATGAATCGCCGTCCCGAATGGAATCGGGTCCACATCATCGCCCGCGGCAACCACTGCCGGTTTTTCATCAACGGCAAGCTGTCGTCCGAATTCACCGACAACGCCGAGTCCGGGCGCCTGGAGAAGGGCGGAATTGCATTGCAACTGCACGACCCCGGAGTTCACGTGGAGTTCAAGGACATCCGGCTCAAGAGATTGTGACCGGGAGTCGCCAGGAGGAAAGAATTATGAACAGAAGATATCTTATGGTGCAGGCTGTCTCCCTGGGGAGCATTTTGGGCCTCTCCTGGTGGTTGACCGGATCCGGCGGAACCCTCACGGGGAGTGCTGCTGCACCGGATAAGGTGAATTTGGCCATCGGGTATCAAGTCGACCCGGAATGGCCCCGTAAACCCGCCGGGCTCGAATGGGGACAGATGCCCGGTCTGTACGTGGATGCCAAGGACCAAGTCTGGATTTTCCATCGGGGTAAGGCTCCCGTCCAGGTCTACGGACAAGACGGGTCCCTGATCCGGTCCTGGGAAGACAAAGGCTTCAAGAGTGCCCACCATATGAAGATCGGGCCGGAGGGAAACGTCTGGCTGGCGGACGCCGGCGCCCACGCGGTCTACAAGTTCACGCCCGAGGGTAAGCTGCTCATGACCCTGGGCGTTCCGGGTCAGGCCGGAGAGGACGGTCGCCACTTCAACCGCCCCACCGATATGACCATCACGCCCGCCGGGGACATTTTCGTCACCGACGGCTACGGAAACAGCCGGGTCGTCCACTTCGATGCCGACGGCCGTTTCGTCAAGACCTGGGGAAAGTTGGGGACGGCTCCGGGCGAATTCGACACGCCCCACGGCATCGTCGTCGACTCCAAGGGCCGCCTCTATGTTGCGGACCGCAGCAACGCCCGGGTCCAGGTCTTCGAGCAGGACGGCCGCTTTCTGGCCGAGTGGCGGAATCTCCTGGTGCCCTGGGGGCTCTGGGTGTCCAAGACCGACGAGATCTACGCCTGCGGGTCCTCGCCCATGCGTTGGGGAAGTGGTGGCCGCTTGGGCGCGCCGCCCAAGGACCAGGTCCTCATGAAGTTCAACACGGAAGGCCGGGTCCTTGAGCACTGGACCTTTCCCCTGAGCGCGATGGGGGAGCCGGGCTCGTTGAACTGGGTCCATGCCGTCGCCGTCGACTCCAAGGGGGACGTCTACCTGGGTGACATCCAAGGTAGCCGGGTTCAGCGGATGGTGCGCCTGAACTAGGAGGAGGTTTCCAAGGAGGGGCGACTCCAGTCGCCCCTTCCCCCAGGTTTCGTCGGGAGCTCGGCGGTTGGAGACCGCCGCTTCCATCGGCGACTATGAAATCGCCGTTTCTAAGCCGGACCCGCCTGCCGAATGCCGGCTGAAGTCCCCTGTTCGTATTTCTTGAAGTTGGCCTTGAACAGTCCGGCCAGTTCCCGGGCCTTGCTGCGGTAGGCCCGACGATCCGACCAGGTCCCCTCCGGCGCCATCAGCTCGCGGGGAACCCCCGGACACTCGGTGATCATGTCGAAGCCGAAGTGCCGGTCCCGCACTGCGGGCGCCTGGCCCAGACTGCCGTCGTGGATCCCGTCGATGATGGCGCGGGTGTGGGGCAGCGAGAACCGGCTTCCAACACCGTAGGGACCTCCCGACCAGCCGGTGTTCACCAGCCAGACCTGGGCTTGGTGGCGCTGGATCTTCTCACCCATCAGTTCGGCGTAGCGGCTGGGGTGCAACGCCAGAAACGCCGCTCCGAAACAGGCCGAGAAGGTGGCACTGGGTTCGGTGACCCCCACTTCGGTACCGGCCACCTTGGCGGTGTAGCCGCTGATGAAATGGTACATGGCCTGGTCCGGGTTCAGGCGGCTGACGGGAGGCAGCACGCCGAAGGCGTCGCAGGTCAGGAAGATGACGTTTCGCGGATGCCCCACCTGGCACGGAATCACCGCGTTGGGGATGAACTCGATGGGATAGGCCGCGCGCGTGTTCTCGGTGATCGAACTATCGTCGTAATGGACCTGCCGGCGATCCGGATCGTAGACCACGTTCTCCAGAACCGTGCCGTAGCGGATGGACCGGTAGATCTCGGGCTCGTTCTCCTCGGTGAGACCGATGCACTTGGCGTAGCAGCCCCCCTCGATGTTGAAGACGCCCCGATCGCTCCAGACGTGCTCGTCGTCCCCCACGAGCCGGCGGCGCGGGTCTGCCGAAAGCGTGGTCTTGCCGGTTCCGGAGAGGCCGAAGAAGAGGGAGACGTTGTCCAGCTCGGCCGAGGTGTTGGCCGAACAGTGCATCGAGAGCTGCCCCGCGTTGGGCATCAGATAGTGCATCACGGTGAAGACGCCCTTTTTCATCTCCCCGGCGTACTCGGTTCCCAGGATCACCATCTCCCGGCGTTCGAAGCTCAGGTCGATGCTGGTCTTGGAGGTCATTTCCGCAGTGTGGCGATTGGCCGGAAAATGGCCGGCGTTGTAGATCATGAAGTCCGGTTCGCCGAACTCCTGCAGCTCCTCCTCCGAGGGCCGGATCATCATGTTGTACATGAACAGGGCGTGGTAGGCACGAGTGCAGATGACCCGGATCTTGAGGCGGTAGCGGGGATCCCACCCGGCGTAGCCGTCCGTGACGTACAGCCGCGGGCGGGTGTTGAGGTAGTCGACGGCCCGCTCCAGGTTGATCAGGAAGTTGTGCTCCTGGAGCGGGACGTTGACGGAACCCCACCAGATCCGGTCTCTCGAATCAGGATGAACGGCAACCCGCTTGTCGCCCGGGCTGCGCCCGGTCTTGGCGCCCGAGGAAATGATCAGGGCCCCGGAATCGGCGATCGCCGAACCGCGGTCGTATTTCAAGGCCTCCTCGTAGAGTTGGGCCGGCGCGATGTTTCGCATGACCCTCCGGACTTGGATGTCGTGATCTGTCAGGTCGACGTGGTGGTCCAGGGGCGGTTTCATTCAAACTTCTCCAGTTTCAGCACTTCCGGCATACCGTTTCTCCAAATTCAGAATAACCAAGAATGGCACCGTGTGCCCGGTCTGGGACGGCCGTCCCTGACTTGTCGGGTCGGGCGTAGCTCCATACAATTCCCCCCGGAACGAGATTCGCAACCGGCCGCCGGTCAAACGCCGAGGCCGGATCGACAACCTGAAACCAGGAGGCGGAACCGATCATGATTCGGATCTGGACGTGCTGTCTGATTTGCCTCTCACTACTCTTTGCGGGCGGGGAACTCCGGGGGGAAGGGAGGATACGCGTTCTCCTCATCGACGGGCAGAACAATCACAACTGGGTCGAGACCAGCGAGTCGCTCCGTGGCGCACTGGAGCGCGCCGGTCTGTTCCAGGTCGCGACTGCCACCAGCCCGCCCCAGGAAGCTGAAGCCGGCGCCTGGCGCCGCTGGTGGCCTGATTTCCGGGCGTTCGACGTCGTCGTCAGCAACTACAACGGTCAGCCCTGGCCCAGAGCGGTGCAGGAGGCGTTGGAGGAGTACGTCCACTCCGGAGGGGGTCTGGCGATCGTCCACGCCGCCAACAACGCCTTTACCGAATGGACCGAGTACAACCGGATGATCGGCTTGGGATGGCGGGACCGGGACTACGGCGACGCCATCGCCCTTGACGACGCCAGCGGGCGGCTCCTGCGTATCCCCGCCGGTTTCGGCATCGGCGCCGGACACGGGCGGCGGCATTCCTACCTGGTCCGGATCCGGAAACCGGAGCATCCCATCATGAAGGGAATTCCGCTCCGCTGGATGCATGCCACCGACGAGCTGTACCACGGCCAGCGGGGACCCGCCTTGGATATGACGGTTCTGGCTTCCGCCTATTCCGACCCGAAGCAATCCGGGTCCGGTCAGCACGAGCCCCTGGTCTGGGTGATTCCCTACGGCCAGGGCCGGGTCGTCACCAACCTGATGGGGCACCACTGGCCCGGACAGGAGCATCGGAACTCGCTGCACTGCGTGGGTTTTCAGACCATTTTCACCCGCAGCGTCGAGTGGTTGGCCCGGGATCGGGTCACCCTTTCCGTGCCGGACCGGTTCCCCACCACGACCGAGGTCGTGATGGTGGATCTGACGCCGGCGCCCGGGCCCGAGGTGCCGGCAGGGCACCGGTTGCTCTACAACCAGGGAATGGGGAGTAAAGAGGCGCTCCGGAACTTCGTCTTCTCCGATCCGGGGGCGTGGCGCTACTCCGGCCGAGGCCAGGGAGAGCCGGCCTTGGAGCATTTTCAGAAGAGCCGGTATCAGCCTCCGCACCGTTCCCCGCTGAACATCGCGCTGGTCGATCGCCAGCAATTCGGCAGTTTCGTCGTGGACCTGCGGGTCCGGCAGACGGGCCGGGAATACGGTCACCGGGATCTCTGTTTCTTCTTCGGTTTCCAGGATCCGGCGCACTTCTACTACGCCCACATCGCTTCCCGGACCGACGACCACGCCCACAACATCTTTCTGGTCAACGGCGAGGCACGGGTGAAGATCTCCACGAAGACGACCGCCGGCCACGACTGGGGCGAGAGGGACTGGCACCAGGTCCGGATCCGGCGCGACCTGGGGAGCGGCTCCATTCAGGTTTTCGTCAACGACATGTCCAGGCCCATCATGAGCGCCCAAGACAAGACCTTCGCTGAAGGGTGGATCGGCGTGGGCTCGTTCGACGACACCGGAAAGGTGTCCCGGATTCGCATCTGGTCGCCGGAACTCGTGCGGAAGAACATCGATTTCTTTTCCGGTCCCGGCGATTGACCCGGAAGCGTCCTTTCCGGTTCCAACGGACGGACACGAGGATTACGGATGGACGAGCAGGCGGACAAGGGAAATCCGCATCGCTTCATGGACTCTGTGCTCGATGACCTTCGAGCCCTTCGTCAGATGCTCGAGCAGGGCAGGATCGAGTCGGGTCCACCGCGGATCGGCGTCGAGCAGGAACTCTTCCTGGTGGATGACTCCTGGCAGCCGGCTCCGGTGGGTCCCCAGATTCTGGAGGACAACCGGAATCCCCGCGTCACCCCCGAGTTGGGGCGATTCAATCTGGAGATCAACTTCGAACCCCTGGAGTTCCGTGGTGGCTGCCTGAGTGAGATGGAGCGCCAGCTCAACGAGTCGATCGAGGAGTTGGCCGCACTGGCCCGCGTTCACGGGGCGCGGATTCTGCTCGCGGGCATCCTGCCCACCCTGACCCTGTCGCAGCTCACGGCTCGCAACATGAGCCCGCGACAGCGGTATCGCACCCTCGCGGAGGCGATCACCAAACTGCGCGGTGAGACCCATTCGCTACGCATCCGGGGGATCGACGAACTGATGGTCAAGGTCAAGACCATCATGTTGGAGGCCTGCAACACCAGCTTCCAGGTGCACCTTCAAGTGCCTCCGGACCAGTTTCCCCGTTATTACAACATCGCCCAGTTGGCGTCGGCCCCGGTGCTGGCGGCCGCCGTCAATTCTCCCCTCCTGCTGAGCAAGAGGCTGTGGAAGGAAACCCGCATCGCCCTCTTCCAACTCTCCGTCGACACGCGGAGGCCCTCCGCCTATCCACGGAGCTCAAGACCTCGCGTCGGCTTCGGGGACCGCTGGGTTCGCGACTCGGTGTTGGACGTCTTCCGCGAGGACGTGACCCGTTTCCGGGCTCTGATGAAGGTCGAGAGCACGGAGGATCCCTTCGAGGCGCTTTCCGGCAACCGGCTGCCCAAGCTCAAGGCGCTCAACACGTTCAACGGCACCGTCTACCGTTGGAATCGGCCCTGCTACGGAGTGCACCAGGGCCGGGCCCATCTGCGAATCGAGAATCGGGTCCTTCCCTCCGGTCCCTCGGTGCTGGACGAGGTGGCCAACGCCGCTTTCTACTGCGGACTGGTCACGGGTCTGACCCAGGAGCACGAGGACGTCACCACCCGGATCTCGTTCGCCGAGGTCAAGTCCAATTTCCATTCGGCCGCTCGATCGGGTCTGAACGCGCAGTTGAACTGGCTGGACGGCGAAACCATGTCGGCTCCCGACCTGATTCACCGGCGGCTCCTGCCCGTGGCCAGGGAGGGTCTCCGGCACCGTGGCGTCCGCGACGAGGACATCGAGCGTTATCTGGGCGTCATCGAGAAGCGGGTGGAGAACGGGCAGACGGGTGCGGATTGGCTGCTGCGATCGTATTCCCGGATGGAAGGCGATCGCCGCCGGGGAGAGGCTCAGGTGGCTCTGACGGCGGCGACCTACCAGCGCCAGACGCGAGGGAGGCCGGTCCATACGTGGCCGTTGGCCCAGGCGGACGAGGGCGGCGACTGGCGGGCCCACTACCAGCGGATCGAGCAGTACATGACCACGGAGGTCTTCACGGTCCAGCCGGAGGACCCCATCGACCTGGCGGCCAGCATCATGGACTGGGAAAGGGTCCGGCACATTCCAGTGGAGGATGAACAAAACCGCTTGGTCGGTCTGGTCTCCTACCGGACCATCTTCAGTTTTTTCATCCGCCGGGGCGGCGGCCAACGCAAGATGGAGCCGGTCCGAAGGATCATGAAGCCGGATCCCATCACCGTCACTCCGGAGACGTTGACGGTGGACGCTATTGTCCTCATGCGCCGCGAAAAAATCGGGTGCCTGCCGGTCGTTCAAGACAATCGTCTGGTGGGCATCGTCACCTACCGGGACTTCATTGAGATCGCAGGAACGCTGCTGGAGCAGCAGTTGAGAGCGGGAGATCAAGGTCGGGATTGAGAGGAACCGAGATCCCGATCGCCTCCTGCCAGTGGGACGTTCTCCTACCTGCCCGAGCTTTCCGAGCGACTCCGTCCGGTCCGGCGCCCGTAACCATGGTGCAGGATGGCGGCGGCCGCGAGCCCCACGGTCGCCAAGCCCGAGAGCAGGAGGAAGTAGTGCTGATGCCCGCCGATGCCGGGTGTCGCGTCCAGCAGCCGGCCGGCGATCATGTTGTAGAAGATGTCCGGCGTATAGCCCACGAGGGAGATCACGCCGACGGCGGTCCCGGTCAACGCGCGCGGAACATGAGTCTGCTCCAACAGGGCGAAGTAGAGGGCGCGTAGCGCAAACACACCGAAGACCGTCACCATCAGGTTCGCGTAAAGGATCACCAGCAGTTCCGGACTCGTCCCCAGGAATGCCAGAACGCCCCAGCACGCGGCGAGGGAAGTAAACAATACCGTGGTCGTCCGGGCGATCCCGAACCGGTCGCCCACGATTCCGGCGAGGATGGCGGCGCCGGGACGAAGGTAGCCCGTGGTGGCGGCGAAGCCGGCGGCATCGGTTTCGTTCATCCCCAGCACTTCGTAGTAGTAGAGGGAATAGTTGTCGAGTCCCTTGAAGCCGCAGTAGGCGCAGATCACGATGACGGCCTGCAGCCACACCGCGCGAATGCCGAGGACTTTCCGGACGTTCGACCAGGTCTGCCGTCGGCGCACCGGCGAGCCCGAGGGCGTTTCGGGTATGAGCCACCACACCGCGGCGGCTGCCGCCAGAGTGGAGATGGTGTAGAAGAGGATGACCGTCTGCAGGGCGGCCGCGCGTTCGGCCGGGTCGGCGAGCGTCGGATCGGCTCCGATTCGGAGGCTGAGCAGAACGACGCCGCCGCTGGCGAACAGTGCCGCGATCAGACCGCGGCCACCGTCCAGAAGGCCGAATCCCCGGCCTTGAGCGAGTTGCCCCCCCCACTCCCGGGTCGCGCGGATCAGGGCGCACCAGAAAAGAAGCACGCTCGTCACCCCCCAGAACGCATACAGGAAAGACATTCCAAGAATCCCGGGCAGGGTCATGAGATAGAGACCGCCCGCGGCCGTGACCACAAGCGAAATGCTCATCAGCTTGCGGGCCGAGAAACGGTCGGCGAGGATCCCTCCCGGGAAATAGCAGAGCATCGCGGTGATGCCGTAGGGCGCGAAGATGTCACCCAGGTCGGCATTGGAAAAGTCGAAGACTTCGAGCACGGTCGGTCGGAAGAAGCGAAGAATGTGAAACGGCAGGCTGTACATCATCTCCCCGGCGAACACCAGGGCGAACATGGTGAGAATGCGCGTGCGCGTCTCAGTCGAGATGGGATTTCGCATTACACCGGCATCCGGCCGGGGCACGGCTCCGCGGAATCACCTGAAGGAAAAGCTGTAGAGCCGGGCGTGACCCTCCAGATGGAATCGCAGCCGGAGCGGCTCTCCGCCGGTGGGAAGACTGAGCTGTTCTCCCCCGTAGGGCCAAGAGACCGGCACCGCGAGGCCGTCCCCCGTCACGGCATTGCTCCGAGCCACGACCCGGTCCCCCTGCAACAGCTCCACGAGAATCCGGCCTCGGCCTCGATAGAGTCCCGTTGCATTCAGTTCCAATTCCAAGGGCGCACCCGTCGGCTGCAAGGGGATCGTGGTCCAGGAGCCCGATTCGGACCCTTCCGCCACCTCCAGGCTGACGAACCCGTCCCGGCGGATGGTGGCCAGGCCGGTGTACATGGGAGTCATGATCCAATCGTGGAACCATCCGATGGTGGTGGCGCTGCCGGAATAGTAGAACCAGAATTCGCCCTTGACTTCCAAGGGGACGTTCACGGGTGATACCCAGCCGGCGTCCCATTCTCCGTCCCGGCCCAATTCGATCACGGGCCGCCCGTCGAAGACGTGGACGAAATTGACCCCGTCCCGGCTGACAATCAACTGCTGGGGCATCCGGTGATCGGGGCCCCAAATGTCGAACATGCCGGGATAGATGCCGGCGTCGGGCCAGACCGAGGTCAGATGTTGCTCCGCCTCCAGGCCGGCCCGGGGCACCATGTTGGGGTTCCTGGGATCGCTGGTCCACTCCAGCAGGTCGGGGCTCCAGTAGACGCAGGTCATACGGACCCATTTGTAGGTCTCTCTCGCGCAATGGGAGTACACCTTCCAGCGACGCTCCGGTTTCGGTTCCAGATCGTCGTAGAAGAGGTTGCGCCGGTCGCCGAACGACATTTGGACGCGGCCGCCCCGGTTCCAGTGGATGCCGTCGGGAGAATAGAGAAGCGGATTGCCTCGTGTCGCCACGATGGCCTTGTAGCGGCGATCGGGATCCGGTTCCCGGTCGTCCTTGACCACCATGGGCATGTAGGCGCTCCCTCCATCGCCGCTCATGTCCATGATGTTGTTGGCCTTGGACCCCTTGTATTCCACCTGGTTCAGATTGGGCTTGACCCAGTTCACCCCGTCCCGGCTCTCGGCATAGCCCAGGTAATGAGGGGTCCGCTGGTTGGTCGCGTACTCCTGGGAGAGGCCCGAGTACCACATCCGGAATCGCCCCCCGTCGTAGAGAATCTCCCCGTAAGCGTGGGCGCGGAGACTGTCGAAACTGCCCGGAGGACCGGTTCTCAGCACCGGGTTGGCCGGGTGCTTCTTCATGGGTTGGAAGCTCTCGACCAGTCCGTCGGTCTCGCTCACCTCCAGCATGTCTAGGAAGAGGACTTTGCGGCCCGCCTCCACCTTCAGGTCCGGGACCGCCATCCGGTCGAAAAAGACCCCGCCGCCGGTCGAATCGGTGGCGGCCAGTGTCATCCCCAGACTCCCGGAGCCGGGTGACATCTCCTTCTGGACCGTGTGGAAGTCGCTCAATGCGGGTCCCGCCGACAGCTCGTTGGGAAAAATGTTGGTGGCCTCCTTGTGCAGCAGAGGGTCGCCGGCCAGGGTGCGGCTTTCGTAGGGAGCGCTGAACGCGTCTCCCAGCCAGCGCGAGTAGAAGGTGTGGCCGCGGGTCGAATTGGACCAGAAGACCCAGGCGACGCCGTGCTCGTCGCGGGCCAGTTGGGGCCGGTGGAACTTGTCCCGGCCGTAGTGCAGCGGTTTGCGGGTCCACTCTCGGCCGTCGAAATAGGCGTACAGGATCAGGTGCTCCGATTTCTCGAAGACCACCAGTGCTCGTTCGCCCCACCCGACCACGCTGTAGTTGACGAAGCCGGTTCCGCTCCAGGGGCCATGAGGCAGTTTCCGGGTCAGGTCCTGGTCACTGGCGAAGGATCTGGCCAAGTCGGGGATCTGCAGATAGAAGAGGAGCCAGGAGTCGTCCCGGGTGAAGGCCAGGTGGAGCGTGCCGCTGGGGTCCAGGTCCATCACCGGCGCCCGGAATGCGCCCGGAAGGGTCAGGACCTTGCGGGTCCAGCCTCGGTCCGACGGGGTGGCCATCCAGATCTCCTCCGATTCCTTGCGTCCGTTGTGGCGGTTGTAGACGATTCCGCCGTCCTGGAGGCGCGAGTAGCCGTCTGCAATAGACGACGCTTGGCTGTAGGTGATCCAGAGCCGCCCCGCTTCGTCGACGGCGAGGTCTCCCATTCGCGGGTCCTTCGCCGAGTCGTCGACCCGTTGGGCCGGCGCCCAGTTGCCGGCATCGCGGATCTTGCCGGCCGCGTCGGCTCCGGAGACTTCGCACCGGCTGTACCAGATCGCGTCGGGTCCGGTGCCTTGCCAGATCAGGTGCAGCACGCCGTCACCGTCGAGGACGAAGCTGACCGCACTGGCCTCGCCTGCTGTACCTGCGATGCGATTCTCGGGGGACCCTCCGGCCAGGGCCACGGGTGGGTGAAAATCGCCGGCGAACTCGGGATCGCCGCTCTTGGAGACGGCCAGAAAGACGGTTTTGCCGCCCGAGGACTTGCCGTCGTAGGCGACGAACCAGAGACCGTCCCCGTTCCTCCCGATCTGCCGCCCGTTGGAGTGGGGGAAGGGAACGACCCCTCCGTTGCTGCCAACCTTCAGGGTCACCACCGCCGGCAGGGACTCCGCCAAAAGAAGTAACGAGAAGAACCACCACCAGATCCGGCCCGTTCGATGCAAATTCTTCGTTTCTGACTTGTCGGAAGCGGTTGCACAGGGACGAAAATGAGTCTTCACCATTGTTCGGCTCTCCTGAAGCAATAGAAATGTGAGGCCTCGATAGGGAAGGATCGTAGCAGAGTATTGTCCAAGAGAAGGTCCGATGAGCCCGAATCGGAGTGCCTACCGGCGCCGTCAGTAAATCAGCGACCAAGTTCTTGCTGAACGATCGAAGGCCGCTTTGCGATCAGTGCAAGAAGGACGCGTGCCGGCCCCCTCGGGCGCCGGCGGCCTTGCTCCCAATTCTTGAGAGTGCCGAGTGGCACGCCGATACTCTTGGCGAAAGAACGCTGCGACAGGCCCGTCTTATCACGGATCGCCACGACATCGGGTTCGGGCACCTCGATTTCGTGTACCGTGTAACCGTCGCGTTCACCATCCATATAGGCGCCTGCATCTTCAAGCCCGACCATAGTCTTGTCGAATGCGTTGCTCATTTCCGCCTCCGATCATGCCAAGAGGATAGGCGCCATTGGCGCCCTCAGTCAATGACGTCTGCATCTGAAGGAAGGAATTCTGAATTCTCTCGGGTAGCGGATCCCAGACGAGCAATCCTCGGCGGATGAAGGAGGTGCTGTCTTGCGCCCATCACAGTCGGTCCCCCGCCCGCTTTTCCCGTGTCCGGGACTTGCGGTATATTGCCAGGAGTTTCCCATGAGTCGCTCTGTACTTTCCCTTTTCCTGTCGTTGGTTCTGGTTCTCCAGGGGATTGCCCCGCTGGAAGCGGCGACGCGGGCCAAAGCCGGAGACGAGCACGCCTTTCGGGACTCGGTCCTGCCGTTCCTGAATCGGAACTGCGTCGGTTGTCACAACCGCCAGTTGAAGACGGGCGGACTGGAGTTGGACGCCTTTCCCGAGTCCGGTTCCGGTCCGGGAGAGTTGACGCTCTGGAAGCAGGTTCGAGAGAAACTGGTCCGTGGCGAGATGCCGCCTCCCGGCCAGACCCGGCCAGAGCCCAAGGCTGTCGAGGCGGTGTTGGCGTGGATCCGAAGTCTTGGCGGGAACTCGGTGGATGCTACCGGTGGAGGACGGCCCGATCCGGGTCGCGTCACGGCCCGGCGTCTGAACCGGGCGGAATACAACAACACGATCCGTGATCTTTTGGGCGTCGATCTGAAACCAGCGGCCGACTTTCCGGCGGACGACTCGGGTTACGGCTTCGACAACATCGGCGACGTGCTCTCGCTGCCCCCGATCCTGTTGGAGAAATACATGGCGGCGGCGGAGCGGATCGCCGAAGCGGCCATCGTCGCCCGGCCTCCGGTGGAGGCGACCCTGGTGAAATACCTGGCGCCCCGGGAGGCGGAACACGATGGGTTTTTCCCCGCCGGGGACTACCGGGTCGATCACGAATTTCCGACCGCGGGCGAATACGAACTCCGGGTCCGGGTCGTGGATCGCCGGTACCGGCCCAAGAAGGATGAGCCTCCCCCGCCCATGCCGGCGAACGGCATCATGGCGGTGTCCTTCGCCGGCAACCGGATGAAGACCTTCGAGGTGGAACCCGACGTCTATGAGCGGGGGACCTTCGACGTCACCCTGGACGCCGACGGGCGAAAGTTGGAAATGTACGCCCACTTTCTCTCCGACGGCATGGAGAACATCCCGCAGGTCGAGGATCCCAAGAGTTCGTACAAGGGGGAGCGGAAACTGTTCGTGGACAATTTCCTGCTCCTGGGTCCGTTGAAGGCGCGGCCCCTACCGGTGACCGAAAACCACCGCAAGCTCATGATCTGCGGCGACCCCGACGGCGGGTACCAAGCCGATTGCGCCCGGCGGATTCTGAGCCGCCTGTTGCGCCAGGCCTACCGGCGACCGGTTCGGGATGGTGAAGTCGAATCGGTCCTGCGGCTGGTGGAGATGGCCTGCAAGGAGGGGGATTCCTTCGCCCAGGCGATGCGCGTGGCGGTCCAGGCGGTCCTGGTCTCACCCCACTTCCTGTTTCGAATCGAGCGGGACCCCGATCCCACCGATCCGCATCTGGCCCACGAGATCGACTCCCACGAAATGGCGGCCCGGCTCTCCTATTTCATCTGGAGCAGCATGCCCGACGACGAGCTGTTTGGTTTGGCCGAGAGCTCGGAACTGAACGATCCGGCAGTCCTGAAGGCGCAGGTTCGGCGCATGCTGTCCGATCCCAAGGCGCGCGCGCTGGCCGAGAATTTCGCCGGACAATGGCTGGAGCTCCGAAACCTGGAGGAGGTCCGCCCCGATCCGGACCTTTTCCCCGACTTCGACGCCCCCTTGCGCGCCTCCATGAGGCGGGAGACGGAGCTCTTCTTCGAAACGGTCCTGAGCGAGAACCTGAGCATTCTCGACTTCCTGGACGCCAAGTTCAGCTTTCTGAACCAGCGCCTGGCGCGTCACTACGGGATCGAAGGCATCGAGGGCGACCACTTCCGGCGGGTCGAGCTCGACGGCCTCCAGCGTTCCGGCATCCTGACCCAGGCGAGCATTCTCACGCTGTCGTCCTACCCCACGCGCACCTCGCCGGTCCTCCGCGGGAAGTGGCTGCTGGAGAACATTCTCGGGACGCCGCCTCCCGATCCGCCTCCCGGGATTCCCGAGTTGGAGGCGGAGAAGGTGGGGTTCGAGGCGACGTTGCGGGAACAGTTGGAACAGCACCGCTCCAACCCGGGCTGCGCCTCCTGCCACATCAAGATGGACGCCCTGGGTTTCGGACTGGAGAACTACGACCCGGTGGGCGCTTGGCGAACGCGCCAGGGAAAATTTCCCATCGACTCCGCCGGGACGCTCCCGGGAGGACGATCCTTCACCAACCCGTCGGAGCTCCGGGCCGTCCTGGTGGAGGACCGGAAGGACTTCGCTCGCTGCCTGACCGAGAAGATGCTAACCTATGCCCTAGGACGGGGATTGGAAGAGTATGACCGGCCCGCCGTCGACAAGATCCTCCTGGGATTGGAGCAGGATTACTACCGTTTGTCCCGTTTGATGTTGGAGATCGCCACCAGCATGCCGTTCCGGATGAGACGAGGAGAGGAAGTAAGATGATCACCGGCAAACATCTGCATCGAAGGACCTTTCTGCGCGGATTGGGAACTGCCGTCGCCCTGCCCATGCTCGATGCCATGGCGCCGGCGTTCGCCAGCCGGGGCCGTGATCTGGTGGCTGCCCCCTGCCGCCTCAGCTTCGCCTATGTGCCCAACGGCATCATCATGGAGGGTTGGACGCCGGCGGCCGACGGCGCCAAATTCGAGATTCCAAAGATCCTGGAACCGTTGGCCTCGTCCCGCCAGGACTGGATGCTGCTCTCGGGCCTCACTCAGAACAACGGGCGCGCCCTGGGCGATGGCCCCGGCGACCACGCTCGTGCGGCGGCTTCGTATCTGACGGGAGTCCATCCCAAGAAGACCAAGGGAGCGGACATCAAGAACGGCATCTCCGTCGACCAGGTGGCGGCTCAAGCCATCGGCGACCGGACCCGCTTCCCCTCTTTGGAACTGGGGGTCGATCATGGCCGTATGGCCGGGAACTGCGACAGCGGCTACAGTTGCGCCTACAGCAACAGCGTCGCCTGGCGCGGCGAGACCAGCCCCCTGCCACCCGAGGTGAATCCGCGGCTGGTCTTCGAACGGCTCTTCGGCGCCGCGGACCAGAATATGGATCCCGCCTACCAGGCCAAGCAGCGGCGCTACCGCAGGAGCATCCTGGATTTCGTGCGGGAGGACACGCAGCAGCTCAAGAGCCACCTGGGGCCCACGGATCGGAGAAAGCTGGACGAGTACCTGCACGCCGTCCGTGAGATCGAAAAGAGGATCGACCGGGCCGAGAACGAGGTTCAGGTGGCCCCGCCCAGTTTGGACCGTCCGGCCGGGATCCCCATCGACTTTGCGGAGCACGTGCGTTTGATGTACGACCTGCAGATCCTGGCCTTCCAGACCGACATGACCCGCATCATCACCTTCATGTACGGCATGGAGGGGAGCAATCGAACCTACCGGGAGATCGGTGTCTCCGGTGCCCACCACGGCTTGACCCATCACCAGGGGAACGAGGAGAAGATCCGGGACATCACCAAGATCAACCGGTATCACATGGAGCAGTTCGCCTACTTCCTGGACCGGCTCCGTTCCACGCCGGACGGCGACGGTTCACTGCTGGACCACTCCATCATCGTCTATGGAAGCGGTCTTGCCGACGGCAACAAGCACACGCATCATGATCTGCCGGTGCTTGTCGCCGGCCGCGGAAACGGCAGGCTGCATCCGGGCCGCCACCTTCGTTACCCCGACGAGACTCCCATGACCAACCTCTACCTCTCCATACTGGACCGGGTCGGACTGCAACCCGAGTCTCTGGGAGACAGCAATGGAAGGTTGGGGGAACTGACCGAGCTCTGACGGCTCTGACCCGCCGATCCGGACTCAGTTGGCGGGATCGATCCGGACGCCCCACTTCTGCAGAGCGGTGAGCTGCTGGTCTTTGGCCATGTCGCTCAGAGGATTTCCCTTGAGGTAAAGGCGCAGGAAGGGGGCGAAACTCTTTTCACCCTCGGCGTCTTCCCGAATCATCTCTACCAGAGGACCGAGGTCGGCGATCTTGTTGTCCTCCAGGAAGAGCATGCTCAACTCCTTCAGGCCCTTGAGCGGGGAGACGTCGCTGATGCCGCACCCTCGCAGATCCAGGGTCGAGACCCAGCGCAATCCCCCCAGGACACTCATGTTCCGGAGAGGATTGCCCCCCAGATAGAGGGACCAGACCTTCTGGAGGTCCTTCAAGGGCGTGATGTCGGTGATCTGATTTCCGGCCAGATAGAGCGCGTTGAGGTTGACCAGCTTGGCCAGGGGCGCCACGGCGGCGATCCGGTTCTGGGACAGTCCCAGGTATTGAAGCTTGGTGAGTTCGGCCAGCGGGGAGAGATCGGCGATCTGGTTGCCGGAGAGATCCAGGGATTGGAGGTTCTCCAATGCCTTGACGGGGCCGATGCCGGTGATCTGGTTGTCGGAGAGGTCGACTTCCCCCAGCGAGATGCAGTACTCGAGCCCGGTGAGATCCTTGATCTCCTTGCCCTTGGCTTTCAGGACGTAGACCTTGGTGGCGTCCTCCTTGTTCAGAGGCTCTTCGGTATTCCGTTTCTCGAACACCTGGGTCCGGACCGCCGCCTCGAGGTTCTTGTCCGGGAACACGCTGTCCTGCGCTGCACCAGGCGACCATGCCAAGAGGCCAACCAGCAACGCGGCGCTCAGGCTGACAAAAATGTGACGTCCCATCGCCAAAGTCCTCCTTATCAGGCCTCTTTCCCTCGTTCGAATGGGGACTGCCTGTCTGGGAGGGGATTGTAGCAGACCTTCAGAAGGGCTTCGTCACCAGTTCCAATCCGGCCCGCCTTGCACCGGAATCAATGTTGAATCCGTTCCTGCAACGGGTTGGCCGCGTCTGATATAACGAGACCCTCTCCGGAGGCGTTCTTGGCTGGAAAGCAGATCACACTGGTCGACGACCGGGACTGGCCGCAGGCGGGGTTCGGCTTCGAGCTCCCGATCCGTCCCGAGTCGTGCGCACTGGGGGTGATCGACGTCCAACACTACGCCCTGGACAGCGAAGGCCATCTGGCCCACACCGTGGAGTCCAGCGGTAGCCCGGTCTTCAACGATTTCTCGCTTCAAGCAGAGCGAATGGTGGCCAACCTCCGGCAACTTCTCGCCGCCTTCAGGGAGCGGGACCGGCCGGTGGTGTACACGCGCCATGGCGCGTTTCTGCCGGGCGGCCCGGACCTGATCGTCCGGCGGCGGGGGCGGGAGGAGGTAGCAGTCTCCTCCGGCGACGGCTCATCGGGCCATATGGCGGTTCGCGGGGATCCGGGACACGAGATCCTGGATCAGGTGGCGCCCCGGAAGGGAGACCTGGTCCTGGACAAGAACACCAGCAGCGCCTTCCACAGCGCCCCCATGGATCTTCTCCTGCGCAACCTGAAGGTGGAGACCCTGGTCTTGACCGGTCTGGCGACGGATCAGTGCGTCCTGGCCACGGCCATCGACGCCGCAGACCGGGGATTCCACGTCATCATGGCCGCCGATGCCTGCGCCGGTTTCGACCCCGGTAGCGCCGAAGCCGTGCAGATCCTCTTCGGCCGGGTCTGGGGCTATGTTATGCAGACCGAGGACATCATCCACTGGCTGCGAACCGGAGCGGAGCCGGCCCGCACCCGCTTGCCGGCGTGACCGCCAAAACCTGTTATTCGTGGTCAGAGGCCAAAGGCTTCAACCTGCGCTTACCGCTGCAACCCCCCTCCGAAACCGGGGGGCCACCAACGACCCAGACGACCTCGTCTGTCAGCACCCGGGCAAAACGGCCTCCCCGCCGTTGCAACCGCTCCCATTCCTCGGCGGTATAGACCAGAAGGTCGGCGGGAACCGGCAAGCGCTCGTAGGGCCAGTCCCTTGCCCGTTCGAGATACGAAGCCTCGCTGTGCTCCACGATTGCGATGAGATCGATGTCGCTTCCGAACGCTGCCTCGTTTCGCGCGTAGGACCCGAAGTAGCCAAGGGCAGCAAGATCGGGGCGGGCTTCGGCCTGGGCATCGGCCCACTCCTTTAGTGCACGCAAAACGGTCTCAGCCACCGGCCAGCGTTTTATGTACGAAGTCGAGGACGTTACGGGCATGAGAAACTGCCTGAGAGCTTTGAAGTGATCCGTAGTGTTCAAAGGCCGGACCTTCCACGTGTCCGTTCGGATACCGGGCCGGGACGTAATAGTTGTCCAGGATCCGCGCCCCTTCGATCAGATCGGCGGACGGAGGCGGGGAAAGTTGGCTCAAGAGCCTCGATATGACGTGACCCCAGGCTTCCTGCCCCTGAGCCAAGTGGAGCGCCTTGACCGCCTTATCACCGGCTTGGTGCGCCGCAAAACACGCCCAGTCGTGTCGGCCGTCCCGTTGCGAGGCAAGGGCCTGCTCAAGATCGTGTTCCGCCTGCGCGAGCCAATCTCTCCATCGCTGAGTCATGCTCGGCTCCAGTGAGGACTCTCCAGCGGATGCCGCGGAAAGCGTCGATCGGCCAACCCCAATCTCCACATTGTAACGTGGGCGCGCCGGAGGCGACTTTCTTGTCGCCCACTGGGAGGGACGGCTTTCTTGCCGCCCACCGGGAGGGGCGGTTTTCTTGCCGCCCACCGGGAGGGGCGGTTTTCTTGCCGCCCACCGGGAGGGGCGGTTTTCTTGCCGCCCACCGGGAGGGGCGGTTTTCTTGCCGCCCACTGGGAAAGGCGGTTTTCTTGCCGCCCACTGGGACATGCGACTTTTTTTTCGCCTGCTCTTCTGTCGTTGCTGTCAGCCCAGATCCTGCGTCCGGCCGGTCTCGGCAGACCGGTAGCCGGCGAATATCACCCGCATCAAGTGGAGGCACTCCTCTGCAGTCATGGGAGCCGGGGCCAGTCCCCGGGTGAAATCCACGGCAGCCTGGATCAGGGTTCCGTACAGGTTGGGGTCGTCCTGATAGTAGAAGAGTTGGACTCCCCGGGGAGCGTCGGGGTGGGTCGAGTACCATTTCAAGGGCTCGCCCGAGGGCAGGTCCAGGTGCATCCAGCCCTTGGAACCCCAGAGCCGGATCTGGTTCTGGTAGAAGCGGTCCAGGTAGTAGCCGGCGTTGAGCGTCCCCACCAATCCTCCGCGCATGCGAAACGTGACGACGGCGGCGTCCTCCACTTCGATGGGTTGACCTCCCACGTTCTCGCAGAGGGCCGAGATCCGGTCGATTCTGTCTTCGATCAGGTACTGCAGGACGTCCAGGTAGTGGATGCCGTGGTAGATGAGCTTCCCGCCCCCCGCCTTGGCCTTGGATGCCACCCACAAGCCATGGTATTCGGGGCGGGTCAGCCGGGTCTGGTCCGCGATCCAGTCCATGGTGGCCGAGTAGGGCTTTCCCAGGTAGCCCTTTTGGATGAGCTCCCGGGCCTTCCGTATCGCCTGACTCACGCGTGTCGACATGGCCAGCATCAGCTCCCGTCCTTGCGACTGGGCCAGCGGCACCAGCGGCTCGAAGTCTTCCAACCGGGGCGCAGCCCGGCTTCTCGGTGATGACGTGAGAGCCGGCCTCCAGCGCCATTCGGATGGCGGGAGGGGAGTGATGGCCTTCCAGCGTCACCACCACCAGCTCGGGCCGGGCCTTCTGCAACATTTCCCCGTGGCTCCGATAGAGACCCTCCAACCGATCGCCCAGGATGGACTTGGCCTGGTCGAACTTCTTCCCGGTCGGATCCGAGACCGCGACACGGCCCACGCCGCGGGCGCTCGCGAACCCTTGCAGGTAACTGCCGAGGTGTCCGCCCGTCGCCTCGGTCAGCACTCCTGCCGAGATGGGCCCTTCCGATCCAGCCCAAACTCGGCTGGCGTTTCCGGGAACGGCGGCCAGCGCCGCCAGTCCGCTGAGAGCTCTTCGTCTGGAGATTTGTTGGCGTTTCATGGAGCCAGCATATGTCAAGCAGCTCAACCGGGCGAATGGGCCATCCATATCTCTTTACGGTAACGTACTTTATTGGACCCTGATGCGGTCCATAGCATCCTTCCATTCTAGTCCCTGAGCGCGCTCTTTTCGGGCTTGGTAGAATCATCCCAAATCCATGGCGGAGGAGATCGCCCAGATCATATTCATGGACAAGCCGAAGAGCGAGTACGAGCGATTCCAACAACAACAATTTGGCGAATTGGAACGTCTGAACGCAATGCGGAAGAAGCGCGAGAGGAGAGAGCGAATGGTGGAGTGGCTGAAGGATGATAAGAACCTGGATCTGCTTCTTAAAAATTGTCGCGATGCCGGCTGGACATTCAGTAATCGGGAATATGCGCGAAAAGTTCTTCCAGACTACTCGTTCCGCTTCCGTGACTGATTGGAAAGGCAATCAAGGGAAGGACTCAGATGACCGTAGATACCCTCACCATCACCCGCCAACTGGTCTCCGCCGGATTTGATCGGCAGCAAACGGAAGCCGTTGCTGATGCGCTCCGGGAAGCCAACCGAGACTTGGTCACCAAGGATGACCTGGAGAGTGCGGTCGCGCCGTTGGCCACCCGAGCCAGCCTCTACCGCGCCCTCTGGCTCCAGACCGGAGCTATCGTGGCCGCCGTTGCCGGACTCCGTGCCATCGTGTCGAGACTCCCATCCTCCTGAGGTAATTGCTCATGCACCATCTGTTCCTCCTGCCCCTTGTGTGCCCTTCTTGTTACTCTACGAAGCATTGAAAGCGATTGCATGGATGCTGACTCGACTAGGGGAAACTGCTTTGTATTGGTGGGACCGTCGGTCGCCCTCTCCGGGGAAGCTGTTGAACTATCGCTATCGCCACCACCCTGGCTCGCGACTCCGTGCGGATCGTCACCGCTGTGGCGGATGTGGCAAGCAGACTAACCTGGTTGAATGGCTCTTATCCTTCTCCCTGCCCGAGTGCTTCGAGTGTCGGAGGCGACGGACGTCCACATGGGCAACTCGTCGGCATTGAGCACCCAATTCGGGTCTTTAAGTGGGACCGTCACCACGACAGGCGGGAATTTCGAGAGGTTACCGAAGGGCAAATCCTTTCTTCTCTCAGAGGGGCGCCAGCCCCTCGTCTTCGGTGGCCGATCCGCCCCTCTTGGACATCCTTTATCGGGGTCTGAGACGATCCCAAAGCATCCTTCCCTTCCGCACCGAAATGAATTCGCGGCCCGCGGCGAAGGGACTTTTACCCGAGCCGCGGTGGATCGGAACTCCGGCCAGCCGCTCGGTGGCCGGAATGTGTAGAGTGGGGACTGCCGTCCCCCCTGCCCCCCTGGTCGGCGGTTGGAAACCGCCGCTTGTCAGCCCAGATCCTGGGTTCGGCCGGTCTCGGCGGACCGGGTAGCCCGCGAAGATCACTCGCATCAGGTGCAGGCACTCCTCGGCGGTCATGGGGGGCGGGGCCTGGCCGCGCGTGAAGTCCACGGCGGCGTGGACCAGGGCTCTGTACCGGTCGCTGGGGGTGTCCTGATAGTCGAAGAGTTGGACTCCCCGGGGAGCGTCCGGGTGGGTCGAGTACCACTTCAAGGGCTCGCCCGAGGTCAGCTCCAGGTGCATCCAGCCCTTGGATCCCCAGAGACGGATCTGATTCTGTTTGGAGCGGTCCAGATAGTAGCCGGCGTTGAGCGTCCCCACCCATCCTCCGCGCATGCGAAACGTGACGACGGCGGCGTCCTCCACCGTCGATGGGTTGTCCGCCCACGTTTTCGCAGAGGGTCGAGATCCGGTCGATTCTGTCGCCGGTCAGGTACTGCAGAACGTCCAGGTAGTGGATGCCGTGGTAGATGAGCTTCCCACCTCCTGCCTTTGGCCTTGGAAGCCACCCATAAGCTGTGGAATTCGGGGCGGGTCAGCCGGGTCTGGTCCGCGATCCAGTCCATGGTGGCCGAGTACGGCTTTCCCAGGTAGCCCTTACGGATGAGCTCCCGGGCTTTCCGTATCGCCTGACTCATCCGTGTCTGCATGGCCAGCATCAGTTCCCTGTTTTGCGTCTGGGCCAACGGCGCCAGCGGCTCGAAGTCTTCCAACCGGGCGCAGCCCGGCTTCTCGGTGAGGACGTGGCTGCCGGCCTCCAGCGCCATTCGGATGGCGGGAGGGGAGTGATGGCCTTCCAAAGCCACGACCACCAGCTTGGGCCGGGCCTTCTGAAGCAGCTCCAGATGGCTCCGGTAGAGCCTTTCCAGACGATCGCCAAGGATGGCCTTGGCCTGGTCGAACTTCTTCCCGGTGGGGTCGGAGACCGCGACGCGAGCCACGCCGTGGGAGCTCGCGAATCCTTGCAAGAATTGGCGGAGATGGCCGCCGCCGGTCGCCTCGGTCAGCACGCCCGCCGAGATAGGCTCTTCCGATCCGGCCCAAATCCGGCTGGCATTTGCGGGAACAGCGGCCAGCGCCGCCAGTCCGCCGAGAGCTTGTCGCCGGGAAATCGGTTGGCGATTCATGGCGCCAGGATATCAACGGAGGCAGAGTCGGGCGAGTGCGCTCCCGGCGGCGTTTCCCCGGTTCACCCGCACCTCGACTTGACCGCGGGACAATATCATCGGATGTTCGAAGCGGACTCGGTGCAAGTCAGGGCAACTCCGTTTCGGAAGGGAAGGAGAATGATGAAAGCCGATGCTTCGGGAACCGCCCGTATCGACGGACGACGGGCCCACCCCCGCGTCGTCCGGCTCTTGGCCGGCCTGCTCTGTTTGCCTTGTTTCTCAGGACTGGAGGCTTCCAACTCCGCGGTCGTGGAGATCGGGAACCGGAAGCAGCTGTTTCTGGATCGCCACGTGGTGGAGAGTCTGACCCACGCCAAACGGGTCCTCAATCCGGCGGCCAAGCATCCGGTGAACCCTCTGGTCATGCCGGACCGGCCCTGGGAAGGCCATTATCTCGGGCTGGGTAGGGTTCTCTATGACGAGGACCGAAAAGTTTTCAGGATGTGGTACGGGAGCACGGACCGCTTCGCTGCCAAGAAAGGGGGAGATCGGCTCCGTCCCTACCGTTGGGACTGGTCGGTGGAGGATGGCCGGGCGGTCCGCCGGAAGGTGGAGGAAATCTACGGGTACAGCGAATACGCCGGGCGCAACGATTGGATCGGACTCTACGCCGAATCCACGGACGGGATCCACTGGAAGAAGCCGAATTTGGGTCTGGTGGAATTCCAGGGTTCCCGCGACAACAACATGTTGCCCGCCGGCGAGTACGTCCCCGGCCATTACGATCCCTATGAGCCGGACCCGAACAAGCGCTACAAGAAGGTTGTGCGGCGCGTGTCGAGCATAGCTCCGAAGAACGACCCGGGTCTGTACGCCTGGGACGGCGTGCAGGTCGACTTCTTCCATTCCCCCGACGGGATCAACTGGACGCCATACCCGGACAATCCCCGAACCGTGGGGGAGGGGGACCCCTGGTGGTTGCGGCGTTGGGGCGGGTTTGTCGCCAACTGGGACCCCATCGGACAGCACTACGTGAAGTTCCAGGAAAACTGCCTTCACCGGTACTGCCCCCTGGGAATCCGGGTCATCGGCCGGGCCCAGAGCCCCGACATGATGCACTGGACCGAGATGGAGACGATCATGGTTCCGGACCAGGATGATGACCCCGACACCGAGTTCTATGGGATGCCGGTCTTCTACTACGAGGGGCTCCGGATTGGGCTGGTCTGGATCTTCCGGACCACCAACACCCTGCATTATCCGCAGTTGGCGGTAAGCCGGGACGGAGTCCGGTTCGAGCGCGAGTTCCGTGAGCCCCTGATCAGGGTGGGGGACTACGGCGACTTCGACGAGAGCACCGTCTATGTTCGGACTCCTCTGGTCCACGACGGGCAGATCCGGATCTACTACTACGGGGGAAACTGGAGAGGACCGGAGGCTCTCTATGCCAAGGGCGACCGGGCCATCTTTGCCGTGGGTCTGGCGACCCTCCCGGAGGACGGATTCGTCTCCGTCGACTCGGGCAAGACTCGCCCCGGCGAGCTGGTGACCCGGCCCCTGCGGTTCCAGGGCAGGGAGTTGGTGGTGAACCTGGAGGCGGCCAAGCACAACCACGGTTCCGGCCGGCCCCAGGTCCGGGTGGAGTTGCTGGGAGTCTCCCACGAACCCATTGAGGGCTTCCTTCTCCAGGAGTCCGACCCGGTGGGGACCACCGGCCGGCACGTCATGAGTTGGCAGGGACGAAACGACGTTAGCCGCCTGGCCGGGCAGACGGTCCGGCTCCGGTTCTCCATGAAGAACTCCAAGCTCTACTCCTTCCAATTCCGGTAGGCGGAAGAGGTTCCCATGGGAACCTGGCGCAAAAGCGAGTAAGCTGGAAATGATGTCGTCGTTCAAGCGCGAAGAGGCTCTAAGACTGCTGGAGGAAGGGACCCGGCGGCATCAGCACGGGGACATCGAAGGCGCCAAGGAGAAGTACAAGGAGTCGATCCAAGTGCATCCCACCGCCGACGCCCACACTTTCCTGGGTTGGATGTACGGAATTCAGGGGCGTCTCCGGCTGGCCATCCGGCATTGCAAGATCGCCATCGACCTGGATCCCGATTTCGGCAACCCCTACAACGACATCGGGGTCTATCTGATGCAGCAGAATCGGCTGGACGAGGCCGAGCCCTGGCTGCGCCGGGCCATGCAGGCCGGGCGCTACGAGCCGCGCCAGTTCCCGCATCTCAACATGGGGCGGATTCATCTGGCACGGAAGGAGTACGGGAAGGCCCTCGAGGAGTTCCGCCGCGCCCTCCGGCGCGCGCCCGAAGATCGGACCGCCGCGGCGGCGTTTCGGGACTTGGTGGGAAAATTGAATTGACGGTCGGCGCCGACAGGGCGTGACCTCGCCCGGTGACGTTGGGCGCCTGGGACGAAAAGGCGAAAGGAGAGACCGTATGACCGAAGGCGGATCCGTCTGGTACAAGCAGCTTCACTGGCAGATCGCCATCGCCATGGTTCTCGGCATTCTGGCCGGCCTGGCCGGAGGCGAGTACCTGGCGGACAAGTTGGGATGGATCGGGCAGCTCTTCATCAAGCTGCTCAAGATGGTGATCGTTCCCCTGGTTCTGACTTCCATCATCTCCGGCGTAGCCTCGGTGGGCGGCAGCGGATTGGGCCGGATGTTCGGAAAGACTCTCGGCTACTACGTGCTCACCAGCTTTTTCGCCGTACTCACCGGATTGGTGCTGGTCAACCTCATCCAACCGGGCGTCGGGGCCGACTTGGTGGACGCGGAAACCAAGGAGATGCCCGATGTCACGGTGGTGAGCTCTCCGGTGGATCTGATCCTCGACATCGTTCCCGTGAACATCGTCGGCGCCGCTTCGGAAACCAAGATGCTCTCCATCATCCTTTTTGCGATTCTGCTGGGCGTGAGCATCGCCAGTTTGCCGCGGCGCCACCGCGAACCCCTGGTGAGTTTCGTCGGATCGGCCTTCCAGGCGATGATGCGCCTGACCTCGGGCATCATCCACTGGGTGGCCCCCATCGGCGTCTTCTCCCTGATCCTCACCCTGGTCGGGACCACCGGCTTGGGCTCCTTCAAAGCGTTGGGGCTCTACGCGTTGGTCCTGCTCATCGGGCTCTCCTTCCATCTGTTTTTCACGCTCCCGCTGATTCTGAAGTTGGTGGGCGGCATCAACCCCATCATCCATTTCAAGAACATGGTGGAACCCATGTTCATGGCCTTTTCCACCAGTTCGTCGGGCGCGACGCTCCCCGTGACCATCCGATCGGTGCACAAGAAGGTCGGCGTCTCCAACCGGGTCACTTCCTTCGTGTTGCCCATGGGCGCCACCGTCAACATGGACGGCACGGCCCTGTACGAGTGTGCGGGGGTGTTGTTCATTGCGCAGGTGATGGGCGTCACCATGGGTTTTGAACAGCAGGTCCTGGTCGTGGTGACGGCGTTGCTGGCCTCCATCGGAGCAGCGGCCGTCCCCTCCGCTGGCCTGGTGGTGATCTTCATTGTCCTCGAGGCCGTCAATCTGACCGGCCCCCAGGTGGCGCTGATCGTCGGCGCCATGCTGGCCATCGATCGTCCGCTGGACATGTACCGCACAGTGGTCAACGTCTTCAGCGACTCCTGCGGTGCCGCCATCATCGCGCGCTCGGAAGGCGAAACGGACGTGGATAGGGTCGTAGTTCGGAATTGAGGAAATTGCGGCTGAGACAGCGAGGAGTGGAGAGTTCTTCCAGGGGGGACGCGCAGCCGGAGCGACCAAAGAAGCGTGACGCGAGCCGCGGGCCGTCACGCCCGAGCCGCCGGGAATTCCTGCAGAACGCGGCAGTCGGGGCAACGGCCGGGTTCGGCCTGGCCGGGTGTGGCAGTGGCCAGTCCCCGGCGCCCGGAACAACGGTCTCCCTGACCGTGGAGAAACGATCGGCGGTAACCGCCGGAGCAGCCCTTCACCGTGCCTTCCCGAGCCTGACCCGCCTTCACGACGGGACCTTCCTGGTCGTCTACCGCGAGGGGAGCGATCACTGGAGGACCGACGACTCCGTCCTCAGGGCGACCCGATCCTCCGAACCGCGTTCAGGGATGGAAACTCCCATATCGAGCTCGCCCGTCTGCGCCTGGAAACCGGCGTCTGAACGGCCCATCCGGAGGCCGCGGCGTTTCTTGACGAGCCTTCGCCGGAGCGTATAGTCTCGTCTCCATTCAGTCGTTTTTAAATATCACCGTATCGAGACAAGACAGGTGATGATCAGCTTCCTGACAGCTGCCCGGAGCCGGTGTACGGGGATCGCCGTTGGGATTGCTGTGGCGCTGTCGCTCGGTTGGGCCCTGCCGCACTTGCCGGGGCAGGCTACGCCGCGGACGGCGCCAGCTGATGAATTCCAGGTCCGGTTGTTCGAGGATCTGCCTGCCGATTGGCACCGGGACTGGTCGTTTCAAGGACTCAAGCCCTCCTTGAGTTGGACGACGCCCGTCTTGGGATTGAGTGGTTTCCCCGGGCGGATCTCCCCGGCGGGGATGACCATGCCGCGGAACCGGCCCTGCGCCGTGACCATCCAGGGCAACCTGCACCTGCCAGGGGGCGAATATGAGTTCCGCCTCCGGAGCCGCATGCACGCCCGCTTCTTCGTCGACGGCCGTTTGCTCATCCAGTCCGAGCCCCCAAAGCCCAAGGAACTGGCCCCGGAGGAGATCGCAGCCAAGGAGGCGGCCGACAAGAAAGCCCGGGATGAAGCGGCCCGGAAGGAAGCCGACGCCCAGGCGCGGCAGGATCTGCTGCGGCAGAGGTTGGAAGATGCGCTGCTGGAGCAGAACGAAGAGACCCAGAAGGCCGTTGCGGCGGATCTCGAGAAGGCGAACCGGCGCCAGAAGGGGGAGCTGTCCGATACCGAACCACCCGCTCGGATCCAGGAATCGGCAACACGTGTGCCGCTGGAATCGGGACCTTATCGCCTGAGAATCGAGCTGACGGGCGAGCGGTTGGACCGTGAGGTCTCCGTCGTCTACCGGAGGGGAGAGGAGGAGCCGCGACTGCTGAGTCTGGGCGATCGCATCCCCTTCACCGAAAGAGGGTGGGACCAGTGGAACCGAGCCGAATCCCGGCGGAACCGAGAGCTGGAGGATACGGTTCGGAAGCCGCGGTTGGCGAGCTGGGAGGAGTATTGGCAGCAGCGGCATCTGGAGCAGGCTCGCGCCGTTGCCGCATCCAGAACGCCGGTGAAGGTCGAACCGGCCGCCGGCATGCCCGAGTTCAACCTCATCGACCGTTTTCTCGGCTCCGGAATGACCGCCCATCGGGTGAAGCCGGGCCCTCTCACCAGCGACTACGAATTCGTTCGCCGGATCTACGTCGATGTCTGGGGCCTGATCCCCACCTGGGAGCAGGTCCGGGAGTTCGTCAACGATTCGCAGCCCGACAAGCGGAACCTGCTCATCGATCGCCTTCTGGCCGACGACGGCTGGGCCGACCCCTGGGTCGGCTACTGGCAGGACCTGCTGGGAGAGAACGCCAAGCTCTACGGCGGCGTCCCGCACTCCACCGGCCCCTTCAAGGAGTGGATTCACCGGAGTTTCGTGGAGGATCGGGGATACGACCGGTTCGCCACCGAGCTCCTGCTCATGGAGGGCACCCCCGAGCAATTGGGAACGCTGGGCTTTCACCAATCCTTCGGCAGCGACGTTCCCATGGCCGAGAAGGCCCACGTGATTTCACAGGCTTTTCTGGGCGCCAATATGAAATGCGCCCGCTGCCACGACTCTCCCCTGAACCGGTACCGGCAGCGCGATCTGTTCGGTATCGCCGCCATGTTGCAAGGAGAGCCGGTGGGGATTCCTGCGACCAGCAGCGTGGGCGAGGTCCCGGGACGGCGCAAGCCGGCGGTTCCCATCACCAACAAGCCGGGGGACCGGATCCCTCCCTCCTTCGTCTTCGACCGCGGACGTGACCCCGCTCGGGTCGGTCCGGATGCGCGGGCTCATCGGGAAGCTCTGGCGGCATGGATGGCGTCCCAGCGCCGGTTCGCCCAGGTGGGCGTCAACCGCATCTGGCAGCGGTTCATGGGCCGCGGCTTGGTCCACCCCATCGACGACTGGGATCCGGAGCCCCAAGTCTCCCACCCGCGGTTGCTGGAATTTGTGACGGAGGAATTCATCGCCAGCGGGTACAGCGTCCGGCACGTGCAGGAGCTGATCCTCAAATCCCACGCCTATCAACGGAGGCGGGACCAGGAACTCGCCGGCCTGAAGGACGCGAGCGGCAGGCTCCTCTTCGCGGCTCCAGGAGCCCGGCGAATGCGGGCTGAGGAGATCGTCGATTCCCTCCATCTGACGGTGCGCAGGCCGTTCAAGAGCGAGCGCATTGCCTACCAGAAGCTGGACTACGGAGTTCCTGAACGCACCTGGCAGATCGTCTCCCTCTCCAATGAGGAGGACGTGGCTGTCCTGGCCAAGCCGCTGCTGCAGGAGATCATTACGCTGGCCAAGGCCTTTGGATGGCGGGACCAGCGCCCGAACCCGGTGAGTGTGCGAAATGACGATCCTCATGCCTTGCAGCCCTTGGCCCTGGCCAACGGGGATTTGATGCACCGTCTGGTCAAATTTACCGACCGCTCGTATTACACGGAACTCTCGAGAGAAGCCGGCACGCTGGACCAATACGGGGACCGGTTGTTCCTGAACACCCTGTCGAGGCCCCCCACCGAACGGGAAAAGAGGTGGCTCCGGAACGAGCTCGGCGCCCTCTGGAGCCGGAGGCTCGTTCCCCCCGAGCTTCGGGAGGCGAGAAAGGAAGAGGCTCGAGTCGAGGCGGTGACGGTGACCGACTCCATCGCGGCCCACGAGTACATAATGCGGGTCCGGCAAGGGGAGCCCGCCACGACGGCCCTGACGCCGGCCTGGCGCCGGAATGCGGAGAAGGTGTTGTGGGCCGTGCTCAACTCCCCGGAGTTCATTTTCCTGCCCTAGGAGCTAGGAGAGACGTCATGAAACATTCCAGGTCGCAGATGTATCGACGAGAGTTCCTCGGAACCACTGCGAGACTCGGTGCTGGCCTGGGGGCCTCCGCCGTTGCAGGAAATCTCCTCTCGGCACCGGCGGCCGCCACGGGGAGGACCGAAGCCGATTCCAAGACACGGCCGAGAGCGACCGCCGACACCTGCATCTTCGTCTGGCTGGCGGGAGGCATGTGTCATGTCGACACCTTCGACCCCAAACTCAAGGGGAACGGCCAGGAGCTCGCGGGAAGCTACTACAACCCCATCGAGACCAGCGTGCCGGGTATCCAGGTTTGCAAGCACCTGCCCCGGGTCGCGGAGCGCATGGACCGCTTCGCCATCGTCCGCTCGCTGAACCACCAGTTCGCGGAACACACCCAGGCCGTCGACTTCGTACACACGGGCCGGGTGGCCAGCGGGACCATCGTCTACCCCTCCATCGGCTCCATCGTCTCCCACCAGTTGGGCGGATTCGATCCCAAGGCGCCGGCCTACGTGGTGGTGGGCAACCCCATGCAGCCTCGGGGACCGGGATTTCTGGGGGGCAAGTCCAATTTCGTCTACCTCACGGATACCGAAGCCGGTCCGTCCGCACTTCGGCTGCCCGACGGCGTTTCGGCTCAACAGTATGAGGAGTGGACCCGGACGCTGAAGAGCTTCTCCGAGCCCTATCTGGACAAGCACGCCGGCACCCCCATGGTTCAGGCCTACGCTTCCGTCATGGACCGGGGCTTCGAAATGATGAGCCCGAAGTTCCAGAGCGCCTTCTCGGTGAAGGACGAACCGGCCGAACTGCGCGAGTCCTACGGAAAGGAGTTCGGGCAGAGGCTGTTGTTGTCCCGCCGGCTGGTGGAGAACGGGATTCGGTTTGTCGAGTGCTCCTTCAACCTGCACTTCATCAACGGCTATGGGTGGGACGCGCACGCGTTCGCCCAGAAGCGGGTCCACCTGTTGATCCGGCAACTCGACCGCGGCTTGTCGGCGCTGGTGGAAGATCTGGAACGGCGAGGCCTGCTGGACCGGACGTTGGTGGTGGTGGCGACGGAATTCGGCCGCCCGCCGGAATTCGACGGGCAGGGCGGGAGAGGACACCAATCCGTCGCCTACTCAACCGTGCTGTTCGGAGGCGGGGTCCGGGGCGGACAGGCCATCGGGGCCACCGACGAACTGGGCCGGGAGATCGTGGAGCGCCCGGTCTCCATCCCCGACCTGCATGCCACGATCCATCGGGCGTTGGGGATCGATCCCGAAGAGCCTCTCATGACTCCCGGCGGCCGGCCGGTACCCGTCACGGATTTTGGCCGGCCGGTGGAAGAACTGTTCAGCTGACGGCGAGTTGCATCTCTGTTTTTCTGTCCGATACAGAGATTGTTGTCCAGCCGGCGCCTACCAGAAGACGACGAACAGCAGCCAGCAGGCCACCACCAGGTAGAGGCCGATCCAGAGCTCGGGCCGCAGTCTCCAGGGTAGTGAGCCGCCTTCAGGAACCGGGAAGGGATAACGGGGCTTGAGGGGAGCCTGAAGCAGAGTTTTCTGAATCCAGGTACCCTCCAGGACCTTGAGGCGGCTTCCCATGAGCGACCTGAGATCCCGATCCGATTCCTTCCGGCTGTAGAGGAGCCCTTCCAGCTCCTCGTCCGTGGCCGGTCCCCGGAACAGGGTGATGATCCACGACGCGGTGACCATCACCGCCGCCGGCAGGCACAGGTTCCACAGATAGGCCCACCAGAGGTTGGTGTACCAGTAGGGAAGGGGCCACTCGTAGTATTCGCCGACCAGCGCCGAGAGTCCGTAGAGCAGCCCCGCCACCAGCCCTATGGACCCGGTGGCCCGGTGGACCCGGGTGAAGACTCCCATGAGGATGACCGTCATGAGAGGGACGGCGATGGCGCCGGCCAGTCTCAGGTAGAAGGCCACCATTCCCGATTGGAGAAAGGGGACGTAGACGAAACCCAGGGCGATGATGACGGGGACCGCGATCTTTCCGACCAGCGTGTAGTGGTCGTCCGTGGCGTTGCGCACCAGGAAGCGGGCGTAGACGTCCCGGACGAAGAGACTGGAGATCCCCATGCCGATGGAGGCGAAGGTCGAGTACCCGGCCGCCACCAGGCCGGCCAGAACCAGGCCGACGAGGCCGGCCGGCAGATATTCCCGGACCAGCATGGGATAGGCGGAGTCGATGATCTCCAGACCCGGGAAATGGGCGCGCGCCAGCGGGCCCAGGCTGACGTTGAACCAGAGGCACACGGCCGTGATCACGCTGGCCAGCACCGCGCCCATCTTGAAGTCCCATTCCGAACGGGCTCCCAGGAACCGGATGGCCTCGTACTGGTTGATGACGGCGTAGGTGACCAGCACCACCACCAGCCCGAAGACCATCAGGATCGGGGTGGCGCCTTCGGGGGTGTAGCCGCCCACATGGAGCAACTCGGCGGGCAGGGATTCGTCCACCTGGGACAACTTCTCCGTGAGCCCGCTCATGCCGCCGGTGCTGAACCAGACCACTCCCCACAGCACCAGCGAGGAGACGATCATGGCGACGGCCTGGAGGGCGTTGGTGATGACGTCCGACTCCAGTCCGCCGGTGACGACATAGACCACGGCCGTAGCGGCGACCAGGACCACTACCGTCCAGCTCCAAGTGGCGCTGAGCTCGCCGATGATGTTCAGGACCAGGTAGAGGGAGAAGAAGATGTTCCCCACCACGTTGGTGCGGGACTGGATGTTGATGAAGACGGCCAGCACCCGGGTGAGGGGCCCGAACCGGAACTCGAGCCACTCGGCGTTGGTGTAGACGCCGGAACGGTACATGGGAATGATGACGAAGCAGCTGAGTACGAACCAGCCGATGGTGATGCCCAGCCACCACTGGGTGAGCTGGGAGAGGCCGAAGCGGTAGGCCCCGCCGGCGATGGCCACGTAGTCGCCGCTGTCCACGGCGGTGGAGAAGGCGGAGAGGCCCACCGCCCACCAGGGCAGGGACTTGGCGGCCAGATACCAGTCGAAGCTCTTCCGGATGCCTTTGAAGGTGATGAGGCCGTAGAGGACGATGCCCAGGTTGACGACCAGGACGATCAGCCAGTCTACGAGGGTCATGGAGTCCTCTCGGTCATGAGCATGAAGGATAGCAGAGATGCGGCTGTCTGCCTTGCGGCAAAAGGCTGTCCCGGAGGCTATTCACGGCCGGCGAGTGGGGAGCCTCCAAATGACGATGGGAATCACGACCGCCACCGCGATCAAGAGTGCGAGCAGCCACGGATTCGAGACCCGGTAGGCCGACCAGCCGACGGTGGCCCAGAGGATCAGCACCGTCAGGATCTTGGTCCGGAGGGGCAGGCCCCGTTGCTCGCGATAGTCGCGAATGTACTCCCCGGTCCAGCGGTGGTTCAGCAGCCAACGGTAGAGGCGGGGGGAACTGCGGACGTAGCAGGCGGCGGCCAGCAGCAGGAAGGGGGTGGTGGGCAGCAGGGGCAGGAAGATGCCGGCGATCCCCAGCGCCACCGAAACGCTCCCGGCGACGACGAGAAGAGATCTGATCAGCATCTCACTTGCGCCCAAACGGCGCCGTGGAGGGGCGACAGGAGGGGCGACATCCTTGTCGCCCCTCCGGGAAGCGTGACTTTCCAGTTGCCCATTCGCCCGCTCGCCCCTCCACCGGTGCCCAATTGTTGCTTGGGAGTTCGGCGCCTGGATGGCCGCCGCTCCCGGACCACCTCAAAAGTAAGTGATCAGGCCGACCGTCAGATTTGTGCCACTGGCGGTCACGCTCGCGGGAACGTTCACTCTCACGTCCTGGAACGGTGTGGTCCAGCGTTCATTGCCGGACTTCGGGCGACGCACCTCCGCGCGAAACCCGATGTGGTCTCCGAGCATTTTTTCCACCCCGGCGCCGGCCACCCAGCCCCTGAAATCCTGGTCACGGGATTCCGTTCCCGGAGAAAACTCGCCGCCTGAACAGGGAACCGGACTCAGGCAACCGTTGAAGCGAGTCGTGAATTCCGCTTCAACGAGGCGGATGCCTGCGAGCCCGTAAACCCGCAGGTCCCAGAAATTCAGCGGGCCGGGGCTGCCACCCAGCTTGAAACTTACGCCGTAGCTCCTCTTTTTCTCGAATGTCCATTGATCCGGCCAGCTCTCTCCAAGCTGATTGCGGCCCGGGGACGATCCGATACCCGGCAATTGGCCGTCCACCGTGCCCCGGGGCAACTCGACGTCGAACTCCGCGCTCACGAAGAAGCCGGTTCCGGGAAAAGGCAGGTGATAGCCGGCTACGAACCCGATTCCATAGGTCAAGGATTTGGACGAATCCCGGTCCTGAAAAATCTGGCCGGCCAGCGGCGCAGGAACCAGAGTGTTCGGATCGGTGTTGTCCACGGTCTTCTCGAAGGTGACGTCGAGATAGTCCAGGGGGGCCGTGACGCCGACATAGAAGCCCCGGTCCGCGGCAGTCGCCGGGAGGATCTGAGCCAGGAAGGTCAGGAGTACAGTCACCGAGACTGCGGACAGCCGTCCCTGGATCTGACGCGGTGTGAAGCGTGGTGGCCGAGCCGCTCTGTTCATCAGTGAAACTCCATTTGAATCAGATCGTTCGTGGGTGTTTATGGGCGGAGTGTACTGAAAGCTCCTGACAGAGCAACTGGAGGCCGATCCGACCACGGGAACGCCCCTCGGATTCCGCCAACGGGTGTTCGGACGTCCGCTACTGCCCGAAGCGGTGAATCAGACCGAAACGGATCATGCCCATCTGGTTCCTCACCTCATAAGGACACGGACGACGGGGGTTTCCGGGCCCGCAACGGTTGTTCCCGGAGTGGTTGACGGTATGCGTGCTCCACCCGAAGTCCAGAAATGAACCCTCCAATCGCAGCATCCAGGCAGCGGACAGCGGAGCCTCGATGCCGGCCCCGATCACCGGCCCTAGACCGAACGAACCGGCTTCAAATGAGTCATCCGGGTCCAAATGGGGAAGCACGTCTCGGGACGAATCGATGTCGGTGACGAAATTCGTAATCCTGGTGGCCGCCAGGCCGGCGGTGGCGAATACCGTCGCGCCGCGGACGGGTAACTCGAAGCCGACCCGACCCGTGGCGATCCACTGGAGGTTGGAACCGGCTGTCTCGTCCAGCCCTGCAGGATCGAGCCGGTTCGAACTTCCGGACAGGTCGCCGAACGCGCCGTCGAATTCGACCCGGAGCCGGACACCGCCGAGGACGACCTTCGTCCCCAAGAGCGCGCCGGCGACGAACCGGTTGTCGCCGTAGTCAAGCGTGTATCCTGGTTGACCCCAGTTCGCGAAACCCTCGATGTCGACGATCTTATTGCCCATGAGACCGGAGCCGATGAAGATTCCGGTGTAGGTCCTCCCCTTATCGGAAACGGATTCGTCACTTGCGGCGATTGCCGGCTTGCCGGGCACAAATACACACAGTGCTACCAGGGCGAGGATCGGCGTGCGCCAGGGGATGCTGGACCTGTGGGCGGGCCGGTGACTGTGTTGCATGGCTTTCTCTCCGGAGACTAGAATCCGTGTGAATTATGCCTCAGCAGGGGGACCATCATGGCAAATGAGAAAAGTAGGAAGATGGAGGGTAAGCGGGTCCTGGTTACCGGGGCGGGAACCGGGATTGGACGGGGTATTGCCCTGGAGTTCGCCGCTGAGGGCGCCGCAGTCGTGCTCCACTACTGTCACAGCAACGCCGGGTGTAAGTCTGCCGTGGAGAAGATCCACAGCTCAGGGGGGCGAGCCTGGGCGGTGGGCGCCGATTTCCGGCGGATTGAGTCGGTCCAGGGCTTGGCGGCACAAGCAGCGGAGTTGCTGGGCGGAATCGACGTGCTGGTCAACAACTCCGGCGTGACGGCGAACAGCCCGTTCGAGGAGACCACGCCCCACCACTTCGACACCCTCTTCGACATCAACTTCAAGGCCATGTTCTTTCTGACTCAGGCGGTTCTGCCGGCAATGGTCGAACAGGAGGGGGGCGCGGTCATCAATCTGACCTCCGTCCATGCCTATGCGGGTCTGGTCGAGCACTCCGTCTACGCCGCCACCAAAGGGGCCATCGTGGCGTTCACTCGCGAGGTCTCATTGGAGTTGATCCAGAAAGGGGTGCGGGTCAACGCCATCGCACCCGGCTGGATCCGGGTCCCGAACCAAGACAAGGTGTTGGGAGAGAACTTTGACTGGGAGGCGGCCGAGAAGACGCTGCCCGCCGGCTTTATCGGCACTCCCAGGGACATCGGGCGCCTGGCCGTTTTTCTGGCTTCCGAGGATTCGCGCTACATCGCGGGACAGACGCTGGTCATCGACGGGGGGCAACTGGCGATCATGCCCAACACCGGGGATTTTCGCGGCCGCCGCCGGTTCCGGTTCGGCGAGGAATACGTGGGCATTCCCTGACTCCGGCATAGCCGGAACCAAAATTTCTTTGCCGAAGCGGCGGCATTCCGGCCGCCGACTCCTCGTCTGGCCTCGTATTGCTCCGCTTTGAACCGAAGAGGGCGCCCACAAGGGGCGCCCCTACATCCCGATGCGGGACCGGAACTCGGGCACGCCGGTGGGACCGGGCCTGAGGACGATGAGGGCGCCGGCCGCCGGTCCCAGGTCCTCGTCTTCCGGATGAGTTCCGGTGGTGACGTAGAGATCCGAAAGGTCTCTTCCTCCGAAGGCCACGCTGGCGGTGAACTTGGCCGGAAGCTCGATGGTCCGCTTCCGCCTGCCGGTGGGACCGAATTGGAGCACTCTCCCGCCCATGGCCATGGCGATCCAGAGGTTATGCTCACTGTCCAGCGTCATGCCGTCGGCGTATCCGTCCACAGCCGGATCCAAGCGCAGAAAGGCCCGGCGCCGGCTGAGGGCGCCGGTCCGGATATCGTAGTCGAATTCCCAGACGACGTTGTCCAGGGAATCGATGAAGAAGAAGTGGCCAAGGTCGGAGCTGAAGGCCATGCCGTTGGGGATCCCCAATCCCTCCAGCACCACCTCGTAAGACCCGTCCCAATCCAGCCGGTAGAGCCGTCCCCGTTTCGATTCCAGATCTTCAAAGGGCATGGCGCCGGCGAACACCCGTCCTTCGGGATCCGCGATGACGTCGTTGAAGCGCCGGTCCGCTTCCTCGGGGATGGAATCCAGTAAATTTCTGACGATTCGGCCTCCTCGCCAGACGGCCACGGTGCCCCCATCCATGAAGAACAGCAAAGAGCCGTCGGTCTGGAGCGTCATCCCGCCCACCATCCGACCCTCGTAGCAGAGCCGGTTCCTTCCGCTCGCAGGCTCATACCAGTAGATCCGGCTCGACAGGATATCGGTCCAATAGAGCCTTTCCTCATCGGGATGCCAGACGGGCCCTTCGCCTACCGTGCAGCGGAGGTCGGCCACCACTTGGAATTCAGGGGTCTCTCGGGTCATGCGGTCCGTTTCTTCTCCGTGGGAGTCAATAGCGGCCGTACTCCTGCCCGGTCTGCGCGAACACCTGGATGTTGCCAGGAGCCGAATCCATGATCTGACCGGTCGACCGCAGGACATACCGGCCTCCGCCGCCGGCAGCGTCGAGGCAGCGCTTCACTTCGTCGCGGACTGCCTCGGGCTTGCCCTCCGGCAGGATGCGTTCGTTGAAGCCTCCGTTCAGGGTGATTCGATCTCCGACCCGGCTTTTGGACTCGGCCAAATCGAAATCGCCGGACGAGGTCTTGGGAGTCAAGGTCTCCAGGGAATGGGCGCCGGTGTCGGCCATGTCCTCGATGAAGGCCTGACCGCAACCGCAGTTGTGATAGCTGACCAGGAACCCCACCTCCTTGGCCGCTTCCACCACCGCCTTGTCGTACGGGTACATGAACCGCCGGAACTGAGCGGGGGAAAATCCGATCCCGGCCCACGACTGGTCGTAGAGGATGGAATGAACTCCGGTGGCGGCCAGATGGCGAACCCTCCGGATGGCCCGATCCCTGAGGAACTCGGAGAACTTCTCCACGAATCCGGGTTGGTCGATCAGGTCGCAAGCCAAGGTCACGAGTCCCCGCATGTTGGACGCCTCACCCCAGACGCCGATGAAGCAGTGCATGAAGAAGGCCCGGTCCCCGGCCGCATCCACCATGGCCTTCAGCCTGTCCTGGTTCAGGCTCTCCGGCTCCGGCAGGTAGCGAATGCAGAGGTCCAGGTCGCGCTCGTTCTTGACGGCCGGCTCCACCTCGGCCACTTGCCCCTCGCCCATCCGGTAGCTCCAGGTGACCGGTCCCTCCGGAGTCGTTGCCGTGAAGCGGTGGGTGCGAAAGTTCCGGCCGTCCTCCTGGACCTCCTCCCGGACCCGCCAGGTTTCCAATGCCTCTTCCGGCCAGCTGTAGAGCAACCGGGGGTACCGGTGCATCGAGAACCGGCGCTCGTCCGGCGTCACCAGGACCGGATCCAGTCCCAGGTCTTCCTGGATCCGGATCATCGTGAGGGGGTCTTCCACCAACTCCTCCAGAATGACCCGGGGGCCCTTGCCGGTGAGTTGGCGCAGGAGCGGCATGCCGAGCCAGGCGCAGATGGGAACCCGGTCGGTGGGTCGTCCGGTATAGGCGGCTTCAAATCGCTCGCGGGTGTTCATGGGCGTTCCACACCTCGCCACCCCGTGAAGAATTGGGGCTGCCGAGAGGGCTCATCGTAAGCCATGATTCGGGCCCGGGCAAACGGAGCGTGCCGGGCTCGCAAGCTGGGATCGTTTCCGCCCGGAGCCCGGTCGACGGGGACCCAATCGTCTCGGCCTTGTGCTATCATCTTTGTTATTGCATCACATTGATTAAGCGGACCAGGGCGTCCAGCGAGTCTGCAAAGGACCTTCTGTTTTGCGGTTGACGAAATTCCAATCTTTGAAGTCCATTTCATTGGTGGTGACGCAGATGTTTCTGCTGGTTTCCGCCATCCTCCCGGTCTCTCCACTGAAAGCCGAAAAGAAGCCTCTGCCGAGTGACCCCCGGGCCCTTTACATCTATCCGGTGGGAGGGCAGCGGGGAGCGGTTGCGGAGGTCCGGATCAAGGGTCAGACACTCCAGGGAACCTATGCGGTCTGGACCGATTGCAACGCGCTTCGGGGCCGGGTGAAGCAGATCGAAGAGATCGACGAGGCCGGAAACAGCCCCTATGTGTTTGGGAACATCCCATTGAGCCACCGGGTCACCGTGGAGGTGGAGATCGCGCCCGACGCCGAGCTCGGCGGCCATTCTCTCCGGTTGGTGTCCCCGAGGGGCGTCTCCGACCCCCTTCCGTTCCGAGTGAGTTCGGAACTGGAGCCGCTGGTCCGGGAGGACGTGAGCCGGACCGGACCCGGTCGTCCGACCCAGGGACAGCCGTTGGAATATCCCGTTGCCGTCAATGGACTGATCGGCCGGTCGTTGGGTGGGGAGGTCGACTATTACAGCGTCGACGTGGATTCAAACCGTGAACTCTATTTCGAAGTCTTCTTCCCGGCCCGGGGTTCGGGTCCGATCCCCAAGATGCTGCTCTATCTGTATCGGCATGAACCGAGCTGGGTGGACCCGCACCGCCTCCGGAGGCTGGCATTCAATGACGATCCCGTCGTTCATGAAGCCGGTCTGTTCGCCGCACACGGGACCGTTCACCGCGCGAGCCTGAAGCATCGATTCGCCGACTCGGGGCGGTATCTGATCGCGGTCAAGGGCTTCGACGACCGGGGCGGACCTGATTTCGTCTACCAACTTCGAATCGTCGACGCGGACGGCGAAGAGATCTCCGCCGACAGGAGTTCCTGGCCGTTGGCGCATTCCGATCCGTACGCGTGGTTCGAACGAAGGTTCCAGGTAAGGGTTTCTCCGGCCCGTCTCCAGGAACTGTCCAAGCGAACCGTTCTCCAGGCCGGGGAAGCAAGAGAGACGGAGAGCGTGACCGGATCGGCCGGATCCGCGGGCGCCTCTGGAGTGGATGACACCGCCGGTCCCGCTCCGGAACGCGGTTCCCTCGGGACCGTTTCCATACGTCGGCTCGGAGCAACTATTGAAAACGTTCCCGAACCGGCCCTGGTGACTCTTCCGGCGATTGTCGAAGGAGTCATTGATCGTCCCGGCAAATCCGACCGCGTAAAGTTTTCAGCCAGCGCCGGCCAGTCCGTGGCAGTGGAGGTCGAGACCCCCCGGGATACGGTTCCCATCTTCGTTCCCTGGGTGCAGGTTCTGGACCGGGAAGAGGAGGTGGTCTTCAGCGCCATCTACAATCGAGTCACGGGCAACAACGTCATGCTGTTTCGTGAACTCGAATCGAAAATGATCTATACCTTCGACCGGGGAGGGGAATACACTCTGCAGATTCGGGAGTTGACGACGGCGCACGCGGGATCCGACTTCGCCTACCGCGTGTTGATCCGGCCCCAGATCCCCCACGTCGGACATTTGAAGGTGGAACCGGACCGCCTCAACCTGGTGCAGGGCCAAGCCGCCCGTCTGACCGTCACCGTAGACCGCGAAGAAAATTTCGAAGGGGAAGTTGCCCTTGTGGTCGAAGAGCTTCCGGAAGGTGTCCACGCCTATGCGACGGCGGTTCCGGAGCCGGAACAGCCCCCCGCCTTCGACGAGTCGGAGAAACACATGTTCCGTCCCGAGACCCAGAAGGTTTCCATTTCGCTGATGGCCGGGGATGGAGCCTCGACCACGAACCTTCCGCGCATGGTGCGAGTCAAGGCCCGGGCCATCGTGGGCGGGAAGATGGGGCCGCTGATTCCGGTGGCCGTGGTTCCCTTGATGGTGGTGGCGCCTCCACAAACTTGAATTTTGGCGATCCCGACGGAGAAGGATCCCTTGATCAGATCGTTTCTAGCCTCCATCGCTCCCCTCTGGCTCGGCCTTTCCGTGGCATACGGAAGCCACTCCATGCCCCCGGTTCCGAGTCACGACCCGGCGTTGCTGTCGGCTCGCATTTTTCCCGAATCGGCCACGCTTCGGGAGCAGGGGGCGTCGCAGCGGTTTCTTGTGATCGGCAGGTTCGCCGACGGTCTGGAGCGGGATCTGACTTCCGCCAGCCGCTTCAGCCTCGGCGATTCCAGCCTGGCAAGCGTCAGCGAGGCCGGCACGGTCAGCGCCTTGGCTGATGGCGAGACCGAACTTGAAGCCGAAATCCGGGGCCACCGGCTCAGGGCCGCCGTTCGACTCGTGGACTCGGGGCGGGAAACCCCGCAGAGCTTCGAGCGCGCCGTCTCGCCCGTTCTCACCAAGAGCGGCTGCAACGACAGCGGCTGTCATGGAGGTGTCAAGGGACGGGGTGGCTTCAAACTGTCGCTCAACTCGTTGAATCCGCGCGAGGATTACGACTGGATCGTGAGGGGGGGCGTCTACCACGTGCTGTCGCCAGAGGCGGGCGAACCTCTGGTTCCGCGGATCGATCTGGCCGCGCCGGCCGAGAGTCTTCTACTGAAGAAACCGACCTTCGCCATTCCCCACGGCGGTGGCCCGCGCTTCGATACGGATTCCCAGGAATACGAGACGATCGTGAATTGGGTCCGGATCGGCGCTCCGTTTGAAGCGAAAGGAGGCGTTGCCGTTCCGCGGATCGAGGGAGTGGCGGTCTACCCCGAAGAAATCGTCCTGGATGGAAAGGGAGTCCATCGCCTGGCAGTCACGGCCAAGTTGTCCGATGGCCGGACCCGGGACATCAGCGATGAGGTCCGTTACGAATCCCAGAACCGTGCCGTGGCCAAAGTGGACGCCGACGGCGTGGTCAGCGCCGTCAAATCCGGCGAGACCAACGTCCTGGTTCGGGCCGCCGGCCACACGGTTCATGCCCGCATCGGCGTCATCGCCGAGCCCATCTCCGACTATCCGGACATCCCCGAGTGGAACTTCATCGACCGGCATGTCATCGCCAAGCTGAAGCGTTTTCACCTGATCCCTTCGGAGCTCTCGGACGACTCCGAGTTCCTGAGGCGGGTCTGCCTGGACGTCATCGGCACCCTGCCGCCCCCGAACCGGGTCCGCGAATTCCTGGAGGATTCCGATCCGGACAAACGGAATCAACTCATCGAGATTCTGCTGGAGTCGCCGGAATACGTGGATTTCTGGACCTTCCGCTTTTCCGACCTGCTGCGGGTGGTGCAGGAGCCCAACTACAGTCAGCTCTACTGGGAGTGGATTCGAAGCAGCGTCGCCTCCAACAAACCGTACGATCAGATGGCCCGGGAACGCTTGGACGCCCAGGGCCGGGACCGGCCGTCGCGGCACTACTTCGAGAACAACTCACAGCCGGAGAGGATCCTCTCCGAGGAGCTTCGCGTTTAC
>CATOST010000012.1 GCA_951812665.1 uncultured Acidobacteriota bacterium
GCGACTACAATATCCAGCAGCGTCTGGACATCCTCGGGTACGGATCGAGGGACGCCTACCTGGAAGCAGAGTCCACCATCGAGGCTAAGGCCAAAGACATGGTTGAGCACTACCTCGCGCACGTGTTCCCCAACGGCTACAAGGCGCAGGTAGTGGCGACCTCACGCGAGGCGGCCGTGCGCTACAAGAAGCATCTGGACGCCGCGCTCGCAACGGCGGTCGTAAAGCTGGAGCAGGCCAACACGGGCAAGCTGGACCTGGACCGGCTCAAGGCGATGAAGACGGACGTCGTGATCTCCGGACGCCACAATGACCTGCCCCACCTCAAGGAGTATTCCGACTCATCACGGCACGAGGCGAGCATCAAGAGTTTCAAGCTTTCGTTCGGCGGTGAAGAGGACGGTGTCAACGGAGACATGGGCATCCTGATCGTCAACAACATGCTACTAACCGGCTTCGATGCGCCGGTCGAACAGGTGATGTATCTCGACAAGGTCGTCGTTGCCCATAATTTGTTGCAGGCCATCGCACGTGTGAACCGCGTAGGCGGCGAATCCAAGGACAAGGGCTTCGTGGTTGACTATGTCGGCATCGGCCACCACCTCAAGAAGGCGATCGACTCATACGACGAGCGCGAACAGAAAGAGATCATCGACGCTCTGAGCTTCCCCGATGAGGAGTTGCGGGAACTCGAGGACGCCCACGCCGCCGTGATGGAGTTGCTCAAGGAGCACAGGCTCACCGACATGACGGATCACGACGCCTTCTATGACGTGTTCTACGACGAGGATCTCCGCTTTGAATTCATGCTGGCATTCAAGCGCCTGACTAAGTCGCTCAATCTCCTGTTCCCGGCCCGCCAGGCCCTTGAATTCATGGGCGACTACAAGGCGCTCGCCGAGATTAATTTACTCGCCGGAAAGCATTTTCGCGACCAGCGGCTAAGCATGAAAGGGATCCCGGCGAAACTACGTGCAATCACGGATGCCCACCTCGAGTCCCGGGGCATCGATGTCAAAGTTCCGCTAATCTCGATCCTTGACGAGGATTTCGAGAAGGGTGTCGGCGAGCATCGCCGGACCAGGACCAAGGCGGCCGAGATCGAGCACGCGATCCGCCACCACCTCGACGTTGACCTAGACGATGACCCGGACCTGCGAGCCTCCTTCGCCGAAGCCCTGGCGGTCATCCTTGAGCAATTCCGCGACAACTGGAACAAGATCTACGAAGAACTAGAGAAGCTGCGGACGCGAATTATCAAAGCCAGCAACGAGCCAACGTACGGATTGCATCGGAAAAAGCAAATGCCATTTTTTCGAATGTTTCGGCGTGAGCTGTTCGGTGCAGATAAGGCGACTGTGAATCAGTCTCAGGTGGCTGAGGAGCGCGCTGTCTATGGCATCGACGATGAAGACCGAATCAGCTATCTAGTAGATTTGACACAGTAGATCACTCTCGTTATTGAGAGAGAGTTGAAATTGGTAGGATTCTGGGAGAGCATTCCGGCCCGCAACAAGCTGAAAGCAGAGATCCAAGAAATCTTGCTCGCGCCTGAGTTCGCCAAAGTGCCCAACCTTATCAAGAATCGTGCGCACATCATTAGCCGAGTTATGGAAATCGCTGAAAAAAACAATGACATTATTCTTTTGGCGGACTAGTGACGATGGATATTACCTACTCGGTTAAAAGATCTTCAAAACGAGCGAAGGTTACGATCACTATCGAGCGTGACAGAAAGATTGTTGTGCACGCTCCGAATCATGCGTCCGATGAAGCAATTGCACGAATAGTCGAAGCCAAGCGGTATTGGATCTACGAGAAAACACGGCATAGCCAAAAATACACGGACCGCCCTCATCCACCTGGCAAAGAACTCGTTAATGGTGAGTCTGCGCTATTTCTTGGGAAGAGTTATCGTATCGAACTCGTAGACAAAGAGACGGAATGTATTCGGTTTGACCAGCGTTTTCTGATTCCGGCATCGCGCGCGCCTCACAAGAAGGTTGCCATGCGAGGGTGGTATATCGCGCGAGCAAAGGAGCGAATTCTACCTCGCGTTGTGAAGCAGGCTCGAGAGCTTGGCGTTTCCTTTAGGCAGGCGCGCATCGTTGATAATCGATATCGGTGGGGCTCATGCACAGTTCGTGACAACATCAACCTGAACTGGCGGTTGATTAAGGCGCCGATCTTTGTGGTCGATTACGTTATCGCCCATGAACTCGCCCACCTTTTGGAGCCCAACCATACGCCGCGATTCTGGAACATCGTGAAGACACAAGTCCCCACCATGGAAAGAGCGCGCGGCTGGCTAAAGGAGCACGGTCAAATCCTCGAGGAAGAGGTTTAGCCAGCGGGTAGTGCACGGTTTCGATGTGGGAGTCATGCGCCAGCAAGCATCTCCATTGCCCTACCAACGTCATCTTCCAAAGTGACGTTCCTGTTCCCAAGCTTTTATAGCCCGGATTATTCAATGCGCCGTGAATAGGCTCTGCTTCTCAGTGGGTGCGAATCCCACCCGCCAACGGTCGGTCCAGGCCGTACCAGTCGGAGCGGTTCAAAGAGGTAACGAATTGGAATGGCTGAAAATTAAGGCCATTAGCGACCTAACCTAAGCCACCCGATAGAATCATGGACTAGTCCGAAACAGTCCGACTCAATCGCCAAAACGAAATGAAAAGAGCCTGCTCCGTTCGAGGTGGAACCTCAACACGATGGTGCGCCGTTTCAAGCGGCTGACGTCCGAACCCCGGGTCCACTTCATGGTATGCCGCAGGCTGTCCCCCTTGGCCGCCACCGCGTCTTGCCGGCCGAATCCCTCGATCGGTGCTCCCCCGGGTTCCAGAATCTCCACCGCGACCGACCCGTCAGTGGCATCGGCGTTGACGACGAGCCGCTCTCCGGACATCCGGATCGGCTTGGTAGTCAAGACTCCGTTCCCGGCATCGACGGACACGAAACCGTTGGGGCACGCCCCGTTGGGAGTCCGCCGAGCGGACTCTGCCCTGGCGTCGGCTCTTGGGGAACAACCATCGCTCACGAGTGTCCGTCGGAGGTCAAATGGCCCAGATATCGTCGGCTTACGGCGTTCGTCACCGCATTCGAGCAGGGAGGATGGCTATCGAATTCAAATGGATAAGAAAACCACTGAAACAACGTTAAACAAACCGATTATCGTGTCGTTGATGAGAAATTGTGGCTAGCGCGAAGCGACCGTCTACCGGCCCAATTGCCGTGCATCGGCGAGCAGCGCTTCCCATCCGTCTTCCAGCCGTTGTCGAATCAGCCGGTCGCGTTCTGCAGAGAGCTTCACCAAGGACAGCATTCGCCTGGCAAGGACTTCGAATTGGGCTAGGTTGAGCGCCATCGGGTTCCAGCCGTACAGCGATATCTTCAGAACGTTGGCGGACGCCAGCAGGGCATGGGTGAGGGCCAGCATCTGGTCCCGCTTCAACCTGTCCGGGATTCCGGCCCTGCTGGGCTCCAAGCCGGTCGCGCAGGCTCGCGCCCCATGGTACGCCCACAAGACGACCTCGGCGATGGCGGGCGAGATCTTCATCGTCATAAAGTGCCGGAGGTCGTAGCCGTTGCTGTACATGTACCGCGCGACATCTCTGACCGACACCGGGTCGCCCCCCTCCTTCAGGGTGAATCCGGACTTCGCATCCACGAACTGGAACGGCGCCAGAAAGGGTGGTGGAAGGCCCTTCGGCGTGAAGATATCCGAAAATCCGTGGACGACCACCTTCACGACCGCTTCGACGACATTGGATGTGCATTCATGGCCGGGCGTGTCGATGATCCGCCAAGCACCCGACTTGTCGATGAAAGAGCAAGTGCCGGAGACGATGTCTCCTACACCAAGCACGAGACCGAGGAGAGGATCGTGGCCAAGAGCCCCCAGCCGGTGGGCGTTCGGCGTCAGGCCGAGCTTAGGGCTGACAACATCGTATGGCACTTTGGCCCAGCGTTCCGCAGCGGTGGTCAGCTTGGCGATCCACTGTTGAAATGCGTTGCGCTCGACATTGTCCGCGCCCGCCATCGGAGCCAACCTCTTCGATTGCTCCTTCATCCATGCCGTCAGCGGGCTTCCGCGTTGAGGTTGCCCCTTGAAACTTCCCCCGGGCGTCGCGACCAGCAGGTAGTCGGTCATGGCCCCTACAAGCACGGCCAGCGCTACAGCGCCGTAGTCCCAGCGGTTCCACGGTGCGCGGCCAAACTCGGCGTCGAACCGGCGTCGCATCTCGCCCGCCGCGCTTTTAGGCAACATTTGCACAAGGGGGTCCCGGGCGACGTCGATTACGTGATCACCGATGTACCGCTCGACATTGCGGAGATATGCTTCCCAGTCCTCTCCCAAGTCCGACGGTGTGAAGTTGTCTGGCAGTTTGGTCCGTCGACGTACAGCCATTGTCTCCCCAGCCGATGGGCTTGGACGGTCCGATACCTTGGTAGCGGTCGTCTCCTGAGAGCCAGGACGCACCATCCCGGCTTCGGTGTGGAGCCAGTTGATCTGCTCATCCAGACGTGACAGATCGGCGGATTGCCGGGCGGATTCCGATTCTAAGGCGGCGACGTGGCTTTCCAGCGTTCGCAGGGCACCGTGCAGGGCCTCCAGTTGGACCCGCTGGAAAAGAGCGGCATACTCAGCTTCCTTCTGCGGCTTCTCGTTCATGGTGCCGCGTGACCGGCAGTCTCTTCCTGCAGGTCGCGCTCGAACCTGTTCGCTCGGTTGCCAAGCCGGGCTAGCGCGCCGGCCGAACGGGACAGCAGGGTCACTTCGCGTGACAGCCGGTCGATGGCATCACGATTGCTGTCCGTCTCCCTAGACAGGGCCGCGACGCGTTCGCCAAAGAAAGACATGTCCTCGCCAAGATTGATGATCGCCCCTTGGTGGATGCGCAAGAGTTCCTGCAACATCAGCTCCCGGAGAGACACCCGGTTTCGCTTGGAGCCGCCAAGAGCCCACCTCACGCCCTTGTAAGCGGCACCACCGGCAAGGATGGCCATCCCGATGCCGGTGACCATGGCGGACAATCCGAGCACGCCACCCAGTCCAAGGGACGCGAGTCCAGAAGTGATGCCGGCGGCGCTGAGGCCCGTCACACTTCCGCTGATGTATACGGCACTAAGCGGAACGCCGACCGCCGTCGCTCGCGCTGCCATCTCCTTCACCGAGTTCGCGATGGCAGAGTCCGACACGTCGCCCTTGAGGATCGCCGACTCCTTCACGCAATTGGCCTCAATGAACTCTACCTTGTCCGCGTCCAGATCGAGCATCCTGGCCAGCGTGCGGATTCCAGGCTGCTCGCAGGCCGAACCCTTGGACGTTGCGCGGCAAATCCGTATCGCGTCCTTGATCAGGGAGCACTTCATCGCCAGTGTCGCGTCAGTCTCCTCCGAGGGAGCGAGTTGCACCATACGTTCGATCTGGGCTTCGGCCTCCCGGCTTTGTGGGTCCTGGATGTATGACCGAACGGAGCGACGCACGTCGGAGCTGCACCGCAGTTGCGCCATCAGCACTTGGATCTCACACAGTTCCCGTTCGTCGATCTGCTGGTCGTCGAAGTGGACGAACCAAACGAGCACGTTCAGGTAACATTCCTTGAGCGCTTCCGGAAGGTCTTCGATGAAGACGTATTCTGGCGGTGAGACATCCTCCTCGCCCCCTATTCGGTCGAAAGCATCGCGGCCAGCATCAGAGAGCTTCCCGGCAGCCGTCGCGACGGCGTCCCATCCGGCTCGAACCGAGTCAGCTACACTTCGGGTGATTTCCGGTCCTGAAACCATCGATCTCCTCGGTCGCGATTTGGTCACCTTGGTTTACTCGAATCCGGAACGGATTCACGGGAAAGAATCTTGCCTCATTGAGGAAGCTACACTGCGAGGAGCGCCGATGTCCACCGACCCTGCGATCTAGCTCCGTCATTGGCTGGAGGAGATTCCTGCAGGAAGGTAGCTATAGCTAGCTAAGCTTTCCGATCTCGACGCTCGCCACCCAATCGACTCGCGCGAGCTGTGTGCCGCGAAAACTCAATGTGCATCAAAGGCACGTGCCCGAAGGAGCGCGCACGGGGAAGCGCCCAGCTATGGCCGTGACTTGTCAGCCCGCGAGTCCGGCTGGCAATATGCGGGAGGAGGCGGTGGTGCACTGTGGACTCCGACGTCGCCATCCGGCGCGGTCGGAAACATGTGGAGGGACCGCGACCGGAGGAGGTATGGGGTAGGCTGGTTTATGACCGGTAGCGGGTCACAAGCCAGCACATCGGTCACGTGCACCGGACGGATTCCTCCGCCACCGTGGCGGAACGGCCGCAGGCTCGAACGGGGCCAATGGGCACTCCGGGGAAGTCTGGCGGTGCTGCCCGTTTACTGCTAGAGCGAATGGACCATGGGCATCAAGGTGGAATACCGGGATGGGGTCTTCGCGCCCCTTCAGGAGGTGGAGGGACCCACACCCGATGAGGTCTACCAAGTCCTCTCAGAGAGCGAATTGAAACGGCTTGCGGCGGATGGTCCGTGGTTGAAGGGTTCGGAGCGCAGCTTCGAGTTCTGGGAGAACGAGGAGGATGCCGTCTACGATAGCCTATAGGCAGGGCGACATCGTTCTCGTATCCTTTCCCTTCACCGAATCTCACTTCATCCAAGAGACGCCCCGCGCTGGTCCTTTCCCCGGATTCATTCAACGCCTCCGGAGAGGATCTCGTGTTGGCAGCCATTACCTCGCACATCACGTATGATCCGAACTCGGTGCATCTCCGGCGCGGCGACTTCGCGCAAGGTGGGCTTCCCAAGGCGTCGATGGTGAAGACGACGAAGCTGTTCACGATGCACTCGCCGCTAATTGCCAAGCGAATCTGTGCTCTCCGGATCGAGAAGATGGAGGAAGTCCTGCAGTCGGTGAGCGGGTTCTTCTCCTGACCCGAAACGCTGGCTGGAGGGACCGGATCGGTTGTCCATGATTCCGTGGCGTCGTTTTAACATGTCCGTAGGGCGGTAGGACCGACTCGACGACCTCGGGAGGACGATCCCAGGCCACCAGCACCTCCGTCCGGTGGGATCGGAGCAACGGGGCTCGATGTCCGCCGCGGTGTAGTCGTGCTCGCGGCAGGCCGCGGAAAAATAGACTGTCCCTTTCTCGGTCCGCGGCAGGCCGCGGAAAAATAGACTGTCCCTTTCTCGGTCCGTCCGTTTCTCGATCCCGCTTTCTCGCATCATGTCGCGGCCGGAAGCGGCCTGCATTGAGCTTGAGCGGTACGTCCTGGTTGCAGACGACTAACAGCCGGTAGCTTCGTCCGAGGTCGCGGTAGACCTCGCTGGCCCCGTACTCTTGGCGCGGAACCTCCGGGGTGAGGGCTTTCTTCTCTGCGAGGTTGGTGTAAAGCCACAGTCTTTTTTCGCGGACGACCTCCTCAAGCACGTTGTCGCTAGTCCCCTTTGGCGCCCACGGGACGAGAGACCCGTCGTGTTGACGGCCAACTCCAAGGTGTGATCTAGGATTGAAAGTCGTAGCTCAAACGCGAGGTCATCCACGGCCAGAGAGATCATCCGACTTTCTCTGGATGGAGATTATTTACGCGTGGGGCAAAGACCTTATACATTCTGTTCAGACCCTCGGCGAGCCACGTGTGCTGCCGAGGCCAATCCGACTTGTTCCTGGGATCTGCATTATCAAGACAGGAGAAGATCCGCGATTCGATTCCGTGTGGCTGTTCTGCCCAATCCAACGGTGGTCCCAACTCCTGATTGATTTCATCCTGCTGATGATCGAGGAGCCCAAAAAACGACGTTGCGTTGGCTCCCGTGAGGGTCAGTTGCGCCCGGACTCGGTTTTCCCGGGTGTTCATCCCGGCACCAATATTGGCCAAATCCGTACGCACCACGCCGTAACCCATAAATGAGGCTGGTTGCGGGGTTCTGTCACCCGAAATCGGCCCGGCTACTTCTTTGAGCACCTCGTTTAAAGCGCACCAATATTTGCGTTGCAAAATTTTGGGTGGTGTAAGGCCAGCATCATCCGACAACCGTTGCCCCTTCTGTCCCAATGGAGTGTCCATTCCATCTCCTTCACTCAAGAGGGGCTCCATCGTCCCCTGGGCCGTATTTTCCGTGAATTTAGGGGTGAACTTTCCTCGTCCGGCTTCCAGGATGTCCCAGGCTCCAAGACCAAGCGGCCACGGTGATGACGAAATGCGGAACAATATCGGAGGGAACTTCTTGCGCCTGGCCAAGCAGGTGCTGGACAAACGTCCCTGGGGTCCCTTCATATCCCGAGGCGAGGGCTACAATTGGGTGGCAACCTAGCAGAAGGCCAGGTGCAAGCAGCCCGGCTCAATCGGCGAAACGGAAAGAGAAGAGCCTGCTGCGTTCGAGGTGGAACTTCAGCACGATGGGGCGCCCTTTCAAGGCACTGACGTCCGGACCCCGGGCCCACTTCATGTTATGCCGCAGGCTGTCCCCCTTGGCCGCCACCGCGTCTTTCCGGCCGAATCCCTCGATCGGTGTTCCCCCGGGCTCCAGAATTTCAACCGCGACCGACCCTTCACCGGCATCGGCATTGACTACGAGCCGTTCTCCGGACATCCGGATCGGCTTGGTGGTCAAGACCCCGTTCCCGGCGTCGATCGACACAAAGCCGTCCAAGCGGAGTTTTGCCAGGCCCACCTTGCCCCCCTGGACTTCTTCCCGGCGGGTCGCCCAGTGGAGACCGCTGAAGCCGATGTAGTAGATCCAGATCTCATCTTCCACCACAACCGGGTGCTGCATCACGTAGATCATGCTGCGGTCAAAGGCTTCTGGCTGGGTTCCCAGAGGCAGGAAAACGTTGCGTCCTCCGGCGCGTTCCCAGTTCCGCCCGTCCCGGCTGAAAGCCAACTGGATGTCGACCGTGTCGAGCCAATCGGGTCCGGATTCGATCTGCCGTGAGGTCGCGGTCTCCAGTCCGGGCAGCGTGTGGTAGACCGCGATGAAACCGAAGTACACACCGTCGTAGGGCATCCACTCCATGTTGTAAAATTGCTGGTTCCAAGGCGGATCTGCCTGGTCGGCACTCATGATCACACCGCGGGGTTCCCATTTGAGGAAGTCGTCGCTCTCGCTTTGCAGAACCTCCCGCCGCAGGAAGCTTCCCTCCGCACCGGGCCACAACTCATCGCGGAGGTCTCGGCGGAGCTTCCAGTCCGGTGGAAGGTAGACAGGATTGACCCGGGTGTGGGCGACGTACTTGCCCAATCGGGGATCCCACATCACCGAATTCGGGCTGTCGGCCATGGGAATCACCGGCTTGCCGGTGGCCCGCTTCCAGTGAATCCCATCCGCGGAGAAGGCGATGCCGATGCCGTTGCCCGAGGATTCCAATCCCGGAGAACCGTGCATGTGGTAGATCATCTTGTAGCGGCGTTCCGGGTCGGTTTCGATTGCGTCCTTGAAGACGCCTCCTGCAACCTCGCCCCTTCCGGCGGTGAAGACCAGGTTGTTGTCCTTGGATCCCTGGTGTTCCAACAGCCCCAGGTTGGGCAGTTCCCAGCGAATGCCATCCTTCGAGGTGGCGTAGCCGAGGAAGACCTTGCTCCAGTCGTAGACGGCCGCGTCGTACCACATCTTGAAGATCAGCTCTTCGGCGTCGTAGATGACGTTCCCCATGACGACGACCAGGTCCTGGCCTCCAACCTTCTGCTCCGGCTTCAGAGCGAGAATCGGATTCCCCTCGTACTTTACCGGTTGATTCAGCACCCGATAGGCTCGTTCCATGGAGCCGATGACGGCGTCATCGACGAACAGTTGCTTGGCGGTTCCGACATCCACCACCCGGTCAGAATGCTCGGCCCAACCCAAATTTGAGAAGAGCGTAGTAAGGACCGTCGTCAGCAATACCTTCTTGATCATGATTCCCAAGTTCCTTTCGTGAACGAGGAGGGGGGACATTCCTGTCCCTTTCTTCATTTCCCACCGGGATGCCCTTCTCCCACAGCCGGAAGTTCAGCTCGCCAGTTTTTCCGGCATCGTCTTGCGTTTCCGGATCCGAAGCGGGATCCGGAAGTTGGCATCGGCGTCCGAATCGGTCTCCGTCTCCGGAGCCAGGAAGAGGGGCACGTCCTCCGCCGGGGGATTGGTGCGGTCATGGGCCGTGGGAAAGCTGCGCATGATGATCCGCTGCTCCCGGTTCAAGGTCTCGATCCACTGGGGATCGCATTGCCGGCGATCTCCCTCCCAGAGCCAGGAGGGGCAGTAACTCACGAAGATGTTCTTTCGGATCACGTCCGTGTCGTTGACGTCCACCCGGTGCCAGGTCCCGCAGTGCATCACCGTCATGCTTCCGGCGGGAACCACCAGGGGGACTTCCCCCGGGACGCTCTCGTGAGTGTAGTACTGGTCGAATTCCTGGTTCCGATGACTGCCCGGCATGTAGATGAAGTTCCCCATTCCGGCATGCGGCAGCTCCGTGAGCCAGAAGCCGATGCAAAGACGCAGAGGGAGTTCGGTCGAGAATACGGCATAAGGCGTGGGCCGAGGCGAGTCGGGGTGCCACATGGACTCGTCCATGTAGTCCCTGGGCCGGATGAAGATATCGGAGCGGTGGAGCTTCAAGAGCTCCCCGTAGAGATCGTAGCCGTAGCCCACGTGGCGGGGGTGATCGATGAGCTCGCTCAGAACCGGATCTGCAGCGACACAGTGAGGCTGCCGGAAATCCTTTCCGGGAGCATAGTTCGGATCGGAGGCGGCAACGCGATCGATGGCCTCGATATAGCGGTCCACGTCCTCCTGAGGAATGGCGTTCTCCAAGACCAGAATCCCGTTTCTTTGGAATTCTTCCCATTGATCCGAAGTGAAACCGGGTGGAGCCACACGGTATCCGTTCTCTGTCAAGCGAGTACCTCCTTGTAATTCTGGGTATCCTAGCAGTCCGTGGCGAAAGTTAAAGCAAAGGTGACTGGAATCTAATGCCTGTAGTTTCACTCAAGGGTCATCAAATTGGTTGGTGGCGGCACTTGGCCGGCATCGCTATTTGGATCGTGTCCGGTCTTTCCTTTTCTTGTACGAGCCAATTGGATCTTTCCCAACTGGGAGACTCCACGACATCCCACGACCAAGGTCTTCTCGAGGTAACCCGGCAGCTTCAGGTTCCGGATGGATTTGAGGTGGAGCTGGTCTATTCGGTGCCGCTGGAGGAACAGGGTTCCTGGGTGGCGTTGACCCCGGATTCCGCAGGGCGCCTGATCACCGCGGATCAACTTGGGAGTCTCTACCGGGTGACCCTCCGAGATGGAGATTCCGACCCACAAGTTGAGAAGTTGAATCTTCCCATCGGCCACGCCCAGGGGCTTCTCTACGCCTATGACAGTCTGTATGTGACGGTCAACCTGTACCGCACCTCGAAGGAGAAGGTGGCGCAAGGCAGCGGCTTCTACCGGGTGCTGGATACAGACGGCGATGATCGGTTCGACAAGGTGAAGCTGCTGAAGCGATTGGAGGCCGTGGACAACGAGAATGGGCACGGAGAGCACGGGCCTCACGCCGCGGTGCTCGGACCTGACGGTCTCATCTATCTCGTTGCGGGCAATGGCACCAAGGTTCCGGAAGGGTTGGCGCCAACTTCTCCGTTCAGGAATTGGGCCAACGATCTGCTGATCCCCCCCGAGCCGGGATTCGTGCCGGCCGGCTGGGTTGCCCGTACCGACGAAACCGGTTCTGTCTGGGAATTGATTGCCGGGGGATTTCGGAACTCCTATGACCTCGCATTCAACCCCGACGGCGAACTGTTCGTCTTCGACGCGGACAGCGAGGCGGGCATTGGCAAGCCCTGGTACCGCCCCACTCGAATCAATCAGGTGGTTTCGGGAGGGGAATATGGCTGGCGCTACGACACGGGGCGTTGGACACCTTACGGAAAGTGGCCCGACTACTACCCCGACAGTGTCGGCAGTGTGGTCGATATCGGGTTTGGGTCGCCGACCGGTCTGGTTTTTGGAACCGGGGCTCGGTTTCCAGCCAGATATCAGCGGGTGTTGTTCGCGTGCGATTGGGCGTCCGGAACGATCTATGCGGTTCACCTGAAACCGCAGGGAGCGGGTTATACGGCGGCCTTCGAGCCCTTCCTGACGGGAAGTGCCGTGCCCGTAACCGACGTCGTGATCAACCGGGATGGAGACATGTACTTCACCGTGGGCGGGAGAGAGGCCAAGTCGGGTCTATTTCGAATCCGCTATCGGGGAGACGAAGTCACCGATCCGGCCGGTCCCGTCGGCCACCCCGCAGCCGAGCGGGCACGACGAATCCGAAGGCGCTTGGAGCAGTTCCATGGCCAGGAGGACACGCGCGCGGTGGTGGAGGCGTGGCCTCACTTGGCCAATCCCGATCGCACACTCCGTTATGCGGCGCGTGTCGCAATCGAGCGGCAGGACCTCGCGGAGTGGCAGGATCGCGCACTGCGCGAGCACGACACCGTCGCGTCGATCCAGGCCATGCTGGCTCTGGCGCGAACCGGCCGGCCAGAGTTGCAGGAGGCGGTCTTGGCGAGGCTCGGCCGGCTCCTTCTGGAGCAACTTCTCGAGGATCAACTCCTGGAGGCGCTGCGCGCTTATAGCCTGGCTTTTATCCGCATGGGGGGTGCGCGCACAGGACCAGGGAAACGGGCCGTCAAACGGCTTGGACGGCTGTTTCCCTCCTCCAGCCCGGTACTGAACCAGGAACTTTGCCGGTTGCTGGTCTACTTGAAAGATCCGAGTGTCATCGACAAGTCATTGAGACTGATCGAATCCGGCGCGCGACAGGACAAGCTGTTTTATTTCGCCGCCTTGAGTCATCTCAGAGAGGGTTGGACGTTGCCACAGCGCCAAACCTACTTCCGCGCCCTGAATTCGTCCCAGGGAGAGTATCTTCGTGCTGAGAAAGCATTCGGGAGGAAAGGCCTCAACAGCCGTTTCATCTACACTCTTCAGAATCTTCGGCAATCTGCCGTTGAAACCCTCAGCGACGAGGAACTCACGGCCCTGGAGGAGATCCTCGCAGATCAACGGGCCATGACGGCGGCTGACGAGGAACCGGTCCGTGGATTCGTGCGAGCTTGGCGGGTTGCCGACTTTCTGCCCCTGCTCAGGCAGGTGATTAGCGGCCGTTCCTACGAGAAGGGGAAATCTGCCTACGAGGCCGCGGAATGCGCCCGGTGTCATCGCCTTGGCGACCAGGGAGGCACGACGGGGCCGGACATCACTACAGCCGGAAATCGTTTCGATGCGCAGTACCTGATGGAGTCGCTGCTCGATCCCTCCAAGGTGGTCGCCGATCGCTTCTTCAACGAATCGATCGAGATGGAAGACGGCCGTTTGCTTGTCGGCCGTGTCGTTTACGACGATGGCAGACTGCTGCGGGTTCGCGGGAATCCGTTCACCCAAAAGGTGACCGAAGTTGCCGCGGACCGAATAAAAGCCCGCACGGTCTCGAGAATTTCAGAGATGCCCGAAGGACTGCTCGATATCTTTACCGAGGAAGAAATTCTGGATTTGGTGGCTTACATAAGGTCGGGCGGAAATCCGGAAGATCCGGCCTTCCACACTCTACATCCAAAACCTGAGGAGCCATGATGAGAACCCTGAAATTGCCGTTTATGGCCGCGGTGCTCGCCCTGGCTCCAGGATGTGCAACGCCATCGCACGACTCGCCGCCCGAGGGATTTACCAAGCACTTCAACGGCCACGATCTGACGGGTTGGAGGGATGACGGCAGCGGTCACTGGCGGGCCGAGGACGGCATGATTATTTACGACGGCGGAGGCTGGCAACCTGCACCTGATACGGTGTTCGAGCGCAATTTGCGCACGGAAAAGGAATACGGCAATTTCGTTCTGCTCATCGATTGGAAGATCGAGAAAGACGGCAATAGTGGAATCTATCTGCGTGGTGATCTGCAAGTGGAGATCTGGGACAGAACGGCACTCGTTTACTCATCTCCCCACGGGTCGGGTGGAATCGTAGGTTACAACCGCAAGGGGCAGATGCCGCTACGGACAGTCGACCGTCCGCTGGGAGAGTGGAACCACTTTGAGATTCGCGTCGAGAATGAAATCGTAACCGTTCATCTCAATGACCAGCTTGTGGTCGACAGGTTTGCGGCCGATTTCAAACGGGCCCAAGGCCCCATCGTGCTCCAGCATCACGGCTGGCCGCTGTGGTTCAAGAACATCTACGTCAAAGAGCTGGACGGACATTGAGCAAGGCCCGGGGCCAGGGCTTACCCCAAATGTAGCGAGAATCTCTTTTTTGCCGGGTACGTGTGATACACTCCAATACTATCTCCAATTCGACAACCGGAGAGTTCCGAGTGGTGAAAAGCCGGCAACACCATAAGCGTCCCGGGTTCGCGGGATTCGGTGCGTGTCTCTTTGGGGTGGCCTGCATCGCGCTGTTGTGGTTCGTTTCGTCCACGGGCCGACTCCAGGCGCAATCCTCCGGCGATGAGGCCCTTCCCGAGCCGACGTTGATCTCGGTCTTTCCTCCCGGCGGGCAGCAGGGATCCCGGATCGAACTCGAGATCCGGGGGGAAGCGCTGGACGGCGCCTATTCGGTTGTCTTCGGTTCCGCTGGCATGGAGGCTCAGGTCGGCGAAGTCGAGCAGCTTGAGAGGCGTGAACCGGCACGCCCGTCTCCCAAGAAGAAATCCTACCCCCTCTTTCGAGTGACGGCGCGCCTCACAGTGGACTCACCGGTTCCCACCGGAACCCATCCGTTTCGCCTGGTCTCTCATCGAGGGGTTTCCAACGCGCTCCATTTCCGGGTCGACGAAGACACCGTCACCAGCGAGATCGACACTCCACATCCATCGGTTCGGCAGGCGCAGGAGATCGACGTCCCTGTCATCGTCAACGGCCGTATCGGCGAGCATGGCGAGTTGGACGCCTACGGGTTCGACGCGGTTGCCGGTCAGGAACTGACCTTCGAAATCACTCAGGCGGCGCACTTCGAGCCGCGCCTTGCCCTTTACCGGCCGACCGGGAGCTGGCTCGATCCCGACCGTCCCACCCGGCTCCTTTTCCGGGAGCAGGTGTCTTCCGACCTGATTCCGGTTCGGCACCGTTTCTCCTACCGTGTGGCGGACTCGGGACGCTACCTGTTGGAGGTTGGGTCGCTCTTGGGGAAAGGGGGCCCCGACTGTGGCTATCAGCTTCGGGTTCTGACCGCCGGCTCGGCTCCGCAGGCAACGTCTGAACCCACGTGGACCGAACGACACTTCACCCGGAAGATCGACGGCGATTGGCCCGACCGTCTCCGATCCCGAACCGTCCTCCAGGAGCAGCCGCGTTCCCAAGGCCGCGAGACGGCCACCGGAGCCGGCAGCCTGGCGGTCTCCCCGGATGCCTCACCGTCGGAGACGGATCGAACCCCCCAGGGTCTGGCCCGACTCCTGGAGCGCGAGCCCAACGAGCTGCGCACACAGGCATTGCCGGCTTCCATAGGGGCGCTCATCGACGGCACTATCGGCGCGCCGGGCGACCGGGACACCTACGTCTTCGAGGGGGAGGCGGGTACCCGACTGATTCTCGAGCTGGCGACCCCGCGGCTGGGACCGCCCCATTTCAACCCGCGCGTGGAGTTCTACGAAGACCAGGGCGGTCCGGTGCTGGCCAACGTCCACAAGTATGAAACGGTCTACAACGGCGGCGGTATTCCGAGTTCCTTTCTGAAGACGGTCGAACCCAAGATGGCCTACACGCTGGAGCGAAGCGGCCGGTTCTTTGTGGAGGTTCGCGACGTCACCTCGCGGTACGGCGGTCCGGACTACGAGTACCGGTTGCTGGTTCGAACCCCGATTCCCCATGTCGGGGCTTTCGACGTGGACCCCGTCGAACGCATCAACCTGGTCCCGGGAAAAGCCAGAAAGCTGAGCATCGTCACTCATCAGGAAGAAGGCTATGCCGGTGAAGTCCTCTTTGCCTGTTCCAATCTGCCGCCCGGTGTCCAGGTCTTCCCGGGTGCCGATGTGGAGAAGAAGAGTTCCGCACCCGTCAGCAAACAGGAGGAAAGCTTCCTGCCCGGAAGCAAGAAGACGACCCTGGTCCTTCTGGCCGAACCGGATGCTCCGGTGACCCGCATGCCCGAGTGGATTCGGATCACCGCCAGACCCGTGGTCGGAGGACGGGTCGGCGCGGACCTGCCCGTCTTGGAAGTTCCGCTGATGGTGGTCACACCGGTCGATCCGGAGAGCAACTCCGGGGAAGGAGACTCCCAATCGTCGTCATGAAGGTCCGGGTGTCCGATTGGATCACTTCCCAATGGAATCGATGCGGGCGGAGGCCCGGCCCCATTCTCTGCTCGACGGTCATCGTCGTTTCCTCAGTCTTTGTTTGCGCGATGGCCGCCTTCGAGGCGCCGGCGCCGAGCCACTCCCCGACACTGCTCGCTCTGAGATTGGTCCCGGAGCAGGCGCACTTGACGGGTCCGGAGGCTGCCCAGCGTTTCGTCGTCATGGGGACGTTCGCCGATGGTCTGGAGAGGGATCTGACCTCGGACAGCCGGCTTCGAATTTCCGATCCTGAACTGGCGCGCGCGAGTGACGCCGGCAGGGTCGTCGCCCTGGCGCCGGGCGAGGTGACTCTCCGGGCCCGGATCGGGGAGCGCGAAGCCCAGTCCCGGATTCGAATCGATCCCGGCGCGGCTCAGAGACCCTTCCGTTTCGACCGCGATATCGCCTCCATTCTGACCAAACGGGGCTGCAACGCCAGCGAGTGCCACGGCAGCGTCAAGGGAAAGGGAGGTCTCAAGCTCTCCCTCGACGCTCTCTATCCGGAAGAGGACCACGAGTGGATCGTGAAAGGGGGGATCTACCAGGTCCTGGTCATGGAATCGGGCGGTCCGCGGGTGCCGCGCGTGAATCCGGAGCGTCCGGAGGAGAGCCTGCTGCTGCAGAAGGCCGCCATGCAGGTGATCCACGGCGGCGGTGAGCGCCTGGGCGCCGACTCTGCGGACTACGCCGCCCTTCTGGATTGGATCCGGGAAGGGGCCGAATATGGCGACCGAAATGAAGATGGGCGGATAGTCCGGGTGACGGTCTTCCCGCAGGAATCCGTCTTGGACGGCAAGGGTGTACAGCAGCTTCTGGTGACCGCCTACGGACCCGACGGCCGTGGCGAGGACATCAGTCACCAGGCTCGCTACGTCTCCCAGAACCCCCACGTCGTGACGGTCGACGAAAACGGCCGGGTCACGGCCGCCGGAAGGGGAGAGACGACGGTGCTGGTCCGCACCGCCGGTCATGCCGTCAGCGCACGCTTCGGAGTGGTGGATGCGTCGGCCCCAGTCGACTTCAGAATCGAGCCCCGCAATCTCATCGACAAGCACGTCTTCGCCAAACTGCGAAAGTTCCAGATCCGTCCTTCTGCGCTTTCCAGCGATTCGGAATTTCTGCGCCGCGTCTGTATGGACATCACCGGCACCCTGCCGCCGCCGGATCGCGTCCGGGAATTCCTGGCCGACCGCGACCCGCGGAAACGGGACAAGCTCATCGAGACTCTCCTGGACTCTCCCCAGTACGTGGACTATTGGAGTTTCCTGTTCGGGGACCTGTTCCGGGTGACCTACACCTCCGTGGGCTCGCTCAAGGAGGTCAAGGCATACGGCGACTGGGTCCGCAACGGCATCCTCCAGAACAAGCCCTACGACCGCATGGCGCGGGAACGTATCGCCGCTCAGGGGTACGCGGCTCCCACCCGTCACTTTTTTCGTTATACCGAACTGGTTGTGCCCCACGAGATCATGGCCGAGCAGGTCCGCGTCTTCATGGGGCGCCGGCTGGATTGCGCCCAGTGCCACAACCATCCCTTCGAGACCTGGAGCCAGGACCAGTTCTGGGGAATGACCGCCTTTTTCGGCAACGTCACGCAACTTCTGGATTCCCAATTGGTTTTCGACAATCCGGAGGGTGGGCGATCCTACGACTTGAAACGGGAGGGCATCAAAACCGTCCATCCACGCCGGAAGGAAGAAGTCCGGGCCGGGTTCCTGGACGGGTCATTCCCGACAGGGGAACAGGAGCGCGATCCGCGCCTGGCTCTGGCCGACTGGATCATCGCCCAGCCCGCCTTCGCCCAGACCGTCGTGAACCGGGTCTGGGGCTATTTCTTCGGCCGTGGAATCGTGGACCCGGTGGACGACTTCAAGGTGTCCAACCCGCCGACCCATCCCGAACTGCTGTCGGCGCTGGCGGAAGACTTCGTGGAGCACGGCTACGACCTGAAGCACCTGATGAGGCGGATCGTCCGGTCGCGGACCTACCAGACTTCGGGAGTCCCCAACCGGACCAACCAGGAAGATGGAATCAACTATGCGCGGGCTTTGGCCCGGCCGTTGCAGGCCACCGTCCTGCTGGACGCCATCTCCCACGCCACCGGAGTCCCGGAGGAGTTCCCGGTGCACCCCAAGACCGTGCGCACCGGCGCGGCTCGTCCGGGGGCCCGTGCCATCGACCTGATTCCCGAGCTGTTTCCCTGTCATTTCCTCGACGTCTACGGACGGTCCATGCGCAAGTCGCTTCCGGAAAAGCCGTCCCTGACCTTGACCCAGGCCCTGCACATGTGGGCGGGGTCGACCTATACGACCAAAATCACCCAGGAGGGCGGACGTCTCGACCGGGCGCTGCGGGACGGCCTGTCCGATGTCCGGATCATCGAAGACTTCTACCTGGCAGCGCTTTCGCGCTATCCGACCGAACGGGAACGATCCGACCTGGAAGCGTATGTCCGAGAGGGATCCTCCCCGCGGCCGGAGCAATTGGCGAACCTGATGTGGGCCCTAATCAGCTCGCGGGAGTTTGCATACAATCATTGAGGAACGGGAGCGGCGGCTTTCTTGCCGCCGGACTCCAATGCAACTAATGGGCCAAATAAGGAACGGACGACCGCAACGTCGCCCCCCCAAGGACTGACGGAGAAGGAAAGTTGAACGAATATAGATGTTTCCAGTGCAGGCGGACCAAACTCGGGCGCCGCGACTTCCTCCGCGTAGGTTCCCTGAGCTTTCTCGGGATGAACGCCGGCGACCTCCTCAGTCTGGAGCGTCTCCAAGCGGCGGCCGGCGCCAAACCTCCCGCGGGCAAGGCTCAGGCCTGCATTCTCCTCTTCCTGGAGGGCGGCCCCAGCCAGATGGATACCTGGGATCCCAAGGGGAACACCAACTTCGGCTCCATCGCCACCAACGTCGACGGCATCCGGATCTCCGAACTCCTGCCCCGGACGGCCGGGCACCTGGACAAGCTCTCGCTGATCCGGTCCATGCGGACGCAGGAGACCAACCACCCCCAGGGGACCATCGAGTCCCTCACCGGCCATCGGCCCAGCCCCACCATGAAGTTCCCGGGGTTCGGCTCGATCGTGGCCAAGGAAATGGGTCCCCGCAACGGCATGCCGCCGTTCACCACGGTCCCCATGCCTTGGGAGAACGACTTCTACAACTACGAGGAGGCCTTCAAGGGCTCGTACATCGGCGCCGAGTACGACGCCATGGTCCTGCCGGACCCCAGCGGAGAGGAATATGTCGTACCCGACCTCCGGTTGCCCAAATCGGTCTCCGCCGCGGCCATCGAAGACCGGAAGACCCTGCTCAGCATCGTGGACCGGCATTACCGGGCCACCCAGGAGGTGGCCGAGTTCGGCAAGATGGACACTTACCGCGAGCAGGCGCTGGGCATGATCTTGTCGTCTCACGTCCAAGAGGCGTTCGACCTCTCCAGCGAATCGGAGAAGACCAGGGACGCGTACGGACGCCACCGCTTCGGCCAGAGCGTTCTGATGGCCCGGCGCCTGGTGGAGGCCGGGTGCCGCTTCGTCACGGCGGCCGGTTACAAGCACGGGCAGTGGGACACGCACGGGAGCAACGACAAGCGGCTCAAGGAAGACCTGACTCCTCCCCTGGACCAGGCGCTCTCCGCGCTGTTGGAAGATTTGGAACAGAGGGGTCTGTGGGAATCGACGGTGGTGCTGGTCATGGGTGAGTTCGGGCGGACTCCCCACATCAATCCCGGCCTGGGTCGGGATCACTGGCCCCACTGCTGGTCGTTGGCCCTGGGAGGCGGCGGTATCCAAGGGGGGCAGGTCATCGGCGTCAGCGACGACCGGGCCGCCTTCGTTGCGGAACGCCCGATCTCCATCGGCGACCTCTACGCCACCATCTACAAGGCGCTGGGTATCGATTGGACCAAGACCTACATGGCCCCCGTGGGACGTCCCGTCTACATCGCCAACGGTTTCGACGACACCATGGGGCAGCCCATCCCGGAATTGATCTGACGATTCGCGCGTTGTGACCGCCGCTGATCGCCCCGATTCGCCCTGGCCGCTGGGCTCCTGTCCGACTCTGGCCCGATCCGTTCCGAAACGGATGCATGCCCTGACCCTGTACCGGGACCGATACGGTCCGCCCCGGGACGTGGTCCGGCTGGAGCAGGTCGAGGTTCCACGCCTGCGCGCCGCCGACGCCCGGGGTGTCCTCGTATCCGTGCTGGCCAGCGGACCCAACTTCAACACCAATTTTGCGGCTCTGGGGCTGCCGGTTCCCGTCTTCGCCCGGGGCGACAGCGCCACCCTGCACATTCCGGGAAGCGACGCCCTGGGCATCGTGGTGAATGCGGGCCCGGCGGTCGGGTCGGTGAAGGTGGGACAGGCCGTCATTCTCGATTCCTGGACCGGCCACAACATCCGCGGCTACGAGACCCACGACGGCTTCAATGCCCAGTTCGCCCTGGTCGACGAAGAGCGCGCCATTCCGCTGCCCCCATCCCTCGGTGGCCATAGTCCCGAGCAGCTTTCGGCGATGCTGCTCACATACGGCACGGCCTACCGCACCGTGGTGGAGCGCCTGGCCGTCGGTCCGGGAGATTCCATGCTGGTCCTGGGAGGCGGGAAGGGAACCAGCTTCGCCGCGGCGCAACTGGGAAAGGCCCTCGGAGCCCGCGTCGTCCTGATGGGTTCCAATCCGAAGTTGGGCCGATCCCTCATCGAACGGGGAATCGCCGACGCCTTCGTCGACCGGCGGCAGATCCCGGCCGAGGTCTTCGGCGTGGTCGACGTCGGGGAAGAATATGATCGGTGGCATGCCCGGACCGAGCCCTTTCGCCGGATCGTGCTGGCCGCCAACGAGGGCCGGCCGGTGGATACGGTCTTCGAGCATACCGGGGGCGCCAACTTTCCTCTGCTGGTTTCGGTTCTCGGTCCAAAGGGACGACTCGCCTTCTTCGGCGCCACCGGGCGGGGCCTCAAGGGCGAATACAAGGAGACCTTCTTCTACGACGGACGGCGCTTCGTTCTGGATGCTCGCTGGGTCTGGATGCGCCAGAAGCAGGTCCTCTTTCGGAGCGGGACACCAGCGGAGATATTTTCGGAGATCGGCCTGCTGCCGGGGCGAAGAGGGCTGGTTTGGGGCGCCGACCGGTACGCGCGGGAGTTCGTCGAGGCGGCGCTGCAGCGGCGGGCGGACCTGGCGGTGGTCGCCTCTCGCACCCGGGAGTCGAAGGGACTGGCCGCACTGTTCCGGATGGGCCTCACCGAGTCGCGGATCATCGATCGCGATCGGTTCCGACTACCTCCCGACATGCCGGACCCCTTGACCGACGAGGGGACCCCGAATCCTGCCTACATGACGGAATTCATGCTGGACGCCCGGGCATTGGGGCGGGCCATCTGGGAGGTCTTCGGCCCCCGGATCAACCCGGACTTCATCGTCGAGCGTCCCGATCAGAGTACGCTCCATTTCAGCACCTTCCTGTTGAGGGACCATGACGAGAAGGACGAGATGTCGTGCGGCGTCGTCGTCGCCCGCGGGTCGTCCGATCTGACCGTCTCCGGGTCCCACATGTATCGAGCGGCCCAGGCCCGGGAGACCGTCCGCCTCCTGGCCCGGAACCGAATCGTCATGGACCAGGAGGACCTGGAGGTGGTGAGTCTGTCCGGACTGCCGGAGATCCAGCAGAAGATGCTGGACGGCACCATGGCCAAGCCCAAGGGGGTGGCTCTGGTTCAGGCGGACGCCCCCGGCCGGAAGGTCTCCGACTACGAAGCCGAGTACCTGGGCAAGACGCTCCGCGAAGCCGACCCGGAAAACGGCCGGTTCATCGCCTTGAGCCTGATCGACGAAGTGGGCATCCTCACCCTCCAGCGGCCGGACGCTTTGAACGCCCTCAACCAGGAACTGCTGGACCAGCTGGCCGGGTTGGTGGAAGAGGTCGAGAAGCACGGATCCCTCCACGGAGAAAAGACGAGCGCCCTGATCCTGCGCGGCTCGGGACGGGCGTTCGTGGCGGGCGCCGACGTCCAGGGCTTCGTGGGCGGGGACGCGGAGGCCATCCGGCGTCTGGCGGCGGAGAACATGGCGCTCTTCCGGCGGCTGGAAACCCTGCCTTTTCCGGTGCTGTCGATCGTGGACGGCTTCGCGCTGGGTGGCGGCAACGAGCTGGCTATGAGTACGCACTATCGGATCGTCACCGAGAACGCGGTCATCGGACAGCCGGAAGTGAAGCTCGGCATCATCCCCGGATACGGGGGCATGCAGCGGCTGCCAAGGCTCGTCGGTCCGCGGAGAGCCGCCGAAATGGCGGTCAACGGAGAGTCGGTGGACGGACGAACGGCGGTGCGGATCGGGCTGGCCCACGAGTTCCATCCCGCCTCGACCGCTCTGACCAGGGCGTTCCGGGTAGCGGACGAACTCCGGTCCGGTGTGCGCCGATTCCAGGCGTCCGATTGGGACGAGCTTGCTGCCGGTCAAAGCCGGGAGTTGGACGCGCTTTACGGAAGCGACGCCGTGAACGGAATCCTGCAATCACCCACGCCCATGGGTGAAACGGCGGAAGACTTGCGGACCGCTCGCCGGTTCGCGGCGCGGCTGGCGCTGGAGGCCATGCGGTTCGGATACGAACGCGGATTCACCCAGGGCATGGGCAACGACGCGAAAATGTTCGGTGAAGCCGTGGCGTCGGGTTCCGGTCAGTGGTGGGTGCGGCGCTTCCTGGCGAAAGACCCCAGGCAGTCCGCTTTCGTGACGTTGCTGCCGCCTGAGCGTTGACCGCGGCCGTCAACGGTTGCTGGTCGGATCCTCCAGGAACAGCTTGAAGCGGACCTGCTCCCAATCACCCCAATTCCTTCGGCGTTGGAAGAGGAAGTGGACCTCCGTATCCTCCGAGCCGCGGAAGGACCGGAGCGTGTTCTCCCAGTTCTGCTCCTGGTCCTGGTATTGGGGCCGGCCCGTCTTGCTCAGCTGCCTTTCTTCCGCCGTCCCCATGGGAACGGCCGTCGACCGGAGATACAGAGTTCCGACCAAGGGAATGACTCGATCCGTCTCCGTTTCAGCGCCCTCTTGGCCCGCGACAGTGGCCACGACCTCCTCGCCCTGCAGAAAGACCAGGGAACAGCCCTCCTCCTCGCGGCGGACTTCCAGATCGAAGCCACCCCGGTCCAAGCGCCGGCCGTCCTCGGTGTAGAGATCCCGATCCAGCCGGATCTCGGTCAAATAGACCTCGGCGGCTGCCCGCACCTGCCCCACACCTACAGCCAGGATCGCAATCAGGTGGATTCCGGCGACGAATTGCCGACATCGGAGTAGACGGGTCCCATTCATGAGACGACGACCGTTTCTCGCATGGCTTCAGGGGGCACACCGCGCAATCCCTCCTCGCGGCGTTCCTCGAGGATGAGCGCTATGGCCTCCGACAGATTGTCACGAGCCTCATCCTTGGACTTGCCCTGACCGTTGGCCCCGGGGATTTCCAGGCAGTAGGCGATATGCCACGCTCCGTCGCGCTCGATAATGGACGTGAACTGATTCTTCACCGTCGAAGTCTCCCAAAACACCGCCCCTCAGGTCAAAGGGCGATTTGGTTCTCAAGGTGAATCTCATCGGGCTCACGAGGCGACTCGCCATGCGTCATCCGAAGAATCCAATGAACCGTATTCTAATTGACGTCCCACTAATAGAGGGTGACTCAGGCTGGCGACGCAGCAATAAAGGACAAGGTGTTTCAATCCACGCCCCCGCGTGGGGGGCGACGCTTCGTCCCTTCCGATTCGTCCACCACCTGGCGGTTTCAATCCACGCCCCCGCGTGGGGGGCGACCGTGGGGCACTGTCACCGATGAGGCGAGTATCCGGTTTCAATCCACGCCCCCGCGTGGGGGGCGACACGGATTACTGGATCAGCCGATCAAGCAACAACACGTTTCAATCCACGCCCCCGCGTGGGGGGCGACTCGGTTCTGCTTCGGAGCCAGTTCCCAATGGTAGGTTTCAATCCACGCCCCCGCGTGGGGGGCGACAGGACTCATCGGCGGCCATGATCGACTCTATGAGGTTTCAATCCACGCCCCCGCGTGGGGGGCGACCCGTGAAGTGAGACTCAGCCTCGGCCTGAGTCTTGTTTCAATCCACGCCCCCGCGTGGGGGGCGACTCGGCGGGTGCTGCGCAAGGATGGCACTTGCTTTTTGTTTCAATCCACGCCCCCGCGTGGGGGGCGACGCGCAGGGCCTCGTTGATATCAACGTGCCAGACGGAGTTTCAATCCACGCCCCCGCGTGGGGGGCGACTTGCTTTCCAGTTGGAACTTGATCCCGCTCAGTTGTTTCAATCCACGCCCCCGCGTGGGGGGCGACCGGCCTGCACTGGGTAGCTGGCGCAGAACATGCTGTTTCAATCCACGCCCCCGCGTGGGGGGCGACATGAATAACGGATGAATATCGGTGAATACGCACGTTTCAATCCACGCCCCCGCGTGGGGGGCGACGATCACGGGGGCAAAGGCCCAGATGAAGGGATGGGGTTTCAATCCACGCCCCCGCGTGGGGGGCGACGACCGTCACTCGACCGGCTCCCCCGTGAGCTTCTGTTTCAATCCACGCCCCCGCGTGGGGGGCGACTTGCCCCAAAACCGCACCTTGTTCCCAGGGGTCAGTTTCAATCCACGCCCCCGCGTGGGGGGCGACGGGGTTACCGAATTGAACGCGGAGGTGACTCGAGTTTCAATCCACGCCCCCGCGTGGGGGGCGACCGGCGGCCTCCCGGCGGGTTGCCATCCTCCAGGCGGTTTCAATCCACGCCCCCGCGTGGGGGGCGACTCGAGGGCAAATTGTCATCGTGGCATCTTCACTGTTTCAATCCACGCCCCCGCGTGGGGGGCGACGAGGAGCGATTGCCGGGCTCGCTCCGGTAGATGGATGTTTCAATCCACGCCCCCGCGTGGGGGGCGACTGGAGCCGACCAAGTGCATCTCCATCCACCTGACGTTTCAATCCACGCCCCCGCGTGGGGGGCGACGTGGGATCAACGACGATCCGTCGTCCGTTTCCAGTTTCAATCCACGCCCCCGCGTGGGGGGCGACCGTGGCCACTCTATCTGATTAATAAAAAACGTGAATTTCACCCGTTTGCGCGAACCGGACGTTACAGGTCAAGAAAAACGCTTCCGGCGTCATTTGAGCAGGCCTTAATGCTGCAAAATCACTATTTGTAGAATGTGCGAACTTGCTAGGAAAAACGTGGGCGCTCTGGGTTCGCGCGCTCTCAGAATACCAGCGGTCCATCCGGATCGTACGATGGCTTGCTGCCCACGTGTTCAACACGTGAGCGCCAATTGGATCCGAGCCTGTAAAAGCGAAGACTATCCGCCTTTTCGTCGATTTCGTCCTTGAGTCGTGAACGTAACATTGCCCATTGCGCCGGATTGACTTCGCACTCGAATACGGAATACTGAACCCGCTGTCCGAGGTCCTGACACAGTCGAGCGACACGGCGTAACCGTCGCTTTCCTGGCGTATCGCTGGTAGCGATATCGTAGGTGATGAGCATCAACATTGTTGTCCCTTACTTCCAGACAAATGGAGGGTATCCGTCAAGGTCACCGCGCAACCGCCGGGCCATCAGAGTCGCTTGTACGAACGGAACGATACCGAGCATCATCTTTTCCTTGAGAAACGGGTGCGTCAGTTCGTCTTTCTTTCGCCGCTGGTATGCGATCAGGACCGTCTTCCGTGCATCTTCACGTAATGACACCGCGCCACTGACCGCCGTCGTGAAGTCATCGGCCGAGATCTGCCCACGATTGATCAGCGATAAGACCAGACGGTCAGCGAGAACGGGACGCAACTCTTCCATGAGATCGAGGGCGAGGCTCGGGCGACCTGGCCGGTCTCGGTGCAGAAATCCCACTGCGGAATCGAGCCCTACCGTTTCCAGAGCCGACCGGCAATCGTGAACCAGAAGTGTATACAGGAACGAGAGTAACGCGTTCACCGGATCGAGTGGTGGTCGGCGTGTGCGGTGTGTGAACATGAAGGCTGGTTCTTTCCGCAGCACCAGATCACTGAACACTTTGTAGTATGCCCGTGCGGCTTCTCCTTCGATTCCCCGCAGTGTGGCCGTCGTTTGCGATTGGGTCGTGCGTCGTACCGTGCCACTCAAACGTCGCTCGCAAGTTTCCAGGCGGCCGCGTGCATCGGGCTTCATGTTCCTACCGTGATCACGTAGTGCCCGCCGCACTACGGTACGCTGGTTGAGTAGCTTTCCCGTCAACAAGTTGCGCACCGTTGTTGTGGTGTTCCTCGCATCATCGGCAGCGCGATATTGGCTCCTTCGCAGCAGCACGTTCCCAGAGACGGGGCCTTCGACGCGGGCCAGAAAGCGGCCGTATCGGGTCATCAGTGAGATGCACACACCCCTTTCGGCGCAATGCCCCATCAGTGCCGGCGTCAGTCCGATCGAACCGAAGCAGACGATGCCACCGAGCAGATGTACGGGGACGCGGCCAGTTTCTGCGCCGTCTACTTTGACAACCACGTTCTCGCCGTCTTTGTGCAGCCAAGCGTTTTCCGTCGTCACGTATAGCGTGTTCAGGTGACGGCGCATCGTACCTGCCTCAACTCTCAACGGCGCGCTTTAGCCAGCGATCGACGATACCCGGTCCGCCGGGGCTTTGCGGTTGGCATATTTCCTTGAGCGAGCAGGCACTGCACTTGCGCGCTTCGAACTCCGGCGGCGGCGTCCGGCCGGCGGCGAGCATGCACCGCGTATCGGCGGCGACGACCTCGGTAAGCGCTCGCAGCCCGGCATCAAAGGCCACTACCTTGCGGCGCCGGTTGCGACCATAGAACAAAGCGCCCGCCGGAACCGGCGTGTCCAGCATTTCCTCCAGACAAATCGCTTGCGCACAGAGCTGCACTTCGTCGGCTCGGTGTTTTTTGGGCCGCCCGCGCTTGTACTCCACCGGATAGGGGCGACGGCCGCCATGCATCTCGATCACATCGGCGACGCCGAATACGCCAAGCCGCAACGAGCGCAGGAGAACGCTACGCTCGATTCTTACGCTCCGTCTGCGTTCGCCGCTTCCGGTGTCGGTGCGCCGGTGCAGGATGCTTCCTTCGGCGGTGAAGCGGTTGTCGGCCCAGCGTCGCTCGACATGGATGAGCGCGCATTGACGCGCGCAGTAGAGCATGTGCTGCAGGGCCGATATCGGCACCAAGTCGTCTTCGGCGACTAGTTCAATATCCTCCGCCCCCATCAAATCAGATCCTGTCTACGATCGTGATCCCGAATGGCAAATCGGCCTCGTCGATGTGGACCGAATAGTCGGCATAGGCTCGAGCTGGCGGCAGTTTACGGGCGTCGCGCGCGCCAGGTTCGTATTCTTCACCCTCGAACACCCGCTTGATTGTGACCCGCTCGAACAACCGGTGGGCGGCCGCATTGCCCAGTGCGCTCTCGTGCCTGAACAGGATCAGCCGCCTCGCGGCCATCTCGCCCCGGGCCGCCGAGCGGTCATGATCGAACATCTGCTCGAGCGCCGTCCACAGCAGCGCCAAGTCGTCCTCGGAGAAGCCGGTGCCCTTGCCACCCCCGCCGGCGAGGCAGGCGGAGACGTAACCGTGGGCGCGGTACAGTCCATAGGGTACGATGTGCTTGCGCCCCATGGTGCGGATGTCGCCCTTGGACTTGGCGTCCGCTTCGGTGGTCGCGGCCATCCGCGTGATGGAAATCTCCAGCGGCAGGATCGGATCAATCGAGCGCGCAAACGCGAACTGGACGGGCCCGCGCACTTGGCCGCAGTTGGCGCCCCTGGTGGACATGACCGCGCCGAACGTGCGGACGTCAAAGAAGTTCGCGCACATCCAGCGGGTGATCTCGCGGGCTTTCTCCGTGTCCTTGGGGAGCTTTGCCCGATCCTTGGCCGTGGCGTCAGGGATAATTGCGTCCCAGGCGCGCTTTTGCTGCAGTTCGAGGATGGCGCGCTCTGTAACGTAGATCTCGTGGCCCGGCGCGTCGGCTTTGGTCAAGGCGACATAGTTGCGCACCTTGCGCTTCAGGCAGACATCCGAGACGAGTCCCTGATTGGTTTCCGGGTCAAGACGTGGCAGGTTACCCGCGTCCGGGTCGCCGTTCGGATTGCCGTTGATGACATCGAACAGATAAACGAAGTCGTAGCGGTTCTTGATGGTAGTCATAGTCATTCCTCATCTTGGACTGTGGCGTCCGCGCCTTTGCGTCCTTGGTCTGAAGCCGCGCGTTTCTTCGCTCGTTGGTGGTGATAGCCGATTGCGAAACGCCCCTGGTCCTCAAGCCGCAGACTGCGGGGAAAGGAGGCGTCCAAGCCGTCGAATATGGAGTCGATCTCTTGCTCGAACCAATGAGCTAGACCGCCTTTGCCGCCTTTGCGGAGCGTCGCAAGATGATTCGTGGAGTTGCGCTCAAGCAAGGGGAAAACTGACGCCGGCGTGGCGGAAGCGGCGCCAAAAAAGCGATCCTTGATCGTCGTATTGACATTACCCAAGGCAGTGTGTTGCACGCCCTCGTACACGGCAAACAGTCGTCCAAGGCGATAGGCTTGGTTGGTCTCATTGGGGTTCAGGCTCACTGGTACGTCCTCCTTTTCGAAGCCGAAGCGGTGGTCGCGAGCAAGACATGCCTTGCAGATCGCGGCCCTGGCGGCAGTGATGTCTCTGTCCGCGCGCATCCGCGCAACCACAGCGGCAAACAGCGAGTGCGGATAGCGGCCACCGGTCAGTATCGAACGCATCAACGCGCCACCGAGGTTTGGCGGAATGTTGTCGGATTTGCGCTGCACGGCCGTTTCGTAAAGCAGGCGCCACGCGCCAGGGGGTGTGGTCCACGGCGGCGGATCGAGGCGCAAATCACGCCAGTGCTCGCTAATCCGCCGCGCAATCGCTCCGATGCTGTCCGCGTGCCAGAAGCGGACGGACAGCCGGGCTGCGTTGGGTGCGAGGCCGAGTACGTAGAAGCGTGTGTTCTCGTCCAATTCGGGCTCGACATCGACCAGCGGCCTGCCTGCCGCAACGGCTGAGAGTTTGTCGCCCACCTTGAGGGCTTCTTCCGCATCGGTCGGCGGTTCGGCCAGCATCGAGAACAGATCTTCTGCCGCCGTGGCACGCGCTTCGTTACCAGCCGTCGCGGCCCAGAAGACCGTACTGGCGTCGCCGACCTGAATGCGCCGCGCGCTGCCACGAGCCAGCAACGTGTTCAGAGCGGTTGTATAGGCGAATGCGGCTCGCTGCGATACAGGAGCATTGGCGCCCTGCTTTCTACCGAACGACGTAAAAGCATCAAGGTTAAAGGAGACCATGGACGCGCCAGAAGATTGCGCCCCCCTGACGCCCTTGATCTTCGGATGGAGTCGTTCGATCGGCGCCTGCTCACCGGAGACAAGACATAGACCTGTCGTATTGTCCTGTCCTGCCAAATAGTCTTTCCAGACACTTCGGGCAGCCAGCCGCTGATGAAGGAACCCCTGCTCGCTGTCGAGCCGGAACACGATGTTGGAATCCAGCATGTCGTCTGCGTGTTGAAGGCTTGGGTAGTTTTTGGGGTGCCATCTGTCCAAGAAGCTTTTCAAAGCTTTCAGCCCCTCGTCGCCTGTGCCTGCGAGCAGGTTCTCGTGCAATTCCTTGAACGCAGCGTGTTCGCGCTCTGCGGGTATCGACTGCTTCGTGTCCCGGTCAAGCTTCATGCCGAGCGTATAGGCGGTCTTGTCCCACAGGAAATTGGAGACGACGTTCGACGAGCGCGTGACGGATTGGGGTACCGGGCGCACCGATGGCCGCGGGATCCTGCCTGATGTATCTCGCATGTCGATGACATCAACGGTTTCACCATCCGGCGACAACACGATGGCGTAGGATACCGGCTCACGGGAATACCCGTAGTCTGGCGCCTCCCCGTTGGCGACAAGGCGGGCGTAGTGGCCGGCAAGAGCTTGAAGGATACTCATGCCCGGACTTCCTCGGAGTCCAACGGTGGCACGTCCATCACGCCGTTTCGCAGCTTGGCGCGGAAAAAACGGGGGCACCGGTCATCTTCGAAGTCGATATCGTGCAACATCCAACCCAAGTCCAGATCCTGTTGGTCGGGAGGCAGGCTGGCCTGTGGCATCAGGTTTTCCACTAGTGCGAAGTTGGCGGCGAACTCGCGGGTACCGAGATAGGGTCGATGAAAGCACTGGCCTTTGAAGGCGCGCCGGTTGAACATGGACAGATGCTTGGCTGCAGTATCCTGAGCCGTCGAGGACTCGGTGAGGACGAAGTGCGCCTCGATGACGTAGGCCACGTCACGTAGCAGGGTCGCGGCTCGCTGCTGGCGATTCTCCTCGACCACGGTGTGCAATCCCTCCGTCGTTCCGCGCTTCATCGCTGCGCTGACTTTTCCCGCCGGAATCTTGCGCCCCAGTTCGTTGCGGCGCAGGTTCTCGAAGCGGATCGGTCTCAAGACGTGGATGCGGTCGATCACCCAACGAATGGCCGGCTTCCAGTGAATCGCTTCAAGGATGCCGCGCGCCGCAGAGGGCGTCATCGCGTCGTACGACACACGCTCAACCTTCATCTCGGGTCGTGTGAAGCAGGCGTAATCCCCTTACACGTGCAACTTCACTCCGTATGGCATAAGACCCCCTCGGGTTCGCGGATGGCGATGCCATGCAGGGGAGGCCAACCTATGGTACTTTGATGAGTGATGTCGCTTCTGACCACGCGCAATCCATGGAGTCGACTGTGACCCTTGACCTCAAGTGCTATGCGTACCGCGAAGGTGACGGCTGGGAAGCAATCTGCGTCGACCTGGATATTGCGACCTACGGCCCATCTCTCGACGAAGTCAAGAAATCGCTTGCCGACGGTATCGAACTCTACTTGGAGCGGGTTGCCGAGTTGCCGGCACACGAACAAAGCTACTTCTTGGCGCGCAAGTCCCCTTGGCATCTTCGTGCCAAGCTTGGGTTCACGACTTGGCTGTCTTGCCTTCGAGGTGCAGCCGGTCGATTTCGGGGTTTCTCGTTCCAACATAGCCTGCCTGCGCTTCCCTAACGGAACAGCACTTTCGGCAACCCTGCCTGCCGACGGATTGCGGATAAGGTTCCTGCCCGCACATCGTCGCCAACCTTTCCGGGTACCGGCACGATCCGGCGTTTTCCGCCTACCCATCCCTCAAAAAGCCTGTGGCTTCCGGTCTGCCGGTCCAAATGGAAACCATTGTGCTCCAGAGTGCGTATGACATCGCGGACCTTCACGGCAGAATCCGACTCCCCGCACTAAATTCATATTCTTCGCTGGACTGTCTGCCGACCCATGTCCGCGTTACAGCAAGGGACGACGCGCTACGACATAATGGACCATGTGCACGTTGCAACCCGCGTTGGTAGTCCTTGGCCAACGACAATCGGTAGTATTGCACATCTGGATTTTCCGTCCATGTGACAGAGCGCCTGTATAGTTTGTTCAGCATTCACAGCAGAAGGCTCTCAACTTGTAGGAATGTGGGATCGTCCCACGTCAGGCCAACGTCCCCTTGGTACAGGTCGACATTGGTCAAAACCACGAATTGTTCGCCGAAGTTGGCTTGCCGGACAATCCGCGCGGCTCCGGCGCCGAGCAGGTCCATCCTTGCCCGATGCGGAACCGGAACGACGTAGGGCTGAAGCAGACGTGCGATGCGACCCGGGCGCTCGACCCACTCCAGTTCGTCGAGCAAGCGCGCGACACTCGCGCCGTCGGAACCGGCGCCGCGATAGGGCACGATCACCGGCTCCATGACGGTCTCGATCAAGCGGAATTCCCGGGCGATAGTCTCAAAGGGAATGTCAAGGGTATTTCGCCGTTCACGGAGCAGCCGCAGGATGTGTTTGGCGTCGAGAGCTTCGTCGCCCTTGATCCAGTAAAGTTCCCGAAAGTAGTCGTCGATTGCCTCAAGGGACATAGGGTCGTCATGGCGGCGAAGGACGCTCTTCGCCACTGCTGCAAACTGAGAGATCTCCGGCGGGGGCTTGCGCCCTTCACCTGCCTCCGGTTCGAACACGAACACTTCGGCAACGGAAACGCGCCCTTCGCGGTTGCACCGCCCGGCGGCCTGGATGATCGACTCCAACCCGGCCTCTGCGCGCCACACTACAGGGAAGTCCACATCGACCCCGGCTTCGACGAGGGATGTCGCGACCAGTCGCACTGTTGAGCCTTCCTTCAATCGCAACCGCACGGTGTCGAGCCGCTCTCTCCGGTGGCGGGCGCACATCATGGTGGTCAGGTGGAAGGCGCCCTCGACATCCGCGAGCGCTTCGTACAACTCGCGCGCGTGACGGCGAGTGTTGACGATGCACAGCGCCTGTGGGGCCCGACGCAACCGTTCGGCGAGTTCGGCGTCGCTCAACCGACCCACGCGGCGTATCTGCGTACGCTTCAGGGTCCGGTAGAGACGCCGCGGCTCGGGAGCGAGCTCGCGCAGGTTCTCCAGGCCACGACGGAAGCCGGACATCTTGCCCAGGGCCGGCTGAGTGGCCGTGCAGAGCACGATGCTGGACCGCCAGTTGCGGGCCAACTCGTCGAGGGTAGCGACACAGGGGAGTAAGAACTTCAGGGGCAGGGTCTGCGCTTCGTCCAGGACGATGACGCTGTTTGCGATGTTGTGCAGCTTCCGGCAGCGTGCGGGGCGGTTGGCGAACAGGCTCTCGAAGAACTGCACGGCGGTAGTGACGATGATGGGGGCGTCCCAGTTCTCCATCGCCAGGAACAGCTTTTCCTTGGCCTCCCTGCTGCAGGTCCGGTCTTCAAACGTACTGTGATGTTCGACAACGAAATCCACTGCATCGGTCGCGCCGTCACGGAACGCCGCGCGAAACACGGCAGCCGTCTGCTCGATGATACTGATGTAGGGAATAACGTAGATGACGCGCGCGAGCCCATGGCGCACGGCGTGGTCCAAGGCGAAGGAGAGGGAGGTCAACGTCTTGCCGCCGCCTGTGGGTACGGTCATGGTGAACAGACCCGGAGGAGCCGCTGCCTGGCTCCGGCGTGGAGCAACACCTCTTGTCGCAGCCTGTTCAGGTCACTCGGCTCGGCGTTCTCGGCAAGCGTTTCGAGGTATACGTCGAGGCGCCCAGACAACTCCCGCAGGTCCGGGTGCTGTCCGCGCGCCTTCCGTGTTCCGGCCAGCGCGGTGTAGTGGGCCTCCGTGTCCAGGTAGTCGGCGTCCACGAGAGCGGAAAACACCATACGGGTGAAGAAAGAGGCGCAGAAAGCGGCACCGTCGATATCACGTGGTTTCAGGGGTGGATTGGACAGATCCGGAAGCGTGATCTCCTCCTGCCACACTGGGTCGAGTTGCGGGATTTGTTTCCCAAGACGGTCTGCCAGGGCGGAGATTCGGTCGCCGTTCACGCCGTTGGCGAGGCCAGCGTGATGACCGGCGATACAGAACGCCAACATCTTGCCAAGTATTTCCCCGTAACTCGCGACCGACTCCTTGGCCCCGGCAGTGGCGTGGTCAACACGTCTTCCACCGTCGAGCCGCTTTTGGAATTGAGGCGTGTATTTGCCGAGATCATGCAGCAATCCAGCTGCGTATCCGAATTCCGCTACACCCACGGGCGTGAGAAACACCGCCGCGCGGGCTGCCGTGTCTTCCAAGTGCTTCGCCAGCGGGTGCCACCGGTCCCGCGGTGCCGATTCAGCGCTGTGTGCGTAATACTTTGGCCGAACCACTCTGTCTCTCTCGGTGATTGTTCTGGACAGCGGATGGCGGGGTCACAGGCTCGGGCCACATCGCGATCCAACAACGTAGCACGAGATAAGTGTGCTCTGCTCTTTATCGTGCTGTTGGTTTTCCGACTGAAACTCAACTTCGCTGGAGTAGCCGCCGTGAGAGGTCGTTGTACCCCCCCACATCGGTGAGCCGCCGGTCTCGTCCCTGGAAGAAGTAAGTGAGTCCTTCGTGGTCCAGGCCCAGCAACGAGAGAATGGTGGCGTGCAGGTCATGGACGTGGACCTTGTCTTCGGTCACCTTCATTCCCAGGTCGTCGGTGGCGCCGATGGCCTTTCCTCCCTGGATTCCGGCTCCCGTCATCCAGCATGAGAATCCGTACGGGTGATGATCCCGGCCGAGTTTTCCCTGCACGAACGGAGTCCGGCCGAACTCACCCGAACAGAACACCAGGGTGCTTTCCATCAGCCCGCGCTGCTTGAGATCCTGCAGCAGGCCGGCGATGGGCTGGTCCACCTTCCTGGAGTTGTCCCAATGGTTGCGGGAGCACTGCTCGTGGCCGTCCCAGTCGGTGCTGATCAGGTGCACGAAGCGGACGCCCCGTTCCAACATGCGCCGGGTCAGCAGGCACATCCGCCCGAACTTCCGGCTCTTCTCCTCGTCAAGGCCATATAGACGGCGGATGTGGTCCGGCTCCCGGGAGAGGTCGACGAGTTCCGGCGCGGCGGTCTGCATCCGGAAAGCCAGCTCATAGTTGGAGATGCGAGCCGCCAGCCCGGTATCGTCGGAGCGGCTCTGATAATGCCGCCGGTTCGACTTCCGGATCCAGTCCAGGAGGTTCCGCTGATCCGCCGGGGTCATCTCCTGGGGAGGAGTCAGGTCCTTGAGGGGGGCGCCCTCGGAGCGGAGCAGGGTGCCCTGATAGATGGCGGGCAGAAACCCTGACCCGAAGTGGTTCCGGTTGGTCCGACCCCACAAGTTGCCGTCGGTCATCACCATGTAGGCGGGAAGGTTGTCGTTCTCGTTCCCCAGGCCGTAGAGGATCCAGGACCCGACGCTGGGATGCCCGGTCAGGATGGAGCCGGTGCAGAGATAGTTGCTCGCCGGGCCGTGGACGAAGGAGTCGTGGTAACAGGAGCGCACCACGGCCAAATCGTCGGCGTGGGTGGCCACGTTCCGCATGAGATCCGAAATCTCCAGTCCCGACTCCCCGTACCTGCGAAAGGGGATGTCCGAACCCATCAGCTTGGCATCTCCGGCGGCGATATTGGCGAAATTGAGATCGTCTGAGGCGAAGCTCTGGGGAAGGTTCTGACCATCGAAGCGGGTCAGGACCGGCTTGGGGTCCAGGGTGTCCACGTGGCTGGCGCCTCCCTGGAGATAGATGAAAACCACGTTGCGGCCACTGGCGCTCTGGTGAGGCGGCTTGGGTGCGAGCGGGTGAAGGACCGGTTCCCGGGTTCCCTTGGCGGAAGCCGTCCGGAAGAAGGATTCCCGCTCCAGCAGATGGATCAACGGCAGGGAGCCGAAGCCCATTCCCCACTTGCTCAGGAACTCGCGTCGTGAGCCGGCCGGTTCATGGCGATGGCAACGGAAGGGATTCATGGACGTTACCGCTTCTCAGTCAACATGGCTGAACTCGTTGAGATTAAACAGGCCCAGGCAGAACTGGGTCAAGGCCGCCGCCCGGCGCCGCGGGATTTTCTCGAGATCGGCCGGTAGCTCGGACCATTGCTCTTCCTTCGCCTCACGGGTCCGGGCCGATATCAGTTCCAGCGCCTCCTTCTTCTCCGCGGCGGACGGCGCCCGGCTCAGGGCCAACCGCCACGCCTTCTCCACCCAGGCTCCCGGGTCGTCCCCCTCGCTCTCCACCAGTCGGGACGCAAAGGCCACTGCCTGCCGGAACGCCATCCGGTTGTTGAGGAACCAGAGGGCCTGCGGCGCCACCGTGGTGACGTCACGGCGGGGGCAACTCACGGCGTTCTGGGGGCTGTCGAAGACGTCGAACATGGGAAACCGGAGATTGCGGCGGCTGAGGATATAGACGCCCCGGCGGAATTGGGAGAGGGGGTCCGCGACGGTCAGCCAACCTTTGGGACCTCCCAGGCTTTCCATCTCTTCAACTCCCAGTGGCGGCGCCGCAGGACGGCCGTACACCCCGAGATTCAGGGTGCCGGCCACCGCAAGTGTGGCGTCCCAGAGGACTTCCGCTTCCAACCGCCGCCGGTTCATCCTCCAGAGGAGACGGTTATCGGGATCCAGCGAGAGAGCGGCCGGGTCGCCGTGCAAGCTGGACATGCGGTAGGTGTTGGAGTTCAGGATCAGCCAGTGCATCGCCTTGAGGCTCCAGTTCCGGGCCGTGAACTCGACGGCCAGCCAATCCAGGAGCTGCGGATGACTGGGCTGCTCTCCCTGGCGGCCGTAGTCGTTGGGAGTTCTCACCAGTCCTTGTCCGAAATGCCATTGCCAGAGCCGGTTCACCATGACCCGAGCGGTGAGAGGGTGGTCCGGACGGCTCAGCCAGAGCGCCAACTGCTTGCGGGGGCGGTTCCCCATTGATCCCGAGAAGACGCCATTGGGATCGGTCTCCCGGCTCAGCACCGCCGGCAAGCCGGGTCCGACCCGTTCCTCCTTGCGTCTGAACTCGCCTCGACTCAAGACGTGAACGGGTGCGGAAGCCTCCCGGTCGTAATGATCCAGCACTGAAGCGGTCGGTAACTCAAGCAGTCCTTCGAACCGGACCAGATTGGAGCCCTCGATCTCGGAGACCTTGAGTACGGCCCGGGCCAGCCCGAAGAGCAATTTTTGGTGTTCGTCCTGCTCCGGCTCGGTCAGAGCCTCCTCGAATTTGACGGCACGGACCGCCTCCATCAGGAGTTTGGCCAATTCTTCCTGCTCCGGGGTCCGCCGATCCTTGTCCGTCTCGTAGGCTTCCACCACATCCGGTGGAAATTGCGCCTTCTTCTTCTGTTCGATCCTCTTTTTGACCCGTTTCTCGAATCGGCGGTAAGCGGAACGGCTTTCGTCCACGGCGATGACGGCGGGGTAGTCGATGTTCCGCGAAACCGCCTGAATGGGACTCATGATGGGGATGTCGACCTTGTGGCTGTTGGCGAACAGGGCCTGGAAGGCGTAGTAGTCCCTCTGGCTGATGGGGTCTGCTTTGTGATCGTGACAGCGGGCGCAGCCCAGAGTGAGCCCCAGAAAGGCGGCGCCGGTGGTGTCCGCCCAATCGGTCAGTTCCTCGGCGCGCAACTGCCGGGCGTCCTGCATCGACTCCAGCACCTCGGGCCCGAATGTGTAGAGGCCGGTTCCGACCCGTGCTTCCAGGTATTCGTTCTTCTTCAGGGGAATGGTCCGGCTCCCCAGGAGCTCGAATCGTTGGGGCCAGAGCTCGTCGCCTGCGACCTGCTCCTGCAGGAAACGATCGTAGGGCTTGTCCTCGTTGAACGACTTGATGACGTAGTCCCGATACCGCCAGGCGTTGGGGTAGTAGTGGTCCGACTCGTATCCGCTGCTGTCGGCGTAGCGGACCACGTCCAGCCAGTGCCGGGCCCAGCGCTCGCCGTAGCGTGGCGATTCCAGCAGCTCGCCCACCATCTTGTCGTAGGCCTCGGGCGAGTCGTCTTCCAGGTGCCGTTCCACCTGCTCCGGCGTCGGCGGAAGTCCGATGAGATCGAAGTACGCTCTTCGGATCAAGATTCTCCGGTCGGCCTCGGGCGCCGGTTTCAAGCCCTTCTCCTGCAGCCGGGCCAGCACGAAGGCGTCGATGGGGTTCCGGACCCAGGCGTCCGCTTCCGACTCTGGAACGGGTGGCCGCCGGAGCTTCCGGAACGACCACCAGGAGGGCGGGGAGGGGCCATCTTCCCGGACGCCGGTCCAAGGCAGGCCGGCGTCGATCCAGCGGCGCAAGACCTCCAGATCCGCCGCCGCCAGCGGAGAGTCGCCCGGGGGCATTTTCAGTTCGCCGTCATGGGATGCGGCCAGGAGCAGCAGACTCGAGCCGGCGTCTCCGGGAATCGCCGCCGGACCCCGGTGGCCGCCCTGTAGCAGAGTCTGCCGGCTGCTCAGATCAAGCCCCCCCTGACGCGCCACGCCGTGGCAGGCAAGGCAGTCCCGCCCTAGAATCTCGAGAGCGGCTCCCGTCGCCGATCCGTCCGATTCCGTAGCGATAGAACTACCGGTCAGGAATGGCAGCGACCAGAAAACGATGGCCAGGAAGGCATACAGCCGGTTGATCATGGATTCGATTCCGGCGCCGGAAATAGGTCTGTCTACAGCGGCAACAGTCTACCAAGTCCAGGCAGGTCTTGCTGATGGCGGCGGCTTTCTTGCCGTCGCACGCCGGTGGTCCGCGGGTAGGACAGCCTGAACACTTCCGCCTACGGCATCACCTGGAGACCCTCCAATTCGGCGGCAATCGACAGCCGCTGGTCAAGACAGACGAATGTGAGAGGGGAACTCAATTGTTCTTGAACCAACATCGCGGCGGCAAGCTGACCGGCATCCGCTGCGCGCAAGGGATGCCGTGCCAACAGCAGGTTCGCTCGCGCTCGAACGGAGAGGATATCCGTTACCTCATCCCATTTGTTGGCGAAGGCTTCGAACACTCTGAGCAGGTTGCGGCGCTCCAAGCGCGCAAGCGCCCCTTCACGTGTCCGACGTTCAATCGCGCTGACAATCTCGGTTCTTGTCCAGGCCCAGGTAATGATCCGGTCGTCTTCCGCCAATCGATCACGTGCCCAGCCGCTTTCGGCTTCAGCAATGATCAGCGGCACCAACGCAGATGCATCCCAGTACCTCAAAACCGGTCCTTCCGATCCTCGGCCAACGCCTCGGAAATACACACCGGCAACTCCAACGGAGGCTCGTCCAGAATAGCGGCAGCACCGCCTAGACCCGGTCTTATCACACCTTGGCTGATCAGCCGTTCTCGGGCTCCCTGGTCTTCCCCGGCTGCGGTTGCAACAAGTTTCGCGACCGGCTTGCCGCGGTCGAGAATCTGGACCTCGCCTCCCCGGCGGACCTCCCGAACAAAGTGCGAGAGATTCGCCTTCAACTCGGAAATCGACACAGTTGTCATAGTGACTATTCTAGTCTTTTATTTCTGACTAATTAAGTCCGAAAGAGAGATGTGGATGAGAATGGAGGAATGGGGAGCTTCGGCACCGGACAGTATCCAGCAAATTCCTGGCTGCTTTCTCTCCTGCCACGGTTTGTAGTCATTTGGCTACAATATTGGCATGATCAAAGTCGTCCACTACGTCGCGGAAGACGGAACGGACCACATGCCCGTGAAAGAACACAGAGCTGACCAATACCTTCAGACACCGGAAGACATCGCCGCGTATCTGAACGCTGCGATCGAGGAGTTCGACGGCGATCCTCGATTGTTGATGAAAGCCTTCCGTAACGTGGCGGCGGCGCAGGGGGGCGTCTCTGAGATCGCACGTCGAGCCGATATCGACCGTGTGGGCCTCTCACGCAGCCTGTCGGGCAGGAGGGATCCTCGGCTGGGCACGGTGACCAAGATCGCGTCCGCCTGTGGCGTGAAGCTTCAGTTTGTAGGTTGAAGGATCTGGACAAATGCCGCGCCGTGGCAGAATCGACTTTATCCAGGTTTCCTGTTAGTCTCGCCGGGTTTCCAGCGGGCGGTCGCCGGCGTGATGACGGCTCGGAGCGAATCCCATCCAACACCAGAGGCGCTCATGGCGTTGACAACTGAATCGACCCCCTCCCAAGGCCTCGATGCCACCGCCCGGCTCGACCTGCTGCGCCAGATGCTCACGATTCGGGCGTTCGAGTACCGGGTGGGGGAATTCTACGAACGGGCCGAGATGCCGGGTATCACCCATCTCTCCATCGGACAGGAGGCGGTGGCCGTCGGCGTTTGTGCTCACCTGAACCACAACGACTACATCACCAGCACCCATCGGGGGCACGGCCATTGCTACGCCAAGGGCGCCGGGCTCGTCCCCATGTTCGGCGAGCTGCTGGGCAAGGCCAACGGATACTGTCGCGGCAAGGGCGGGTCCATGCACATCGCCGACCGGGAGACGGGCCACCTGGGAGCCAACGCCATCATTGGCGGCGGCATTCCGCTGGCGACCGGCGCGGCCCTCTCGGCCAAGGTGCTCCGGAACCGGGGCGTCGGCGTCTCTTTCTTCGGTGACGGAGCCCTCAACGAGGGCATCCTGCTGGAGTCGATGAATCTGGCCGCCATCTGGAGTCTGCCCGCCATCTTCGCCTGCGAGAACAATCACTACGGGGAGTACACGCCCACGGAGCAGGTCACGGCCGGCCGTCTCACGCTCCGCGGTGAAGCCTTCGGCATTCCCTCCGCCGAAGTGGACGGCATGGACGTCCTGGCCGTCTACGACGCCACCTATGCGGCGGTTCAGCGTGCAAGAGACGGTGCTGGCCCCAGCTTCTTCGTTTTCGACACCTACCGCTATCTGGGTCACGGCATGTCGGATCGAACCCGGCCCTACCGCTCGCGGGAGGAAGAGGACGAGTGGCGGAGCCGGCGGGATCCCATCGAGCGATTGAGGCGGCAACTGCTGGAGGCCGGGCACTACACCGAACCGGAACTGGATGCCGTTGGAGAGGAGGTCCGGGCCGAGGTGGAGGAAGCCGCACGATTGGCGCAGGAAGCGCCGTTCCCGGACCCGGAAGAGGTGGACCGACATGTCTTCGCAGACTGAAACTCGCCAACTCACCTTCAGCCAGGCCGTCAACGAGGCGATCCGGGAGGAGATGGATCGCGACCACCGGGTGATCCTGTTCGGTGAGGACGTGGCGGCGGCGGGCGGGGTCTGGAAGGTGACCGAGGGACTCCTGGACCGGTTCGGGGCGGAACGAGTCCTGGATACGCCCATCTCCGAAGCCGGAATCGCCGGCCTGGGCGTGGGGGCGGCCATGACCGGTCTGCGGCCCATCGTAGAGATCATGTTCGGTGACTTTCTGCCGCTCGCCTCCGATCAGATCGTCAACCAGGCGGCCAAGACATATTACATGTCAGGCGGGATGACCAGCGTCCCCATGGTCTTCCTCACCTCCATGGGCGCCGGGCGCCGTTTGGCGGCCCAGCACTCTCAAAGCCTGCAAGCCTGGTTCGCCCATATCCCCGGGTTGAAGGTGGTGCTGCCGTCAAGCTCCCACGACGCCAAGGGCCTGATGAAGACCGCCATCCGGGACGAGAATCCAGTGGTTTTCCTGCAGGACAAGGTGGACATCTACCGGAAGGGTCCGGTTCCCGATCCTTCCCACGAGTACACCATTCCTTTCGGTCGCGCCGACGTGAAGCGGGAGGGGGACGATCTGACCCTGATCGCTACCTCCAGCATGGTCTGGCAGGCTCTGGACGCGGCTTCGGAGTTGGCGGACGAGGGCATCGAGTCGGAGGTCATCGATCCGCGCACGCTGGCGCCGCTGGACGAAGAAGCGCTGCTGGACTCGGTCCGAAAGACGGCCCGGTGCCTGGTGATCGACGAGGGCTACCAACGCTATGGGGCGGGAGCCGAGATCGCAGCTCTGATCGGCGAGAATCTGTTCTACGACCTGGAGGCGCCGGTTCGCCGGCTTGGCGCCATGGACGTTCCGGTTCCTTTCTCGCCGACGCTGGAGGACCTGACCATTCCCCGCAAGGAGCAGATCGTCGACATTGCCCGCCAGATGTTCGAAGACTAGCCGGTCGTCTACAACCGGGCCTCGCCATTGCCGGGAAGTTTCCATCGATTCCAATTCGGAGAGGACTTGTGGCCACTGAAGTGATCATGCCTGCGCTGGAGATGTCCCAGGAGCAGGGCGTCCTGGTGCGTTGGCTCAAGTCCGAGGGGGAGTTCGTGGCCCGTGGCGAACCCCTGATGGAGATCGAGACCGACAAGGCGGTCATGGAGATCGAAGCCGCCGCATCCGGGGTCCTGTCCAACCTCACGGCCCGGGAGGGGGACGAGATCCCGGTGGGCCAGGGGATCGCGTGGCTCCTGAGCGAAGGTGAAGCGGCGCCCTCGCCGACGGTCGGTGCGCCCAGGAAGCAGCGACCGTCCACTCGCCCCGCAACCGCCCGCCGCGCCCGCCGCATTAAGACCGGAACCCGCACTCGCTCCCGGCGGGGAAGGGTACGGGCGTCCCCCCGAGCCAGGAAGATGGCCCGCAAGTTGGGCATCGATCTGGCCACCGTCACCGGATCCGGCCCCAAGGGCGCCATCCTTCCCCGGGATCTTGAGGCGCAGGAGGCGGCTTCCAAGAAAGACGCCGCTGCGGAATTGGAATATCGCGTTATTCCCATCCAGGGAACGCGACGCTCCATCGCCCGTCGCACGAGCGACAGCTACCGGAATGCCCCCCACATTTCTCTCTCCCTCTCCCTGGACGTGACCGACCTGCAAGCCAGGACGACTCCGCAACGCCGTCTCACGCCTTGTCTACTCAAAGCGGTCGCCGCTGCGCTCATGAAACACCCCCGGCTCAACGCCCATCTGGTGGAGGAGGAGATCCGCGAGTTCAAGGCGGTTCATCTTGGGGTCGCCGTCTCTCTGGAAGACGGTCTAGTGGTTCCGGTTCTGCGGAACCTGGAGCAGAAGGGAATCGAACGGATCCAGACAGAACTGGCGGATCTGGCCGATCGATCCCGAAAGCGGAGGCTCCAGCCCGAAGAGATGAAGGGAAGCACCTTCTCGGTCTCCAACCTGGGCATGTACGGCATCGAGCAGTTCACCTCCATCCTGAATCCGCCCGAAGTCGGGATCCTGTCAGTCGGGACCGTCCGTCCCGTGCCGGTGGTGGTGGACGGGCAGGTCGCCGTCCGTTCCAGGATGCAGGTGACCGTAAACGCGGATCACCGGGCCGTGGACGGCGCCGTGGCGGCCCGGTTTCTGCAGACCCTCAAGGAGTCCATCGAATCCGCCGCCGAGGCGGAGTCCTGAGGCCAAATTTGCGGAGGTCGACTCTGCAGCTCGTTTTACTGATCCTGCTGATTCACGCCGGCGTTCTCACCGGATATCCCCAGTCCCAAGACGACACACCCGGCATTTTCTCCGACGAAACGGACCAAGCGGGCCTCGACTTCGTCCACTTCAATGGGATGTCGGGCAGGTTCTACTACTGCGAGATGGTGGGCGGCGGCGGCGCCCTGTTCGACTACGACAACGACGGCGACCTGGACCTATACGTGGTCCAGGGGCATCTGCTGGGGGAAGGCAAGCCGCCAGGCGGCACCGGCGTTTCCCGGACCGAACCGGCTCCCATGGACCGGCTCTACCGGAACGATATGGTGGTGCAACCGGACGGAACCCGCCGGGTCCGCTTTACCGACGTCACCGTCTCCAGCGGGATTCGGGCGCTGGGCTACGGGATGGGAGCGGCTGCCGCGGACTTCGACAACGACGGCTGGGTCGACCTCTACGTCATGAACTTCGGTCCCAATCAGATGTTTCGGAACCGGGGGGACGGCACCTTCATGGAGGTTACCGCGCGGACCGGCACCGGCGACGGGAGATGGGGCGTGAGTGCGGCTTTCCTGGACTACGACCGGGACGGTTGGCTCGACCTCTTCCTGGGCAACTACGTCGATTTCAGATTCTCCAACCAGAAGCTCTGCCACGCTCCTAGCGGAGCGGTCGACTACTGTGGCCCCATGGGTTATGAGCCAGTACCCAATCGCCTTTATCGAAACCGGAGGGACGGAAGCTTCGAGGACGTGTCGGCCAGGAGCCAGATCTCGAGGGAGTACCACGGAGCGTTGGGCGTGGTGGCGGCCGACCTGAACTCCGACGGATGGCCGGACGTCTACGTGGCCAACGACCAGAGACCCAACGACCTCTGGATCAACCAAAAGGACGGGACCTTCGTGAACGAGTCCCTGCTGGCCGGCGCCGCCTTCAACCGGGACGGGATGGCCGAGTCCAGCATGGGAGTCGACGCGGCGGATTTCGACAACGATGGCGATGAAGACCTCTTCATGACCCATCTCAAGAGTGAGAAGAACACCCTCTACGCCAATGACGGCACCGGATTTTTCAAGGACGCCTCATTGGAAGCCAACCTGGCCGTCTCCAGCCTCCCGTTCACGGCCTTCGGCACGCGATTCTTCGACTACGACAACGACGGCTGGCTGGACCTGTTCGCCGCCAATGGGGAGGTCAGGACCATCGAGACCCTGGCGAGACGGGGCGACCCGTATCCTCTGCATCAGACGAACCAGCTCTTTCGCAACCTGGGCGACGGGCGGTTCCAGGAAGTGACCGGTGAGGCGGGATCGGTGTTCCGGCTCTCGGAAGTCAGCCGCGGCGCCGCCTTCGGGGACGTGGACAACGACGGGGATATGGACCTGCTGATCTTCAACAACAACGGCCGCACCCGGCTGCTGATCAACCGTGTCGGTACGGCGAATCGCTGGCTGGGGCTGAGATTTGTCGGCCGTGAAAGCAATCGGGACGCCTTGGGAACCTGGGTCGGTGTGTTCAGGGAGGGCAAGCCGACGCTCTGGCGCCGCGTCCGGACCGACGGCAGCTATGCCTCATCCAATGATCCCCGAATCCTCGTGGGATTGGACGATTCCGCCGCCATGATCCGAGTTCGAGCCCACTGGCCGAGTGGTCTGGTGGAGGAGTGGACCGGCATCGAAACCGGCCGCTACCTCACGCTCAGCGAAGGCAGTGGGGAAGAATGGGACGAGCCGAGATAACAGAGGAGCCACCATAACACTCACCGCACAGACCCACCCAGGCAGGTCCGCCGAACTCATGGTCGTCCCAGCCAAACTCGCCGCCCATTGTGTTGCCGCTGCGCTGAGAGCCGGAGACACTGCGGAACGGATCAATGGCGTGCCGGCCGCAGTCACCCGCGAGACGGCGGTATCGGATGCCTTGATGGTCTCGAAACCGTCGAGACAACCGTAAGAAAATTGTCTTAACTGGGTCGGGCTTATCCCGCCGTTGCCCGGGAATCTCTTTCCTAATTATTGCCAAATTACAGGTGCATTATGACTATTGTCATATGCTCAGTATGCCCGGGATGAACGCAGTTTGAGGACATTCCGGCCTCTGTACTAGCTGTGTTCTGGAAAACAACAAACAGTCCAAACTACTACAACAAAAGGATAATTTCCACTTGGGAAAAGTGAGAGGCAGACCTTGTCGGAAAGGGGACTTCTGGTGTATGGTGGGGGCTGTGAGCGAGCCAGCCGGGTGCGGCAACACCCGGCTGGCTCTAAACCGACTCGTCCTATGCTGGAGGAAGAGCCAGCCTGAGTCTTATTCTACTCGACCCAAATTCCGGTTTCAGTCCAGCATAGGACGTCCTCTCCAAAGTGGTGGCAGGAAAAGTGCCCGTTTGTCTCCGGTTGGCGACGTCATCTTCAAGATCGACTTTCGAGACGTTCAGGGATCTACACTGGAGTTGGCCGTTACGGATTCCTCCTGGTGTCACTCCTCCTGCAAGTTGCCGGCGGCGCATAGATTAATTCGGCGCCGGCATCACCGACCGACCAGATCCACACCCCACCTGCAGGAATGACGCCGGCTGTTGCGGCAGTACCGGCTGAATGGGGCCGGAGACGCTGGCTGAGTCGACCGGACGCTGAATCAATATTTGGAAGTACGATGATGTCGGAGAATCGAAAGCTGTTCGGCTTGGATGACATCCAAGCCATCCGCTTGATCTGTCTCAGTTGCAACGAAGAGATCCTCTTCCCGAAACATATTCCGGCGAGCGATCATTGCCCCCACTGCAAGGTCCGCTTAGACGCGAGAGGTCTGGAACCGGTCACCGAACTGAACCTGGCGCGGATCATCCGGCAACTCACTCAGGATCCAAGCGGGCTCCTGGACATCCGGTTCGAGGTCATGGATCCGTGAACCAGGATCGCGCAAACGACATCCGGGATTTCGGGGTTTAATAGAAAGCCGACGAATACCAACCGGAGTCGAGCGGAGGAAACATGATCGGAAACTTGATCTCACGGTGTCGGCGCGGGATCGCGGCCGGGTGGACTGGACTCCTCCTCGCTGGGGGCCTGGCGGCTCAGGAAGAAGCCTCAACGCCGGCAGAGTGGAGCAACAGGATCGGAATGGAGTTCGTGCGGGTACCGGTCGGCGAGTTCCGGATGGGGTCGGAGAGCGGGTTGGCGGACGATGACGAGAAACCGGTGACTCGGGTGAAGATCAGCCGGGCGTTTTATCTGGGGAAATACGAGGTGACTCAGTCTCAATGGGAGGCGGTGATGGGATCGAATCCCTCGGATTTCAAAAACTGCGGTCGAGATTGCCCGGTGGAGAGTGTTTCGTGGGACGACGTGCAGCAGTTCGTCAGGAAACTGAACGGCATGGAGGGAGGAGCGAAGTACCGGTTGCCGACGGAGGCCGAGTGGGAGTACGCGGCGCGGGCGGGAACTCGGACGGACACGCCGGCAGGAGATTTGGATTTGGTGGGGATCAATAACGTGCCGATGTTGGACAGGATCGCGTGGTACGGCGGCAACAGCGGGGTGAGGTACGATGGCGGGGTCGATTGTTCGGACTGGAATGAAAAGCAGTACCCGTCAACGTGGTGCGGGACCCATCCGGTGGGGGAAAAGGCTGCGAATGATTTCGGGTTGCACGACATGCTGGGGAACGCGTGGGAGTGGGTAGAGGACCGATACGGGAAGTACCCTGGAGGCAGTGTCACAGATCCCAAGGGTCCTGCGACGGGCTCCCTTCGGGTCCGTCGGGGGGGCGGTTGGAGCCACGACGCTCTCGGCAGCCGGTCGGAGTATCGCGCCGGCGTCGTCCCCGGCAATCGCTATCATTACCTGGGTTTCCGCCTCCTGAGGGTCGAATGATCCCTCCCTGCCACGCCGCGATCAGTCGCTGAACCCGGGTAATCACTCCAATTCATGGACGCCGAGTCGTTCAGACTCGCCGCTCGGCGACGAACTCATGGGGCCGGATTGGTTCTGCCCGCCTGCTGGACCCGGGCAACCGCAATGGTTGCCCCGATGTCGACACGGCATGGCCGGCCGGCCTGTCCGGTCCCGGTGGGGCAGGAGATTCCCGCGACGAGAATTAAGGAAGGGCAATCACGAGGGTTGCCCCTACGTTATTCGCTCCACTCGAAATCGTGGACGATCTGGCCGCCGGTGCCGGTCTCGTTCAGCTCCAGGAGGTTGCCGTCGGGATCATAGAAGAAGAGCACGTGCCAATCCCCCTCACCCGAGAAGCGGACCGGAGGCGAGATGAACTCGACGCCCTCCGCCTTCAATCGTTCGTAGATCGCGGGCAGGTTCTCCACACCGAAACAGATGTGCGCGCTGGGCACGTGGTGGACCTCGTATCTCGCCCGGGGGCTCTCCGGCTCCAACCACTGGATGATGTCGAAGGTCAACGCCACCCCTTCGTCGTTCCGGTCATAGCCCTGGACGCCCTCCGGAGCCCGCATGCGGTATTCGCGCATGTGGCAGCCCGGCTTGTCCACCATCTCCGCCACCGGGCCCGCGATGTGCTCTTCCGGAGTCACCACCTCCAGGCCCAGCAGATCGCGATAGAAGTGCAGGGATTTCTCGATGTCGCTCACCATGACAGCGATGTGGTCGATCTTCTTCAGGTACATCCGATCTGACTCCTTTCGGTTCGTATTTCCCGGGCGCCGGCCTCGGCAGCCGGAGGTTCCGGCATCACTTGGTGGTATAGCCCCCGTCGGCCACCAGAACCGAGCCGGTGACGAAGGAGGCGTCGTCGCTCACCAGAAAGAGAATGCAGTTGGCCACCTCTCCCGGATCGGCGAACCTCTCCAGCAGGTTGCTCTTGCGGTAGGGCGCCAGGTGTTCCTCCGGCACCCCGTCCAGCATGGGTGTGTTCATGGAGCCGGGACAGACCGCGTTCACCCGGATGCCCTCCAAGGCGTGGTCGTGGGCCATGCACTTGGCCAGGCCGATGAGGCCGTGCTTGGAGGCGTTGTAGGAAGCCTGTTCTCCGTTGGAAACCACGCCGGAGAGGGACGAGATGCAGACGATGTTCCCCGACTTCTGCCGGCGCATCTGCCGGATGGCGTATTTGGAGCAGAGGAACGGCCCTTTCAGATTGACGCCCAGGACGAAGTCCCAATCCTCCTCGGTGGTCTCGGGCACCGCCTTCTCCACCTGGACGCCGGCGTTGTTGATGAGGATGTCGATCCGGCCGAATCGGGCGACGGTCTCCTCCATCAGGTTGCGGGCGTCGGCCGCCGACGAGACATCGGTCTTGACGAAGAGGGCTTCGGTCCCGTCATCCCGGAGGGATCGGGCCACCCCTGTTCCCGCATCGACGTTGACATCGGCGATGACCACTTTGGCCCCTTCGGCCGCGAAGAGTCTGGCGGTGGACGCGCCCAGGCCACTACCGCCGCCGGTGATGATCGCCACCCTGCCGTCCAGCTTTCCGGGCATGCTGCTTTCCTCTTTCCGCGCCGCTCGTCCCCGTTCGATTGGGCGCTCCGGCTGAATGGGTTCGACTTCCTAACCGGCCCGCTTGGCGCCTTTGGCCAAGCCGTCCGGCACTCGACTTAAGGTATTGAATCCGGTGCCGTGAGGCAAGCCGTATCGCCGTCCGGGGAATCCTGCAAGGGGCTCCCGGAACGTGTTAGTGTCCGGCTCGTCATGACCCGATGCCAAGCAGCCCGTGGAAAAAGTCGTCACGGCATTCGACCGCCCCTGCATCCCGGCGGACTGCGTTGCTATCGGCTCACATACTCCGGGGATGCTCCCTCATCGCGCCTGGTCCGGCGGGCGCAGGAACGGTCTCGGTGCTCATGGGACTTTTCCCACGGACTGCTAGCGACCCTGCTCCCGCTACTGCTGCTCTGGGCCTGCGCGGTGCCGGGTCCCGATCCCGCCCCCGACGGACGGCTGAGGATCGCCTTCATCTCCAAGTCCTACACCGATCCCTTCTGGCTGGACGCCATCGACGGCGCCCAACGGGCGGCAGAGGAGCTGGGGGTCGAACTGCTGTTGCACGCCGCCAAGAACGAGACTCAGGTCGTGGAGCAGGTCCAGATCGTGGAGAACATGATTCAGTTGGAAGTGGACGGCATCGTGCTGGCGCCCTGCGATTCCAACGCCCTGTCGCCGGCCGTGTCGAAGGTGAACCAGGCCGGAATTCCCATCACCGTCATCGACACCGGGATCGCCGAGGGGGACATCGTCACCTTCGCCGCCACCGACAATGTCCTTTGCGGCACCGTGGCCGCCGACCGGCTGGCCGACCGCCTTTCGGCTCGAGGGAAGGTCGGCGTCATCGCCTGTCCACCCAGCATTCTGCCCTGCCGGGAAATCATGAACGGTTTTGTGGAAGGCCTGCGCAAGTATCCCGATCTGGAAATGGTGGGGTCTCCGCTGGGTGTCCCCTACTGCGACCAGTCCTTCAACGCCACCACCGATCTGCTGACAGCCCATCCCGATCTGGCGGGTCTCTACATCTTCGGAGGTCCCGCGGTTCTCTGCGCCGCCCAGGCGGCCGCAGCTTTCGGCAAGAACCTGGGGGGGGACCTGATGGTAGTGGGCCGCGGTTCCATCGGCAAAGCGGGGTTGGGGGACCTGGAGGCGGTCAAGCGTGGCGAGCTGGACGCCATGGTCGCCCAGTTTCCCGCCAAGATGGGCTATTCCGGCGTCGACAGTCTGGTCAAATTCCGCCGTGGAGTCGAATCTCCGTCCTTCACCGACACCGGCGTGGTCCTGGTGACGCAGGAGAACGTGGACGAATTCATTCGGCAGATCGAGAGCGGGGAGCCGCTCTTGTGAGCGTTCCGGAAAGCGCCTCCGGAACTGCGACCGGACCCGCTGGCGGGGCCGGCCACACAGCTCTCCTGGAGGCGGTGGGCGTCACCAAGCGATTCGGCGCGCTGGCGGCGGTCGACGGTGCCGATCTCACCGTCGGCCGGGCCGAGATCGTGGGCCTGGTGGGCGGCAACGGCGCTGGAAAATCGACACTGATCCACCTCATCTCCGGCGTCGATCTGCCCGATGTGGGACGGTTCCTGATGGAGGGCCGGCCGCTTCGAACGGGAAGCCCCGCCGAGGCCCGTCACCACGGGATCGAGACCGTGTACCAGGACCTGGCGCTCCTGGGGGAGCTGGACGTAACCGCCAACATCTTCATGGGACGGGAGTGGCGCCGGGGCGTCCCCGGACTCCGCTGGCTGGCGGAGAAGTCGATGAAGACCGAGGCGGAAGAGTTGATCCGCAAGCTCGGTTACGACTTCCGCGCTTCAACCCGGGTGCGTTACCTTTCGGGAGGACAGCGCCAGGCGGTAGCGCTGGCCCGTGCCCTCCTGGCCCGCGCCAAGCTGATCCTCATGGACGAACCGACGGCGGCCCTGGGGGTCGCGGAGACCCGAAAGACGCTGGATCTGATCCGGAGGTTTCGGGACGAGGGAGTCTCCCTGATCGTGATCGGTCACGAGTTGGACGACATCTTCTCCATCGCCGACCGGATCGTGGTCATGAGGAAGGGGCAGACGGTGGCCGACCTGAGGACCCGTTCCACCAACCAGGACGAGGTCGTCAACCTGATGCTGAAGGGCCCGCTTCCCTCCAGGAGTTGACCGGCCCGTGGATTGGAAGGGTTCGCTTCAAGTCTTCGTCTCCCGCTTGACGAGCCGGGGTCAGCCTCCCGCCTTGCTGAAGCTCACCCGTCTCAAGGCTCTGCTGGCGGCCACCCTGATTCTGGTGGCCGTCGTGTCCATGATCTCTCCCGTCTTTCTCACCACTCGAAATTTCCTCAACATCCTGGAACAGCTCTCCATCAACGCCATCGTCGCGGCCGGCATGACCTTCGTCATCATTGCCGCCGGGATCGACCTCTCGGTGGGCTCGATCCTGGCCCTGGGGAGCATGGGAACGGCCGGACTTCTGGTCTCCGGGATCCCGGTCCCCGCCGCTATCGTGGGAGGATTGCTGGTGGGGACCGCCGCCGGTGCGGTCAACGGCGTCGCCGTGGCCTACGGCAAAATCCCAGCCTTCATCATGACCCTGGGGATGCTCAACGTCGCCCGGGGCACCGTCATGTTCCTGACCAGCGGCAACTCCATCGTCGGCCTCCCGGAGAGCTTCCTGTTTCTGGGCAAGGGCCGCATCGGTCCGATCCCCGTGCTGGTGTTGATCACCGCTGCGGTCTACCTGATCGGCCACCTGGTGCTGGTGAAGACCCGCTTCGGGCGCTACACCTTCGCCATCGGAAACGATCCCGAAACGGCCCGCCGCCTGGGGGTCCGCGTGAAGCGCCACCAGTTCCTGCTCTATGCCCTGAGCGGCGGACTGGCTTCTTTTGGGGGGATATTGCTGGCGGCCCGTCTGAACTCGGCCCTCACCCTGGCGGGGACCGGAGCCGAGCTGGACGTCATCGCGGCGGTCGTTATCGGGGGGACGAGCCTGTACGGAGGACGGGGCTCCATGCCGGGGACGCTGTTGGGCGTGATCTTCTTTCAGATCGTCCGCAATGCCCTGAACATCCTGGGCATCTCGGTCTTCGTGCAGCAGGTGGCTGTGGGGGCCCTGCTCATCTTCAGCGCCCTGGCCGACTTTCTCTACGACCGCTGGGGACGGCAGGGAGGAAGTTGATTCGCTTGGCGCGGTGTCAGCCGCTCTCCGGCCTCCCGGATTGGGAGGCCCGAAAGGTTTCCAAGGCGGACCTGGCCCCGCCGAGCAGAAGGCTGTAGTCGCTCCCGTAGCCCAGGAAGGTGAACCCCTGCTCCAGGCGGTGCGCCAGGTCTTCCGGGCTCCCGACGCCGATGCCGATGGCCACACCGGTCTCCCGGCCCACCTTCAAAGCCTTGTCGATCACGGCGTCCGTTTCCGGGTTCGGCTGACGCCTGGGGTCCACGCCCAGAGCCAGCGACAGGTCCCACATGCCCATGTAGAGCAGGTCGACCCCCGGCACGGATGCGATCCGCTCCAGGTCCTCAACCGCCTCGGCAGTCTCCAGCAGCAGGCCCACCAGGATGTTCCGGTTGGCCCGTTCCAGGTAGTCGTCGTAGTCGAGGGTGTAGCGGGACGCGCGCAGGGGGCCGAAACCCCGAGTCCCCTCCGGGGAATAACGGGTGGCCGCCACCACCGCCTCCGCCTCCTCCACGTTTTTCACCATGGGAACGATGATCCCCATGCCGCCAATATCCAGAGCCTTCTGAATGGCGAACAGATCCGAGGGCGGGACCCGGACCATGGGCATGGCGCCGGAGCCGTCGATGGCCATCAGCATGCGCTCGACCTGGGCCGAGTCCAGGGCGTTGTGCTCGGTCTCGACCAGCAGCCATTCGTAACCGGAGTAGGCGAGGAGTTCGGCGACGGAGGGACTTCCGAGTCCCAGAAAACATCCGACGGCGGTTTCGCCGGCGATGACCTTGTGACGAACCTGGTTTTCCTTCATTTGTAGGAGCCTCCGTTGAGCTTCGATCCGCAGAAGATATGGGACGGAGAGAGGTGTGTCAAAGCCGTTCGAGGCATCACGCCAAATGTGCGCAACGAGTCCGGTTGAACTCCGGGATTGTGCCATTCCAATCCAACGGGCACGTCAGCGGGTCATGGCCAATCGCTAAGGACTTTCTGAATTTCCTCACTCGTGATCGGGGAAGCGCCTTCCTCAACCTGGAAAACGGGAATGTCCTCATCCCCGCTGGCCCGGCTTCGTCGGAAGCTCCGCCGCGCCAACACTGACAAAGCGCTCCCGAGGCTCACGCCTTTCCTTCGCGCGAGAGTGCGCGCCGCGGTCAACACATCGTCATCGATGGTGACTGTAGTTCTCATGCGAAATGCGTACCATCATCCCATCAGTCCGAAATTAGACTTGGAGACTCCATTTGGTGCCGTATTCGTCGGTCACTCGTCCTTGCTCTCGGCTTGGAGGATGACCGCGGCCTCTCTTCCGCCGAACCTGGATTGGAACACGGTCATGCCGGCGAACTCGTACTCGGGCGGCGCCTCGTTCATTTCCTTTTGCATCGTGCCGGTCCGGCTGGTCGCGAGCAGTATGTAGCGGAAACGCCGGCCTTCGGGGTCCAGCGACATGACGACGACCACCTCGTTGCCGCCGAAAGCGGTCTCGCCTCCCTGAGTACCGGCAAAGCGGTAGCCTAGCGCGCCGGCTTCGTTGAGTTCCTTCTCCATGGTGCCGGTCCGGCTGGTGGCCAGAAGCAGGAACTTGTCCGGCTGCTTGGCCTCCTTTTCTCCAGCAAGAAGGTTCGGGGCGAACAGCACCAGGGCGGTCGTGAGAGAGATGAAAATCTTGGTCAATGTTCTTCCTCCTGTTGGGACTGACGGGACATCAGGTGCATTCCGTGGTGCCAGTATGAGCGAAAACCCCCAGAAACGGGAGAGAGATGGCGAGCTGCAGGGGCAGCGCGGAATTCGAAGTTGCAAGATCGCGTGCTTCGGAACCTCGATTTTGGAATTTGCCCCGCATCACTAACGGGGATGGGTCCCAGACCAGCCTGATCTTGGGAATTTCGATACAATTGAAACCGCTTCTTTATATGGGAATTCTATCGTCGACCACCCCATCCCAGACACCAAAAGCCGACATCGAAGCATCTCTGAAGGCCACAAACGATGATGGTCATTGAACTGACCGCACAAGACTGTGAGCGATGACGATTTAAGACCTTCGTTCGAGTAGACGAGCGGATTGCAAGCCTCAAGGAATGGAAAGGAGAGAAAATGCGAAAGCAAAAAAGTTTGGCCTCCCGGCGAGTGTGTATGGTTCCCATTTTGGCCATTGTACTCTTTCATATGGGTGTCGGCGCTCCGTCCGGCGAATCCTCAAAGGAAAATCCCGAGGGGTCATCCGGCGAGAAAAGTGTCCGCGATGCCATCGTGGCCAGCCGGAACCTCACTCCTGAACAGGTCGCGTCGCTCGAAGAGAAACTGGCGAATGATCCGAGTGATGTAGCTGTGCGGACGCAGCTTCTCGCTTTTTACGGTGGGGTACGTTCGATTCGGAATCAGTCGGCAAAGGAAACGAAACGCGAACACGCGCTGTGGTTCATCCGGAACTCACCGGAGTCGGAAATCCTGGGAATGCCTCCTTCGCGGATCGACCACATCCTTGATCGAAACGGTTACGCGAAGGCCAAGGAAGCCTGGATGAGTCAGATCGACCGTGAACCCGAAAACACGACGTTATTGGGACATGCGGCAGATTTCTTCATGTTTGGGGATCGCAGGACCTCCATCAAATTGCTCCAGCAGGCTCATTCGCTCGATCCCTCCAACCCGGAATGGCCGAGTAAACTCGGGCAAATATTTAGTTTTGGAGTCCGGGAACCGGGGGCAGGCGACCTGGAAATCGCTAAGAAGTCGCTAGAGAACTATGAAAGGGCATTCGAGCTATCAGACGATTCGGGTCGAGATTCACTTCTGGAAGATCTTGCAAAAGCAGCGTTTTCGGCGGACCGGCTGGACAAGGCCCGGAAGTATGCGGAACTCATGCTGCAAAATATGGAAGAGGGATGGAACTATGGGAACCGCGTCCACCACGGCAACCTCGTTCTGGGTCGCATCGCATTGCGGGAAGGCAAGATCGAAGCAGCGAAATCTCGTTTGATTGCCGCGGGGGAGACGCCGGGCTCGCCCCAGCTGAATTCATTCGGACCGAATATGGCACTCGCCAAGGCACTCCTTGAAATCGGTGAACGAGAGGTCGTTCTGGAGTATTTTGGGCTTTGCTCAAAGTTCTGGAACTCGGATCGGGCGAAGGACAAATTGGACAAGTGGGGCGTTCTCGCGACGGCCGGCAGGATACCCGACTTTCGTGCAAATCTCGATTATTGATTCAGGAGTACTCCAGCCAGTCGACCCTTAGGTTCCAAGCCATCCGAGGCGTGCTGTCCACTCTTTTGCCTGCATGGAGGAAATCCGGAATCGAACCGGTCCGTTTTTTGCCGCCATGCTGATTCGCGGCCTCCTTCTCTGTGCTCTACTGCCGATCGTCGTAACCCCGGTGGCCGCCGGTCAGGAAACCGCGGTTCGGAGGCAGTTGCAGGGCGCCATAGAGGCGGAGGAGAGGGGCGACTTGCAGGCGGCCGAGGAGGGCTACAGCAGCATCCTGAAACTGCACCCGGAACGGGCCGACATCATGGTCCGGTTGGGGCTGGTTTACCAGTACCAGGGCCGGTTGGGCCCGGCTGTCGACGCGATCCAGAGCGCCCTGACCCTCGATCCCGATCTCCCCGAGGCCCACTTCTATCTAGGGCTGGCCTATTTCGGCCTCCACCGCTGCGCCGAGGCCTCAGTGGCCCTTCAAGAAGCGATTTCGCGGGACTCGAGAAACATCAAGGCTCAGGTCTATCTGGGCGTCTGCCTACTGGCGCTGGGACGGGTGGATGAGAGCATCGGACATCTGGAGGCGTTGACCCGCAGCCATCCTCGGGAGTTGGAAGCCTTGCAGACGCTGGCCCAGGCTTACCTGACGAAAGGCAGCGACGACGGCTTCAACCGGACCATCGCCCGGATCGACGAGGCCGAACCCAATTCCTTCCGGGCCCACCAGCTCAGGGCCGAGTTTTTCGCCGCTCGAGGACGCCTGAACGAGGCTGCCCAGGTGTACGAGAAAGCGGTTGCCCGGAACCCGGATGCGCCCGGAGTCAACTTCGCTCTCGGGGACGTCTACTTCGGCCTGGGGCAATACGACAAGGCGGAGCCGGTGCTGCGGAAGGAGCTGAAGATCGATCCGCATCACCCCATCGTCAACCTGGATTTGGGAATCATCAAGAACTCGCGGCAGCAGTTCGACCAGGCGATTCGTCACCTGGAGAGAGCGTTGCAGGTGGATGTCAGGCTCCCGGACGCCCACGTGGCTCTGGCTTCGGCCTACGAGGCCAAGGGCCGACTGCGGGCCGCCGAAGGCGCCCTCCACCGGGCCGTCGCACTGGATCCCGGGGATCCACAACCCCACTACGAGTTGGCCCAGGTCTACCGGAAGCTGGGGCTGATGGAAGATGCCCGCGTCTCACTGGAACGTTTTCAGAGATTGGAAGAGGAGGGGAGCCAAGAGCGGCAGCGCGCTGCTGAGGGCCTCCGGGAGAAAAAACCGCGATGCCCGGCCTGATTGACATTCGTCGACATGGAAGCGGTGGCGGACTCCTCGAATAGTTGTTTCCTTTAACAGCCCGTGGCAAAAGTCGTCACGGCATTCGACCGTCCCTGCATCCCGGCGGACGGCGTTGCGATTCGGGCACATACTCCCGGTATGCACCCGAATCGCGCCTTGTCCGGCGGGCGCAGGAACGGTCTCAGTGCTCGCGCGACTTTCACCACGGACTGTTAACTCGATCTTGCCCTCCTACGGCACGGACTCGTTGGGACGCTTGAATCCTCATTTCGGCCTCGATCCGTTCCGCCGCTTTTGGTACAGTTTGTGAACAAACTTTCACGTTCCTTGTGATCCGTGAGATATGTGTCCAACAACATCCCTGGTGAGAAATCCGGGCTGGAGGTTGGAGTGAATCTTTACTTCAAAGGAGGTATCCGATGCGAAGAAAGCAAGTAGTGTGTGGCTTAGTCGTCGTTGCCCTGATCGGCGGTGCCAGCCCTCAGGTGATGGCCCAGATTTTCCCCTGGTGGTCTTTTGAGAACAGCGTTAGCGTTCTTGAGGAGGTCCAGGACCGTGGGACGATCAGAGTCGGTCTGGGCCTGTTCGAGCCTTGGTCGCTCTGCAATGCCGACGGCGAGCTGATCGGCTTTGAGATCGATGTCGCGAGCAAATTAGCCGAGGATATCGGGGTAGAGGTTAAATTTGAGCGGGCGAACTGGAGATACATCATCACATCCCTGATCGAGGAGGATTTTGACGCCATCGTCAGTGGTATGACGATCCTTCCAAGCCGTAATCTCAGGGTCAATTTCGCGTCACCGTACAACTTGACTGGCGTCTATCTGGTGGCGAATACAGCGGAAACCGCCGACTTGGAAACGCTGGAAGATTTCAACAGCTCCGATGTCACGATTGGGACCCGGAGCGGAGCTTCGTCCATCCCCGCGATCCAGAATGTTTTTCCCAGTGCCATGATCGAGCTCTTTGATACCGACAACGACGTCCTCGATGCCGTGGTTGCCGGTGATGTCGATGCTGCGGCAGCGTTCGCGTCGACGGGGGCCACATGGGTTGAAGCCAACCCCGACACCCTGCACCAGCCCTCCGAGGAGCCGTTTGCCTTGGAACCGTTGGCGATGGCCGTGCGGAAAGGCGATCTCGACATCTTAAATTTCCTCAATGGCTGGATTACGGTCAACGAGTCGAATGGCTGGCTCGAGCAGCGCCGCCAGTATTGGTTCGAGGGCAGCGAGTGGGAGGATCAGAGGGCTACCGATGAGGACACCATCGCTGCGTGCGATCAATCCTTTCTGTAGCCGGCTTGGCGTGGAGGGTAGGTGCGGCCTAATGGGTGAATACGGGAATCGACGGAGTCGATGGCTCGGTGGTCGTACACACGTCGGGCAAGACTGTAGTTCAGTCCGGACCACCCTTTAGAGCTTTCAGGAGGTCCGTGTCTCGTGGGATCGGCGGCTGTCCAGCCGCCGATCCCTCCGTTTACCGGGGACAGGAATGTCCCCGCTCCTGCTCATTTGTTCCTCCATGACAGACAGGAACCATAGGGACACCCCTTGTGGGTGCCCTCGTTGACAATCCACCGGCCCGTAGGTTGCCCCGCGGCCGCGTTGAACCCGGACCCGGCGCCCCGTAAAATAATCGGCAACGATGCACATCTTCCAATCCCGCTTCCCGTTGTCCCTGGCCGTGTTCGCCCTGCTTGCCCCGCCGCTTTCCGCTGCGGCGGCCAAGGAGAAGAGGGACCGGAAGGATGACAGCCGGGTACAGGCCGAGGAGTCGCGGGATTACTTCCGGAAATGGCTCGACGAGGACGTGACCTACATCATCACCGAAGACGAGAGGGCCGTCTTCGAGGGACTGACCAACGAGGCCGAAAAGGAGCAGTTCATCGAGCAGTTCTGGTACCGGCGGGACCTGGACCTCAGGACCCCCATCAACGAGTTCAAGGAAGAGCACTACCGCCGCATCGCGTATGCCAACGAGCGGTTCCACAGCGGCAAATCGGGTTGGAGATCGGACCGCGGCCGAATCTACATCATCCACGGGCCGCCTGACGAGATCGAGGACTTCGGCGGGGGTGGCCAATATGTCCGCGAGTCCTACGAAGGCGGGGGAACCACCACCGTCCACCCCTTCGAACGGTGGCGTTATCGGAAGATCGACGGGCTCGGGAGCGACATCACCCTGGAGTTCGTGGACGAGTCCCGGACCGGGGAGTACCGTCTCGCCCTTCATCCCGACGAAAAGGACGCCCTGATCGGCCTGCCCGGGTTGGGGCTGACCGACAGCGAAAGGTTGGGCCTGACCCAGAAGGGGCGGCGCTTGCATCCCGACGAGATGCACAACCCGTACCTCCGGGCCAATATGCGGCGCCAGGACCATCCCTTCACCCGTTTCGAGATCTTCGCCAAGACCCAGGCCGCCCGGCCCATCAAGTACAACGACCTCCGGGACTTGGTCAAAGTCACGGTGAATTACACGAATCTCCCGTTCCAGGTTCGAAGCGACTACTTCCGGTTGAACGAAGACAAGGTGCTGATTCCCGTCACCGTGGAGCTGCAGAACCGGGACATGACCTTCAAGCAGAAGGGCACCTCCCACTACGCCCAGATCGGCCTCTACGGCGCGATCACCAACATGGGAAAGAAGTTCATCCAGGAATTCGATCAGGACATGACCGTCGCCTACCCGGACAAATGGATCGAGTTGGGACGGCAGAGCCGGTCCCTCTACCAGAAGGTGCTGCTGTTGGACAACAATACGCGCTACAAGCTGGACTTGATCGTCAAGGACCTCAACAGCGACAACGTAGGCGCCCTTAGTCACGCCCTGATCCCGCCCCCTTCGGTGAAGGAGACCCGGAAACTGAGCGCCAGCTCCCTGGTTCTTTCCGACCATATGCGGGAGCTGGAGGAGTTGCCGGAAGGCGACGAGATGTTCGTCTTCGGAGACGTCAAGCTCCGGCCCAGCATCGCCCGCAAGTTCACCCGGAAGATCCCCCTCGGGATCTACCTGCACCTGTACAATTTCAAAGTGGATCAGACCTCCAACGCCCCCTTGCTGGAGATCTCCTACCGGATCCGAAACGGGAAGGGCCAACTGGTCAGGGACGTCAGCGACAGTGCCGGGGAGTCGATCCGGTTCCTCTCCGAGGAGAGGGTCGTCCTGACCAAGAAGCTGGATTTGAGCGATCTGGAACCCGGAACCTATCTGGCCCAGGTCGAGGCCCGGGATTCCTCCAGCGACGAGCGGGTGCAATTGGAGGACCGGTTTCGAGTCGTGGGGAACTGACCCGCCGATCTCAGATGGTCAAATGGGAGTCCGGCGGGTGAAGACTGTCGCTCCCAATCGGCGGCAAGAAAGCCGCCGCTCCATAGTCATTGCAGCGTGAGGAGAGAGAAGGGGAGGGGCGTCGGCTGAAATACGGGATCGTTGTCCCGCCACGGCTGCCGGCAGGCTTCTTTGCGCTGATACCGGGTGAGGTTTTCCTGTAGCAGCGTGGCCAGCATGGAGCGTTGGGCCCGGGTCACTTCGGTGATCATCATCCTCTGCACCTGGACCGCCCGATCGAACAGGCCCAGCTCGGCGTAGACCATGGCCAGCGTCTCCACCTGCTCGAAATCGGGCGTCTTCACTCGTTCGAACACCTTCTGCAGGAGGCGCAGGGCCTGCTGCCCGTTCCGGATGGCGGCGTCGGGACAGGCCGCCAGCAGGCGGGCCATGGCGTGGGCCAGATCGGTGTCCTCGGGCAGAGCCGTCAGGCCAGCTTCCAACTGCGACCGGGCCTCCCTCCATCTCTGGGTCCTCACCAGGGCCATGGCGCCCATGAAGTGGGCGAAGGCATTGCCGGGGTCCAGCTCGATGACCCTGCCGTAGTGCAGGATCGCCTCGTCGACGAGTTCCCGGCGCATCAGCAGGTTGGCCAACTGGAAATGGGCTTCGGTGAAGTTGGGATCCGTTTCGATCGCTTGGCGGCAGTGCTCCAGGGCCTCTTCCTCACGACCGATCTGGATCAGTCCCATGGACAGGTTCAGATGGATCCGGGACTTGGAGGCGGTATGAGGCAGGGCGGCCTCGAATTGCCGGACGGCCTCCTCCACGCGGCCCATCTGCGCCAGGGCCGTGCCCAGGTCCACGAGGGCGAGGGCGTCGGTGGGATCCTGGGAAACCATCTGCCGAAAGAGCCGCACCGCCTCCTCGTGTTGTCCGGACTCGAGTAGACGGTTGGCCTGCTCGCGCTGCCGCCAGCGTCCCGTCTTCACTCTCAGCAGCTCCTCCAGCAGAGGATCGGGATAGTTCACGGCGCCGTCCCCCTGCTTGCCCAGATGCAGCCGTGCCTTGTCCACCTGCCTCAACTGGCGGTAGGCCATGGCCAGCCGGTAGTGGAGGCTGCTGGCTTGAGGCTGGCGCCGGAGAGCCTCTTCGTAGTGTTCAACGGCCTTCGCGTAGTCGCGTCCGGCGGCCGCGATTTCGCCGAGACCCGCCATGGCTGCCGCGGATTCAGGGTCAAGCTTGAGCGCCTGCTGGAAATGTTCCGCCGCCTCCTCCGTCCGGCCTTGCTCCAACTCGATCCGGGCCAGGCCCAGCACCGCCGCCAGGTCGTTGGGGCGCAGGGTCAGGACGTGCTGGTACTGGACGCCGGCCCGTTCCAGGTCTCCTCTTGCCCGGTAACCGAGAGCCAGGTAGTAGGACCAGCGGTAGTCTCGGGGCGCCAGCCGCAGGGCGTTCCGATAACAGGATTCGGACGCATCCAGGAGGTCGTAGGTCTGGAGCATCTGGCCCATTCGACCGTAGGCCAGAGCCCGCACCTCCGGGTTGGTGCCGGGCCGCCGGGTCGTCTGCTCTAGCTCGGCCCGGGCGCGCTCCAGTTGCTCCCGCACGTTCGCGTCCATGGCGCTCAGGTTGGGGAAGGGAATCGGCTCCAGTTCGGAACCTGTGGCCTGGGCTGGCGGTGGTTCTGCCGGGGGGGCTTCCGGGGTAGCGGTCAGATGACCCTGGAAAAGGACGGACAGCACCACCATGGTGATCGAAACCAGCCGCCGTGCCGCCGACCTTCGTTCCATGGAATTATCGACCGTTCTGCTTGCGGCCGGAGCGTCGCCTACCCGTCAATAGGGCCAGTTCAAAGCAGGTGACGTAGCCACGAATTGCCGGCGCTTCACCCATCGGACCCGGTCTTGCCGGTAATGGTCCCGCTGGTAGAAGGGATAGTATTTTCCGGGTGGGTCGATGAAGACGACGCTGTTTCCCTTCACGACCAGGTTGAAATCGACTCCCCACATCTTTTCCTTGACCGTACGCTCCTGGATGGGAAAGAAGAGTTCCACCACGTCCCCCGGTTTCACGCTCCCGACCTGGGCGTAGCGCCCCTCCCACCGCAGCTCTCGGGTCCGCTGGTTCACCTTGCAGACTGTCTTCTCCAGTTCGGTCCAATCGGGAATCCGAACCTGGAGGCGGATCGGCTGCTTGACCTTCACGTCGACCTGTCCTTCGTAGGGGATATAGCTCTGGACGTCCGCCCACGGAGAAACCCGGTTGAGAAGCAGATTGACCTTCAGGTCCCCGTCCCGGTGGTGGAGCAGGTGCCTCCAGGCGTACCAGATGGCCCGGGCGTGGTTGCCCGTGCAGCAATGCATGAGGAACAGGTGGTCGGAATCGGGGCGGTCCGGCCAGGTCAGTGGATGACCCACGAAGTCGTTGGGGGAGGCCAGGCTCATGGCGGAGCCGATATTTCTTTCCACGGTGCGGTCGGAGGACTCGAACTCGGGGCGGTTCCAGGTCTCGTAGCGATCCTCCGGCAGGAGCCGGTTGACGAAGTCGCCCTTCAACAACTGCATCTCGGCGAACTGGTTTCTCAAGTAGCAGTCGGCGTCGTCCCAGTAGTCCCCGGCCCCGGCGAGGCTCAGCTTGATGGCCAGCGCGGCCATGTCGGCCACCGTGCAGCCCTCCACGCCGTATCTGGCCACCTGCTGGACCGTCTTGGCCGAGTAGTGCTGCCCGGCTCCCGGAGTGGAGGGAAAGAATCCCACTGTAGCGCTGCCGCTGGAGTCCCGGGCGTATTCGTAGGAGTTCTTCGAGTACTCGATGAAATCCTGATCCTGGCTGGCCATGGCGAATTCCAGCAGTCCGGAGATGGGGCGCGTGTGCAGATGGGTGTGGGGGACGCCGCGGAAACGCCCTTCCGAATCGTAGCAGCCGGAATGCCGGGTCATGTAGATGGCCAGCTTGCGGGCCAGGTCCAGGGCCGGCTGGTATCCGATGGCCAGGTAGGCTTGGCTCAGGCCTTGGATGATCCAACCCGCGGCCGCCCCGCTGGCTTCCCGGGTGCAGTCCGGGTCGACGACCTCCCGGTCTTGGGGAACCTCTGTGTTCGGGTTGACCGCCATCAAGGGGAAGTAGCAGTAGTTGTCCTTGTAGATCATCAGTCGGGCCACGCCGTCGACGAGTTTCTGCAGCCGTTCCTTCCAGAACTCGTCGCCGCTCAGCAGGTAGTAGAGGGCGAAGTTTCCCAGCCAACCCCCCTGAGCGACGGTGCTGGCCAACTGGGTCTCCTTGAGTCCCTTCTGCTCCAGCCAGTCGGCATGGAACCCGGCCCACGGGCGGCCCTCGAACGGCATGTAGATCAGGCCGTCCTCCCCCTGCATGCGAAGCAGGTTCTCCGGCCAGGCCTGATCCACCTCCAGGTTCTGGTCGCTGCCGCTGGCGTATCGGAGCAGGGGAAGGGCCTCCTGGAACTTGTACTGGACGTTCAGGTCATGGAAGTCGTGCACCAGAACCGGCGGCTTCCGGTTCAGGAGCACGTGCCACCAGATCTCGTAGCCCGCTTCCGGGTCCGCCGACTCGGTCAGCGCGTTGATGGACAGCCGGGCCCGCTCGGCCAGGTCCAGCGTGTCCGGGACCAGCCCTTCCTGCCACTCGCCCTTCAGCTCCGGGAAGGTCACCTTGGGAATCTCCGGCGAGATGTAGCCGATCTTCTGCGGCTTGGCCTCTTCCGGGGGGCCGGCCGCCAGCGTCACCGCCGCCGCCAGGATCGCCGCACCCATCCATGGAACTCCGAGTCTACTTGTCTTCAACTGCATTTCCATTCACCATCCGGGTCGGACTGATTCGTGATCTGTGGACTGCGCTCAGTCAGTCCCAATGAGTGTTTATTCTAGATGATGACGTTGTGTTTCGGTACCGACCGATTTCCGGGAGGGCCGCCTTTCCCGACGGAGGTGTCACGATGGCTGGGATGAAGAAGATCCGGAGGATGGACCATGTCGCCTTGATGGTGAGCGATCTGGACCGGTCGTTCCATTTCTACCACCATTTGCTGGGCTTGGAGGTGGAGGAGTACGTCGAGCACCCGATGCCGGGGTCCGAGAACATCCAGGGCGTCTCCAAGATGACCCGGTTCCCCGACGTGAGAATCCGGGAGTATCGCATGAAGATGCCCGAGAACCCGGGCATGACCCTCGATCTGATCGAGTGGATCACCCCCAAGAGCCCCGTGGGCCGGTACCCGTTGCACCATGTCCCTTCGGCGCATATCTGCTTCGACGTGGAAGACATCGAGGCGACGCACGAGTTCCTGAAGGGAGAAGGCGTCGAGTTCGTCTCTCCGCCCGTCTACTGGGAGGCGGAGGAAGGGGGATGGGTGGTCCTCTTCTTCTACGATCCGGACGGCAACCTGCTGGAGTTGAATCAGCCGCAGCCGCACCACCAGAAGGCCGAATCCGGCGCCTGATCCTGCTGGGAGGGGGGACATTTCTGTCCCCCTCTTCCTCCTCGTCCTCCGATCCCATCGACGTTCACGGCACGGCTTACTGATTTGCAGACCGGGCCAGAAACCTGGCTTGGCCCACTTCCATCTGCCGCCCGGAGGGTTGGATTGCCGTCATCCCGCCGTCCACCATCATGACGGCTCCGGTAATGTAGGAGGCCTCATCGCTGGCCAGGAACAGGATGGCGTTCGCCACCTCGCTGGGCTCGGCGAAGCGGGACATGAGCGTCTGGCCCGCATAGGGCGCCACGTTCTCGGCCGGCGTGTTGGCCATCATGGGCGTGTTCATGCCGGTGGGGCAGACGACGTTGGCCCGGATGCCGTCGAGGCCGCAGTCCTGGGCGATGCATCGGGTCAGGCCGATGAGGCCATGCTTGGAGGTGTTGTAGTCGGCCTGGTTCTCGTTCCCCTGCACACCCGATACCGACGAGACGCAGACGATGCTTCCGGCTCCCTGGCGTTTCATCTGGGGGATCACCGCCTTGGAGCAGAGGAACGGACCCCGCAGGTTGACCCGCATGATCCGGTCCCAGACTACTGCATCGATTTCGTACACAGGCGCCACTTCACCGAATATGGCGGCGTTGTTCACGAGGATGTCGATCCTGCCGAATTGCTCCACGGTGGTCGCCGCCATGCGCTCCGTTTCCTGCTCGTCACTGCAGTCGGCCACGATTGCAATCGCTTCTCCGCCAGTCTTCCGGATTTTTCCAACCGTCTCAGCGGCCGTTTGCGGATTCACGTCTACAACCGCCACCCGGGCGCCCTCCGCCGCGAACCGCACGGCGACGGACTCTCCTAAGCCTTGGCCAGCCCCCGTAACGATTGCCACCTTGTCTGCTAAACGCCCCATCCTTCACCTCCCGGCTTCTTCAGCCAGACGCCGTTTCGTCAGCGCACCGACGTAGTTGGCCGTGGCCCTCGCCTGGTCCGCGAGCCAATACTGAAGTGCCAGTGGCCTGAGCGGCTGTTCGCTCAGATACACCTCGTACCAGCCCTTGCCCAGCCGCGCCAGCCGCAAGCCCAGGACCGAAAAGCCGATCACCATCAATGGGACCAGCAGGAACGACATCACCGGGACCGTTGCCGGAAACGCCATCGCCAACGCCGCCAAAAGTCCCGAAACGGCCGCGCCGCTGATTCCAGCGGCCATGATGGACTTGCCGATCGCCCGGTATAGTTCGCCTTCCGTTATCTCTCTTCTCTGATACTGGAGACCGTACTCCAACACGGCCATCACCGCTGCTATCGCCGCGGCGGTCAAGGCCCCTTCCATGGCGCATTTTGCCGTCTCCAGAAGCGTCGCGTGAAAGGCGTCGCTCTGCAGGACCCGTTGCGCCGCTTCCAGCTCCCTCGGCGTCATTAGATCGCTGCCGCGAGCACGATTCAGAGAGGCGTTCTCGAACAAGCCGTTGGACGCCGAGTGACTGCCACCCTCGCTGTATGCCTGGATGTGGCTCCAGTCCTTGCCCTCCAGATACTTCGCCGTGGCCTCAGGCCCCGCTATCCGGATCTGTTCGGGGATCGTCTCCCAGACCCTCTGGGCTTCAACCAGACCCCGCGAGGTGCCCCGTGTCCCGGCGTACAAATACTTGGTCGGGTCCAAGTTCGTCCAGTCGAGATTGAGTGAAAAGCGCGAAAGGTGACCGTAAGCGTCCCAGAACGGAGTCGGGTCGCGCATAACCGCCAACATCTGCTGGAAGGAATCTGTCACCCTTACCTTCTCGGAGACGGCCAAGACGCCGGCCGTCACACCGGTGATGACCGGCGCACCATAAGAGCGAGTAACGGACAGCCCCGCCGTAGCCCCTTGACGAGCCCTCTCGGCGGACCAAGCGGCTGCATCCCTAGTACCCCGGGCGATGTGGGTTGCCCCAACCCGTGCCTTCTCGGCGGACCAGGCGGCCGCGTCCTTGACTCCGTCTGCGACCTGTGCCGCCCCCTCGCGGCCCTTTTCGGCGGACCGAGTGGCCGCATCCTTCGCTCCCTCGGCGATGTGGGTTGTCCCAACCCGTGTCTTTTTGGTGGACCAATTGGCTGCGTGCATGGCTTCCTCCGTCACCCGAGCCGTGCCGCCGCGAACCTTTTCGGCAGACCAGGCGGCGGCGTCCTTGGCCTCGTCCGCAACCCGCGCCGCCCCGTCACGAGTCTTTTCCGCGGACCGAGTCGCAGCATTCTTGGCTCCCGCCGCTACCCGTGCCGCCCGATCACGAGCCTGTTCCGCGGTCCGAGTGGCCGCTTCCTTCGCTCGCTTCGTCACCCGAAAAAACCTGGCGCGGGCTTTCCCTGTCTCCGACTCGGCGTCACGAGACTCATTTGCTGAGGTGTCTACCACTTTGAGAAATTCCTTCTCGGGCTCGGCAACAGCCTCTTACGCCCCGAAAATGCCCAAAGTGTCGTAACCGATGATCTCATTGGCACTTCGTTGGTCGCGCCTCGGTAGTTTCGCACAGTCCAGCGCGATGCGATCCAATTCTTCGACGCGCCGCGATATGCCACGCGATTCCTCAACCTGCTCCAGGCGGGCCTGGAGGGCATGTTTGACCGCCTCGGTCAACGATTTTCCGGTCAGCGTGGCGAGCCTCTTCGCGAGGCCATGGGTCTCTGCATCATCTATTTTTAGCGCCATACCAATATTCTCCACATCCGGATTCTTGAAAGTAGTAGGAAAAATCGACCTGAAGGAGCAATCGTAACACCTGAGTTTCGCGGCAGGTGCTCGGTTCGGCCGTGTCTCTATTGCCTTCGGGACAGTCCGTTGTCTTGGTCGCTGTTCAGACCCTATAATCCCGAACAACGCGAAAGCCAGACGTTTATTGTCGGCGTCCCGTGCGGTCTCGACTGTGCCACGTTATTTCGGAACCCGAAAGGTCGGCGCCGAGGACACTGACTTCAACGAATGCATCCGGAGGTTCTGACCCATGCAGATTGATCGCCGCCGTTTCATCGAAACCGTGTCTCGCAGCGCAGCGGGCGCAGGCTTCGTTCCCGCACTCTCGGCGCTGGGTTGCGCCCCTTCCACCGAATCCGGGTGGAAACCTCTCTTCGACGGGGTTTCCCTGAACGGCTGGCACACCAATCCGGAGAAGATCGGTCATGGTACGGGTGGGCAGTGGGCCGTCGAGGATGGAACCATCACGGGTCAGCAGGATCCCCCCGGTTCGGGCAACGGCGGCATCCTGCTCACCGACGAGAAGTTCATGGACTTTGAACTCTCCATCGACATCAAACCGGACTGGGGGGTCTGCTCGGGGCTCTTTCTGCGCAGCAACGACAAGGGCCAGTGCGTGCAGATGATGGTCGACTATCACGACAACGGCAAGATGGGGTTCCTATACGGAGAAGGGACCTTCGGCTTCAACTGCGCGACCTTCGAAGTCAACGGGATCCTGGACCAGGACCAACGATTGGTTCGTCTCACGCCCATCGGCGGCCGTTCCTTGGAGGAAGCCGGATTGATCTCGTCCTGCACGCCGGAGGAGTTCATCGAAGCCTACAAGATTGACGATTGGAACACGGCCCGGGTCCTCATCAGCGGAACCGAACCGCACGTCACCACCTGGATCAACGGCCTGAAGATCTGCGAGTTCGACGGACCGACCACCACCAATCAGAAGTACGTTGACAACCGCGAGGAGATCGTGAACCGCATTGGCCAACCCGGCAGCATCGCGGTCCAGGTCCACGGCGGAAAGAGCTGGCCGACCGGCGCCAAGTGCCGCTGGAAGAATATCCGGATCCGCCCGGTGTAGGGTAAGGGCCGGTCGAGGAGGAGTGGCCGGAGGGGCGACTGGAGCGACTTTCTTGTCGCCCACTGGGAGGCGGCTTTCTTGCCGCCCACTCCGGATTGAAAAAGACGAAGAGGAGGGGGGACTACCGTCCCCCCCTACCCCCCCTAATCGGCGGCAAGAAAGCCGCCGCTCCTACCAGGCGGTGCTTCCGTCCCGGACCACCTGGCTCTTGCGCAGCCGCTTGATCTGTGTCGGTTTGGGTTCCACGTTCTCGCCCCCGTCCAGCGGCGTCTTCCCCTCCTTCACCCGCCGGGCCCCCACGCTGTCGAGGCGGTCGAGTCGAGGCGCCCCCTCCAACGCCTCGAGGTCGGCGTCGAAGTACTCGAACCAGGGAAGGCCGGCCTCGGTGTAGTCGGCGGCGGTGGGCGGCTCATACGGCGGCGCGAATCCGGTCACCGTCCGGTATTGCCCGCTGTTGAGCAGGTGGACGAAGCAACGCGAGCGGACGTCCCGCTCCCAGGCGGAGAATCCGTAGTCGTCGGAGTAGATCTCCTGGCGCATCCTCCCGCCGGGCGCCAGACCCATTCCGCTGCTATCCGGGATGGCACAATAGACGACACCAGATTCGTAGCGTTCGCGCCACTTGGCCCTGAGTCTTTCGTATCGCGATGCCTTCATCGGATGGACGACGATCTGCAGGCCGCCGTGCTCCGCGGCGCCGGTCAACTGCTCCTCGGCCGTATAGCCCTGGCCGAGGGGCATGGCGACGAATTGCCGGATCAGGCCCTTCCGCACGCAGAAGCCGTCCAGCCAGGGCTGGTCCGGGATCACGACGTAGTCCTGAGGCCTCCGGTTCAGCTCATTCCGAAATGGTTGTCCGGTGACGGCGTCGACCTTCCCGGCGGCCACCTTGACGGCCATGGGATACGAACGAAACCCGCCGCCGAACGAAATCCAGAGCGCTTCCGCCTGGTACATGGGCATGAAGACGCCGCCGTGATCGCTCCAGAGCTTCGGCAGGCGGTCGCCGTAGTCGTCCACATGGTGCAACGGAAAATTCCCCAAGCCCGGGGGCAGGGGATGGTCACGGTCGTCGTCCGGAATGCGGAGGGTCCGGGAAAACGAAATCGAGCACCTCGCCTCCTGATGGACCTCCGGAAAGCTGAAAGTCAACACATGGTGCCGAAGTTCAATCATCTTTATCCTCCTCCTGGAATAATCAAAGGACGAACCCCTGGGAGGGACGACTGGGAGGCGACTTTCCAGTCGCCCAGTCCCCCATTACCCAGTCCTCCAAGCTTCATTGGGAGGTCGCCGGTTGGAAAGCCACTGCTCCTGCCAGGGGAGACCGCACCCGCGGTACAGATCGGCGTCGGGTGGATCCTGCGGTGGAGCGCAACCGGTCACCGTCCGGTATTGCGCACTGTTGAGCACATGCACGAAGCAGCGCAAACCAGCGTCGTGTTCCCAGGCATCGATTCCGTGTAAGTCCTCGTAGTAGGCCCCATAGTCCATCGGATCTTCAGGCACCAGACCGTCGCCACCGACGAGCCCAGTGTACCAATCGCCGCCGAGGTCCTGGATATCGAACCACTCGGCGCCCAGCATTCCGTACCGGGCCGACTTCATCGGGTACACGACGATCTGCAAGGCACCGGGCTGAGAGTCTGCGGTCAACTGATCTTCAGACCCAGGACCCGCTCCGGGCCGCTTGGCAGCAAACTGCCGGGTCACTCCCTCCTCCACACAGAAGCTGTCGAGCCAGGGCTGAAGCGGAGCCAGGAGGTAATCCTGACGCCGCCCCGTCAACGCCGTGCGAAACGGTTTTCCGGTGAGCGCATCCACATCCCCGGAGGCCACCTTGACGGCCATGGGATAGGCGCCGCTACCGCAGGAGAACGAGATCCAGAGGGTCTCCGACCGGTACCTGGGCAGAAAGAACCCACCCTGTACCCCCCAGCGCCGCGGCAGTCGGTCGGCGTAGTCTTCCACCCGGTGCAACGGAAAATTTCCCAAGCTGGGAGGCAGCTTGTACGATCGGTATTTTTCCGGAAAGTACAAGTTCCGCCGGAACGACATCGAGCAGGTTGCCCGCTCATGGATCTCCGGAAAGCTGAAAACCAACGTATTGTCTTTGACCTCAATCATTTTTCCCTCCTTTCGTGTTCCCCCCGGACTGCTCCAGCCAGTCCTTCACCAATCCCCGTCCCGAATTTCTCTCGCGACCCGCAACACCGCGTGGTCCGGCGCCTCGCGGAGCTGACGCAGCAGATCGGCGAAGAGCTTGGGGCGTTTCATCACAATCTCCTGAAGATCCTTGGACACCTTCCCCGCCATCGCCAGCAGGACGTCCGCATCCTCGTCCAGCTCTTTCGCAAGCCGGCGGATGGTCCGCTCCGACGGCGGCGGTGTCTGTCCCCGCTCGATCTTGCTCAGGTAGGCCGGCTCGATTCCGATGCGGCCGGCCACCTGGCGCAACGAAAAAGTGCGATCGTCGCGCCGCCAGCGTTCGCGAACCTCTCGGATGTAGTCTCCAAACGCCATATCGATCTTGGGACGAATGGAATCGTCGTTCGTTCGATTGTGTACTGTATACTACACACTACATATTAAAAACTTCAAGTCCTCTTTTGGGAGGGCGACTTTCTTGCCGCCTGCTAGGAGGGGCGGTTTTCTTGCCGCCTGCTAGGAGGGGCGGTTTTCTTGCCGCCCACTGGGACAGGCGGTTTTCTTGCCGCCTGCTCTCCGGCGTTGCTTCGGTAGGCGGGAAGTGTAGAGGGGGGGACTGCCGTCCCCCCTACCCCCCCCGGATCGGCGGCAAGAAAGCCGCCGATCCCATCCCGCGGCGACCCGGCAGCGAGTCCAGCAGGACGCGCGTGTACGCATGCCGTGGCTTCCGCAAGACCGTCTCCGTGGGTCCCGCCTCCACGATGCGCCCCCGGCGCATCACGTGCACCCGGGAGGTCAGGTAGCGCACCAGCGCCAAGTCGTGGGAGATGAAGAGGATGGCCAGGTTCCGTTCGGACCGCAGCCGCCGAAGAAGGTTGGCGAGGCGGGCCTGGGCCGACTGATCGATGGCGGAGGTGGGCTCGTCGGCGATCAGGACCCTCGGTTCGGGGGCCAGGGCCCGGGCGATGCTGACCCGTTGACGCTGGCCGCCCGAAAGTGCCTTGGGAAACCGCCGGGCCTGGGATTCGTCGATGCCGATGGATTGTAGCAGCGAAAAGGACTCTGCCTGGGCCTGTTTGCGCGTCAGTCCGCGCCATACCTGGAGGGCTTCCGCCACCGCCGACCACGCCCGCATCCGCGGGTTGAGGGACGAATATGGGTCCTGGAAGACCATCTGGACCTTCCAGCGCTCGTTCTTGGGGACGCGCTCTCGCGAGTCGGGCTCCGCGACCTGCTTGCCTTCCCACAACACCGTTCCAAAGGCCGCTGGCTGGAGGCCAACGAGTACCCTGGCAAGGGTAGTCTTGCCGCTGCCGCTCTCGCCGACCACGCCCACGATTTCGCCTGGATTGAGGGACAGGCTGGCGTCGCGAACGGCCTCGAACGCATTCGCGCCACGTCCGAACCGGACCGTAATGTTGCGGCCCTCCAGCAGCGGTCTGCTCATGGATCGGCCTCCATCCGGTCGTGGTGAAGACACGCCGTCCGTTGGCGTCCGGCGGGCGCCAGAGACGGTTGGGCACCTTCGCGGCAGTCGTCGTCCGCCAGCGAACAGCGAGGCCGGAAGCGGCATCCAGAGGGCCAGGCACCGACCGATGCCGGATCCCCTGGAATGGTCTCCAGATCTTCTTCCGGCACTGCCAGGTCCACTCGCGAGGCCAGCAAGGCGCGAGTGTATGGATGGCGCGGGTTGCCGACCACCGCCTGCAGCGGGCCGTTCTCGACCGATGCGCCGGCGTACATGACCATAACGCTGTCACAGACCTCTTCGATCACAGCCAGATCGTGGGAGACGAAGATCAGGGCCATCTCCAGACGCTCCCGCAGGCGGTTGATCAAGGTCAGGATCTCGCGTTGAATCGTCACGTCCAACGCCGTCGTCGGCTCGTCGGCGATCAGAATCTCGGGCTCCTGGGCCAGGGCCGCTGCGATCATGACGCGCTGGCGCATTCCGCCGGAGAGCTCATGGGAACGCATCTCCAGGACCTGATCGGGACGGAGAATCCGCACCAGTTCCAGAAGCTGGAGCGCCTGGTCGTCCGCTTCCCCGGCGGCAACCTCACGGGCCGCATGGATCGCCTCGGTCAACTGAGTGCGGACCTTGAGCACCGGATTCAGTCCGGCCAGGGAGCTCTGAGGGACGTATCCGATGCGCCGGCCCCGGATCCGGCGCCAGACCTTCTCGTCGGCCCCCGCCAAGTCCCGGTCCCGATAGAGAATTCTGCCGGAAGCCACCATGGCCCCGTGGCGCCGGAGCGTCCCCATCAAGGCGCGGCAGAGCATGGTCTTGCCGGAGCCCGATTCCCCCACGATGCCCAGGGCCTGGTGCCGGAGCAGCTGGAAATCGGCCGTGTCCACGATGGACAAATGGCCTCCCCGACCCAGTGGCACGGCGATGCGAAGGTTCTCGACCCGAAGTATCGGCGATTCAATCTCCACTACCCACTGCCTCGGTCGATATCCCCGCGACCGATTCGGGGCAGCCAACGTCCAACCCGTTCCGTGTACTCCGCATATTCCTCGCCGAATTCCCGTGCTAGGCGCGGCTCTTCATAAAACCTGACGAATGAATAGAAAAAGACGAATATTACGATGGCGTACGCCACCAGGACCGGAGCTTGGAAGAGCGCGGCCCACCCGGTGATAACGGTCAGAACTGCCACGTACATGGGATTCCGCGTGTAGCGGTAGAAACCCCGCACGACAAGCCGTTTCGGCGCATCGATCGGCGCGGGGGTTCCTTTCCCGAACGCCGCGAAGTCCCAGGCGGAACGCAGATAGAAAACTATGCCGATCGCGAAGAGGCACATTGCGAAGCCAAGGCGTATCCCACCGCCGGCCGTTCGAACGCCGGCGAGATAGAGTGGAACGAGGACCGCGAACGTGCCTGGCATCAACAACGTGAAAAGCACGGTTTTCAGTAAAAGCTTCACGCTCTGCATACACTAATCTATATATCGTGACATCAACTAGTTCTCCCCCGCGTACCGGCCGGATACGCCGTGGGCCAGCAGCGCGACGCCGATGGCGGTCAGGGACAGCGCCAAGCCGGGAAAGACGGTGATCCACCACTGCGCCTGGAGGTAGAGCCGGCCGTCGGCGATCATGGCGCCCCACTCGGGAGTGGGAGGATTGATCCCCGCTCCCAGGAACGAGAGTGACGACACGGTCAGGACCACGATCACGAAGTCGCTCAGTCCGTAGGCGACGGTCTCGCTGTAGACGTTGGGCAGGATGTGCCGGACCAGGACCCGCAGCCGGGAGTACCCGAGCACGCGGGTCGCCTCCACGAAGTCGGCGTTCCTCAGGATCAGGGCCCGGGAGCGGGCAATTCTGGCGTAGCGGGCCCAGTTCACCGCCGCGAGCCCGATCAGGAGACCGGTGACCCCCGGACCCACCACCGCCACGATGGCGATGACCAGCACCACGAAGGGGAAGGCGTTGATGGCGTCGATCAGCATCAGCCACAACCAGGCCACCAGCCGGTTCCGGGTCGTCCCCAGAACGGCGCCCAGGAAGGTCCCGACGAGGAGCGGCACCGAGACCCCGACGAGCGCCAGGATCAGGTCCAGACGGCCTGCGGCAAAGGTCCGGGTGAAGACGTCCCTTCCCAGTTGGTCGGTGCCGAAGAGGTGTTCGCCTCCGGGCGCCGACAACGGAGACCCGGTGGCGGCGACGGGATCGTGAGGGCTGAGCAGCGGAACCAGGACGCTCAGGACGATCACCAGCAGGACGATGGCCACCCCGGCCAGGGCGGAACGGTTGAGATCGATTGCCAATAGCCGCCGTAGCCGCTTCATGTGACCCGGGTCCGCGGGTCGAGCCAGCCGCTGACCGTATCGGACAGGAAGCTGACGGCGACCACGATGAGGGCGAAGATCAGAACGATGCCCTGGACCACGGGATAGTCCCTCAGCAGGACCCCTTCCACCACCAGGGCCGTCCCCATGCCCGGAAGATTGAACACGATCTCGACCACCACGGTGGCGCTCAGGAGCTGTCCCAGGATGTAGCCCAGCAGGCTGATGGTGGGGGCCAGCGAGGGCCGCAGCAGGTAGCGCCAGACCAGGACCGGGGCCGGCAGTCCCCGGACGATGGCCGTCTCGACGAACTCCTGCTCCATGGTCTCGGCGATGGAGCTCTGAAGGACCCGGGACAGGATCGGGACCAGTGCGCCGGACATGGCCAGGGCCGGAAGCCACAGATATTGGAGGTTTCCGGGGAACCCGGGCCGATAGCCGGCCACCGGAGCCCAACCCAGGTGAACCGCAAACAAGAGGATGAGAAGCAGCCCGAAATAGAAGGTGGGCGTGGCCAGCGAGACGGACGTGGCGACCCGGAACGCGTGGTCGAACCAGGTGCCGCGAAGCAGGGCGGCGGCGACCCCCAACGGGACGGCCATCAGCAGCGCCATCACCACGGTCACGCCGATCAGCCAGGCAGTCATGGGAAACGTCCGGGCGACCACCGAGTTGACGCTCTGTCCGGTCTGCAGCGAGGTTCCCAGGTCGCCCCGCAGCACCGACGCCAGGTATCTGGTGAACTGTTGGAACAGGCTGCCTTCCAGTCCCAGGATCTCCCGGTACTTGGCGACCAGTTCCTGGGTGGCGGCGTCGCCCAGCAGCATCTCCACCGGATCGCCGGGGATCAGATGGATCAGAGTGAAGGTGACCAGCAGCACGCCCAGGGCGGCCAGTACGGCCCGGGCCAGGTGGCGGAGGGTTCTGCCCAGAAGGGGCGGGACACGGGCGGCGGGTACGAGCGAGCCGTTATCGGATGGGGGCGCTCCGTTTCTCACCTACTCACCGGCGGATGATTGGCCAGGGTGCCGCTGCAACTCGGCCATCGTCGCCACCATGGGATTGGTGCCGGGCGGGAGGTTGGCTTCGAACAGGATCTTCCGGTCGATCCGGCTCCCGACCAGAACGACCCGCTCCGAGATCGGGACGAGCGGCATGTCCTGAAGCGCCAGTTCCTGCGCACGATGGATGAGCTCGATTCTCCGGTCGAAATCAATGGCGACGGAGGCCGAGTTCACCAGACGGATCACCTCCGGGTTGCGGTAGCGGAGGGCATCGGTCCAGAATGCCCCCGGAATCCATTGACTCCTGAAGAAATTCATGGGACCCGCGGCCAGGCCCGAAAACTGCATCTCGTAACCGCCGGAGCGAAGATTGGAGCTGGCCACGGCATCCTCCAGGGGGACCACCTGAACCTGGATTCCCAGTTCGCCCAGGTTGGCGGCAATGACCAGAGCGGCATCGGTCCAACCGCTGCGTTGGCCCCAGGTCTGAAGATTCACGCTGAAGCCGTCCCTGAAGGGAGTCTCCGCCAGCAGCTCGCGCGCCGCCGCCAGATTCCGCTTTCCTCCGTAGGGAAGGTTGAACAAGCTCTCCGGCGGTCCCGCGTACTGGAATCCCCTGGCCGGAGGCGAAATTCCGCCGAAGGCCTTCTGATTGACCTCATCCCGGTCGATGGCCAGCGAGATCGCCTGCCGGACCTGAGCGTTCCGCACGGGGTGGCCGTCGGGCAATCCCCCGTTGAAGGCAACGTGGTACTGGCCGTTGTGAGGGGCCGGGTAGGCCTCGACCTCCGTCGGCAACGAAGCCCTCGCCGTCACCGGCAGGTCGTACACGTAGTCGATGGTCCCGGCGGACAGTTGCAACACCCGGGAGGTGGGATCGGGCACCGCCACCAGCTCGATCCGTTGGATGGCCATTGGCCCTCGGACATAGTTGGGATTGGCTTCGATCACCCACTTCGAAGCCCCCGGAATCCATTCCTTCAGCACGTATGGACCGGAGCTGACCGGATGGCGGAAGTATTCGGGATCCTCTTCGATCCGGGACTGCGGATGGATGCCCATGGCCATGTGGGCCAGAGCCAGCGAAAGATCCAGATAGGGTTCCTTCAAGTGGAAAACGACCGTTTTGGAATCCGGCGTCTCGACCTGCCGGATCGGCGCCAGCAACGTCGAGAAGTACGGCCCCGGATGATCCCGGTTCCGAGTGTAGGCGAAGACGACGTCCCGGCTGGTGACAGGGGTGCCGTCCGAGTAGACCAGTCCCTCCTTGAGACTCACGGTGGCCGTCAGGCCGTCGCCGGAGATCTCCATCGATTCGGCCAGCTCCGGCTCCACCGTCCAGTCGTGATTCAACCGGAAAAGCCGTCCGGAGATCAGGTACAGGGTGACGATGCTCGGCTGATGGGTGGAGCCCAGAATGTCCAGATTGGTGAGCTTCGAGCTCAGGCTGAGGGTGACTGACGGGATGGGCAGTTCAGTCTGCCTCTCCGTTGGGCTGGGGCTGCCGTCGTCTGCCGGCCCGCATCCGAGCAGGATCGCAAGACAGAGCGGGCATGCCGGGACCAGGAGTCTTCGCATGGGGCGAATTCTATCCGAGAGAACGGCAGGCCGCTAGCCGTCTACCGGGTTCCCTCAGACTAACTCCAGCCAGAATCAAGGACTCGCGCGACATCGACCAATACAATCTGATTACCAGGGGAGCTGTTCCGTCGGGATCTGCCATATGAAGCGGGGAGTACTGAGGGACGTTGATTCGTCATGATCGGAGTTTGGCCTCCCTGTTCGCTCCGGCCGAGGACGAAAGTCACTCGGTGTGTCATTGAGGAAACAGACCATGCACTCACATCGTTGTTTGATTGCCGCGAAAAGATGTATCGATGTACCGGGAGGCACGCAAAGATTTCGCCTTCTGGTGATGGGATTCTTGCTGACATGGGTTTCAACCGGATCCGGTTTGGCTACAGGCGACAATGACTGGCGTACCCTGCTGCTTCGGGAACTATCGAGTACCTACTTGGAGGAAGAAGTCACGCCCGACCCCACCGCCGAGGAACGCCAACGGCGGCTGGATCGCCTCTTTCGAGAGCTGGGTCATCGCATGGCGCAATCGGGTGTCAGCGCGGTACCGGTTCGTCACATAGCGAGCCTCGCGCTTCTCGGGGCCGAGGTACCGGGCTCCGACGGTCGGACGTCCACGACATCCGACGTCGACAAGGCGGCCCCCCGGAAACCTGATCCGGAGCCCTCCCCAGAAGATTCTCTCCAGGCCAGGAGCTTGACCAAGGGTCAGGAAGGTTTTCGCCAAGCCATCGAGCAGTTCCAGGAGTTGCCCATCTCGGAGCGGATGGTCATGACCGGCGACGTGACCTCGGGGGTTCAGATGGCCACGGTACCTGGAGATTCGCCAGATCTGACGTCGGTTTTTGGAAGGACACGTGTGAACTTTACCTTGAGAGCACTGCCGGCTCGAAGCCAGGTCTGGGACGAGGGCTACTTCTTTCTCCAGATCGGTGCTGCGGGGGGACCCTTCGACAGCTCGGTGGTGGGCGGTCCCGAGTCGTTCAGCAGTTTCAACGACGTCGCCAGCGACCGCAGCCGATTCAACGAGCCGATCGCCCGAGGCAATCTCTATCTCGGCAAGGCATTCTACGAGCAGGGGCTCCGGTGGGGTAACAGCCGCCTGAGCGCGAGAGCTGGAGTGCTCGACATCTCGGACTACTTCGATACCAACCAATTCGCCAACAACGAGGTGCGGCAGTTCGTCAACAGTGCCTTCGTAAACGGGGCCGCCTACAAGACCGGAGTCGTCGCACCGGGACTGGTCGGAGAATATGAGCGGCCACTGAGTTATGACCGGCTCCGCGGGGTCGCGTTTCGAGTCGGTTACGCTGTTTCCAGGACCGAACGAGCCTTCACCTCTCCCCTTTGGACGACCGAGGCGGAACTGAGGACGGTCCTCAAGAACTACCCGGGTCACTGGCGTTTGGGCATGACGCTTGGCAACGTGGCTGGTGAAGGGGGCGTGCGCGGAATCTACGTGAGTGCGGACCAGTGGGTCAGTCCGAGGGTCGGCGTATTCGGACGCTACGGCATTGGAAATTCGGGTCCGGGGGCGCTCGTCTTCGGGCCGGTACGGACATCGTATTCGGGAGGGATTCAGTGGCGGTTTGCTGCTGAAGGCGTCCAAGACTCGGCCCTGGGTCTCGCCTTCTCCCAAGCGTTCGGGATCAGTGACGCGGAGTCACCAGCCTCCGAGAAAGTGTTGGAGGCCTACTGCCGGTGGCAGGTCACACGAAATTTCGCCTTCACTCCTGATTTTCAGCTGGTCTTCGGTTCAGGTGGAAGATCGGCCAAGGGAACCCATGGAGTGGTCGGAGCTCGGGTCCATGTGAGCTTCTGACTTCAATTCGGACGCATCCACTGCTCACTCGATCACAATGGATTCGGAGGCGTGGACGAAGAGCACGTCGTTCGCTCCGCCGAAGACACGAAGCGACTGCTCCGCCTTTTCCGACTGGAGGGCGCCGGCGGTCAGCCCCGCGATGACGAGATCGGCCTTGGACGACCGGTCCGACACCTCTTGCTCCAGGTCTTCCTGCGTCGCGCAGCAGACTGAAGTGACGTTCTGTCTGGAGATCGGAAGCCGGCCCACCGTCACCATGTTGGAAAGATTGTGCGTCTCCCGTTCGGCGTGTTCCGAGTCGAGGCAGGCGAAGAATCGGATCTGGGCCCGCCTCCATTCCGGGTGCCCCACGATGATGTAGGCCAGCAGCAACATCAGCGGAGCGTTCGACAGGTTGTCCTCGGTCACCCAGATGTGGATGGAGGACCGGTAACCGAAACGGTACTTGGCGGAACGCAATACGAGGACGTTGAACTGCGACTCGGCAGCGAGACGCGCACCCCGTAAGGTTTCTTCGATTTCTTCCGGATGCTCTCTATCGAATTCCAGCAGGACACAGTTGTTGGGCAGTCCCGAGATGCCCGGCATCTGAAGCGTTTGGGCCAGCGCCATGTCGAAGGAAGGAGAGATGAGGGAGTCCACGAAAATACCGGCACCGCTGATCTCGCTTCGCTCAATCAGCTTGCCCACGTGGGCCCGGGCCTGGGTCTCCCCTGCGAAGGTGTAGTCTCCTTGAAAGAACTGGATGAAATGCCCGAATCCGTGGCGATGGCTGATCCAGCGCATCAGGTCGAAGTGGCCGAGTCTCCGTTCCCCGAAACGGGTCACCGCGACGATCGACGGACGCCATCCTCCTTCCGACTTCTCCACCTGGTTCTTCTGCAGAGTGATCTGGAGGCGCCGGGTCAGTTGGAACATGGTGCCTTGGAAAATCGCCGTCAGGTCGCGCTCCCCCTTGCGGGTTCGACTCAATCCGTAATAGGCCGCCACCATCAGCGAAATCGCCAGGAACGCGTAGAGTACGTTCATCTGGATCATCATCAACCCGCACATCACGGCTCCCAGAAGGGACAGGTACCAGCGGGAATGGAAGGTGGGACGGTAGGAGGGATTGCCGGCGAAATATTCCAGGAATGAGACCGTGCAGAGGGCCCCGTAGGTCACCATGAAGAACATGCTGAGGATCTGTGCGATGAAATCCACGCCTCCGCCGACCACGAACAAGATCGCAATAACGCCCGTTACGTACGTCGCAGAAATGGGTTCGCCCGTTCTGCCACGGACCCGCCTGAGGACACGATTCAGTTTGGGAATGGGGAGCACGTTGTCCCGGGCCAGCGCCTGAAGCGTTCGGGGAGCCACCAGGATCGAACCCAGGGCAGAGGAGAAGGCGGCAGCACCCAACCCCACGTAGATCGCCGGGCCCCAGAGGGCGATCTTTGCCAGGATGAACTGATCGGAGGCGAGTGCTTCCGGGGGTGGCGCTCTGGGCGAGCTTGATCGCGACCAAGGCGTAGACGACCATGCCGGCCAGCGTCGCCCCGATGGTGCCTAGCGGAATACTCTTCTGGGGATTCTTCAGGTCACCGGAGAGCCCAAGGCCGGCGATCATACCCGTGAAGGCGGGGAAACAGGTTGCAAAGACAATGCTGAAAGAGTCACCGCCTTCGATTCGAGTTGTGAGATTCAGCCCGTCGGGCCGGATCGATTCTGGCCCTTGTCCCAGGAGGAACGCCGAGATCGCTACCCCCAGGATCACACTGACGACCCAGAGCACGCCGACTCCCAGCTTGGCCCCAACGGTAAGCATCATCACCACCAGCAGGAGCGTACAGGGAAGGCTGATCCAGCGGGGGTCGGGGTTCACTTCGTACGTCGCTGCGGCCCATTCGGAGACGGGGTCGAACGCTTCCGCGAACGCGACCAGATAGAAAGCGACCGAGATCGCTTGCGACAAATACAGTGCAATCCCGATGGCGCCTCCGATGTTGGTGCCGAAGGAACGGCTGATGATGTAGTACGCACCGCCGCCGGCCACACGGCGGTTGGTGGCGATTTCGGACACGGCGAGGACGGTGGGGATGGTCACCAGATGTCCGATCAGGATGATCATGAGGCTGCCCCAGAGGCCGACATGGCCGACGGCGTAGCCGAAGCGCAGGAAGAGGATCGCCCCCAGGATCGTGCTGATCGATGCCAGGAAAACCGGAGCCGTGCCGAACCCGTATCCTGCATCGGAGGGTGGGGCGGCGCTCGTAGCAGCCGGTCGCGGGTGTTGAGCCATCACAATAACTCCTTCAAAGACTCGGTGCCGGGTTCCCGGCAGCTTGTCCCTCCGCTTGGATCCGGGTCATTTCCATCGTTCCCGTGGGCCGGCTGGTCAATAACGCTCTTGGCCACCGAACGCAGGTCGAGGTCACCCTGCGGGAACGGCATCTCGATCCCTATCTTTCTTGAGGGTGGCAGACAACGCAAAGTACGGATCACTGGAGATGATCTCGGGGGTCGTCACTTGCCTTTGGGTCCAGACTCTCAACTCCAAATCGAGGGAACTGTCACCGAAACCAGTAAAGATGACATCCGGCGCCGGACCGGCGAGAATGCCCGGATGTTCTCCGGCGACGCGAAGCGGCACCGATCACATTTGCTCCGGATCGCTCCTTTAGGATACTCCCCACGGAGGGTTGATGCGGACGTTCCGGTCATTGGCAGTCCAATTCGTCACCCGTCCCTCGATGCATTCGGAGTTGGGAACGATCATGACGACGTTGTCGTTCGTCCGGACCCAGGTCGCTCTCGATTGCCGGACTGAAACCAGGGGAGTTGGTGAAGTAAAATGCTTCTCAGGCTGGCTCTTCCTCCGGCATAGGACGAGTTGGCTCAGGGCCTGTCGAGTGCGTCACCACTCGGCAGGCTCGACTACGGAAACTCAAGAGTACCGCAGGGGAAAATCAGGAACAAGAAAACGACTTGCTGAGTTGTTGAATCAAGCGATCTGCATCGCTTGGCGTTGCACGCCGATGCGCCAATCTGTCTCCCTTCCGGACTATTCCCGTCGGTTCATCGCCGCAGTTTCCACGCTTTTCCTCCGGCACGACACCAATCGATGTGATTTTTCCGCTGGAATGGGCTCACCGAGCGCGGGACTGGCCTCGGCGGCTGGATTGCTGATCGTCTCTCAGATCTCCACGAATGGGGTTTCCCTTCCGCGAAGTGACCGGAGCCCCGGAAGAGGACAAGAACGTCTGCATCGAGATTGAACTGCATGCGTTGGACGGGGAGCTGGAAGGCGCCGTACGCGCCGATACCAGGATCTTCAGCGAAATCGGTACCTTCACGGATCTGTACCCCTATCCGGTCGGTGTTCCGAGCGGCACGCAGGGAAGTGCAGATTGCTGCCGCTGGGGTCAGCGCCCGGTACGTGGGGAGTCGCGGAAATAACGCTCCGGGATCGGGCGGAAAACGCCAAGCATTACGACTTCACCGAAATCATCCACTTCGATGTGGAATAGCGGGACTCACCGGCGAGCGTTGCAAACCGTCCCTTGTGTAATTCCCCCTGGTCAGGTCCCCGTTTAATAAACCGCAATCGCTCGGCCGAACCGCCGTGGGCTCCCTCCAGCCTGGGCGCGGCGAAGATGAAGTACGACTTGGGCGGCATAGACCCGACGCGGGTCAGGTACTCGACGCCCACCAATCCGCGGCTGCCCAGAGCCCAGTAGGTCATGACGGCGTTCTTGGGATCGACGCCTCCCAGCGTCGGGCCGTCCGTCGCCACGCAGCGGATTCCCCGGTCCGCCAGGTACCGGATGGCCTCCGCTCCCGGCGCCGGCCAACCCTCCCGCTTCCCGTTGAGCGGGTCCGCCATGCACGCCTTGTCCTCCGGGTACGGCTTCAGGTAGACGTCGCTGTACCCGCTGTGGAAGATGACCAATTCCCCCGGTTTGAGCTCGCCGGACCGTTTCTCGTACTCCCGGATGTCTTCCGCCCGGATGACGGGGGAAGCCGGCCAGTCGGACTCGCTCGTGGAGCCGATCAAGTGCTTCACGTCGATGACGCGGGCCCAGCCGGCGGTCTGGGATAGAGGCACCTTTTCGGTGGTGATGTCGCTGAACCCTCTCGGTCCGTAGCTTTTCTCGTATTCACTCAGCCACTCCCTCACCTGCGGGGAGTAGCCCCCGGGGTCGAATCCTTCCCGGGGCAGGGCATAGGCGGGAGGCACCAAGTGCGTGCCTACATGGCTGTCGTAGGCGCGTTGGTGTTGCGCCGGAATATACGGAAGAGGCAGCACATGCTGGTAGTAGCGATAGCGGGAATTGCCGGCTCCGGGACCGGGCCACCAGACCGGCAGGTCCTCGGAGAGCTGGACGGAAAGGTCGATGACCCTGTGCTTGCGCGCCCTTTCGATCAACCACGGAGCGAGAGGTTCCCCCACGATGCCGAAGGCCCGGACCTCGGCGCCGATGCCCCCTCCGTGTTTGGGCGGCAGCTGGAGGTAAACGGCTCCCGTCGCCGGGAGTTGGTCCAGATTCCGGGCCCCTTCCGTCCAGAGCATTCCGTATTTCAGACCGGCGCCATGGGTTTCCATGGCACCCGGGGGGCGGAAGCGGTCCATGCTGGGACTGTCGATGCCCGCGGTGAGAACGCCCCGGCTTCCCACGTAGTCCATGGTCTCGGCATCGGGCCCCGGCCAGGCCGTTTTCTCGCCCGCCGCGACCTGAGCCACGAAACCCAGTCCCTCGGGCAACGGCTTGAAGTACTTGTCGTTGTAGCCGCTCCGGAAGAGGACCACGTCGCCGGGGCCCAGGGGCCGGTGACGCTGCTCCCAATCCACGACGTGCTGTTTGCGGATCAGGGGACTGTGTCCGATTGGAGCATCGTCCAGCAGGGGGCGCACGTCGATGACGCAGGCCTCCCCCAGGAATTGCCAGACCGGCACCTTTTCGGGCGTGATCTTGGCTATCTCCCGGGGAACCGGACCGTGAGCGGGAGAATCGAACTGGGTCCCGGTGTTCTCGTCGATGGTGATGATGTCGCTGTTGTAGGGGCCGCGCGGGCCGATCTTGAGGTAGTGGTTGATATGGAAGTAGGGAAAGATGTCCGGCCAGTTCACCGGATATTCCTGGGAGACCAGCAAGGTGAGGTCCAGGAACCGGACATCTTCCCCGGCTCCGGAGACTTCGCCTGGCGGCGCCAAGGAAGCCAGCGCCATCGATACAAGTAGCACAATCACTGCGCTCCATCCAATTCGACTGGGAGATAGTGCTTTCATTCGGCCTCCTCGATGCGGACGATTTGATTTGCTTCAACGTTTGTCAGAACGTGGCTTCCTCCACTGGGCCAGCGGATCTCGACCCGGTCGGCGGCCGCCGCCTCACCCAGGCCGAAATGGAGCCGGAGGTCGTTCTGGGACAGGAAGCTGCCGCCGCTCCTGACACGGCCGGTCCGGGTCTTGGAGCCGGCCACGACCTTCACCCGGGCGCCGATGGCGGACCGGTTGCCGCGCCTGCCGGTGAGCCGGAACTGGAGCCAGTTCTTCCGGTTTCCTCCGTCGTTGCGCAGGAGTGTGGGAGCGTCGTCGATAGCCAGCACCAGCAGGTCCAGGTCCCCGTCGTTGTCGTAGTCGCAGAAGGCGCCTCCCCGGCTGGAACGGACCGGCGCCTGATCCAGCTCCACCTGGCTGGTGACGTCCTGAAAACCAAATTCACCGTTGCCGCGGAACAGCAGATCGGGTTGCCGGTAGGTTTCCAACGAGGGCTCCACCTGCGGGAAAATATGCCCATTGGCGACGAACAAGTCCAGGATTCCATCGTTGTCGAAGTCGAGAAAAAAGGTGGCCCATCCCAGGTAGGGAAGGGTGCGGGTGGCCAGTCCCACCGGCTGTGAGACCTCCTCGAACCCACCTGCTCCCAGGTTTCGGAAGAAGGGGGTAGTACTCTTCGGAGAAGGTCGTGGTGAACAGGTCGATCCGCCCGTCGCCGCCCACGTCCCCCGCGGCCACCCCCATATCCGCCTGAGCCGTCCCCTGAGCGTTGTACCCGACCCCCAAAAGCAGCGCCGTCTCCCGGAAGGTCCCGTCCTGCCGGTTCCGGTACAAATAATTGGGCCCCGCGTCGTTGGTGACGAAGAGATCGGGGAAGCCGTCGTTGTCGAAGTCCTCGAAGACCGGGGTGAATCCGTACAGGAGCTTCTCATCCTGCACGCCGGCCGCCCGAGTCACATCGGTGAAGGTGCCGTCGCCGTTGTTGCGGTAGAGGACGTCGGGCGCTCCCGTCAGCCCTTTGGGACCGCACATGACCGGGATGCCCCGGTATCCGCAGAACTCCCCTCTCAGGGGAGGGTCGTCGACGTCGAATTCCAGATAGCGCGCCACGTAGAGGTCCAGCCACCCGTCTCCGTCGTAATCTCCGAACGCCGCTCCCGTGCTCCATTCCCCGGCGCCGGCGACTCCCGCGGAGGCTCCCACTTCGGAAAAGGTCCCATTGCCGTTGTTCCGGTACAGGAGATCCCGCCCGTAGTTGGTCACGAACAGGTCGATCCACCCGTCGTTGTCGTAATCGGCCGCCGCCACGCCGTTGCCCAAGCCGGTCCCGGCGACGCCGGCCTGGACGGTCACCTGGGAGAAGGTGCCGTCCCCACGGTTGCGGAACAGGAAATTGGGTGCGGAGGCGGCGTCCTCCCGGCCCGCCATGAGCGCGGCGCTGGAGATGCCGTTGACGACGTAGAGATCGGTCCATCCGTCGTTGTCGTAGTCGATCCAGGCGCAACCGCTACCGTTCCCTTCGACGATGAATTTCTTCTGTGGCGTTCCGCAGGTGGTGACCAGGTTCAAACCGGCCTCTGGGGTGACGTCTCTCAGGATTGGCAGGGGCTGGGCCAACAAAAGGAGGGATGGCGCAAGGGTGGTCGTCAGGCCCAGGAGCGTCGCCTGGAGAGCCGGAGCGAGGGCCCGTCGTGTCCGCATCCCACGACCTAACCTAGCACATGCGCGAAGCAGGAAAAGGTCACCAAGTGACACGATGAGAAGGTCCAATCCTTACCGACCGGACAGATCACGTGTCAAAAAAACTCGAAACCTTAACGCAATTAAGACACCAAGTCCAGCAAGTCTTTTGATTTTTCTGACAACCTCGTATATATTCCAGTGCAACAGGTGGAAGTCGACTTCCACGCTCGCCCGGCCGCTCGCCAAGAAGGAGACGACGATGCAGACTTCCCTCTTTTCCATCAAGAGTGCCCTTCCATTTTTTGTATTGATGGTTTCCCTCCCGGTATTGGCCCAGGAGCATGTGGGAACCGTTACCGGGACCGTGCGAGACGAAGGCGGAGGCGTTCTCCCCGGCGTGGAAGTGACCCTTACCAACCTGGGCACGGGCGCGCAACGGGACGTCGTGACGAACGACGTGGGGCTTTACGGGTTCAACTCCGTGCCCATCGGCGAATATGCGCTGCAGGCCTCCTTGACCGGCTTCCGGACGCTTGAACAGACCGGGATCCGCGTCGTTTCGGGTGAGATTGTCACTCTCGACGTTGGGTTGACAGTGGGCCAAGTGACGGAAACCGTGGAGGTGGCGGCGACACTCCCCACCATTGAGAAGCAAAGCAATAAGGCAGGCTATGCCAGGGTGAACGAGGAAATTGCCCGTCTGCCTCTGGTCGTCTCGTTCAACAACCGCCAGGCCCTGTCCTTCCTGCGGACCATGCCCGGTGTGTCTTACGACCCCTTCAGGTATTTCGACAACGAGAACGTTGCCATGTCCCGGTCCTTCGTCCAGGGAACTCCAACTGCTTCTCCCAGCTACAACATTGACGGGGTGAGGGCGAGCGGTTCGACTCACGAGAACGCCCGCGATGACACGGCGCCGATTCCAGAGATGGTTCAGGAATTCCGACTCGACACCAACACCCAGGCCGAGCATGGCTGGGACAGCGGTGTGGCCATCAACCTGGTCTTCAAATCAGGCACCAACGACTTTCACGGCACTGGCTTCTGGTACAACCGAAACGACGTGTTCGACGCTCGACCCTGGTTTGCGGCGAGGAGAGCCGTCACCCGGCAGAATGACTTCGGCTTCGTGCTGGGCGGTCCCATCTGGAAAAACCGCACGTTTTTCTTTGGGGGGATCGATATCTACAAATTGCGGACAGCCCCCTCCGGGACGACTGCCACCGTCCCCACCACTGCCATGCGCAACGGCGACTTCAGTGAGATATTGGGGGATCAAGTCGGGACCGATGCCCTGGGCCGGCCGGTTTTTCAGGGCCAGATTTTCGATCCGGCCAGCACTCGACGGATGGACAAGGCGGGTTCATCCGCGATCCCTTTCCGGGAAACATCATTCCTTCCGACCGCTCAAGCTCGATCACACAGGCCCTGCTTTCGCACATTGGTGCGCCCAACCGGCGGGCGTCAGCAATAACTGGGTCGGAACCCAGACTCTACGCCCGGACGACAAAGAGTCCTATTACCTCAAGATCGATCACCAGATCGATGAAGCGGGATCCCACAAGTTTACGTTTGGCACGGAGCAGAATGTCAGGCTGAACAGGTCCACTTATCCGCAGGTCTTTGACGAGGCGGTCTCCAGCCTTCACATAAACGAGTCGGCTCAATACCGCTATCGCTTCAATTATTACTGGACCATCCGGCCCAACGTGATCTTGAACCTTCGCACCGGTGTGACCCGGACGCCGCGAATTATCGGTACTCAGGGTCTGGACAACGACCGTTTTGGTGAAGAGATCGGAATTACCGGAGTCAGCAACCCCAATGCACCAAGAGTGAACACCGAGGGAATGACCGGGTATGGCCCGATTTTCCGGAAGCTCAATGACCCCAGCCAGACCGTGCCCGCCCACTTCGACATGACCTGGGTCAGAGGCTCGCACAATTTCAAATTTGGCGGCTCCTATCTACTGTCGGTCTCCAAAGGGGATTCGTCGATTTTTGGTCAGGGAAATTTCAGCTTTCAGGATCGCACGACCGGTCTGCCCGGCTTCCCTGCAACCGGATGGGGCTTTGCCAGCCAGTTCCTGGGCCAGGTGGACGCTGCACCGTCAATAGCCCATCAGCCTTCAAACGCGATGGCGGAGCCTGGGGTTTCTACTTTCAGGACTCTTGGCGCGCCACCCCCAAGTTGACGGTGAATTACGGCATCCGCAACGACATCTTCATAACCGCGGGAGAGAGCTACGACCGCATCGGGGCCTTCAACCCGACCGTCCCCAACCCCGGTGCCGGTGGTCTTCCGGGGGCCCTGTGGTTCTGGGGTGAGGGCCCAGGCCGGAACGGGTTCAAACGAGTGGCCCCGACCCTCTGGAGCAACTGGGGGCCTCGTCTGGGGCTGGCTTACTCGCCTGACGAAAAGACCGTCTTGAAGGCCAGTGCCGCCTACATGTACTTTCCACACTTCGGCGCCATGACCAGCGGATTCAATACGCCCGCTATCGGCTGGATTCTCAATGTGACCGCTGCGAGTCTGGACGCCGGTGTGACCCCCGCCTTCAACTGGGATGACGGATTTCCGGACATTCTTCCCAATCTGCCCGACATCGACCCTTCCTTTGCCAACGGCCAGTCGGTTGTGGCCCTGAACCGGGACACCATGAAGGCGGGCAGGACGCTGACCGTCAACTTTGGTGTGGAAAGAGACCTGGGCTGGGGGACTGCTTTTCGGGCCAACTACCACGGCAAGTTCAGCCACAGTCTCCCCAGCAACGATGCCGTTCGATTGAACCAGCTTGACCCCAGGCATCTGGCGTTGGGCACCCTGCTCTTTGCCGACATCAATTCCCCGGCAGCCGCAGCGGCAGGGATCACTTCTCCCTATGAGGGATTTACAGGACCTGTGAACCAGGCGCTCAGACCGTTTCCTCACATGCTGAACATCAACGAACGCGCCGCCCCCGTTACCGACCTGACCTACCATGGTGTGGTGTTGTCCATGCAGAAGCGCTACGGGCACGGGTTGAGCTTCATGCTCAACTACACCATCTCCAAAGCGCTGGGCAACGCCAGGTGGGCCAACCAGGGGCATTCGCTCGCCAGCCACATCCAGCATACTTCGCAACGGCACCTTCGGTATTTGTACGACCAGGATCGGCCCCAGAATGTTGCCGTGAGCTGGATGTGGGAATTGCCCTTCGGACCGGGAAAGCGCTGGGGCGCAGACACGAGTTCGGTCGTGAAGAAGCTGATCGGCGGCTGGAACATCGGGATGCAGCAGGCCTATTTCTCCGCACAGCCCCTCCATATGAGCAGCCGCGTCCGCTACCCGGGAGGCTTCAACGCCATCTGGCCGGACCGGGGTCGACGGCGTATCGATTCGGACCGGTGTCGACTGTGGAGATTACGACCCCAACGATCCATCCCGGAACCGATACCTCAACCTCAACGCCTTTGCCAATCCTGCGCCTTTTACCTTGGGGAATACCAGGACGTTGCCTTCGACACGAGCCTGCAGCTATTTCAACGAGAACGCCGCCATCCAGAAAGATACTTATGTCAACGAGGACATCTACGTTCGCTTAGGGGCCGATTTCTTCAATCTGTTCAACCGCCATATCTGGGGCAACCCGAACACCGACATCGGCAACAAGGCGGCCTTTGGCACCATCGGTTCTGTCTCCTTTCCTCCCAGGATCATCCAACTGAGTCTCTCGATTCACTTCTGATGGTGGCGGAAACAGCAGAGGCGATCAGAACCCGGAGGGGGCCGGCAAATGCCGGTCCCCTCTTTTTTTGGACGCCAGTGAGAACTTTCTTGACCTTCAGCAGGACTACTGGAAGCGTCGCCTGGCGAGCCGGAGCGAGGGCCTGTCGTATCCGCATCCCGCGACCTATACCTGGCACATGGGCGAAGCAGGAAATGGTCGCCGGGTTTTACGGCTGGCGGGGTTGACGCGACCCGCACCATTATCTCTCGGAGTTGTCATCCTCTTCGGATAAGATTTCTTCCGACAGCAATCTTGTATCGGAAGGGCAGATGGGTTATAAAGTGCGCCTATTCTGGCTACGCGGCGAGTTTTGAAGATTTGCAGTATATTTGCGGATCTACCGCGTCATCCCACTAGTCAGTTCACTTCAATGTCCGAGGAGTAGCAATGAGTAGAGTATTGAGTCTGACCCTGATTCTGGCGCTCTCCTGCCTTCCCCTGCTGGCGCAGGAGAACGTGGGAACGGTGACCGGGGCGGTCCGCGATGAGAGCGGCGGTGTGGTTCCCGGAGCGGAAGTCTCCATCACCAACGTCGGCACCGGCATCGTGACCGACACCATTACCAGCGACGCCGGGATTTACGCCTTCAATTCGGTGGCGATCGGAGAGTACCAGCTCACGGCCACCATGCCCGGCTTCAGAACCCTGGCGCAGAGCGGGCTCCGCGTGGTGTCCGGAGAGGTCCTGACCGTCGACGTCACGTTGTCGGTTGGCGATGTGGCCGAGACCGTGGAGGTGATGGCGACGCTTCCCACCATCGAGAAGCAGTCGAACAAGGCCGGATACGCCCGGGTCAACGAGGAGATCGCGCGGCTTCCGATAGCCATCTCCAACAACAACCGCCAGGCGCTCTCGTTTTTGCGCACCATGCCGGGAGTGGCCTACAACCCCAATAGCACCAACGAAAACGACGCCATGAGCAGGGCTTTCATTCATGGCACGCCCAATGCTTCCCCCAGCTACACCATCGATGGTGTCCGGGCGGGCAGCTCCACCCACCAGAATGCCCGGGACGACACGGGGCCGATTCCCGAGTTGGTGCAGGAGTTCCGGCTCGACACCAACACGAATGCGGAGCATGGTTGGGACAGCGGCGTGGCGATCACCCTGATCTTCAAGTCGGGCACCAACGACTTGCACGGCGATGTCTTCTGGTATTTCCGGAACGACATTCTCGACGCCCGGCCCTGGCTGGCCCCGAGCAAGAGCGTGACCCGGCAGAACGACTACGGATTCGTGCTGGGAGGCCCGATCTGGAAGAACCGAACGTTCTTCTTCGGCGGGTTCGACGGCTACAAGCTGCGGACCGCTCCGGGAGACGCGGTGCGGACCGTGCCCACCGCGGCCATGCGCAGCGGCGACTTCAGCGAGATTCTGGGCCCCCAGATCGGGACCGACTCTCTGGGCCGGCCGATCCACCAGGGCGCCATCTACGACCCCATGACCACTCGCTCGGACGGGCAGGGCGGGTTCATTCGGGACCCGTTCCCCAACAACATGATTCCTGCGGATCGATTCAGCACCGTCACCAAGAACCTGATTTCGCGGATCGGGCTGCCCAATCGGCCGGGTGTGACCAACAACTGGGTCGGGGGCCTGACCTCCACACCGGTCGACAAGTCCTCTTTCTACCTGAAGGTCGATCATCAGCTCGACGAGGCGGGCGACCACCGGCTCACGGTCGGATGGGAGCAGTCGTTGCAGGAATCCCGGTCAAACTACGCCCCGGTCTTTGACGAGTCCATCTCCAGTCTTCACAAGAACGACCAAGTTCAGTACCGCTATCGCTTCAATTACCACTACACGATCCGGCCCAACGTCCTATTCAACGTTCGGACCGGCGTCACGCGGACGCCCCGGGTCATCGGCACCCAGGGTCTGGCCAACGACAATACGGGTGCGGAAGTCGGCATCAGGGGAGTGCCGGGACCCATCGCCCCCCAAGTCGGCGTCCAGGGCCAGAGCGCCTACGGGCCCATCTTCCAAAAACTCATCGACCCCAGCCAGACCATCCCGGCCAACATGGAAGGTGGGCGCCGCCTACCTGCTTTCTGTCTCCAAGCAGAACCTGGCCCTCTTCGATCAGGGATCGTTCAGTTTCTCGGCCCTGGAAACCGGTTTGCCGGGCAACGCGAACACCGGGTTCGGTTTCGCCAGCAAGTTGCTGGGCGAGGTAGACTCGGGATTCGTCTGGAGTCAACGCGACTTTCGTCACAACGGCGGGGCCTGGGGCATCTACTTCCAGGACTCGTGGCGCGCCACCCAAAAGTTGACCATCAACTATGGTCTCCGGAACGATGTTTTCGTTCCTTTGGGCGAGACCTACGACCGGATCGGAGCCTTCAACCCCACGATACCCAACCCCGGAGCGGGGGGACTGCCGGGGGCGCTCTGGTTCTGGGGCGACGGTCCGGGAAGAAACGGATTCAAGCGGGTCGCGGACACCCTCTGGAGCCAGTGGGGCCCCCGTTTGGGATTCGCGTATTCACCAGATGACAACACGGTCATCCGGGCCAGCGGCGCCTACATGTACTTTCCGCTCTTCGGCGCCATGACCAGCGGCTTCAACACGCCCTTCCTGGGGTGGACGCTGGATCCGTCCGTCAGGAGCCTGGACGGCGGTCTGACCCCGGCTTTCAACTGGGACAACGGGTGGCCGGACCCCATCCCGAATCTTCCCGTTCTGGAGCCGGACTTCGCCAACGGTCAGGCGGTACAGTATCTTAACCGGGACGACTTCAAGTCGGGCCGCACCTTGACTCTCAACGCCGGGTTGGAGCGGGACCTGGGCGGTGGGCTGGCCATTCGGGCCAACTACCACGGCAAGTTCTCGCACAATCTGCCCAGCAACGACGCGTTGCGGATAAACCAGCTCAGTGTCGGAAACTTGAGTTTGGGGAGCCTTCTGCAGGCCCAGATCGGTTCACCACAGGCTGAGGCCGCCGGGATCACTGCTCCTTATCCAGGATTCTCGGGACCGGTCGCCCAGGCGCTCAGACCATTCCCGCACATGCTGGACATCCAGCAGCGGGCTGCGCCCGTGAACAACTTGACCTACCATGCCTTGGTCCTGTCGTTGCAAAAGCGGTATGGACACGGTTTGAGCTTCATGCTCAACCATACGATCTCCAAGGCCATCGGCGATGTCGGCTTCTCCCAGCAGGGGCATGGGTTCACAAGGGCCCAGCACACCTCGCAGCGGGGTCTCCGATATGTTTACCAGGAAGATCGCCCCCAGAACCTCTCTCTGAGTTGGATGTATGAACTGCCGTTCGGGCCGGGAAAACGTTTTTTCAACGGTGGGAATCTTTTCACCAGGTATTTTCTCAGCGGTTGGACGCTCGGCTTTCAGCACAACTACTTCTCGGGACAGCCGATCAGCGTCACCAGCCGGGTCAGGTATCCGGGAGGCTTCGGAGCCATCTGGCCGGTCCTGCGTCTGAACTCGCAGATCAAGACCAACACTATCTGCGGGGACTACAGTCCCGGCGGGCGATTCCTGAACATCAACGCGTTCATGAATGCGGCGCCTTGGACTTTGGGGAACGTCAGAACGTTGCCCAAGGAACGGGAATGCAGCTATTTCAACGAGAACGCGACGCTCCAGAAGGACACTCAGGTCAACGAGGACGTGAGCGTTCCGTTTGGGAGTCGATATGTTCAACGTGTTCAACCGCCACATCTGGGGCGGCCTGAAAACACCGACACCGGAAACGCGGCGGGATTTGGCCGATTCGGCTCCACGTCACGTCCCCGGTTCATCCAGTTGCATCTCTCGGTCCACTTCTGATTCACATCACCAAAGGTGGATGAAAAAAAGGGCCGGCACTGAGTGCCGGCCCTTTTTCGTAGGGGCTGGAGGGGCGACTTTCCAGTCACCCAATAGGAAGGGCGTCTTTTAGGCGGCCCCCGTCTTCTTTACCCAATGGTCATTTTAGGGGATCGGCGGGCCATTTAAGGGATCGGCTGAAAGACGCCGCTCCTAGACGCCGCTCCTAATCGGCGACGGCGAACAGGGTGTTGCGGTTGGTGATGTAGAGGACTCCGTTGGCCGCCACCGCCGTCGTGTAGACCGAGTCTCCCATCTCGTTGACGGCCAGTTCCTTCATCGTCGTGCCGTGCTCCAGCACCGCCACGTCGCCGTCCTCGTCTCCCAGATAGACTTTGCCGTCCACTAGATAGGGTGACCCCCAGACCGCAGCCAGCATGTCGTACCGCCAGTGCCGTTTTCCGGTGGCGAGATCAGGCAGTAGAGAAATCCGGTCAGATCCGCCGCATAGAGCAGACCGTCCTGAATAGCGACGGTGGACATGCTGCGGCGGAAGTCATCCCCACCCACGTGCCAGATCCGTCCCTTCTCGGTGATTTCGCCGGTCTGCGTCGCGTCGATGGAAAAGAGGTGACCGGGACCCTCGCCATGCTCCGGGTCCTGACCCACGCTGAGCAGCACCTTGTCTTCATAGAGGACCGGCGTGGAGATGATGTTGTTCCGGGTGCCGCGCCCGCCCAGTTTCCACTCGGAGGCCTTGGATTGAGGTCGAACTTCCAGATCAGTTTCTCCACCCTGGGGGCTCGTAGGCGTAAGCCCAACCGTCGCCCCCGGCAAAAATGACCTGGGCGCCGGCCCTTGACCAGCCCGTAGGTGGCTGAAGACCATTGTCCATTGCAGGGTGTTCTCACCCGGGTCGCTCCGCTCCCATGCCAACTCGCCCGTATTCTTGGTCCACGGCAATGAACGCGGGCGCGTCCGGCATGGGAAGATCCAGGTGACCCTCGTCCACGCCGTTGGAGGTAAGCAGGAAGATCAGGTCGCCGGCTCCCACCGGGGAGGAGGTGGCCAGGTTGTGCGGGAACACGCCCAGTTCCTCGATCATGTCGTACACCCAGACGATGTCCGCGTCCTCTTTCTCCCGGTATTTCTCGTCCTGGAAGGGACCGTCGTTCTCCCCGTCCAGAAACCCCTCCACGTCGGCGCAGACCAGTTCGGCCCGGTTGCTGACGTAGTAGATCCGGTCCCCGTCCACGAACGGAGACGAACAGATCCCCTGTTCCGGCCAGTCGTTGACCCGCCCGGTGGGGAGCTTGTCGTGGGTGGCCTGCCACAATACCTTCCCGGTGGCCTCCTCCAGACAGACGATCACACCCTTGTCGCCCGTGATCCCAGCCCGGTGATGGGCTTCGTTGTTGGTGCCGATGAAGATCCTTCCGTCGGAGATCACGGGATTGCCGTAGGTCTGGGATCCCAACGGCGTCTTCCAACGGATGTTCTCGCCGCTGGAGACGTCCCACCGGTTGAGGCATCCCCTTCTCATCCGAAACCATGTTCCGGTCCGGAGTCCCGCCCCACATTTTCCAGGTCCCCCGCGTGGACCTGAGGCTCGCCCGGCGCGGCAAAAATCGCCGCCGCCAGCAGGGATGGATAGAACGCGCACGATCCTGGCTCGACTACTAGTCATCATTCCTCACCACCTTGAAGTTGTCGAAGAGTATCTCGGGACCGTCGCTCTTGGACGTGGTTCCGACGGAATAGCCGTAGAGGCCGGCGCTGCCGTCCCGGTTCGGATGCGGGTCCAGCACCTCGATGTTCCAGGTCTGTGGCTCCGGTTCTTCCCGGGCCAGACCTTGGCTCGGACTCGGGCCTGGTCACCCTCCAAAAGCACCGAGAACTTGGCTCGATACCAGACCTCCGGATCCCAGGGGAAGGCGACGTCGTGCCGCAGGCGCGGCAGCGGCGACCAGGGTCTCGATCCGCAGCCTCTTCCTCATCCCCATCATGATGAAACGGTAGCGGCTGTTGATCAGCCCCATGTCCGGCTTGAAGCGTTTGCGGGCCAGTGTTCCCATCAGGTCCGCTTCCACCGTATACCCTCCCGGGATGGGGGGGGTCGCGTAGGCTCGAAGCCTCATGAATGGCGGGGAAGGCCGCGCCTTGGACGCCAGCTTTCTTGAGCACGTTGCCCCCGGCCTCGACGACTTGCGTCTTGGAGGCCACGCCCACCCAGCCCGGCGGCACCGAGCCGGCCGCCAGCGACTCGAAGTCTTCGTGGATCGGCAGGTCGGGGAGCGATCCGGATCCGTGCGGCAGCGCTGTCTCCGGCCGCGGACTCGGCGGTAACCAAACCCGCTGAGAACGCCTGCCGGTTCGAAGCGGTGAATGTCCCGTCCGGAACGATGGATCCGGACACGCCGCTCACCGACCACTTGACGCTGCTGGCCGGTGAGGGAGGCGAGCCCACCGAGTCGAATCGGAGTCCTTTCAGGCGGATCTGCTCGCCGGGTCTCAGCGTCGCCTCCGCCGGCACCACCCGAAGGCTGGCCTTGGAACCCTGGTTCCGGGCGGGCGGTCTCGCGCGGAGCCGGTGGTGCTTCCAGAGCCTTTACTTGCCGGTCCGCCTTGCCGAGGCAGTAGATACCGTAGCGGGTCATGAAGTAGACGCGTCCGTTGACGACGGCCGGAGAGCCGAAGATCTCGTCCACGGTGCCGTCCGGCCGCTCGAACACCTCCTTGTCGAGGGGAAACGCATCGGGGTCCCTTCGTCGCGAAGAATGTGGAAGATGCCGTTCTGTTCTCCCACGTAGATCAACGCCGTCGCCAGTGACCACGGGCGATTCCCTTGCCCACCCGGCCCATGTTGTATTCCCAATGAATCTCGCCGCTGGCGGCGTCCATGCAGAACAGATTGGCGCTGTTGTCCACCGCGTAGAGCCGGCCGTTGGCGACAGCGGGCGAGGCATACCCGAAGGTGTGACCGTCATGCCTCCAGACGACGCCGGTCCCGGTGATGTCTCCCGTCCGGTTCCGTCGATGCAGACGATGCTCCCCATCCTGGAGGTATGCAAGTTCTCTTCGCTGTGAGACAGGTACGCCCGGTCTCCGTCCACCACGACGGAAGCGTTGAGACCCCGTTTGCTGAGGCGGAACGTCCACCTCTTTTCACACCGTTGCGGGCCAACATTCCATAAGCGTTGCCGTCGGCCGTCGCCGCCACCAACATTCGCCGGCCGCCCATCACGGCCGTCACCGGGGCCGAGTAGGTCGTGTCCAGTGGCTGTCCCCCCGGCGCCGCCCACCACTGGATGGCCCCGCTCCCCTTGTTGAAGGCAACATATCGATGGAGAGGCCGGGCCAGATTTCCCCAACTCGAGTTGAGATAGCTCACCACGACCCGGTCTTCGTCCAGGATCGGCGTGTGCAGGCGCCCTCCGTAGCCGCTGATCCGGCCCAACTCCTCGGTCATGGAGACCTTCCAGACCTCATCACCGTCACGGGTGAGGCAGAAAGAACTCCCCCCGGTGGCGTGAGCGTAGATCCGGCCCGAATCCGGGTCCCCGACCAGGGCCGTCCACCCGACCCGATTCGACCCGATTCTCTACGATGTCGGTATGGAAGACGTTGAACCGTTTTTCCCAGAGCTTGCGGCCGGTGAGAGCGTCGAGCGCCACGATCCGTTCCCCCCGCGTGGGACCTTCCCCCACCGGCAGGATGGCGAAGAGCCGGTTGTCCATGATGATGGGCGTGGTGCGGCCTCCCTCATCGAACTTCCAGAGAAGACCCGTTCCACCCTGATCCCAGGAGGTGACGGCCGCTTCCTCCATGGCGGCTCCGTTCTGATTCGGACCGCGCCAGTAAGGCCAGTCCGCGGCCAAGGCCGGGTGGATGGTGATCCAAGCCAGGGAAACGACTCCAAGAAATTTCAAACCCGACCTCCTGCGGCGAAAAGGTTCACGTGATGCTCATTATCAACAGAATCGGAGATGTCTTCAAAACGCAAATGCGCCGGTATCAAAAGCGCGGTCACCCGGCCACCAGGGGAGCGTGATATGTGACGGCCGGCGCCGGTCATGGAAAATGGTGTTGTGCGCGATGGTCCAACTCCGTTCCCGGCCCAGCGGCTCCCCCGTGTTGGGTATTGACGTCGAATCGCGGGAAGTTGCTGGAGGAGACGTCCACGCGAATCCGGTGTCCCTTCCGGAAGCGGTTGGCCGTGGGGTAGAGGACGATGGTGATGGAGACCACCTCTCCCGGTTCCAGGAGCCGAGCAGTTCCGCGACCCTCGCGGTATCGGGCCCGGAGGATGCTGTCGCTCAGGTTCAACGCATAGCCCAGAGGGTAGTCCCGGCTCGGAGGATGGACGTCGATGAGCTTGGCGGTGAAGTCGGTGTCCCGTGCGGAGGAGGCGACCCAGAGCTTGACCTCCACGGGACCCGCGATCTCCAGGTCCTGCTCCAGCGGAGGGGTCTCCAATACCAGGACATCGGGACGGGAACCCAGGGGCAGATAGGGTGGCGTGCATCCGAAGAATTCCGGGCCCTCGGTCTGGTCGAAACCCCCGGCCGGAGACACGGCCTCGATCATGGTGGGCGTGGAACCGATTCCGGCCGGACCCCTCGGGCCAAGTCCGAACATAGCTCAAGGAAGAGAAGTTTCCCCCGATAGTGGGGACCGGACGCCGCGGATCGTAGGAGTAGCTGGTGGAGGACTCCTTCCGGTCCGAGGGGAGAGTCGACAGGGTCCGGTCCGGATGGAGGTAGTAGGGCGTGGGCGTCGACTGCGGCAACGGCCAGCCGTCTCCCTCGCGCCAGTGCCCGCCGTGGTCCAGATTGCCCAGGCGTGTCCTGCGTCCGCTGCCGCCGCCCATGAGGAACCATCGGATGGCCGGCATGCGGGCCGCGCCCGTCTCCCGGCCCTTGAGCCACTGGTCGAACCAGTCCAGATGGAGGCGGTCCAGACTCACCAGCGGCGCCTCCGGTCCCAGATCCGCATCGCCGGAGACCTGCTCCTCGGTGGTGTAGGTGCCGTGCACCCAGGGACCCATGACCACCTTCACCGGTCCCTTCTTGGCCTGCCTCAGGGCCTGGAAGGCCTCCAGCGTGGCGCGGGTGTAGGAGTCGTACCAGCCTCCGATCAGGAGGATGGGGACGTCCGAGTGCTGCTCCAGGAACTCCTCGATGGCGAACCCGGGTTGTTTCCAGAACTCGTCGTAGTCTCCGTGCCGGACCAACTCCAACGCCCAGCGCTCGTATCCCGGGAGCAACGCAAGCTGGCTCTGCCCCCTTCGCAGCGGCAGCCGCCGGAGCCAATGCCGAAAATCGGGACCCGACGACAGCCCCTCCTGCAACCAGGGGCGTGCCCTGGTTTCGGGGTTCCCGTGGTTGACGGAGTGCCAGAAGGCCCAGGCCAGGAAACGGAGCTCGTAGGCCCCGCCCTGACGAACCGAGCTGGTGTAGGCGTTCCAGCCGCCCATGACTGGGATCATGCAGGCTAGATGTGGGGGGTCCTGCGTGGCCAGCGTGCTCTGGGTCCAAGCCACGTAAGAGGTCCCGTAGGTCCCCACTTTCCCGTCGCACCACGCCTGCCGGGCCGTCCACTCCACGGCGTCGTAGCCGTCGAATGGTTCGTTGACCAGGAAGACCAGCTCTCCCTCGGAGGAATGGCAGCCCCTGCAGTCCTGGACCACCACGGCATAGCCATGCTCGGCGTAGCGCTCGGCCCGCCGCATCCGCTCCAGGTCCTGCTTCCCGTAGGGGGTCCGTTCCAGGAGGGCCGGCAAGGGGCCCGAGGCGTCGGCGGGCCGGTAGAGGTCGGTTCCCAGGCGGACTCCGTCCCGCATCGTGACCATGACGTTTCGATCGATCCTCAGGGCCATGGGCAATCTCAATCCAGGAGCCGGTCCAGTTCCACCATGGGGATGGACCGGGAGCTGACGGCCCGTTCCACCGATCCCAGGTCCTTGAAACCATGTCCCGTCACGATGCAGACCGCCCGGCTCGCAGACGTCACCGTACCCGCCGATCGGGCTTTCAAGTAACCGGCGTAGGCGGTGGCGCCGGCGGGCTCGCAGTAGACCCCTCGGCTGAACAGCACCTCCTGAGCCGAAAAGACCTCCTGGTCGCTCACCGACTGTCCGCTGCCGCCCGTCTCCAGGACGGCGTCCAGAGCCAACTGCGCGTCGATGACGTTGGGAACCTGAAGACCGGAGATGACCGACGTGCACTCCACCTCCACCGCTTGAGACTCTCCCCGGTCCATGGGCCCGGTGACGGTGGCGCAGCCTCGGGGCTGGACGGCGTGGACCCGGGGCAGGTGGGAGATCCTGCCCTCCCGAAAATAATCGGCGAACCCTCGGGCAATGGCCGTCAACAGGCCCCCTCCACCGATGGGAACGAAGACGTCGTCGACGTCCCGCAGCTCGTCGGCGATCTCGTAGGCGATGCTCTTGACCCCGTCCATTCCTTCGGGACTGAAGGTGAAGGCGGAGATCTGAAGCGCGGCACGTCTGGCCGGAGCCTCCTTCTGGAGAAGCTCCATCACGTACCGGCTGGCCGCCGGGTCCAGCCCGAATCCCCTGACCCGTTTCAGGACCGCCCCGTACGCCAGCATCTGAACCGCCTTCCCCGCCGGCGTGGTCTCCACCAGAAAAATGTGGCAGGGGATTCCGGCTCGCGCGCAGTAGGCGGCCAGGGCCGAGCCGGTGTTGCCGGAGGAGGTGGCCAGACAGGAGCTCAGACCCCCTTCCCGCATCCGGGAGACGGCGCAACTGGCGAATCGATCCTTGTAGGAGCCGGAGGGATTGAGTTGCTCCATTTTCAGGAACGGTCCGTCGTCCAGTTGGACCAGGGGCGTGGCGCCCTCGCCCAGGGTGAGGACGTGCCGGATGTCGCGAACCGGAAGGTAGCGCTGGTATTTCCACATGGTCTTCATGTTGACCGGCGCCGTACCGGGCCGGCGCGGGATCGCCGTCAAGCTCCCGGCTTTTGCTTGAAAAAGTACCTCCGGACCAGATGGCGGGGCGGCGGTGGCGTCGCCTTGCTGACCGCAATCACCAGGAAGAAGGAGACCGCCAGGCCCCAGATCACCGGATCGAGTCCCAGGAGCCGGTAGGAGGAGAAACGCCCGTAGGCGAGATAGCCGGCTCCGTAGAGGGACAGGTGAAACAGGAAGCCGCCCAACATGCCCGACATGGCTCCCAAAGTGTTGATTCGCGGCCAGTAGAGTCCCAAGATGACGGGGGCCAGGAAACAGGAGGCGAGCCCGCTCCCAGTGTAGACGATGATGTCCTGCAGGAACTGGGGCGGGTTCACCGCTCCGATCACCGCCGCGAAGCCGACCACGAAGGTAGTGATATAGGTCATCCTCTTGATGGTGAGCTCGGGTGCCTGAGGGTTGATGTTGCGCTGATAGACGTCCCGGACCAGGGCGGAGGAGATGACCAGCAGGAAGCTGTCCACCGTGGACATGACGGCGGCGAAAGGAGCCGCCACCAGTATCCCCGCCATCCAGGGTGCGCCGGCGAAGCTGCTGAGGAAGACGGCGGTCGCCGGCATGATCCGGTCCGACTCCAACTCCATGCCGGGCAGGAAGATGCGGGCGCAACAGAAGATGATCACCAGCGGAAAGTAGATCAGGGAATAGTAGATGGCCACGGTGAAGATGGAACGCTTCAAGGTGCCGGAGCCCTTGAAGGCCATCAGGCGGACCATGGTGCTGGGCTGGCCTGTTCCCGAGATGGCCCACATGAAGAAAAAGGAGAAGGCCAGGCTCAGAGGGAGGAACCCCAGGTCGCTGTAGCGGTCCGGACCAGGTCCGCTCACGTAGACGCCGGGACTATCGGCTCCTGACCGGTAGGGTTCGGTCGCGATCCGCGTGGCGCTGACGGACGGCGGGGCTGCCGGAAGAGTCCCTGCCGCGAGTTGCTCCCGGATACTCGCCGCTTCTTCCTCCGACGTTATCTCCACTGCCTGGATCTCCCGTGCCCGGACGGATCCCCGGGGATCACCACTTCCTGGCTGATTCGCAGGAGGCGCGGCTCGCCTTTCTGATTCGGACGCCGTCAACCAGACTCCGAACGGATGATCGTGTCCTCCGAGCTGGGTGCGGACAGCTCCAGGTCGGTGACACCCAAGCGAGGCGGGACCATGCGGCCCAGACGCTGGGTGGCCGAATCCAGGCCGCCGACGGCAATCAGAGCCAGCGGGAGCATGACGACCACGCCCGTCACCATGACCACGCCCTGCATCACGTCGGTCCAAACGACCGCATGAAAGCCGCCGTAGGTGGTGTAGAGGATCACGGCCACGGCGAAAGTCAGCAGGCAGAGCAGATAGCCCGGGTCCACCCCCTCGGTCAAGCTCAGTCCCTGGGATACTTCGGCAACGCTCAGGACCGAGCTACGGAAGAAAGGGACATCCAAGAGAAGAGTCTTGAGGATCAGCTGCCCGACTTGAACTGGGCGACCAGATTCACCGACATGAAAAAGATGATCATGACGGTGCACAACAGTCCGAATCCCGCGCTCTCGAACCGGTCGCGAAGGACGTCGGGGACGGTGATGGCCCCCGTCCGGCGGGCGATCTGATTGATTCGTTTCCCAACAGGCCCATCCCGCAGATGGGCACCACGATGTAGCTGCCGATCCAGAGCCCCAGGATCCAACCGTGCGTGTAGATCTTGGAGGGGAAGCCGGTGAAGCTGCCTCCGGACGCGCTGGTGGCGGCGAAGGTGAGGGCGAAGGCCCAGACCCCCAGACTCCGGCTCCCCAGGAAGTACTCGGAGAGGAAGCTCTTGGTCTTGCGCAACCGGTTGGACATCCAGGCCAGGAACAGGACGCCCAGGGTGTAGATGAGGAAGGTGACCAGGGCCGCGTTCGATCCGTAGGAGGGGGAGGGCACCAGGTCGGTCAAGATGCCGCCTCGGTCCGAATTCGCCCGGTCATGCCCTCAGCCTCGGCCCGCTCCTCCCCCAGGTCGTCTTCGACAAAGTAGAAGAAGCAGAACCAGGCCGTGAACAGGTCCGCGGCGATCCAGGGGATGAGGATGCCCCAGAAGAGCCAGGTGGGAACGCCGAGCGTGGTTTCGACCTCTCCCGGCGGCAAACCGTAGCCGTTCAGATAGCAGTAGGGGACGGCCCACACCAGGCCCAGCGCCCACGCGCCGGCGATGAGGATGGCCTCCCGCCGGGAGTGGAGAAATACCGGGTCGTAGCGGTCTTCGGGCGTGGATCGAGTGTCCGCCGTGTCCATATGAGGAGTGAAGCCTACTAATCCGTGGGAGCAAGGGCAAGATCAGGAGCGGCGGCTGTCTTGCCGCCGATTGGGAGCGGCGGCTTTCTTGCCGCCGATCTCCAGTGCTGCAATAAAGCGACGAGCAACAGGACGCGTCAGGGAGTGGGCGACCGGAAAGTCGTCTCTCAGCCGCCGAACTCCGAAGCGTGTCCAGGCGAAAATGTTTGTTAAACTGAAATACCCATGGCTCGACGAAAACCGGAACTTCGAGGTTTCCACCGGAAGCACAAACGGACGAGCTTCGCCTGCCCAGATGGCGATCGGCGCCATCCTGATATTGGCTCTGATGGCCGGCATCTTCATCTACCGGGGTTGTAATCAGTTGAACGCCTTGGAACGGAAGACCGCCGAGGCGAACGAGACTTTGCAGGCGGTGCTCCAGCGGCTGGAGCAGGTGGAGAAGAGGACTGGCCAGGCCCTCGACCGGGCCCAGGAGGCGAAGCTTATTGCCCTGGAGGCGGCCCGGGGAAAGGACGCGGCCGACTCGGCCCGGCGCAAAGCGGAACGAGACCGGGCTGAAGCTCGGCGGCAGGCGGAAGCCGCCAAGAAAGAAGCTCACGTCGCCCAAGAGGATGCCCGCGCCGCCCGGGAAGAGTCAGAGCGGATTCGCGCGGAACGGGAACGGGAGCTGAATCGCCTGCATGAAGTCTTGAGCGGTATCGTCGAAACCCGCCGGACGGCGTTGGGCGTCGTGATGAACCTGGGCAGCGATGCTGTCGAGTTCGACTTCGACAAGGCGACGCTACGTCCCGAGAACCGGGAACTGCTCAGCCGGATCGCCGGTGTTCTCCTGACCTCCACGGGATACCGGGTCCAGATCCACGGGCACACCGACGACATCGGTAGCGGCGAATACAACCAGAGGCTCTCCGAGCGTAGAGCCGATGCGGTGCGGAACTACTTGGTGGACGCCGGCATCGATCCCGGCATCGTCAGCACGAAGGGCCACGGCAAGGCCAACCCGCTGTTGCCGGGGACCACACCCAAGGCCCGGGCCAAGAACCGGCGGGTCGAAATCGGGATTATCGACACCACCATCAACTACGGGCAGGTCGTCGCCGACCCCTGAGACGGCCCGGTCGAGCCAGCGGCGGGGCCAATCCTGTGGGATGCGGCGTGGTTCGCGCCTCCTCCCGAATCACTCGACCTCGAAAATGGCCTCCACCTCGACCGGAATGTTGCCGGGGAGGGATCCCATCCCCACGGCGCTGCGTGCGCCTTTACCCGGGTCGCCGAAGACCTCCATCATCAGTTCGCTGAATCCGTTGATGACCTGGGGCTGCTCCCCGAAATCAGGCGTCGCGTTGACCATCCCCAGTACCTTCACGACTCGGACCACGCGATCCAGGGACCCCAGTGTGTTCCGGACCGTGCTGAGGATGCACAGTCCGGTGACCCGCGCCGCCTCTTTGCCTTCCTCGGCGGTCAGTTCGACGCCTACCTTTCCGGTGATCTGGGTTCCGTCGGCCCGGTTGGGACCGTGACCGGAGACGAACAACAGATTTCCGACCTGGACCGCCGGCCGATAGATGGCCACCGGCTGGGGTGCGTCCGGAAGCTGGATGTTCAATTCTTCAAGTCGTTGTTCAGCTGTCATTGAATGCTCCTTGGAATTCGTGCGCGGCCGGGCGGCAGTCACATTCTGCCCCGGCAGTTGGGGACCTCCACGCCGATGGGAACCCACCCGGGAAGCTCGGTCAGGATAACGCGCGGCGGGAGAGTGTTTCAACCTGAGGTATTCTTCCGCCTCCCGACGACTTGGCGTCTTTTCTCCACACTTTTTTCTTTCCTCTTTGCTCTTTCTTTGTCCCCTGTCCGCTCTTGACTTGAACCGGGGCCTGGGTCAATCTTCCGCAGGAGGGACCGAATATCGAATTCCGGCCGTGTGCGGTGCACCATGGACCGTGTTCGCCCGGCGTTGTCCGAAACGGCGCGCACGCCCTGAACTGGATGATCGACGCGGCCAGACCATGACCTCTTCCTTCCGTTCCGGAACCGAACTGCCGCCGTTCCTCGCCGACCTCGAGTCCCGAGGCCTCGTCTCACAGAAGACCGTCGAGCTGACCGATCCGGTTCTATCCAGATCGCTGCCACCCCTGTACGTCGGTTACGATCCAGTGCCGGCAGTCTGCACGCGGGCAGGCCTCATTCCGCTCCTGGGGATGGACCGCTACAAGCGCCGAGGCGGTCAGATCATCGTGTTGCTGGGGGGGGCTACGGGCCTCATCGGCGACCCATCGGGCAAGGACCGGGAGCGCACGCTGGAGACCCATGAGGTGATCGACCGGCGCATCGGCGCGTTTGAAGCGCCAGGTCTCGGAGTTTTTCGGCCGAACCGAAGGGCCGGAGCCAGCTTCGTCAACAACGCCGACTGGTACCGGGACATGCACGTCATCGCCTTTCTGCGCGACGTGGGCAAGAACTTCTCGGTCAATCAGATGCTGACCCGCGACTCGGTGCGCACCCGGATCCAGAACCGGGAGCAGGGGATCTCCTTCACCGAATTCTCCTACCAGCTCCTGCAGTCCTACGATTTTCTGCACCTGTACCGGGAATATGGCTGCCGGATCCAGATGGGAGCCTCGGATCAGTGGGGGAATATCGTTTCCGGCGGTCGACCTGGTGCGGCGTGCCGCGGGAGCGACGGTCTATGGCTCACCTTTCCGCTGTTGACCAACTCGGAGGGGAAGAAATACGGCAAGTCGGAGAAGGGTGCGGTCTGGCTCGACCCGGAGCTGACGAGTCCCTACGAGTTCTACCAGTTCTGGCTGAACTCCGCGGACGTCGACGTGGGTCGTTTCCTGCGCTGGCTGACCGATCTGTCCAGCGCAGAGATCGAGTCGTTGGCGGCGGCTCCACCGCATGAGCGGCGGCCTCAAAAGGCGCTGGCCACGGCGCTGACCGTCCGGGTGCATGGGGTCCGCGACGCCGAGACCGCGCGGCAGGCCAGCCGGGTCATCTTCTCCGGAAAGGCGGCCGACATGGACACCGCCGTCGCCGACATGGTGGCTCGATCCGTGCCCACCCTGACGGCCAATCCTGACCTCTCCTGCCCGGTCGCCGACGCCATGGTCCGGATCGGAGCGGCCCCGTCCAAGGGGGGCGCGAGGGCGGCTGGTGAAGCAGAACGCCGTCTCCGTGAACGGGACCCGGGTTTCCGATGCCAACGAGGACCTGCTCCGGCACCGTGCCGGCGCCGGTGTGTGGTCGTCCTTTCGGTCGGCAAGTCCAAGCGATACCTGGTTCGTTTTTCTCAATAGCCTCATCCCGCCCCGGGGGCGCACCTCCGGCGCGGACCTGGCCTCTCCTCTCGAAGAAGATTGGGACGTTGCGCGTTAGGCAGCCATGGCCGTCCTTCTGGTGGATACCTGCGCGGTGATCCGGATCGCAAATGGGGACCGTTTGCGAGAACCGGCCGCAAGCGTCTTGCGTGGGGCAGAGGTGGAGCGTCTTGTCGTATCCCCGATCAGCGCAATGGGAAATCGCCACGCTCGTGGCCAACGGAATAATGGCGCTCTCGATCAGTCCCGATATCTGGTTCCAACGCTTCTGCGAGCTGCCTGGAGTTGCGTTGGCGGAGATGGCCGCCTGCGGTGCTGGTCGCCTCGGCCAGCTTACCTGGAGCGCCGCCCGGTGATCCTGCCGACCGCATTCTCGTAGCGACGGCGCGGGGCGTTCGGGTACACGCTGGTGACTCGCGACCGGAAACTGCTCGAGTACGGACGCCACGGACATGTGCAGGTCCTGGGATGCTAGGAGCCTGCGCCGCAGAAATTGATCTACTGCGAAAGCGGTAGAATCGGTCCATATTTCCTCGATTTCTCGGCGAATAGAACAACTATGCACCTCAAAATCGAGAAAATCTGGCCTCGATTCCCCACTTTCCTCGCTACGATCATTTCTACCGCGCAGACTCCTAGGCGCTGAGGTCACCGGTAATAAACCGTGACGACTTTTCCACGCACTGACGTTCGCGCCCGTCTCGCTACTCCACGGGAAACGACAACCACACACTCCTGCAAAACCTGCTTCAATTGCGAGGCAGAGTCGGAAGGCGGTAGAATTTCGCTCCCTGGTGGCTTCCGGGGGCAGTTGGCCCTCGGACGGGGGATTGGAGGACACCATGTCAGGTTCCACGAGGCGTAGCTTCATACAAGGCAGTGCCGCCGCGACGGCAGCCCTGTCGGGAGGATGGCCCAGCGTCCTGCGCGGCAGCGACGACCGGGTGGTTCGTCTCGGGTTTATCGGCGTCGGTGGGCGGGGAACCCACCTGTTAAAGCTGTCCCCTGGCCCGGAAGGACACCCAGGTGAACGCGGTCTGCGACCTCCGAGCCGAGTCCGCGAACCGGGCGGCGGCCCCTGGTGCGGGAGTCGGGAGGCAACGATCCCGGCGTCTATGCCGGGGAAGACGATGACTTCCACAATCTTTTGGAGCGTGACGACCTGGAACGCCGTCGTGGTCGCCACTCCCTGGCGCTGGCACACCCCCATGTCGGTGGCGGCCATGAAGGCGGGGCAAAGCGGTGGCCGTCGAGGTGCCGGCGGCCGTGACCTTGCAGGAGTGCTGGGATCTGGTCAACACCTCCGAAGCCACGAAAAAGCCTTGCATGATGCTGGAGAACGTCTGCTACCGGCGGGACGTGATGGCGGCTCTGAAGATGGTCCGGGAGGGGACTCTTCGGAGAGCTCATCCATTGCCAGTGCGGCCTACCAGCACGACTTGCGGCACGTCAAGTTCAATCCCGGGGCCAAGTTCGGACCCGGCTCCAGGGGTGAAGCCAATTGGAGGACCCAGCACTCGATCCAGCGCAACGGCGACGTCTACCCGACGCACGGCGCCGGTCCCATGGCCAACTGCCTGGATATCGACCGCGGGAACCGGTTCGTGACCCTGACCTCCACGGCCACCAAGGCGCGAGGCCTTCACGATTACATTGTCCGCAAAGGGGGCGCGGATCATCCCAACGCCAAGATTCAGTGGGCTCTGGGCGACGTGGTGACGTCGGTGATCAAGTGCGCCCGGGGGGAGACTCTCCTGGTCAGTCACGACACCAACCTTCCCCGGCCCTATTCCCTGAACTTCCGGGTACAGGGAACCCGGGGCATCTGGATGAGCGACAACAAGTCGATCTATATCGAGGACCTCAGCCCCGAGGAGCACCGGTGGGAGCCCTTCGAGAAGTACCAGAGGGAGCATGATCACGCACTCTGGAAACGTTTCGGGGAAGAGGCTGCAGGCGCGGGACACGGGGGGATGGATTTCTTCGTCGTCAACGGTTTCATGGAAGCGTTGAAAACGGGGCCGGCCCACTCCCATCGACGTCTACGAGTCGGCCTCCTGGAGCGCCATTGGTCCGCTGTCCGAGCGCTCCATCGCCCGGGGCAGCGCACCGGTGTTCTTTCCCGACTTCACCCGGGGACAATGGGTCGTGTCCGAACCGACCTTCGGCCTGAATGACCAGTAATTAGAGAACCTCTCCCCCGGCTCGCGGTCGCCCGACTCAAACTCGAAAGAGGTTCCTGAACCCATGTTCGGACTGCACTGGCTGGATCTCACCACCCTGATCGTTTACCTGTTTGGTGTCACCGTTGCGGGTCTCTGGGGCGGCCCGGAAGGTCACCAACCTCCACGACTACTTCATTGGGGTCCCGCAAGTTCGGGAAGGCGTTCATGGTCATGCACGCCTTCGGGACCGGGACCCATCCATACGGATCACGCCGTCACCGTGGCCGGCGCCTCCTACCGGATGGGAATGGCGGGGATCTGGTACCAGTGGCTCTATTTATTCGCCACGCCCTTCTACTGGCTGGTGGCGCCCCTTCTGAGGCGGATGCGCTACCTGACCACGGCCGACTACTTCGAAGACCGGTTCAGTCCGGCTCTGGCCATCCTCTACACCATCTACGGTCTGCTCTATCTCTCACTGCAGATCGGTCTCATGCTCCTGGGAACCGGAAAGGCGGCCAGCGCCATCTCGGGCGGCGCCATAAGTCCCGAGTTGGCCATCGGCGTCATGACCATACTCTTTCTCAGCTACGGTCTGCTGGGAGGCCTCCCGGCGGCCGTGGTCACCGATTTCATCCAGGGCTTCTTCATCATCGTCCTCTCCTTTCTCCTGATCCCCTTCGTGATGGAGGCGGTGGGCGGATTCGCCGGACTGCATCAGAAGGTCCCGGAGGAGATGTTCAGCCTGATGGCGCCCGGCGACCCGCCGGCGGGCTACGACCGGGTCACACCGTTTTACATCGTCATGATCGTCATCAACGCTCTGGTGGGGATCGTGGCCCAACCCCATCACATGGAGATCGCCGGGGCGGGGAAGACCGAGCTGGAGGGCCGGGTCGGATTCACCTTCGGCAACATGCTCAAGCGAATCTGCACCCTGGCCTGGGCCCTGACCGGTGTGGCCTGCATCGCCCTCTATCCCGACCTGGCCGATTCCGAGCACGCCTTCGGTCTGGCTTCCCGGGATCTGCTGCCCGTGGGACTCGTGGGCGTCATGCTGGCCTCCATGGTGGCGGCCGCCATGTCCAGTTGCGACTCCTTGATGGTGGACGGCTCGGCCTCTTCGTGAAGAACGTCTACCAACGCTACCTGCGACCCGAGGCATCGGTCCGGCACTATCTCAACGTGGGCCGGCTGGTCGGAGTGGCGGTGGTCATGGGCGGGATCGTCGTCGCCACCTACGCCACCACCGTGGTGGGCATTCTCAAGCTGACCTGGTCTCTGGTCGCCTTCTTCGGGATCGCCTTCTGGGGCGGAGTGCTGTGGCGGCGCTGCAACGCCTATGGAGCCTGGGCCGGGATCCTGGGATCGTCCCTTCTCTGGTATCTTTCCCGCTTCGTCTGGGGCTGGGAACTGCACCAGCAGTTTCTGATCTACCTGGTGGCGGGTTTTTCTGCATGATCGTCGTCAGTCTCCTCACGCCGCCGGCAGACAGGAAACGGCTCGACCGCTTCTATGCCATCCTGGACACGCCCATCGGAGAGGAGCACCGCCTGCGGGCAGCGGGCATCCGGCTGGACAGGAAGTGACCATGTGGGATCTGGAAGTCAGCAAGCCCTCGAAGCAAACGGTCGTGGGTTTTCTGTTGGCCTGGGTGTGCGTCATCGCCATCATCCTGTTCACCCTGTTCCTGGTCCGGGTCGGGGCCTGATCCACGGGGGCGCCACTGAGGGAGGGAAAGGCCATGGCCCGAGAACCCATCATCGATTGCGACGTCCACCACATGATCGCCGAACCGGAAGAACTTTTCCCCTACCTTCCTCGCGACTACGTGGAGCATATTCAGGACTTCGGCCTGATGATGCCCGGGGGATTCTCCACCGGCTACACCAACATGCCGAAGGGCGGCGCCCGGGCCGATGTCTGGGACGGCGACATTCATCCCGCCAACAACATCGACATGGCTCGGAAACGGCACTTGGACGAGTACGGCGTGGCGGCCGCCGTCTTGACCGGTTCGACGGTGTACGGAGCATCGGTCCACCCGAACGTGGATTACGCGGCCGCCCTCTGCCGCGCCTTCAACGACTGGACCCTGGACACCTGGATCGCGGCGGACCGCCGTTTTTTCGGTTCCATTTCGGTTTCGGCCGTGGACCCGTACCAGGCAGCCCAGGAGATCCACCGTTTGGGCAAGCACCCGCGGATGGTCCAGGTCATCATTCCCGCTGGTGCGCGGATGCCCTTCGGAAATCGCTTCTACCATCCCATATACGAGGCGGCTCAGGAGTACTGCCTGCCCGTATGCATCCACTTCGGGTCCGAAGGGACTGGAGTTTCAGGCCCCCCCACCGGAGTCGGGTACCCTTCCTATTACCTGGAGATGCGAATGGCCCGTCCCCAGAACGCCATGGCCCACGTGTCCAGTCTCATCTGCGAAGGGGTCTTCGAGAAGTTTCCAACCTTCGTTTCCTCTTCGTGGAGCACGACACCTTCTGGGTGCCGGGGCTCATGTGGCACATGGACGCGGACTGGAAGTCGACTCGGGAGTACACGCCCTGGGTCAAGCGGCCGCCCAGCGAGTACATCCGCCGCAACATCCGATTCGGGTCCCAGCCGATGGAACAGCCTCCCAGCCTGGAGGACCTGAAGGTCTTTCTCCGCTGGCTGCACGCCGACGAGATCCTGGTCTTCGGCAGCGACTATCCGCATTGGGATTGGGACAACCCGGACCGGGTGCTGCGAGGCGTGTCTCCGCAGTTGCGACGGCGGGTCTTTTACGACAACGCCCGCGAGCTCTACGGTGACCGTCTGGGCGACCTTGAGCCGGCGTCCAACGGGGGCAGATAACGAGGAGTCGGGATGCGTCGGCATGTTGGCAAGGTCCAGGATCTGCCTTCCGGTTCCAGAAAGATCGTCCCACTCGGCGGCCGGAGCGGTATCGGCGTCTTCAACGTCAACGGCAAATTCCATGCCGTCAAAAATGTCTGCCCGCACCAGGGTGGCCCCCTCTGTCAAGGACGCCTCCGGCCGCATGTCCGCTCCAGCGGTCCTTACCACGTCACCTGGGAGCGGGAGGGCGAGATCCTCAAGTGCCCTTGGCACAATTGGGAGTTCGAACTGAAGACAGGCCGGGCCCTCTACGATCCCCGGCTGCGGGTGAGGACGTACCGCGTCACGGTGGAGGGAGACGATGTCTATCTCCATCTGGCCTGACTGGCGGGGCGACCGTGGGGGGCTTCCAGCCCCCCACACCCCCCGGAATCGGCGGCAAGAAAGCCGCCGCTCCCAACCTACTCCCCCAGCTCGTGGCAGAGATGGCAATCGGTGGAGACGGAGGAGGCCTTGTGGCAGTTCATGCACATCTCCATGTTGCTGGAGACCTCCTGGGCCAGAACCTCACGCCGTTCGACGGGCCCATGACAGGAACTGCAGGGAAGTTGGGCGTTCACATGGTTGGCGTGACTGAAGAAGACGAAGTCGGGAAGCTGGTAGACTCGGACCCATTCGGGTTCTTTTCTCTGCCGATGCAGGACTTTGAGCGCCTGGATTCCAGGATCGTTCTTCCGGACCGAATTGTGGCGTCAGGCAGACGGCGGGCGCCGGAAAGTCGGCTCGCGCCCCCCTTGGACGCCCCCGCGTGACAGCCCCCGCAGGTCAGGCCGAGCCGGGAGTGGAGCTTGTGACTGAAGGGGATCGGCTGGGGCGCTACGACCCGGGGAAGATTCTCCTTCTTGCCCTTGTACTGCGGCACCACCTGGGCCAGGCTCAGGACGGCGAAGCCGGGAAGGACCATGAGGAGCAGCCGTGCCGACCCCTTGGCGCGCATCGGCAGATAGTACCATCACCCCGAAATCTCTTCTCTCACACCTGTCGGGCAGTTGAACTGCCTCTGGCCCCCGGATAAAGTCAGGATAGATTTATGCTTGATTCGGATCTTGCTGCTTCCCCTTTTGGAACCCGCCGCTCCGACCCCGGTTTCCCCTGCCGAACCGGCAGGTTTGCGGGCCGTATCCAATGGACGGTCACACGGACGGTAATCGCAGGCCTTTCCATGCTGCTCCTGGCGGTAACGCCTCTCCGGAGCGAATCCGCACCGAAGACTTCCGCCGGAGAAGTCTCTTCCGTCCTTCAGAAATGTCATGTCTGCCACCGCGGGGTCGGCGCCATGGCCGGCCTGGATCTATCGAGCCGGGAAGGGGCCCTGTTGGGAGGGAGTTCCGGTCCGGCCCTGGAGCCGGGAGCGTCCGCCAAGAGTCTTCTCTTCGAGAAGGTCCGATCCGGCGAGATGCCCCCGACCAGTCCCTTGTCGAAAGCGGAGGTGGACCTGGTGCGGCACTGGATCGATCAGGGAGCCGTCTGGCCGGTTGGGGACCAGGACGCATCCCAGGCCGGCGAGGATTCGCCCGAACCGCTGTGGTGGTCCCTGAAACCGGTGCACCGCCCGGCCGTTCCCGTGGTGAAGCAGGCGCCGTGGGTTCGAAAACCCATCGACGCCTTCATCCTGGCGGCTCTGGAGGAACGGGGGTTGGAGCCTTCTCCGCCGGCGTCCCGGGAGGTGTTGATCCGGCGGGCGACCTTGGATCTGCTGGGATTGCCGCCCACGCCCGGGGAGGTCGAGGCGTTCGTCTCAGACACGTCGCCCCGAGCCTACGAAAATCTGGTGAACCGCCTGCTGGCCTCGCCGCACTACGGCGAGCGCTGGGGCCGGCATTGGTTGGATCTGGCCCGCTTCGGGGAGAGCCAGGGCTATGAGCGGGACAAGATCCGGGATCATGCCTGGCCCTACCGCGACTATGTGATTCGGAGCTTCAATCAGGACAAGCCCTATTCCCGGTTCGTCCTGGAGCAGCTCGCGGGAGACACTCTGGAGCCTCGGACCCGGGACGGGGTCGCGGCCACCGGTTTCCTGGTCGCGGCTGCCTGGGACGAGGTGGGGAACACGCAGCAGAGCGATCTCATGCGAGCCCGGGTCCGGGCCGAGGAAATGGAAGAGATGGTGGGGACCGTGGCCCAGACCTTCCTCGGCATGACGGTCAACTGTGCGCGATGTCATGACCACAAGTTCGACCCCATCTCCCAGCGGGATTACTATCGTCTGAAGGCCTGCCTGGACGGAATCCGGCCCGGAAACCGGCCCTGGATGACGCCGGCGGAGACGGCCGCTCACAAGGAACGAACCGAGCCTCTCAGGGATGGAATCCGTCGCCTGAAGCGGCGGCTGGCCCAGCTTCAGGACGAGGTCCGGGAGCGGGTCCTGAGGAAGCGCGGGATCGCTCCGCAGCCGGTCCCCGGGCCCATCGCTCGTTGGACCTTCGACCTGGATGGGACCGATTCCTTGGGTGACGGGCATCTGTCTCTGGAATCGGGAGCCGTAGTCGAGGAGGGCGCCATCCGGTTCAAGGACGCCGCCCGGGGCCGATCCGAAACTCTGACCGTCGACCTGGCGGAAAGGACCCTCGAGGCGTGGGTCCGGATCTCAGAACGGCACCAGGAACTCTGGGTCTTCAAGGTCGAGGCTACCGATTCGCCGCTAGCCAGGGGGAGGTTCGATGCCATCTACTACCACAGCAAATCCCGCTCCTGGAGAAACCTGAGCGAGTTCAAGAACCGCACGGTCGATCCTGAGGTGCCCAAGGAGTCCGAGACCGGAATTCCGATTCATCTCGCCATCACGTATGACTCCCAGGGCCGCATCCGAATCTATCGTCAGGGGCTCCTCTATTCGGCCCAGGATCCCGAGGGGGAAGGTCCGGAGTCCGCGCTTCAAGTCTATGCCCGAGACCGGGCCAGGATCGCCTTCGGGGACGGGACGGGGACGGTGGAGGAAGCCCGGCTCTACGATCGGGCCCTGGCCTCGGAGGAGATCGCCGCCTCCTTCCGGGCCGGCATCCAGCGGGTCACTCCCGAGGAGTGGAACGCCGAGGCCAGCTCTCAAGAGCGGCACACCAGAGATGAACTGCTGGAGGAGGTGGCTCGCCAGGAACGGTTGCTGGAAGGTGCTCCCCCGGTTCCCCTGGTCTACGCCGCCCGGACTTATCGGGCTGCGCCGCCGGTGGTCATGGAGCGGGGGGACCCGGCGACGCCGGGCGACCCGGTCGTTCCCGGAGGCCTCCTCGCCATCGCTTCACCGGAGCCGGAATTCGGATTGCCTCCCGATGGGCACGAGGGCCAGCGCCGGCTTCGCTTGGCGGAATGGATCACCGACCCGGACCATCCCCTCACGGCGCGGGTCCTGGTGAACCGGGTCTGGCACTATCATTTCGGGCGGGGAATCGTCTCGACCCCCAATGATTTCGGATTCAATGGCGGCCGTGCCTCACACCCCGAGCTTCTGGACTGGCTGGCGCAGTCCTTCCTCCGGCAAGGGGGCAGCGGGAAACAGTTGCACCGGGAGATCATGCTCTCCAACACGTACCAACAGTCGTCGGGGTTCCGGGCGGACGCGGCAGAGGCCGACGCGGAAAACAGGCTGCTCTGGCGTTTTTCCGCCCGGCGGCTGGAGGCCGAAGTGATCCGGGACTCGCTGCTCGCCGTCAGCGGCCGCCTGAACCGGGAGTTCGGTGGACCCGGATTCCGCCCCTTCGAGGTGAAGTTCTTCAACAGTCACTTCTACGACCTGGTCGACTCCGCCGAGCCGCCGATGCGGAAACGCACCGTCTACCGGATCGTGGTCCGATCCGGGCACGATCCCATGCTGGAAGCGTTCGATTGCCCGGACGCCTCCGACAAGGCGCCTCGCCGGAGCAACACCACGACGCCCATCCAGGCCCTGGCGCTCATGAACAGTCCCTTCGTCCTGCGCCAGGCGGACCATCTGGCCGATCGGCTCCGCCGGGCGTTTCCCAGTGACAGCGCAGAGCAGATCGACCTGGCCTATCGCCTCGCCCTGGGAAGAGGCCCCAACCCGCAAGAATCGGGCCGGGCCGTGGCCCACGCCGGCGACCAGGGCCTGGAGAGTTTCTGCTGGGCGCTGCTGAACTCGAGCGAATTTCTCTACCTGAACTGAAACGGGAAAGTTCCATGGACAAATTCAACCCGACGGCGACACCCCTGCTGCCCAGGAGGCACTTTCTGTGGAACTCGGGAGGTGGACTGGGCGCGATTGCACTGGCGTGTCTGCTCCAGGAAGAGGTCCGCGGCAGTGTAGACCGGTCCCCGTTCGGAGCTCGCCCTCCTCATTTCCCGGGTCCCGCGAAACGGATACTGCACCTCTACGCCGCTGGAGGTGTCAGTCACGTGGACACCTTCGACTACAAGCCCGAGTTGGCCCGGCTGGACGGGAAGACCATGACCGGCAAGGGAAAAGTCGACACCTTCTTCGGACGGCCCGGAACCTTGATGAAGAGTCCGTTCGAATTCCGAAGAAGGGGGCAGAGTGGGCTCTGGGTCAGCGATCTGCTGCCCCACTTGGCGGAGCGCGCCGACGACCTCTGCGTGATTCGGTCCATGGAGGCCAAGAGCTCCAATCACACTCCCGCCACGTTTCACATGAATTCGGGGTTCACCCGCAACGGATTCCCCTCCATGGGTTCGTGGGTCACCTACGGCCTGGGCTCCGAGAACCGGGACCTGCCCGGTTTCATCGTGCTTCCCGATCCCCGGGGCCTCCCCGCCGGAGGGTCCATCAACTGGACGGCCGGTTTCCTGCCGGCGTCCCACCAGGGTGTGGCCTTCCGCAACTCGGGCGACCCCCTGCCCTACCTGTCGACCCCGCCCACCATCTCCTCCCGGCGCCGGACCAGTGAGATGAAACTGCTGGCTCGGATGAACCGGGAACACCTGGAAACCAATCCCGGAGACAGCGCCCTGGAGGCGCGGATCCAGTCCTATGAGCTGGCGGCCCGCATGCAGTTGACCATTCCCGAGATCGTGGACCTGGACACGGAGCGGTCCGAGACCCGGCGGCTCTACGGCCTGGACCAGGAAAAGACGGCCGCCTTCGGCCGGAACTGCCTGCTGGCCCGCCGGCTGCTGGAGAAGGGTGTCCGAGTGGTGCAGGTCTGGTGCGGGGGCGCCTTCGGCCGGCCCCGCATCAATTGGGACGGGCACGAGGACATCGTGGAGAACCACACCGAGCAGGCCCAGACCATGGATCGTCCCCTGGCCGGACTCCTGAAGGATCTCAAGGACCGGGGCATGCTACAGGACACGCTGGTGGTGTGGTCGACGGAATTCGGCCGGACCCCGTTCACCGAGGGACTGGGCGCCAAAGGCCGCGACCATCACCAGCACGCGTTCAGCTGCTGGCTGGCGGGCGCCGGTGTCCGGAAGGGCTTCAGCTACGGCGTTTCGGACGAAGTGGGTTACTACGTGGGCGAGGATCCGGTCACCATCTACGACTTCCACGCCACCATCCTTCACCTGCTGGGGCTGGACCACAAGAAGCTCACCTTCTACCACAACGGCATCCAACGCCGTCTCACCGACGTCCACGGTCATGTGGTGCGGGGTGTGTTGGCGTAAGGTCGAGTCGCCACCATCGAGTTCGAAGACGGGGAGCCGGCCCCACACGACTTGTTTCATCCAGGAGTCCGTATTTCAGTATGGACACGAAATCACTCGAGACGCTGCTGCAATCGATTGACCGCCCGGGGGAATTTTTTACCCACGGCCAGTTGCTGATCCCGATGCCGGTACTGGAGGTCGATGGCGTCGGGTTGCTCTCTTTCCCGGTTCCCGACGTACAGGTTCGCGCCTTGATCGAGGTGGCCGAACGCGCTCCCTACGGCAAGGGTCCGGAGACGTTGGTGGATACGTCCGTCCGCGACTGCTGGCAGATCGACGCGGCGCAGGTTCGCCTCGGTGGCCGCGCGTAGCCGGATACGTTTTCCGGAATTCTCGGCGCCACCGCGACCGGTCTCGGTTGTCCCGTCGAGCGGCTGGACGCGCAACTCTACAAGTTGCTCGTCTACCCATCGGGAGGGTTCTTTTCGTCGCACCGCGACACCGCGAAAGCCGACGGAATGGTCGCCACCCTGACAATCTCGCTACCGACCGCCGGCACCGGCGGCGAGCTGGTCGTCCGGCACCGCGGTCGGGAGGTGATCCTCGACATGAACGCCGATGAGCCCTCGGAACTGGCCTTCGCGGCGTTCTACGCCGATTGCCCGCACGAAACGCAGCCCGTCCGCCGGGGCCACCGGCTTTCCCTCGTCTTCAACCTCTGTCTTCGCCCCGGCGACACCGATACACCGCGGCGCGCCCCCGACTATTTCGAACAGGTCGAGAGTGTCACCGAGCATCTCGTCAACTGGCGGGAGAGCGATCATCCGCCCGAAAAGTACGTCTGGGTCATGGAGCACGACTACAGCGAGAACGGACGCTCCTTCGCCGCATTGAAGAATACCGACGCGGCGGTGGCGCGGGTTCTGTCGCAGTCGGCAGATCGCGCCGGGTGCGAGTTGTATATGGCGATCGTGTACATCAACGAGCAGGGCATCGCCGTACCCGACATCGACGACATCGGTTACGGCGACTGGGAGGGTATGGAATCCACTGAGATGGTGATGGACGAGTTGCTCGAACGCAGCCGCTGGCTTGACGACTGGATCGACCGGGACGGACGCCGTCCGTCTTTCGGAGAGGTTCCGTTGCTCCGGGAAGAGCTTTTGCCGGAGAACGCGCTCGACGACGCCGAACCGGACGAACGCTGGCTGCACGAAGCGACGGGCAACGCGGGCATGACCATCGAGCAGGTCTATCGCCGTACGGCCTTCGTGATCTGGCCGCGGTCGAAGACGCTCGACGTTATCAGGAGGGGCGGCATCGACCCGGCGGTGGCCTGGGTGGCCGAGCAATTCGATGCCGCCGGTGGGAATGCCGACGAGCGAATCGGCGATCTGGTGGACGGGTTGATCGGGGCCTGGCCGTCTGATCGATACGTCTCCGACGAGCAGGCCCGCGTCAAGATGCTTCGCCTGCTCGCTGCGATCGGAGAGGAAAACCTCACCTTCCGCTTCCTTCGCCAAGTCCTGCTTCACAGGTATGACGGCAGTGAAAACGAAGACCTGTTGGCGGCATTGCTTGGGATCGGGCCGGATGCCGGCGGGAGGTTCCTGGTCGGATTCGTCACGGCGCACCTGGCATACCGCCCGGGCGATACGCTGGCGCTACTGCGGCGCGTCGGTGAAACGGCGGGTCCCGCGTGGAGCGGCGCGCTCCGGGGCGCGGCCGGGCAGGCTCTGGCCGACTGGCCCGCCCTTGTGAAGCAGCGGGTGGAGACTGAGCTGAAGAGGTCGGACCAAGAGGAACGGGAGCGGAAGTCCATCGATGATGGAGCGATCCGTAATCTCGTCGGGCTGGCCTCGCTTTGCGGGTTGGCGGAGGATGCCAAGATTGCCGCCGCGGCCATCGCTGACCACCCGCAGCTCATCACACCGGAGCGGATGGTTCCGGCGGCGCTGAAATCGCTCCGCCGCCAAGAGGGGCTGCCGAGATCAGCCGCCTACGCATGGTTGTGGCGCCACGCCGTAGCATCGCTGCTGGAGCGTAGCGCGACGGCCCCCGAGGCGCCGCGGGACTGGAGGATTGCAACCCCCACCGGCTGCCATTGCCAGCACTGCGCCAAGCTCCGGGCCTTCTGTGACAGCCCCGTCGCCAGGACGGAGCATTTCAAGCTGCGCAAGGACCTGCGCAAACACCTGCATCGGGTCATCGACGGCCACCATCTCGACATGTCTCACGTGACCCAACGCAAGGGCAGACCGTTCACCCTCGTGTGCACCAAGAACCGGGCGAGCTACCAGCGCCGGCTCACCGAGTATGGCAAGGACGTCTCCTGGATGCGTTCGTTGATCCGTTCGGCGCCCTGCGGGGAGTGGAGGAAACTCTGCGCGGCCGAATTGGAGCGGTTGCACGAGGCGGTCGCCGAGTCGAAGTGAGATTAGTGGATCCGATCCAATTCGTAGTGGAATCATCTTGAATTTCACCGGCTGGGGCTGGACCCCAGGAAGCTCACCCTCTACCACAACTGCATTCAGCGCCGCCTCACCGACATCCACGACCACGGGGAACCGGCATCCGGCTCTTCAAAAAGAAGTGCTATGGTCAAAGTCCGGCCGCCGACAGTCTGAGTACCGCTCGTGGTGTGTGACTGGCGAATGGGGTGAAAGCGTTACCGGCCGCCCCCTATGCGGTGGTTCTCACCTGCCAGTGACGTGACGTGTCCTGGGCCGTCCAGAGACGATCGTAGAGGTCTCCGGTGCGGATCAGCCGCGAGTGGGTTCCCGTCTCCACGACCCGTCCCTCCTGGAGCACCACGATCCGGTCGGCGTTGCGGACGGTAAAGAGACGGTGCGCGATGACCAGGACCGTCCGGTCCCGGGTCAAGCGGATGATGGCTTCCCGGATCTCCAACTCCGACTCGGTGTCCACGCTCGAGGTGGCTTCATCCAGGATCAGGATGGGCGCGTCCTTGAGGAGGGCGCGGGCGATGGAGATCCGCTGTTTCTCGCCTCCCGAGAGCCGCGCGCCCCGTTCCCCGACCATGGTGTCGTAGCCTTGAGGCAGGGAGAGGATGAACTCCTCCGCATTGGCGGCCTGGGCGGCCTCCCGAATCTGAGCTTCCGTGGCCTCGGGGTTGCCCACCAGGATGTTCTCCCGGATGGTGGCGTGGAAGAGATACACGTCCTGCATGACGTGCGCCACGCTCCGGCGCAATGGTCCCAGAGCCAGGTTCCGAACGTCGATCCCGCCGATCTTGACTGCTCCGAACTGGGGTTCGTAGAACCTGGGGACCAAGTTGCAGGAAGTGGTCTTGCCGGCGCCGGTGGGACCCACCAGCGCCAGGACCTCGCCCGTTTCGGCCCGGAAACTCACGTCCCGAAGGACGGGAATCTCGGGCGCGTAGCCGAAGGTGACCCGGTCCAGTTCCACCGACCATCGGAGGTCGCTGGGAATGGCGACCAAGCCGGCCGCCTGCGACTCCACCGGCAGTTCCAGGAGCTCGAAGACTCTGCGCGCCGAGGCCGCCGCCTTCTGGATCACGTCGTTCAGGTTGGCCAGGCGCAGCAGGGGTTGGAAGATCTGTCCCAGGTAGAGGATGAAGACCACCAGATCGGCCAGGGCCACGTCTCCGCCCAGGGCCAGGCGTCCTCCCGCGGCGACGACCAGAAGGTAGGCCAGGCCGCCCGCGAATTCGACCACTCCCGCCGGGATCAGCGACCAGCGGTTGGCTCTCTCGATGCTGTCGCGATAGCGGGCGCTGGCCTGCCGGACCCGCTGCAGCTCGGATTCTTCCCTGACGAAGGACTTGATCACCGAGTGCCCGCCGATCCGGTCCAGAATCTCGGCCACCAGGTCGGCCCGGCGGCCCCGGGTCTTTCTCCAGGCTCGACTGGTCCGACCCGAGAGGCGGTAGACCAGCCAGGCGATCAACGGCAACGGCAGGGTGACGATGAGGGCCAGCTCGAAGTGGATGTTGAAGAGGATCAGCAGCATGGCCACCGGCATCACCGCCGCCAGGAAGATCTCCGGCACCCCGTGGGCCAGGAAGTCCTCGATGACCTCCACGTCGTTGACGGTCCGGGACATGAGGGCGCCGCTGCGGCGGTGGGTGTAGGCTCCGGGGGGGAGGGCCTGAACCCGGGCGTAGGTGCGACCCAGGAGGTTGTGCAGCGTGCGATAGGCGGCCACGTGGGAGAAGACTCCGTAGCCGTAGCGGAAGACGCCGCGCAGGAGAAAGAGTCCGGCCAGGGTGAGGGCCATCCAGATCAGCGTGGACCCCACCAGGCTCCCTTCCTGAAGCAACTGGATCAGCCGTCTCAGGACCAGGGGCGGGAAGAGTCCGACCAGCGAAAAGAGGAGGCCGCACAGGAGCGAAAAGACCAGCAGTCTCCGGCTCTCCACGGCCAGATGGAACAGCCGGACGATGAGGGTTCGAGTCGAGTCGCTGCTCTGGTCCATCCGTGTCCCCGATCCCGCGTCCGGACCCGCGAGAAGCCTACTCGTAGTGGAGCGCGTCGATGGGGTCCAGACGGGCCGCCTTATGGGCCGGATAATATCCGAAAAAGACCCCGATGACAGCCGAGAAGATGATGGAGACGACGATGGAGTTGGGGGAGATCTGCGTCGGCCATCCCATGCCGTGGGATACGAGCACCGATCCGCCGAGTCCCATTCCGAGCCCGATGAAACCTCCCACCAGGCAGAGCACGATGGCTTCGGCCAGGAACTGGATTCTCACGTGTCCGGGCCGGGCGCCGATGGCCATGCGGATCCCGATCTCCCGGGTCCGTTCGGTCACCGAGACCAGCATGATGTTCATGATCCCGATGCCCCCCACCAGCAGGGAGACGGCAGCGATGCTGGCCAGCAGGCTGGTCATAACCCGGTTCGTGGCCTCGGCCGCTTCGGCGAACTCGCTCAGGTTTCGAACCCGGAAGTCGTTGGCTTGGCCTGAACTGAGGTCGTGGCGCTGCCGCAGGAGCGCGGTGATCTGCTCCTGGGCCGCGAAGCTGGCGCGCGCGCTCACCGCGGAAATGAGACCGGACTGGACATAGAGGACTCCGCCCTGGAACTTCTTCTGGACCGTAGTGTAAGGAACGATGATGGTGTCGTCCTGGTCACGGCCCCAATTGTTGGCGCCCTTCTTCTTGAGCACGCCCAGCACCTGGAAGGGGAGGTTCTTGACCCGGATGGTCTGGCCCACCGGGTCGCCCCCACCGAAGAGTTCGTCCACCACGGTCTGGCCCAGGATGGCAACCCGGGAGGCCGTCTTCACGTGACTCTCTTCAAAGAATTCGCCCTGGGTGAGGGGCCAGTTGCGCAGTAGCTGATATTGCTCGTTGTACCCTTCGATGCGGGTGTTCCAGTTCTGGTTGCCGAACACGACCTGGGCCATGGTGGAGGCGCTGGGACTCACGGCCTGGACCGTGGGGACCTCTTGGGCGATGGCCTCGAAATCGTCGGCGTTCAGGGTGTTCTGAGTCCCCGATCCGCTCCGGATCCCCCAGGAACGGCGGCTCCCGGCCCGGATCCAGAGGGTGTTGGTTCCCATGGCGGCGATCTCCTCCTGGACCTGCCGCTGGGCCCCTTGACCCAGACTGACCATGGTGATGACTGCGGCGACGCCGATGATGATCCCCAGCATGGTGAGGATGGAGCGGATCAGGTTCCGGCCCAGGGATTTGAGGGAGATTTTCAAGATCATCCAGATACCCATGACGATTCTCCTGGACTAGTGGATCGTGTCGCTGATGATGAGCCCGTCCCGCACCTGGATCGTGCGCTTGGCGTGAGCCGCGATGAAAGCCTCGTGGGTCACCATGATCAGGGTGATGCCCTGCTGCTGATTCAGGTCCTTGAGGAAACGCAGGATCTCTTCCGAGGTGGCCGAGTCCAGGTTGCCCGTGGGCTCGTCGGCCAAAAGGATGGCCGGCCGGTTGACCAGGGCCCGGGCCACGGCGACCCGTTGCTGCTGCCCGCCCGAGAGCTGATTGGGCATGACCTGGGCCTTCTCCGGGATGCCCACCACTTCCAGAGCCTCCTCGATTCGGCGGACCCGCTCTTGGCGCGGCACGCCGGCGTAGAGCATGGGGGCTTCCACGTTCTCCCAGATCGAGGTGCGGGGCAGCAGGTTGAAGCTCTGAAAGATGAATCCGATCTTCTGGTTCCGAATGTCCGCGCGCTGGGACGCCGAGAAGGTGGAGACATCGATGCCGTCCAGCCGATAACGTCCCCGGGTCGGCCGGTCCAGGCATCCCAGCAGGTTCAGGAGAGTCGACTTACCCGATCCCGAGGACCCATGACGGCCACGAACTCGCCTGGAATCACTCCAGGGAAACTCCCCTCAGGGCTTCGACCTGGACTTCTCCCAGATCGTAGATCTTCCAGACCTTTTCGAGAGAAAGGAGACTGTCCCGGCTGGGCGGAGCCGCCTGGGGAAGTTCCTCCTGCATTTGAACTGTCTGAGCCATCAACGGCCTCGACTGCTGGTACCGCCGCCTCGGCCACCGGTCCCGCCACCTCGACCTCCGCTGCGGCTACTCGTACTCCGGTTCCGGCGCGGCCCGAAGGCCCCGCTGAAGGGAGAAGAGCTGCCGCGTTGGACCTGACCCGATTCGTCCAGTTTCCAGGTGATGATATTCTCATCTTCCTCCAGATCCCCGCGGAGTATGGCCGTCTCCCTCCCGTCGGTGATGCTCAGCAGAACGCGGCGCGGTTGGGGCTCGGCGTTCTCGTCCAGCACCCAGAGCAGACCGGGCCGGGGCCGCGTCCGCTCGGCTCGGGGAAACCGGATCTTGGGTCCCGGCCGGATTCCATACTGCTCGATGGTGGAGATGCCGACCTCGGCGTGGGATATCTCCTCACGACCGCCATGCGGGCCTCTTCGGCGCCTCCGGAACCTCCACCCCATCGTCTCCGCTCCTGCCGGGCGCCGCCCACCGAAGCTTTCTGAATCGCCGGCCCGATCCGGCCCGGACCGGCCATGGCGGTGCTGGACCCCGGCGCCCGGCGGGCGCCGTCCCCCCGCCGCCCCGCATCAGCGCGCGGATCTCTTCCGGACTCATCCCCTCGGACGAAAGCGGAGGGCCCGAGTTGGCGACCTTCAGCACGTCCGATTCACGGGCGACCACGAAGTTGACATTGGCCGTCATGGCGGGCCGCAGCTTCAACAGCGTGTTCTCCACGTCGATGATCACGTTGTAGACCACCACGTTGGTGGCCCCGCCGCCGCTCTGACTTCCTCCTTGGGTGTCCGAGTTGGGAAGCTTGAGCTGAGACGGATCTCGGAGATCTTCCCCTCGAAGGTCTGTCCCGGAAGGCGTCCACCGCGAAGTCGACCTCGGCCATCTCGGAGATGGCACCGATGTCCGCTTCGTCGATCTGGGCGATGACCCTGCATCTTGGTCAGGTCGTTGGCGATGAGGAACAGGACGGGCGCCTGGAAGCTGGCGGCCACGGTCTGGCCGATGTCCACGTTGCGCTCGATCACGACACGTCGATGGGAGGACGTGATGGTGGTGTAACGCAGATTGACGTCGGCCATCTTGAGGCTGGCGGTCGCCTCCTGCACGTTGGCGGCGGCTTGATCGTTCTGGGCGTGGGCCGAACGGATGGAGGCCTCCACCTGGCTGACTTGAGCACGATTCTGGCTCAGACGGGCCTTGCCTGGTCGAAGAGGGCTTGTGCGTTCTCCAGATCGCGATCCGAGATCACCTCGGCCTCGTAGAGCTCGTGGCTTCGCTTCAACTCGCGCTCGGCTTCCTTCAGGTTGACCTCCCCCACCTCCACGTTGGCCCGGGCGCTCTCCAGCTCGGCCTTCCGGTTGATGAGGTTGGCGGCGGCGCTCTTGACGGTGGCCTTGGCGGTGGCCAACGAAGCCTTGGCCCGTTCCAACTGGGCCTCGAAGTTGGCGGGGTCGATGATGGCCAGGGTCTGGTCCTTCTTGACCACGCTGTTGAAGTCGGCGTGGAGTTCCTTGATCCGTCCCGAGACCTGACTTCCACCTGAACCGTCACCACGGCCTGTAACAGGCCGGTGGAACTGACGGTTCGGCTCACTTCTCCGCGACTCACCGGGACCGTGAGGTAGTCTTCGCCCGGCTGCGTGTCGGAGGGGCCCAGGTAGTGGTAGCCGGCCGCCGCGACGGCCAGGACCAGGATGATGGTGACGAGGGTGCGGAGGTTGCGCTTTTTTTCTCACGAAATGATTATACGCTTGCGGCCTCACATGTTTCAACGGATCGCGAATCATTCACCGGCGTCGGTGCCGGCGGAAACTTTCACGTAGCGGACGCCTATCCGGTTCTTGCCCAGCTCAAGCACGGCCTCCAGCCGCGCGACGCCTTCGTTCAGCGGGACTTCCTCAAACCTGACCTCGGTCGTCCGGAGTCGAAGGATCGTTTTTCTTGGGACCTGCTGAACCCTCAACTCGGGCTGTCCCACCCTCGGAGGCCGGACCGAAGAGGAACCGGACCTGATAGGTTCCCGCGCTATGGGCTCGGATTTCCCAGAATCCCAGGTCCGAGTCGCCCCATCCGTCGGGACCCACCATCCGCCAGTCCTGGCGGGTGAGAATGACGGGGTCCTCGTGGGGGGTGCCCACGGCGATCCGGGGTGGTGCGTAGCCTCGGGTGGAGGAGACGTCTTGGAGCCACTCTCCATAGGCTGATCGAAGCCGCTCCACGACCCCGGGATGGTCCGCTGAGAGGTTGTGCGCCTCTCCGGGGTCAGTCTCCAGTCGTACAGCTCGAGGGGATAGTCCTCGAATGTCTCGCCCGGGGGAAGACCCCGCGTGGGGAAGGCCACCGGCTGGACCAGCTTGTACTGTTGCTCGATGGCAGCGAAATGGCGGAACGGTTGGGGCTCGTTCCCCCGATGGGACTGGATGAAGAGGGTTCGTCCCTCGGGAGCCTCGCCGGTGCCCTCCAGCCGGGGCACGAGGCTGACTCCGTCGAAGGAGACCGCTACGGGGGCCGCGACTCCCGGCCGCCTCCAGCAGCGTGGGCATGAGGTCGATGTGTGCGGCGATGCGGTCGTCGGAGCCCGGCTGGAGAGCGCGCCGGCCAGCGAAGCAGGAAGGGCACCCGAATGCCTCCCTCGTAGACCGTGCCCTTGAGGCCCCGAAGACCGGCGGGTGTAGCGGCGGGTGGTGGCCCCGTTGTCGGTCATGAAGATGAGGATTGTGTTTTTCCTCCAGTTCCATGCGCTCCAAGCCCCCTGGAGCAGCCGGCCCATGTTGTCGTCGATGTTGGTGATCATCCCGTAGATCCGGGCGTCCTGTC
>CATOST010000013.1 GCA_951812665.1 uncultured Acidobacteriota bacterium
TCTGGCCTACAGTTGCGGCAAGACGGACCGCCCCGCGGCCGCCCTGATCAAGGATCTCAAGCGGCGCGGTCTGCTGGAGGAGACCCTGGTGATCTGGGGAGGAGAGTTCGGGAGAATGCCCCTGGCCCAAGTCGCCGACCGGGGGGCCGACGGGCGCGACCACGGTCCCGACGGCTTCAGCATCTGGATGGCCGGCGGCGGCGTCAAAGGGGGGCTCACCTACGGGGGGACCGACGACATCGGACACAAGGCGGTGGACCAGAGGGTCAGCGTCCACGACTTCCACGCCACCCTGCTGCACCTGCTGGGCATGAACTACCGCGACCTGGTCTACCGTCGCCATGGACTGGACGAGCGCCTGACCGACCAGTTTCCCGCCCGGGTGGTGGAAGAGATCCTGGTCTGACCGGCGGAGCCGCCGCGCCTGCCTATCTCTTTTTCCCGGCAGAATCAGACGCGGGCGGCGGTGGGAACCGGCGCCGAAACGCGTCCATGTGGACGTAGAGAGCCGGCGAGCCTCCGGTGTGGATGAAGACCACCTTCTGTCCCTTTCGGAACACTCCCTTGCGGATCAGGTCGATGGTCCCGGCCATGGCCTTGCCCGTGTAGACCGGGTCCAGGAGGATCCCTTCGGACCGGGCCACGAGCCCGACCGCTTCCATCATCTCCGGCGTCGGGAGGGCGTATCCCGGCCCCACGTAGTCGCCGTTGCAGTCCACGGACTCCCTGGGAAGCGGGGATTCGACGCCCAGCCGGGAGACCGTCTGCAGCGCCAGCTCGTAGACGCTTCGCTCCTGTGGTTCCCGGCCCCGGCTCACGTTCACGCCGGTTACGGGCAGCGAGGATCCGGCGCCCCAGAGCCCGGCCAGGAGTCCCGCCTGGGTCCCGGCGCTCCCGCTGGGAACCACCAGATGGTCCACCTGGAGATCCTGCTGCCGGAGCTGCGCAATCAACTCCAGGGCGCAGGCGGCGTATCCGGTGGCGCCGACGGCGTTGGATCCGCCCACGGGAATCAAGTAGGGGTTCCGTCCCCGCGCCCGGCACTCACGGGCCAACTGCTCCATCGCGGGCGCCGCCTGTCCCCGCCCGGAGACGATCCGCAGGCTGTCCGCCCCCAGCAACTGGTAGAGGAAATTGTTGCCGCCGGCCTCGGGGTCGAAGGCGCCCGGCACCGGTTCCAGCAGAACCAGGTGGCACTCGAGGCCCTCCACCCGGGCCCAGGAGAGGGTCAGCCGGCAGTGGTTCGATTGAATCGCCCCGCTGGTGATGAGGGTATCCGCACCCTGCGCCAGGGCATCCCCGATGGAAAACTCCAACTTGCGGGTCTTGTTCCCTCCGCCCGCTCCCGGCAACAGGTCGTCCCGTTTGATGTAGATCTGCGGGCCACCCAGCAAGCGGGACAGGCGAGGAGCCGGCTGCAGGGGAGTCGGCTCCGTGACATAGATTCTGCGGGGGAAGGAGGACAGTGATTTCAACGTTTTCGGCTCCGAATGGCGGACTGGAAATGGGGACAGGTCAGGCAAACAGCTCTCGGACCGGTTTTCCCCGGCCGTCCTTGGTGACGAAGAAGGGCCGCTTCTCGACCTCGTAAGCCTGATCCGGAGGAATGCCCATGGCCGCATAGAGGGTGGCGTGGAGGTCCTCGATGGAGACCGGGTTTTCCACCACCCGGCAGGGGCGCTCGTCGTCGGTCCGCCCGTAGAGAAAACCGGGCTTGAATCCGCCCCCGAAAATCAGAACCGATGAGGCTTCGGTGAAGTGCCGGTGCATGCCGTAGTGGCGCGGCTCGGTCATCCGGTCCGGGACCTTGATCTGCTGCCTCACGCCCAGGTCCGGCTTGCCTTCGATGAGGGCGTCCCGGCCGAACTCGCTGGCCACGACCACGACCGTCCGTTCCAGGAGACCCCGTTCCTCCAGGTCCAGGACCAGTTGGGCGATGGGAGCGTCGATGGTCCGCTTGAGGTGGATCATCCGCTCGTGGCCGTTCTCGTGAGTGTCGAAGTAGCGAAAAGGGATGTACCCGGTGGTGACCTCCAAGAAGCGGACGCCCGCCTCGACGAGCCGGCGAGCCAGAAGGCAGCCCTGACCGAAGCGGCCGGCGCCGTACCTTCGATGACTCTCCTCGGGCTCCAGGGACAGATCGAAGGCTGCGGCAGCCGGAGAATCCACCAGGCGGTGGGCCTTGTCCAGATAGCGGAGCAGCGACTTCTGCTGATAGGTCGTGCCTTCTTGAAGAACCGGGCTCTCGGCCACCAGGCGGCGGTAGGCGCGGTAGCGCCGTGCGGCGCGGGCCCGGTTCACGCCCTGGGGCGGCCGCATGGCCCCGGCCGCAGTGGCGGGATCGGGGATCAGCATGGGTCCGTACTCGGCGCCCAGGAACCCGGCCGTATGGAAAGCCTTGAGAGAGTCGCTCTCCGCACCAATCTCCATGTCCTGCCCGATGTCCACGAAGGCGGGCACGTCCGGACGCCGTGGACCCAGCGTGCGGGCCACCACCGACCCCAGGTGGGGAGCCGCCACCGAGAGGGGCGGTGCATAACCGGTGTGCCAGTGATATTGGTGGCGGGAGTGGAGAATGAACCCCAGGTCTCCCAGACGGTGACTCCGGATCAGGGTGGCCCGGTCCATCACTTGGGCCAAGCGGTCCAGGCCGCTGGAGAGTTGGATGCCGTCCACCACCGTGTCGATGGCGGGAAAGGTGCTCAACACGCGTTTCGACTCGACGCCTGATTCGAACGGCGTGTAGCGCTTGGGATCGAAGGTTTCGGTCTGAGCCATGCCTCCGGCCATCCAGAGCAGAATCATGGCGTCGGCCCGAGCCGGCAGGGGCGAAGCCGACAGAAGCTGTGGCTCCGGACTTCCCCAGGCCGCCAGTGCCGCGGCGGAGAGCTGGAGGAATCGTCTGCGATCGAAGCCTTCCGAGGGGTCTGGACTCAAGTTCCGCACGCTGGGTTCTCCGCCTTGCCGGACAGATCAGGATCGCCGTTCATGTTACGCATTCCTCGGGCGGGCTCGCAAGCTCGCGGATTGCGTCGACGAGCTGTCCCAAATCAGGGTCATCGGATGCGGGCTAGCTTGCTGGCTTGAGTGTTCCCTCGTCGTGATCGTGGCGATGGTCGTGGCGACCCTGGTGAAACACGGCGTGGAGCAGCGTACCGCCGACAAAGGCCTGGTAGAGCTCGAGCCCGTCCCCATCCGCAAAGACCCGGGCACCGATGGCGTACCCGGCGATCGTAGCGACCAGAATCGTCCCGATGCCGATCGACGCGACTCGGAAGCCGTGCCGGGGCCGCAAGATCCACCAGATCATCAAGCCGACCGGGATTCGGTGAAGGATCACCGCGTAAGAGACGCGCGTGTCCTTGGACACCAGCGCCACACCCTCCAGAAAAGCGTGGATCAACAGGCCCGACCAGCCGGCCAGGAGGGCAAGATTGTCGGTGTAGGGCGCGACCGAGCGGGAAATGCGTTCGATGAGATTCGGGGTGCCCATCCCCAGAAGGAGGACCAGAATTGCGAGAAAGCCATGATCTTCCCAGGAATGGGGCAGCACCTGCCCGAGGACGATCGCCGGAACGGCGACGTACATAAGCGCGTCGAAGAGGCGCACGGCGCTGCTTCGGTGCAGCCACCGGTAAAGGAACGCACCTATGACCGGAGCGGCGAGCGAACCGGCAAGCTGAAACATTGGAGGAGTGTCTCCGCGCGAACCCGCGTCAGCGTCCGGAATCGGGATTCGGCGGCATCAGCAAATTCCTGCCAACACAGTCGAGCCACGGCACGATCCCGGATTACCCGGGGGATACCAGGCCAGGGTCAACGGAGCGGTCGCCGACATGGTGATTCTCGTCGGGACAGCCTTCCGCCGTGTCTTCCAACTGAATCGTGACGTGCCGGATACCGAAGTCACGGGAGGCGATCTCGCGGAGTTGGTTCCGAATGAAGACCATGTCTTCAATCCCGGGATCCACCAGAACGTGAGCCGTGAGGACATCGTAGTCGGAGGCGAGGCTCCAAACGTGAATATCGTGAATCGAGCCGACGCCCGGCACATCTTCCATTTGCCTGCATAGGCGACGAATGTCGATGTGTTGCGGCACCCCTTCGAGGAGGACATGGATTACCTTAGCCAGCAGGCGCCACGAGCTCACCAGAATTAGGATGCCGATGATCACGCTCAGGATGGGGTCCGCGATTTTCCAATTGAAACCCCAAACCAGAATGCCCGATACGACCACACCGACGGACCCAAGAAGATCGGCCATGACGTGCTGGTAGGCACCTTCGACGTTCACGCTGTGCCCAGCCGACCGGTGCAGGATCCGGGCCGCGATGAGGTTGACCACGAGGCCAACGGAGCCGACGGTCAGCATCACCTCTCCCCGGACGTCGGGCAGAACCGTGAAGCGGTGATAGGCTTCAAAAACGACCCACCCGGCAATCAGCCAGAGCGTGACTGCGTTCAGCAGGGCCGCCAGGATCTCGAGGCGGCGATAGCCAAAGGTACGCCGTGCGGACGCGGGCCGATTTGAAAAGTGAAGGGCAACCAGAGCGAGGCCGATCGACGCCGCGTCGGTCAGCATGTGCCCGGCGTCCGCCATGAGCGCCAGACTTCCGGAGAGGATGCCGCCGATGATCTCGGCGAACATAAAGCCGACGATCAGCACCAGCGCAGAGGTCAGGTTGCGCCGGCTGGCGCCGCGAGGGTCGTGCGAACATCCGTCCAGGCCATGGTGATGGTGATGGTCTTTTTTGGCCATTGTTTTACTTTACAACATCAACTCGACCGGATGTCTCACCGGCAAAGCAAATATACAAGGTTGAGGTCTGCGCTGTAGGTGCATTTTCCGCTTCAGTCCGAATTCCTCGCCTGGAACTGTTAATCTTCGAATCTCAGGGACCGTACCGGATCTACGGAGCCGGACGGAGGAGACGCCACATGCGCAGAGTGGTCGTGATCGGGTCCAAAGGGCAGCTTGGATCCGATTTGGTGCGGGAGCTGGGCGTTCGGGATCGGATCCTTCCCCTTTCCCATCAGGATCTGGAGATCTGCGACCACGCCGGCGCGCGAGAGGTTCTGACCGGACTCCGTCCGGACGCCGTCGTCAATACCGCAGCCTATCATCGGGTCGACGACTGCGAGAACCACGAATCCAGGGCCTTCGAGACCAACGCGGCCGCGATCCTGAACCTGGGCCGGATCTGCAACGACCTGGACGCGCTCCTGGTGCACGTGAGCACCGACTACGTGTTCGGCGGTGATGGTGACCGGACCTCGCCTTACACCGAGGAAGATCCCCCTTGCCCCTTGAACGTCTACGGGGCCTCCAAGCTGGCCGGCGAAAACCTGCTTCGAGAAGAGTGCCGGCGGCACCTGATCGTGAGGACCTCCGGGCTCTACGGTCTGGCCGGAGACCGCAATTTCGTGGCCGTCATGCTGAGACTGGCCGAAAAGGGCCGTCCCCTCCGGGTGGTGGACGACCAGCGCCTGGGACCGACCTATACGGCGCATCTGGCTCGCAAGATGGTCCGGTTGTTGGCTTCGACGGCCCGGGGAACGGTGCACGTCACCAATCAGGGCGTGTGCAGCTGGTACGAATTCGCCCGCCGGCTCTTCGAGTTGGCCGGCCTCACAGCAGACCTGACACCCATCACCTCCCAGGAATTCGGAGCCAAGGCCACCCGGCCGGCGTACTCGGTCCTGGCCAACGAGGCTCTGTCCCGGGCGGGCCTGGAGCCTATGCCCCACTGGAGCCAGGGCTTGGCCGACTATCTGGCGGGGAAACGGAGCGGACGGTAACGGTAAGGCAAGGCGACCACAAGCGTCGCCGCTACCAGAATTTTCCTTGGTCGAGTACACGATCGGAAGACGTTCGCCGCGGGCGCGTGGTCCGCGCGGAAAAGGGGACAGTCTGTTTTTCTGGGACGCGGGACCTGTTTTTCTGGGACGGGGGCAGACGGGGGCACAGGTCGGACCACAAGGGTACCGGCGCCTTCGGCTACCAAGACGACTCAGGTGGTCACTTAGTCACATTTCGTCGGATTCTTCCGGAAACGCGAGATTTGCTGATTTTCTTGAGTTTCCTTCGCCTTTCTCAGTTCTGAATCGTTGTGGTCATCAGAGGTGCGAACCTCTATCCGCGCCGCGCCGAGTCCGAGTCGTTAACCGAGGACCGTGGCCATGGCCCGAACCGCACGACACAAAAGCACAGAAGCCGCCTTCTATCACCTCACCAATCGAGTCGCCGGCGATCCCGATTGGTTCCCCTTTAAAAACGACCAAGCCCGGCGCAAACTCCAGAACATGATGTTGTTCTACGTCAATGCCTACCGCTGTCGTTTGGCCGCTTTCCAGATCATGGGGAATCACTTCCACTTCGTCGTCCATTTTGAGAAACCCCGCGCCTTGTCCCGCGACGAGTTGATGGACAGCTCCCACAAGCTTTATGGACGACAGGCAGAGAAGAAAACTGCCGATTGGACCGTCCCCCAGTGGGAGGCTTTCAACCAGCGTCTCTTTGACGTGTCGAAACTGATGCAGAACGTGGGCGGGCAGTATGCTCTGTGGTTCAACCGCAATTTCGAACGGCGAGGCCATCTTTGGAGTGATCGTTTCAAGAACTCGGAACTCTTGGGAAGCGAAGCCGTCCAAGACGCCATCCTCTACGTGGAACTCAACGCCGTCCGAGCCGGACTGGTCAAGCGGCCCGAGCAGTGGAAGTCGGGCTCGGCCCGCTGGAGACTCACCGGCGAGGATCAAGATCTGATTCCACTGGAGGAACTGTTTCCCTCGGATCCCGGAACCGACGTGTACAGCAGTTACCGGGCTCGCTTGTACTATCGAGGAGCCGTCCCCACCCGGGAGAACCAGGCCGCGATCCCCCGGTGGATCCTCCATCAGGAGCAGCAACGTGGATTTACCCGAGCCGGAGCATTTCGCCGACGTTTGCGATTTCTGACGGACGGATTGGCCGTCGGGCCGGCAGAGAAGGTGGCGCAGTTGCTGGCGACGTATCGGCAGCAAGGTCGCTACCGACGTCGCCGACACCCCATCCCCCAACTGGGCGGAGTGCTGTTTTCCCTGCGGGAGCAGCGCTCGCACGCCTTCGTCACGTAGACTCGCCTGATCGCCGACCGTCGATCCTGCCACCCCGGCACCGAACGACCCAGATCACGGAAACCACCCAATAGACTCTGGACTTTCCCCATTGTTCTCATTGTTCTGATGGTTCAGGAGAACAGGGGAAGCGAGACCGGGAAATCGAGACCGAGACCGGGAAATCAAGACTGTCCCTTTCGCTGGAAATCGCGCTCTGGAAATCGAATCGAGACTGTCCCTTTCCGTCCGCTCGAGATCGAGACTGTCCCTTTCCATCCCGCGTCCCGCGCCCCGCGAGACTGTCCCTTTCCGGAGGGGGAACCTTTCCGGAGGGGGAACTTCAGCGAATGGTCTGGAACTCGGGGGAGAGGAAAAGAGACCGGGAAATCGAGACTGTCCCTTTCCGTCCCGTCCCTTTCCGCGTCCCGCGTCCCGCGCGTCCCTGGGTGGAAATCGAGACTGTCCCTTTCCGTCCGGGGGGGGGGCCGCGTCCGGGGGGGGCCGAACTTCAGCGGACTGTCTGGAACTCGGGCGAGAGGAACAGGGACCAGAGCAGGTCTTCCACCCCTTCCTTTTCCAGTGCTTCCTCGGGTCCGGGATTCCCTGACAGGGAGAGGGCCAGCTTCCGCTCCGAAGCGGTTGGATCCCGGGTCAGGCAGTAGCGGTAGAGATAGGAGACCAGTTCGTCAGCCGAGAATTGATGTGGAGGCTTGGCCACCGGCGGGTCTCCCTCCTCGCGGACCAGGCGGTCCCGGTCAGGCTCCCGGTCGAAGACGAAGAAACGGACGCTGGGGTGGATGTCGCTCCCCAGGCTTTCCTCGTCCACACCTACAACGGCCCGAAATCGGGTGAATCCGTTCCCGTCCAGAGGAAAGACGATCTCGCCGGGTAGCCCGGTGACCAGTGCCTCGGAATAGGGATGGGGGGTCGTGTCGGCGACCGTCGTGGTCGTCCCGTCGTCAGCCGTGACCCGCCGGATCGTCCGCTCCACGAATCGGACGGGACGTTCCTCGAAACTCCCTTCAACCTGGAATCGGTGGAGCGGCGTCACTCCCTCCGGACCCTCGATTTCGGCGGCAGCCCAGGCCACTCGGACCCGCGAGGGATCGTAGGAATCCATGTCGACGGCCAGAAGCCGCAGTTCGTGGAACCCCTCGATGTCGATGTCGACCTCCACCTTCCCCCACCTCACGTCGCCGCTGTCGAAGTGGTTCCGAGGCACCGGCTGGAACCGCCCGGCCAAGCTGGCGGCTCCCCGGCGGATCAGCCGGTTCAACTCGTCCCCGAAGGAGAGCTCCAGGGCCTGCAGGGTGCTGGATTCATGGTTGCGCTCCAGCACCACCTGATCCCGAATGGGGCGGCCCAGAGACCGGGTCAAGGGGCTGGACTTGAATCTCCAGGCCCGGCTGGGCCGGCCCGGGTCGCCCGACGCGGAGCTCAGGACCCTCCACTCGCCGGTCACCGAGGAGACGCCGTCCAGGAACTGCTCCGCGGACAGACGCCTGGGGACGGGTCCCCCAAACGGCGCGGACGCGGACGGCTCCGCCGGCGGCGAGTCCTGGACCGACGGCATCTGATAGGTCCGGGAAGTCAGGATCTGTGCCAGTAGCCTCCGGAGATCGTGGCCGTTCTCAACGAAGTCCCAAGCCAGCCAGTCCTGGAGATCGGGGGACCAGGCGGTGCTTTCCGGATCATCCATGGCCTGGACCAGACTTCGGCCCAGCAGCCGGCCCCAGATGCGATTCACCAGGGTTCGGGCGAAGCGGCCGTTACGGGGCGTGGTGAAGAGTGCCGCCGCCTGCCGGCGTCGCTGCTCCAGGTCTCCGGCGGAAATCTCCCCCAACTCGGGGAAGATGAACCGGGGAGCCGCCGTCCGTCCCAGCGGGACGTCGCAGCGCACCAGCTCCAACTCCTCTTCGGCAAAGAGACTGGCGAGGCCGTAGCTGTCGGACAGCTTCCAGCGGTCCACGAAGCTGTCGTGGCAGGAGGCGCACTTCAGATTGACCCCCAGGAAGACGTGGGCGCTGTTCTGCGCCGCCTGCATGGATCGGCTCTGGCTGGCGCTGATCTCGCCCCGCCAGTTGACCCCGACCAGAAAACCCCGGGGATCGTCCTCGGCCGCCGGATTCAGGAGCGCCTGCACCAGGCGGTCGTAGGACAGATTCTCCTGGAGCGATTTCCGCAACCATTCCGAGATCGGCTCCCGTTCCCCGTGGTAGCGGACTCCTTCGTCGTTGCGCAGCAGGTCGTTCCAGTAACTCATCCAGTGCTCGGCGTAGCGCTCCGAATCCGCCAGCAGCGCTTGGATCCGCCGTTCCCGCTTCCGGTCGCTCTCCTCCCAGAGAAAACTCTCGACTTCCTGGGGAGAGGGCAGGAGCCCCCACAGATCCAAATGGACTCTCCTCAGGAAAACCCGGTCCGAGACGGGCTGGGGAAAGGGCCTCCCCTGAGCCGAGAGGACCGAGGCCACGAAGCGATCGATGGGATTCTCGAGGTGAGCCGGCCCCTCCGGCACCCGGGGCCGGTGGGGAGCGAGCCGGGGCGTTGCCGCCGGAGGCGGCTGGTCGGAAGGCCAACTCGCTCCCTGGTCGATCCAGCGCCGCAGCAGAGCCAGTTCCCGCGAATTCAAGGGCTCTTCCCGGAAGGGCATCCGGGGCTCCTTGACTCCGCTGACCCGTTGGAAGAGGAGGCTGTCCCGGCTGGACCCTGGGACCAGAGCCGGTCCGCTGACGCCGCCCTGCAAGACGTCCGTCAGGGTCTGGAGAGAGAGCCCACCCTGCAGCAGTCGGGCATTGTGGCAGGAGTGGCACCGGTCATGGAGGATGGATTGGACTTGGCGGACATCCCCGGCCGAGCCGTCCTGACCCGCCGCCGGAATCTGGAACATCACAGCGGCCACCAGGACGGCGGCGGTGCACCGCCAGCGTCCGGTCTGCGTTCTCGGAGTCCGCATTTCCCAGGATCAGTCTACTACGGCCACAGTGCCGGTTGAAAAGACCCGGCGTTACGCGTGTGCTGGCGCCCGGGACGCTAACCCGCAACCCGTTCCAGACTGCGGGCCAGCGTCTGTTCCAGGAGACGGTAATAGAAGGGAAAGCACTCTGCCGCCTCCTGGAAGAGCCGCCGCAGATCCGGGTCTTGGGGAGTCCGGGAGGAGAGATCAGCCATGAACGCCATGGCCTCGGCCTGAACCGGGTCCACCTCGATCTCCAGCCGGCGGAGGCATTCCGCGGGACTCAGGCCGCCCTGCCCCAGAATGGTCCGGATGCTGCTGAAGATCCCATGATTCAGTCTGCGGGCCCATTTCAGTTCGATGGCCATGAGCTCCTGGACCTCGAAGTGACGGGGGGCATTGACGTAGAAGTGGTAGCGGCCGGCCCGGATCCGCACGAAACGCACGTTCTCGATGAGGTTGGAAAGGGGATCGGAGACCATTGCCGAAAGGCTCTCTTTCAGCGTCCCCGGGTCCGAAGTGGATGGCAGCGGCAGGTGGCGCACCGACTCCCGCACCGGGTCGCGCAACTCGGTGAAGGCCGCGAACAGGAACTCTTCAAATTCGCCGAGCCGCCGCGGGTCGGCCAACTCCCGAGTCTCGTAGTGACGGTCGACCTGGTGCAGAACCGCCTCCACCGCCGCCGTGACGCGACCCGATCTCCGGAGCCAACTAAGCCCCCGGCGTTTGCCGGAGAGGTTGCGCCTCGCCAGCAGGGAGGCCGCCGACAGCAGGGGCGGCGCGAAGTAGTGCCAGCAGCGGGAGTGGAGCGCGTATTTGGGCTCGAAGCGGCCCAGGTTGATGGGGGGATCGATACCCTGGATGTAGGGGGAGTAGTAGCCCAGGAAACGGCTCAGATGGTAGTGCTCGTCCAAGAGGTCGAAGGGTCTGCGGCGGATCCGGCGGTCCAATTTCCGGTACCACTCCCCCTCTCCCCACCAGACCGACCAGGCCGCGTACTCGGGGTTGTGGAAGCGCTGGTCCATGGCCTCGCCGACGGTGAGGCCGGCGCCGGCGGTGTGCTCGTTGATCCGGTTCCATTCGGGGTGGGTGCGGACCATCTCCAGATGGATCTCGCCCACCGCGCGATCCACCGCGACCCAGTCTTCGGCCGTGGTCCCGTCGTCGCAGATGACGCGAAAGTCCAGGTCGCTCAGACCCGGAACCAGATCGTCTTTCTGCCACTTGGCCACCAGGGCGACCAGATGGGGCGTCCGCCGGCGCAACCCGTCCCCGAGGGTCCGGCTGACCGACTCGAAATCGGAGCGGAGTTGTTCCAACGACGATGCGTCCACGGGTTCAGTCCAGCGCGGTCCAGGCGCCCTGCCGGGCGGATCGGAAGACGGCGTCCATGATTCGAGTGGCCTGGAGACCGTCCCCGCCGCTAGAACGGGGCGGCCGGTCTTCCACTATGGACCGGGCGAAGTCGTCCACCAGGGGAGCATGAGCGTTCTCGGGATTGGGCACCGGACGCTGCTCCACGTCGCGACCCGCCGTAAGGGTCACCGTCCCGCCGTCGCACGGATGGAGGGTGAGCTTGGCCTCGGTTCCCACCAGGTGAATCTCGTCGGTCCAGGTCCGGCTGTTCCAGTTGAAGGAGAGGGTGCCGGCCGGGCCATCTTCCCATTCCAGCAGCGCCGTGACCGAATCCTCAGCCGGGTACTCATGGGTCCGGGTCAGGACCTGGGACACCAGCCGATCGGGCAGGCCCAGCCACCAGGCCAGCAGATCCAGACGATGACAACCCACGTCGCTGAGCACTCCCCCGCCCGACTTGGAAGGAGTGATCCTCCAATCCGCGGCTTCCCCGCCCCGTCCCGGATACCAGCTGTGCAGCGCCATCCGGATCAGGACCGGCTGGCCCAGTTCGCCCCGGTCCAGCATCTCCTTGACCAGTTGGAAGCGGGGCCAGAAGCGGCGGTAGTAGGCCACCGCCAACCGGCGGCCCCGGACCCGGGCGACCCGGCACATCTCCCTGGCCTGCCGGAGATCCAGGGCCATGGGTTTTTCCACCAGGACGTCCTTCCCCGCCTCCATGGCCGCGATGGCCTGGGGTGCGTGCAGAAAGACCGGTGTGGCCAGATAGACGGCGTCGACGGACTCGTCCTCCAGCATCTCCTCGAAGCCGGTGTGGACCGCCTCGGGAGCCAGCGCCCGCAGCTCCGGCGCCCGAGCCTTGGGGTCACGGCTGACCAGGCTGTGGAGGATACTGCGAGGTTGAGATCGGATGGCGGCGGCGAGGCGTTTTCGAGCCAAGTCTCCCGCTCCGACCAGGGCCCAACGAACCTTGCGCGTCGTCATGCGGCTTCCAGCAGACTCTGCTTCAAGGCCCAGGCCAGGTAGGAGCAGTCCTCGGTCGTGGTCTGGGGAAAGAGGGGGAGACTGAATACCTGTTTTCCGGCCAGCGCGGCCACAGGACAGCCGGCCGCCGCCTCGCCGTAGCCCCGCCGGGCGAGAACCTCCCAGTTCCAGACCGGCGGGTAGTGGATACCGCAGCTGACCCGGTACTTCTGCTTGAGAGTCCTCAGCAAAGCTTCCCGGCCGAACGGCACCCGTCCCGTGTCCAAGCGGCAGACATAGAGGTGACACCCGTGACCCGGCTCGATCCCGGCGGGACGGATGATCTCCTCCACCCATTCCAATTGCCGGTGCATCTCGCGAAAGACCTCAAGACGGCGGGCCACGACCTGGTCGATCTTCCGGAGTTGCGAGATTCCCACCGCCGCCTGGACCTTGGTCATCCGGTAGTTGAATCCGACCGTGACCACCCGGGTCTCCTTCCCGTAGACATAGCCGAAGGTCTTCAACCGCCGGACGTTCTCGGCGAACTCCTCGTCGTCCGTGGTCACGGCGCCCCCTTCTCCCAGGGTCGTCATGTTCTTGTTGGACTGAAAACTGTAGCAACTGGCCTGGCCGAAGCCGCCGATGGGCCGGCCCCGCCACTTGGTGGAGACGGCGTGGGCGGCGTCGTAGACCACGGCCACGCCGGTCTCGCGGCTCAGGCGCTCGAAGGCGCCGCAGTCGGCGGCCAGGCCGGCAAAGTGTACGGGGATCACGGCCCGCGTCCGTTCGGTCATGCGGCGGCGCACCTGGGCCGGATCCAGGCAGAGGGTCTCAGGGTCCACGTCGGCCAGGACCACTTCGGCGCCTCGGGCCAGAGCGCAGGTGGCGGTGCAGACGAAGGTGAGCGGGGTGGTGATCACCTCATCTCCCGGTCCCAGTCCCAGCGCCATCATGCAGAGATCCAGGGCGGTGCCGCAGCTGTTGACCGCAATCGCCTTGTCGGCCCCCTCGTGGCGGGCGAAGGCGTTCTGAAAATCCACCTCCTCGGGGAGGGGAAAGAAGCTTCCGCCCCCTTCCGCCGCCGCCTGGAGAACCTCCAGCGCCGCCTGGACGTCGTCCTGATCGTACAGACCGCCCATGGATCCGAAGGGGATCTCTCGAATGGGATAGGAGGTATCGCCGCAACCCATCAGCGGACCTCTGCCTCGGATCGGGCCACGGCACGCCGATGAGCCCTGGCCGCGGCGCCAATGGTCGAGGGAATCAGCTCGAGCCCTTTCTGCTCCGCCAGTTGTTCAAAGTCGCGAATCATCTGCCGCAGGGTCTGACGGCGAAAATCCGCGGGGTCCGAATAGTCGAAGATGTTGTGGGTCAGAATCACCACGGTTCGGACCAGGCCGGAAGGACGAGCCTGCTCTCGTGACAGAATCTTGTCGATCAGGTAGCGGTGGTTCTTGGCGTCGAACAGTTCCACGCGCAGATCCTGCGGATGGCCTCCGGACCAGAGCATGGAGTCGGGATCGGTGGTCACCGGAACCTCCACCAGGTCCATGTCTCCCTCCAGGAGCCGGTTCGCGCGGTGAGTCGAGTGGACACTCAACGGAGCGTTCACCCAGTTGCTCCGGAGCCCGGGCAGGTTTCGTCCCGGCATGGAATGGGAGCAACTGGTGAACCCCAACTCCTGGGTCACCGGGAAAGTGGAGTCGTTCGCCGAACAGTTCCCGGTTCGAAAGGTTTCCGGCACGAACCCGACCGCTTCGGCAACCTGCTCCAGGGCGCGGCCGTACATGGCGTGCTGCTCCTCGGCCGTGTAGGCCCCGCAATAGTCCTCGTAGCCCTCCTCCTGGGGATGGAAGTGAAGACCGATCTGGAGCCCGTTGGCGGCCAGCTCCCGCAGCAGCGCAGGATACGCCCGGGCGTCTCCCGGCACCACGAACAGGGTCCCGGCGCAACCATTCGTCTGCAACAGGTCGCTGAACCCGCGCAGAGAGCGGATGCCCAAGGCGGTGTCGTCGATGGCCATTTGGGTGGCCTCGCAGTCGATGGTCCAACAGACGTGAATCGGGTTGTGAGCGGTCATGGAAGACATCTGCTGCTGGGGCCGCGACAGTCTATTACGCCGGGAAAGAGGGGATCAAGAGAGTTGGAGGGAGGAGGATGGGAGGGGGGGCTTGTAGTCCCCCTATTCCCCCTGGTCGGCGGCTGGGAAGCCGCCGCGCCTGCAAGCTTCGGCAGGATCCGGTTGACGTCCCCCTCGATCTTCAGATCGGCGATGGTGTCGTGTGCCGTCGGACCCCGATTGATGATGACGTAGAAGGCGCCCCCCTGCTGGGCCGCCCGAGGCACCGAGGCCGCCGGTTCCACCTCCAGTGTGGATCCGATGGAGCAGACCAGCTGCGCCCGCCGGCCGCCTCGAAGGCCTGTTCCAACTTGTCCCCGGGCATGGCCTGGCCGAAGGAGACGGTCGCCGGTTTCAGGAAGCCTCCGCAGGAGCACTGCGGTGGATCTCCGGTTCGCGCGAACTCCGAATAGACCGGGTCCGGGTCTCGACGGCTGCCACAGCCGATGCACTCCACCATCCGATTGGTTCCATGCAACTCGATGACTCTTCCCGGGGGATGCCCGGCCAACTGATGCAAGCCGTCGATGTTCTGGGTGACCAGGGCATCGAGACGCCCCTGCCGGTCCAGCCGGGCCAACGCACGATGAGCCGCGTTGGGCATGGCATCTCGGAACCCCTCCCAGCCCTCCAGCTTGTACCGCCAGTGCCGGATCCGCGCCTCATGGGAAGCCAGGAACTCCTGGTAGTAGACCGGTGTCCATTTCTTCCAGACGCCCTGGGGTCCCCGGAAGTCAGGAATCCCCGATCCCGTGGAGATGCCCGCTCCCGTGAAGACGAGGAAGCGTGGCCGCCCGCGCAGCCGTTGCACCAGTGGAGCCAAATCCTGCGAGAGGCCGTTCACCGAAACCCCTCATGGTCGGCTTTGACCATTCTTCTCTCACTCCTCATTCCTCGCTCCTCGCTCCACCTCAAAGCGGGTCCAGGACGATTGAAGGCCGAATCGTCCCGGCGTTCGTTTCGCCGAGTGCCACCAGACGGCCCCGATGAAAGACCCGGCACCAACCGTCGGGGAGACGGGGGTTGACCGGGACCTGTCCTCCGTGACGGACCCGCCTCGCCTCGGGATCCTCCAACTCGACCAGGGGAAGCTCCGGAAGCAGTTTCTCCAAGGGGAAATGGGCACGGTCCCATTCCTGCATCATCCGTTCGGGCGATATCGCCTGAGACAGATCGAAGGCGCCGGAGCGAGTCCGTCGCAGACTCTCCAGATAAGCGCCGCAGCCGATCGCCTCGCCCAGGTCGTGCGCCAGCGTCCGGATGTAGGTTCCGGCGGCACAGTGGACCTGGAGCGTCCACTCCTCCCGTTTCCGTTCCAGCAACTCGATTCCATGAATCCTGACCTGGCGAAGGGGAGGTTCTCCGCGCTGCCGGCTCCGGGCCAGTTCGTAGAGCCGCCGGCCCTGGACCCGAACCGCCGAATAGAGAGGCGGCCGCTGCGGGATTTCGCCCACGAATCGATCCAGAAACTCCCGAGCCTTCGGGGTCGAGAGTTCGGGAACCGGACCCTCCCGGACCACGTCTCCCTCCCGGTCGTAGGTCTCGGTCGTCCGTCCCAGACCGATCCGGGCCAGATACTCCTTGTCCTGGTTCTGGTAGAAACGGCTCAGCCGAGTCGCCTTTCCCAGCACCAGGGGAAGGACCCCGGTCGCCAGGGGATCCAGGGTGCCGGTGTGCCCTGCCCTCGTCCCGAGCGAGCGCCGCGCCGACTCCACGACGTCGTGGGAAGTGGGGCCCTCCGGCTTGTCGATGACCAGGACACCGTGCGGAACAGGACCGGGCGCGCCGGTTCGAGAGCGGTCAGCCGCATTGTTCACGGCTCCACGCCGACGGGCCCGCCGTCTGCTCAAGATGCCGGGGATCCCTGGTCGACCGGGTCCAGCAACTGCTCCAGGCAGCCCAGGACTTCTGCGGACACACGGCGGGTGCCGCCCTTCATTCTCAAACCGGCCGCATTCCGGTGCCCTCCACCACCCAGACGGGACGCCACGAACCCCACGTCGTAGTCTCCCTTGGAACGCAGGCTGACCCGAACCTGACCCTGCTTGTCCTGACGGATCAGGGCCGCCAGCTGGATGCCTTCGAGACCCAGGGCATAGTTCACGAGACCCTCCGCATCCTCTTCGGTGGCTCCGGCTTCGGCCAACATGGGTTGCGACAGGTAGATCGAGGCGATCCTCCCGGAGGGATGGATCTCCAACGTGTCCAGGACTTTGACCAGCAGACCCACTCGGGATCGCGGCTGGTTCATGTAGACCTGTTGGGCGATCCAGCCCGGATCCGCCCCCGCTTCGGTCAACCGGGCAGCCGCGTGGAAGGTCCCGGCGTGGGTGCTGGAAAAACGAAACGATCCGGTATCGGTCAGAATCGCCACATAGAGATTGGTGGCGATTTCGGGCGTGACGGCGACCTCCAGCTCCAGCAGGAGCCGGTAGACCATTTCGGCGACTGCGGCGGCTCCCGAGTCCACCCAGTTGAAGGTCCCGAAAGGTTCGGTGCGGGCGTGATGATCGATGTTGACCACCGGATAGCGATCCAGATTCCGGACCCCGGGACGCCTCAGGTCGTTGCACTCCAGGACGTAGACGGCTTCCCAGCTCCCTTCCAACCGGTCGACGATCCGAACTTTTTCGGCGCCCGGCAGCCAGCGGTAGACCCGCGGCACCGGATCCGCGTTGACGATGGTGACCGTTTTCCCAAGAGCCTCCAGGGCCAGTCCCAATCCCAGCTCCGACCCGATGGAATCCCCGTCCGGGCGAGCGTGAGAGGTGACGGCGAAGCGATGGTGATCCCGGGTGAAACGGACGATTTCGTCAAGCATGGCGCCGTGCCTTGGTTGCGACGCACCGAAGCTGGGGGTTCGGTGATCGCATCAGGAGTGCGGGGAGAGCATACGCGAAGTGTGTGACCGGGGAAGGAGACCGGCGACGGGGATCAATCGTCAGTCATGATCGAAGATGTCGACGTGGTAGTCCACCAGATCTCCTCCCAGGATCTTTTCGCTTTCCCGGATGAGCCGATTGGAGACCCGTTCCAGAGTCACCCGGTCGGGTCCCACCGAGACCGCGCCGAGCCGGGCTCTCCGGTGCAGACCCTGATAGTCGATCTCGGCCACGGAGAAGTTGAGACGGGAACGGAGGCGGTCCGCCGTCTTGCGGACCACGTTCCGCTTCTCCTTGAGAGATCGGCTGTAGGGGAGGTAAATCTCAAGCGAACAGAAGACGATGGGCATCGGCGTATGCACCTTGGATTGGGGAGGCCGTGGATAGTTTCTCTAGACCAACTGGGGTGCCACGGACTCCTTGACGAAGGCTTCGATCACATCCCCGACCTTGATGTCCTGGTAGTTGGCGATGGAGATACCGCACTCGTACCCGCTCCTGACCTCGTTGACGTCGTCCCGAAAACGCCGCAACGTGGCAGTCCGGCCTTCGTGAACGACGGCGCCGTCTCGAACCAGTCGAATCATGGCGTTGCGGGCGACCGACCCGTCCAGAACGAAGCAACCGGCGATGGTTCCGAATTTGGCCACTCGAAAGGTGTCGCGCACCTCCGCCCGGCCCACCAACCGCTCACGAATGGTGGGTTCCAGAAGACCCAGCATGGCCTGCTGGATTTCTTCGATCAGCTCGTAGATGACCGTGTACATCAGAAGTTCGACTTGCTCTCGTTCGGCGGTCCTCTGAGCGTTGCGTTCGGGGCGGACGTTGAAGCCCACCACTAGAGCCTGAGAGGCGGCGGCCAGCAAGACGTCCGATTCGGAAATGGCCCCGACTCCGCTGTGGACGATCTTGATCCGGACCTTTTCTCCACTCAGTTTCCGAAGCGAACCTTCCAGGACCTCGACCGATCCCCGCCCGTCGGCCTTGACGACCAGGTCGAGATCCTTGACTTCCTTGGTTGCCATTTGGGCGAACAGCATGTCCAGACCCATCGGACCCGATCTGGCCAATTCCTTCCGGCGCTGCTCCTGACGCCTCTGCTCCGCGATTTCCCGTGATTTGGCGGCACTTGCCAGCACCTGGAAGGAGTCTCCCGCCTGGGGCAGATCGTGCAGCCCCAGGACCTCGACGGCGGAGCTGGGCCCGGCTTCCACAACCGGTCGTCCCCGGTCGTCGAACATGGCGCGGACCTTGCCGTAGGCCGTGCCCGCAACGAAGGAGTCTCCCACCCGGAGCGTCCCGTCCTGGATCAGCGCCGTCGCCACCGGACCTCGTCCCCGATCCAGTTGAGCCTCCAACACCACCGCCACGGCCGGCTTCTGGGGATTGGCGGTTCTCTCCGTCAGATCCGCCACCAGAAGGATCATCTCCAGCAGCAGGTCCAGGTTGGTCTGGGCCAAGGCCGACACCTCGACCATGACCGTGTCCCCGCCCCAATCCTCGGGGGTGAGCCCCCGGTCCGCCAACTGCTGCTTGACCCGGTCCGGCCTGGCGTCCGGCCGATCCATCTTGTTGACGGCCACGATGATGGGAACATCGGCGGCCTTGGCGTGGTCCATGGCCTCGAGAGTCTGCGGCATGACGCCGTCGTCCGCAGCGACGACCAGGACCACGATGTCGGTCACCTGGGCGCCGCGAGCCCGCATCAGGGTGAAGGCTGCGTGGCCTGGCGTGTCCAGAAAGACGATCCTGCTGCCGTCGACGGAGACTTGGTAAGCCCCGATATGCTGCGTGATCCCCCCGGCCTCCGAAGCCGCCACACGCGATTCCCGGATGGCGTCCAAGAGCGAGGTCTTTCCATGGTCGACATGCCCCATGACGGTGACGACCGGGGCCCGCGCCTGAACGTCCTCAGGACGTTCGACGACGTGCTCCTCGTGGACCAGGGCCTCCTGCTCGGAAACGAACTCGACCTGAGCGTCGAAGATGTCGCACATCTGCTGAATCGTGTCGCGGTCCAGACTCCGATTGATGGTGGCCATCACACCCCGGGAGAAGAGCTCTTTGATGAGCACCTTGCTCTTGACACCCAACTTCTCGCTCAAATCCCTCACGGTCACCGAATCGCTGACCGTGATCACGGCGGGACCTTCGGGCTCTTTGACAACCTCGGCGGGTTGGGGTTCCGCCTCGGGCGCTTCGGCGACAGGAGTCTCGACTTCAGCAGCGGCCGTGACCTCGACCGCCGCTTCCGGCGGTTCGGGAGCAGGGGCCTCGTCTGCAACCGGTTTCACTACCTCTTCCGCCGCCGGAGGTACCGGGACCGGAGGCGGAACCACGGGTCCAGCCGTGCCCGGCGGCACCAGCGGAAGGCTGGTGGAAGCGACCGGTGCTTGCGTGGAAAGGACCATTCGCTGCGCCTGTTCCAGAAGCTCCGCCGAAATCTGGGCCTCGACCCTTTCGATGATGGGCTCGTCTTCGATGGTGACTTCCGTCTTCTCCAGGACCGCCTCCAGCGGCTCGGTCACGATCCTTCGATAGTTCCCCTTCCCTTTCCTGGGCTTCAGCGATCCCATCAGGAACGGGCTGTCGATCGTCTCCGCCGAAGGCAACGCGGCTTTCCTGGGCTGGCCCAACTGCTTGATGGTCTTGCGAGGCTTGGCCGCCGGCCGCTTCTTGACCTTCGCCTTTACGGCCCGGGCCTGCTCCTCCTGTTCCGTATCGATGACGAGCTGCAGTCGGCGGCGAATACGATTGGCGATGTCAAAATCCACCAGGGTTTCGGGTGAAGGCACCCAGACCCCGATCTTCTTGAGCTCCAAGATGACCGCAGTACTCCGCATCTCGAATTCCGAAGCCAGTTCGTTGACTTTCACCTGTTCCATAACCGTCTTGATGCTTCCTACGCTTCCGTGCGCCGGCCCGGACTCCGTCAGTCCACAACGGCTTTCACGAACATCATAACCGTGGTTCAGACCAACTCAGCCTCAGCTTCCCCGGGAGTTTCCGCAGCCGCGGCCTCGACCCGGCTTTGGACCCAAGCCTCAGCCAGGGCAAGGATCTTCAGAGCCGACTTTTCACCGATCATGGGAATGGCTGACAAGTCCTCGACCGATCGGTTCGAAAGTTCCTCTATGGTTCGCACACCCGCTTCCTCAAGGCGAAGTCGAGTCTTTTCACCCAGACCCTCCAACTCCTCCAGGTCCCGCCGTGCGGCCTGCGCAGCCTGTAGGGCCAACTGTTCCATCTGAGCCAGGATCTCTTGTTTTTTGTCTTCCTCGCTCTTGATGTTGATTTCCCAACCCAGCAGCTTGGAACCCAGACGAACATTCTGTCCCTTCCTGCCGATGGCCAGAGACAGTTGATCCTCCGGGACGATGACTTCCAGAACCTTGTCCAGCGGGTCCTGGACCAGCACCTTGGCAATCCGCGCGGGGTTCAAGGCGTTGATGGTGTACTCGACGATGTCGTCCGAGTATTGGATGATGTCGATCTTCTCTCCCCGCAACTCCCGGATCACCGCGTTGATTCGACTGCCCCTCATCCCGACGCAGGCACCGACCGGGTCCACGTTGTCGTCCCGGCTCGACACCGCCACCTTGGCCCGTTCACCCGCTTCCCGGACCGCATTCTTGATGATGACCGTGTGGTCGTAGACCTCGGGGATCTCGGCCTCGAACAGGCGGATCAGGAGGCTGGGGTCCCCCCGGGAGACCACGATCTGGGGCCCTTTGGAGAGACGATGCACCTTGATGATGACCGCTCGCACCCGATCCCCCATCCGATATTCTTCGGTGCGGGCCTGCTCGTTGTAGGGGAGCACGGCCTCGGTCCGGCCGATATCCAGAACGATGTTCCCCCCCTCGAAACGGCGAACGATGCCGTGGACCACCTGCCCGATCTGGCCCGAGTACTCCTCGAAGACATTCTCCCGTTCGGCTTCCCGCACTTTCTGGAAAATGACCTGCTTGGCCGTCTGGGCGGCGATCCGCCCCAACTCCAGGGGAGGCTTGGGGATCTCCAGGTAGTCCCCCACTTGGAAGGAATCGTCGTACTGCAGGGCCTCGGAGAGGGCCATCTCCGTCTCTTCTTCCTCGACTTCCTCCACGATGCGCCTGACGGCAAACACTTCGATAGTGCCGGTCACCGGATCGTATCGCGCCTGCAGATTCTCCTCGGTCCTGAAATGCTTCCTGGCGGCGGCCGCCATGGCGTCCTCAAGGGCTTCGTAAATGACCTTGGATTCGACACCTTTTTCCCGACTGAGCTGTTCGATGCTCTGACTGAGGGCATTCGACATGCTTCGCTATATCCTCACTGTTGCCGCCCGTTGCGGCCGATTCTACTTCCTGAACGAGTCGGCAAACCGGTAGACCAGGTAGGCCTTGGCGATCATCCCGAAGGGGATCCGGTAAGTCTTGTCTTGGCAGCTCAACTGCACGACGCCGTCACTGAGGTCCTGGATAAAACCCGTGAACCTGCGGCGACTGTCGATTTTCTCCCGGGTGGTGAGGCGAATCTCGCGACCCGAGAATCGCAAGTAGTCCTCCACCTGGAAGAGAGGGCGATCCAAACCCGGAGAAGACACCTCCAACAGGTACCGGTCGGAGATCAGGTTCTCCACGTCCAGGAGAACACTGGCCTGCCGGCTGACGGTCTGACAGTCCTCCAAGGTAACGCCTCCGGGCTTGTCGATATAAACTCTCAACAACGGACTCCGCTGTTGGGCAAGGTACTGGACGTAAACCAGTTCCATCCCCTGTTCCTCTACGGCCCCCCGCAGCAGGAATTCCACCTTTTCGGCCACTTCCGCCATAGTCGCATCCTGAAGCGATCTTGCGGGTGTCAGCCCACCGAATGAGGTGAAACCACCCCCTCCGAACCCCGGACAAAACTCGCCGCGGACCCCTAGAATATAGCCGAGCCCCAGAGACAGTTCAACGGACGGTCGAGATTTGAACCGGCCCCATTTCTTCGAGTTCGGGCTTGAGTTCGGCGGCGGGACCGCCGACGACGAGCAGTGAAGAGTCTTGTGAGAGGTACTCCATCAGGAGCTTTCGGAAGTCCTCGGGTGTGACCCTACGCAGGCGAAGGCCATAGTTCGCGATGTAGGTGACACCCAGATCGTAGAGGCTGGTGTCCAGAAGACGAGTCAGGCGAGCAACCGGATCTTCCAGCCGATTGCGGAATTCAAGATAGGCCAGGCTCCTGGCTTCCTCCATCAGAGACGGGTCCACCTGGCCCTTCCGAAGTCCACTCATGGTCTGAAGAAATTCCTTCAGATAGGGCATCAGTCGGTCCGAGGAGGTTCTGAGACTCAGTTGGAGGTATCCCGGCATTCGAAAGGCTTTCACCCGGGAAGAGGCCTGAATCTGCTGCTCGGCCTCGACCGCTCGGGCCAATCCCGGCAAGGAAAGGGTCAGATACTCCTCCAACATCTTGAGGGCATAGTAGTCTCTGCTGCCCATCTCGACGCTCAGCCTGCCCCAGCGAAAAAGGGCCTCGTCCCCCGGCAGGTCTTGCAACAGGATCCGCCAACCTTCCAGGACCGGGGCCCGGCGAAACGTGAACGGGGCCGCTTCGGCCCTGATCCAGACGCCCCAGCGGCGACTCAGTTCACGGAACATGGCCTGCGGCTCGGCAGACGTATGCAGGGCGAGCCTGGCCTGGTTGGGAAGAAAGAGCTTCCGGTATTGGATCTTGACGTCTCTCAGCTCCAGGTTCGCCAGCGTCTCCACCGTCCCCAGAACGCCGTGTCCATAGGGATTCGGTCCGAAAAGATGGGCGAGAAACGCTTTCTGGGTGACCACTTCGGGTCTCTTCAACTGGTTCTCGACTGCTTCCAGTTGCTGCTTCCGCAGCCTTTCGAAGGTTTCCTCCCGAAAATAGGGGCGCACCACGATCTCCGCCAGCAGGCTCAGGACCGCCGTGAGATTCTCTTCCGGAGCGCTCCCGTAGAGGTAGATGGCATCCCAATCGACCTGAAGCTCCAACTCGCCGTTCAGGCTCTCGAGCTGCCGTCGAATCAGGGCCCCGGATCGAAGCTCCGTCTCTTCCAGCAACATCCGAGTGGTGAGCTCGGTGATGCCCCATTTGCCCACGGGATCGAAAGCGGCCCCGTTCTCGATCATGAGACGGAAAGACCGGCGCGAAGGACCCGGCGGGAGCATCAGCACTTCCATCCCGTTCAGGAGGGACTTCCGCTCGAACGAAGGAACGGTCAGCTTCGCCAGTTTCACCGTCGGCGCGCCGGGAGCGGGCGCTATAATCAAGGCGATGACACCTGTCAGGATCGAAACCAGGCGGATCCCGAAACCAGGACGGCAGCCGGAGTGCTGGGTTGGACCACTCATGAATTCGACCATTGTATCAGTGTCCCGCGAGCCCGGCGCAAAAGAGATGGCGGGATTTCGAGTTCCCGAAAGATTGGATTTCCCCGGAGGCATCCGAGCTTGAAGGGAGGCGTGACCGGATTCCGGGTTCCTCCAGTCCATCGGCACCGTCTCGACAACGGACTGACCCTGCTGGTACGGCCGGATCACACCAGCCCGGTCGTCACTACCATGATCTGCTATCGGGTGGGTTCCAGAGTGGAGACCCCGGGCCGGACCGGGATTTCCCATTTCCTGGAACACATGATGTTCAAGGGCACCGGCCGCTACGGACCCGGAGAGATCGATCGGATCACGGCGCTCCATGGGGGCTCCAACAACGCCTTCACCACCCAGGACTATACGGGCTACTTCTTCAGCTTCGCCTCCGACCGATGGGTCTGCGCTCTGGAAATCGAGGCGGACCGGATGTCGAACAATCGTTTCGACCCCCGGCAATTCGAGCTGGAGCGGCAGGTGATCCTCGAGGAATCCAGAATGGAACAGGATCATCCCTGGGGAGCGCTTCGCCGATCGGTCGAGTTGAAGGCCTTCGAGAGCCACCCCTACCGCTTCCCCATCATCGGATTGAGCGGGGACATCCAGGCGCTGACCGTGGAACGGATGGTGGAACACTACCGCAGGTACTACGTCCCCGGGAACGCCGTGCTGGCCGTCGCCGGCGACACGGACCCGGAGTTCACTCTCCGGACCGTGGAGCAGCTCTTCCGGCAGCCGGCCTCCGGTTTTCCGCCGCCGCTCCTTCCACCCCAGGAGGCAGCGGACGGCGGCCGGGTCAAGATCAAGGTTCGGCGACGGAGCCGCGTGCCCCGAATGTTGGTGGCCCTGCCCGCCCCCTCCATTCATCAGAGTGATCACGACGCCTTTCAGATCCTGGACCGGGTGCTCTCCGAGGGTCGACTCTCGCGTCTCTACAGGAAGTTCGTCGAAGAGACCCGGTTGGCTTCCCTGGTCCGTACCGAGCTGGGCGACACCTTTGACCCCTACCTCCTGCTGATCCGCCTGGAGTTGCGCGAGGATGCCGATCTGCAGCTGACGGAGGAACTCCTCTGCCACGAACTCCTGCAGTTGTGCACCAGCCCCCTGACCCGGAAGGAGCTGACCCGGGCCAAGAACCAGTGCCTCAACCAGTTTCTGTTCGAACTGGAGACGACATTCGACCAATGCATGCAACTGGCCTCGATGGAAGCCCTGCAGCGCCCCGGTTACTGGGACGACTACGGGGCACGAATCTCCAGGCTGACCGCCGAGGAGGTGATGGCGGCCGCAGCCAGGCACTGGTCCGGGCGGCGCTGGACCGTCGGCGTCGTGGAGGTCGGATAGGAGTCTGCGCGGTAGGAATGATCGTAGCGAGAAAGCGGGGAATCGAGGCCAGATTTTCTCGATTGTGAGGTGCATAGTTGTTCTATTCGCCGAGAAATCGGGGAAATATGGACCGATTCTACCGCTTTCTCAGTAGATCAATTTCTGCCGCGCAGGCTCCTGGTCCGCTGACGCCGATGCGCGCCGCGCGGCGCCGGCAGCCGGGAGGCTTCGAAAATGGTCTTGGACGGGTTCGAACGACGGGTCTGGGACAACGGACTGGTGCTCCTCAGCTGCCGGAACGACCGTCTTCCCGTGGTCTCGATCAACGCCTTCGTTCTTGCCGGCACCGACCAGAACCCGCTTCGGCAGCCGGGACTGGCGGCTCTTGCTTCACGGATGTTGGAGGAGGGAACCGCCAAATACCGGGCCGACGACATCTCCCGCCTGGTGGAGGACGCGGGCGGCAACCTCTCTACCTTCTGCCGGCATGAACTGACCGGGGTCTCCCTCCATCTCAGAGACCGGGATCTACCGGAAGGACTCGATCTGCTGGCTCAGATGCTGTCCCGTCCCACCTTCCCGAGGGAACGACTCGGTCTGGAGCGGGAGAAGACGCTGACCCAACTGGAGGCGCTGGAGGACGATCCACAGGTGGTGGTGAGCAACCTGCTGAACCGGGAGATCTACCAGGGCGGCCCGCTGCAGTTCCCTACCCTGGGCACCCCGGCGTCGGTACCGCGGCTCCAAATCGAGGACATTCGGGCGTTTCACCGCCTGCGATATGCTCCAGGGAACACGATTCTGGTCATTGTGGGCAACGCCGGAAGCGCCCACGTTGCGGATCTGGTCGACAGCCGCCTGGGATCCTGGCGAAACGGCCACTACCGGAGAAGCCAAGCTGCCGTACCCCGGCGGCAGCGGGCACCTCGGGTGCGGCAGCGGGTCCTGGAGGGCCGGGAACAGGTCCACATCTGTCTGGGACACCTGGGCGTCGCCCGGGACCACCCTGATTTCTACGCGCTCCAGGTGATGGACGCCGTCCTGGGCAGCGGACCGGGGTTCAGCAGCCGGATTCCGCGAGAGCTCAGGGACCGGCGGGGCCTTGCCTACACCACCTACAGCGACCTCACAGGTTCCGCCGGCCGCTATCCGGGACGGTTTCTCGCCTACATCTGCACCTCGCCGTCGAATCGCCAGGCCGCCTTGAGTGGGCTCTTGGGAGAGATCGAGAGTTTCATCGAGGGTGGACCCACGGAAGAAGAATTGGCGCTGGCACAGAAATACCTGACCGGCAGCTTCGTTTTCGGTTTCCAGTCCAACGCCCGCGTGGCCCGATTTCTGCTCACGGCGGAACTCTTCGAACTGGATGCGGACTTCATCCGCCGGTACCCGGAATGGATCCGTGCGGTCGATGCGGAGGAGGTGAGGCGAGTTGCCCGCCTTCATTTGGATACGGTAAACTTCACCACCATCATCGTCGGACCTGAGTATGCCCTTACTCGCTGAAAGGCACCCCCTGGCGATCCCTTACCGTCTGCTGTTCCTGCTCTTGGGACTTCTGGTCCTGGCGGGGGCCGCCTGCGGCAGAAACCGGGTTCCGCCCCTTCTGCCCGGCGGCGCCGACCGGGGTGCCGGCGCCGGTTCCGGCACTGCGAAGACCGGAACCGGCGCGGCCGAGCCGGCCGTTGCTTCGGCGCCCAGCCTGGAGATTCGCGTCGAGCCGTCCCTGATCCACAGGGGGGGCTCGGCCCTGTTGTCCTGGGAGTCTCGCGACGCGGACGAAGTGCGGATCGATCAGGGCATCGGAGTCGTCGATCCCTCCGGAAGAATCAAGCTCTTTCCCGAGGCAACGACCTCCTACCGGCTGAGCGCCGCAGGGCCGGGGGGTACGGTGGAACGATTGGTGACGATCGAGGTTTCGGCGGATCGGACCGGAGCCATCGACCAGGAGGATCTGCTGATTCCGATCCGCGACGAGGAAATCCCGCTCAGGGTCGAGCCCGTCTTCTTCAGTTTCGACAGCAACGCGCTCGACGCTCAGAACATGGCCACCCTGGAGGCCAACGCCCGTTGGTTTTCCCAGCCCGAAAACGCTCAGGCCCGGTTCGTCCTGGAAGGACACTGCGACGAGCGCGGCACCGACGAATACAACCTGGCTCTCGCCGACAAGAGGGCACAGGTGGTGCGCCAGTTTCTGGTGGATGCCGGTATCGACCCCGACCGCATGACCACCATTGCCTTGGGGGAGGAGCGGCCCTTCGACAGCGGCCAAACGGAAGCGGCCTGGTCACTGAACCGGCGAGTCCATTTCGTCCTGATCCAAGAGCAGGAGTAGACCGACCATGTTCCAGACCGACACTTCCGCCCCCAACAAAGAGCATTGGAAGATCCTGGTTCCCGTCGGGTTGGCAGCCATCCTGCTCGCGGGCGTGGTCATCTTCATGCATGAACCCAAGCCCCGGCAGCGGGAGGAGTTGACCGGCGTGCTCCGGGAAGGGCACTCGGACTACGGCTGGTATCGGGAGCACGTCAGCCTGACCCGTCCTCGCCTTCAGATGGCCAAGAACCTGGCCGGCAACCGCATGGCCATTTTTTCGGCCACCATCGAGAATCAGGGAGAGAGGGTGCTGGACGTGGTCGAGATGAAGATGACCTTCTTCAACTACGACACGCCGGTCTGGGAAACCACCCGGACACCGATTCGGCCGGGCGCCTACACGGCCCCGATAGAGCCCATGAAAAAGCGGAGCTTCACATTCTACATCCAGGATCTACCCCGGGACTGGATGGCCAGCCGCGCCGAGATGGACATTAACGGGTTTCGGTTCACCGCGTCGCAGTGACGGGCAAGCTGCCGGCCAGACGCCGGCCCAAGTGCTTCTCGTCCGGCGGAGCCTGGGAAAACACCTTGCTCCAGACTCCCGGACGCTCCATGCACAAATAGACGGGAGTCCTGGGGCTGCGAGCCCTGACCCACTCCACGGCCGAACGGTACATCTGCACCCGAATCGGCCAGAAGTAGCGAAGCTTGCCGTCCGGAACCGGCACCAGCTCTCCCAGCGGGAGTCCGCTACGGGGAAATCGGGACCTCATGAATGCTCTCAACTCGGCGCTCAGGCGGAGGCTGCCCAGGGAAATCCAGGAAACGGACTCGGGCGGTAAACGGCGGAAAATCTCGTCCACCAGATCCTTGTAGTCCCGCTCCCATCCCGAGTAATGGATCATGGGGTCCAGGTGAAACCCGACCCGGTACCCGTCGAGTACACAACGTTCCGCTGCCTGCAGCCGCCGTTCGATGCTCGCCGTGCGATGTTCCTCGCTCGCCTGGACCATCCTGGGGTTGATGGACCACGACACCACGGTGCGTCCACCATGGTCCAACCCCATCAGGTTGTCGACGCAATCCGACTTGGTCTTGAACTCCAGGATCGCGTTGTCGTAGCGGGAAAAGAATCTCACCAACGGCACGGAATAGCGGGTCAGCGGATCCAGGGCCAAGCTGTCGGCCAACTCTCCGGTCCCCACTCGGAAGGGGGTCCGGGGATGGGATCTGAACCGGGTCTCCAGCTCCTGGATCAGGTCCCGATAGTTGGCGTAGACGACCAGGTGGGGGAAGTTGAGGTGGGTCTGGAGATAGCAGTAGCTGCACTCCATGTGGCAGTTGCTGGCGTAATTGACGACGAAGTAGTTGCAGCAGACGTTTCGCTCTCCCCGTGACCGGCTGGCCGGACAATCCTTGAAAAAGCGGCCCTGGTGCCGAGCCAACACCAGAGATCTCTTGCCCGCTGCCAGCGAAGGACTCCAGCGGCGGGATTCGGACAGCAGGGTACGGGAGTCCTCGAGCCGTTCGACCGGCGTGGAGGGAAGCCGGCGCAACACGTTTCGGGTGATCCACGAATCCGCCACGCAGCTTTCCACGTAGATCTTGTCCGGTTTGTACGCAACCATGGCGTCGGCCTCCGCTCACCCCTTCCGCCGGCGGCGGGGGACGGACTACAGCTTACCAGTCCCTCGCCAGGATCGTCAGGGACCGTCACAAGAGCTCGAAGATCCGTCCCAGCTCCGGGCGGCCGGCCATCTCCTCGAGCCTGCCCACCAGGTGGCGAAACTCGGCGGGGTTGCGGCAGGAGAAGGCGACCGAGAGCAGATCCCCCTCGAAATAGGGAGGAACCTGCAAGCGGATCTGGGGCGGAACCTTGAGATCCCCCTTCAACCTGCGGTACCGATCCTGATGGCGGGACAGGTGGGGCCGGCGCAATCGATGGAGGCACTCCAGGATCCGGCGAAGACGCTGGGGGCGAACCGTCCGGACATCCTCATCCGCTTCCCTGGCGCCTGACGCCTCCCAGACCCGATCCAGCGCCCCGGACCCGCGTGGCCGCTCGGCGGACCTGAGGTCGTCCAACAGCTCGAACAGTTCCTTCTGCCGGCTCCGGCCGGGCTCGTACCGTTCCAGGAGATCCAGAAACAGTTGACGCTCCGCAGCCGTCCAAGCCGCGAGCCTGAGCGCCGTCGCCGGGTCCAGGGAGCGATGAACGGCACGCTGCATGGCCTCGTCGAGGCGCCCGAGGCGGAGCAAGAAGCGGAGACGGTAGCGGCTGGCCGGCGTGTTCAGGAGCGGCAGATAGCGGTCGATGAGTGCCTCTTCCCGGACCTCGAATTGCTCCCGAAGCTTGACCAGAGCCCGGGCCCGCTCCAGATCGTGAAGCGGACCGGCCACTTTCTCCGCCAGCGCCCACTGGAAGAGCTGCCAGTCCGATGCCCGGCTCCAGACCAACGCCGGCGCCTTACGCAACCCGGCCTCCCGAGCTGCCCGGTAGCGGCGGAATCCCATGGCGATTCTATAATTGCCCGCCGCCGCCGGCTGCAGCTGCAAGGGAGTCACCACCCCCACGCTCCGGACGGAGACCGCCAATCGGTTCATCGGGAACCAGTTGGGAGTGATGGCCAGGGTCGCATCCGAGCCATCGATACGGGCCAGATCCACGATTTCCAGGGTCGGAGGCGGTTCCGGGAAACTCATGGCAGGCGTCTTCCTTGGGAGTGACCGAACGGCCTGCGTTCCTTGACTTGGAGGGACACTTCGACGACTCAAGGGGAGATTGCACCTGGAACGCGGCTTGTGTTACTGTCCCCCCCACTTGCTTCGAACCTAAACCTTATTACACTGCATGAGGAGGGTACAGCAATTGATGACATTCAACGCACGACGAAAGGGTTTGCGGATCGGATTTGCCTTTGCCATGACGGCCTTGGTACTGAACCCCCTGGTGGGACAACAGAAGGTCCCCTACAGCATCCAGGATTATCAGATCTACAAGGCAGCCATCGACGAACCGGATCTGGGTAAACGGGAAAACGCCATCGTCGGCTTCATGAAGGCCAAGCCCTCTTCGAAGCTGAGCGAGTATGCCCTGGGCAACTACGTGAAGTTGCTGCAGGAGTACCAGACCAAGGGCAACCATCGGAAGGTGGTATCGGCCGGGGAGAAGCTTCTGGCCCTGAAACCGAACGAGCCCAATGCGCTGAGGATGGTGACCTACGCCGCATTCCAGAGCCGGCAGCTTCAGAAGGCGGCCCAGTACGGCGAAAAATTCTACGCCAAGATGCCGTCGGCCGGACTCGCCTACATTCTGGCCCTTTCCTACGGGACCAAGAATCAGGCCAAGTACATCTCCTACGGCGAGAAGGCGGTAGCCGGGCTCAAGCCCGCCGAGACCTTCCAGATCGTGGCGGAGCTGACCAATATCTACGTGGGCAAGAAGCAGTGGAAGAGGGCGTCCGAGTATGGCCGCAAGACCATCAGGGCCTTCTCCGCGATCAAGAAACCGCAGGGCACCTCCCAGGCGGCATGGGACAAATACGTCAAGATGCAGACGGCCGTTGCCCACGGCGCCGTGGCTCGTAACGCCGCCGAGTCCAGGAACTGGGGAGGCGCCATCTCCAGCTACAGCCGGGCCCTGCGCGCCACCTCCTCGCCGGGGCTCAAGGGAGAAGCCTACTTCTATATCGGGATGGGGCGATGGCAGCAGAATCGGATCGATGACGCCATGAAGGCTTTCGCCCGCGGCTCCGTCCAACGAAGGGCGCCTCATTCCAAGCATTGCCGCAAGCACCTGGAACAGCTCTACAAGTCCACCCACAACGACTCCCTCGCCGGAATCGAAGAGTTCGTCGAGCGGGTCAACTGAGTCTTCCAGTCTGCCGCCAGCAGATTCACCTCAAGGGCCGGGAGGGTAAGCCCCTTTCCCGGCCCTTTTTACACATCCCCATCCTCGCGTTGCCGCCTGCTCCCGCCCGCGACGCCGTATTCATCCCGGTTCCATGGACGAATATCTCCAAAGCCTGAACGGCCGGCAGAAGCTGGCGGTCACGACCACCGAGGGTCCCATGCTCGTGGTGGCCGGCGCCGGAAGCGGAAAGACACGGGTCATCACCTGCAAGATCGCTCACCTGGTCCACCAGGGGAGATGCCGTCCCGGAGAGATCCTGGGGGTCACCTTCACCAACAAGGCGGCCGAGGAAATGCGGCTTCGGGTGGAGGGTCTGCTGCAGGGACTGGACTCGGTCCCGAGCCTGTCCACCTTTCATTCCTTCTGCGTCCGGGTTCTGCGCCGGCATGCCGAACGCTTGGGCTACGGCCGGGACTTCGCCATCTGCGACACGGATGATCAGAACGCCATTCTCAAGAAGATCTGCAAGGATGCGGGCGTCAGTTCGCCCGTGCGCAGGATCCGAAGCCTCATCAGCAAAAGGAAAAACCAGAGCCGGAGACGAGTCTACGATTTCCACTACGACTCCGACCCCTACGACCAGGAAGGTGTGGAGCCGGTGATGGCCCGCTATCAGGCGCAGCTGGAGAAGTCCAACGCCATGGACTTCGACGACCTGCTTCTGCTCACGGACAAGCTGTTTCGGGAACAGCCCGAAATCCGGGAGGCCTGGTCGGAACGATACCGCTATCTCCTCATCGACGAATACCAGGACACCAACGCCAGTCAGTACGCCCTGGTCCGGCATCTGGCGTCGACCCACGGGAACGTGACCGCCGTGGGTGACGAGGATCAGTCCATTTACGCCTTTCGAGGAGCGGACGTCGGCAACATTCTCAGCTTTGAAGAGGATTTCCCCGGCGCCGTCGTGGTCAAGCTGGAGCAGAACTACCGTTCCCGCCAGAGCATTCTGGACGCCGCCATGGCGGTCGTCTCTCACAACTCGGAGAGAAAGCCCAAACGGCTCTGGACCCGGAATCCCCGCGGGGAGCCGGTCGAGGTCCATTCGGCGGAGAGTTCATACGCGGAATCCCGGTTCGTGTGCCGGCGGATCGAACGCTACCTGCAACAGGGCGAGACGGGTGTCGCCGTCTTGTATCGCATCAATTTTCTGTCCCGTCAGTTCGAGGACACTCTGAACCACTTCGGGCTCCCTTTCCGTCTGGTAGGAGGTGTGAGTTTCTACAAGCGGAAGGAGGTACGGGACGCCCTCGCCTACCTGAGGGTCGCCCGCAATCCCAGGGACAACCTGGCGTTGGAGCGAATTGTCAATACTCCGCCCAGAGGCATCGGACCAAAGAGCCTGGCCCGGCTCCGCCTGGGGGCGGCGCGAAACGGCGACTCGCTCTGGGACGCCGTTCGCCGGGACGCCGATCAGGACGATACTCCCCGCAGGTTGCGAAACGTCCTGGAACGGTTCGTCGCCCTGGTCGGTCAGTGGCGGCAAGGGATCGACCTGGAGCAGTCCCTTCAGGTCGTCCTGGAACAGATCCTCCATTCCAGCGGCTATGCCCGGGCGCTGGAAAGAGAAGAATCGGAGGAGGCCAACAACAGATTGTTGAACCTGCAGGAGCTCCTGAGCGTGGCTCGCGACCATTCGGACTCCGGCCGGAGCCTCCAGGAATTCCTGGACGAAACCGCGCTCCGATCGGAGGCGGACGACTACGACGAGGCGGCCCCGGTCACGCTGATGACGCTCCACAACGCCAAGGGACTCGAGTTTCCCATCGTCTTCCTGGTGGGAATGGAGGAAAAGCTGTTGCCCCACACCCGGTCGCTGGCGGAGGGCAACCTGGAAGAAGAACGGCGACTCTGCTATGTGGGAATGACCCGGGCCCGGAAGCGCCTGATCCTCACCCTGGCCCGCACCCGGAGGATGTGGGGGGGAGATGTGGAGGAGCGCCGCCAGGCGAGCAGCTTCCTGGCCGAGATCCCCCGGCGCCTGGTGCGATACTCCGGACCGGAGTGGTCTCAGGTCCAGCTCTGGGGGACCGGTCACTCCCCAGGACGTTCCGGGACCCCGGGCTCCGGATCCGGACGGACGGCGGGCGTCTCCAGAAGCCCGAGCTTCGCCCCGGGGGTCAGAGTGGAGCATCCCGAATACGGGCACGGCATCGTCTTGCAGGTCCAGAAGGTCCGGGACGATCTCAAGTTGACCGTCTCATTCTCCGGGCGGGGGAAAAAAATGTTCTACCAGAGATATGCGAGGGTCAAGCTCCTCTGACCGGGCCGGATCGCGAGTTCGGCGCCGGGGTCGCAGAATCGCCGGTAGAATGTGAACCCTGGCCGGAAACCCGGCGTATTACTTTACGAAAGCACAGACAGACGATCACGATTCGTATTTGAGCGGAGGACAGAAAGCATGACCTTGAGGAACACCCTTTTCCGACACCGGTCCGGTGTCGGCTTTCTCGCCGTCCTGGCCGCCTTGGCCTTGGGCATTGCCATTGGAACCGTGCTCGTTCTGGACGGTGTCTCCAGCACGGAGAAAGAGTCGAACTCTCGACTGAATACTCCTGAGGGACGGGGAAAACCGCTTGCCACGGCCAACGGCGGCGCCTTGACGGAAGGTTTCACCCGGGTGGCCGAGTCGGTGGAGGCGGCGGTCGTCAACATCAATACCATCTCCATCGTCAACACGGAGCGGCGCCAGAGGGAGTTGCGGGAGTTCTTCGGAGACAACTTCTGGAACCGTATGCCCAGGGGACCGGCCCGGCGGACCAGTCTGGGCTCGGGGGTGATCGTCGACAGCCAGGGATACATCCTCTCCAACCATCATGTGATTGCTCCGGTCGAGGAGAACGTCGGCCGGCGGGTGGCCGACAAGATCTCCGTGACCCTCCATTCGGGGGAGACCCACCCGGCTGAGGTCGTGGGCGTCGACCACGAGTCGGACCTGGCCGTGATCAAGATCGAGGCTCCCGACCCTCTGCCCTTCGTCCCGGTGGGCGATGCCACCGACCTGCGGATCGGCGAGTGGGTGCTGGCCATCGGAAATCCCTTCGGCGTGGGCAAGACCATCACCGCGGGGATCGTCTCTGCGACGGCGCGAGTTATCGGCGGTCCCATCATGGGAGCGGCGTTCGGGGACTTCATTCAGACCGACGCCGCCATCAATCCGGGCAACAGCGGAGGCCCGCTGGTGAACATGTCGGGTGAAGTGGTGGGAATCAACACCCTCATCGTCTCCGGTTCCCGAGGATCGCAGGGGGTCGGGTTCGCCATCCCTTCCACCGTCTTCGTCAACTCCTACAACCAGCTCGTGAGCAAGGGAAAGATCGAACGGGGCTGGATGGGAATCTCCATGAACGACCGGCCCTTGAACCCGGAGATGGCCGAGTATTTCGGAGTGGCGGGAGAAGATCCGGACGGGATCAAGGACGGTGACGGCGTGCTGGTCACACAACTGGTGGACGAGAGAGGCGAGCCGAACGAGACCGGACCGGCATACGAGGCTGGAATCCGGGAAGAGGACATCATCGTGAGTCTGGGAGACCAGGAGGTGGAAACCAACTTCGACCTGCGTGTGACCGTGGCCAACACTCCTCCCGGGGACAAGCTTCCGGTGGTGGTGGTTCGCCGGGGAGAAGTGAAGAACTTCACGGTGATGCTGGCGGAGCGCACCATGGAGGCCCAGGAACGGTCGGAGGCCGGAGGACTTTCCTTCGAAGAGGAGGAGGACCGGGAGAAGCAGCGCAAAGAGATCGGACTGCGGTGGCGCACCCTGAACCCCCGAGATTCCGACCAGCTGGGCCTGGACGAGGAGGGCGGGGTGTTCATCACCGAAATCTGGCCCGGCAGTCTGGGCGACGAGGCGGGATTGAGGCGTTTCGACATCATCACCCACGTGAACGGAAAACCGGTGCAGACCGACCGCGAGTTCAAGGAGACCATCGACAGCATCGAGTCCGACCAGGCCATCATCCTCCGTGTCGTCAGCATCAATCAGAACCGAAGGCCATCCGTGCGATACCTCTCGTTCCGGAAACCCTGAGGACAATCTCCAACCCCGCAATGCCGGCGGCACCGGTGAGGGCTCGCTCTATTGATCCCGACTGACGTGGAGGCTCCTCAAAATTGGTTCTGGGTGCTGAGCCCGCCACTGGACGGCGCTTCCAACATGCGGATCGACCGGCGGCTGCAACTCTTCACGGAGCGAAGCCGCCGCCCCGTGACGCTGGTTCGTTGCTACGGTTGGACGGAACCGACCGTCTCCTTGGGGTGTCATCAAAGTCCTGACCTGGCTTTCGCCAAGGACTATTGCCGGACCCACGGCATCCCGTGGGTCCATCGTCCCACCGGCGGTCGAGCCGTGTTCCACCACCATGAACTCACCTACATGGTGACGTCCAACGACGGCCGGCATTTTGCGCTGCAGAGCGTCCGGAGGATCTACCGCGAAATTTCGTCGGCTTTGCAGGCCGGGTTGTCCCGTCTGGGAATCCGCCCCGTATCGGCGCCAGGAGACAGGCTCCGGGACCGGGCTCTGACACGAGCCCAAAAACCTTGTTTCGTAGCACCTTCACGGCACGAACTCGTCCAAGGCACGAGAAAGATGGTGGGGAGCGCCCAGAAGAAGACGAAGCGCAGCTTCCTGCAGCATGGTTCGATTCCGTTGGTGATTCACTACGATCTCATGGCCGCCGCCCTGGGCGTCGACACCGAGTTTCTGAGATCGAGGACCGTCAGTGTTTCGGAAGCCGCCGGCCGGCCGGTCTCCTTCGGCGAGCTGTCCCAAGCGCTGATTCAGGGCTTTCAGCAGGTATTCGGCATCCGCTTCCGGAAGACGATTGAAGACTCCCGGGAGTGGTCTCTGGGCATTGCCTCCGGCCAAGCCGTTGTGCTATAAAAATCGGGAAATTGCAGAGTTTTTCTGGTCCGTGATGACGAAGAGTAAGGCCTCGGCGGAACTCACTCAACGCGCTCACCAACTGCTCCACCTGCTGGTTCTCGAGTACATTCGAACCGGCGCGCCCGTCGGCTCCAAGAGGTTGGCGTCTCTCCACCAGGAGGGGATCAGTCCCGCTACCATTCGAGCCCTCATGGCCCGGCTGGAACAAGCGGGATTCCTGAACCAGCCCCACACGTCCGCGGGAAGAGTCCCGACCACCAAGGGCTTTCAGTTTTATATCGATCGGTTGGAGAGGACTCCTGACCTGCCCCACCGGCAAGTGGCCCGGATCCGGCAGATGCTGGAGCAGGAGACGGATCCTGGCGACCTCATGGTCCAGACGTCTCAGATCCTTTCCCGGCTTTCCAGCAATCTCGGGTTCGTCCTGGCTCCGCCTCAGTCGGTGTCATTTCTCAAACGAATCGAGTTCGTGAAAATCTCATCCCGACGGATCCTGGCCATACTGGTAACTCGCGCAGGCTTGGTTCAGAGTCGCCTGATCGCATCCAGCCGGGATCTGAATCAGGAGGATCTGGACCGGGCCGGCCGCTTTTTCCAAGAGGAATTCCAGGGACAGACCCTGTCCCATATCCGTCGTGAACTCCGAAGACTTCAGACCTGCAGCAGACGGGAGGCCCGTCCTCGCACCGACGCCATCCGTCTGGGATCGGCCAGCCTGTTCAGATCGCGGAGAAACCCGGGGAGCGATTCCGAGGTCTATTTCGGCGGGACCTCGCGGCTGCTTCAACAACCGGAGTTGACCGATCAGGATCGGGCAGCCGGTCTGTTCAGGACCATGGAGAGAAAGAGCCGCTTGGCCAAGGTTCTCACCGAACGTCTTGATGCCGACCAACCGGCCCCACGTGTGACCTTGGATCTGGATCGTCACATTCCGGAGATGCGGGGTTGGGCCATGATCTCCTCACCCTATCTCTACCGGGAAAGAGTGGCGGGCAGCTTGGGAATTCTCGGTCCCAGGCGCATGAAATACGACAAGGGGATCAGCTTGGTCGGTTATGTAGCCCGGCTCTTCGGTCAGATATTGAGCGCGACGTGACCCGCCGCCAGATAGTCGACACGCGGTTTGAGCGCTAGCCTTGTCCTGCACCGTCTCGAAACGATCCCTTCTAACCTGAAACTTGCTCACGCGAAACCACCGTGACTGGCAAGACCGAAAAGAGTTGACGACAATGGAACCACCAGAAGAAATCGAAAACCAATCCGAAGTCTCTTCCGACCAAGACGGTCAGGAAGGGCCGCAGGACGATCCTCCCCCGGCCGAGACCGCCGAGTCGATTTACGAAAATGCTCTTGGGGACCTCGCCAAGCAACGCGACGAATACTACGATCTGCTGCTCCGAAAACAGGCCGAGTTCGACAACTATCGAAAACGGACCGACAAGAACCGCTTCGAAGCCCGGCTTCAGGGACAGGCGGACCTGGTGGTTGAGCTGCTTCCCGTACTGGATGCCTGTGCCAAGGGACTGGAGGTCATGTCGGCGGCCGATCCGGATCCCGCCCTCACGCCGTATCTGGAAGGCTACCGCCTGCTCGCCGAACAGATGAAGACGGTGTTGGAGAAGTTCCAGGTGACGACCGCTCCCGGAGTGGGCAGCCAGTTCGACCCCAGGGTTCACGAGGCGGTGCTTCGAGAGTTCACCCGGGAACATGAGGACGGCACCGTCATCGAGGAGTATCGGCCCGGTTACCTGATCCGGGACCGGCTCCTCCGGGCCGCCCAGGTCAAGGTGGCCATGCTTCCACCGGACGAACCTCCGGGTCGGTAAGGGGCCCAGTCTTGGGTCCCTGCCCAGAGAACGGGGTCTGGTGAGACACTCGGGTTAGTCCGCACCGGAGTGTGGAACACCATGAGACAGGACGGCTTTCTCGATCCTTACGAGATTCTGCCCGCCGACCATGAGGGCGGAAGACGAAGGGAAATTCGGTCCGGAGAGCCGATCGCCATCGTGGGCATGGCCTGCCGGTTCCCCGGCGCGAGGAACTTGGTGGCCTTCTGGCGTCTGCTCGAAACTGGCCGGAACGCCGTTATCGAAGGTGTTCCCGGGTCCGGCGTCGGGCGCGTGGGTGAACTCTTTCCGGATCCGTCGGTTCAAAGCCAAGCCTGCCGGTTCGGCGCCTACCTCGATGGAATCGACGAGTTCGACGCCTGGTTTTTCCGTATTTCTCCAGTCGAGGCGCAACTGCTGGATCCTCAACAGCGCCTGATGTTGGAGACCAGCTGGCAGGCCCTCGAGGATGCGGGAATCGATCCGGAAGGTCTCAAAGGTAGCCGGACCGGAGTATACGCCGGGATCAGCAACTACGATTATCGGGCGCTGATCCTGGACTCGGGTGAGTTTACCGAGCCTGCCAAAAGCCTCTATTCGGTAACGGGGACGTCATTCAACACCGCCATCGGGCGGGTGGCCTTCGTGCTGGGACTTGGGGGACCGGCGTTGGCGTTGGATACTGCCTGCTCTTCATCTCTGGTCGCCATCCACCAAGCGGTGTCGGGCCTGCAGCGGGGAGAGGCCGACATGGCGCTCGCGGGGGGCGTGCATGCGATCCTGTCCGGCCGGCTGCTGGAACTGCGAGCGAATGCCGGGATGCTTTCTCCGGATGGACGGTGCGCGACGTTTGATGCTGCAGCGAACGGGTACGTGCGGGGGGAAGGCTGCGGAATCCTGGTCCTCAAGCGGCTCAGCCAGGCGGAAGCGGACGGCGACCGGATCTGGGCCGTGATCCGCGGCGCGGCGGTGAACCAGGACGGGGCGACCCCGGGACTGACAGTTCCAAACCAAGCGGCGCAGACACAGGTTATCAAGGAGGCGCTCTTTCAGGCGGGGGTCCGACCGGCGGAAGTGGACTACGTCGAAGCGCACGGCACCGGGACCGAGGTGGGCGACCCCATCGAGTTGCGATCCACGGCGGCGGCGTACGCCAGGGGACGCCAAGCGGACCGTCCCCTTCTGATCGGGTCGGTGAAAACGAATATCGGCCACCTGGAGCCCGCGGCGGGGGTCGCCGGCGTGATCAAGGTCGTGCTCTCAATGAAGCACCGTCGGATTCCACGGCATTTGCACTTCCGAAACCCGACTCCGCAGGTGGACTGGGACCGGCTGTGTCTGCGGGTGGCTTCGGCACCGATGGAGTGGCCGTTCGATTCCGATCGCCCCTTGAGGGCCGGCGTGAGCGGGTTCGGATGGTCGGGCACGAACGCCCATGTGGTGGTGGAGGGATACGAACCGGCAGACGGTGCCGACGCCGACCTGGACCTGAGGCACCGGCCTCTGGGTTCGCCCAGGCCAATCGCCGTTTCGCTGCCGCGGAAAATCCCGGAGCCGGCACTGGCAGAGAAAGGGCTTGCCCCGCGAAAGACGCGTCTCCTGCCCCTCTCGGCCAGGTCGGATGAGGCGCTTCGCGAGCTGGCGGAGCGGTATCTGAGTCGGCTCGACGAGCATGCCGGTGATCCGCTGCTGCCGGACCTGGCGTGGACGGCGGGGATGGGACGCAGTCATTTCAGACACCGGGCGGGTGTGGTGTTCCGGGATGCCGGGTCGCTGAGGGAAGGCCTGAGGGGAATCGTAGACCCGGAGGGGGGCTTGGGAACGGATCCGGGACCGGAGGCGGGCACCAAGGTGGCGTTCGCATACACGGGACAGGCCAGCCAGTGGGTCGGAATGGGGGAATCACTCTACGAGTGCGAGCCGGTGGTTCGGGCCATTCTGGACCGGTGTGAGGAGGTGTTTCGGGAGGAGAGAGGGGCTTCGCTCCTGGCGGTGATGTTCGGCCGGGGCGATTGCGCCGGGAACCTCGACGATCCGGCGTGGACCCAGCCGTCCATCTATGCGCTGGAGTGCGCGCTGACAGCGCTCTGGTCGAGCGCCGGCGTTCGGCCGAGCGTCGTGCTCGGCCACAGCCTGGGAGAGTTGGCGGCGGCCCAGGCGGCGGGGGTGTTCAGCCTTGAGGACGGGTTGCGGTTCGCCGCGTCCCGCGGGTTGCTGATGGCCAACCTCCCTGGCGGGGGGGCCATGGGAGTGATCTTCGCCCCGGCCTCCCGCGTGGCGGCAACGGTCGAGGAGATGAACGCGTCGTCCCGGGACTCGAGCCTCAGCGTGGCCGCGGACAACGGGGCGCAGCAGGCGGTAAGCGGACCAGCGGCGGACGTCGAGTCTATTCTGGAGCGCTTCGAGAGAGAAGGGGTGCGGGTACGGCGGTTGAGGAAGAGCCCCGCCTATCACAGTGCTCTCGTCGAGCCGGCACTGGACAACCTGGAAGCGGCGCTTGCCGGTGTCGCCATCGCGCCGCCTTCCCTGACCTTTGTCAGCACTCTGACCGGCCGGGCCGTCGGCCCCGGCATGGCACTCGACGGAGCGTACTGGCGCCGCCAGACGCGAGAACCGGTCGCCTTCCGTGGCGCGGTGGCGACGCTCGCGGAATTGGGGGTGGAAGCCATAGTGGAACTTGGACCTCATGCCGTGCTGGGTCCGATGGTGGTTTTGGCTTGGCCCGAGTCGGCCGACTCTGCCGGTTCCCCGGCCGTTCTTTCGAGCCTCAGGCGTCCGGGCCGTCAAGTTTCGGAGGAAGAGGCCGAGGACGCGTTCGTCGCCGCGGTGGCACGAGCTTACGAGACGGGTCTGCCGCTCTCTTTTCCGGGACTTTTCGCCGGGGAGTCCCGGCGCCGGATCTCGCTGCCGGGATATCCGTTCCAGCGCGAGAGCCACTGGATCAGGGCCCCGAAGCGGCGCCGGCTTGCCGCAGATCATCCTTTGCTCGGCACCCGGCACGAGTCCGCAAGTGGGGAGATCTCATTCGAAACGGAAGTGTTCCCCTCCGACCCGTCGTGGCTGGATGATCACCGGGTATTCGGCCGCCTCGTGGCGCCGGGTGCGCTCTACGGTGCCATGGCGGCGGCATCCCTGGCCGAGGGCGCCGGATTGCAGGTCTTGGAGGACATGCAGTTGCGCAATCCCCTGGTTTTCCCAGAGGGGAATTCCGAGGAGGGCAGTAGTGACGGAGGCCGGAAATTGCAGCTCCTGGTCGACGCATCCGGTGACGAGCCGTCGCGCCGGGTCCGGATTCTCAGCCGAGGAGATGCCGGAGAGGAATGGACGCTGCATGCGGAGGGTCGGATCTCGCCCCTGTCCCGTGAACCGAAAGTCGCGCCGCGCCTGGATCTGGAGGATCTCAAAGCTGGCCTGTCGTCCCGGGACGTGGCGGCAATCTACCGCTCCAAGGCCAGCGTGGGGATCGATCTCGGCCCCCAGTTTCGAACCCTGAAGGCGGTCTGGTCCCGCGCAGGCGAGGCACTGGGCGAAATCGCGATCCTGAACGCTCCGGACGGGAACGGGTCGGACATCCATCCGCTTCTGCTCGACGGTTGCTTTCAGGTCATGTCGGCGGCGCGGGGTCCTGCGGGGACCGGGGACGGGGCCACGTATCTTCCATTCGCGTGGGACCGACTGTGGTTGACGGGGCGGCTGCCGGAGCGCGTCGTCTGCCATGCGCGCATGAGGGAGAAATCGCCGGACCGGGCACCGGATTCGAATACCGCCGATCCGCCAGAGATCCTGACCGGAGATCTCCGGATCTACGATCCGAGTGGGGTCCTGCTGGGAGGTTTGAACGGGTACACGGTGAAGCGGGCGACACGGGCGGCGCTGCTCTCGGCGGTGGAAGGTTTGAAGGAGCTGCTCTACGAGATCGTGTGGCGGGAACGAGCCCTTGCGCCGGGCCTGCCGGGTGCGGAATTCCTCCCGAGTCCGGAAACCGTTGCGGCACCCTCAGGACCGTTCTCCCAGTATCTCGCAGCCGAAGGAGTCGGGTCCGAAGACAGGGACTCCATGCTGGAAGACCTGGAGCGGTTGTCCCGGTCTTACGCACTCTCGACCCTGGACCAGCTGGGTTGGGAACGGAGGGCAGGCGTATCCGTAGACTCCGAGGACTTGCGCCTGAGCCTGAAGGTTCTCGGAGATCACAGGCGCCTTTTCCGCCGGCTGCTTGAAATGCTGGCCCAGGCGGGCGTGCTGGGGGAGGTGGGAGACGGGTTCGTCGTGGTGGTGGGATCCGAGGATCCCCGGCCGGAAGGAATGGGCGATCCCGAGGAGTCTGCGATCCGGATCGCCAGCTTGTACCCGCACGGATCGAACGAGATCGGGCTCCTTCGGCGGTGTGCCGCTGCTCTGGCGGAGGTGCTTCGCGGTCGCGCCGACCCGCTGGCGCTTCTATTCAGCAGCGGCGAACCGAGTGCGGCCGATCTGTATCGGAAGGCGCCGGTGGCACGTGCGGGAAACCGGATGCTCGGAGACGCAGTTCGGGCGCTCGTGGCTGCGTTGCCGGCGGACCGAAGGCTGCGGGTGGTGGAGGTCGGAGCGGGTACCGGCTCGGCGACCACTTCCGTACTGCCGGAGCTTCCTTCCGGACGGTTCGACTATACGTATACCGACATCACGGCGGGCTTCTTTGCCCCAGCCGAGACGCGTTTCGGAGACGGTGACGGGGCCATCGAATACCGGGTGCTGGACCTCGAGAAGGATCCGGTGGCGCAGGGCTTCGACTGGCACAGCTATGACCTGCTGATCGCTTCCAACGTGCTGCATGCGACGCGGGACCTCCAGGAGACTCTGACCCACTGTCGAAGGCTTCTGGCGCCATCGGGGCAGCTTTTGGCGCTGGAGAATCTGCGTGCTCAGAGCTGGCTGGATCTGACGTTCGGACAATTGGACGGATGGTGGCGATTCTCCGACAGCTACCGCCCGCATCACGCCGTGGCGGGCCCCGCGGTTTGGCGCCGGGCTCTCGGGGACACGGGATTCGGCGAGATCGGGATCCTGGGAGTGGACGAGTCGGAAGCGGCCGGAATGCCCGACCGGGGGGTGATCGTGGCGCGGGGGCCGGCGGAGGTGGACGAGCCGCAAGGCGCCTGGATTCTGGCGGCGGACGAAGCTGGTGTCGCGGCCGGGTTGGCAGCGGAACTTGCGGCCCGGAACCAGAGGGTGGTCTTGGCAAGCCGGTCTGCGCCGGCGGTCAGGAGACGGGCGGAGAACGGTTCCGGGACCGTCAGCACGAAGGTGGAGATGGAGCGGCGCGAATCGTGGCGATCGCTGGTGAACGATCTGCCGGACGATGTGCCCCTCAGCGGCGTGGTGCATCTCGCGGCCCTGGACGGCCATGGCCCCGGGGCGACGTCCGCGGAAATGGCGGAGGATTCGAGGCGGGCGGCGGAGACCGCGCTGGCGCTGGTGCAGGGCGTCGTCGACTCCGATGTGATCCCCGGGAAGGGCGTCTGGTTGGTCACGCGCGGCGCGCAGGTGCTGGAGCGGGAACGTAACGGGGAGCTTGCCGGCGCGCTGCTCTGGGGCTTCGGCAAGGTGGTGGCCCGGGAAGCGTCCCAACTGCAGCCGCGGATGATCGATCTCGACCCCGACGACGCGACGGCGCTCAGATCGCGCCTCGCCGATGAGCTGCTCCATCCCGACCCTGAGACTCATATCGCGTACCGTGGGGATTTTCGCCGGGTGGCCCGGCTGGTTCGGGCCGGGGCCGGGGCGGAGAGGCTGTCCCTGCCGCAAGGGACCGGCTGGTGGCTGGAACCCGATCCGGGCGGCGCGCTCAAGCGACTGCAGGTGAAGCCGATGGCGGCGCGTCCGCTGGAGCCGCGAGAAGTTCGCGTCGCCGTCGAGGCGACCGGGCTCAATTTCAGGGATGTGCTCCGCTCCATCGGTTTGATCGACAAGGGGCTGCTGGGCCGCGAGATGTCCGGCCACATTCTGGAAGCGGGTTCCGAGGTGTCGGCCGTTGCGGTGGGCGACCGCGTGGTCGGATTGGGGTTCGGTACCTTCGGGCCCGAAGTGGTCACACGGGAGGAGTTGGTGGCGCCTGCACCGCCGGAGGTAGCGGCCGCGGCGCTCGCAACCTTGCCGACCGCGTTCGTAACTGCCGCGCTGTCGTACCAGCTTGCCGGATTGAAGTCCGGCGAACGGGTCTTGATTCATTCCGGCGCGGGGGGTGTGGGGTTGGCGGCGATCCAGTTGGCAGGTGCCGCGGGAGCGCGGGTCTTCGCGACCGCGAGTGCTCCCAAGTGGGACTATCTCCGGTCGCTGGGGGTGGAGCACGTGTTCGACAGCCGTCAGACGGCCTTCGCCGGGGAAATCCTCGAAGCCACGTCCGGAGCCGGCGTCGAGGTGGTGGTGAACAGCCTGACGGGAGAGGGCTTCATCGACGCGAGCCTCTCCTGCCTGGCCCAAGACGGCCGGTTCGTGGAGTTGGCCCGGCGGGACATCCTGAGCCAGGAGGAAATGGCGGCGGTGCGTCCCGATGTGTCCTACTCCATCCTCGATCTGGACGGCTTGAAGAAGCGCGAACCGGCAAGGCCGGGAGCGGCCCTGAAACGCGTGATGGATCAGCTGGCGGCGGGAGAGGTGACACCGCTTCGCCTGGTCCGGTGGCCGCTGTCCGAAGCGCGAGCCGCCATGAGATTCATGCGCGCCGCCCGGCACCTGGGAAAGATCGTCTTGACCACTTCGCCGCTCACCCGGGGCCGGTTGCGGGAGGACCGGACCTATCTGGTGACCGGCGGTCTGGGCGGGATCGGTTGCGCCTTGGCCGAATGGCTCGCCGGCCGGGGAGCGGGAGCGATCGTATTGAACGGTCGGCGACCGCCGGACGAGGCCGCGGAGAAAGTGATCGGCGCACTCGGGAACCGGGGAGCGACGGTGCGGGTGGAGCTCGCGGATGTGACGGACGCCGGCGCCGTGGAGGAAATGCTGGCGCGAATGGATCGGGAGCTGCCTCCCCTCGGGGGTGTGATCCACAGCGTGGGCGTACTCTCGGATCAGTCCCTAGGGAACCAGAGTTGGGACCGGTTCGAGCAAGTGCTCTGGCCCAAGGTGATGGGCGCCTGGCATCTGCACCGGGCGACCCTGGACCGGGATCCGGACCTGTTCGTCCTCTTCTCCAGCGTTGCCGGCGTTCTGGGCAATCCGGGCCAGGCGAACCATGCTGCGGCCAACGCATTCCTCGATCAACTCGCCGGCCATCGCCGGGCGTTGGGGCTCCCCGGACAGGCGATCGCCTGGGGAGCGTGGTCGGGGCTGGGTGAAGCCGAGGAACACCGGGAGCGGATCGCCCGCCAGTTGGAGGCATCGGGAACCGGCTGGATCAGCCCGCGGCAGGGTCTGCGGGCATTCGAGCGCCTGGTACGCGACGACGTCACGACAGCCCTGGTGGCGGCGGTGGACTGGCCGGTTTACGGACAAGCCGTCGACGGGCGCCCGGCACTGCTGGAGGACCTGCTGTCCGACGTCGCGGAAACGGGGGCCGACTCGCCGGCTTTGGCCGGCGACCTCATTTCCCGGCTGCGGCAGGCGCCGCCGGCAGCGCACGAGGAGCTGCTGGTGTCCTTCCTGCGGCAGGAAGTACAGGCGGTGCTCAGGCTCCCGACGGCGCCGGCGCCGACGGCGGCATTCTTCGATCTCGGGATGGACTCGCTGATGGCGATGGAGCTGAGGAACCGGCTGAACCGGGTGTTCTCCGGGGAGTACGCGGCTCCCAACACCATCGTGTTCGATTACCCGGACATTTCCGGACTCGCCGGCCATCTGGCGGTGAAACTTGGCTTGGCCGACCGCGAGGAAGCCTCACTGGCGCCCCCCGAGCCGGAGCCCCGGGCCGCGGTGCAGAGCGAGGACGACGGTATCGCGATTGTGGGCATGGCCTGCCGGTTCCCTGGCGCCCCGGACCTTCCCGCCTTTTGGCGGCAACTCGAAGCGGGCGTGGACGCGGTGACCGACGGCCGCCAGGATTCGGGTCCCTGGTACGGCGTCGCCGGAGACCCCGAGTCGCCGGATGCCGCCTCGCGGCGGGGTGGATTCGTCGAGGACATCGACCGCTTCGACTCGAGGTTCTTCCGAATCGCGCCGATCGAGGCGCGGATGATGGATCCGCGGCAGCGATTGTTGCTGGAGACGACTTGGCATGCGCTGGAAGACGCAGGTATCGATCCCGACGGGTTGAAGGGAAGCCGCACCAGCGTATATGTCGGGGTGGGTAACGGAGACTACCGGGATCTGGCCACGGCCAGCGGCGAGGCTCACGGGTATCTCGGCACCTCCATGAGCGTCGCCGCCGGGCGGATCGCCTTCGTATTGGGACTCACCGGTCCGGCAGTACCACTGGACTTGGGGTGTGCGTCGTCCCTGGTGGCGGCCCATCAGGCCGCTGGTGCCCTGCAACAGAACGAAACTGACCTGGCTCTCGTTGGCGGCGTCAACGCGGTTCTTTCCCCGGCGGTCACGACCTTCATGCGGGAGGCCGGGATGCTCTCGGAGAGCGGCAGGTGCCGGACCTTCGACGCCGGGGCCGACGGATTCGTCCGGGGTGAGGGTTGCGGCATGATCGTTCTGAAGCGGCTGAGCGAAGCAACGGCCGCCGGGGATCGAATCTGGGGCGTGATCCGTGGATCGGCCGTGAACCAGAATGGGCCGAGCGCGGGATTGATCATCCCCAACGGGCCGGCTCAGGAACGGGTGATCGAGGAAGCGCTGTCGCGGGCGGGAGTCCCGCCGGCTGCGGTGGATTACCTGGAGGCGCATGGAGGCGGTTCGAATCTGGGTGATCCGATCGAGATCCTGGCAGCGGCAGCCGTCTACGGCAGGAGACGGGACGCGGAACGTCCTCTGCTGCTGGGTTCGGTAAAAACGAACATCGGCCATCTGGAGTGCGCGGCGGGGATTGCCAGCCTGATCAAGGTCGTGCTCGCCATGAACCACGGTGTCATTCCGAAACATCTTCATTTCCGCGACCCGACCCCGCATCTGGACTGGGACCAACTCCCGGTGCGAGTGACGTCCCAGGCGACGGATTGGCCGCTTGGCGCCGATCGGAAACCGCGCGCGGGAGTGAGTTCGTTCGGCCTCTCGGGAATCAACGCGCACCTCATGGTGGAGGGTTACGTCAGGCCGGATGGCGACTCTGCCACACTCGACGAAGAACGCGTTCCCGTGGGTCCCGCTCGGACCGTTGCCGTGTCCCAGCCGGCGCCGGCCGTGGACCTGCCTCCTTCAACCGGCGATCTGGCTCCTCGCTCCAAACGGATCTTGCCCCTCTCCGGCAAGTCGGACCTGGCGCTCCGGGACTTGGCGAAGCGGTACCTCGCTTGGCTCGACCGGCGCGCCGGGGAGCTCGCTTCCGATTCCGCCGCACTGGATCCAGTGCTTTCGGACATGGCTTGGACGGCCGGCGTGGGACGGAGCCACTTCCAGCACCGGGCCGGTATCGTTTTTCAGGATTCCAGGTCGTTGCGGGACGGGCTGATGGCGCTCTCGGAGATCGATGCAGGGACGGAACATGACACGGTGCCGAGGGTGGCCTTCGCCTACGCCGGATGGAGCAGCCAGTGGTTCGGAATGGGAAGGAATCTTTACGAGAGCGAGCCGGTGGTCCGCACCGTATTGGATCGTTGCGACTCGTTGCTCCGGGAGCTAAGAGGAGGAGGAGGTTCGTTGCTGGGCGGCCTTTTCGGCCACACGGCCGCCGGCGGGGATTTCACCGACCCGATAGGGGCGGAACCCGCGGTCTACGCACTGGAGTGTGCGCTCACCGCGTTGTGGTCCAGCGTGGGGATCCAGCCCAGCATCGTGGCCGGGGCCGGAATCGGCGAGTTGGCGGCGGCCCAGGCGGCTGCGGTTTTCAGCTTGGAGGAGGGACTGCGGTTGGCGGCGGCGCGGAGCTCGGTGACGGCGGAGTTGCGGCGAGAGGGGCGAGCAGCGCCGCCGGTGGAGGGTCCGGACGCGGCCGTTCGGGGATTCTCGTTTGCGCCGCCGTCGCTCGTCCTGGTCAGCGGTGCGACAGGCCGTGCCGTGGAGTCGGCCGAGGTGACGGACCACGCCTATTGGCGCCGGCAGGCACAGGAAACGGCGGATCTCGGCCCATGCGGCGGGACGCTGGCGAAGCTGGGAGCCGAGGTGGTGGTGGAGATCAGTCCCGACGCCGTGCTGGGGCCGACGGGTGTCCGGTCTGGGACCGGTTCGGGCGGTGGACCCGAGGCGACCCGTGCGCCGGTCGTGCTCCGGAGCCTGCGACGCCCGTCCGGAACCGAGGCCGCGGCGGAGTGCGGCGACGGCTTCGTAGAGGCCGTCGCGGGAGCTTACGAGGCGGGTCTGCCGGTAGCCTTCGCCGGACTCTTCGCGGGCGAGATTCGACGCCGGGTTTCCCTGCCGATCTATCCGTTCCAACGCCGGCGCCACTGGCTCAAAACGCCGGTGCGGGCGGCATCCGGCTCCGGACCTTGACGCGTTCTTCGAGGCCATCTCGAAGCGGCTGCAGCCGGTCCGGACCCGATCCCGGCACCTGTTCGGCAGGTGTGCGATTCATTGACGGGATGGCCTGCACTTGCTAATCTTCCGGCCACCTTAAGGTTGCGAATCCAGCGAAAGGACTCCTCCAAATGGCCTCTATCGAGGATCGTATCCGACAACTCGTCGACGAGAATCTGGAGGTAGTCGGTCGGCCGTTGGGCCGCCCCCTGGATCTGACGACCAACCTCATTGCGGCCGGCGTCTCCTCGATGGATACCGTTGCGTTCATGCAGTTGGTCGCTAAAGAGTTCAACGTCGCGATTCCTCCCGAAGAGTGTTCGAAGATTCGTTCCGTCGGGATGTTGATCGAATACCTCGATAACCAAGCCGAGTGAACGCGCCTGAATCCGGAGGGGGTCCGCTACTGGAGCAACGGCCACCGACTTGACGGCCACAACAGCCGGCACCTGGAAAATACCTGAGCCACTTTCCACGCGGGACGTTCGCGTGGACCATGATACTGTCATCATTTTGAGGCGCCACGGAAATCTGGCGGGTCCCCGGCTCGTTCTGGGCCACGGCAACGGACTGGCCATCGATCTCTACTACCCTTTCTGGTCACTCCTGACCGACGAATTCGACTTGGTCCTCTATGACCTCAGAAACCATGGTTGGAATACCGTCGGCAAGCTTCGAGAACACAACATCCCAACGCTGGTGCGTGACCACGAGCGTATCCATGAGGCGATCGACCGCCACTATGGAAACAAGCCGAAAATAGGCGTATTTCATTCCGTTTCGGCTCTGATCACGCTCCTGTCAGCAACCAGCGGAAGCGAATTCTCGGCGTGCGTCCTGTTTGATCCGCCCCTGTGCAAGCCGGATGACAGCTACGAAAAATTCGATCAGGCCGTGATGCGCGTGGCCGCCATGGCCCGGCGCCGCACGGATCGGTTTAAATCCAGGGAGGTGTTCGCCGGCTTTCTTCCCTACTTGCCGGTCTTCGAACGCGTGGTACCGGGAGTTTTCGATCTCGTGGCCAGGACGACGCTCCGTGAAGCTGCCGGCGGGATGGAATATGTGCTTCGATGCCCGCCTGAATTCGAAGCGCAACTCGTAGACTACGCTCGTGCCTTTGCCGTGCTGGTGGACTTCGAAGCTTTTCGCTGCCCGACCAAGGTCATCGGAGCCGACCCGACCTTACCCTACTCGTATCTGCCGACGATGGATCTGAGCAATATTCTGACCGTCGATTACGATTTCATTCCGGAAGCGACACACTTGCTGCAACTGGAACAACCGCAGGAGTGTGTCGCGGCAATGCGCGAATTCATCGATCCCATCATTCGCGAGTGATTGGCATGGCCAGCTTTGGACTGCCCGCGTCCGGCGTACGGAAATCCGAATTCGCGTGACGCCGGGTGGAGTCGAGGACTGGGAACGAATATAGTTTGAGTTTGGGTGCCCGCCGATGGAAGTAGCGAGACCCACCGCGCGCGCGTCCGGCCCCGAGTAAAGAATCCCCTTCCTTGAATCAGCCGGGGAACGATCTTATTTTAGAGGCTACCGTCAACATATCGGAAATCGCGACTCCCATGTGACTCCGATGGGAGAGGGAGAAAGCCGCTTTGTCCAAAAGAGACTATTACGAAGTGCTGGGTGTGGAACGTCAGGCCACGCAGCAGGACCTGAAGGCGGCGTACCGTAAACTCGCCATCAAGTACCATCCGGACAAGAACCCCGGAGACAAACAGGCCGAAGAACGTTTCAAAGAGGCCGCCGAAGCTTACAGCGTTCTGGTCGACCCGCAGAAGCGCGCCCAATACGATCGTTTTGGCCACGCCGGTGTGAGCGGCGCCGGGGGCGGTGGATCCGGCGGCGATCCCTTCGCCGACTTCAGCGATATCCTGGGCGATCTCTTCGGTTTCGGCGACATCTTCGGCGGCGGACGCTCCGGCCGCGGGACCGGGGCCCGCCGCGGCGCCGATCTGAGGTACGATTTCAGAATCTCATTCGAGGACGCCGTCTTCGGAGCCACGACCAAGATCAAGATCCCCAGACAAGAGACCTGCGATTCCTGCAACGGCTCGGGCGCCGACTCCGGGACCGGTCCCGTCACCTGCCCCGCCTGTCAGGGTCGGGGCCAGCAGCGTTACCAGCAGGGGTTCTTCACCATCAGCCGCACCTGTTCCCATTGCCAGGGCTCGGGACGGATCGTCAAGAACCGGTGCCGCCGGTGTCGCGGGGCGGGGCGGGTTCAGCGGGAGAAGGTCCTGGAGATCAAGATTCCGCCCGGCGTCGACCAAGGGTCGAAACTGCGCATCGTCGGCGAAGGAGAGGCCGGCCCCAACAAGGGACCTTCAGGAGACCTCTATGTGGTCCTTTCCGTGGAGGAACACCCCTTCTTCCGCCGGGATCAGAACGACCTCTACTGCGAGCTTCCGGTGAGTTTCGTTCAGGCCGCGCTGGGGACCGAACTGGTGGTCCCGACTTTGGAGGGGACGGAAAAATTGCGGCTGCCGGAAGGAACTCAGCCCGGTACGGTATTCCGCCTCCGAGGCCGAGGGGTCGTGAGTCCCCGGGGACACGGCCGGGGAGATCAGTTCGTCAAGGTGAAGGTCACCTTTCCGAGACGGCTGAGCCGGGAACAACGGGAGTTGCTGCTCCAGTTGGACACGCTTGAGGAGTCGGGCCCGGACAAGGAGGGCTTCTTCGGCAAGGTCAAGGAAGTGTTCGGGTGACAGTCCGTGGTGAAAGTCCCGCGTAGCACCGAGACCGGGGCTGCGCCCGCCGGACAAGGCGCGATTCGGGTGCATACCGGGAGTATGTGCCCGAATCGCAACGCCGTCCGCCGGGATGCAGGGACGGTCGAATGCCGTGATGACTTTTGCCACGGGCTGTTAAGGCCCCGCCGCTCATTCATCGCCCGCAGGCCCACATCAAGCGGCGGTTGACTCGCCCCGGAGGCGTCCATACACTCCCCCGGATGAAACGGATCGCGTTCCTGCCGGCTCTCGTCCTTCTCTCCGGATCCATGTTTGCTCAGCAGCGTCCGCTGATCACCGAACCCGCCAGCACCGTCCCCGAAGGAATGACCCGCTTCGGACTCGGTTTCGAGTACCTTCAGGACGCCACTTTCCGGCTCTCGGGACTGAAGGGGAACCTTACCCGCGCCGGCATCTGCGATCTGCGCTTTGGGGTCGGACCCAGAGCCGAGCTCCGGATGGCCTGGACCATGCAGGATTTTCTCGGCATTTCCGAGAGGTTCCCGGCTCCCCACACGGAAAGACTCGCCTTCTCGGGCAACTCGACCAGCGACTATGGAGACCTTTTCGTCGGCTCCAAGGTCCGTTTCCTGGATGAGAAAAACGGTTGGCCGGCAATGGGCCTGAACTTCGCCGCCCAGATCCCCATCGCTTCGAACGAAACCGGCATCGGAAATGACGTTACCAACATCTTCTCTGCCCTCGTATTGGAGCGGCACTTCGGCCGTCTGAAGGGCTTCATCAATATGGGTCTGGCCCTCCTGGGAGATCCGTTGGATGCGGCAGCGCAGGATGACCTGGTTTTGTACGGGATCGGGATGGCCTACCCGGTCACTTCCAAGATAAACCTGGTAGGCGATTTCTACGGAAGGGCCGGTTCCGGCCGTCACACCGGAATCCCGGTGTCACCCGACATCATTGCCAGTCGATCAGGTATCGGGACGGAGCAACAAAAGAGGCTGCGGGTGGCCCTGCAGATTCGGCTCGGTGGACTCTACTTGGATCTGGGCGCCTTTGCCGGCTTGCGAGACACGGATCCCTCCTCCGGCGTGGTCTTCGGACTGTCGAAGGAGTTCAAGTCCCCGTTCTAGCCCGAATTTCTCAGCGGATCGCCGAGAAGCGAACCTCAACTACAGCCTGAAGTGGTGCCGCAGACGGTGCAGATGTAGCAGTTTCCGTTTCGCTGCATCAGGTTCCCGCACTGGAGGCACGCGGGCGAGTCCGCCTGAACGTCCTGCACCAGCTTCCCTGACGGGCTGGCCGGTTCGGCAGACCGGGAGTACTCGGAAAAACTCACCTGGACGCCATCCTGGACGCTTCCGTTGGGCTGAACCTGGTGGATGCCGAGCGCCTCCTGGATCTCGGTGTCGAGGAATCGACTCGCCAAGTACCGGACAACGTAGTCGGGAATGGAGGTCGCGAACGGAATCTGGGGATTGTCGGTGAATCCAGCCGGCTCGAAGCTCATGTGGGAGAACATCCGGACATAGTCCTCCAGAGGCACTCCGCGTTGAACCCCCATGGAAATGGCGATAGCCCAAGCCATGGCCATGCCCTGCAGGGTGGAACCCTGCTTCGAGAAATTGACGAAGATTTCGCCCAACTCTTCGTCTTCCGGATACATCCCCATGGTCAGGAAACCCTTGAAACCACGGATTCGGAATTCATGCTGTAGCGCCGGGTGATCCTTGGGCATGTTCCGGTGCTGAGCCGCCAGGCCCTGGCGGCCGCTGTCCTTGGTCGAAAGCGGCTGGACCAGCTTGCATCCGTCCCGGTAGATGGAGACGGACTTCATCCCGTGTTTCCAGCCCTGGATATAGGCATCCCTGATCTCTTCGACCGTGGCCGAATTGGGCAGGTTGACGGTCTTGGAAATCGCTCCGGAGAGGAAGGGCTGTACGGCACCGCACATCTTGATGTGCCCCATGGGATGAATGGAACGGACCCCCTTGGCCGGAGTGTCCGCGCAATCGAACACGGGGAGATGGTCCCTCACCAGGTTGGGCGCACCCTCTACCGTATCTTTCCGGTTGATGTAGTCCAGAATCGCCTTCTGCTCCCCCTCGTCGTACCCCAGAGTCCGGAGCGCGCGGGGAATGGTGTGGTTGACGATCTTGAGGGTGCCTCCGCCGACCAGCTTCTTGATCTTCACCAGTGAGAAGTCCGGCTCGATGCCGGTGGTATCGCAATCCATCATGAAGGCGATGGTTCCCGTCGGCGCCAGCAGAGTCACCTGTGCGTTCCGGAAGCCGGCTTGAGTCCCCTTCTCGATGGCTTCGTCCCAAACTTCCATGCCGGCGTGAAGCAGGTTCATGGGCACCAGGGCCGAATCGATCTGGGAGAGGGCGCTCCGGTGCTTGTGGATGACACCCATCATGGGAATCCGGTTGCTTTCGAAGCCGGCGAACGTCCCCATCCGCTCGGCGATCCGGGCGCTGGTCAAGTAGGCCTGCCCCGTCATCAACGCGGTAATGGCGGCGGCCGTGTTCCGCGCCTGAGCGCTGTCGTAGGGCAGACCTTGCGCCATCAGGTACGCGCCCAGATTCGCGTATCCCAATCCCAAAGTCCTGAAGTCGTGACTGATCTCCTCGATCTCTTCGGTGGGATAGCTGGAGTTGTCGACGATGATCTCCTGGGCCAGGATCAGGACGGATACGGCATGGCGGAAGGACCTGGTGTCGAACTGTCCGTCCGGCTTCAGGAACTTCATCAAATTCAGAGAGGCCAGATTGCATGCCGAGTTGTCGAGAAAGACGTACTCGGAGCAAGGATTGCAGGCATTTATGGGGCCGGCGTTGGGACTGGTGTGCCACTCGTTGAGAGTGGTCTTGAATTGCAGGCCGGGATCGCCGCACTGCCACGCCGCCTCGGCGATCCACTGCATCATATCCCCAGCCTTGTAGACGCGGTTGACCTTGCCGTCGGTGACCCGGCGAGTTCGCCACTCGCCGTTCGAAATCACCGCTTTCATGAAGTCATCCGTCACCCCGACGCTGTTGTTGGCGTTCTGGAACTGGACGGACCGGTAGGCCTCACCATCGATGGAGTCGTCGTATCCCAACTCGATCAGTTGCTGAGCCTTCTTCTCCTCCTTGGCCTTGCACCAGATGTACTCCTCGATGTCGGGATGTTCGGCGTCCAGGATGACCATCTTGGCGGCCCGGCGCGTGGCGCCGCCGCTCTTGATCGCTCCGGCGAAGCTGTCATATCCCCGCATGAAGGAGACCGGACCCGAGGCAAAGCCGCCGGCGGCGAGGGGTTCCGTGGAGGCACGGATCTTGGACAGGTTCACGCCGGAGCCGGACCCGCCCTTGAAAATGGTGGCTTCGGTCCGGGCCAGCTTCATGATGTGCTCCATGGAATCGTCCACGGTGTTGATGAAGCAGGCAGAGCATTGGGGCTTCTGCTTGATCCCGACGTTGAACTGAACCGGCGAATTGAACGCCGCGACCTGATGCAGAAGGAGATAACTCAGCTCGTAGTTGAAGGTCTTGGCGTCGCCGTCCGAGTCGAAGTAATCCAGCTTGGAACCCCAACCCGTGATGGTGTCGACGATGCGCCCGATGAGTTGCTTGACGCTCCGTTCCCGCCCCGGGGTTCCCAGATGGCCGCGGAAGTACTTGCTGGAGACGATGTCGGTGGCCCGTTGGGACCAGAACTTGGGAAACTCCAGATCGTCTTGGCGGAAGCTGACCTTGCCCGTCTTCCAATCCTTGATTTCAGCGGAACGCGTCTCCCATTCCACGTCATCGAAGGGATGGATGTCGGGTCTGGAGAAATGGTGTTCCAATCGAATCCGAGACCCCGATACCGCTTCCGCCAGTTTCCCCATCTTCGCCTCCTGAATTACCAGCCGTTAGAAAATACCCCGTCGAAATCGATTTCTGGGTTCCTCCGTCCTGTCGCTGGGTTTCCGACCAGTGCCTGGGCCTTTCCTCAGTGGCAAAACGGGGGAATTACGACGGAAACAATCCCGGTTTTTAGCACGCGCCTCTGACAAATACTATTTGACAACCCGCTCCGCCAGCCGGAAGCTGCAGACTCAGAGATGTGATAAATGCAAAAAAATGGATACAACACAAGACACCCTGCCGGTCACTGGGCCGCTGGTACCAACTCCGGCCCCCGTCCCCGCAGTGGTGCCATCTCAGTCAACCGTCGCCAGCGAGGACCGTCCAGGTCCGATTCCTTTCGGCAGATGGCGGGGGCTTGTCTCCAGTTACGCTATCTGGGTGGCGCAGCTCCGGATTGATAGCCCGTCCGGAGTTCGTCCCTTTGAATTCTGTGCTTTGGTCGACGCCGATGCCTTGCAGGTCAGCATCGGGTCCCGTCGAGCGCTGGGGATTCGAGTTCCTCGTCATTGAGCAGTAGTGAGGCCAACGCTCTTCCCATTGATTGCTACGAGACGCTGAAGGCAGTCCGAGAGACCTGCCAAAAGAGTCCAAAACGTCCCTCAGGAAGGCCGTTTTCCGAACAGCTTCGACCCGACCCTGAGCAGAGTGGCTCCTTCCTCAATGGCCACACGATAGTCGTGGCTCATTCCCATGGAAAGCCCGGTCACGGGTTCCGATCGGGAGCGGCTGACTTCCCGGGCCAATCGGGCCAACTGCCGAAAATAGGGTCTCGAGGCTTCCGGTTCCAGGGCATAGGGTGGAATCGCCATCAGGCCTCGGAGGACCAGAGGCGGCGACCGATCCACCAACTGCACGAGCTGGGCCACGGCCCCGGGGTCGGCGCCGTGCTTTTGCGTCTCCCGGCCCAGATTGACCTGGATATAGACGGAGAGGACCTTTCCCATCTCCCGGGCGCATCGCGCAACCTTTGAGATGAGCTTCTCGCGGTCCAGAGTCTGGATCACGTCGAAGAGCTGAACCGCTCGGCGCACCTTGTTGGATTGGAGATGGCCGATCAGATGCCACTCCAATGCGGGGACGCCCACGGCAGGAATCTTGGCCGCGGCCTCCTGAACCCGATTCTCGCCGAACCGGGTCTGGCCGGCCGCGACGGCGTTGGAAACGACCGGCGCGGGAAACACCTTGGTCACGGCCAGGAGCTGTATGTCGCGGCTGGCCCGACCACAGGACCGGGCCGTCCGGTCGATTTCATCCAGCAGACTCTCCAGACGGGACCTGAAATCCTGCATTGACAGCCAGTATATCCGAGGTGAATCGGTAAACGCTCATGGACTTTCCCCATTCTTCCGGGAGTCCGGGAGAACCGGGGAAGCCGAAGCGACGTAGGGGCACCCCTTGTGGGCGCCCGCTGCCGCACCTTACCGATCGGCCCGGGGAGGGCGACCAACAAATCCTATGGTACTATGACCAACCTTTGTTTCAGGACGAGGCGGGGGCTTGCTTCTCGGCATCGGCGGAGGCCCTGTGGGCCGATTCATTGCACTCGAAGGCATCGAGGGTTCGGGAAAGACTCTGCAGCTGAAGCTGCTGTCGGAGGAGTTCAAGAGACGCAATATCCCGATCGTCGTGACCCGCGAGCCGGGCGGAACTCCCTTCGGATCCCGACTGCGCCGCGTCCTTCTGGAATCCCAAGGACCCAGCCGGGAGGCCGAGGCCGAACTGCTGTTGTACCTGGCGGACCGGTTCCAACATCTGGCGGAGGTGATCGAACCGGCGCTCCAACAGGGGCGAACGGTCCTCTGCGATCGCTACCACGCCGCGACCCTGGCCTACCAGGGGTACGCCCGCGGCATCGGGTTCTCCCGGGTCGATGAGCTCGCCCGCCCGCTCCGGATCCGGATGCCCGATCTGACTCTGATCCTGGATCTGGAGGTGGAATCCGGGTTGGCGCGCGCCCGCAGGAGGAATGCCGTCGAGGGCAACCAGACTTGGGGCCGCTTCGAAGCCGAAACCATGCGGTTCCACCGGCGGGTCCGAGAGGGTTATCGACTGCTGGCACAACGAGATCCGGACCGGATCTCGCTGGTTGACGGTTCCGGGAATCCACAAGCGACTCTGAAGAAACTGCTGGCAGAACTGGTGGAGAAAGGACTGATCGGCTAACCCGCACCGCTCGCCGGGAGAGGCCGACGGCAAGAAGAAGAAATGGCCGCCAAGCGTCGCGCCACCAAGCGCAGTTCGTCCGCTGGTTCCGGTTCCGGCGGGTCGTCAGGATACAGCCTGGTCCGGCTGCAGGATTTCATCGGGAACCAAGATCTCGTCAGCCGGGTGAAAAGAGCTTCCCTGCCCCAATCCGCCCTCTTTGCCGGGCCCGAAGGAGTCGGCAAGAAGACCCTGGCACTGGGCCTGGCCGCCCGGACCGACTGCAGAAATCGGCCTGGAGAGGACTTCTGTGGAAACTGCGAATCGTGCTCGAAGGTGGCCGGAGGCAACCATCCGGACATCCGCCTCTTCCAGGCCACCGGGACTTCCATCGGGATCGAGACCATCCGGCATTTGATCCGGGAGGCCCGTTTCCGGCCCTTTCAAGGGGCCTACCGAGTCTTCATCGTGGACCAGGCGGAGAAGATGACCCGGGAAGCCGCCAACTCCATCCTCAAGACGCTGGAAGAACCGGCCGAGACCAGCCGGATCATCCTGACGACGGCCTTCCCCAACCAGCTCCTCCCAACCATTCGATCCCGATGCCAACTCTTCGTTTTCCGACCCTTGACACGCAACCAGCTCAGAAATTATCTCGAGATCCGATATGGAGCGGAAGAGGCGGAGCAACGGGCGGCATTCGCCGGAGGAAGCATCGGACGAGCCCTGCGATTGGACCTGGAGCAAACGCTGCAGGACCGGGACCGGGTTCTGACCGTGCTCCAACAGTGGCTGTCGAACGCTTCCTTCACCCAACTCTTCGAGGCTTGTGAGAAAGAACCCATGCGAAGGGACCTGAAGAGCCGGGACCGAGTTCGAGAACATCTGGAAATATTGCGGCATCTGGGTGAAGACCTGTATTTCCTTCGAACCGGGACCGAGTCCAGAATGGTGAACCTGGATCGCCGGGAGCGATTGCTGGAACTGGCGAAAAGAGTCGATCTGGACTGGATTCGGGATCTTCTATACCATCTCCGGGAGGCACGCGAGGATCTGGACAGGAACGTTCAGCCCCTCTTCTGCTTCGAAACCCTCTGGTTGAAATTGGCCGGAAGGGCATGACATGTACGAATTGCTCACCTTGAGATTCGGACTCCGAAAGTCGATCGGCAGATTCCTGGCGACGAACATGAGTTTTCGGGTTGGAGACCGCTGTGTGGTCTCCACCGAGCGGGGCGTGGAACTGGGGATGGTTCTCGACAGCCACCAACTCGACACCAACGTGACCACGGAAACGACCCTGGGCAAGGCTCTGCGACGGGCGACGGAACGGGACCTCTACCTGTACGAGAAAAAGAAGGACTGGGAGAATACGGCGTACCGTCTCTGCCGCAAGCAGATCAAGGCTCACAAGCTTCCCATGAAGCTGTCCGAAGTCGAGTACATCTTCGACGGAAGCCGAGTCATCATCTACTTCACCGCTAATCGCCGAGTCGACTTTCGACGTCTGGTCAAACAGTTGGCGCGCCGCCTGAGGACCAGAATCGAAATGCGCCAAGTGGGGGCTCGAGATGAGGCCAAACTGATCGGCGGACTGGGTTGCTGTGGTCTGGAGCAGAATTGCTCGGCTCTTTTCCTGAAGGAGCTGAAGTCGGTGAGCGTACGGACGGTCAAGCGTCAGAACTTGAGAATGAGTATGAACCGGCTCTCCGGCATGTGCGGCCGACTCAAGTGCTGTCTGAACTACGAGGTCGACACCTCTCGCCGAAGCTGCACTCAACGCCGGCGGAGGCGACGGGGCAAACGACGGAGGACGAACTGACCGTCCGCCGCATCACCTTGGCCGGCGCCTCCCATCCCACTTCCGGGTAATCTTCTTCAGTCGGCCCCGCCGCCCAGCTTCTGTTCCAGGAGCTTCGCCCGGCGCTCGAATTCGGGAGCCTTTTTGGAGTCGGGCACGGTCTTGAGGAAGTCTCGGCAGATCTGGATCGCCTGGCCGTATTGGGCCATGGTCTCCAGGGTCTTGACCAGTTTCTCATACCCTTCGGGCCATTCGGGGCCGTACAGAATCGCTTCCCGGTAGCGGATTTCGGCCGCCTTGTAATTATCCCGCTTGTAGTAGAAGTTTCCGATCTCGACAGCCTTGCGGGCCTTATCCGGATCCGGCTCCGGAGGGACCTCCTCCTGCTCCTTGGCGGAAGCATCATCCGCTCGAATCAGGACCGGCTTGCGCCCCAATCTCCGATCCTGGAGGGAAAGTGTCAAAGCGAGAAGCAAAAGTGGGTAGAAAAGGGCCCTCATACTGCTGCAACTCAGTCTATTTGCGGCGCTACGAGTTGTCAAAAACAGGTCTCTATGCTAGGCTAACCAAGACAGCACTTTAGGAGATTCTACTCTCCCCTTTATTGATTCCTTTCATTTCAACCACAGTAAGAGAGCGAGACTCAGCCTAGGATGAGGTCACCATGGTTAACCGAAAACTGATTAGACCCTCACTTTCGGGACTGCGGGAACAGAGTTCCCCCAAGTACGCTGACGGTCCGAAGCGGCGAGTTCCCCCCGATCAGACCAACGCGGAGCAGTATTACTATCTGAAGCAGATGACGGGGAAAACCCCCATGGTGGTGCGACTCATCGACGGAGAGGAGATTCGGGGAGTCATCGAATGGTACGACCGGAACTGCATCAAGGTGAACCGGGAAACCGAGCCGAATCTCCTGATCCCGAAAAGCGTGATCAAGTACATCTTCAAGCAGAATGAAGACAAGCCGGGGCTGGGACCCAGACGCCGCGTCTGAGTCAGGAGTCCTCCAGTCCCAGATTGTATGCCCGCCCCAGAGCCCGAAGGTTCAGATCCATCAGATCTTCCGTCCTGAATTCCAGACCGGCCTGCAGAGCCTGGTCGAACTCGGCGGCGTCCGCAAACCTGTAGGCGGGGAGGAGATAACCCTGCGCCAGCAGAAACCAGTGGGCGAGCAATGAGACCGCGACCTCCGTTCCTTCCCCGAACGGATAGATTTCGTGGAGTCGGATCTGGGTCACCGTGACCTGCGCCACAACGTGCATCTCGGCAAAGCCCGGACTGCGGGTCCACTCGAAGAACCGGTCCAGGGCCGGCCCCACCGCCCCCGGTGGGAGCGGCGCGTGAGCAGGATACAGAGGCTTGGCGGGGACCAGACGCAGTCCAGCCTTCGTCCCGGGAATGATGGCGTCGCGCAAGGCGATCAGACCCTCGCGGTCCGGACGCCTCCCGCCGCGCGCCAGCTTCAATAGAAATCGAAATCCGCCGGTGACAACCGGCTCCGCCAATCCACCCCGGAACCCCTCGAACTCCACCAATCCGGGTAGAATCCGCTGCCGCAGCAGTTCGCAGGAATCCGGATTTCCGGCTTCGAAGAGCTGCTTCTTTCGTGCCAGAGCCGCTAACCGGAAGGCCGTCCTCACCGGCATCCCCGGACTCGGACTGATGCTGCGAGACAGCGAACCACCAATACCTGACGATTCATGAATCCGGATAGAGTGACGCCAGCTCAACCATGGTTCTCACACCGAAGCCGGTGGGCCCCCGGTTGGCGCCTCCCTCTTGAAACATGTCCACACCGGCCATGTCGATGTGACACCAGGGCGTATCACCGACGAATTCCTGGAGAAACTTGGCCGCCGTGACGGCGCCGGCCGCCCGTTTGCCCACGTTTTTGATGTCGGCAATATGGCTGTCCAAAAGAGTACGGTACTCGTCGTCCAGGGGAAGCCGCCAGAACCTTTCCCCGGCCCTTTCCGAGGCCTTGAAGAAGCTCCCCGCCAGCCGGTCATCATTGGAAAACAGCCCGGCCCGGATATGTCCCAGCGCGATCACGCAGGCGCCCGTGAGCGTGGCGATGTCTACCATGCAGGCCGGATTCAAACCTCGCGCAAAGTGGATGGCATCGGCCAGAATCAGGCGGCCCTCCGCGTCCGTGTTGAGGACCTCGATGGTCTTGCCCGACATGGAGCGGACCACGTCGCCGGGACGCTGCGCCCGGCCGCTGGGCATGTTTTCGACTGCCGGAAGAATGCCCACCACGTTCTTCCGCAACCGCAGTTGGGAGACCGCCTTCATGGCGGCCAGAACGGCACAGGCTCCAGCCTTGTCCGCTTTCATCTCCTCCATGCCCTGGGAGGTCTTCAGGGAGAGCCCCCCGCTGTCGAAGGTCACCCCCTTGCCGATCAGCACCACCGGCGGTGCGCCGTTATCCTCGGCACCGAAGTGCTTCAAGACAATCATCCTGGCCGGCTCGGCACTCCCCCGAGCCACGGCCAAAAGAGCCCCCATGCCCTCGTCCTCCATGGCCGGCTCATCCAGGATCTCAATCTGAAGATCCGACTTCTCCGCCAGGGAGCGGGCCTTTTCGGCCAGCCGCGAGGGATTGACCCTGTTCCCGGGCTGATTGACCAGGGACCGGGCCAGATTCGTGGCCTCCCCTAGAATCTGCCCGCGATTCAAGGCCTCCTGCAACTCGGTCGTCCGCGCCGGGTCGTCGGAGCAGAATAGCGCTTGGCCGATTTTGGTCCGGCTTCGATCCCGAGTCTTGTATTCGTCCGGTTCATAGCACCCGATGACCAGGCCCTCGGCACATGCCTGGATCGAGAGGGCAGAATCCAATGCATCCCAGCCTGCAACGGCAATGCGTTCGACTTCGGAGCCTCGAAATTGGCGCACCACCTGAACCATCCGATCGCGAAGACGGGCGCCGTCGCAATCGCCGCGCCTCCCGGCTCCCAGCAGAACCAGACGGCGCGCCGAGATCTCCGCGGGCCTGTGAATCACCAGGATGTCACCATTGCCCCCCGTCCACTCCCCGCTGGCGGTCAACTCCGCCAGCAGGCCATCCAGGCGTTCATCCGCCGTCTGGTTCAGTTGGCTGGACTCCGCTTCCTGATTGAGAATCAGCACTGCGGCATCGCAGTCCTGGCGATGCCAACTCGAATCGATCACACCAAATTCCATGCTCATCGACGCTTCAACTCCTGTGCTATGTCCCGGTCGACGGCGCGGCGGCGGGCCGCCTCCCGTTTATCGTAGAGTCGTTTCCCCCGGGCGACTCCCAACTCGACCTTGGCCCGTCCTCTCTCGAAATAGAGAGCCAGAGGGACCAGGGTGAGCCCCTTGTTGGAGACGGCGCCCGTCAACCGGTTGATCTCTCTCCGGTGCAGCAACAGCTTTCGGGGTCTCAACGGTTCGTGGTTGGCCAAATTGCCATGACGGTAGGGTCCGATGTGACAATTCTCCAACCACACCTCGCCGTTCCTGACCCTGGCGTAGCTGTCGGAAAGGCTGACCTGATGGTCGCGGATCGCCTTGATCTCGGTCCCCAGCAACACCAGTCCGGCTTGGTACCTCTCCCGGATCTCATAGTTGTGGAAGGCCTTCTTGTTTCTGGCCACCGCACTGTTCGTCACCGCTTCCTCCGACCGCGCGATACTACAGGCTGGACAGCGTCCGGTCCCGATTTCCGTAGACCTTGCGGTAGTAGCGCCGGTAGTCTCCACTCCGAACCCCGTCCACCCACTGGGGATGATCCCGGTACCACCGCACCGTCTGGTCCAACCCTTCCTCGAAGGGAATCCGAGGAGACCATCCCAACTCCAGCCGCAGACGACTGCTGTCGACAGCGTATCTCCGATCGTGTGCCGGCCGGTCGGCCACGAAGGAGATCAGGTTCTCAGACTTTCCCAGGATATCAAGGATACGGCGCGCCACTTCCAGATTGGTCCGTTCTCCTCCAGCTCCGATGTTGTATACAGCCCCGTCTCGGCCCTCAAGCAATATCGCCTCCAGGGCGCGGCAATGGTCCAGGACATGAATCCAGTCCCGCGTATATAAACCGTCTCCGTACAAGGGGAGGGGGTCGTCGTCAAGGGCGTTGGAAACCATCAGTGGAATCAGCTTCTCCGGAAACTGATAGGGACCGTAATTGTTCCCGCAACGCGTCGTAACCACGTCCAGACCATAGGTGCGATGGTAGGCCCTGGCCAAAAGGTCCGCCGCCGCCTTGCTGGCGGCATAGGGACTGTTGGGGGCCAGCGGAGAATTTTCCTTGAACTTTCCGCCGCCGGGCAGAGAGCCGTAAACCTCATCGGTGGAAACGTGGATGAAACGAGAAATCCCCTTGCGCCGGGCCGTCTCCAACAAATTCTGGGTTCCCAGAACGTTGGTCCGGACAAATTCGGAAGCATCCAGAATGCTCCGGTCCACATGGCTTTCGGCGGCAAAGTGGACAATGGCGTCGATTCCGGGATCCAGGGCCCCAGCCACCTGTTCCCTGGAGGCAATGTCGCCCTGGATGAAGCGGTAGTTGTCGCCGGCCTGCAAACCGGCCAGGTTCTGCAGATTCCCGGCGTAGGTGAGCAGATCGAAGTTGACGACCTGAAAGCCGCGGCGACTCAAAATGTAGCGGATGAAATTCGAGCCGATGAAGCCGGCGCCACCGGTGACCAACAATTTCATCCGAATCCACCCCTTGCCGCATGAGGGCGCCAAATCCCGATCCTGTTCCCGGGCTCGGTGCCGGCCCGCATTTCCTAGCGGGTCATCCGGGAATTTCTGCACGGAATGTCAAGGATTGGCGAGCATCTCGAATTCAAGGTGAGCAAGGTCTCCAGCACCCGCCGCCACCAGGTTCGCGGCCCGCATCAGGGACTCGATGGTTCCCGCGTCCGTCCACCAGCCGTCGATGACATTGTACGTCAACCGGTTGGACTCGAGGTATCGGTTGTTGACGTCCGTAATCTCCAGTTCGCCCCTGGCGGAGGGAGAGAGGGTATCGATGATGTCGAAGACGCGGCTGTCGTACATGTAAACTCCCGTCACGGCATACGGAGAGGCAGGCCTCGACGGCTTCTCGGTGATGCGTACGACTCGGTCGCCATTCAACTCCGGCACCCCGAAACGTTGGGGATCGGGCACTTTCTTCAAGAGGATCTTGGCGCCCTGACCCTGCCGGAGAAAGCTTCGAACGAACGGCGCGATGGATTTCTCAAGAATATTGTCGCCCAGCACGACACAGATCAGGTCGTCTCCGGCGAAATGCCGGGCCAGAGAGAGCGCGTCCGCGATTCCTCCCTCTCCCTCCTGATAGCCGAAGTGGATCTGTCTGAGGCCAAACTCCTGGCCGCTGCCCAGCAGGCGGAGAAAGTCACCCGCGTTGTTGCCCCCGGTCACCAGCATGATCTCGTCGATGCCGGCTTCGACCAGCATTTCCAGCGGATAGTAGATCATGGGCTTGTTGTAGACCGGCAACAGATGCTTGTTGGTCACCTTGGTGAGGGGCCACAATCTGCTGCCCAGTCCACCTGCGAGAATGACTCCCTTCATGGTCTTCCAAATCCCGGCTCATCTTACCAGCCCGTGGCAAACGTCGTCAGGGACTGCTAACTCAGTCGTTTCGGCCGTCGCAATTTCGCCAGTTCCAGATAGAGCCGCTCGGTCTCATCCAGTTTACGATCCAGAGTGAAATACTCCGCGACCCGCCGGCGCCCGGCTTCCCTCATTCGGCGTCTCAACGAGGAGGACGAAAGCACCTTGGCCAGCGCCTCAGCCAACTTGTCCGGCCTTCCGGCGGGGACCAGCAGACCCGTACTCCCGTCCACCACCAGCTCCGGAATTCCGCCGACACGAGTGGCCACGACGGGTAGCGGCCGGGCCATTGCAGCAAGTATGGCGGAGCTGAGCCCCTCCGACAGCGAGGCCAGACAGAAGATGTCGAATTCCCGCATCATCGCGTCGCTGTCTTTTCGAAATCCGGTGAACAGGACCCGGTCCGCGACATCCAGTGCGCGGGCCCGCTCCTCCAGCATCTGCCTGCGCTCCCCGCCGCCGACAAACACGTAGGTCACGTCGGGAAACCTCTCCCGCAACCGGGCCGCGGCCTTCAGCACCGTCACGTGTCCCTTCTCCGGACTCAGATGGGCGACGACACCCACGACAAGCCCTGGTCGCACCGGCAACACCGACGTGGAAGGGTGTCCGTCGATCGACCGCAGATCCACCCCTTCATAGATCACCGAGACCCGCTCCGGCCGTACGCCGTCCTGAACCAGCGTCCGCTGGATACTTCCGGAGACGGTGACGACCCGGTCGAGGAGCCGGTTGTACTTGATGCGGCTGAACCGGGAGCGCAGCGGAAAGTTGACTCGGCGGGAAGCGACCAGAATGGGAACTCCGGAGATCCAAGCCGCCAGTCTGCCCGCCAGCACCGGGCGGGGCGTATTGTAGTGGAGCACGTCCACCCTGCCGGACCCCATAATCCGTGCCAGGCTCCAGGCTGCCGCAAGACTCAGTTCACTCCGTTGGGTGAAGCCGTGGGTCGTGATGCCCACCTCCTGAGCCCGGATTGCCAGCGGGCTCCGGGCCGGCGCCGCCAACTCCACGCCGTAGCCCCGTTGCCGGATTCCCGCCATCAGACTGAAGAGCTGCTCCTGGCCTCCCCGCCAGAAGCTATCGGTATCCACGTAGAGGATCCTCAATGGACGCTTCACGCTATCCGTCACCCGCCCATTTCGGATCTCCCGAGGCCAGGAGTCTGCGCAGTAGAAATGATGGTAGCGAGAAAGTGGGGAATCGAGGCCGGATTTTCTCGATATGGAGGTGCATAGTGATTCCATTCGCCGAGAAATCGAGGAAATATGGACCGATTCTACCGCTTTCGCAGTCGGTCAATTTTTGCCGCGCAGGCTCCTAGTTCCCACAGCTTGAGATACTTGAAGAAAGTGGACACGGCCGAGAGAGCCGACACGGCCAGCCCGGGAACGCCATCCTGAAAACCCCGGTGAAGGACGTAATTGCGCAGGAATACCAGAGGGGGATACAACCACAGTTTCACCGGTCCGGCCCGGACGCCCGAATCGAAATAGTCGGCCGCCGCCAAGTTGGTGAACCGCTCCAACTGTTGCAGATACTCGCTCAGGGAAGCGTAGGTGTAGTGGTGCAGATCCCCCGGAAGACGGCCGGTGGGCCCTTTGACCCGGAAGGACTCGTGCACCCGTCCTCCCTCCCACTGTCCCGCGGACCGGCGAAAGAGTCTCATCTGCCAATCGGGATACCAGGTCGTGTGCTCGATCCATCTCCCCAGGAAGAAGGTCTTGCGGCAGAGGTAATATCCGTCGATTCCGTCATCCTTCCCGGACTTCCAGCGGTGCACTTCCGCCTGCAGCTCCGGACTCAGAACTTCGTCCGCGTCCAGGCTCAGGACCCAGTCGAAGGAAGCCTGGTGCATCGCAAACTGCTTCTGGTCGCGGTATCCGGGCCACCTGCGTTGGAGAAATCGATCCGTATAACGGCGGCAGATGGCTTCCGTCCCATCTGAGCTGTAGGAGTCCACCACCACGATCTCGTCGCTCACGGCCTGAAGGCTGCACAGGGCAGCATCGATCTTCTTCTCCTCGTTGTAGCTGATGACGACGCCGGAGAGCTTTTTCAAGAGACTCGCCCCATCCGGATCACTTGATGTTGAGCCGACAAATCCCCCGACATGGAGTTCAGATCCTCAGATCATACAACCGAACCGGCCGGGACGAGAGGAGTCGGCCTCGACGGCGGGAGCCTTTTCCAGACCCGGATGCTCCGCTCGGACCTGGCTGCTGCTCCGATACACCCGAATCGGGGCGGTCCGATAGAAAGAGCTCAGTATTCTGGAGATCTCCGCATCGGACCGCCGCGCCCGGTCCCGCTCCCATCGCCGCATCCGCCTCACCTTGGAAATCCGGGAGAGCGCCCCCAGGAAGGAACGGTAGAAGGTTCCGTCGAGCACCATGAACCGAGTCAGCAGGAGGCCTGCCAGTCCCACCAGGTGGCGAATCCAGTAGCCGCTGGAGTGGAGGTTGATCCAGTGGAAGAGGAGCCGATTCCGCACCGCTACGGTCTCGACTCTTCGAGGCCGGAATCGGCTGCCGATGGTGGCGCTGATCCGGTGATAGGCGACGCTGTTGGGTTCGTAGTGGATCTTCCACCCACGCTTCCATCCGCGGTAGGAAAGGTCGACGTCCTCCCAATGGAAGGGGGCGAGGAGGGTGTTGAACCCTCCCAACTCCCGGAGTTTCCGGCGGTCGTAGGTGGCGAACCCGCCGACCGCATAGGCCGATAGCCATCGGCGTTCCTGAATTTCCGCGCCGGCGCTGTCCGGGTCCACGTCATAATTCAGATAGACGCTCCAGAACCCTCGCCGGAAACGGCCGAACCGCCCTCCTGCCGTGAACTCGTCTCCGTCCCAGGAGAAGACCCGAGCCGTGACCGCCAGCACCTCCGGGTCCTGAAAATGCGGGGCTTGGTACAACAGGTAATCGGGCTCCACCTTCACGTCGTTGTTCAAGAGTGCCACCAGCGGATACCCGGCGTGCTCGAATCCGAGGTTGCAGGTCGGGGCGAATCCCCGATTCGAGGGGGACTCGATCAGCCGGACCCGCGGAAACTCGGCGCTCAGGACTTCCCGGGTCTCGTCTTCACTGCCGTCGTCAACCACCAGGATCTCGGTCCGGCAATGGCTCTCGCGACGGTAGAATTCGGCAGCCGCGCAGACCGAGGGCAGAGTCTCCCGCAACAAGGCGAGTCCGTTCCAGGTCGGGATGACGATGCTCACGTCCATGGGCAGACTCTAGACTAGATCAACAGGGATCTGCCGGTCATTTCCTCCGGCTGCGGCAAGTCCAGATATTGCAGCAGCGTGGGGGCCACATCCTCCAGAGCTCCCCCCGACCTCAACCCCGGGCGGTTTAGAGGATCGACCAGAATGAACGGCACCGGGTGACTGGTGTGCGCCGTATGAGGCTGACCCGTCTTCGCGTCCACCATCAACTCGGCATTTCCATGGTCTGCCGTGACCGCCATGATGCCCCCGGTCTTCCGGATCTTTCGGTAGATTCGGCCCAGGCAGGAGTCCACGGCCTCCACCGCCTGGACGGTGGCCGCCAGGTCTCCCGTGTGTCCCACCATGTCGGCGTTGGCAAAATTGACCAACATGGTCGGAAAGACGCCGCGGTCCAACTCGTAGAGCAACCGGTCCGTGATCTCGGCGGCACTCATCCAGGGTTGGAGATCGTACGTGGCCACCTTCGGAGACGGGATCAGAACCCTGGTCTCGCCTTCCGGAGGGTCCTCTGCTCCCCCGTTGAAGAAATAGGTGACGTGGGCGTACTTTTCCGTCTCCGCCAGCCGCAGATTGGCAACGCCATGGGAACTCAAGAGCTTGGCCAGCGTGTGCCGAACGGGAACGTAAGGGAAGGCCGCCGGCAGCGCCCAGTCGAGCCGATACCGGGTCATGGTGAGAAAGTGAGTCATGGGCCCCCGGTTCCGGGGAAAGGCCCGGAAATCGACTCCCGTCAGGGAATGTGTGAGTTGGCGAGCCCGGTCGGCACGGAAGTTGAAGAAAATGGCCGCATCATCGGGATCGATCGGCCCCACCGGACGGCCGAGGGAATCCACAATCGAAAATGGGTCCACGAACTCATCGTAGACCCCGTTTCCATACGACGACTCCACACCCTGAATCGGATTCCGCCAGCCTCGTCCTCCTCGACCCTCGACCATACAGCGGTAGGCCTTCTCCACCCGGTCCCAACGGTTGTCGCGATCCATGGCGTAATAGCGGCCGCCGACTGTAGCCAATCCTCCCGTTCCCAGTTTCCTGGTTGCTTCCTGCAGCTGCTCCAGAAATTGCACTCCACCGGTGGGACTCGCGTCCCTCCCATCCAGGATTGCGTGGATCCACACCTTCTCGACATGCTCGTTCCGGGCCAGCCGCAGCAACGCCAGCAGGTGGCGGATGTGGCTGTGCACCCCACCGTCGGAAACCAGCCCGATCAGGTGAAGCACGGTGTGGCGAGCCTTTTCCATAACCGATCGCAGGCTCGAGTTGCCGTCGAACCGCCCGGTTTCTATGGCTTGATCGATTCGGGTCAGATCCTGGGGCACGGCCCGTCCGGCCCCCAGGTTCAAATGGCCGACCTCGCTGTTGCCCATCTGGCCCCGGGGCAGGCCGACACGTCCGCCACTGGCCGCCAAGCGGGTCCAGGCGAAGCGCGAGTAGAGACTCTCCATGGTGGGGAGTCGGGCCTGGGCGATGGCATTCCCTTCCCGACCTTCTCGCAATCCCCAACCATCCAGGACGGCCAGCAGGACCACGGGGGGTGTCGACATGATTCAGCGCGGCAATAACAGGTTCAAACAGTGGTTCTGGTCAGGCAGGATCTTGCCCGGGTCGAGGGCCGTCGCAGGTGAGCTCCGTGCTGGAGTAGAGGGCCCGGTCGCCCAGTTCCTCTTCGATCCTCAAAAGCTGATTGTACTTGGCCACCCGGTCGGACCTGCAGATCGATCCCGCCTTGATCTGAACGGCATTGGTCGCCACCGACAGATCGGCGATGAAGACGTCCTCCGTTTCGCCCGAACGATGCGAAACGATCCAGCTGTAGTCGTTCTCGCGGGCCATATCGATGGTTTCGAGCGTCTCGGTGAGGGTCCCGATCTGGTTCAACTTGATGAGGATGGAGTTCGCCACGCCGGACTCGATGCCCTGTTTCAACCGGCCCGGACGGGTGACGAACAGATCGTCGCCCACCAGTTGGACGCGGTGACCCAATTCGCGAGACATGAGAGCCCATCCCTCCCAATCGTCTTCGGCCAGCCCGTCCTCGATGGAGCAGATGGGATAGAGGTCCAGCCAACTGGCGTACATTTCGACGAGTTCCTCCGAACTCATGTAGTTGAGTCCTCGAAGAACGTATTGTCCGTTCCGGTACAGCTCGCTGGCAGCCACATCCAGAGCCAGATAGAAATCTTCGCCGGGACGGTAGCCGGCCCACTCGATGGCTTTCAGGACCAGTTTCACCGCCTCTGCGTTGGATTCCATGTTGGGGGCGAATCCACCCTCGTCACCGACGGTGGTGCGGCGCCCCTCTTGCTGCAGGACCCGCCCCAGGTGATGGAATACCTCTGCGCCCATCTGCAGTGCCCGCGAGAAGGAGGCGGCGGAAACCGGAACCACCATGAACTCCTGGAAGTCGACGTTCCTGTGACCGTGCACACCGCCGTTGAGGATGTTCATGAGAGGAACCGGCAGGCGGCGGGCGTCGTGACCACCCAGAGAACGGAACAGCGAGCAACCCCGGCTCTGGGCGGCGGCTCGGGCAGAGGCCAGGGAAACCGCCAGGATAGCGTTGGCGCCCAGCCTTTCCTTGGACTCGGTTCCGTCCAAGTCGATCATCCGGCGGTCCACTCGAGCTTGATCCAGGACCGACAGGCCCTTGACGCCGGGGCCGATGACGCGCTGGATATTCTCGACGGCTCGACCGACTCCTTTCCCCAAAAACCGTCCCGGGTCGCCGTCCCGGAGTTCCCTGACCTCATGAAGACCGGTGGAGGCTCCGGAGGGTACGGCAGCCCTCCCCAAGTGGCCACCACGGGTCACGACATCCGCTTCGACGGTGGGGTTTCCTCTGGAGTCAAGGACCTCTCGGGCCCGGACTTTTTCGATGGTCGTCATGAATAAAAATCACACGAAACGGGCAGGGGAGGTTATCTTCGCTCCTTCTGCCTTCGAATTCGTTCCTGGACCCGCTCGATGCTCGCCTGGACCTCACCATCCTGCCTGAGGCCGTGAGCTTTCTTGTAGTGTTCCAGCGCCTCCGAATACTGGTCATTCATTTCTTGGATGTAACCGAGCCGGTGGTATGTCTCCCAGCGATCCGGGGCGATGTCCTTGCTCTTCAAAAAGGCTTCCTGCGCCGCCAGAAGGTGTTCGGAGAAGAGATGAGCGATCCCCAGATTGAACCAGGCATCCCCGTCTTCCGGTTGTTCCTTCAGATATTCGCCCAAGATGGTGATCGCGTCCGAATAGTTCCCTTGTTCAAGGGACGCAACGCCTCGATAATAGACGATACGCGAGAGGTGGTTCCGGGCTTCGGCGGAGTTTGGATTCAGCCCGACGGCCTGTTTCAAGAATCCCTCGGCCAGTGCGTAGCTCTTCTCCCTGTAATGGGCCAATCCGAGCTGGAGCACGTCGTCAAACTGGCCTCTGCGGATCGAGACGGCCCGCTCCAGATCCGAGATGGCCCGGTCATACATGGCCAGATTGAAGTAGGCACTTCCTCGCGTGTGGTGCAGTTGGTAGCGGTCCGCAGGCGACTTGGCGTACGCCTCCGCTTTTTCAAGCGCCGCTACGGCTTCCTGAAAATGACCCGTGTTGTAGTAGGCGATCCCCAGACCCTGATGCGAGGCATAGACGTCGTCTTTGAGTTCCAACGCCTTCTTGAATGACTCGATGGCCTTTTCCGCCCGATCGGTCTTCAGGTAAGAGATCCCGAGAATCCGGTGACCACTTTCATAGCCGGAGTGTTCCTCGACAATCGCCTCGAACTCTGCGATGGCTTTGTCGTACTGCCCCTGCTTGAAGAAGGAGATCCCCTTCCCGAAGTCCCCCTGCCCCCAGAGCAGAGGAGTGCCGAGCAGCAGTGCCAGCACTCCGATTCGGCAATGGCGACATCCGGGCGGCATGGTCACCCCTTCATCGGAATCACTCGAAAATACCGAACGCCTTCCAGCGCTCGACTTCCGACTCCGTAGGAACCGAGATGTTCTTGACCTCAAGTTGCCTCAAGAGGTCGAACACTTCGATCATGACCCGATACGGAACCTGTCCCTGCGTCTGAATGATCACGGGTTTGCTGGGATTCTGCCCCATCTTCGCTTCCACATAGCCGGCCATCGAATCCAGTGACATGGGAGTCTTGTCCACCAGATATTGCTGTTCACCCGTGATCTTTATGTGGACGGCTTCCTCGGGCTGGACGTCCAACCGGGTCGGATCCTCCTTGGGGAAAGCGAACTGAAGCCCCCGGTTGGAAGTAAAGACCGCCGTCAACATGAAGAAGATGATCAACAGAAAGGCGATGTCGGCCATGGAGGAGGTGGGGATCTCGGGGCTCCGCTGGAGGCGGCTTCGGAACTTCATTCAACCCGACTCCTTTGGCCTTCGCTCCGTGAGCAGGCCGATCCGGCGCGCGCCATTGCTCCGCAATTGTTCCAAGACGCCGTCCACCAATCGATATTGGACATTTCTGTCCGCCTTGATCAGAAACTCCTTCCCCGGAATCACGGCTACCAGGGTTTTCACCAATTGACCCAACTCGGCGATATTCGCCAGCGGGAACGCCGGCACCTCACCATCGGTGAAGCTGACCACGCCCTGGGATGAGATCGCAACGATGGCTGCATCCTTGGACACTTCCGTCCGAATCTCCGACTGGGGCAAGCTCACCGAAGTCCGTTCCGGAGAAAAGGAAGTCGTCAACATGAAGAAAATAATGAGCAGAAAGGCGATATCCGCCATGGATGCCGTCGGAATCCGGGGAACCATGGATACGGATGCTTCCCGTCTCAGCTTCATCAGGAATCACTCGGGGCCGCTTCCGTCAACCGGTCTCTTCCCCCCTGCCTTTCCTCCAACTCGTTGAACGTCTCCAGCAGCATGGACGAACTGGTTTCCATGTCCAGACCCAGGATTGAGACCCGGTTGCTGAAGTAGTTGAATGCGGCTTGGACCGGGAGGGCGACGATGAGGCCCGTCGCCGTGGTCACCAGGGCCTCGGCGATGCCTCCTGCCACCGCCTGCGGGTTTCCAAGGCCGACCTCCGCCAAGGCCTCAAATGACGCGATCATACCGGTGACGGTTCCCAGGAATCCGAACAACGGAGCAATGTTGGCCACCGTTCCCAGGATCCAGAGCCCCTTTTCCAGATTGGAAACCTCGTGAAGAGCCACGCTTTCCATTGCCTTCTCGATCTCGTAGTGCGGCTTTCCGTACCGGAGCAGCCCCGACTTCAAAGTGCTGGCGACGGGGTGAGTATAGGACTCGCAAACCTCCAGGGAGCGGCGAAGATCCCCGTCGAGCAAGGCCTGACGAACTGAGGAAAAAATGTCCGCCGTGGTTCCTTGAACCCGGTAGTACGTGATCATCCGTTCGATGATGAATATCAACGCGAGTATGGAACAGAGAAGGAGGGCGTACATCATGGGACCGCCCTGCTGGAAATAATTCCACAGGGTCCCCCCGATCGCTACTACCACTGTCCTGTCCTCCTATGGTGCGACCAACAAACCAATGTGCTGAGTAAATTAGACTGCAAAAGTCGGTGGAAGTATCAAATCTGCCCAAAGAGTCTGGCATCCGACCCCATGGCACTCGTAAGGAAAAGTCATGATAGCCCCGCTTCGCCGGGCAAGTCAAACCGGCCCGGAGGAGATCCCGGAGTCAGACTTCGCTGGGCGCGTCCTCGCTGGTCCTTGCCCTTTCAGCGCTCACCTGTTCCCTCAAAGCTGGTCCCTGGTACGTTCTTCGGTCGCGAGCACGCCCCGATGGCGGAAATCCTGCGCGGTCATCGGAGAATAGTGCAGGTCTGAAGAGTTCAGGAGGGGATTCTGACCTGCAGGCGTTTCAATTTGGCATTGAGGGTGGTCGGTTTGACCTTGAGCAGACCGGCGGCCTTCCTCTGGTTCCAATTGGCCCGCTCCAGCGCCAGCAGAATCAGATTTCGCTCAAACTCAAGCACCAGTTCCCTGAGGGAACCGTTCTGGGATTGCGCCGCGATTCCATCCGGCCGGCCCGAGGCCGAATCCAGGATTTCCTGGGGAAGCAGATCCGATCGGATGCTTCCGCTGGTCCCCGAAAGAACCACTGCACGTTCGATGGCGTTCTCCAGTTCCCTGACGTTTCCGGGCCAGTCGTAGTTCATCAAGACCCTGAGCGCCTCCTGGTCGATGGAATTCAACCTCTTTTCGTTCTCGCGGCTGAAGCGGGTCAGGAAATGGTGGGCCAGCAGAGGGATGTCATCCTTCCGGTCGCGCAACGGCGCCACGTCCAGGGTGATGACCTTGAGACGGTAGTAGAGATCCTCTCGGAATCGGCCAGCCCCCACCGCCTGCTTCAGGTCCACGTTGGTGGCGGCCACGATTCTGACGTCGACCTTGATGCTCCGGATGCCACCCACGGGACGGAATTCCCTCTCCTGTAGAACCCGCAACAGCTTGGCCTGGGTCTGCACCGGGACGGTACCGATCTCGTCCAGGAAAAGGGTGCCCCCATGAGCGACTTCGAACAGTCCCTTCTTGGTGGCCGTGGCCCCGGTAAATGCTCCCCTCACATGCCCGAAGAGCTCACTTTCCAAGAGCTCGGAGGGAATCGAGCCGCTGTTGACCGGGACGAAGGACCGGTCGCGCCGGGGACTCAGATTGTGAATGGCCTTGGCGACCAATTCCTTCCCGGTACCGCTCTCTCCCGTGATCAGAACCGTGCTGCGGCCCGGACCCACCTGGGTAATGAGGTCCGTGACCCGACGGATCGGCTCGCTCTTCCCGACGATGTTCTGGAAGTGACCCTGACGGTGGTGAAGACTGGACTTGAGCTGGCGATTCTCCAACTCGAGGCGGCGCTGTCGGATGCCGTTCTTGATGACCAGCAGCAACTCTTCGTTGCGAAACGGTTTGGTCACGAAGTCGAACGCTCCCAGCCGGGTTGCCTGCACCGCGTTTTCGATGGACGCATAGGCCGTGACCATGATGACGGCCAGGTCGGGATCCAGGTCGAGGATCTTCTCCAAGGTCTCGAGTCCGCCGATACCCGGAAGCATCAGGTCCAGGAGCACCAGGTCCACCGGCTCCCGTTGAATCAGCTCGAGCCCCTCCTCTCCCGAGGAAGCGAGGAGAACCCGGTGGCCGCCGCCGGCGACGACTCGCGAGAAGACCTCTCGCATGATCTCTTCGTCGTCGATGATCAGAACCGAAGCCCGGGATGTCATTGAACCCTTTTCACGGGCAGATGGACTGTGAACGTGCTCCCCTCCCCCACCCGGCTTCGCGCCTGAATTCGACCCTCGTGCTCCTGAACGATTCCGTAACAGACCGAGAGCCCCAGGCCGGTCCCCTTCCCCACGTCCTTGGTGGTGAAGAAGGGATCGTAGATCCGGTGGAGAACGGCGCCGGGAATGCCTTTTCCACTGTCTACCACCTCCACCACGAGACCTGAATTCCTATGGGAGGTACGGACCGTGACGCTCCCTCCGTCCGGCATGGCGTCCTTGGCATTCATCAGCAAGTTGACGAAAACCTGCTGCAGCTTGCCCTCATGGCCCCGGGTGCGGGGCAGAGCGGAATCGAGCTGGAGACTGACCTCCACCCCTTGGGTCCAGAGTTGATGCTCCAAGAGGGACACCGTCTCCAACATCAGGGAATTGACGTTGACCTCGCGGAATTCACCGTCCCGGACACGGGCAAAGTTGACCAGGTTGTTGACGATCCGCGAGGCTCGAAAGCTCTGCTTTTCGATCTTCTCCAAGAGCTCGCGCCGGGAGTCGGAAGCAGGAGTCGAATCCAGCAGCAACTGCGTGTAGCTCGAGATCCCGGCCAGAGGCGTATTGACCTCATGCGCCACGCCCGCCGCCAGGAGGCCGATGGACGTGAGCTTCTCCGCCTGCACCAGTTGGTCCTCCAACTGCGCCTTCTCCGTCACGTCGTCGAAGAGCAGAAGAGTTCCGGTGAGTACGTCATCCTGGGCCACGAAGGGCGAGAGGTGAATACTCACGAGGCGATCCTCGCCCGACGAGGACTTGAGACGCGTCTTGTCCAGGCGTGTCACCTCCGGAATCCGCCAGCGAGAGCCGCCCAGTGCTTCCTTCACGGATTGGAGCAGGTCCGGGGGAAAGACGTCGTCTATACTCCGGCCGACCGCAGCGCTCGCCTCCAAGCCGTAGAAAGACTCCATGAACGAGTTCCAGACTCGGACGGCGCCATGGGAATCGACTACCACGACTCCCGCCGTAATGCTCCGGATCACGCTTTCGTTGTAGCTCTTGAGCCTCTGAAGCTCGCCCGCCTTGGTTTCCAACGAACGGTACAGCACCGCGTTGTCCATGGCAGTTGCCACATAACCGGCAAGCGCGGCGAGCAACTCCATATCCTCGCTGTTCAAGACGTCGCCGTTGGCCCGATCCCCCAGACCCAGCAGGCCGATCACGCGGCCATGGGTCTCGAGGGGCTGAAGATACCGAATTCCCAAGGCCGACAGTCGAGTCTGGTGACGCGTCTCCTCATCCCAGCCGCCGCAACCCGGCGCCAACCGCACCGCCCGGCCGTCGCTGCGGCCCCAAGGTGGAGCCGGCACCAGAATCGGACTGTTCTTGTCAAGACGGCCGTTCACACCGAGGGCGTGGTAGAGGAAGAATCGACCAGGCCGCTCCGGAGAGCGGAGAAAGACGGCCACGGGATGGACGGTGAAGGTCTGCTCGATCCGCGCGCAAACCCGCTCCGCCAAACGCGGCAGACTGATTTCCGAGTTCAGGCTCCTTCCGAAATCCGCAAACGACTGACGATAGTCGTAGGTCTCCGGATAGTAGTAGCGATCCAATCGCTGCTGAATCTTGTTCTTCACCGGTGCGAACAGGAAGGCCGCCACCAAGGCCGAAACGGCGAACACTGAGAAGTCGGAATGGGGAGAGAGACCGAATAGGGTTCCACCGACCAGCAGGACCACCCCCACGTAGAAGACCAGCAGGACCCAACTGGCCAGGACGTAGGCCGCGCTTTCGCGGAAGATCAGCTCCACGTCCATCAATCGGTACCGGATGATGGCGTATCCGAAACACAAAGGAAGGAGCGCCAGACTCAAGATCGACATCTCCATCACGGGATGGATGGGAAAACCCAGGAAATAGGGTCCGGCATACAGAATCAGGAACGGCGCCAGGGCGATGAGGGTCCCATGGGACACCCACTTCATCTGCCTGCGGTGCAGGGGTGTCCGTGCCTGCCGGCCGGATTGGATGAGCAGGCCGGCTCCCAGACAGAAGAAGATTCCCAGATGGGACAGATGAATCTTGTCAAAGAAGTGGGCGATCCCCGGACTTCGTGCCAACCCCAGCGGCTGCAGAGACCCCAGGAACCAAACCACGTGGATCGCCAGTAGCGCGACCGCCGGCAGATAGAAGGCAGCTCCCAGCTTACCCCGCGGGTCCAGCCATCGTTGGGTCTCGGGAAAAGTCGCGCAGAAATGGAGAAACAAGGGAGGAAGCAGCAGCAGGGCCACCGACCCGATCCAATAAATCAGGAGATCGAAGGAATCGCCTCGACCCGAGTACCGGTACAGATACAGGCAGCACGAAACCAGGCACAGCAGAAAAAAGTGGATTGCGCCCGGTGACTGGTGCTTTCGCAGAAAGACGAACAATCCGATGGACAGGTGGAGCAGGGCTACAAGCACCAGAATGCCGTCGGTCCGGTCGAGCCCCGACTCGATCTCCAGCCGCACTTCGTGTTGGCTCCGATCGCCTCCCGGTGTTTTCCGGATCAGATACGTTGCCGGCATGCCCTGGGGAACGGCCCCGGCCAAGACTTCCATCACCTCGGCGTAGTCGGCGAGAGACCGGATCTCGATGCCCCCCAGCTCCACCAAGCGGTCTCCCGTCTCGATTCCGGCACGCGGCCCACCGCCCGCCGGATCCCGGATCCGATGTGCGACCACGTTCCCGCTGCTTCCTTCGGTCCAGACGATCCCGTCAGAGACCTCGCCCCAAGTCGACCGATCCAGAAGATTCAGGACGCCGACATAGACGGCGACGGCGGAGGCCAGGACGACCAGGACAGCCTTCAGTTGGAAGCCACGAAACATGAACGGCTCCCCTCAGAAACGGCCGGCAACGGAAATGACGCACACGTCGGCGACGCTTTTCATGACCCTTCCAATACCCCACCATTCGCTCGCAAGATCGGTGCCATCTACCGGTCGACCCACGAAATCTCCTGAGAAGAAGAAGGATTCTCGTCCCTGCGAGAAGGCCGGCGCACCCCTGACGGAGAATTCAGTCCAATCTCTCGTACGAGATCCAATAATTTGGATTATCGGCATGCGTCCCCCGGATCAGAGCGTTACCGGGAGTCCTGCTTCCCGAACAGCAGGAACAGCGGTGGGAAATCAGAACCTGACCGTGACTCCGCCCCGAACGGACCTTGGGTCTTGGGCCAAAACGACGCTTCCACGCGGACCGTTCGAGACCACGCCAAGGTCCTCATTGGTGAGATTGCGGATATCCAAAAGCGCCTCGATGCGGCGGCCGTTGAGGAAGTCCAGGCCCAGGAAGCTCAGGACGCTGTCGGGAATGGGGATGATCTGACGAATAAAGAGATTCAGACCCTTGTTGCCGGTCTCGTAGGCATCCGAGAGCGCGTCCAACGGGGTCACGGGGTCGCCGTCAGTCACGAACTTGACCACGGCCGTCAACTCGGTCCGAGTCGTCGGTATGAACACGCCCAGCTCGGTGTCGACGGCGCCGTAGCCCCTTCTCTTCAACAGACGGCCGACATCCGCCGTTTCCAGCACCAGGGCGTACCCGGTGGGAACCACGCTGACGGCGGTGCCGCGGATATAGGAAACGCCGGCACGAACATTGCGGCTGATCCCCTGCCGCAGCGTCAATCGATTGCCCCAGGTCCGGGCCTGATCGTCCGTGAGCCGGACCAGATCCGGGTCCGGGGAACTCGAGAAAAAAGCCATGAAGGGAACGGTTCCACCGAAGAACTGGTCCTGGAAGCGGGCCAATTCCAACTCGGCGTTCTCCCAGAGCTTGTAGGCCAGACTTCCCCGGTAGTGGCGCGAGGTGCCGAATTCCAATCGATTGTCGATCCACGAGATCTTGACGGCATCCGATAGACCCACGGTACGGCCGTCCTCCAAGGTCACGGAATTCTGGTAGAGAGTGGGCCGCTTCGACGCCATCGTCACCTGCAAACGGGCGCGTGGCAGAGGCCGCAGGGTCAATTCGGCGCTCGGACTCAGGGTCGAATAATTATAGGTCGATCGAACCTTGTTGAACTCGAGTCCCCAGCTCAGGGCCAGGGTGTCGCCCCATGAGAATCTGTCTTCGAAACCCACGCTGAGGATGTTGGTGGCGCCGGCGGCATTGGTGAAATCCAGGTCGCGGCCCAGGGCCCCGGGATTCTCCAACAGAGCCATTCTGGGCTGATGGACACCGATCCGGCCGTGGCCCAGAAACACCCTCACCGAGTGGCGATCACTCAGCGACTGGTCCATGAAGGCCTTGATCCGCCAGAGCGAATCCTCGCCCGAATTCAACTGGCCGGCGAAGATGTAGTCGCGGCCGCCGGGGAGACTCTGCACCATGCCGAAATTCGCCGTGGTCGCTCCCGCGGAGTCGTCGGGAAGGCGGAGATAGTCTCCGCCATGGCCGGCGCTGGAATAGACCTGGAAAACCGCGCTTTCAAACCAGGGGTTGGTTCGTCCCTCCATCAACTCGGGAAGATGGCGGAAAATGAGCCTCGGGTCGGCATTGCGAAGCAGCGCCTTGAAGCTGACGTTGCGGCCTCCCAACCCTTCGACGTCCAGCAACTCCTGCAACACCAGGGTCATCACCGACGTCTGTCCGGGAAGAATCTCCACCGGACCCGCCTTCCGCACCACGTACTGACTGCTCTTGACCAGGACCCTGTAGGAACCCGCCCTCATATTCTTGAAGAACAGCCGGCCCGACTCGTCGCTACGGGTCAGAACGGGCAAGCCCTCGTCGGAGGAGCGGTCCGTCAGCGTGACCAGAACGTCGGAAACCGGGAGCCCGGATTCGTCTTGCACCAGACCGAGGAGTTGTCCCCGCGCGGACGCGTGAGCCGACACTCCGGACAGAGATACGAGAACGCCAAGTAGAAACAGCTGTGGGAGACGACCTATTGAAGGACAGGTCATAAGTTTTCTTTCAATTCCACATTCTAGGCATCATCTTCAAAGGAGTCAATTCGCCACTGCATTTTGAATCCACGAAGCTCTACCTGATCTTCCCACTCACCCCTCGGGCGTTCCTTCTTCCACTCCTGACACGAGTGTATACTCCGGCCATGACTCCGGTCCTTGATCCTGTTCTTGTCCCATGATCGTCCATGGGGTCCATGCCGTCCGGGAGGCATTGGCTGCGGAGAATCCCAAGGTCGAGAAGATTCTGATCCGGAGACGGGATCTGAATCCAAGACTGCGGGAGATCGTCGAGGCGGCTCGCCGCCGGGGAATCCCCATCCAGTTCGAGCCTGCGGTCCGATCCTCTCCAGGAAACAGGCGGCAGCGTCATTCGGAGGTCTCTGCCCGGGTCTCCGGCGCCTCGCCGGTCCCTCTTGAACGTATTCTGAGCCGGCAGCCAAGCCTGCTGCTCGCCGTGGACGGCGTCCAGGACCCCAACAATCTGGGCGCCCTCCTGAGAACGGCAGAGGCGGTCGGCGTCGACGGAGTCCTGATCCCGCGGCGCCGTTCCTGTTCCATCACTCCCAGCGTGGTCACTTCCAGCGCCGGCGCCGCGCTCCATCTGAAGATCTGCCGCATCTCCAACCTGTCTCGCACCCTGGACCGACTCAAGCAGGCGGGATTCTGGATCGTGGGTTTGGACCCGAAGGGCTCGACCAGCCTGAACCAGATCGACGCCACCCTGCGCCTGGTCGTGGTCGTGGGCGGTGAACACCAGGGTCTGCGCCGGCTCGTGCGCCGGCAGTGCGACTTCCTCGCAGCCCTGCCCATGCAGGGACGGGTCGCATCCCTGAACCTGTCGGTGGCGGCGGGAGTCCTGCTCTACCAGATCGCTCTTCGCCGGACTAGCGGGGCTCCAGAATCAGGTTCCGCCATCGATCCACGCGCCCCTTGAATCCGGGAGGAATCAAGGTGGTGGCGCTATATTCACAGATTACGGCGGGCGCCCGGAGCCGAGTCCCGGGCTGTAGCCGGTCGCGATCATAGAAGCGGGTCAGGCGGCGCCTCCCCCGGAAAAGGACCTTTCTCTTCTCTTCGGCGACGGCCCGGGGTGGCCGCTTCGGGATGGTGGCAGCTTCCGGAAGCGGCAGTTCGGCGTGGCTGCCCGCGGCCCGAACCCGCAGTGTCACCACTTCCACGGCGAGACCAGGATTGGAGTATCCGTAGAGCCTGTCATGCTTCTTGTGAAAAGCTCGCAACAGGTTGCGCGAGTAGGGAACGTTGATTTCGTAACCTTGCCCCAGGTACCGGAGGTCCACGCTCCGCTGGACCTCGATCCGCTCCTCCGCGAACCCATCCTGAGCCAACCGGCGGCGCGCCTGGTCCACCAGGGGCGCCATCTTCTTCTGGAGGCGACGTGCCACGTTGGCATTGCTGAAGGCAAGACGGACGGTACGCGAGAGATCCCGGACCACCTGCGAGTCCATCATTCCCCAGGCGGAGACCAGACCCGGGCTGGAAGGGATCATGACCCGCGGAATCATCAGAGATCGAGCCAGCTCGCAGGCATGGAGCCCGCCCGCGCCGCCGTAGCTCACCAGGGTGAAGTCCCGGGTGTCGTGGCCCTTTTCCAGAGAGATCATCCGCAAGGCCGTTTCCATCTGGGTGTTTGCGATCTTGATGATTCCGTCGGAAAGTTCCTCGGGTGACCAGGAATGCTCCTGGAGCCGGCTGGAAAGCTGTTTCAGGTACCTGGGCAGCCGTCCCGAATCGAGTTTCATCTCTCCGCCCAGAAAGCGTTCGGGGTCGATTCTGCCCAAAAAGAGGTTGGCGTCGGTCACGGTGATGTTCCGTCCCCGTCCGTAGCAGACGGGACCCGGGCTGGACCCGGCGCTCTTGGGACCCACCCGCAGCAACCCCCCGGAATCGACCCATGCAATGGAGCCGCCGCCCGCTCCGACGGAACGAATGGGGATCATCTGTACGGACAGGGGAAACCGGTCCAACTCGGCCTCACCGGTGCTGGGAACACGCTGATCGCAGAGGCAGACGTCGGTGGACGTTCCCCCCATGTCCAGAGTGATGATCCGGTCGTAGCCGGCCTGCCGGGCCAGCTTGAAGGCTCCTGCGACTCCTCCCGCCGGCCCCGAAAAAAGAGTTCGCACCGGATCGACCGAGGTCGAGGAAAGGGGCGCCGTCCCCCCATTGGACTGCATGATGGTGAGACGGCCCTGCCCCAGCAAAGGGCTCGAGCTCAAAGCTTCCAGATAGCGGTTGACCACCGGAGTCAGGTAGGCGTTGATGACGGTCGCCGACGTTCGTTCGTATTCGCGGAACTCGGGCAGCACGCGGCTGGAGAGGCTGACCGGTATTCCGGTGTCCCGCAGCGCCTTGCCCACGAGCTCCTCGTGACGTGGATTGACGTAGCTGTGCAGCAAGACTACCGCGATGGCCTGGGGCGATTGACGCCGCACCCTTTCCAGGAGCCGGTCCAGAGTCTCCCGTTTCAGCGGCTCCAGCCGCGTTCCGTCGTAAAGCGTCCGTTCCTCGATTCCGACGCGCCGGCTGCGGGGAACCAGCGGCGTGGCCCGGGGCGCGGTGAGACGGTAGAGATGGGCCCGGTTCTGGCGCCCGATCTCCAGAACGTCCTGGAAACCCTCGGTCGTCACCAGCAGGATCTTGGCCCCCTTGCGCTCCAGCAACGCATTGGTGCCGACGGTAAAGCCGTGTTGAACCAGGGCGGGCGCGTCCCCGAGAATTCGGGCCAACCCCTCCAGGACCGCCTGTTCGGGCGTCGCCGGGGTCGAGGGTAGCTTCAGGAAATCGATCCGGCCCTCGCGGCAGACCACGAAATCGGTGAAGGTGCCGCCGGTGTCGACCCCGACCCGCAACAGAGACTCAGGATCGCCCAGATCCACCATCACGTGTTGTCCCGAGTTTGTCCTTTCAATCGAAATCCGGCGCCGCAGCCGGACGCCCACCCCTTCGCCGTCATCCGGTTCAGGCCTGAGAAGATGCTACAATACCGAAGATTCGGGAAACCTGACAAGCGTGCCCCGGGGCGCTTTCCGACCCTCAGCCGGCATCATGAAGCGGCTCGAACGACTCCGGAGAATCTACTGGACGGGAGCGCTTCTCGCCTTCTCCGCGCTCCTGGTCATCGTGGTCGTCCTCTTCTTGAATCCCACCTCCGTCGGCAACCCCGGGTTCGTCTCCAATCTGAACCTCTGGTCCGCGGTCTGGGCCATTTACTTCATCGTGGCTCTGACCCTGCTGTTCATTTTCGCCCGAAATCTCATCAAGCTGCTCTTCGAGCATCGATCCAGCCGGGGACGCACCCGTCTGAAGCGAAAGCTGGTGCTGACCCTGACCATCATCTCCCTCTTTCCGGCGCTGATTCTCTTTTTCGTGGCGTCCGGACTCATCAACGAGAACCTCAAGCTCTGGTTCAGTTCCCCCTCCGAGGACCTACTGGAAGCGGCTGAGATCATTGCCTCAATCTATTACGAAGAGAAGAAGACCGTGAGCATGGTTGAGGCCCGCGCCCTCACCGGTCAGATCGATTGGACCAGCTTCAGCTTCGACTCCGCTTTGCTCGACCGCCTTGCCGATCTCGGGTTCAACGGCCTGATCCTGGTGGATCGGGAACGGAAGATCCGCTTCCAGCAAGGGGATTGGGTGGATGCTTCGTGGGACCGTGCGCTGGATCAGATCCTGGAAGGCAGCGAGTACTATACCGTTTCCTATCAGGCCGACCAGAAACGGCCCAAGTTCGTGGACCGAGTATTGGCTGCGGTTCCGGCTCGAGGTTCCGATGGCTCGGTGCTGGGGGGCCTGGTGGCCAGCTTCATCCTGCCCGACAGCGTCACCTTCCGCAATCTGGAAGTGCAGACCGCGTCGGAGAAGCATCGTCAGTTGATGAGCAACCGGCAACAGTTCGAAAAAAGCTACTTCTTGATTATGGCGGTCACCACCCTGGTCGTGGTGGTCGTTTTCGTCTGGCTGGGCACCTACATGGCCAGAAGAATCACGGTTCCGCTCGAGGCGCTGGCAGAGGGCGCGCGGGAACTTGCCGAGGGGAACCTGGACCACCGGGTGGAGCAGGCGGCGGTGGACGAGTTGGGGATCCTGGTGGACTCATTCAACCGGATGGCCGACGAGATCGACCATAGCCGCCGCCGTTTGGAGCAGGCCAACGCCGAGTTGCGCGAAACCAACGAGCGTCTGGATGAACGCCGCAGGTATATCGAGACGATTCTCGAAAACATCGCCACCGGGGTGGTGAGCCTGGACCGAAACGATGTGATTCGCACCGCCAACAAGGCGGCCATGGAAATGTTCGGGGCGGGACCGGAGCAGATCCTGAACCAGCCGTTGACCAGCGTTCTGGAGCCGGATGTCTACGCCGATTTTCAGGACATGAAAAACCGCGTGAGCCTGTTCAGCACGGACCGGCGACGGGTCAACTTCAAGCGAGGCCTGGGGCAACTGCCGCTCACCGTCACCGCCACCACCACCGACCTGCCGTTCAAGAATGGCGTCGAGCACCTGGTGGTCCTGGACGACCTCACGGAACTGATCCGAGCGGAGAAATTCTCCGCCTGGCAGGAGGTCGCCAAACGACTGGCTCACGAGATCAAGAACCCGCTGACCCCGATACAGCTCTCGGCCGATCGCATCCGGAACCGCTTCCACAGGATCGAGAAAACCCTCCCCAGGACTCGCGAGACCCGCGCCTTTGGCGAGACCCTGACGGAAGCGACGACTTTGATCACCGCAGAGGCGGCCACGCTCAAGACCCTGGTCGAGGAGTTCTCCCGTTTCGCACGGCTTCCCATCTGCCATCCGGTGGAGGTCGATCCCGCCAAACTCGTGGAACAGACCCTCGCCCGCTACGACGGGGCCTTGAAGAGCGTCGGGGTGAGCACCCGTTTCGACCCCAGAATCAAGACCGTGCGCTGGGATCCGGTCCAGATCCAGCGGGTCTTCGTCAACCTGATCGACAACTCCCTTGACGCCCTGGTCGAAGTCAAGGGCCGCCGTCAGATCGGGATTCGCAGCCGTTACAATCCAGCGCGAGGTTCGATGGTGGTGGAATTCGAAGACAACGGAACCGGGATCGCCCCGGAAGACTACGAGAACCTCTTCCTCCCCTATTTCTCCACCAAGAAGAGGGGCACAGGCCTGGGACTGGCCATCGTGAGACAGATCGTCTCCGAGCACAACGGTTTCATCCGGGCGGAACGGAACGAGCCCCGTGGCACCCGCTTCATCATGGAGTTTCCGTACGTATGACCGACAGGGCCGGCAAGACTCTGGGATTCGATCCGATCAGGACCGGACGTCATCCCAGAATCCGACTGTTGATCGTGGACGACAACCGGAGCGTGCTCCGTTCGTTGGACGGCGTCCTGAGAGACGAGGGCTGCCTGGTGGACACCGCAGCCAGCGCCGAGGAAGGGCTGCGCCTCGTGGACAGGACCAGATACGACGCCATCTTTCTGGACGTCTGGTTGCCCGGCATGGACGGGATCGATGCGCTCAAGCGGATTCGAGCCCGCCGCCCCCGGCAGTACGTCATCATGGTCTCCGGCCACGGCACCATCGAGACCGCGGTCCAGGCCACCAAGTTGGGAGCGTACGACTTCATCGAGAAACCGCTGGCCCGCGACCAGGTCTTGCTGGTGCTGGACCATGCCCTCAAGCAGAAACGCCTGGAGACGGAAAACCGGAGCCTGAAGGACCTGATCCGGCAGGAGACGGTGATGATCGGCACCTCGGTGCCGATGCAGGCGCTACGGCAACAGATCGAATTCGCGGCCCCCACGGAGGGACGGGTGGTCATATACGGCGAGAACGGCACCGGCAAAGAACTGGTGGCGCGGCTGCTCCACCTCAACAGCACCCGCCGGGAGGGCCCGTTCGTCGAAGTCAACTGTGCGGCCATACCGGACGACCTGATCGAGAGCGAACTGTTCGGCAGCGTCAAGGGTGGGTTCACCGGGTCAACCGAGAACCGGAAGGGGCGCTTCGAGCTGGCCGACGGAGGAACGCTCTTTCTGGACGAAGTGGCGGACATGAGTCTCAAGACCCAGGCCCGGGTTCTGAGGGTATTGGAGGATCAACGGTTTTATCCGGTGGGCAGCCAGCGGCCCACCGAGGTGGATGCGCGCGTCCTGGCGGCGACCAACAAGGATCTGGAGAAGGAGATCGAAACCGGCCGCTTCCGGGAGGATCTCTTTTTCCGGCTCAACGTCATCCCCTTCGAAGTCCCGCCGCTACGGGAGCGCAGGGAGGACATTCCTCAGCTTCTGGACTATTTCATGGAGCTGCTCAGTCCCCATCATGGGAAACCGGGAAAGGTCATTCCTCCGGAGGTCCGGGATCGGCTTCTCCGATATCGCTGGCCGGGCAACGTCCGAGAGCTGCGCAACATGGTCGAGCGTTGGATTATCATGGTTCCCGGTGGCCGGGTGGAGCTTTCGGACCTTCCCCGGTCCATCCTGGACGGAGCCGGCGCCTCCCGGCCGGAGGCCCGAAGCTGGCAGGAGGCCCGCGCGGCGTTCGAGTCTGATTTCCTGACCCGAAAGCTGCAGGAATATGGCGGCAACATTTCCAGAACCGCCACCGAGATCGGGATGGAGCGTTCTCACCTGCACCGGAAACTCAAGGCCTACGGGATCAGCGGCGGCGCCTCGCGCGGAAAGCGCGGGGGCCGCCAGCAGTCCGTGGTGAAAGTCCCGCGAGCACCGAGACCGTTCCTGCGCCCGCCGGACAAGGCGCGATGAGGGAGCATACCGGGAGTATGTGAGCCGATAGCAACGCAGTCCGCCGGGATGCAGGGACGGTCGAATGCCGCGGCGACTTTTGCCACGGGCTGCCAGGGAGTTCCGGAAGCGGCCCGGGGACGGAGTGTCAGCCGCTGACCGATTCGAGCTCGAGGTTCATGCAAGCACTGATTGCATCCTTCATCGACCATTTGAGATTCGAGAAGAACTACTCTCCCCACACCGTGAAGAGCTACTCCCGCGACCTGGAGCAATTCTTCCGCCATCTGACTGCCGGCCGCACCGACAGAAAGATCAAGCCCTCCGATCTGGATCACATCACCATCCGGGAGTTTCTGAGCCGGCTGAGCCAGGCGGGGAACCGGAAGGTGACCATCGCTCGAAAACTGTCGGTATTGCGGTCCTTCTTCCGCTACCTCTACCGGGAGGGGCATCTGGACCAGAACCCGGCCAAGTTGGTTCGGACTCCCCGCCAGGCACTCAGGACACCCCGGTTTCTCTCTCTCTCGGAGGTCGAAGCCATCCTGACTCTGCCCCCGGCAGCGACCTTGAAGGGAGTCCGGGACCGGGCCATCCTCGAACTCCTCTATGCCAGCGGCCTGCGGGTGGGAGAGTTGGTCGGCCTGAATCTGATCGACCTCTCCATGACCCGCCAACTGGTACGAGTCCGGGGCAAGGGCAACAAGGAGCGGGTGGTCCCGTTTGGAGAGCCTTCCCAGGCGAGTCTGGCCACCTACCTGGAGGCCAGACGGCGCATCCTGGCCAAGCGCAAGGACAGCCCGGAAACCCCGGCCCTGTTCCTGAATCTTCGCGGAGGCCGTCTCAGCGCCCGGTCGGTCCAGAGAAACCTGGGAACCTACATCCGGCAAGCTGCATTGCTGCTGGATGTCCATCCTCACCTTTTGCGACATTCCTTCGCCACGCATCTGCTCAACAACGGCGCCGACCTGCGCTCGATTCAGGAGCTCTTGGGACACGAGAGCCTCTCCACCACTCAGCGCTACACCCATGTCTCCATCGAGCATCTGCAGAAGGTTTACCGAGCCGCCCACCCCAAGGCCTGACCTGCGGCGGCGTAGGGGCGCCCCTCGTGGGCGCCCGCTTCCGTCCAAATCGGATTGAGAGTACGGCCAATTGAAGATTCGGCGGCGGGAAAACCACCGCGTCGGCGAAGATTTTTGGGTTCCGGCTAAGCCGGGTACAGGAATGAGAAGAGAGAGAAGAGGATCTGACGAACCGGTCCCGTCCCCCGCGTCAGGTTGCCAGGCGACACCCATCTCTGCTAGATTGACGCACGAACGAAGAAGAAGATGTTGACGAAGGAACGGAAAGAAGAGCTCATCAGAGGCTACCAGCTGCACGGAACCGATACCGGCTCGCCCGAAGTCCAGGTCGCCATTCTGAGCCACCGTATCGGCTACCTCACTGAACACTTCAAGTCCCACAAGAAAGACCACCACTCCCGGCGGGGACTCCTGAAACTCGTCGGCCAGAGGCGGCGGCTTCTGGACTATCTGAAGCGGATGGACTTCGTCCGCTACCAGGAGCTGATAGGTCGTCTGGGAATTCGCAAGTGAACCGGGACATACCTGACCACAGTGGTTCGAATTCTTGACCGCGGCGACCCTCCGGCTTCCGGGCCGGACGGTCATGAGCTCCCACACACCGGGTGAGATTCCGCTCTCCCGGGTACCGCAATGACTGCGATCGGTTCCATACACCCTGAATTCAAGGAGAAAGAATGGCGGAGAAAATCGAAGTACACCTGGACGGCAAAGTCCTTTCCATCGAAACCGGCAAAATGGCCAAACAAGCCGACGGTGCGGCCCTGGTTCGTCTCGAAGAGTCCATGGTCCTGGTTTCGGCCTGTTCTCAACGTGAGCCTCGGGAAAACCTGAGCTTCTTCCCGCTGACCTGCGACTATCGTGAGTACACCTACGCCGCAGGCAAGATTCCGGGAGGTTTTTTCAAACGGGAGGGAAGACCCACCGAAAAAGAGGTTCTGACCAGCCGTCTCATCGACCGTCCCATCCGTCCGCTCTTCCCGGACGGCTACGCTTGCGAGACACAGATCGTGGCTATGGTGCTGTCGGCCGACCCGGAGACGAACCCCGATATTCTGGCTCTGAATGGTGCATCGGCGGCTCTGGCCCTGTCCGACATCCCCTTCCCGTTTCCGCTGGGAGCGGTGCGGGTGGGCCGCGTCGACGGCCGGTTCATCCTCAACCCCAGCTATTCCCAGTTGGAAGAGAGCGATCTGAACCTGATCCTTTCCGGCTCCTGGGACGGCATCACCATGGTGGAAGCCACCATGCGGGAGGTCTCCGAGCAGGTCGTCGTCGAGGCCATCGAATATGGCCACGAGCACGGAATCCGGCCCGTCATCGAGGGGATTCGAGAGCTGGCGGGGCGCCGGCCCGTTGTCAAACGGACCGTGGAGCCCAAGTCTCCCGATCCGGAACTCGTGGAGCAGGTCGAGTCCCTGGCCAAGGAGAAGATTCTGGAGGCTCTCCATACCCATGGGAAGTTGGCCAGTGAACGGAGAATGAGTGACTTCAAGGGTGAGGTCCTCGATTCCATCTCCGACGAGACCGGCGAGAAGAGAGCCGCGGCGGCAGACTGCTTCAACCGGCTCAAGGAACGGCTGTTTCGCGAGCGGCTGCTACAGGATGGGCGCCGCCCCGACGGCCGCAGCTTCGACCAGGTCAGGGACATCTCCAGCGAAGTCGGCTTTCTGCCGCGGGCGCACGGATCGGCCCTGTTCACACGAGGAGAGACCCAGGCCCTGGTGACGACCACGCTGGGCACCGGAGATGACGCTCAACGCCTGGATCTGCTCACCGGGGAAAGCTCGAAACGCTTCATGCTCCACTACAACTTCCCTCCCTTCAGCGTGGGCGAGGTGAGATTCCTGAGAGGCCCGGGACGCCGGGAAATCGGGCACGGCGTGCTGGCGGAGCGAGCCGTCACGCCGATGCTTCCATCCGAGGAGGAGTTTCCTTACACCGTCCGCGTGGTGTCGGACATCCTGGAGTCCAACGGCTCGTCGTCCATGGCCACGGTCTGCGGTGCCATCATGGCGTTGCAGGACGCAGGCGTGCCCCTCAAGGGCTCCATCGCCGGCATCGCCATGGGACTGGTGAAGGAGGGTGATGACTACGCCGTCCTGTCGGATATCGCCGGATTCGAGGACCACTACGGCGACATGGACTTCAAGGTCGCCGGCAGCCGGAACGGCATCACCGCCCTGCAGATGGACATCAAGATTGCGGGGGTCACGCGAGAGCTCATGGAGGAAGCGCTGCTCCAGGCCCGTAAGGGCCGGCTCCATATCCTGGATCGGATGGCGGCGACCATTGCCGAGCCGCGCTCCGACATTTCCAAGTTGGCGCCCCGTATCGTCACCATCAAGATCCCGGTCAAGAAGATCGGCGGCGTCATCGGTCCCGGTGGGAAGATGATCCGCAGCATCATCGATCAGACGGGGGTCAAGATCGACATCGAGGACGACGGCACGGTCAACATCGCTTCCACCAGCAGCGAGGCGACCGAAAAGGCGATCCGGATCATCGAGGAGCTGACAGCCACCGCCGAGGTCGGCAAGACCTATCTGGGGACGGTGGTGAAAGTGGTGGACTTCGGAGCCTTCGTCGAGATTTTCCCGGGAACGGAGGGTCTGCTGCACATCTCCGAGGTCGCGGAACATCGGATCCGAGACATCCACCAGGAGATCAACAATGGGGACAAGATGATGGTCAAAGTCCTCAATGTCGACGACAACAACAAGATCCGGCTCAGCCGCCGCGCTGTGCTCAGAGACCAGCAAGGAGTTCAAGAGCAGCCCCGGAATCGCGAGCGTCCCCGGCATCGAGAGCATCCGCGGCATCGAGGGCAACAGGGGAATCGCCAGAGGCGCCGTCGGCAGCGCCGATGATCCCGGAATCGCTGAAACAGGCTCTTCGCGATTTCAGGGAGGGCCGTCTGCCCGAGACGGAGTTGCTCCGGCTGCTCCATAATCTGCCCTACGAAGATCTGGATTATGCCAAGGTCGACCACCACCGAAGTCTCCGGCACGGCTTCCCCGAGGTCATTTTTGGGAGGGGCAAGAGTCCGGACCAGATTCTTGGGATTGCCGAGTCGCTGTTGGAGAACCACTCCAACCTGCTCATCACTTCCGCCAGCGAGGAAGTCCACACCCGATTGAAGGCCACCTGCCCGGAAGCCGTATTCCACCAACGGAGCCGGATTCTGGAGGTGGTCCGAGACCCGGTCGATCGGGGCCGCGGCACCATCGGGGTCTTCGCGGCCGGCACCGCGGACATCCCGGTCGCCGAAGAGGCCCTGGTCACGGCAAGAGTCTTGGGCAATGAAGCCGTCCCCTGTTACGACGTGGGCGTGGCGGGGCTGCATCGGATCCTGGGACAGCGTGCGCTGTTGGAGTCATGCACGGTGGTGATCGCCGTAGCCGGCATGGAAGGAGCCCTTCCCAGCGTCGTCGGCGGCTTGGTCGATCTGCCGGTGATCGCAGTCCCCACCAGCGTGGGGTACGGAGCTTCGTTCGGCGGTCTGGCCGCACTTCTGGGCATGCTCAACAGCTGTGCCGCGAACGTATCCGTGGTGAACATCGACAATGGGTTCGGCGCCGGCTACGTGGCCAGCATGATCAACCGGCGCCGGGACTGCGACTGATCCGGCCTGATTCTGGTAAGTTCTAAGCGGAGTTTCTCACCGGGTCGCTGGGGGCAGGACAAAGGAAGGACCCTTTTTCGGGCAGGTACCTGTTCGGTATGGAAGTCATCCGGGCCCAGCAGCCCCTGGCAAAAGTCGTCACGGCATTCGACCGTCCCTGCATCGTGCGCGGACTGCGTTGCCATCGGCTCACATACTCCCGGTATGCTCCCTCATCGCGCCTGGTCCGGCGGGCACAGGAACGGTCTCGGTGCTCGCGGGACTTTCACCACGGACTGCCCGGCTGGGGCGGGCGCGTTTCGGGGCACGAATAAGGGATGAAGTTCGACGACCGGATCGTGGAACAGATCCGCAACAGCATCAATATCGTGGATCTGATCGGCGGCTACCTCCCCCTGAAAAAGCAGGGACAAAACCACTCTGCCCTCTGCCCCTTCCATGCCGAAAAGACCCCTTCGTTTCTGGTCAGCGACAGCAAGCAGATCTTCAAGTGTTTCGGATGCGGTGCCGGAGGGGACATCTTCAAGTTCATCATGCTGATGGAAAACCGGACCTTTCCCGAAGCGGTGAAGTTTCTGGGGGAGCGCTCGGGTATCACGGTGCGCCAGGCAGCCGAGAGCCAGAGCCCCGGAACCCAGCGAACGCAGCGCCTCCGTCAAGCCATGGAGCTGGCCGGGGGACTCTACCGCCAGTTCCTGGAACGGTCGGGAGCGGCCCAGGACTATCTGCAGAACCGGCAGATCAATCGTGAGACCACCGAACGATTCCAGATCGGGTACGCCCCGGGCGGAGGCCGACTGGTTGCCGAACTTCACCGTGAAGGATTCACGGACCAGGAGCTGCTGGCCTGTGGTCTGGTCAAAGAGGGACGGGGAGGTCACAGCTACGAGCAGCTGCGGCGGCGCGTCGTGTTCCCGATCCGGGATCTTCGAGGACGGATTGTGGCGTTCGGCGGACGGATCATGGGTGACGGAATTCCCAAATACCTCAACTCTCCGGACACCGATCTCTACAAGAAGCGCGCCAATCTGTACGCTCTGGACCTGAGCCGCCCGGAGATCCGAAGGCGGGGATTCGCCATTCTGGTCGAGGGCTATTTCGACTGTGTCATGCCCCACCAGTTCGGCTTCGGGAACGTGATCGCCTCCCTGGGCACCAGTCTGACCACGGATCAGGCCAAGCTGCTGCGGCACTACACGCGTCGAGTCGTGATCAACTACGATCCGGACACGGCCGGAGCCAACGCGACTTTGCGCTCGGCCGACATCTTCGTGCGCGAAGGCTTCAATGTGAGCATCGCCCAGATTCCAAAGGGCCAGGATCCCGACTCCTTTTTGAGAGACCATGGGGCTCAGGCCTACGTTGACGTGCTGCGATCGTCCGTCCCTCTTCTGTCTTTCCTGCTCTCCTGGCTGATTGGCCAGCAGAAGGATCCGTACAGTCCCGGGGGTAAACGGGAAATCGTCGAACAGGTCGTGCCCCACCTCGCCGCGATCGCCAATCGAATCGAGCGCGCCGAAGCCGTGTCCCGGACGGCCACGCTGCTGAGACTGGATGAGAATCTGATCCTGGCGGAGATGCGCTACGTCCGGAAACCCCAGTCCAGACGCCTCCCCGTGACGTCTTCTCCACGGCCGGGGATGGTCACTCAGGCGGAGAAGACGCTGGTGCTGGCCGCCCTGGATCCGGCCCACCAACATCGAGTCTTCAGCGAGCTGGAACCCGACTGGTACGGGAACCTGGGATCGGGCAAGATCTTCGAGGCCTTGTTCGACTTGAACCGCCGGCAGCGGGGCCTGACGGCAGCAGCGGCCTCGGAGCGGCTCGACCCGGAGAACAGGGATCTCCTGGAAAACTTGGCCCTGGCCGACGACTCGCTTTCGGAAGAGATTGTGGTCGAGTGCATTCGAGCACTGCGGCGAAAGCACTTCGAGAACCTGAGCCGGCGGGTCCAGGAACAGATTCTGGAAGAGGAAAAGAACGCTGCGTCAACCGGTATCTTGCGGGAGCTTCTGGCACGAAAGGAGCGGATCCGCAAGAAAATAGAGTTCGATCTTGTATAATGGGGGCGGCTGGCGGCATGAGGGAAAACGAAGAGAAGATTCCCATTGAGGAGAAGTACGACGGCGTCAAGGAACTGATCGCCCTGGGCAAGGAGAAGGGCTATCTCCTTTACGACGAAGTCAACGACTACCTCCCCGACGATATCCAGTCCTCGGAAGACCTGGACAGCATTTTTTACCTGTTCGGCGAGGTCGGGATCGAGGTCATCGACTCGGAGGAGGATTTCGAGTCGACCCAACGACGGATCCGGACCAAGTCCAAGGGGGAGGCAACGGAGCCCCCGGACCCGACGCTCGAGAAGACCAATGACCCGGTCCGCATGTATCTGCGGGAGATGGGCACGGTACCCCTCCTGACCCGGGAGGGGGAGGTGACCATCGCCAAGCGGATCGAGAAGGGTCGAAAGACGGTGCTGAAGGTGCTGTCTCGATCTCCCGTGGTCGTCCACGAGATCATGCGCTACGGGGAAGTGCTGGACCAGGGCAACCTCAACATCAAGGCCCTGGTCGTCTTCCGTGAAACCGAGATCACCCCCGAGGTTTTAGAGACCCGGCGGGAAACCACTATCCGCATGGTGCGAGAGGTGGGAGAGCTGGAAGATGGAGCCAGCAGGATCCGGCGCAAGATGCGGCGGGTCAGGAGATCCAAGGATTCGCCCGTTTACAGGAGCCTCCTGTCGCAGTTGGCCCGCTATCGAATTCCCATCGCCCGCCACATCCGGGCCCTGGATCTCACTCCCCAGACTTACGAGCGGCTCGTCAACGTCATCAAGCGAGCCGTCGACCGGATCGTCGCCCTGGACCAGGAGACCAAGAAACTCAAGAAGCTGCACGAAGCGCCGCTGAAGCTGGAGGACTCCAAGAAGATCAAGCTTCGGTTACGGGAGATCGACAAACACCTGAAAGAGATCGAAGACGAGGTTCTGGCCACTCCCGCGGAACTCAAGCGTACCCTGGCCATCATCAAGCAGGGTGAGCTCGAAGCCGATATCGCCAAGAAGGAGTTGGTGGAGGCCAACCTGAGGCTGGTGGTCTCCATCGCCAAGAAGTACACGAACCGGGGCCTCCAGTTCCTGGATCTGATCCAGGAAGGAAACATCGGGCTCATGAAGGCGGTGGAGAAGTTCGAGTATCGAAGGGGATACAAGTTCTCGACCTACGCCACCTGGTGGATTCGGCAGGCCATCACCCGGGCCATAGCGGACCAGGCCCGAACCATCCGGATTCCGGTCCACATGATCGAAACCATCAACAAGCTGATTCGAACTTCGCGGGCGCTGGTGCAGGAGTACGGCCGGGAACCGACCAACGAAGAGATCTCGCTGAAAATGGGCATCCCGGTCAGCAAGGTTCGGAAGATCCTCAAGATTGCCCAGGAACCCATCTCCCTGGAGACGCCTATCGGCGAGGAGGAGGACAGTCATCTCGGTGACTTCATCGAGGATCGAGGCGTGACCTCACCCGCCGAAGCGGTCATCAATCTCAATCTCAAGGAACAGACGGCGGCCGTTCTCAAGACTCTCACCGACAGAGAGGAACAGGTGATTCGCATGAGATTCGGCATCGGGGACGGCAGTGAGCACACGCTGGAAGAAGTGGGTCAGCGGTTCCGCGTCACCCGGGAGCGGATCCGCCAGATCGAAGCCAAGGCCTTGCGAAAGCTGAGGCACCCGTCCCGCAGCCGGAAGCTGAAAACATTCCACGAAGACAATGGGAATTCGGGTCGTACACTCTCCTAGTACATAGTTTTCGACAAATGGACGAAGAAATAATCGAAGGGGGCTCCTTTTGGGCGCCCTCTTCAGTCCGAATCGGAGCCAGACGCGTCCAGATGAAGATTCGGCGGCGGAAGACGCGGGGCGGACTTGGCGCAACTAGGCGGGGACAGCCATTGCCGCCACCGAGTCCCGACCTGGCAACAGGATCGCCGGCCGGGATGCGGCGCCGTCCGAAGGGCGCGGCAACTGTTTCACACGGGCGCTCAGAAGCGCCCTTTTTTTTTAGGTGGGCCCATAGCTCAGTCGGTTAGAGCGTCTGACTCATAATCAGGTGGTCGTAGGTTCGAGTCCTACTGGGCCCATACCCACCGAAGCCGGCTGCCGGTCCGAACCGTCCCCCGGAGGGATGTATTGAGCGAAGAGTTGCAGAGGTTGATCCAGCTTCAGCAAATCGACGCCAGAATCGTCGAGTTGCGGCAGCGGGTCTTGTCGATTCCTGACGAGATCGAGAGTCAGGCCGAATCACTCGAGGAAAGTCAGGACGCGGTAGAAAAGCTCCGGGAGCAAGCCGACCGGAAGGCCCGGATCCAACGCCAGTTGGAGGGTGAGGTCGAGCTGCTGCAGCAGAAGCTGTCCCGATACCAGGAGCAGCTCATGGACGTCAAAACCAACCGGGAGTACCGGGCCATGCAAAAGGAAATCGCCGGCGTCCGGGCTCAGATCTCCAGCAAGGAAGACGAGATCCTGGAAATCATGCTGGCCCTGGATGAGCTGGAAGACCAGACCCGGGAAGCCCGCCGGCTGGCCCAGGATCGGGCCTCGGAGGTGTCCGCCCGGCAACAGGAATTGGAGACCTTCGTGGCTCATTCCGAGACCAACATGGCCGGTTTTGAGCAGGAGAGAAACGAGCTGGAACGGGACCTCCCCGAGTCATTGCTCGAACAGTACCGCAGGATCGCTTCGGTCACTAACGGGCAGGCACTGGCAGCGGTCAGCGACGAATCCTGCCAAGCCTGCAATGTGAAGCTTCGTCCCCAGCTCTTCACCGAGGTCAAGACCGGCCTGAAGATTTTTACCTGCGAGACCTGCAATCGAATCCTCTATTATGTGCCGCCCAAGGTCATTAGTCGGGCCAGATGGAAGGCGGGCCCCATATGGCAGGCGATGAAAGGAGACTCCAAAAACCCTAAGCCGAAGTGGATTCGCGAAGACCTCGAGTACCAACACTTTTCCCGAGATACAGGGCAGAAATTCGAGAACCAGATCCAGCAGGATGACCTCATATTGATCTACTGGCCTGGGCCCGGGAATAGGATCTACATGGGTCTAGAGACAGCCGCCGAGGAGGGGCCGTATGAACTTCCGGATTCGGTTCTAGGAGCGGATCGATGGCCGTACGGGTTGCGGGTCAAGTCCGCTGTATGGATTCCGGATCCGCAGCAGGGGATCTCTCATGGCATAGCCAGACGCCATGTGTCGCTGCCTCAAACGTGGCGGAGAGGGCTGGAAAGAGCAGATCAATGGCGCGGGGTTGACTGGCTCATAGAAGAGATCAGGAAGCGGGGAATCAAGGCCGAGCGGGTGCCCAGTAGATCGATTGCGAAAAAGTGATCTACCTCAATTCAGACGCTGATTCAGGGCAAGCCGGAAAGTGTGATCGAAAAAATCGTGAAGGGCCACTTGGAAAAGTAAGTCTCCCCAGTGTCCGTTTACGACCAATCCTTGGCGATTGCCGCCGCGGATGCCTGAACCACCGACCCGGGACAGATCTCACACTAGTCAGCCATGCGGACCACCTTCTACCACCAGTTCTACTGGGCCATCACTGAATTCCCTTTTTACAAGACGATTCTGGCGCAGCCTCTCCGGCAGACGCTGCTCTACCTGTTGTATCTCTGCGCCCACGCCTCCCTGTTCGTGACTTTGGCCTACGCATTTCACTTGGGGCCGGAGTTTCGGGAATTCGGCATTTGGCTCCAGGAGAATGTCCCTCCCATGCAGGTGAGCGAGGGCCGGCTCCGAATCGAGGCCGACCAACCGCTGATCCAGACCTACCCGGGCCGCCACCCCGTCACTCTGATCTTCGACACCACCGGCAAGCGGCAGGATCTGGCGCGTTTTCCGGAGCCCCTCCTTCTATTCACCCAGGACGCCCTTGTCCTGCGCCAGAACCAGACTCTGGAAACCTTTCCCTGGAGAGATTTCGGCTCATTTCAAGTCACTCCGGAACAAATCCGGGACTGGATCGGGCTCATAAAATGGGCCTATTTCCCCACCGCGTATTCGCTGGTTCTGGTCTTCACCTTCGCCTTCAAGCTGATTTTGGCCTTGCTCTTTACGCTGCTTGCGCTCTCGGTGACGAGCCGTTACCAGGTGAGGTTCCCATTTCCCGCCTACCTGGCTATTGCCATCTACAGTCTGACGCCCGCCGTGGCGATTGAAACGGCAGTGACCCTGACCGGTCTGTCCATCCCCTACCTGGAAGTGATCTATCTGGCAACCACGGGCATCTACACCTACATGGCGACAAGCAAAATAATGGCGGAGAAGACGGCCCGTTGAAGGACCGGATACGGCCTTTCTCGGTTTGGAGTTCCATCCTCTTTGGATCGGCTCTGATCCTCGCCGCCTCCTGGACGGCCGGCGGACAGCAGCGCCCATCCTTTCGGGCCAAGGTCGACGTCGTGGACGTTTCCTGCATCGTCCGGGACCGGCGGGGCCGATACCGGGAGGACCTGACCCGACACGACTTCCAGGTCTACGAGGACGGAGTCCGCCAAGAGCTTCGCTTCTTCCATCGGGAGAAGGCCCGGACGGCACGGTCCCTATCGGTCGCGCTGGTCATGGATTCCAGCGCCAGCGTCAGGGACAAGTTGGCATTCGAGCAGAAAGCTGCCATCGAGTTCTTCGGCGAGACCCTGACCCGGGAGGGGGAGGCGGGAGCGGTGGTCCAGTTCGACAGTGATGTCCGGCTCCTCCACGATTTCAGCACCGATCCATCGAAGCTCGCGGAAGCCATCATGGAGGTCCGGGCCGAAGGCGCCACCAGGCTCTACGACGCCATCTGGGTGACGGTGAGGGATCTGTTGCGGCACCAGGCCGGGCGACGAGTCCTGGTGGTGCTCTCGGACGGCGCCGATACCCGGAGCTCCGTGACGTGGCAACGGGCGATCCGGACGGCCCAATCCCACGACGTGTTGATCTACGGAATCGGCGTGAAGAGTTCTGGTTTCGACGCGGATTTCGAGAAGTTGAAGCGCTTTGCCGAGGCCACCGGGGGCCGTTTCGTCAACTCCAAGGCCAACCTGAAACGCCTCCGCCAAGCCTTCAACGGCATCCGCCGGGACTTGGAATATCAGTACAGCCTCGGCTATGTTTCCTCCAACTCCAAGGCCGACGGATCATTCCGAAAGATCCGGGTTGAGCTGGCGCGGTCCGGGTTGAAAGTCAGACACCGTGAGGGGTATTATGCTGCGGAACCAAATCCATGAATCACAATACCTCAGACCCGGAAGCGGCTTTACCTCTGCAACTCCAACTCTGCATTCTCGAAGCCGAGTTGGAGAATATCCAAAGTGACCTGGACCGTCTTGAGATCCGTCGGGACGAGCTCCTGCAGCAGATTCGGCACTATCGGACCGAACTGACGCAAGTACAAGGCCGGACCGTTCTTCGCCGCGTCAAGTGACGCGCATTCCCAAGCATTATCCCACTCAGGATCAAGTGGCCGAGGATAGGATCTTCGTCGCCGCACACTCCACCACTTGGGGAGAAACGCGGCTGGCCGCTATTTGGGCTTGCGTGTATTGAGCCAGTCCAGGTAGTGGATGATGGCTCCCAGTTCGTCGTCGCTGTACTCGGCGGCGACGGTCCGATGCTCCCAACTCCCATCCTGGACCAGGGACTCGACCTCCCCGGAGAGGAGCGTGCGCAAGACCGGAGGAATCGTCGTGAGGTCATAGAGCTGGACCCGATCTTCCTCCTGAGCGACTCGCAGAGCGGCAAAACTCTGGCCGTCCGCGAGCTGGGCTCGCAGAACGTGACTGGAACTCCGGCTCCGGGCCTTTCCCGTCAGGGTAGCGTGCAGCCCGTCCCCCAGAGCCAACAGGTCGGGACCGATGGAAATGCCTCGACCGCCGGCCTCGTGACAGGTCGCGCAACGGGACTCCCGCGTCGCGTCGAAGAACAGGTCCCGCCCTTGGGACGCCTCCTCCGGCCCTTCGAATCCCACATAGGCAGCCGGACCGGTTCCGGGAGGCATTTCATCGTCCGGCGGCGGTTCGCGAGAGTCCAGGGCCAGACTCCACACGTACTCCACCACCGCCGACAGGTCCGTCTCACTCAACTTCCCTTCCCAGCCCGGCATGGCCGAACGGGGGATCCCGTCGCGGGTGGCTTCCAGGATCCGATCGCGGCTGAGTCCCGTGCCTCGAAGCCGGGGCCCCCGGCCGGCCGTCCCGGCGGAGCCATGGCAGTAGCCGGTGGCGCAACTCTGGGCGAACACCACTTCGCCCCGAGAGACCAGGTCCGGATCAGGGGAACTCTGCGCCAGTACCAGGAGTAACCAGATCATGGGTCGTGCTCAGGCGGGGATAGCGATCCGATACTCGTATGTTATTGAAACAAAGTCACTTGGTATCAGAACTCCGGCCATGCGTCCCTCCGGCTATCACTCCTTTCCAAACTGGGATCTGCGGAATTAACGAAGCCGTCCGCGGACCAACCGTACGCGGCAGCCACCGTGTCGTCAAGGGCTTCGTGGGCGTCGCCGAGCCGTTGCCAGAGGCCGTTGTAGAGGTTCTTAAGCGAACGGTGCGCGAAGTGGCTTCGTGGTAAAATTCCGTCGGGGTCGAGAGCAGAAACCAAGAGGAACGGAGTGACGAGTTACTGAAGTCAGGTCCAGCTTACCCCCTTGGGGGGAGGGGCCCCGGATCCCTTGGCCCGCCAGGGAACGACGGACTCCAAAGAGCATGAGTCAACCGGCCTCAACCTGGCGAGGACTTCAAATCAGGGCAAATCACCTACAGGAGACGACTAAGATGTTTAGACGAACCATTTCTGTAATCGCGATGCTGACGATTGGGATCTCTCCGATCATGCCGTTCAGCCTGGCGGTTGCCAAGAACGATGCACCGGACAATGACTATTGGTGGCCGAACCGGCTGAGTCTTGATCCACTGCGCCAAACGTCTCGGGAATCCGGTCCCCTCGGTAAAGACTTCGACTATGCAAAGAAGTTCGAAAGTCTCGACCTGCATGCGTTGAAGGCAGATCTCAAGAAGCTGATGACGACTTCCCAGGACTGGTGGCCGCCGGACTATGGCCACTATGGGCCGTTTTTCATTCGTATGGCCTGGCACAGTGCGGGCACTTATCGAACCATCGACGGACGGGGTGGCGCTGACGGCGGTCTGCAACGCTTCGCGCCGCTCAACAGTTGGCCCGATAACGCAAACCTTGAAAAAGCGACGCGATTGCTCTGGCCAATCAAGCAGAAGTACGGCCGCAAGATCTCCTGGGCCGACCTGCTGGTCCTCGCGGGTGACGTCGCCATGGAGTCCATGGGCTTCAAGACCCTGGGTTTCGCGGGTGGTCGTATCGATGCCTGGCAAGCCGTAGAAGTGAACTGGGGACCCGAGGGCGAGTGGCTCGCCGCCGACCGGCGCAATGAGAAAGGAAAACTGAATCATCCTTTCGGCGCTTCGCAGATGGGCCTGATCTACGTGAATCCTCAGGGCCCGGGCGGCAAACCCGATCCGCAGGCGGCCGCTCACGCCATACGTGAGGCTTTCGGCCGTATGGGGATGAACGATGAAGAGACGGTTGCGCTGATTGCCGGCGGCCATACCTTCGGCAAGGCCCATGGCGCCGCTGATCCGGGCAAGTACGTCGGTGCCGAGCCGGAGGGCGGCGATATCGAAGCCCAGGGGTTCGGTTGGAAAAACAGTTACGGCGCCGGCAATCGCTCCGACACGATCACCAGCGGCCTGGAAGGGGCGTGGACGAGTCGTCCAGCGGCCTGGACTCACGAGTTCCTCAAGAACCTGTACGGCTTCGAGTGGGAGCAGACTCGGAGCCCCGGCGGTGCAATCCAGTGGAAGCCCGCCGGCGGCGCCGCATCGGACTTGGTGCCGGATGCCCACGATCCGTCGAAACGGCATGCGCCGATGATGCTCACCACCGACCTGGCCCTGAAAGTCGACCCGGCCTATCGCGAGATCACCTCGCGTTGGCTCAAGAACCCTGAAGAGTTCGAAGACGCTTTCGCCCGGGCGTGGTTCAAGCTGATTCACCGCGACCTGGGTCCCAGGTCACGTTACCTCGGCGATCTGGCGCCGGACCGGGAATTCGTATGGCAGGACCCGATTCCTGAAGTCGATCACACCTTGATCGATGCCAAGGACGCGGCCGCGCTGAAAGCCCAGATAGTGGACTCCGGGCTGTCTGCCGCTGAATTGGTCAGGGCCGCCTGGGCCTCGGCATCCACCTACCGCGGGACCGATATGCGCGGTGGCGCCAACGGGGCACGTATTCGTCTGGCGCCACAGAAGGATTGGGCTGCAAACGATCCGGCTGAACTGGACCGCGTGTTGAAGACCCTGGAGGGAATCCGCAAAGGTTTCAACAGTGCGCAGTCCGGCGACAAACGGGTCTCTTTGGCGGACTTGGTGATTCTCGGCGGCGCTACCGCCATTGAGCAGGCGGCTGCGAAAGCCGGAGTCGACGTGGAGGTGCCCTTTGCCCCCGGCCGCACGGACGCCTCACAGGAACAGACCGATTCGGACTCCTTTGCCCTGCTTGAGCCCACCGCGGATGGATTCCGCAACTACTTCGCCGGCGGCAACCCCCGATCTCCGGTGGAGAGGCTGGTGGAGAAGGCGGCTCTGCTGAACCTCACGGCCTCTGAAATGACGGTGCTTGTCGGCGGCATGCGAGCCCTGGACGCCAATTCGGGGGGATCGGCTCACGGCGTGTTCACAGACCGTCCCGGCACCCTGAGCAACGACTTCTTTGTCAACCTGATCGACATGTCCACCAAGTGGGCCAAGTCATCCACTGCAGGCCTTTATGAAGGTCGTGATCGTGCCACGGGTGAACTCAAATGGACGGCGACTCCGGTTGATCTGATCTTCGGTTCCAACTCCGAGTTGCGGGCAGTCGCCGAGCACTACGCGGCTGAGGACGCGAAAGAAGAGTTCGTCCATGACTTCACCGCGGCATGGACCAAAGTGATGACCCTGGACCGCTTCGATCTTCCTTGATGGGAGCGAAAAACACTGCTCGAGAGGCCCCGGCGCGCGGCTCTGTTTGAGCGCTGGGTCGACGCCTGAAATGACCGGAGCGTTCACCACCTGCTCTTGGCAGTCCGTGGTGAAAGTCCCGCGTAGCAGCGTGACCGGGTCTGCGCCCGCCGCACAAGGCGCGGCGACTTTTGCTAAGGCAAGGCAAAGACAAAGAGTGTGGACCCGGCCCGGAAATCCTCTGTCTCGGGCCAGAGCTGGGGCAGAAGACCGGCCACCGCCGACCCCCAGCCGGAAGGGGTGGCGATATACTGGCGTCCCGCCACCGAGTAGGTGATGGCCGAGCCCCGGTGTCCGGACCCGGTCTGAAAGCTCCACAGCTTCCGTCCCGTCATGGCGTCCAGAGCGAAGAAGAGTCCCTCCGCGTCACCGCTGAAAATCAGGTCCCCGGCCGTGGCCAGTTGTGACGCCAGAAAGGGATATGGGGACCGATAGCTCCAATGCTTCTTTCCCGTCAGCGGGTCGTAGGCGTCCAGATGACCATGATGGTCGACTTCCGGCGTCGCCTTCAACTTGAAAACGCCTCCGAAAAAGTTCATTCCCTCCTGAGGCTCCTCTTCCCGGGCCGTCACCTCCTGACACCATTCGATGCCGGTGGTGTAATACCACCCGGTGCGCGGAGAATAGGCGCCCTGGTTCCACTGCCTTCCGCCGCCGATGGAAGGGCAGATCAGTTTGGCCTGGTCCAGAACCGGCTCGTTGCGGCCGATCAGTTCACCGTTCGGACCCACGCCTTCGATCCAGTTCAGGTGATCCACGACCGGCCAGGCTGAGATGAACTCTCCGGTAGTCCGGTCCACCACGTAGGTGTAGCCCCCTTTGTTGGTGTTCAGGAGGAGCTTCCGGTTTCTTCCATTCACTTTCAGATCCAGCAGCACGCACTCGTAGGCCGCGTCCCAGTCCCACACGTCATGGGGGACCTGCTGGTGGTACCACTTGAGCTCTCCCGTGTCCGGATCCAGGGCGATGACGGAGTCGGTGTACAGGTTGCTTCCCCGCCGGTCTCCCCCGTAGAAGTCAGCCGCCGGATTTCCCACTCCCCAGTAGAGGAGGTCCAACTGGGGATCGTAGGAACCGGTCATCCAGGTCGCGCCGCCTCCGTACTTCCAACTGTCTCCCTCCCAGGTCTCGTGACCCTTCTCTCCCGGACCGGGTATGGTGTAAAAACGCCAGGCCAGCCGACCCGTGGCTGCGTCGAAGGCGGTCAGGTAACCCCGGTGAGCCGAGTCCCCCCCGGTGACGCCGACGATCACCTTGTCCTTCACCACCAGCGGAGCCCCCGTGATGTTGCAGCCGCACTGTTTCAGATCTTCGACGTTGACCTTCCACAACTCGCGCCCCGTCTTCCGATCCAGGGCCACGACATAGTTGTCGAGAGTTCCCATGAAGACGCGCGGACCCGACACCGCGACGCCGCGGTTCCAGGGACTGTAGATGACCCCGACCTCCCGGGGGTTCTCGTAGTAGTAGTGCCAGATCTCCTTTCCGGTCGCGGCGTCGATGGCAAAAACCCGGTTCCAGGAAGAAGTCAGATACATGACGCCGTCCAGAACAATGGGGGTGGCCTGAAGACCGCCGTCCACGACGCCGGTCTGGAAGGCCCAGACCGGAACCAGTCTCTTCACCGTCTTCTGATTCACCTGGTCCAGGGTGCTGTAACGCCAGAATTGGTAGCTCCCCCCATAGTGGGGCCAATCCGCCCCGGTGGGGCCATCCTGCCCCCGCACCCATCCGGCCGCGGGGAGCGCCAGAAGCAGAGCCGGCAGCAGAAAACCGAATCCACATGTGAATCGAACCATGTTCCGGAGTGTACCAGCCCGATCTCCAATGCGCATGAGGGTCCGGGAAGAGTGTGAGAGACTGGGCCCCCGCCGCCAAGGAGGGCGGCTCTGCATGAAGAATTCGTTACCAGACCGAGTCGCCCTGGTGACCGGAGGGGGCTCCGGAATTGGTCGAGCCGCCGCTGTCGCCTTCGCCCGGGCAGGAGCCAGGGTCGTCGTCTCCGACGTCGATCCGGAGAAAGGCGCCGAAACTGTCCGGATGATGCCGGCATCGTCGACCTTCATCCAAGCCGACGTCTCCGTCACGTCTCAGGTGAAGGACTTGATCCGGCAAGCCGTCGAGCTCCATGGAAAGCTGGATTGCGCCTTCAACAATGCGGGCATCGAGGGGGCCATCGCCCGACTCCACGAGTACCCGGATACGGCGTGGGACCGGATCATCCAAGTCAATCTCAAGGGAACCTGGCTTTGCATGAAGTACGAGTTGCGGCAAATGCTGAAACTGGGGAAGGGCGCCATCGTCAACACTTCCTCGACCGCGGGACACGTCGGCTCCCGGGGCCGGATGTCCGCCTATATCGCCAGCAAGCACGGAGTCCTCGGCCTGACCAGGACCGCCGCCGTCGAGTACGGAGCCAAGGGGATCCGGGTCAACGCGCTCTGTCCGGGAGCTGTCCGGACACCCATGACCGAACGGCTCCTGGGGGCCGACCCCGAACGTGCCGAGCGGATGGCGCAGTTTATTCCCATGGCTCGATTCGGGACTCCGGACGAGGTTGCGGAAGCGGCCGTATGGCTCTGCAGCGACGCCGCTTCGTATGTCAATGGACTGGCGCTACCCATAGACGGCGGGTATCTGGCCCATTGAACGGGCTGGGAGCCTGCGCCGCAGAAATTGATCTACTGCGAAAGCGGTAGACCACTTTCTCGCTACGATCATTTCTACCGCGCAGACTCCTGGGTGAGACGTTACTCACGAGTCGTGGCCGGGGTCAGCTCCCGAATTCGGAGATCCCGCAACAGGATCACGCTGGCGGGGTCGTGGAGTTGGATGCCGATGGGTCCTGATTCGGGACGGCCGGGAATCGGAGTTCCCTCGGTGACCAGATGTCCGTTGAGGCGGACCCGGATCGATCCCCGCCGAACCTCGATATCGAACACGTTCCAGTCATCCCCCTTGCGGAAGTCCTCGCGTGCCGACTGGACCATGTAGATGCTCCCCGTCGGATCCTGCTCCACGTCCAGATTGACGATCTGGACCTCGTAGGCGATCTGGGACGGGGTCCGGGCGAGGTCGGCCTCGGGACCGGACGTATAGCGCCCCCGGCTCGGATCGTGCAATGCAATACCGCTGTTGCCGCCCGGGGGAACCTTCCACTCCAGATGGAGGTCGTATTCGTAGAATTCCCGGCGCGTGTAGAGCCAAGCCTGGTTGATGACGACCTTGAAATCGGTCTTGAACCGGGAGCGGTTCAGACGCCCCTTCAGCCCGTTGAGCCAGGGTTCGGGATCGGGCAGGTCGAAGGGGTCCCACTGGCCCAGCAGATAGCCTTCGGGGGTCGGGACCCAGAAACCCGAACCGACGGACTCCCACCCCTCCAGATTCTTTCCGTCGAACAGGGCGATCCAATCGCTTCCATAGGGTTGCGCGGGGGTCAGCAGGAGCCACAACAGGACCCATCCGAATCCGGCGCGAACTCCCCGCGCTTTCAGGAGGCGACCGGCTCTATGAATTCGCAACACTCGTGGAGTTTACCAGTCCGTGGTAAAAGTCGTCACAATCCGACACCTCGCCGATTCAGACCGGCCGTGTCTATCAGACCTTTATGGAATCATGACCTTGAATTTACAGATCGCACGCGGAACCAGGATATTCTGATCGGCCGCGGACAGATCATGGCTTGAGTGGAGACTGATCCGATGAAGATCCTCAGCGGCACCATCAGCCACGAAACCAGCACCTTCACTCCCGTTCCCACCACCATCCAGAGCTTCAGCGAGAGATTCGGGGAGCTTCAACCGGACCGGATCATCCCGAAGTTTCGGGGTGTCAACGTTCCCACCGGCGGGTTCATCGAGGCGGCTGAAGCTCACGGTTTCGAGCTGGTGCCGACCATTTTCGCCGAAGCCCATCCCAGCGGCCCGGTCCCCCGGCGAGACCTGGACCGCCTTCTGGACCGGATGTTGGGTCTGATGAAGGCCGCGTCTCCGGCGGACGGGGTCCTGCTGGAGCTCCACGGCTCCATGGTGGCCGAAGGCATCGACGACGGCGAGGCTTACATCCTGGCGGCGGTTCGAGATCTGGTGGGCCCGGAGGTTCCCATCGTCGGACAGTTGGACATCCACTCCAACGTCTCGCACCGCATGGTCGAGCTGGCCGACGTCCTGATCGGACGAGAAACCTATCCTGAGGTGGACATGGCGGCTCGGGGCCGGGAGTGCGCCGACGTGATGGTCCGGATCGTCAGGGACGGTCTCCGTCCCACCATGGCCCTGTCCCAGATCCCCATGTTCTGGGGTCTGAACCAAGTGACCGCACACCCGCCCATGAGCGAAGCCATCGAGCGCCTGCACCGATTGGAGGCCGAACCGGGCGTCGTGGCCGCATCCATCGCCACCTGTTTTGCCTTGGCCGACGCACCCCACGTGGGGGCCTCGGTCCACGTGGTCACGGACAACGACCCGGCCTCGGCCCAGCGCCACGCCGACGCACTGGCGGCGTGGATCTACCGGCGCCGGGCCGATTGGCAACAGCATCTTCCCTCCACCCGGGAAGCCCTGGCCAAGGCGGAGATGCTGGGCCGGTATCCAGCGGTCTTCGCGGACAAAAACGACAATACGGGCGGCGGTTCTCCGGGGGACAGCACCGGCATGCTCAGAACCTTTCTGGACTCGGGGCTCAAGGACGCCTGCATCCTCTACATCGTGGATCACGAATCCGCGCTGGCCTGCCATCGCGCCGGTGTCGGCGCCACCGTATCGCTCCAGGTCGGTGGCAAATCGACCCCCAGCCAGGGACCGACGATTCCCGTGGAGGCCGTGGTGGAAGCCGCCTCCCATGGAGATTTCGCCTACAACGGTCCCATGTACTCCGGCCTGCGGGGAAACATGGGAGTCTCGGCCCGGATCCGAGTCGAAGGCGTGCACATCCTGCTGGTCAGTGTCCGGGAGCAGCCCTTCGACACCGCCTTTTCGCGCACTCTGGGGCTCGATCCCAAAAAAATGAGATACATCGGGTTGAAATCGGCGGCGCACTTCCGAGCCGGCTTCGAGGAGTGGGCCGGTCAGATCCAGGTCGTATCCGAGCCGGGGGTGCACAGTCCGGATGCCATCAGGTACAAGCGGCTGGGCCGCCGCGTCTACCCGCTGGGAGGAGTCAGGCGAGACACGTAGGGGCGACCCTTGTGTGTGGTCGCCCGTTGCCGGGCGAACTCCATCGCCCACAGGCAACACCGCCAGGCGGCATCCAGCGCCGGTGGAACGTCCCGGCAACTTTCGCCCAGGCCATTGGCTACTATGCGGTTACGAGCGCCAACGCTGGAATCCCGGGATTCGTGGCGATGGCCGCGGCCTCTAACAGTCCGTGGCGAAAGTCCCGCGAGCACCGAGACCGTTCCTGCGCCCGCCGGACAAGACGCGATGAGGGAGCATACCGGGAGTATGTGACCGAGTCGCAACGCAGTCCGCCGGGATGCAGGGACGGTCGAATGCCGTGACGACTTTTGCCACGGGCTGCTAATGAAGGGCGCAGGAATGAACCCGCAGCAACAGGACGATCTCGCGGCCGTCAGCTCTCGGTTCGCAGTGCATGGTGAACTGGTTCGGATTCGTCCCTACGGAAACGGGCACATCCATGACACCTACCTCGCCAGCTACCGGCATCGGGGGCAATGCAAGCGCTACGTTCATCAGCGAATCAACCACCGGGTCTTCCGGGATCCGCCCGCCCTGATGGGAAACATTCAGCGAGTTACCCGGCATCTCAAGCACAAGCTGCGGCAGGCTGGAGTCGAGGATCTGAGCCGCCGTTCCCTGACTCTGGTACCGGCATGCGACGGCTCCAGCTTTTATCAAGATCCTGACGGGAACTACTGGCGCACCTACGACTTTGTCGAAGGCGCTTCGATCTACGACACCGTCGCCTCTCCCCGGATGGCCTACGAGGCGGCCCGCGCTTTCGGGCGCTTTCAGAACCTGCTCCTGGATCTGCCTCCCCCGCGTCTCGACGAGACCATCCCCGGCTTCCACGATACGAAACTCCGTTACCGAAAGTTTCTCTCGGCGCTGGAGCGGGACCTGTGGAATCGAGCCCATGGCACCGGGGAAGAGATCCGATTCGCTCAGTCCTTCGAGTCGCTGATCCGGGTTCTGCCTCGCCTCCGGAATCAGGGCCGGCTGCCCGAGAGGGTCACTCACAACGACACCAAGATCAACAACGTCCTGCTGGACGCGGCGACCGGCAAGATGCTGTGTGTCATCGATCTGGACACGGTCATGCCGGGACTGTCCATTCATGATTTCGGAGACCTGATGCGAACCGGCTCCGGCACCCATCGGGAGGACGAGCGTGACCTCTCCAGAGTGGGTGTCGAGTTACCCCTCTTCGAAGCTCTGGCTCGAGGTTACCTTGCGGAGACCACCCACTTTCTCACCCCGACCGAACGGCGATACCTTCCCTTCTCGGGACAGCTCATCGCCTACGAGCTGGGTCTCCGCTTCCTGACGGACCATCTGGAAGGGGACGTCTATTTCAAGATCCGCCGGGAGGGTCAGAATCTGGATCGCTGCCGGGCCCAGTTCAAACTGGTGGAATCCATCCGACAGCACCAGGAGCAGATGGTCCGGCTGGTCGAGGAGATTGCCGGCCGCGGCCCCTCCCATCCGGTTCGGGACTTGGGCAGCCACCTGAATTGAGGAATTTGTCCGGCGGCCGTAGACGGGTCCCGAGCAGCGGGCGCTACTCGTAACCGAGGGCCGTGACCGGGTCCAGCTTGGCCGCCTTCCACGCCGGATAGAGAGCGCCCAGCACCGTTCCCCCCATCGAAATCCCCACCACCGCCACTCGCCAGTAGGGCTTGATTATCACCGGCAAGGAAGGGAAATTGGCGGCAATCAGGCTCAGAACTCCCCAGGTCAGGAGGAAACCGGAGATCAGGCCCAACACCGAGACCAGCAGGGATTCCTCGAGAAAGAGGCGGACGATATAGGACTTGGAGGCCCCCAGAGACTTGAGGATGCCGATCTCCCGGGTCCTCTCCACGATGGTGCTGTAAGTGGCCGTGAGCGTCACCAGGAAACTCATGGCCACGGCCAGTGCGACGATCACCAGGAGGAATTCGCGGAAAACGGGTGTGGTCGAAGTAAAGAGCTGTTCCAGGTTTTCGGTCGCTGTGAGCCTGTAATTCTCGAAACGGGTTTCCAGCGCCGTTCGAACCTGATCGTGGGACTTCCCATCCTCAGCCCGGATGAAGAAGACCGAGCACTTGCCCGGAGTTCCGTTGATCTTCTGCATGGTTTCGAGGGGGATCATGGCCCGGCCGGCGGTTCCCCTCTGGAAGATCCCGGTGATCTCGAACCGGTGCCCCAGGAGATCGATGTCCTGTCCGACCTCGATCTGATTGTTGGAGGCGTAGAGTTCGTCGACGACGGCTTCGTCCCCCGACTCGAAAAACCGGCCTTGGACGAATCTCAGTCCGTCGTTGACTTGCTGAAAGCTGGACGCGTCCACGCCATAGACCGCGAAGAAGTTCCTGCTGACGACCTTGACCATGATCGGAGTCGAGGCCTCGATCCCATCCACCTTCTCGATGACGCGTCCGATCCTCTCGTCCATGGCGCCACTGTTGAGCGCCAGAAAGAAGGAGGCGTCCGGTGGCTGGAGCATGAAGTCGCCTCCGATGCGGCGCGTCCGTTGCGCCTGATCCAGCAACTGGCCGTAGGAGAGTCCGACGCTGACCAGAACCAGGACCACACCCAGGGAAACGGCCATGACGTTGACGCAGGTGCGGGTCGGCCGCTGACGGAGGTTCGAGAGAATCAGGTGCCACATCATCGCATCGGGCCCAGTCCGTTGCCGGTCGGGGCGTTGAACTCGTTTTCCACCCGGGACAAGGCTATCTTGTCGCTTTGGAAAACTAGCATAATGTTATTCGCTCCCCAGGCCGGGGTGCAACTCGGGACCCGGAGTGTTCGTTGACTCTGCCCCGGATCGCGCCCATCCTGATTGGCGAGACGAGGACCAGGCCCATGACGAACCCCGATTCAGGAAAGGATCCTGCCATGCCCCAACAGCCAGCCCTGCAGCTAGGGATGTTCCTCATGCCCGTGCACGATCCGGACAAACCTCTGACTCAATGCTTCGACGAGGACCTGGAACTGGTCGTGCGCTGCGAAGAGCTGGGATTTTCCGAGTTCTGGGTGGGAGAACATCATTCCTCCAGCGTGGAGAACATCGTCATGCCCGAGATCTTCATCGGCAAGGCGTTGGGAATGACCTCCCGGATCCGGATCGGACCGGCCCCGGTCTGCCTCCAATACCACCATCCGGCTCACGTCGCCTCGCGCCTGGCCTTTCTGGATCACCTGTCCCACGGGCGCCTCAATCTCTGCTTCGGTCCCGGAGCGATCCCCAGCGACATGGAGATCTACGGCGTCGATCCCCGGCAATCCGGCGGTCTGGTTGGCGAAGCCATCGAGGCCATCCTGGGAATCTGGAGCCAGGACCCGCCCCTCGAGTTCCACGGGAAGTTCTGGGACTTCCGTCTTTCCGAAAACATCGACCCCGAAATGGGCATAGGCGTACTCCACAGACCGCTGCAGCGGCCCCACCCGCCCATCATGGTCCCCTGCATCACTCGCGACTCGATCGGCGTCCAGAAAGCGGCCGGCCGCGGTTTTCTTCCCATCAGCCACCACATGGTGTCGACGGACACCTTGCGGAACCACTGGTCGACCTACGAATCGGGAGCCCGCCAACACGGCCGCCGGGCGCGGATCAGCGACTGGAGAGTCTCCCGCAACGTGTTCGTGGCCGAAACGACCGCGGAAGCTCGCCGACTGGCCGCCGGCAACTCCTTGGGGAAATGCATCGAATACATTCTGGAGCTGACCCGGAGGGGCCCCGGCGTGGAAATCTGGAAACGCGATCCTTCCATGAGCGATGCCGATTGCAATCTGGACTATTTCCTGGACGAGGTGGTGATTGCGGGGGATCCGTCCCGGGTCATGCGGATGCTCCAGGAGTTGAGAGGCGAAATCGGCGATTTCGGGACTCTCGTCCTGACCGCACACGACTGGGACGACAAGCAGAGCTGGATCCGGAGTCTGGAACTCCTGGCTCGGGAGGTGGTTCCGGCCCTGAATGCCGGCCTCTCCGAGCCGGCGGAGACGAATTGACTCGGAAGCCGACCCTGATACGAGGGAGAAACAAACCATGAGGCTCATCGGGTTCATAGCGCTCTTTTGGTCCATGCAGTCGGTTGCCTGGCCCCAGGAGACACCCATCGGCTCCCGCTGGTGGCCTTCCGAGTGGGGCGCCGCGGATCAACGCGGCGCCGCCAACCGGATCACCCCGGCCAAGGTCCTGGAAGCCAGCCGGCTCATCCGCACCGGCAAGATCTACTCGCTGGGGCAGGTCTACGAGGAAGGGATGCCGCTGGCGGGCAAGCGGCATTTCAAGCTCACAATCCCAGGATCTCCCACTTCGGGCGACCCCACCGGATCGAACGGGCTCGTGGGTTTCGACGAGATGTTCAGCGGCGAGATCGGTCAGGTCGGAACCCAGTTCGACGGACTCGGCCATGTGGGAGTTCGACTGGCCGACGACGACTACTTCTACAACGGTTTCAAGCGGTCCCGGTTCGCCACTCCCTACGGGCTCCGGAAGCTGGGCGTCGAGAACGTGGGCGTCTTCTTTACCCGCGGGGTCCTCATCGACGTGGCCTCATACAAGGGCGTGGACCGTCTGCAGCCGGGATACGTCATCACCGCAGACGACCTGCAGGGAGCTCTGAAGAAACAGGGCGTGGAAGTCCGGGAAGGGGACGCGGTCCTGATCCGCACCGGACACGAGAAGCTCTGGATGCGGGACAACGACCTTTACAACTCGGGTGAGCCGGGAATCGGCATGGAAGCGGCCCGCTGGCTCAGCAGCCGGAAAACGGCCCTGACCGGGGCCGACAATTGGGCCATCGAGGTGGTCCCGCACGAGAATCCGGACCGGCCCTTCGAGGTACATCAGTGGATGCTGGTGCGCCACGGGATCTACAACCTGGAAAATCTCACGCTGGAGGAGTTGGCGCGGGACAAGGCCTACGAGTTCGCCTTCGTCTTCTCCCCTCTTCGCCTGAAGGGAGCCACCGGATCTCCGGGAAATCCCATCGCCGTTCGCTAATCCCGAAGACGTGAGTATGGAGGCCTCCATGGACCCATCGCAGACACCCGGCGGCGACCGCCGGCAGCAGACTTTTTTCGGTCATCCCCGAGGGCTCTCAACCCTCTTCTTCACCGAGATGTGGGAGCGATTCAGCTACTACGGCATGAGAGCTCTCCTGGTCCTGTTCATGATCGACACCGCCCGCGGAGGCATGGGCATGGGCAAGGCCGAGGCAGGCGCGATCTACGGTCTGTACACCTTCGGGGTCTACGCGCTGGCCCTCCCGGGAGGATGGGTGGCGGACCGGCTCATCGGCCAGCGGCGCGCCGTCCTGGTGGGGGGGATCATCATCGCCGCCGGCCACTACGCGCTGGCGATTCCGACCGAGGTCACGTTCTACCTGGGGTTGGGCCTGGTGGCCCTGGGCACCGGGCTGCTGAAACCGAACGTCAGCGCCATCGTCGGAGACCTCTATACGGGAAACGACGCGCGGCGGGACGCCGGATTCACCATTTTCTACATGGGAATCAACGTCGGAGCCTTCCTGGGGCCGGGGATCTGCTCCCTCCTGGGCGAGAAGGTGGATTGGCATCTGGGCTTCGGCGCCGCCGGCGTGGGCATGACCTTCGCCGTGCTGCAGTACGTGCTGGGACGGCGGCATCTGGCCGGGGCCGGTGAACTCAAGGGGGACGCGACCAGTCTCCAGGCGCAGGCCCGGTCCCGAGGCCAGTTCCTGAGGGGTCTGGGAGTGGTTGCCGCCGCGGCACTGGTTCTCGTCGCCCTGACCTCGGCCGGGCTCCTGACGCTCACCGTCGAGGCCGTGGCCCGAACCGTCTCGCTCTCGATTTCGGTCTTGGCCGTCCTCTATTTCAGCTACGTCATCCTGTTCGCCTGCAGAGACGGCCTGGAGAGGCGGCGGGTGGGTCTCATCTTCGTCCTCTTCATCGCAGCCGCGCTGTTCTGGTCCGGCTTCGAGCAGGCCGGATCCAGCATGAATCTCTTTGCCAAGGAACACACCGACCTGATGATCCTCTCCTGGGAGTTTCCCGCCGGTTGGCTGCAGCAGGTCAATCCCCTGTTGATCGTCCTGTTGGCCCCCTTGATGGGAATGCTCTGGGTCGGCCTCGGGTCGAGGAATCCGTCGCTGGGGGTCAAGTTCGCCTTCGCGCTGGTACTGCTGAGTGTCGGTTTTTTCGTCATGGCCTGGGGCTCCCAATACGTCGGTGCGGGCAAGGTGAGCCCCGTATGGCTGGTGACGACCTACTTCTTCCACACCGTGGGGGAACTCTGCCTGAGCCCGGTGGGGTTGAGCAGCATCACCAAGCTCTCGCCGGCGCGTCTTGTCGGGCAGATGATGGGAACCTGGTTCATGGGAGCCGCCCTGGGGAACCTCATCGCCGGACTCATGGCCGGACGGCTCGAGACCATGACCGCTGAGGAGCTGTTTTTCAACGTCGCCGTCACCTCGATCGTGGCCGGGGCCGTGTTCCTGATCTGCGCCCGGCCGATCCGGTGGCTGGCCGCCGGCGTGAAATAGAGGGCGGAGCGGATCAAGGCCCTCGGCGGACGGCCGCGACGGACCCCGGGCCGGAAGCCGCCTTTTTGGTCAGAAGACGAAACGAATTCCGAAGCGGGCCGCGACCGGGTCCAGGAACCGATCCTGCTGCAGGAAGCGAGGATCCTGGGTCGCGCCCTGGGAGGCGGCTATGGCCTCATAGTCGTAGCCGTTCAGGACTTGCGAGACGGGATCGCCGGGTTGCCACAAGGGAAGGGACTGGCGGTACAGGCTTCGGAAGGTCCGCAAACCCGTCCTCTGGTTGAAGAGATTGATGACGTTGAAGTTGATCTCGAACGCTCTGGTTTCGTCCGGGAAAGGGTGGAAGCGCTGGACCAGTGAGAGGTCCGTCTGGGTCCAGAACGGGTTTCGTCCGTCGCTCCCGCGGTTGTTCACCATGACGTCCACGTGTTCCAAATCGACCGTCCGGGTGATGGGCGTTCCGCTCATGGCGCGGAAGAAACCGCTCACAGCCATGTCCCACGGAGTGAGGACCATCCAATTAACCTTGAGCTGGTGCGTTCTGTCGGTGCCCAGCGGTCCGTCGATCAGGTTGCCGCCGGAGTCGTTGTTAAGGAACCAGAGATCGAAATCGCGATCCACGTTCGGACTGAGACGCCCGTTCTCGTCGGAGCTTCCCAAGCCTGAATAAAGACCGTAAAGCCGCGAATACACATATGCGACATCCGCAAACCAATGGTCTCGGATCGATTTCCGTAAGCGGAATTCGGCCGCGTTGTACGTGCGCTTGGGATGGGGGGTCACCGGCAGCCCCGCTTCCAGGAAACGGTCGACCGACAAGCCTCGCCCCGGATTGGTGATGTAGTAGGCTTCACCCGCCGGCGTCTGCCGGCCGACGTCCTCGATCGCCTCATCCAGGTTCTTTCGTGTGTACCGGACCGAAACCACATAGTCCGTCGCGGCCTCGATCTCGACCCCGGCCACGACTCCCGTCATGCGCATGGGTTTCAGATCGGGGTCCAAGTCCTCGAATGACGGGAGTCGCCAGTTCCTGGTCTCGACGAAAGTTCCAGGATAGTCCCCTTGGCCCGACAGCCCTCCGATTCGGGTCCAATCGAGCGTAGTGTCGTCCATCAGATAGTAATGGCTCAACCACTTGAACCCGCCGAAAGATCCGTTGGCCATCTCGAGTTTCATGGCGTCGTAGAAGCGGGCCCAACTACCGAAGAGCTTGACCTTCGCGTTACCGAGAAGGTCATAGGCAAAGCCCAGACGAGGCGCGGCCTTGTCCAGGAAGCCCCACTTGAAGACGGTTCCGGAAAACTCCGGAAGATCGCTGAAGGAGGGGATCTCTTCGTGCTCGAAGCGAAGTCCGAGGTTCAGGGTGAGCGCACCGTCGATGGTCCAGGCATCCTGGAAGAAAAGGGCATGGCGGTGCGTAACGACGTTCGCCACGACGCCGAACGGCGTGCGCAACTCGTAATAACCGCAGGGATCGTAGTGCACGCCGTCCGGACCCGTGCAGGTGCTGGTCCGGACATTCCCGTTCACGGTGTTGTAGGGGCGGGTGTAGTTGTAGAGGATGTAATCGAACTTGTAGGCGTCGTTGACGTCGTGGGCGAGCCCGTTGAACTGCCAGCCGAAGCGCAGATCGTGCTGCTGGCCGGCCAGGGTGGCCAGATAACTCCCGCTCAGGGACACCGTACTCTTTTTCTGGAAATCCTGGGAGGTATTGAAGCTTGCGGAATGGCTGATCGATGAGAAGCCACGTGGACGATACAAGGGGTCGTCCGGCGAGAATCCGACAAGTCCCGGCGTCTGGACAAACCGGTGACGGACCTGGTTCGGCCCCAGCAGTTGTTCGGTCTGGATGGCGTTCAATCCCCACCGGGCGTCCACGATCGAAACCGGGAGACGGTGTGATGGTCATGGCTCCCGTAACCGTGTAACCGGGATGTTCGAACCCTTCTTCCGCCCATTCGTAATTCGGGTTGGAAGTACCGTCGCGATCGGGCAATCCACCCTTCCATCGCGACCGGTCCGAAACGTAGGAGGTCATGAATCTCACTTTGTCCGCGGGCTGGAAGTCGATCTTGGCGGTCGTGCTGCGCAACCGGTCCTGCCGTCTGAAATCGCCCGTTTCTCCGGATGTGAAGGTGACGGAGCGCGTCCGGTTTCGGATCTGGGGCAGGAGCGCCCCGAAGAACCAGATGCGGGTCGCGCCAGATCGGAACCTCCCAAGGTGAATCCGTATTCGTTGATCGCCTCATCGTCTTCGGCGTCGAACACGTATTCGGCCACGTCGGCGGACTGGGCCGGGTCCAGGCGCAACCGCTTGCTCGGGACACCGGTCAGTGCGCTGCCGCTGCCGTACCACAGTACGCTGCCGTGAAAGTCGTTCGATCCGCTCTTGGTCCGGATGCTGAGCACGCCCCCCATGGCGCCGCCGAATTCCGCCTCGTAACCGGCCGTCTTCAACTGGAACTCCTGCAGCGTCTCGACCCGTAGATTCTGGTTGTTCAACCCGTTGTACATGCTCGTGGTATCGACACACCGTCGATGTAGAAGACATTCTCCGCGCCGGAGGAGCCGTCGACGGAGATTCCACGGACGTTCTGTCCCCTGTAGGTCACGTTGCCCGCCTGGGCTTCGATGTTGACGCTCGGCGTAAAGCTCGCGTAGTCGCTGAAGTCTCGACCGCCGGGAGCGTCGGTGATCCGTTGCCCGGTGTAGATCGCCGCCGACTCGCTCTTGAACGTATCGATCGCCGCCTGGCCCGCCTCGACGACGATCGTACTGTCGAGTTGACCCACCTCCAGACCCATCTCAACCGAAAAAATCCGTCCCCGCCTGGACGGCGATTTCTTCATTCACTGCAGTCTGGAACCCGGGAATCGGACGGTTACCGCGTAGTTTCCGGGTGGAAGGCTGTTCCTGATCACCAATCCGTGATCGTCGGAGACCCCGAATACCGGCCGGATCAACACCCTGCTGCCGAACTCGACTTCGGCGCCGGGGATGACGCTACCGGTCGGGTCGGTGACGAGGACACGGAGACCGCCGAACTGCTGCTGCGCGGCGGCGGGAGCACTGATTGCTGCGAGGCAGGCGATTGCGACGAGTAGACGGGCCTCGTGCCGTTTCTTCAATTTCCGTTGTCCTTGTTTCAGCTTAGCAGCCCGTGGCGGAGCGTGGCGGCAGCGTAGTAGACTGGGCGGCAAAACCCAAGACCCGGGACGGAGGAACCCCATGACCTCTCGAATTCACCGCCGTGGCTTTCAGAAGAGATTGACCCTGCTCCTGGGAGGCGCTTTGCTGGCAACCGTCGGCGGCTGCTCGCCCGCAGATGAGAGCCCCCCGGCATCCGGCGGCCCGAGCCATGGGATCCTCAGCATCACTCGGGGAGACGCGGACCTGACGGTTCCCGCGGACGTTCCCGAGGGCAAGAGGCTGGCGCTTACGGCCTCATCTTTCCGTTCCAGGTCGGTCCGCGCATGGCCGCCGCCTTCGTAAACATCCGGATCCGCAACGGCGTCATGGCGCCGGCCCGCAGCGGCGACGACTACGAGGTTGGCAACGACGTGGTCCTTTTCGACGACATCAACCTCCCTCCTTCAGCGCCTGCCGTACCCGTGACCCGAAACCACGAGGAGGCCAATCCCAACTCCGATCCGCCCAACCAGACCGCCATCATGGTCAAGTACCCCATGAGGGGCGGATTCGTCCCCCTGGGGGCAAAGAACCCGGACGGTTCGCCCACCCCCACTCCGGAACCGGGTTCGGGATCGACACCGGCTTGGCGCGGCGCCCGGGCGACCCCAAGAGTGCCCACGGGGGAGGCATGTACGAGGGTGACGAGCGTTACCAGATCATGGAGGTCTTCCAGTTCAGCTACGACGGGGATCAGTTTCGGGTGACCGGCGAAGAGCGAGTCCTCCCAACCGGCCTGGTTTCCGGCTGGAGCATCAGCAACGGCGGCCTTACCAACGCCATCCCCGACGGAGACGACCTGCTGGTGGGCATGCACGCCTCCAGGGTGGACGGCGCGGGCAACCCGGAGCCGGAGGGTACCCGCGGGTCCGGCGTCCTGCGCTGGCAACGGACCGACGGCGTATGGCGTCCCGTCTCTTTCGTTCCGGGTGACCGGCACCGACGAGTCCACCGAGCCCAGTCTGATCCGCGACACCAACGGCGACCTGCTCTTTTCGGCCCGCGGCAAGGGCGGCACCCGTCCCCACGCCATCCGCGTCTGGCGCTCCCGGGACGGCGGGGAGACCTGGGAACAGATCATTCACATGGTGGGGAGTCATCTCCAGCTGCCCCATCACCCTGAACCAGGCGGCGGACGGGACTCCCTACATCGCCTCCAACATGTACCTGGTGCCTCTGGACCCCATACCCAAGCGGTTCCGGATACCGGCCGACGCGGAAGGCCGGGTCCGGGGAGGCGGATGGACCCGGCAGAAGCTGTACCTCTGGCCCTTGAGCGACGACCGGGCCAGCCTGGAGGCGCCGATCCTGGGCCGTCACTGCAAGGCCGAATTCGGTCCGGCTCCGAGTGGCTCCATGTGGCGAGCGGACCACCCCTCGTCCACCACGGTTCAACTGGCCGACGGCAACTGGCACAACGTCATGGGATACCGGATCCACGACGACGTGGAGAGCCACGAACTGCCGTCTCCGCCCCAGACCGGGGCGTATCTGGAAGAGGTCATCTCGGCGGGGAGAACCGATTCCCACTTGGAAATTCTGAACCACGCGGCCGTGTGTCCGGTTGCCGGGAGCGATCCTCGGTTCCGGGGAATTCGGGGGCCGTGGGATACCGAGGCGACCCAAGGAGGGTGACATGTCCCATCCACTGACGAGACGCAGCTTCGCGAAGGCCATGGGGTTCAGTCTGGCCGGTGCCGGATTGGCCTCTTCATGGGCTTGCCGGCCGGAGTCATCGCCTCCGCCGGCCCCTTCCGGCGCGGGGACGCTCTCCATGACCACGGGTCCCCCCGACGTGGCCATCCCTCCCGATCAACCCGCGGACGAGATCTGGCGGTACGGCCTGACGTTCCCGTTTCAGGTCTCCTCCGACACTGCGGCCATTTTCTGCAACATCCGGAGGCAGTCGGGGCACGACTTCGAAATCGGGACCGACGTCTTCCTCTTCCGGAACCTCTCCGGACTCCAGGAGCGGGAAGCCATCCCCATCTCCCGCAACCATGAGGAGACGAACCCCCACTCCGATCCCCCGGGACGGCCGGCCATCATGGTCAAGTATCCGGTCCGGGGCGGCTTCGTGCCCAGGGGCGCATTGCTGGAGGACGGCTCGCCCCACCCCCCACGCCGGAACCGGATTCGGATGCAGCCAGGTCATCGCCTGGACACCGGACCGGAAGGGGGTATATCCCGAAAACCAGCGCGAAGACTACATGGAGGTCTACCAACTGGCCTACGACGGACGGGGATTTGAGATCACGGCAACCGCGCGGCTGAGGTTCGGCCGCCTCCTGGACGGCGCCGTGCTCTCCAACCCCGGTATCACAACGGCGATAGCGGACGGCGAGGATCTGCTCTTCGCCATGGGCGGCCGGATCGAACAGGCCCGCGGTTCGGGACTGACCCGCTGGCGGCGCGGCCAGGAGGGTTGGCGCCCCGTCTCCTGGACTGCCATCACGGGGCCGGACAACGCCTTCGAGCCCAGCGTGGTCCGGGACCGGGACGGAAGCCTTCTGTTCTGCGCCCGGGGCGGCCGTGCGCCCGACTACAACGACGTCCGGGTCTGGCAATCGACCGGCGCGGACGCCCCCCTGGAAGCAGGTCATCCACGTCCGTGGAGTCGTATCCACGGCTCCCATCGCCATCAACACGAGCCGCAGCGGCGATCCCTATTGGCCTCCAACCTGTACAGCGGTCCTGGAGGAACCGATGGTTCCCGGGCACCGGTACCCCCGAGACGAGCAGGGGAACACGCGTCTGGGCGGATGGCTCCGTGAACGCTTGGCGTTCTGGCCGCTGGACCAGGAACGGCGGGGGCTGGAGACGCCTCTCCTGGTGCGCCATTGCGCCGGCGACTTCGGCCCGGCCCCGTCGGGCTTCACCTGGGGAGTGGACCACCCTTCCGCCCAAACCGTGCGCCTGGCCGACGGGCAGTGGCATGACGTCATCGGCATGCGGATCTGC